>NZ_JBMQZD010000001.1:0-920762 GCF_057353965.1 Oxalicibacterium sp.
AAGCTTGGCAGGTTCGGCTATGCCTTAGCGTGCTTTATTTTCCGTTTTCTGAGACGACCCCTTAGAAAGCCTAGTCAAAGAGCTGTCACGAGAACACCGTTAGCTTAGCGTACGATTTTTTCCGAATTCTGCGGTTCCCCCTATGAGAGCAAGGGGCTGTTGGGTAATCCTGGACGCACGCCGGGGAACTACCGTGTCTATGGCGAACAAGATTTGGAGCGTCTGCTCTTTATCCGCAATTGCCGCGCACTCGGGCTGGCCATGCAAGAAATAGCCAGACTCATTGAGTTGCAAGACAAGCCGGACTTATTGTGCGATGACGTGAATCAGCTGATCGACGACCATTTGTTCGACGTAGAGCGGCAGATGCAAGCGTTGCAGACGTTGCAAAGCCAACTTGCCGGTCTGCGTCGCCGTTGTGATGCACAGCGCAGGTCAAGCGAATGTGGGGTACTGCATGCGCTCGCCGTCGAACAATTCAAATCGGGCAATACGAACCGAGCCAAACGGCAATGACGCTATTGGCCCCGTTAAGACGCCGTCTACATTCTGGCAGACCGTACGTTGTACATTACGCTTGCAACAATGATGGCCAATATTAGTAATTGGGCAGCAACCGTCTGCGTCGTAGGATAAATGCCAAGTAAATCGACTTGCGGGAAGGTTATGGGCGTGATGTCGAATACGCCGACCTTCTGTAAAGCCGCCACGCCCTTACCGACCATGACGAAGGCCAGGAGGGCGACCAACGCGGAGCTGGCAGCAAAGAACTGACCGATCGGCAGTCGGGCGGATGTCCGCAGGAGAATGAAGGCAACGACAGCCAAAATCAGAATGGCAGCAGCCATACCCAATAACATATACGCCCCGTTTCCACCGGTCCACAGCGCAGCGTAGAACAACACCGTCTCGAAGACTTCGCGATATACCGTCACGAACGACAGAATGAAGAGCATGAATGCCGAGCGCCCATTCAGCGCTGAAGACAACTTGTCCTTCACGTAGGCCTGCCAGCGACCAGCCATGCTTTTTTGATGCATCCAGATGCCAACGCCCAGCAAAACGACGGCGGCAAAGATCGCTGAAAATCCTTCTGTCATTTCCCGGCTGGCGCCGCTGAGATCGACCAGATACGTCGCCACGGCCCACGTGACGCCGCCACCAGCCAAAGCGACTACCCAGCCCGCATGCACATACTTCAAGACGTCGCGACGGTCGGCTTTCTTCAAAAACGCAACCATGGCAACGACGACCAGCAACGCTTCGAGCCCTTCGCGTAGCAAAATGGTGAAGGCGCCAAGAAAAGTGGCAAGTGGATCGTCAGTTGCGGTTGTTAATGCATCTTGTGCTTGGGTCAGCTTAACTTGCAGTGCTTGTTCCGCCTCTTTTGCTCCTGCGAGATCACCGCGATTGACGATTGCCCGGAATGCACCCATTCCTTTTTCAAGATCATTGAATAGCGCATTGTTTTTGGCAGACAGGGCCGGTTCAGCAATCTCGAAGCCATCGAGATAGGCTGATAAGGCAAGTCGGGAAGCATTGGCCTTATCGCCTGCCTGCAAAGCTTGTACGCTTTCAGTCAGACGTTTCTTCGCCAAAGCGAGGCTATCTTCGTTAGAGGCCATCACCTGGCTAGGTTCGTTACGTAAGTGTGCCAGCAGTGGACGCGCACCGGCACCGACCTGTTTTTCCAGTCCCGCCTCAGTGGCTTGTGTCAGCGCGTTCAGGTCCGGTACCGCGTTGCGCAGCGCCCCATTGTCTGTCCATGCTTTTTTGCCCGCTTCGCGGTCGGCATCGCTGTACGACATCGTGGACGCGAAAAATGCAATCGACCAACGGTCGTCTTCAGACAGCTGCGTGAACGCTGGCATCGACGTGCCTGCCACGCCGTGCGAAATAATCTGCTGCAGTGAAAAAACGCTGCGTTCCCGTGCACGTTCGTGATCCGACAGTGCGATCGGAGGTGGATTCAAGCTTTTGGCCAGAGGACCGTCGCCATGCCCGGCAGCGCCGTGGCAAGAGGCGCAATTTGCTTGATATAAAGCCGCTCCGCGCTTGAGATCAGGCGCCTGCGTCGGCGACAACGGCACCGGATAGACTTTTAATACGTCTGCAGCCAGGGCACGAGATTGCGCGGCCACTTGCTCCGGCGACGCTTTCGCCGCGATCAGTTCCCGCAATTTGCTCGCTTCGGATACGAGCTTTGCGCTGGCGTCTGTTTTAGGCAGTTCGGACAGTTGCTTTTCGGCGTTTGCGGAAAATTCCTGCATCTCTGCGTATTCGTCCTTGCTGGCGACAGCGCCGTTTTGGACGGCCGCGCCGTAATCTACCGCCAAGTAATCAAGGATCTGCCAGATCTGCTTGGCTTTGTCTTGTGTGGTCGCGTCCTGCGCATGGCTGACTGTGGTGCTTCCCAGGGAGAATAAGAAACAAGCGATAAAAAGTAAGGGAGATATAAAACGGGCGACACGCATGATCGACAGACAAGAATGAGAAGTATTCTATTTTAGACAGGAACTGTTGCTTTTCAAAGGATAGGCGAACAACCGTTATAATCTGCGTAGGCTATGCCCTGAGATGGTGCGTTTTCAGGTGCAATCCCAGTCGAATAGATAGGCCAAGTTCAAGCTGATAGCATTGAGCAACGGTCAGAAACTGTTTGTGCTAATTATCTTACTGGGTGCGGCCGCCTCGGCGGTGTTGGCCTGCCATGGCGCCGCATTAATACTGACGCCCATCGTGATTGCCATACTACTGGCGCTGCGTTAATTACCCTAAGCTGCGTTAAGCGATGAACAGCTGCCTACCGCCATGGTACGTACTCCAATTCTGATCAATCGGCCCTTCGTTGCCACGCCAATAGGCACTAAACTGTGCTGCCCATCGGAGTTGGTATTGGACTTTCTGCCGCCACCGGCAAAAGGAGCAGTTCTTAAAAGAAGACGGTGAGGCAGTACCGGACAGCGAGGGACGACGTGTCGACTGAATTACCGAACGTCCAGCCTGAACATTTTCGGGTTCCGACTAACGCGGATTTCCACGGTGTAGGCAGCTCACGTCACGCGCCGCGGTTCCTGCTCCTGTATGGGTCAGTACGCGATCGCTCGTACAGCCGTTTACTGACCATGGAAGCGGCGCGTCTACTCGAAGTGATGGGTGGCGAGGTCAAGGTGTTCGACCCTCGTGACTTGCCGCTGCCAGACAGTGAGCCGGATACGCACCCAAAGGTGCGGGAACTGCGCAGCCTTGCGGAATGGGCCGAAGGCATGGTCTGGTGCTCACCGGAACGTCATGGCGCGATGACTGGCATCATGAAGGCCCAGATCGACTGGATCCCATTGGCCATCGGTGCAGTACGGCCGACGCAAGGTAAAACATTGGCCGTGATGGAAGTATCGGGTGGATCGCAGTCGTTCAATGCCGTGAACCAGATGCGCATACTTGGCCGCTGGATGCGCATGATCACCATTCCTAATCAATCGTCGGTCGCCAAGGCGTTCTTGGAGTTCGATGACGTTGGGCGTATGAAGCCATCCTCTTACTACGAACGTGTCGTCGATGTAATGGAAGAATTGTTCAAATTCACATTTCTCACGCGGGACGTATCACCGTATCTGGTCGATCGATATAGCGAGCGACGCGAGAGCGCGGAAGAACTCAGCAAACGAGTGAATCAAAAAGCTATTTAAGCATCTCGATCGCTTTCGTATTTGGAAGTGCGCCATGGCGCACCTTCAAATACGAATGATCCCATCAGCGCGTCTGCTTTTCGCTCAGTGCTGCTTTTCCGGTCTTTTTCGTGACCACTCCCTTGATTTTTCGCAGAGATTCGCCGCTCAACTGCATCGAGTACGAGCTATGCGCAATCCTGTCCATGATGGCGTCAGCGACCGTTTTGTTATCCAGCGCGTCATGCCAATGGCTCATGGGAAATTGGCTGGTGATGATCATCGACTTTGCACTGAGCCTGCTATCGACCAATTCGAGCAAGTCGTTCTGCGCACGTTTGCTGAATGTCTCTATGCCCCAGTCATCCAAAATCAGCAGGTCGAACTTCTTCAACTGCTCCAGCCGCGTGCTGAATAGCCCAGAAGCGCGAGCCGACAGCAAGCTTTCCATCAACACCGGTACGCGAACGAAGTAACTCGATAGCCCAAGCCGACAAGCGTAGTTGGCAAGGGCGCAGGCGATCCATGTTTTTCCCGTACCAGTAGGACCGGTAATCACCAGATTATGTCGAAGCCGTACCCAGTCGAGCGTTGATAAAGTGAGCATGCTGGATTTGTCTAGCCCACGAGGCGATCGGTAATCGATATCGTCTATGGAAGCATTGATCGGTAGCCTGGCTTTTTTCAATAAAAGCTGCAGACGTTTGCTCTCACGTAACGTGGTTTCGTGATCCACCATACTTCTCACCCGATGTTCGAATGGTAGGTCCTGCATATTGGGATTGTTGATTTGCCGACTCAGCTCCTCGGCCATGCCAAACAATTTCAGTGTTTCGAGTTGTTGAATAGTGTTATTGATCATGATTCGATTTCCTTATTGTTTGTCGATTGCAAAAGTTCGCTGTAGTAGTCGGCGCCTCTGATATTTTGGTGGGCTATGTCGCTTGGATTTTCCGGCTCATCGTGCTTCAACAACTGGTCCAAGTTTTTGGAAAGGATGTTGCGCAACGCATGCGTGCCAGTCACATTGTTTTTCACGGCATAAGTGCATGCTTCTTCCAGTCTGGTCTTGCCATAGCTTTTAAACAGTTCTTTCATTGCTTGTGTGATGCGATAGCCCAGCAGGTAACCTCGGACCTTGGCAGGTTGCGTCTTGAGTAGCGTTGCGGTATTCAGCCCAACTTCTGTTGTGGCCCACGCCAACGCTTGCGGCTCATTCCACTGCAGTACCGCTCGGTGACTCGGGTGCTGATGTTCTGCGAGGGTTGTCGCCTTATCGGGCTCCAAACTACGCGTATGCGTGACAATGCATTTGCCTCGGTGCAGCAAGTCAAGAGAGTGAGCTGTGAGGCAATATTCGAATTCGTGACCTTTGAGGTGGTAAGGCACGCTGTAGAAATGGCGGTCGACGCAAACGTGATAGTCCTGCGCCGCACGCACCTTTCCCCAGTCTGCAAACTCGTATCGCTGTGCAGGTAAAGGCATGAGGGCCGGTTGTTCGAACTCCAGCCATTTTGTGAAACGCGAACCAGGCAATTTCTGAAATGAACGCCGGTTCAGTTTTTCCAGTAACGCACCTATCTCCTGATTCATCTCGTTCAGAGAAAAAAACTTGCGGCTTCTCAAAGAAAACAAAATCCACCGTTGTGCCAGCAACACACCTGCTTCCGCCTTTGATTTGTCCCGCGGTTCCCGTGGACGCGCTGGAAAGACATAAGTGCCGTAATAGCGGCACATCGCGTTGTACGATTCGTTAATCACCGGGGCGAATCGGTCTGCCTTGGTAACCCCAGCTTTCAAGTTGTCCGGAACAACAATACGTGGCACGCCGCCAAAGAATTCAAACATCCTCGAATGTGAACCAATCCAGTCCCTCGACGTCTGGGTCCAAGTCGCTTCGCAAAATGTGTAATTTGATCCGCCCAACACACCGACAAATATCTGGACCTTTTTCAGCTCTCCGCTATCAGGATCTGTCACGGCCAGCGTCTTGCCGGAATAATCCACGAAGGCGACCTCGCCAAACACTGCTGTTTGTCGCATCGATACCTGCAGCGATTTTCTAAATCGGTTATAGCGTCTGCAGAACTGCGAATAGCTGATCTGATTTTTTAGCGGGACGCCTTCTCGCCATTCTTGGTAAAGAATTCCCAGCGTTGCACCTTTTTGCCCGAGCGCCGCATGGACCGCTGCGAAATCATGTACCGGCGGATCGGTCTTTTTTTGCCTTTCAGTGGAAGGGAATAGGGCCTTCTCTAGTTGATCGTCATCGATGTCAATCGATAATGGCCACGATAGCTGCGCTGTTTTAAAACGTTCCGCATATGCCGTAACGGTCCTGCGACCGACGCGTAAGAGCCGCGACGTTTCTCTTACGGATAATTCTTTTGTGAATATGCACTCAAGGACATCGCGAATTTTTCGCATGTCGGTTCTCCTGTTGGCCATGGCTGTATCTATCGCTGCCAAAGGCAGCAATTTCATGAGCGCCACACGGACGTGGCTAGGCACTTCGATTAATTCAAAGTGTTGACAGAGGATTTGGGAAGGGAGATACTGAGCGCGGTTCTTGGAGATCCAACGCTGTACAAAAGGCTTGTGAGTTGACGCTCACAGGCCTTTGTCGTTTCTACCCCCCGCTATGCGGTTTGGGCTAAGTCATGATGACGCTCCTTCACTTGTCGCCGGACGATGTATTCATTTCCGTAACGGCTCGTTCTCGTTGCTCTGCAAGCCATGCAGCGACATCCTTGACCAAGGCGAATTTGCCTTTTCTGTTTTCAATATCGAAGATCGGGATTGGGACGGTTTTTCTGAAAATCGCTTGCCGGAACGCCTCCTTCGACGGATAGCCCAACACAATGCGCAAATTATCATTGGACACCATCGGCCCATAGCGATGCATCAGCTCTCGCTCCAGCAACGTGGCCATCGGTTCGTCAAACTTCAGGTCGGTCATGGCGCTGCTGGTAACTCGCTGTTACAGGGTTGTTTAGTCATCGAAAGCTTAGCAACCTAGAAACGCGCAGCCAATCTATATATTCCCCCCTTAATTTCGCTCTTTTTTAATAATCCGCGATTTCGTAACTCATTGAATAAATGAGATATTCCATCTATAGTCGAACCGTTCTTGACACTTTATCGACTTGTAAATGGCGACGATACGATCAAAAAGGCGCGATGATGAAGTCGATGCAATCCGAACAATCAATTGGTTCCGATACCTTGGCGATGAACTCGGCACCTACATTCCTCGTCACGTTCAACGATATTTGGAGCCGGGTAAGTCCGACCACGACATTCACGGCATCAGGATTCGCAATAACAAGTACCTTGAATATTCACAAGGTCTCCATGTTCCTCGTGAGTCGTTGATAACGCATGCGAACCAGCTGATTCCGGGATCAGGATGGGAAATCAACCACGTACTATGGTCTGTCTTGCGCCATAAGGGATCGATCAGCGGCCAAGAGCACGGATGGTTTCGACATCTTGTGCCCGAGATTCAAATCGTCGTTTTTGAAGCGAATAATGAGATTCGGTTGAAAGGCGGACGGCACTATCTCGGGTCTCTCGAGCGTCGTGCCAGTGTGGATAGTTTGGCCGCATTGACGATCTTGTTGCGCATGAATTACGAGCGCCAAGATAGCGAACAGGTATGGGAATGCGGGAAAAGTATCTACCGTGTTTTGCTCATGCTCGGTGACGAGTTCAACGATCGGCAGATAGGGGCAAGATTGTTTGCGCTTTACTCCGAACGTGTCTTTAGCCTGGTCAAGCATGCCGGTCTCCGGATGTATGTTGAGGAGTGCAACTATCCGGTTGTGTCACAAGCGCTGTGTGAATTAGCTGAGCACTTGCGATATCGGGCATCGGGTCCCCGGGATCGGAAGCAGGAAAGCTTCTATGCTTTGCAGCTTCTGAATGGCGAACGTAGTCAGTTTTTGCGCGACTTCTTTCAGCCATTAGTCGGCCCAGATCTTGATCTTGGACCGCCTACCGAAACGAGCTTGTACAACTTGAAAGCGATGCGTGACGCAATTTCTATATCGGAGAATGCGATGCCACCGACAACTGATACCGCGGAATCGAAAATGAAAAACAGGACCAAGAAAAGACGTTTCCATATGCGTCGCATTGCAGAGAAAAGCGCCAGCGGAGAGAAGGCGCTTGAGATGAAATTGGCACTTTTTGACCCTAAGCTGCATAGCGGCGAAGTGATGGATTTCGAACCGATTGGCCGAGAGTTTGGTGCCAAGGCCGGTCGATGATTCTATTTTTGGATTTTGATGGAGTACTGCACCCGTTTCCAACACCGGAAGATTCGAGTCAGCTATTTGTAAATCGAGACCGTCTAGAAAGCGTTCTCCGTGACTATCCGAATGTGAATGTCGTAATTAGCAGCACATGGCGCGAAAGCCTTTCACTCTCTGCATTGGCAGCACTCTTTTCCTCTGATATTCAAAGCAGAATCGTTGATGTGCTGCCTGTCATTGAGATACATAGCCTGGCTGATATGGAAGCCATTCGATTCAGAGAAATACACCAATATCTCAACGGCAGTTCTGACAATTGGGTTGCGCTTGATGACGACCTGGATCTGTTCCCTAGTGGCTGCGCCAACTTGATTCAATGCGTCGCCGGATTCGGCGATGCGGAAGCGAAGAAGCTGCGAAGTTTCCTTTCGGCGGAAGGTTGATAGCGTCTAGTCAGGCCAGGCCATCGAAACAACGTAATCTGGACGCATATTCCGTGTGGATAAAACTCACACCTTGGCGATGGCTACTTTTACGTGCGGCTAGGTGGCCACTTTGAAATGCGAAAGCATGGCTACATTGCAGTGCGAATTAGTGGCGCACTTCATGCAAATACTCAGGACATTGCTTCGAGAGTAATTGACGTTCTTCCCATTATTGATATTGAGAGTGTTGAAGACATTAATGGGATACGTTTTAGAGAAATAGAATGTTATCTGGCTGGGCGCGACATTCCTTGGGTCGCTTTGGATGATGATGATGGATTATTTCCACACCAATGCAGAAATCTTATTATCTGCGAGGCCGGTTTCACCTCGAAGGAAGAGGCAATTCTCAGAAATAAGCTTAAAGACTAATGTTGAAGTCCCAACGTTGGGACCACTCCATTCAGTCAGGCATCAAGGCACTGAAAATACCTGAGTGAAGGATATCAAGCGAAAAGTTAAAACTCCTTTTTATTCATATAGTTATATGGAGTTTTGACAAATTTTGCACGAATCCCGGCCGAACCTCAACAGGTCGGCGGCGACGCCGCGTTCGCGTCCCCTGTCGTTGAAGTAGAGCGTGCGGCTGTACGGCACCAGCGCGCGTATCATCCGGCGCTCCAGCATCTGATCGAAATCGCCTTTCCACGGGCGATTTTCCAGGCTTAGCTGGCGAACTTCGGCAGCTTCCTGTTTCTCCGGGGCCGCATTGACGACAGGCAGCAACAACGCAAAAAGCGCAAAAAACAACAGAGTATGAAGTTTCATCAGTCTTCCTCTCCGTATCGTCCCGGCACAGAAACTTCATGCAATCGATTCAACTCCATCCGGCATCATGTCTGACGTATGCCACTGCTTTCTGCAGACGCAACGTCCGTTCACCTTACTTCTCGATCTTGCTGATCTTGTTGCCTTGGATGCCCAAGCCCGCCATCAATCCTTTCTGGCTGAAGATGAAGGCATACACATCGTCGTTCATGGTCGTGGTGGTCGCGCTTTTCGCCATGCCTTCATCCATCACCACCACGCTGGGGCCGACGCCGACCTCGAAACCGTCGCTCTTTTCCAGCGCATTCAAGGCACTCTTGGTCATGAAGAACATCGCGTAGCTATACCGCTGCGCGCCGATCTGCAGGCCGAAGGATGCGCCTGTGGTGTTGTAGTAGCCGACAACCTTGCCGTGTTGAATCAGCGCGCCTTCTCCGTATTGGCCGCCTACACCCAAGCCGGCTTTGGTCACCGAAGGAAAAACGAGAATGGCAATCGCCTTGGCTCCCAGTTTTTTCGCCACCGGCACCTTGGCGTACAGCTTTTTCAGTGATGTTTGCGAAGTCTGCGCGACCTGGGCGGCCGTTTCCGCCTGCGCACGGGAAGTGGTAATGCACCCAATTGCGATTACCAGAACCAGACAATGGCGGATCAACGATTTCATCGCTCACCTCCGAAACAATGATTCATTCGGCTGACGTATCTGTTCTACCGCAGCAGGACGTCTGCTTTCCCTTCATGAAGAGCCGGCTTGTTGTTTCGTTCAGATTCTGCCGGGAAAAAGGCGCGCGCATGCAGTTGTCCTGTATGCGCGCGCGAACTACTGCCGCAGGAGACTCCTGAGCGTATTACTTAACCCTATTTTCCGGTTGCAGCGGCAACACAAGATTCATGTTGTTTTTCAGGTCCAGCGCAAAAATGCCGTTCAACTTGGACACTGCGGCCTTATCGCCGCCAATCTTGGCCTTACCGGCATCGGCCAGATTGTCCAGCGAAGACTTGCCGGATGCGAAGGCCAGGAAATCGAGCTTGGAGATTTCCAGCGTGGCATCCGGTTTCGGCGCCTGGAAGTTGTAGACACGGTTCAGCACGCCGTTGTGAAGGTCAAGAATGAACTTGGAGCCATCGCTGAGCTTCAGGTTGATCGTCGCATTGCCAGCCTTCTCAGCCTTGATCTGATCAACCATCATGCCCATGAAGGACATGAACATTTCCGGCGGTAGTCCGGCGATGACTTCCGGAGAGGTCGTGGACAGGTCGTTTTCAATGTTGCCGCCCACACGCAATTCGCTCGCAGCCGACAGATACCAGTTGCGATACAGCGAGTTTTCCTCCTGATAGCCGAGCTGTTCGAAGGCATCGGCCATGAGGAAATTGACGTTCTTGTCGCTGCCGTCATAGGCGACCACATTGTTCAGCAAATCGACCGTAAAGCGATAGTCGCCTTTCTTGAACGCATTGGTTGCGGCTGCCAGCACCTTGTCCTTGCCGCCGAAGGCTTCGACATAACGCTTGCCGCGTTCTGCATCGGGATACTTGGCCAGTTCGGTCGGATTGCCGTTGTACCAGCCGAGATTGCGGACATAGGTCGATTTCAGATTGTTGCGCGTGTGGCCGTAGTAGGGGCGGTTGTCCCATTTGTTGAAGATAGATTTGGGCAGCTTCGCATTCTCGGCAATATCGTCCGGACGATAGCCGTAATTGGCGTAGCGCAGGGTCGTGTCGTAGAGCGATTGGTAGACGTCGCGTTGATCCTTCAGATACTCGACCACATTCTTATTGCCCCACACCGGCCAGGTGTGCGGTCCGAAGTTGACTTCCACCTCGCCACCCCATCGGGCGATGGCTTCGGCAATATATTTGGCCCAGACAGAAGCATCACGCGTCTGAGCGCCGCGCAGCGTGTAGATGTTGTGCTGCAGGTGATTGACGTCTTCGGCCATGGACAACGCCTTCCACTGAGGGATGTACATGACCATCTCAGCAGGCGCTTCGGAATGTGGCGCCAGATAGAACACGAAGTCGACGCCATCGATGGTGACCTTCTGGCCGTCCTTGGTGATGACCTTGTTTGGAATCGGCAGCGAAGCCTTGTCATTGGCCAATGCCGGGCCGAGCGAACCGGTGATGATGCCTTTGGCTCCCGGCTGCAGAACATTGCCGTATTGGTAGCCGGCGCGGCGATTCATGATATTGCCGGCAGTGACGTTCTCGGACACGGCTTCTTCCAGAAAACCTTGCGGCGCGATCAGGGGGATTTTGCCGCTCTTGAAATCGGCTGCCGTCGCGAGGCCGGCCTTGATGATGCCGTCATAGCCGCCAAAGTGATCGGCATGACTGTGACTGATGATGACGCCTTTGAGCGCACGCTTGCCGCGGTGCTGTTGATAGAGCTCGATGGATTTCGTCAGTGCGGCAGGGCTGTATTCGACGTCGTAGAAAACGACACCGGTTTTGGTTTCGATGATGGTCAGATTGGACAGATCCTGGCCACGCACCTGGTAGATGTGGTCGGTGACCTTGAACAGGCCGCCGTAGTTTGCCAGCTGCGCATGACGCCATAGGCTGGGATTGACCGTATCCGGCGCCGGCTTGTCCTGCATGAAGTTGAGGCCGGTGGCGTTGAATACGTTGTTCGGAATGTCGCCATTGTTCAGCAGCGGGGCGATCAGGCCCTTGCGCGAATCTTCATAGGCTACCTTGTTGTTGAAGTCAAGCTGCTGGTAGACCGCCTTGTTCGCATCGCGCGTGAAACTGGTGGCGTCTTTCTGGCTGGCGGTGAATTGATAATCGCCTGTGCCCTGTGCCACGGCCAGGTTTGAAACACTCAGTACAACCAGACCAAGGCCAAGCCATTCTGGAACGGTTTTGCGCATCTTGTTCTCCTGATTGATGAAGAATTCTTGAAAAGCCAATGGGAAACGACAGGTGCGCCAGCATATGTTGCTGCCGCACCGGCAGACTTATGGCGTCACGATGTTGAACCAGAACTCGAAGTTGTCGAAGTAGGAAAGCATTTCCTTCAACTTGGCTTCATTGCCGTTGATCTTGACGTCGCCAGCCTTGATTGCATTATCCAGTTCGACCTTCTTGAGCATGATGTTGGTCAGCGTGTCCTTGGAGAGACTGATGCTGGCATCGGCATTCTGGGCCTGCATATTGGCAGTGTGGTTGATCACGCCGTTGCCCAGTTCGACGATGTAGCGGCCTGAATCACCCAGATCGAAATTGAGTATGGCAGTTGCATTGGCGGCTTTCTCGCGATTGAGACGGACCGACCAGTAATCGAAGATCATGTCCATCGTCATAGCCTTGACCGTGTCCGGGCTGGCGGTATTCGGCGTCGGCAGCTTGGCTACGCCCTTGCGTAATTCCTGCGCGCCGGTCAAATAAAAATTGCGCCACGGGCCGGATTCGGCCTGATAACCCAACTGCTCGAGCGCATCGGCTTCGAGATTGCGGGCAGCTTTGTTGTTCGGATCCGAGAACACGACGTGATGCACGACCTGCGCGACCCAGCGATAGTCGCCCTTGTCGTAGGCCTGCTTGGCCTTCTTCAGCACGGCATCGGGACCGCCCATGAACTCGACGTATTTCTTGCTGGCGTCCACCGGCGGCAGTTCATGCAGTGTGGCTGGATTGCCGTCGAACCAGCCGAGATAGAGTACATAGGTTGCCGCTACGTCGTGATAGACCGAACCGTAGTAGCCGCGATTGGCCCAGTAATGGCCGAGGCTGTCCGGCAGTTTGAAGTTCTCGGCGATCTCGCGCATGGTCATGCCTTGGTTCGCTTCATGCAGCGTTTCGTCGTTGATGTAGCGATAGAGGTCACGCTGCTTGCGCAGGAGCTCGACGACGTTCTTGTTGTCCCAGGTAGGCCAGTGGTGCTGGGCGAAAATGACTTCGGCCTTGCTGCCCCACATCGTCAACGCCTGGTTCAGATATTTGGACCAAGGCAGGGGTTCGCGAATCTTGGCGCCGCGCAGAGAATAGGTGTTGTGTAGCGTGTGAGTGGCGTCTTCGGCCGCCGAAATGGCTTTCTTCTCTTCGATGTACCACAGCATCTCGGACGGCGCCTCGGAGCCCGGAGCCATCAGGAATTCATAGGTCAGGCCGTCGATGTTTTCCCTTTGTCCGGTCTTGCTGATGATGTTGGTCGGGGCAATCAGCGTGACGGTGCCGGCTGAAGTCGTGGTGCCCAGGCCGGCGCCAACCTGGCCCTTGGGATCGGGCTGCAGCAGATTGCCGTACATATAGCTGGCACGGCGGCTCATCACATTGCCGGCCATGATGTTCTCGGCCACGGCTGCTTCCATGAAGCCTTCCGGCGCGTAAACCTTGACCTTGCCGGCTTTGACGTCAACCTCGTCAATCACGCCGCGCACGCCGCCGTAATGATCGACATGACTATGCGTATAGATCACTGCCTTGACCGGCTTTTGACCGCGCTTGGAGTAATAGAGGTCGAGGCCGACCCTGGCCGTTTCTGCCGAAATCAAGGGATCGACGATGGTGATGCCTTCCTTGCCTTCGATGATGGTCATGTTCGACAGATCGAGATTGCGTACCTGATAAATGCCGGGCACGACTTCAAACAAGCCGCTGATATTGATTAGTTGCGAGTTGCGCCACAGGCTTGGATTGACGGTGGCCGGCGCGGCCTTGTCGCCGACGAAGCTGTATTGCGCCGGATTCCAGACCGGATTGCCGGCAGCGCCCTTGATCAGTTCCTGCGGCAGGGGAGCGATCAGTCCTCTTTTTGCATTGCTGAAATCGGTCGTATCGGAGAAGGGCAGTTCCTTCAATAGTTTGTCGTTCGCAGCCTTGGTAGATTGCGTCGCATCCTTGCGCGCATCCTGTGCGTGAGCAGGAGCAGCGAGGCTAAGCGCCAGAAATCCGGAGAGAACCAGACTGGACAGGTTGGAAACTGCTTTTTGCATGTCATTCTCCTTGAGTACGGGCATTGCAAACAGACGCGGTTCGTATCGCATCAATCCATGAATTGCATGTTCAGGCCAAAGAAAATCTGCCATTCGGGTTGCCCTGAACCCTTGTCCCATGCCGAAAACTGCGGCTCGACGAAATAGTTGTAGACAGTCTTGCCTTTCTTCTCGACCTGGCCGATGCCGACGCCGAGCGGCACGCTGTAGTTGTCGTTCTCGATGTTGTAGACCCAGATAGGTGCAGCCCTCAGATAAGTGCCGCCACCGAGCTGATAGAAGGCAAAGGGCTGGAATGCGGCGACATTCACGTCTTCGCGGCTATTCGTTCCCGCAAAGCTTTGCTGCCACGAAAGCAGATAGCCGTACTGGAATTTGGCGGAACTGGCATCGAACAGCACATTGACGAGGCCGGCCGACCATTTTTCGCTGCCGACTTCATCCTTTGAGGCAGTGGGCGCGGTGAGCTGTGGACCGACACCAAAACTCACGGCCGGGTTGCCGGTATCGATCAGGTAGGCGGCAAACAGATTGAGATCGCCGATCCCGGTGGTATGTCCGCCGGATGGCGGCACTGGATAGGTATTGACCGGGAGCGAGGCCCGCATCAGCCATTTGTGCTGGTTGACAGAGAAAGGCTTGGCAAAGCGCAGCCAGAACTGATTGGCATCTTCATCCGAATCGGTCAGATCGCCGATGTAGTAGTTCTGCAGGTTGAAGGCCGTCATGTTGGCCAGCGGATTGTTGGCTTGCGCGGCATCCTGGGCCTGTGCAGGCATTTGGGTCAGACAAAGGAAGAACAGGGTGCCGAAGAAGAGGCGCAGACCGGCGAAGCGTGGCGAACTGTTCATGGAATGCCTTCTTATGTAATTTTACATAATACAAATAACAGGCTAAATCAAAAGGCCGTTGTCACTGAACAGGGGAGGTTCCCCGGTTCGATTTAGCGTGTGGCAACGGCGTGCGAAAACCCTCAAAAATGTCCCGCCAGACGGCTTGAGTTTCGGGCGATTGTGCGCGTTCGATGTGCATGTCGAGCATTACCAAACCGGGATGTTTCCCCAATAACGACGCCACTTTCCGGGCGACGTCATCATCAAAATTGCCACCCTTGGAGTAGTAGCGGCTGACGGCTTGTTTGGAGACGCCGATTGCCTTGGCTAAGGCATAGTCGGACTGGATATTCAACGCGGATTTCACCGCGTCGAGATACTGGACAGTTTGCATAATTTTCCCTTGGACGAGGAACCGCCAGACGGCGGGATTGTTAAAGAGTAGTCAAAAGTCATGTGACTTGCAACGTCAACCGCTGTTGACGAGTCAACATGCCTTGACTATTCTCCGGCCTTGTCGTCCAGCAACTCGCTAAAACTTCCTTGGACGGTCGTCAGATAAGCAAGCTGGACGACAGCCTACCGCCAAGGAAAACGTCCAGGGTGATTCCAATGAGCAATGTTTCACAAGTTACAACCGGTTACCGCCTGAAGTGCAGCGCGTCCGGCCTGTTCCTGTCCGATGCAACGCCGCAATTTGAGTGCATCGCCGTCACAAACCGCGCCGATCTGGCGCTGCCTTTCCCTGATCTGGAAGCCGTCGAGCAAGCGCGCCGCGTGGTGTCGTCGCTATACGGTTCGTTCGGCTGGAAGGCGGTGCAGTGATGTGCGGTCAGCCGGAAAGAGCGCCGCGCTGCCGCTCGAAACAGCTTTTTGACGCAGCGGAAAACATCATCGACCGTGCGCGGGAAGTGGCGCAATTGAAGGTGAGCCAGTCATATCAGGATTTGGCGCGGCTGGAAGTGGCGCTTGACCGAATGGGTGAAGCCGTCGCGATATTCGACCGTCTGAATAGGGGGCTGTGATGGCCGCGCTCGAAAAACCGCTGTCAGAAGGGCAATTGGCCGCTGTCGCGCAAGGCATGCAGATGTGCAGCCGTGCGGAACGTGCGATCGATCGCGTCATGGGCGAAATCGAGCATTGCAAGGTGTCCATCGATAACGATTCGCTAAAGCATGTGCGGCACTATCTGGCGCAACTGCATGCGGGTCTGGCGGCGGTGCCGCTGGCCCATATCGATGCTTTAGAACGTCAGCGCGCAGGGCGGTAATGCGTAACGAAGGCATTTTCCTTGGCGTGCCGAAACGCATGTCGCGCATCCTGTGGGGCGCGGCAGAGCGTGACGGGCTGGCGCATCATGATCGCAAATTCCGCATGCTGGATGCGCTCATGTGCGACGTCGACCGCGTGCCGCTGGCATTCCCGGATGGCCGCGCCGTGGGCGATGGCACGCTGCACTGTGCCGCCGACGAAGCTGCCCGCGAGTGCTATCGCATCTGTCATTCCGTCATGACCGCCGATGCGATCAAGATCGCAATAGGCATCGCCTGCCGCCGTCGCGGCGTTCCGCTGCCGGTCGGCGCAACGGATGCGGAAATCATCGCCCGCGCCGTGGATCGTGGCTGGTGGTTCCGCAACCTGAAGCGGGAACACATACGCCGTTTTGAGCATACGTCGATCCAGATCGGTACAACGTCCATGCAGCACGATCCCTACATAAGCCGGGAATCGGCGCTGCGTCAGCGGCACTGGAACGAGCAGAATCGGAAGCTGCTGGAATCCACCGAAGTCGAGAACGAAAAGGGCGACCGCTTCACGATGGCCGAACTGGCTGACAAGGGAACCGGCAACAAAACGATCCGGCGCGGCGAGTTGATGGTGAGAATCCGCGGATTCGAGGAAATCGCGGCGGCGCTGAATCATCAGGCGATGTTCTGGACGATTACCTGTCCGTCGAAATACCACGCGCAGGGCGGCAAGAATCCGAAATACAACGGCGCAACGCCACGCGAGGCGCAGGCGTACCTGTCGAAGACATGGGCGCGGATACGGGCGCAGTTCAAGCGGTGGGGCATCGCGCCTTACGGCTTCCGCATCGCAGAGCCGCACGGCGACGGATGCCCGCACTGGCACATGCTGTTCTTCGTGCCTCAGGCGATGGCCGAAGACATGGAAACGGTCATCCGGCATTACTCGCTGCAGGAAGACGGCGACGAAGCCGGCGCGCAGGAAAACCGCGTCAAGCTGGTGCGTATCGAGGCAGGGCAGGGAACCGCTGCCGGCTATATCGCGAAATACGTGTCGAAGAATATCGACGGTGCCGGCGTGGGCGATCACAAGGCATTCGAGGATGGCCGCACCTACACCATTGCGCCGGACATGTTCGGCAATGCGGAAATCACACCATCGGAGCGCGTCACGTATTGGTCACAGGTGTGGGGCATCCGGCAATTCCAGCAGATCGGCGGTGCGCCGGTCACGGTATGGCGCGAGTTTCGCCGGCTGACGGCAGATGCAATCGTTCATGCGCCGCAGGATGTGCAGGACGCATACAACGCGTGTCAGAAGGTGGAAACCGGCAACCCGGAAACCGACAAGCGCGCCGACTTCGCGGCGTATGTGATGGCGCAAGGTGGCCCCTGTATCGGGCGCAACTACCGCCTGAAAATCGCATACGAGCCTGTAACGGTAACAGGCAAATATGCAACCTACACGCAAGGAAAGCCGGTAGGCATCTATACGGTAACGGAGCCGGAAGTTATCTATAAATCGGTGCGCTACACATGGACAAGATTGCCGCGCACCGAAGGCGGCACCGTCGCCCCTTGGACTTGTGTAAATAACTGTACGGAACCGGGAGCGTCAGCGGCATGGGTGAAAGACGGACAGTTCAAATATCAAGGCAGTGCGGTCGATGAATGGAACGAAAAATTCCGCGCATACCGCGCGGACTGTGCAAAAGAGGGCGGGGAATTCGATTTTGGCCGAATGAATTCATTGTTCGGCATGAGTGAATGGAGCGGCCGCAAGTATGGGCCGGATGGAACATTGATTAAAGGTGGCAAGGGTGGATGAATTGGAAAACGAGGCGTGCCGGGTGGTGCGTCAGTATGGTTTCGCGCTGTCGATGGCCCCGGCAGTGCGCGGGCTGCTGATGAAAATCGCAGTCCGTTTGGAGTGGCCGAATCTGGAAAAGGAACTGAAAAAATGACACGCGATGAATTCATGGAAAAAGCGCGCAATTCGCCCGTCGACGCGATGGGCGAATTGTTCGACATGCTGGATGCGGCCGAACTGAATCAGGCGATCATCCTCGGCACTGACGACAGCGCCGGCACCGAGTAATACCCCTTCACGAAACCGCGTCAACCGCTCACAAGGCGGGGAAGCGCACCAGAGGGCCGCACCTTACCGGGTGCGGCCTGAAAGGTTCCAAGATGAAAAATCCCACGCTAGGGCATATCGATTGCCCGTACTGTGGCGCGCTGGACATGATGCGCGTCTCCCACGATAAAAACGGCAAGCCGTTTTGCCACTGCGAAGACTGCAACGGGCAACTACGCGTCGGCGGCAACAGCTTCCGCGAAAAAAAATTCCTCGAACGCTACCCGTTCGCCGGCCAGCAAAAAGCGCCGGAAATTCCTGTAACGGTAACAGAGCCGCCAGCGCCGGAAAAACCGGCCGCGCCGGCCGCCGCCGTGCCTGTAACGGCACCGGTGCCGAAACAGGAACAGAAACCGAAAGCGCAGGCCGATAAGTTCGCGGCCGCGCTGGCGATGCTAGGGGGTGCGCGATGAACGAAGCCGATATCCAACAGGAAAAGCAGGACACGCCGGCCATGCCGGACGAACAGGCGGCAGAACTGGCTGCGCTGGAACGGATGGCCGGCGAGGAGCAGGAACCCGGTGCGCCGGAGGCGCCGGGCGCAGAACAGGACGCCGCGCCGGCCGTGCCGCTGGCCGAACAGATCGCCGGCATGCTCGGCATGGTCGTCGGCGTGGCTGCGCCGATCTTCCCGTCTCTGGCGGCGATCTACACGCCGGAAACCTGCAAGCGCGTCGGCGTCGCGCTGCAGCCGGTCTGCGATAAGCATGGATGGCTGCAGGAAGGCGTCGGCGGCAAGTATGGCGAAGAAATGATGGCGCTGATCGTCGTCGGCCCGCTGGCATACGCGACCTATGCGGGCGTTTCGGCCGATATCGCAGCCCGGAAGCCAGCCGAACAGGAAAAAACGCCTGTATCGCTTCCTATTGCGTCTGCGCCCGATCCGCAGCACATGAGTGGCGACACGTCGCGGCTGGCCGTCACGGCCGGAAAGGTGATTCCACATGAAAACAGTTGATGGACGCCTGATCGTCGTCTCCGGCGCGTCGCGTTGCGGCAAGTCGACGCAGGTATCGCGGATGGTACGGGCGTCGCGACGCGTCGTGGCGTGGGATCCGGAGGATCAGTGGAGCCAGCAATCGGGATTCCGCAAGATCACGACGCGGCGGGCGCTGCTGGAAGCGATCAAGACGCCGGGACACATGAAGCTGGCCTATGTGACGGGCGGCGAATTGAAAGCGGAGTTCGATTTTCTGTGCAAGGCCGTCATGTACGCCGGCCGCTATATCGCGCCGCTGGAATACGTCGCGGAGGAACTGGCCGACGTGACGACGCCGAGCAAGGCACCGGGCAACTGGGGAATTCTCGTCCGGCGCGGCCTGAAGCGCGGCATCACGATCTATGCGATATCGCAGCGATGGGCAGAGGCCGATAAAACGGCAATCGGCAACGTGACCAGCTTCGTCTGTTTCCTGCAGCGTGCGGAAGACACGGCATACATGGCGCGGAAGACCGGCATCCCGGTAGAGGAACTGGCGGCACTGCAGGCGTTCGAGTTCATTGAATACGATCCGGTACGGAAAGAAAAAAGCAAAAAAACGTTGCGTTTGCGCGACTCGAAATAGCCGGTTTCCTGTAACGGTAACAGGCTATTTCCAGCCGTGATTTTTCTTCGCAAAATTGCAGCGTTGTTTTTCCAATTAACCGTTCTCAAGGAACACGAAATGACTCAAGCAGAATTGACCAAACTCGCCATTGCTGGCGGCATCCTGTTCGCGGCCTACAAGTTCGGCCCGTCCATCGTGAAAGCCGGTGCTGTGGCTGTTGGTGCGGTGGCTGTTGCCAAGCGCATCCCTTACGTCGGTTCGGTGCTGTAATCGGCCGCTGACAAAAAAACGTTTTCAACCTGCGCCAACTGCCCACAAGGCAGGTAACGCACCAGACGGCGAAGCCTTACCGGGCCAGCCGAAAAGGACATAAGCAAATGGCATACGGTGCTATCACCCACTACGGTCTTCCGTTCTCGAACGTCGTTCCGAGCGGCACGGCGACCAATCAGATCACGCGCGGCATGACGCTGGAAAACTTCCAGATGAAACTGGAAGGCACGGCGCTGACCAAGGCGATGATCGAACGCTTCAAAATGAAAGTCAACGGCGGCTCCATCATCGACGCGACCGGCATGCAGATCGACAAGATCAATGCCTATCGCGGCGCGAACACGACCGATGCAAAATTTCTGGACGTGTTTTTCACGGACTTTTCGCTGAACAATGAATTCGATCGCACGGTCGGCGCATTCGATACGACCGTCGGCATCGTCGATATCACGACCGAGGTCACCGTCGTGGGTGCGACCGCGCCGAAGATCACGCCGATCCTGTTCGAGACCGGCGCACAGAAAGCGAAAACCGGCGAAATGGCACCTTACGCGCCGTTGATCAGCAAGATGCTGCCGTACCCGTTCAACGTCTCGACGGGCGGCAAGCTGCCGATCAATCTGCCGTTCGGCAAGGTGCGCGGCTCCATCATCAAGCGCATTCACATCTTCCACGGCGGCAACATGACCGGCGTGACGATGAAGCAGGACAGCCGCATCTTCCACGAGTCCACGAAGGATGAAAACGAGTTCATCCAGAAGCGCAACGGCCGCGTGCCGCAGGCGAACGTCTACACGATCGATTTCGTGGTGACCGGCGATATCAAAAAGGCGCTGGACACGCGCGACGCGCAATCGCTGGAACTGCTGTGCGACTTCTCTGCAGCAGATGCGGGCGAAGTCATCGTTGAATACCTCGATCCGCTGGGCAACCTGTAATCGGCAAGGGAGTTCCCCGGCGCGCATAGGCGCAGCCGGGGCTTTTTAGCCACACAAGGGGAAACAGATGGCATCTTGGGAAGACTGGGCGCAGCAGATCGGCGGTGCGCTGGCAAATTCCGCGATCAATGCGAAATACACACAGCCGTATGAACTGCAGAAACTGCAGTTGCAGGCGTATGCAAATAACCCGAATAGCCCGCTGTACACGGTCGGACAACCGAACGTGACGACGGGTATTCCTGCCGGCTGGCTGCTGATCGGCGGCGCGGTGCTGGTGGCTGTCGTGATGATGAAGTCATGAGTGATCTGACTTTGGCAGGCGAAACAGGCGTAACGGCTGCGAATCCGTGGGCGGGCGTGGTCGGCGGTGCATTGAGCGGCATGTTGAATGCAGGGCCGGCAGGCCCGTCGATGGCATACGGCGGTTCGTCGGGCGGCATGTTCGACAGCAGCGGCTGGAACGTCTCATTCGGCGACAACAGCCCGGTCACATCAGACCGCACGCAGCAGGGCGAACTATCGCAATACCTGCCGTATGTGATCGTGGCCGGCGTGTTTCTCGTCGCATGGCGGGCGTTCAAAAAATGATCATCGCGCCGTGCAAAAAGTGGACGCCGGAAGTCGAGGCCATGATCGCCAGCGCACTGACGACGGCCACGCTGGACGACGTGAAGGCGCAGGTGGAGCAGGGCGCGGCACTGTTCGTCGTGCAGGACGACGACGCGGAAACGGTGTGCGCCTTCGTGCTGCGAATCGACCGCTTTGCCACGTATGACGAAGGTGTAGTAGTCGCCGCTGGCGGCGATGCGCCGGGCGTCGACCTGACGGCCGTGGTCATGCCGTGGATTGAAAAACGATTCGTCGGCTGCGATTCGATCCGCGTGCATACGGAACGAATCGGGCTGGTGCGGAAGCTGGCGCGGCAGAACTATACCGGCGTGGAATACGTCGTCAAAAAGGATTTAAGACATGGGCGGCAGCAGCAGTAAATCGTCGTCTTCGCAGACGACAAACAATACAGACAACCGTGCCGTCACGGAAAGCGGCGTCGTCGCAACGGGCGGCAGCAGCATCGTGGCGACGATTGAACATCTGGACGGCGATATTGTGAAAGATGCGCTGCAGTTCGCCAGCGAAGGCAGCGAAGACAACACGGCGTCCTTCGGCAAGCTGATCGACTTCGCATCCGGCATTTTCAATGCAGGCGCGAACATGGTGCAGAGCGGACAGGACACGGTGCTGCAGGCGGCGCAGTCCGTCGCGAACGATCAACGCGGCGCAATCGATCAAAAGACCATCGTGGTGCTCGGCGTTGCAGCCGCCGCCGCGCTGGTGCTGACAAAAGGGAAAAAGTAAATGCAGATTCGCGAAACAATCCCGGCAGGCGGGCAACTGCGATACTCGGAAAAAGCCGACTTCTTCCGCGTGCTGGCAGCCGGATCGACGCTGACGGCAATTTTCTACAGCAACGGCCGCGAAGTGGCGCGCACTGAAAAAGTCAGCGCCGGCTACTCCGAACGCTTCTCCGTGCCGTTCGATGCAATCGTTCTGCAGAGCGAAGTAAGCAATGCGGTCGATATCGTTCTGCGCTACGGCAATCAAGTCACATACGACATGCCGCCGAACGGCGCTGTCAATGGCTCGTTCTCGCACACGATGGCAGAAGTCACGCCGGCCAGTGCGCAGATCGCGCCGGCAAATACGGCGCGACGCTATCTGCTGGTGCAGAACGGCGATCCAGTCGGCGAAATCGCCGTGCGATTGGACGGCGGCGACGCAACAGCGGGCGGGATCGTGCTGGCCGCTGGTGAAAGTCTGGAACTGACCGGTTTCGTGCCGACTGGCGCAGTCACGGCAAGCGGCGATATCGCCAGCAATGCAAACGTGCTGATTGTCGAGGGCTGACGATGGCGATCATTCGAAAAGCCAGCGGACGAAAGCCGGGGGACGTTTTTATCTGGCCGGCAGATAGCACGCCGGCCGGGGCAATGGCTTGCCCTGTTGCGCCGACGAATGTATCGCGGGCGGCGTATCCGAAATTGTTCAAGGCAATCGGAACAAAGTGGGGCGCGGGCGATGGTGCAACGACATTCGGAATTCCTTACGTACCGGTAGACCGGGCGATTCTTGCGGCGAGCGGAAACATTGCAACAGTAACGATTGGCGTCGTTATTCAGCATGACCACGGTATCGATGTGGCGTCTGTACGCGGTGTCAAGTGGGGGCGTCAAAACGGCGGCGGAACCGGATACGAATCGCAGTATGAAGGCGGTCTGCAGACGAATCAGGACGGGCTTACGAATTACACAGGCGGCGGCGCAAATATTGCGGCCGGTGTGCGAATGAAATATTGCGTTCAGTACGCATAAACGAACATGAAAAAACTCTACATTTTCGATGGCGAGACGCGGCAATACGTATGCGAATACATGGCGGAGGCATCGCCGTGCGAACCGGGCAAGTGCGTCGAGCCGACGCACTCAACCGACATTGAGCCGCCTGCAGAAATTGAAGGAAAAACGCTGCACTTCGAAAACGGCGCATGGATTTATCGCGATGTGCCGGCCGAACCGGAACCGGAACCGCCGACGCGGCGCGAACTGGTTCTGATGGAACTGGCGCAGATCGATTTCGACAGCGTGCGACCGGCGCGCGCCGTCGCGCTGGCGATGGCAAGCGGCGTCGAGCCGGATGCGGCAGATATCGACATGCTGGCCTTGCTGGAAGCGCGCGCGATCGATCTGCGCGCGGAACTGGCGGCGCTGGCATGAATGGCGGGGTGAAAGTCGCGGCCGCGACGCTGTTTGTTGGCGCGGCTTACTACTTCTACCGGCAGCGCAAGCTGGATATCGATGCGCTGTCGCAAGTGGGCGACGAAGTAGGGGACATGTTCAACACGGCCGCACAGGAAGCGGCCGAGATTATCGATCAACTGACAGGCGGGACAATGAAAGTTTCAGAAATGAGCAAGGTGACGGCGGCCGATGTGGCGCATACGAACGTGCAGGCGTTCTTGCGCGTGATCCGGCGCGGTGAAGGCACTGCCGACGAAAACGGATACCGCCGCATCTTCGGCGGCGAACTGTTCACCAGCTACGCCGATCACCCGCGCAAGCTGGTCAAGAAAAGCGGCTATGCGTCGACGGCAGCCGGCGCGTATCAATTCCTCGCGACGACGTGGGACGAAACGGCCGGCATCATGGGCCTGCGCGACTTCTCGCCGGCATCGCAGGATATCGGCGCAGTCGGCCGCATCGCAGCACGCGGCGCGCTCGAAGATGTGAAAGCCGGTCGCCTGGACACGGCATGTCGCAAGTGCGCGAAAGAATGGGCATCGCTCCCGTATTCGCCATACGGCCAGCCGACCATCAGCATGGCGACGGCGGCAAGTGTGTTCAACGCAGCAGGCGGCGCGGTGCTGGCATGAAGCGCGACGATTTGATTGTGATCGCCCTGTGTGGCGGTGCCGCCTACCTGATCGCGAAAGCGGCGGGCCTGTCGCTGCCGTCGCTGTCGTCGATGATGGGAACGGCGCAAACCTTCTCGCAATCGATCTGGCGGCCATTCACGCCGGACGCCGGCACGCCATACGATCCGTTGAATCCGGGCGCGCTGACGACGACGACAGACCTTGTGAACGGATCGATCCATGACTGGATGACGGGCAACGTCAGCGGCAGCGGCATCCCGACAGTGCAGGAACTGATCGATGACACGCTGGCCGACATGAACGGCACCGGCCAGAAAAGCATCGTTCGCGTCGATGGAGCATGGTGGTGATGAAAAACGTCTACTGGCTGGCGGGCGGCGTCGTGCTGGCGGCGGTGGCATACGCCTATTTCAAAACGCGAGACCTTGTGCCGCCTGTCGTCGCCGAAGGGCTGGAAGCAAGCGGCATCCTCGCCGGCCTCGCATTCGACGCCGTGACCGATCCGCTGGATACGTTCGGCATCTATCCGGGAAAAAACGTCTACGGCGTCACGAAGTGGGCACCGACGCTGCCGTGGGAAAACACGAACGATCCAGTCAGCAATAACGATTCGGGCATCAACTTCAATTATTTTTGAACATGAAACTGAAAAACATTATCCCGTCGCCGGAAGCCGTCATTCGTGAAGGCGTGATTGTCTTCGGCGGCTTGATCCTTGCGGCGTTCGTCATCAGCCGCTTTCCGAAGCTGCAAACCTTCATTACCAGCAACAGCATCACGGTGAAGGATGGCAACGACAACGTGCTTTATTAACCAATGGAGGAACCATGCAATATTTTGTAAATCGTCTGCGCGAACCGAGTTCGATTGCCGGCCTGATGGCGCTGGCGTCGCTGTTCGGCGTGCCTGCTGATACGGCGAATGCCGTTGTGCAAATCATCGGCGGCGTCGCGGCAGCCGCTGCGATCCTGATCCCGAATCAGATCAAGTAACGCATGCGCGATCTGCTGGAAGTCGCCAATGTGCTGGTCATTCCGGCATTCGCGTACATCATCGTTTTGGAGCGGCGCATCACTGCGATGCAGGTACAGATACAGAACCTTATCGAAAAATTGAAGGAGAAATAAACATGGCAACTCGCAAACGCAAACCGACAAGCAAGCGCGCGACGAAGGCGAAAAAAAAGCCGGTACGTAGCAAACGCACCGGCCGTTTCATCAAGCGATGATTATTTGTCGACGCATTTGATGCGGAGGGCGGTTCTGTAGTCGGATGAGCCGTTGACAGGCATTACAAAGGTGCGCGTGGCTGCTGCAAAGGCGGCGCGTTGTTCATTCAGCGCGTCGCGCGTTTGTTCGCTATACGCGCCGCGATATCCGCTCAATTGCTCGATGACTTCGTAACGCTTGGGCTTGCAAGTGTCGGCGGCAAAATTCAATGCTGTCTGCATGGCTTCATTGCTGGTGTAGCCGGCCGCCTGTATCTCATAAACGCCGTCAGGCTTCGGAATCACGTAGCCCCTAGACGCGCAACCTGCCAGCGCGATAACGCCGGCAGCGATGATTAGTTTTTTCATTCTTGTCCCTGTTGTTATAAAAGCCGCGATTGTAGCAGCGCGGTCAGACGATGGATGCCAGGGCGAACCGTGCGTGATACGGGATCGCTGGCCGTTCGATAATGGCGTCGAATTCGCCGGCAAGTTTTGCGTTGCGGATTTTTGCCGGCACATTCCAAGTGCGGACATAGCTGTTGTAGGATCGTTCGGGCGTGAGCCAGCGCGGGGCGACGGCTTGCACCCACTGGAAAATCTCGTCTTCGGTGACGGGAATTTCCCCGAAAAGGTCGTAAGGCATGGGCGGCGCAGAAAAAAGCCCGGAAGTGTGGGCCGGGCTTTGGAGTCGATGTGTTAAATATGACACTTAACACGATGGTATTTTTCTATCGACATTCCGGCTTTTGATTTGCGCCTGCTATTTTACATAATACAAATTATGCGAAATTATGGCGAGTGTGACCAAGCCCCGGACGCTGCCGCTGTGCCAGCAACCTCCGAACTTGGCCCCGAATATTCCGGTTCACAGGCAAGCCACGAGATCATGTGGACACCCGGTATCCGCTCGCCGGAACTGCGCCACTGGTTGAACGCGCCTTACTTTTTCCTTTGGCGCAGCTTCCATTTGCCGTCAACCTTGCAGAACACGCCTTCCGACGAGCCGTACAGGGTTTGATGACGATTTTCGACAAGGGCCTGCCGACAGCCGGCTTGTCCTTTCGGATCGGGCGACGGCGTTACGCTGCCGCTATTGCTGGCGGACGGGTTTTCCCATTTGACGGGAACGCCGTCCTCGCCGGAATCAAGCGCCTTGTACAACGTGTCCAGCACGGTCTGCTGGTCTTCCTTGCTGAATTTCGTTATGGGCGTGTCTTTGAGCCAATGGAAATTGGATTGGGCACAGGCGGAAGCAATAACACCACTGAAGATAAGGAAAGCGGCGATCTTTTTCACAATTCCTCCTTGGTAAAAGTCATCCTGCAAAGGCCGTGAGACATGGCACGCTGGTATCTATATGGAAACCATAGCGAATTTCATCTATATAAAGAATTGGTCGAAGGTGCAGGCCTTGTTGCCCTTGTAGACAGGGTGTCTGCTCCGCTGTTTTCCTGTATTTAGACCAAACCTCGTTCACACGAAGCCATCAGCGATCCGGTCACGCGTTTTTTGCCGGAGGCGGATGCCAATCCCCTTCCTTGATTACCTGCGGTTCGGGAGGGTCCGACTCGTAATGCGGCGACATGATCTGCACGCCGTAGGTATTGAAGACGTCCTGTATATGGCCATGCAATGCAGTGAGCGCACCGGAACGCGGCATGCCGGCCTGCAGTTTCAGGCAGGCGACGAGCCGGTACTCCACGTAAAAATCGGACAAGGCGGTCTGCCGCACAAACGGCGGCGGCTGATCTGCAAGCTCCGGCGTCCGTTTTGCGGCTTCGAGCAGCATAGCCTCGACTTGCCGCCACGGCGTGGTATAGCCGATAGTCACGGTCGTATCGATGACGCATCCGCTGCCGGCCGACGGACGGGAATAATTGACCGTCGTGCTTTCCATCACGCTCTTGTTCGGCAGAATGATTTCCTGCTCCGTGCCCGTTCGCATGCGGGTCGTGAACATGCCTACATCGGTGATCGTGCCTTCCGCATCGCCGATACGCACGTAATCGCCGGTCCTGAAGGCCTTGATGTACATCAGGATCAGGCCGCTCAATGCCTGCCCGATGATGCTTGCGCCCCCTAGCGAAATCATCAAACCGATCAGCACCGACAGTCCCTTGAAAGCCTCAGTGCCGGCACCCGGCAGATAGGGATAAGCCATCACCAGCGCGAATGCGATGACGATGAAATTGACGATGCGTTGCGTCGGACGCACCGTATCCGTACTAAGCCAGGTGACTTCGATCTTCCCTGCTTCCACACGCCGGAAAAACTCCGACACGATGCGCATCAGCATGCGCGCAATCAGCGCGATGATCGCGACCAGCACCAGTCCCGGAACGGCGGCGACGCCCTGCCTTGCGGAGTTTGCCAGCAGTTGCACGAGACTTTCCTCGAAGCCTTCGCCCCACGGGCGCGTATAGGGGAACTGCTCGAGAACGAAGATCAGCCAGGCGATGGCGAGGATGACGATCAACATGAAGCCAAGCAGCCGCAACAGGCGCGTGATGCTGCTATGAATGAATCCCCGATCCAGCCAGTCGAGCCGTCCGCCGGTCCTTTCCCGCAACTGCGTCTGACCGGCCATGGCGAGCTTGTGCATGCCGTATTTGTTTGCACGGGCCAGCAGCCAGAGAATCGCGGCAAATACCAGCGTAGCCGCTATCGCGCGGAGAACGGCCATGCCGATGTAGCGCGCCGTCCGCTGTTCCTGCCATTCGGCCATGGCGTCATGCAGGCGGCTTGCGGCTTCGCGCGCGACGATCTGCGTGGTCTCGCCGGTCTGCGGATCGATGTCGATTGGTGCGACGACGAATGCAGGCTTGCCGTCTAGCGTGATGCGGGTTGCACGGCCATCTTCTATATCTTCGATCGCAATTTGCGGCACTTTCTTCGTGGCGCGCAGAACGTCTTCAATGCGTTTCGTTGAATTCGCGACACGTTCCGTCGCGCTGAGTCCGACGATCGGGCCCTTGAGAACGATGATCTTGCGATTGGAAATAAGGAGCGGCATGGCCTGTCGCATCTCCTGGGGAGAAGATGCCGCGTCGGACGCGAGCGCTCCCGACGTATCTTCCATGCCGAAGGCATCGAGATGAAATGTGGACAATGCCGCCAACAGAATCAGCGGTGAGAGAATCGGCAGAAGAAACGGCAAAAGAATCGATACGGCAAGCGATGAAAATCGACCCAGGAATTTCTTTGCATGCATTTCGCCACCCCGATATGGAAAGTTGGCGGTACGGAATTCAGTCAATCATGGCGCTGCCGGTTTTACCTTGCTCCAACCCGCATCGGGATTGAAGGTACGCATGCGGCCCGCTACTGCTGCGGAGTCGGGCCCGAGATCGCGCTCGTAGAGCTGGCCGTCATGGCTGATCATGAAACTTGTCACGCCGGTTTCGCCGTATCGCACCGGCCAGGCAACCAATGCAAAACCGCTGACCATGCGCCCCTTGATCAGATAGTCGTAGGCGCCGCCCGGCGCATCCCTGCCCTGCGCCGTCAGTATCCGGTAGTGATAGCCGTAATAGTCCTCGCCCTCCTTGCGCGAGGCGAACAATGCGCCCAGCGGGCTTTGCTGCTCTTCGCCAGTTGCAGGCCAGTACAGGCCATCATGCCTGCCGGGCGTACTGCGGAATTTCTGTGCGTATTGCAGCACACCGTCCGGCGTACGTGGTTCGCTCGCATATTCGATTTGCGCGTCGTAATACGCCAGTACGGCCTGCATCGCATTCAACTCGTTGCGGCCGATACGCCGCGTGCGCATCTCGTCGCTTCCTGCTTTCGGATCGAACTGCCAGGTGGCGCCGTGCCGGACAATGGGAATAGGCAGTGTCCAGCCCTCTTCCCCAACTTGCAGCCAGGCCTTGTCCGGCGTTTCTTCCACGATCCTGTGCGATCTGGCCCATGCGGCGAGGAAGTCGTTGATGTCGTCGCGGTCGATCTGCTGCGTCGGAATGAAGCGCTCCCAATCCTTGCCGAGCACGGTGCGCAGATGCGCCATGTCGTTACGCATGATCGTATCGGTAAAGGTTTGTGCCGCCACCTCGGCGGAAGGATAGGCCTGTTGCGCGATAGTCGGAAACGGCATCAGCAGCATGCTTGCCGTTATCAGAACCATGGCAACCCGGTGAAACCGGCCATGCCGCAGTGCGGCTTTTTGAATAATCGTGTCGATTTTCATGTTCGCCGCTCCTAACGATGACGTCCAAATCCGCCGGCACGTGCGCCGCCACCTCTGCTCATTCCTCCGCTCATGCCGCCGCGATGCTGGGCCATCGATGCCCGGCTGGCATTGCCGCGATCTATCTGCCGGTGCATCTGCTGCCCGTTACCCGCGCCGCGCAGGGCATTGTCCCTGCCGCCGCGGGCCTGTCCCTGCGAGCGCACCGAATTGCCTGTGCGGTTACGACCAGTATCGCGCGCTGCATTCTGGGCACGCTCGCGCGCTTTCGGGTCGTTATGCAGTTGCGCCCTCTCCTTTGCCGGGTCCATGCCGCGCTGCTGCAGTGCGCCTTGTGCCTGCCGACGCTGTGCATCGCGCGCCGGATCGTGGCCGCGGAAGTCGGTCCGCTGATTGGCGCCGGGCACGTTCTTGCCGTATTTCTGCCGGCTGACCTGGTCGCGGTACGGCACGCCGCGCCGATTGGCGCTGTTGTGCTGGAACTTGGTCTGGTTGGCGCTGATCTTGTTGTGGACGTTGATGTTGTTGTACTTGTTGACGTTGATATCGACATCGCCGTGATGCCAGTTGCAATCGCTCCACAAGGAAGCAACGATGCCGACGCCGACGCCGAATGCAATGCCGGATGCCAGCGCCGCGCCCGGATAGTAGGCAGGCGGCGGCGGGAAGTAGTACGGCGGATAGGCTGGATACGGCCAGGCGCCGTAGACCACCGTCGGGTTGTACGCCGGCACGTAGACAACTTCCGGATTGGCCGGCTCGATCTTGATCACCTGCGTGCTTTGCGACTGATCGACTACCACTTTCTGCTGTTCGTTGGATTTCAGATTGCCGGCCTTTTGCGCCTGCGCGCGCAAGCGCTGTGCGGAATCGAGTACATCCTTCGACGATGCAAGGAAGGCATCGCCCAACTGCTGCACCCAGTCCGGCTTTTCTCCCATCATCTGCAATACCTGCGGGAACGCGACCAGCGCCTTGACGCTCGGGTCCCATTGCTGGCCGTCGACCGCCTTGACGGCATCGTCGCCTTTCATGCTCGAATGGGACTTGGACCACTTCGCCGCATCCGCAACATCGGCCGGATAAGTCGATGCCATCAGGACCTGCGACAGCAGCGTATCGGGATAGAGCGCGATCGGCGCCACCAGCTGATCGATCTGCTCCTTGGAGAAAGGTTGCGCTTGCTGGGCCGACGCCTGAGCCGGAACCAGCATCGCCGTCAGCATCGCAATGCCTGCAATACAGATTCGCAGGATGTTCAATACGGAATTACGCATGGCGTCTTCCTTTCTGAAAAGCGGGCCATGAGCAGGCCATGGTTGAATCGTCTGCCGCTCGTGGCTACATGTTTCGTGACCTCTAGTACGATGTGAGCGGAATCAACAACGAGACCCAGACGTTCCATCCTTCGGGGCGATTCTTTCCATCGAATTCGTAATAGCCTTTGAGATTGACGTACCACTTTTCCTTGTCGACCTGGAAGAAATGGCCGATCTGCGGGCCGATGGCTGTCACGCTGGATTTGTAGTCGCCCAGCCGTGCACCCGAACCGCTATCGCCGCTCACCTGCTGGAAAAAATAGCCGACCACGCCAACATGCGTGCTTGCGGATATGAACCGCGAAGCGGCCCAGTCCAGATGTCCATCCACGCCGTTCTGATAATCGGTATCGTCGTTCTCGAAGTTGTAGGTGAAACCGAGAACGGCCGAAAATTCGTTCTTCTTGTCGAAATAGGTATAACCGCCGCCGGCATCGACCGACCAGTGATTGGTGCCTGTATTGGCAAGCCGCCCCTTCTTGTATGCACCGACCGGCGTGCCGGTCATCATGTATGCCATGTAGTTGTGCACGCCGCGATTCCATTTCAGCGTCCCCAGCGTGTAGAGATCGCTGCCGGCGGTCAGGCTGTCGCTCTCCGAACCGGAGATCGTGTTGCCGCGCGGGCCGGTCAACGTCGCATCGATGCTGGCGTCCATCGATGCCAGTGCCGCGCCGACGGCCAGCGACGCCTGTGCACCCAAAACCGGCGTTTCGAACACATAGGTCGGCAACAGCAGCAACATGTCCGCCTTCGCATCGACGCCAGCGGTAATGCGATTGCCGCGCTGCGTGACCTTGCCTTCGTCCATGTCCGCAGTCGTGTGGTAATAGACGACCGGCAGCGACCATCCCGGCTGCGACGGCACGGCGGCCAGGCTTCCGAACTGGCCCGGCAGCCAGAAGCTGACGCCGCCTTCATCGGCGTGGGCGTTCGATACGCACAGCAAGGTTGCCGCGCAGGCGATGGCGCAAACAGCGCTGCTACGTCGTCTGCGCCATTCTCCGGAATGCCAGAAGGTTTTCATTCACGCCTCCATGCAGTTCACATCATTCGCGCACTAGCGCCACCGCCAGCTCTTTCTCAATGTCCGCGTAAGCCTCGTTCATCCGGCCTTCTCCCCAGCATCGGCATCGAACACGCATTTCCAGTCCTGCTTCATGCTGACCACTACCCAATCTTTCGCGCTGGCCAGCTCCAGACTCTTTTCCGCGCCGGCAACGTAGGCCAGCTCACGCGCCGAATCGTCGTGCAACAGCAGCAGTTGCAATGTCGGATAGCCGCCTCCGGCGAACTGCAGCATCGGAATATCGCCATTGGAATTGCCAAACGCAAGGATCGGGCGGCGGCCGACGCGGCTCCAGATGCGCACAGGCTTGACCGGCCCGTCGTCGAACACGTCCATCTCCGCCAGATAGGCCAGCGTGCCGCCTTCGTCGTTCTCGGTGTAACGCAGTGCATGCGAACTGCCGACCACGCATTCGTAGGGAATGCCGTAGATTTCTTCGGAAAACACACGCATGAAGTCGCGCGTGCCGCTGGATGCGATGTAGTTGGTGAAGCCGTGCGCTTCCAGATAGCGCAGCAGCTCGACCATCGGCGCATAGCCGCAGTCACGAAAGCGTCGGCCCAGATGCGGATGCCGCGCCTGCTGCAGGAAATGTGCAGCAGCGGCCTGATACTGCTCGACCGTCATGCCGCAGAAAGCCTGCAGGATGCCCCCGATCAGCACTTTCGCGCTGCTGTCGTCGCCGTTGTAGTGCTGGGTGACGATATCGCCCAGCCATTTGTAATCGCGCTCGAAGGCGGCCTTCCACGGCTGCTTGTCGCGCAGCGACGCATCATGATCCGCCATCTGCGCCAGGCGCTGCAGGATGAAAGCCAGTTCGACCGGCAACGGCTTTTCGGTCCACAACGTGCCGTCGTTATCGAACACGGCGACGCGCACAGCCGGCTCGACATAATCCTGCGAGCCGGGCGACGACACGCGTCGCACGAAATCCATGATTCTTTCCTTCGCTGCGCCGTCGTTCCACAGATCGAGCATGGCTGTGCCTCCGTCACATCGGAAACTGCAGGTTCAGGCCGAAGTACATCTGGAACTTCGGCATGCCGTCACCTTCGTGCGCAATTGTCCATTGCGGTTCGGCGAACAGATTGAGAGTCGTCGTACCCGACTTCCAGACCTTGCCGACACCGGCGCCGATGGGGATCGCATAGGTGCTTCGCTCGATGTCGTAAGTCCAGGTGGCCGTGCTGCGCAGATACCATCCTTGTGGCAGGTTGTAGATGAAGAACGGCTGCGCCGTCATGTTGTTCTGCGTATCGCGGTCGTTGTCGCCGGCGAACGAATGCTGCCAGGTGACGAGGCCGCCGAGCAGGCCCCATTTGTGCGGCGCGATCGCCATGCCGGCAAAGCCTGCCTGCCACTTGCCGGTGCCCATTTCGTCGCGGCTGGCCGTCGGAATCGTCAGTTGCGGGCCGATGCCGACTTCCACGCCGCCATGCTTGAAGATGAAGATATCGATGATGTTCAGGTCGCCGGCACCGGTCTTGCGGCCGACCGGATCAATATCGGGCGTCGTCATCACCGGCATCGTCGCGCGCAGCAACTGCGGTTGGCCACCGAGCTTGTGCGGCATCATGCCGCGCAACAGGAAAGCGTTGCTGTCCTTGTCACCTAGCCCGTAGGCGCGACCGACGTACTGGTCCTGCAGGTTGATGCCGATCGACGGATGCAGCGGATTGTTCGATGCGTTCATCTCGTCGGCGGAAGGCTGTTGTGCAAAGGCTGGCGCACCGAACAGCATGGCGCCCGACGCCAAGTAGACGGCCGTGGACGGCATGCAGCGCATCGCCATGCTGCAGCGCCACCATGCCATCGACGAACGACCGCTTTGCTCCTTCATGACGATATCTCCCGGCGACCGGATCAAAACACATACTTCGGCCAGATTAGCCAACAAAAGCTGGCCGTCATATCGGGCATGCAGGCAAACGAGTATGCCCTTTGGTGCAGTTCACTCGAAGGCGAACACTTTCGCCCAGTCGCGCTGCATATCGATCACGGTCCAGCCTTTTGCCTGCGCCTCGTCGAGCGCCTTGTCCAGCCGGCCGACGTGTGAGTTGCGGTCGTAAGCCCATTCGCGCTTGGCATCGGTGTGGTGCACCAGCGCCATCAGGCGCGGGCCGTGGCCGCCGGAGGTCCACTGCAGCATCTGCAGATCGCCGTCCGAATTGCCGAAGGCGGCGATCGGCTGGCGGCCGATGTTGCGATAGATGCCGACTGGCTTGCCGGGGCCATCGTTGACAAAGCCGATTTTCGGCAATCGCTTCAACACCGGCTTGCCGTCCTGCATCGCGAATTCGACTTCAGCCAGCGAACCGATCACCCTTTCCTGCGGCACGTCGTAGGCTTTCTTGGCCCATACGCGCATGAATTCGGCGCCGCCGCCGGAGACGATGAAGTTCTTGAACCAGTTCGCCTGTAGGAAAGCGAGCAATTCGCGCATCGGCTGATAGACGAGATCCGTGTAGCGGCGATTGAAACGCGGATGGCGCGAGGCAAACAGCCAGTCGTCTATCGTCTTGCTGTACTGCTCGGTCGTCATGCCAGTGTTGGAGACGGCCAGCAATTCAAGCAGCGGCTTGACGCCCATCGTCTCGATCGCGTGCATGTCATGTGCCATCAGCGCCTTGTAGGCCGGGTTGTCCTTCCATTCCGGATGCTGTGGCGCGGCGGCCTTCAGCTGGTCGATCATGAAGTAGAACTGGAAATAGAACGGCTGTTCGGCCCACAGCGTGCCGTCGTTGTCGAACACGGCGATGCGGCTGTCCGGCTCGACGTAGCCCTTGCCTTCGGTATTGGTGACGGTGGCGACGAAATCGAGGATGGCCTGCTTGGTCGGCGTATTGCGCCACGACGGCAGCGGATCGTTTGCCGCAAGAATCATGGGCGCATGAACGATCAGCGGTGCAGCCGCCATGCCTCTCAGGAAAAGACGGCGACGCGCGGAGAAATCGATGGTCATATCGGACTCCTTCCGATGGATCAGCCGTGGCAGCAGCACGGGGATTTTTCCGCTTCCGGCTTGCGGACGATGCAGCGGAAACCGAGATGGCAGGTGGCGGTGTCTATCGGTTGCGCCATGCGTGCGGCAGGTCGATAGCGGCGGCAGTAATTGGGCGCACAAAGATGCGAACCGCCCTTCATCACCTTGCGCGGGATCTGCACGCCTTGCACGCGCGCATCGATACTGTCGTCGCGCTGCGCACCGCGCGGATTTTCCAGCGTGCAGCAGGCATGGCGGATCTTGTCGTGTTCCTGATACCAGTCTGTCGTCCACTCCCAGACGTTGCCGATCATGTCGTACAGACCGTAGCCGTTGGCCGGAAATGCACCGACCGGCGACGTGCCTTCATAGCCGTCCTGCAGCAGGTTTTGCCACGGAAACTCCCCTTGCCAGGTATTCGCCATGAGCTTGTTCTTCGGCGTGTATTCGTCGCCCCATGCGAAGACGGCGCCGTCGAGCCCGCCGCGCGCGGCGAATTCCCATTCGGCTTCGGTCGGCAGCGTCTTGCCGGCCCACTCCGCATAGGCCATCGCATCTTCGAAGCCGACATGCACGACCGGATGCTTCCACAATCCCTGCAGCGAACTGCCCGGTCCTTTCGGCTGCTTCCAGTTCGCGCCCGGCACGTATTGCCACCATTGATAAGGATCGTGCAGACTGACCGCATGCGACGTCTTGCGAAACACCACGGACGACGGCACCAGCAGTTCCGGCGCGGCACCCGGATAATCGGCCGGATCGACCGCGCGTTCGACCATCGTCACGTAGCCGGTCGCTTCGACAAAGCGCTTAAAGTCGGCATTGGTGACCGTGTGCACGTCCATCCAGAAGCCGGCGACCGCGACCTTGTGAGCCGGCGCTTCTTCTGCGTAATGATCATTGGAGCCCATCATGAAAGTGCCGCCCGGTATCCACACCATGCCGTGCGGCGCGGCAGCATCCTCCGCGTTCGCTTGCCCGTTTTTTTGTTCGTGCTTCGTTTCCACAACGTCTTGCATGCGCTTCTCCTCGAATGGACGTTCAATCTGACGGGGTCTGTTTTTGCTGCGCGCCGACACTATCGGCCGCGTGTTTTCTTTTGATCCAGCGCTTCGCCAGGCGGGTGATCGGGCCGCGCAATAGCAAATAGGGAACGAAGGCCAGCACCAGGATGATGATGATCGCTTCACCGATGTAGAAAGTGTGGAACATCTTGTACTGGTACAGCACTTCCATCGCGATGCCGAGCAGGATGATGCGCGTGGTCGCCTTGAAGCCTTCATGCAGCCGCGCGCGGCGCTTTTCCGGGTTGTGCAGAATCGTCCAGAAATATGGCGAACGCCCGGTACGCGCATCCTTGATGCCATCGAGCAGCGCGGCGATGGCGGCCATCGTCGGTTGCAATAGGAAGCGGAAGCCGTACGGCCCGTTCGGCCGCGACATCAGATCGTTCCAGAAGCGGTTCAGGATTTCGTGCAGTTCCGGCATGACAGCCTCCGCATGAAAATGCTGCGATGAAAAATCAGCGCGCGTTGTCCACCGACGGTGCGGCAGGAACGGCAACCGGTACACCGGCCCCCTTCAGCCAGCCGTCCACGATGGATTCGACACCCTGCTCCGGGCCAATGTCGCCGAAGTCGCGTTCCAGCCCGCTACGGCGCAGGATGTCGCGTACATCGCCCGTCATGTTCGACAGCTTCAGCACGATGCCGCGGCCGGCAAGTTCTTCGCGCAGATCGCGCAGCATGTCGGCCGCCGCCATGTCCGCATAGGGCGACGACGACAGATCGAAGACCACCAGCCGCACCGGTGCGCCCTGCTGCTCTAGCGCATTGAGCAGATCGTCCTTCACCTTCGCCACGTTTGCGTAGAACAAACCGGCGTTGGCGCGAAACACCATCACGCCCGGCACGCGTTCGTTGTCCGGATGGCGCGCCAAGTCGCTGTACAAATCGGAGCCGGGAATGCGTCCCAGCAGTACGGTGCCCGGATTGCTGGCACGCCATACCAGCATCAGCAGCGACAGCACGGTGCCGATCATCACGCCTTCGAGCATGCCAAACAGCAGCACGCCCAGCATTGCCGCCAGCGCGATCCAGAATTCCTTGCGACTGACCTGCCACAGGCGGCGCATCGCGGGAATGTCGATCAATCCCTTGACGGCAACGACGACAACGGCGGCAAGAATCGGCTCCGGCAGATTGGTGAACACGCCGGTGAAGAACAACACGATGACGGCAAGCAGTACACCGCAGATCGCGCCGGACAACGGCGTCTTCGCGCCCGACTGGTCGTTGACGGCAGAACGCGACATGCTGCAGCCCACGGGCTGAGCCGCGCCAAGTCCGCACAACACGTTGGCGGCGCCGACGGCGAGCAACTCCTGATTCGCATCAGCCGGATATTTATGTTTGGCGGCAAACGTGCGCACCACGCCCATGCCTTCCACGTACGACAGCAGGAACACGGCGAATGCGCTGGGCAGCAATGCCTGCACGTCCGCCAGCGTGAAGGTCGGTACGCGCAGCGGCGGCAGGCCGCTCGGAATTTCGCCGGTGATGCGAATGCCGACCTTGCCGAACATCGTGAACATGATCAGCAGAATCGCCAACGCCACCAGTACCAACGCCCACGGCACGCGCGGGGCCAGCTTTTCGGTCACCAGCAGGAATGCAATGCCGAACAGACCGAGGCCGAACGCCCACGAGTTGGTCTCACCCAGATGCTGGAAGATGTAGACGACGCGATCGACGAATTCGCCGCTTGCACCTTCGATGCCGAACAGCTTGCCCAGCTGCGTCGTCGCAATGTAGATTGCCGCGCCGGCAGAAAAGCCGGTCAACACCGATTCGGAAATGAAATTGACCAGAAAGCCCAGCCGCAACACGCGTGCGATGATCGCAATCACGCCGACCATGATCGCCAGCAATGCGGCCATCTCGCCGTAGCGTGCCGGATCGTCGATCGACAGGCTTGCCAATCCGGTCGCCACCAGGATCGCCAGCGCCGATGTCGGCCCAATCGCCGCCTGTCGCGACGTGCCGAACAGCGCATAAGCGAATACGGCCAGCAGGCTCGCATACAGGCCGGCCTGCGGCGGCAACCCGGCCAGCCCTGCATAGGCCATGCTTTCGGGAATGCAGAATGCCGCCACCGTGACGCCCGCCAGCAGATCGGCGCGCAGCCAGTCCCGGCGATAGTGCGGCAACCAGTCCGTGATCGGCAGCAGATGTTTCCATGACGATGTGTGTGGCGAAGGCGCAGCCTGTTCCGTGATCGGCGTTCCCATCCTTTTCTCCTCACATCATCGTGTCAGAAGCGGCAACGTCCATTCGCTGCGGAGCGCCGCATCACCCGTTTCTCAGAACTGCGGCGCTTGACATCAGCGCGATGCAATTGCCGGTCTTCTTGTCGCGATCCGTGCAGCGGCCGATGTCGTTGCGTCGTTCAGCACCAGCCGGCTTGCGTTTCTGCTGGCGCGGCATGCCGTGATGCGCAGGAAACGGGCGCATCCGTTGTTCCAGCGACGGCAATCGTCCGTCCGGCAGCAACGGCACGGTCAGCACCGCTCGCGCGATAACTGGCGTATCGTCCGCCGGCGGTTGGCAGTCTTCGGCCAATGCCGCATCGGTCGCGCATAGCCAGACGGCACACAACATGCCAGCCATGCCTAGCCGTATTACTGCGGCGTGCATGATGCAGCTCCTGCACTTCTCTGCCGGGCTTCCTGCTCCGCCTCGGATCTGTCATGAGCCGCTGTCGTCAGGAACGCCTGGCGCGTCAGCCCGCAAGGCGTGATGCTGCAAACGAACGACATGCCTTCATCCCGGTGTTTCGCGGATGCAGCATCATTCCGATCCTTCCGGTCTGCGGCCTGCTTCACATGTTCTTTCTCGATCATGATCCAGCCTCCCATGTGATCCGTCGGCTCCGGCGACCGGCCTTCCGGCCGCCGGCACATACAGACGGCGGTCAACTGCCGTGTATGTCAGTCCCCGCTTGCCGTGCCCATCTTCGAGATTGCGTCGTCGATGGTGAAAGTGTTCGGCCGCTGTATCGGCGGGAAATCCTTGAAGCTGGCTGCGAACTTCGCCGCAGCAGCCTGCGCAACATAGATGAAGTAGGCGTTATAAAGGAACCAGTCGTAATACCTGTTTGAGGTAATGTCGGCGAATTCATAAGGATCGGTGCGCAGATTGAATATCTTTGGCATACGTAAGCGCGTAAACGGCTCTGCCCAAACCTGCAGCGTGCCCGGGCAACGCTGCTCCATGAACACGATCTTCCAGTTGTCGAAGCGCATGCCGAGCACGTCGCCGTCGTCGCTCAGGTAGAAGAAAAATTTTCTCGGCCCTTCCTTTTCCTTTCCTGTCAGATAAGGCAGCAGGTTGACGCCATCGATATGATTCTTGTACGTGCGGCCGATCGCCTTGTAACCCTTCTTCACCTTGTCGACGATGTCCGGATCACCGGCCATCGCAAGAAAGGTCGGCATCCAGTCATGGTGCTGGACGATTTCATTGGAGATGGAACCGGCGGCGATTTTTCCCGGCCAACGTACCAGCATCGGGATACGGAATGCCCCTTCCCAGTTCGTATTTTTCTCGCTGCGGAACGGCGTCATGCCGCCGTCCGGCCAGGTATTGCGGTGCGGACCGTTGTCGGTGGAATACTGGACGAAGGTATCCTCCGCAATGCCAAGCTCGTCCAGCAGATCGAGCATCTCGCCCACGTTCTTGTCATGGTCGATCATGGTGTCGTGATACGGCGATTGCCAACGTCCAGCCTGGCCGAGACTTTCCTTCTTCGTGTGTGTAAATAAATGCATGTGCGTGGTGTTCAGCCACACAAACCACGGCTTGCCTTCCTTCTCCTGGCGCTTGATGAAATCCTTGGCTGCGGCGACGAATTCATCGTCGCAGGTTTCCATGCGCTTCTTCGTCAGCGGCCCGGTATCCTCGATCTTCTGCTTGCCGACGCGGCCCCAGCGCGGCATCTCGGTTGCATCGTCCTTATCCGTGGCCCATGTATGCAGGACGCCACGAGGGCCGAAATGCTCGCGGAATTTCGGATCCTTCGGGTAATCGGCCATCTCCGGCTCTTCCTCTGCATTCAGGTGATACAGGTTGCCGAAAAATTCGTCGAAACCGTGATTGGTCGGCAGCATGTGGTTCAAGTCGCCCAGATGGTTCTTGCCGAACTGGCCGGTCGCATACCCCTGCTCCTTCAGCAAGGCAGCAATCGTCACGAGCTTTTCCGACATGCCGATCGGTGCGGCCGGAATGCCGACCTTGGACAGGCCGGTGCGATAGACGCTCTGGCCGGTGATGAAGGAAGAGCGGCCGGCGGTGCAGCTCTGTTCGCCGTACGAATCGGTGAACATCATGCCTTCCTTCGCAATGCGGTCGATGTTGGGTGTCTGGTATCCCATCAGTCCATGCGAATAGCAGCTGAGGTTGGAGATGCCGATGTCGTCACCCCAGATGACGAGGATGTTCGGCTGCTTTCCGGATTTCGTGTTCTTGGCCATATCTGTTTCTCCTTTGCGAACGGGGTATTACAGCTAAAGTCCTTGTGCTGCCGTGCTTACGTGCTAACCGAAGGGACCAACGCGGTACACCAGGCTGTAGATCGCCGATATGCCGATGAACAGCAGCAGGATCGCCGTGATCCATGTCATCGAAATCGGGAAATTGCTTTCGCCATGTATCAATCCTTCGCCCCTCATGTCGTCGCGCAGATGACGCAGGCCCCGCATGAAACTGCCGTGGAAATAGATGCCAAAAAGGAGCATCACGATGCCCAGCGCGATCAACGTGATGCCGAAGTGCCTGGCGGCACCTGCACCAGTCAGCACTTCCTGCGCCTTCAGTTTTTCGAACACCTGCGCAATCGTGAATCCGAAGCTGATCAGCGACAGCGACGTACGGATCACCGACATCAGCGTGCGATCCGCACTCATGCGCGTGCGCTGGAACGACATGCCGGTACGGCGCGACGACAGTTCGACGGAAATCTCGTCTGGCGTCATTTTTCTGGCATCGATGTCCTTTTCCATGCTCTTCCTTCCGTGAAGATGGCTGCGCTCAGAAGACCAGGCCCGCCAGCTTGTCGATCAAGACGTCGAACGGCACCGACATCAACGCCACCGGAATGAACGGCAGCAATGCGGAGACCGCCAGCAGAATCGTGCTCTTCAGATGCACCGGAATCATCCACATGTCGTAGGTGCGATCGACGACCTGGTACAGATCGGTCGCCGCCGAGAAATCCGGCATCTCCAGAACCTTGCTGTCCAGCGGCTGCGCACGATTGATCCATTTGCGCTCGAACTCCCGGCCGAAGTGTTCGGCCAGCGCGCCGTATTCCAGCGTACCGCGTCGCCACGCGTGCAGTAGATGGCGCATGAATACCAGCAGCGGCGCATTCAGCGCCAGCACGATGCAGACGACGAAGATCGCGACGAAGCCCAGATGCGCATGGAAAGAATTGCCGGCGACGACATCGTTGGCGATGCGACCGGCCGCCAGCGTGCCGAGCGCGCAGGCCAATAACATGAAGGCTTGCGACGAATAGCCGACGAAGCCGATGCCGGCCGCGCCATCCGGATGCACGGTCACCAGTCGCAGGTTCAGATTGGACATGCGCCACAGAAAACGCGTCCACAAGCACAGGCGCCAGACCCATCCCAGCAGCAGCATGATCAACAGCGGCAGGCTGACCAGCACCGCCCACCAGCCGGCCGGCGTCAGCGTATGCGCGTGCCGGACGCTGCGCGCCCATTCCGGGTACATCGCGTGCGGCACGTTCAGATAGGCCAGTAGCATCAGCAAGTAGGACACGACGACAATCGCCGTTTCGATGCCTGCCGAATTCAGCAGGCGTCGCGTCGAATCGATCGCGTCGTTGAACAGCGCATGGTCGGCCGGCGCCACCAGGCCGGCCTTGCGGAAATTTTCAGCCAGCATGCCGAGACGCGGCAGGCCGACACTTTCGGCAGCGATCAGCAGCGGTACCGCGATCAGATAACGCGCATGCGAATTGAAATCGAACAGGAAGGCATTAGCGCCGGACCAGTCGTGCAGCAGGCTGAACAGCACCAACGGTACCCATGCCAGCAGCGCCGCCAGCGCCATGCGACAGGCAGTGTTCTGCCGCCCTGGCGAGATCAGGCCAAGCCGCCGTTGCATCAACAGCGGTGGCCCGCCGACAAAGACGTCGGGCGTTTCGACGCGCGGCATCTGTCGCTCGCCGCCTGCCGCATTTTGCCGATTGAATATCTTCATGCCGATAGTTATGTGACGGTGAGATCGCACATACATCTGCGGTAGTGCCATCGCAGCTCCCATGCCCGACAGCCGTATGCTCACGACGCAGCGCCCCGTTCTGCGACGCTGCCTTCATGTGCGATGCCGCACCGCCCGGTCTTCACGGTCTTTGTATACCGGGACAGCGACGGTAATCGCTCCTTGGCGGAGAATGACATTGCGCTGACTTGCATGGGATGAGCCGGGCACATCGCGTGCATCAATGTGAATGTGATTCAACGCGTACCAGCCGCTTCGATCGACAATGCCTGCCCTTCGAGCACGGTGGCCTCCACCTGATCACCCTTCTTCACGTTCTTCAGCACTGCCGGGTCGCGTGCACGCAATGTGCGGCTCGCATGTACACCGCGCAGCGTGACGGTGCCGGCCTTCCGGTCCACTGCCGTCACATCGGCCACGATGCGCGTCCGCCGCGCGGCAGCGATGCCGGGCTTGTCGCCGGGTTGCGCGACGTCGGCCGCTTCACGCACCGAGCGTTCGCGAATGCCGCCCTTGCCTTCGGTCTTCTTCAATTCCAGCACGACGGCCTCAGTCTGGCGAAACACGACCTGGTCACCGACCTTGATCTGATCGAAATTGCGCACCTCTTCTCCAGCCGTCACCACGACTTCATCTCCCTTCGGCCGGCGCACCGTGAATTCGCGATGCTCCTTGTCGACGGCGGTGATCGCGCCGCGTACAACGACGGCGGAGGCTGCGCCGACTTCTCCCGGCTGCCGTTCGACGACGAGCGCGCCCTCTGCCGGTGGCTGGGATGTCGCCGCGTTCTGCGCGGTGGCGGCATTCATCCAGAGAATCGAGGCGAACATCGATGCGAACAATGCGAATCCTGCGGTCTGCTTCATCATGGCGTTTCTCCTAGCGGTCGGAATGCACGGAATACCCTGCCAAACACGGGACGTGGCTGGATCATGGACTGCGATGGGCGGGCTGCCCATTGGACAATGGTGCGAGGCGCGATGCCCTTTGAGGCAATTCGCCGCTTCAAAACGCTTCACCCACATATAAATAGACGGCACGGTCGTCCTTCGTCACCGCGACGTCGATACTGATATCGACCTTGTAGTCCTTGCTGGCCTGCCAGCGCAGCCCGGCGCCGATCGACGGAAGAATCTTTTGTTCCGGCAATTCGGCGAAGGTCGGCCCGATCATGCCCATGCCTCCAAAGGCGACGACGCCCCAGCGTTCGGTGAAACGCCAGCGCAACTCGGCCTGTGCGGCGATCATCGCGTGGTCGCGATACTGGCCTGTCGTGTAGCCGCGCAGGTCGTTATTGCGGCCGTACATGCACAGGTCGGAAAACGGGACACGGCCGGATACCACGCAACCGGCTACGCGCCCGGCCAGCACCGTCTCGCGGCCCACCTTCCAGTAACGGTTCCAAGACGCCGTCAACTGGCGGAAACTGACATCGCTGCCGAAATCGGGGCTGAAGAAATTGAGGTTGACCTTGGCCGACACGCCATCGGTCGGATAGAAGGAATCGTCGCGCGAATCGTATTCGAGCGCCGGCCCCAGCGAGACCGTGCGACGGTGCAGATCGGCTTCCGGCACGATCGCGCCCAGCACCGGCAATTGCGACAGATCCATCGAACTCTTGAGCAGCATGTTCTGATAGCGCACGCCGACGAACCAGTGATCGTGCACTTTATAGAGCGCCTGCAGCAGGCCGCCGCTGCCGGACTGTTCCAGTGGGATCGACGTGCCGCGATCGCCGGCCGCAGTGCCGATACCGTAGAACTTCAGGTCGAGATCGGCGCGCGCGATCGCCGCCAGCACGCGCAGCCGATTTTGCATGAAACTGGCCTGCTGCGCGATGCCGCTGGCATGGCTGCTGCCGGCCTTCATCAGGCCGACGCCCGTGACCCACGATTGCTCGCTGTGGTTCGGGTTGTACAGTGCCAGACCGACCACCGTGAGGCCGGAACCAATCGCCGGATTCGATTGCGGAATCGGCAGCGCGATGAAGCTGGTCTTGCTGTCGTCTTCCTTTTTCTTGACGAGCGACCGACCGGCGGTACCGGCATCGATTGCCATGTCCTGCGTCGTATCCATCGCCTCGGACTGCGCGCGGCAGGCGAACGGCAGCATCAGCAGCAACATGCACACTCCGAACACAAGACCGGCTGCATGAACATTGCTCGGCATCCGAGGCTCCATCGTAAGGGTCGGGAAGACGCTCGCGATAGCATGGAGAAAAACCATCTACCGCGCATCCTGTCCGATGGTGATCCACTCCCTTGCCCATCGGGGCAGACCGTTATCTGCTCAACGCCGGCGGCAGAGCAATGCGGCAACAATAGCCCTGCAGGGCAAATGCTTCTGCCCCACAGTCCACTGGCGCCGCGATGCATCGGCGTCCACGATACGGATATCGCAGCACAAGTATTCGAATCCGCAACGAACGGCACGGGAGCGCAAACCATGACCGAAACGCAAGCCGACCAGCGATGGCACATCGGCGTCGTGGAAGACCACAACGGCTTGCGCAGTGCAATCCTGCGCATGCTGGGCGCCTGCAACTGGCAAACCAGCGGCTTTGCGACGGCGGAGGATTTTCTGCGCGATGCGCCGGCACATCTCGACTGCATGGTGCTGGATCTGTATCTGCCCGGCATGTCCGGCTTCGATCTGCTGGACGACATCCGCCATCGCCACATCAATACGCCGGCCATTCTGATCACCGCGCATGACGACATCCGTATCCGCTTGCGTGTGCAGGAAGCCGGCGCGCTCTATCTGCCCAAACCGTTCACCGGCCATTCGCTGGCGGCGGCGGTGCGGCAAAGCATGGAACAAGCCCATTGATTCGCCATAGGAGATCGACATGCCACTCATCCCGACATCCGTTCCGGCACCACGCGCAATGTACGTTCTTGCGACTTTCTGCATTGCATTGCTGCTTGCCGGTTGCGCCTCCAAGCCGACGATCAATGTCGACGTCGACCGCAATGTCGATTTCTCGCGCTACCGCACCTACAGCTGGATCACGCCACCCGATGTGGCAGCACCGCTGATGCGGCAACGGCTGATGGATGGCATCGACGCGCAGTTGCAGGCCAAAGGCTGGCTGCGCGTGACGAGCGGTGAGGCCATCGTCGTCGCACACGTCACGACGCAGCAGCAACAGACGTTGACGACAATGTACGACGGCGGCCCCTACGCCGGCTGGGGCTGGCGAGGCCCGGCGTTCGGTAGCGCAACCACCTACGTGGACACCTACGAAACCGGCACGCTGATAGTCGATCTGTTCGACGCCGCCAGCAAGCGCGCGATCTGGCGCGGCACTGCGCGTGCCGTTATGCCGAGCAATCCGGACAAGGGCAATGCATTGCTGCAACAGTCGCTGGACGGCATGTTCGCCGATTTCCCGCCTGGCACGGAGAAAAAAGCAAAGTAACTGGATGACGGCGGATCGCACATCATTCCGCCCTTTTCTCATCGAAGATCAATGCGGAGATCAATGACGTCGTTGCGCTCGATGCTGCGAATTGCCCTGCTGGCATTGCCGCTGGCTTTGGCCGCCTGCGGCAGCCTGCCGCCGCAACCGGAACGACCGTATTCTACGGCGCTTGCACCTGCCATCCCCACCCCAATTGCACGGGAGCTGGAAGCGCATCCGGGGCTATCGCACGTGCAACCGCTGGCCGACGGCGACGATGCGCTGCAGGCGCGGCTGGCGATGGCACGCCATGCGCAGCGCAGCCTTGATCTGCAGTACTACATCTTCCAGCCCGACGACAGCGGCCTGCGGCTGGTACGCGCATTGCTGGAGGCGGCCGATCGCGGCGTGCGCGTGCGGTTGCTGCTGGACGACATCCATCTGGAAGGCAGCGATGCGCTGCTGGCTGCCTTCGCCACGCACGACAGCATCGATGTGCGCATCTTCAATCCATTCGCCAGCCGGCAACCGCACTGGCCCGACTTCATCGGCGACTTCGATCGCGTCAGCCGCCGCATGCACAACAAATCGATGACGGCCGACAGCTATCTGACCATCGTCGGCGGACGCAACATCGGCGATGAATATTTCAACATCGAGCGCCCAGTCAATTTCAGCGATCTCGATCTGCTGGCCTACGGCAGCGTCGTACATGAAGTGGAGCAGGCATTCGATTCTTACTGGAACAGCGCCTTCTCCTATGACATAGAAACACTGCGGAAATCCACACGCATCGAAACGCCGGGTACATCATCCACCTACCCCGATACGCCGCCTGAGCCCGTCACGCTGCAGACCTTGCGGCAACGACTGGCACAACTACCGGCCGACGATAATGCTGCTCTGCCGTCTGGTACCGGCTACTGGGCACGAGCACGCGTGATCGTCGATGCGCCGGACAAGATCACCAGACCGATGACAGACAACGGCCAGGCGGCGACTCAACTGTTCGCGCTGCTGTCGCAGGCGCAACACGAGTTGCTGCTGGTCTCGCCCTACTTCGTTCCCGGCGAAATCGGCACCCAATGGCTGAGCGGCGCCGCCCGACGTGGCGTGGATGTGCGCGTATTGACCAATTCCTTCGCTGCCACCGATGTGCGCGTCGTCCATGCCGGCTATGCAAGCCATCGCCAGGCACTGGTGCAGGCTGGTGTGCAGTTGTACGAATTGAAGCCGCGTTCGCTGGATGCGCCGCAGGAAAAGAGAAGCAAGGACAAATCGGAGAAAAAAGCGGGCGTCGGTTCCAGCAAGGCCAGTCTGCACGCAAAGGTCTATCTGGTCGACGGCAAGCAATTGTTCATCGGTTCCCTGAATCTGGATCCGCGCTCGGCGCGATTGAATACCGAAATGGGCATCGTCGTGGAAAGCGAGCCGCTGTACCGGCATATGCGCGCGCGCCTCGAACAGGATTTGCCGACACATGCATGGCATGTATTGCCGGCCGACACACCGGACGGCCTGATATGGATCACGCAGGAAAATGGCCGGGAAATCCGCAGCGAAAGCGAACCAGGCCTTGGCCCGGGTGATCGCTTGATGCAATTTCTATTGCGGCTGCTGCCTATCGACACACAACTGTAAATTGCAATAGCCCAACTTTTCCAAGAAGACAAAAAAGTGTTGCATGCAGTTTATAGAAATTTTACTATTGCACCACCTTGAGGCACTGCCCTCGAGGGCAGGATCGGATGCCCTTCGGGTCCATGTCGATTCTGCGTTTTACGGTGCATCATGCCTGTTCGCCTTTATCCTCGGGTTTTCGCGAACAAACGGCAGTCGGACCGCAGGTTTCGTACTTTCCCCAGGAGCAGTTGTTCTCGCTTGGCGCGAAGCAATTGCAAAATGTTGCAGTGACATGGAGGTGTCCATGAACGGTACTGCTTTAAGGGATTACAGCGAACAACCCCTCATCCGTGTCGTCGACGACGATCTTTCCTTCAGGCGTGCCATCCAGAGACTGCTGCAAGCCGCCGGATACCGTGTACAGGATTACGCGTCGGTCGGCGACATGCTGCTGGCTGGCATCGGTGCCGAAGCCGGCTGCCTGATCCTCGACATTCACATGCCCGGTCCAAGCGGACTCGATCTGCAGGACATGCTGAAGACGAATGCGCACCCGCTGCCCATCATCTTCATCACTGGCGAGGCAACCGTGCAGGATTCCGTGCGCGCGATGAAGTCCGGCGCTGTCGATTTTCTCCTCAAGCCATTGAACGGCGAAGCGCTATTGGCCATCCTGGACAAGACACTGGAACAGGATGCCTATCTGAGAGGCGCAGCACAGCGAACCGCAAAGCTGAAGGAGCGGTACGACACACTGAGTCTGCGCGAAAAACAGGTATTACATATGGTCGTCAAAGGCGCGCTCAACAAGCAGATCAGCGCGGCGCTCGACGTTGCCGAACGCACAGTCAAGGCGCATCGCGCCCGGGCGATGGAAAAAATGGAGGTACGTACATTGGCTGAACTCGTAAGCGCGATGGAGCATCTGCATCTTGATATTCCGACGTCGCCGGTCGGGGGACCGCCAATCGCTGCGTCCGCGCAATACTTCTAGGCCGCCATGGCGTTTCATATCCGGCCGCGTATCTTCGCGCGGCATTGCGATTGGCTTGCCCGCCGCTTTGGCATCGCCGTTCTATCCTGCATGGCCGTGCTGCCGTTTTTTTCCCATGCACACGATACCAACGCCAGGACGATCCTGCTGCTCAATCCGCCGGAAGCACTATCGCCTTCCGCTCAAGCCGTCGATCAGGCGATACTCCACGCGTTCGAACGCGCCGCTCCATCGACAATAGTGCTTTCCGAGCAGATCGTTCCACACTCCGAGCCGCCAAGCGAATGGGAATCGGACATGCTGGCCTTGCTCGAAAAGAAATACCGCAACAGGCATATCGATCTGATTCTTGCACGCGGCGATCACGCACTGGATTTTTTCGAGCGGCATGGCAACCGGCTGTGGCCCAGCAAGCCGGCAATGTTCTTTGCTATTTCCGATGCTTCCGCTCTTTTTCATCACCGCCCTGCCAGCCATAGCGGCGTATTCTTCGGCCATGACTATGCCGGCAACCTGGAGATGGTGAAGCGCCTGCAGCCGGCCGTGAAACATGTCGTCCAGATTCTCGACATCTCCAATCATACTGAACGGCAGGCCCTGCATGAGGAACTGTCCGCCACCGCCGCAAAATTCGGATTGACGGCCGAAACATTGGCGACACAACCGATGGCCGACTTGCTTGAGCGTTTGCGCCACATCCCGGATCAGAGCGCCCTGCTCGTCACATCGATCGACAAGGAATACGAAGGTCGACCACAGTCACCCGGCAATATCGTGCAGTTACTGTCGAGCGAGGCAGATTTTCCGCTTTATGGCATGCGTAACAGCTTCATCGGCAACGGCGCGGTCGGCGGCAGAACGATCGACCTCAATATGCATGGCCAACAGGTTGCCGAGCTGGCACTCAACCTGATGAACACGCCCGATATGCCGAATATCACGCGGGTGACCAGACAATTCGTCTGCACAGTGGATGAACGCCAGCTGAAGCGCTGGGACATGAACTTCCGCGCATTGAGCAGCGATTGCAATCGGTTGTTTTATGTGCCGGCATTCTGGGAGAAAAACGGCAAGTTGATAACGATATCCTTCGGCATGATTTGCATTGTCCTGACGTTGCTTCTGCTACTGCACATGCAACGGCGTCGCCGCCTTCTTGCCGATGAAGAAGCACAGCGCCACCAAGCAACGCTGGCCCACGTGGCGCGACTGGGAAGCGTTGGCGAACTCACGGCATCCATCGTTCATGAAATCAACCAGCCGCTCGGCGCCATCCTGGCGAATGCCGATGCCGCGGCATTGATGCTCAATCGCGGTTCGCATGAGAACAATGAGCTCAAGGCCATCCTCGCCGATATCCGGGAAGACGATCTGCGTGTCAGCCGGATCATCCAGAAGTTAAGAACGCTACTCTCGAAAAAATCACTGGAATCAAAGCCGTTATCCATCAACGACGTCGTGGAAAGCTGCAGAAGCCTGCTCGGCAATCTTGCGATCCGCCATCACGTCACATTGCAGATTCATCTGCAGGAAAATTTACCCTTTGTTTCCGGCGATACCACGCATTTGCAGCAGGTGCTGATCAACCTTGCTTCCAACGGCATCGATGCCATGGAGGAGCTTCCACCGGATCAGCGCATTCTGCGCATTCGAACAGAAACCGACGAAATAGGACAGGTCATCCTGACCGTCTCCGACTTCGGCGCAGGCATCGCCACCGATGCCCTTCCGAAGATATTCGATTCCTTCTTCACGACAAAAGCGGATGGAATGGGAATGGGCCTGGCCATCGTGAAAACGATCGTCGAAATGCATCACGGTACGATCGAGGCTTCCAACAGCCCTTATGGCGGAGCGATTTTCAGGGTGACGATTCCAGCGCTTTGACTTTAATGCGATCAGATGGCTTCCGAGGTAGTGCCGACCAGAATGATGTCCATGTATCTTTGTCAGGAAAATCGCTCATAAAAGCGCCACGGCCAAATGATCATATCTCGTTCATATAGACCCAGACACCGCCGTACGTTCCACCTGCCCGACGACGATCTTCAACGCGCGTTACGACAAATCTTGCATATGGCGGGAAAAGCACTTCCCTTTCCTGATCCTGGTTGGAAAGCAACTGAACGTCCACACCTGTACGAATGTTGTCAATGATGATGGTGATTTCTGCGCCGGGCGCGAAAGAATCCTCGTATGATTTTCCGGTACTGAGGAATTTCTGAAAGTTGACGACGTCGCCGACACGATAATCATCTATATCGCCAGATTCCCCGCGATATACCCGCCCTTGGTTGTAGACCGGCAGGTTCTGGACACCGGAAATTCCGGCCGCTATGTCTTCCAGATCGTTGTTCAGAGAATTTGCACCGACCTCGCCAAGACGATCCCGTGGACGACTCATCAAAGAATTCCAGGCTGTTGACGCATTGCCCGTGTATTCGCGCAAGGCAAGAATTTCTTCACCGCGCAGATTGTTGAAATCGGCGGGAGACAATCGACGACCACGATCGTATTGACCGTAATCCGCCCCTAAATCCTGAGGAATGTCCTGTGCATCCTGTAGTTCCTGGGCAGAAAATCCAAGTCCCGTCCCTGGATTATTGACGTTGTTGCCCGAAAGAAAATGAGCTACACGATCTAGGTATCTGGTCTCATCGCTCCGGTTATTTCCATCTTCTTCAAAGATTGCCGCGAAGAGAATATCCGCGCCATTGCTTCCAATCGTCCTTCTCACTTCTCGATAGGTGCCGCTATTGGCTCTGACCGCATCCATACCGGCATAAGTGGCAATCCGATTTTGATGGATGAAATTCCATAGACTGTTCAGGACAGCGGGATCGACGATCCGTTCCACCACGCTGCGCGGCGCTCGTACCGCGTTGACAATACGGTCGATTTCCGCATCGGTCCGCGTGGCCTTGAAATTGCCGACTACAGTATTGATTCTGCGGCGGATAGTGGCATTGGAACGTGGAAACAAGTTATTCAGCTCGGCATTCAGACCTGTCTGGCGTTGATGGGCATTATCCTGGAACAGGATATGCGACAGCGTATTCCGGAAACCGGCTTGCATCAGAAGATTAGGGCTGTCTTCCCCGATATCGTTTTGCGACATCGGTGCATGTTCGTCATATACAGCCGGTCCATTTGCCGGCGCCGGCGTTCCGCTTCGTGAAGCAGCCAGAAGAATCTCCCAGTAGCTGTGGTCTCCGACAGGCAGCATCCATCCAAGCGCGGCTGCGCGCATGCCAAGCAATTGAGCTGGCCCGCTGCCATACATGTAGCGACCAATCTTCATGACAAGATCAGTCGAACTGGAGGCTGTCGCTTTTATAAGCACCTTGGCGCGATCCATCTGTTCCGTGAATGTGGCATCCGGCACCAGGTCGAAGACCTTATCCCCCGGTTCCCATGACAAGGCCTGGTTGCCGAAACGAGCCAGCAGAAACTGTTGCTGTTGCTGTGCGTTCCAGCCCCAGAAAACGTTGGCCTGATTTGGATACCGTGTATTAGTGACACGTGCCCTGTATAGCTCTTCGTTCAGTTGATTGTCGCGGGTAACCGGATCGCGGCTCAGGTATTGGTGAATCAATTCGCGGTTTGACAAGGCCGCTCCCTTATTGGCCAAATCCTGGGCAGAATCGGTGGTTTGCCTGTCTCCCCCATGTCGCCTGACACGTGAATCTACAGCATTAGCCGTTTCTTCATTCATGTTGTCGTGCATAGTTTGCCGAGTGGCAGGTATTGGCTGGAAAGTAGCGTAGTCGATCTGGACCATCATCGGGTTGCCATAAGCATCGAAACCGTCTGGGCGGTAACGCGGCGGAAGATCTCGGGTCTGCTCCTCCTGTACCCCTCGCGTATCCGTAACGGTATTGTCGGCAAAGGGAACAAAAGCGGCGCTCGCTGCCGTCGCAGGGTTGGCGACATTCAATGCCGTTGCCGTGTTCGTCAGGTGCTGGACAAATTGATTGCCCGGATTGTCGCCAATCACCTGTCTCAAGGCATGCTGAACGTTGGCATCGGCAATCAGACTACGTACGACCCTTCCGAAATCGCCCGATGAAACCGTGCCATAAAGAAGCGTCAGATGTTCCCTCAGATTTCCCCCAGCCAGCGCTGCGCGAATCTGTCCTGCTTCTGCGCCAATCGATCCGGCCGCATCTCGATCATGGTTGCCAAGGACCTGTGAAAGATATCGGTCCTCTTTCTGCTGATCGTTTTCTCCATGCCGTCTTTGGCGCGTACTGGCGTAGGCTCCCAACACCGTCGAAAAATTGTTTGCGGTGATACGTGCTGCGTTGATTGCGTCGGCATTGCGAAAGGCTGCGCGGCCGATCGCCGTTTCGAATTCAGGTGCAAACTGGTAGTAGATTCCCTCGGCAACGGCATTCACCTGCGCACTCTGCGTGCCGCTCAAGGCCCCATAATCGAGCTTCTGGACGACACGACTCTGGCGTTGTCCGACAGCGCGGGCCGGTGTCGCAATCCCATTGCTCGATGTATTGATGGAATCGCCGGTCGGGGAAATCGTCAGGCGTTGCGCGATGCTTTGGCCGTGAGCCAGCGCACGGTTCCCCATCAGATCGGCTTCCTCTTCCAGCGTCCGATCATCGTTAATCGGTGTGTCTTCCTTCATCTGCATTGTAGGCGCCACCCGGCCTTGCGCCTGCTGGACAACATGCCATGCTTCATGTGGCAGATGTCGTTCTTGGCCGGGGGCGAGATAAATCTCGCTGCCCTGCGCATAGGCATGAGCGTTCAATTGCGCCGGTTGCGAAGAGTTGTAATGGACTTGGACATGCTCCATCGACATGCCGGATAGTGCTTCGATACCTTGCCGGAGCTCATGCGGAAGGCCACCTTGAGAGGTGGAATTGCTTTGCCGCTGTACGGTTACGGAAGAAGCCTCGGATGCCATCGTATTCAATCTTCTTTGCGTCACAGCCTGTGGCCGGTTGTCGATGAACATTGCCTGGGCAAGAGAAGAAGAAAAATTTTCTTCTTCTACCATTGGTTTGTGTTGCTGCACGGATTCGCTTTGCATGGATTGTTTCATTGCATGCCTCACCTGTCGCGATACATGAAAATCGTGAAGTCGTCCTCCAGATAACCATCGACCAGTTCCACGCGCGGCGAGAGCATCCGGCAGAACGCAAGAACCTTGTTCCTGTCGTGGCCAGCCAGCAGAGGATGTGCAGGAAAATGCTCGGCATCCAGCATGTTGAATGCCAATGCACGATGCGCCGCCGCATACAACCGTGCGATCAGTTCGAAATGGAAATGCGGATCGACGCAGCGGTATCCCATCGCGCCGCTGGCGAACACGATATCCACCTTCGGCAATTCGGCGGTGGCGAAATCGCTCTGGTAGAACGCCGTTGCCGGATGATGGCGATAACGCCGATGCGCTTCTTCGATGAATTCCGACATCTGGTCGATGCCGATGTATTCGAAACGGCTCGCATGCCGGTCCAGATATGCCTTCAGGTCGCCATGCCCGCAGCCGGCATCGAGGACGGAGCAGCCTTCGATGCCTCTCACTTGCGTCAGCACCGCATAGCGCGCCTGTTGGCTGTGTTCGCCACGCCAGCCCAGCGCCTTCACGTCGCCTGCCCTGTGTTCGGCGATCCGGTGCCGGTGGTAATGCATGACGGTCGCTTTTTCGATCAGATTCATCGCATTTCTCCCTCAGGATTGATCAGGGCTTGCTGGCGTTCATCTTGCGGTTCATGTAGCGCCACGCGACGAAGCCGAGCATCAGCGCGAACAGGCCGATGAACGGCCAGTTGCCGCGCGAGACCTGTTCCAGATACGGATCGCACGACAGCAGCAGCATGCCGAGCACGAACGGCGGCACGACGGCGGCCACCAGATACAGCAGGTAATGGCGTTCGATCTTCGCGCGGCAGCGGCAATTCCACAGATACAGTCCGCCGATCAGCAACGCGATGCCGAATGAAACGTTCCACGCCGTGCGGAACAGCCAGCGGTTCGGGCAGACGATGCGGCAGGCCAGCAGATCGGGATCGCCGCCCGGCTTCAGGTAGTGCTGCAGCAGGGTCTGGTCGACGCTGTTCGCCGGCGCGGCCGCATCGGCCGCATCGGTGGATTGCGCCGCCTGCGCATCCCGATACGGCAAGGGCCACAGGCCGATGCCGCCGAAGTTGTCCTTCAGGTAGATCACGTCGTCCTCGAACTGCTGCCAGCTGCGTCCGTCGAATTCGATGACGGGCACGATCTGGCGCAGCAGCTTTTCGCGAGCGGCGCCGTGCAGCGCGTTCTCGATGTCGAGCCGCAACTGCTTCTTCGATTCGGCGGTCGGCTCTTCCAGGAAGACGAGGAAATGCGGCCGTGCGCGTATCTGCGCCTTGCTCCACGACCATCCTTCCGGCTCGGTGCCGACGATCCGGTCAATGAGGCTGACCATGTGTTCCGGCGTATGGATGCCCTTGCCGGCCAGCATGGCCGAGCGCGGCAGCAGCAGGTTGATTCCGTGCGATTGCTGCTTGCTGCCGAGCCTGGACAGCAAACGATTGATGAAGCGGTCGAACAGCGTGACCGATGCCGTATCGGTCGGATAGTTGTCGAAGTACAGCGTGACGCCGTCGCCCTGCACGGGCGCGGCGGCACCGAACGACAGATAGGGAATCGCGCGCGAGACGGGATCGGTCAGGCGCGTATTCAGGAAGGTGGCGACATTGTCGGCCAGCGCGTCGAATGCACGCCGGCGTTCGGCTTCGCCGAGGCTGGACCAGATGCTCCAGTCATGCTTGTAGAGCACCCAGTCGACCCGCGTGCGATGCCGGTGCGCGGTGGCGACGAAGCGCGTATCCAGCGTGCCGTCCACGCGTTCGCCATCGGGACGCTCGTTCAGATGGACCAGGTTGCCGCGCTCGTCGAACGACAGACCGACATAGCCGGCGCGCGACAGCAGGCTGAAATCGAGCTGTTGCCTGCTTCCGGCCAGCCAGAACGGATAGAAGCCGTAGACGGTGCCGGCCAGCTCGTCGAGCACGCAGCCGCAGGTGCCGCCATCCCACGCAACCGGCACGGCCGGATCGAACAGCGGCGTCTTGCGCGCCTGCGATTCGATCGATGCGCGGTACATCGCGTCGACCCTGTCGACCGCTGCAGCCGCTTCCTTCAGCTGCGCATCCGTACACGGTGTCGCCAGCGTGCGGTACTTGTCCAGCGTCGCATACAGGTCCGCCGGCAGATTGTCCTTCAGCGCGACGAAGGCATCGGCCGGCAACGCATGATCCGGCAACCGTGTGCGCTGATAATCGGAACGGTTCAGCGGACAGACGCCGATGCCGGCGCCGATGACGGTCTGTGCGGCCTTGGCGAACAGGTCCTGCCGCGGATAGTCGATGCCCTGCAGGTCCTGCAGCATCGTGATGACGGGCGCTGTCACCGTCGTCATGCGTGGATCGGACTGCACCTGTTTCAACACGTCGGCCGTGATCGCGTAGCTGAACTGGCCGGGCGCTTCCTCGTCCTCGATGCGGGCGTACTGTTCGACGACAGGCAGCAGCCATTGATCCTGTCCGGGTGCACTCTCCTTCAGCGCATCGCGGATGGCGTTGGCCAGCAATTGCCGGTTGACGTAGGTTTCTTCCTGCAGCACCGCGATTTCGGCGACGGCCTTGCCTTTCGATGCCAGCGTCTTCAGGTCGGCTTCGTCGAGCCGGTAGGTATGGATGATCCAGTTGCGCCGGTTTTCCGTCAGATCGGCGCGACCGCCTGGCGAACCATCGGCGCGGTACATGTTCAGCAGCGCGATCACCTGCTGCGCCGAGCCGGACAGACGCATCCGGTACAGTTCGCTGCGCAAGGGCTGCGGCTTGCGATCGATCCAGCGCGCCAGATCGTCGCTCAGCAGCGTGGATTTCCAGTCCGGATAGACCTTGGCGATGGCGGCGAAATGCTCCAGTGCTTCGATCGTGTCGTCCGACAGTTGCCCGCGCGGCGCTTCGATGCGGAATTCCTTCAGGAAGCGATTGAGCCATGACAGCGTGATCGGGCCGACGATCGCATCCGACAGCGGATTGCCGTTCCAGTCGTATTCCTGCATGAATTCCGGCTGGCCCTTGTAGATTTCAAACAGTGCCTGCTGGATGCGCCGCTGGTCTGCACGGCTCAGTCGGTTGAAATCTTCCACGGTCAGCGGCTGCGAGGTGCGCGCCGGCCAGCTGCTGCGTGCGGTGTGCGTTGCCGTTACCTGCTGTGCAGTTGGTTGAGTTGGCTTCAAGGCTGGCGGCGCGGTTTTCGGCGCTGCCAACGTGGCCGGTACGGCGACGGTATCCTGCGTCTGGGGCGCGGCGGCGTCTCCCGTCTTCATTTCCGCTTGGTCTGCCGTGTCAGCCTTTACCTTGCCATCGGCTTTATTGTCGGCGTTATTATCGATTTGATTGCCGGACTTGTCTTCGGCTTTCGTTTCCGTCGCTGTTTTCGCTTTCGTTTCTGTCAGCCCCTCGCTCTTTTTTGACGTGGCCGCATCGTCCGCCGTCGTCGTTACCGTCTCGATATGCGTTGCTGCAGGCACAGATGCCGTGACCTTTTCCGTTACCGGCTCGCCATTTGCATGCAGCGCAGCCAGCATCAGCATGCAGGCCAGCACCTTCGGATATCCCAGTCGTCGTGCGACCTGCATTACAGCATCCTCCCCTCTTTGACGAGTTCCCTGCCGATGCCCTGAATCAGGTCGGCCTGGGTGATCGTGTCGCGTTTTTCCCTGATTGCGCGGATCGCGGCATAACGCGCGACGTTGGTCAGCGCGCCGCCGGAAAGTTCGTGTTCGTCGGCCAGTCGCGCCAAGTCGACATCGGCCGCCAGCCGGCTGCTGTCCGGGAACAATCCTTGCCATAGCCGCAGCCGTTGCACGGCATCCGGCATCGGAAAATAGATCGATGCTTGGAAACGCCGCGCGAAGGCATCGTCGATGTTGGCCTTCAGGTTGGTCGCGAGTATCACCAGCCCCGGGAAATCCTCGACGCGTTGCAGCAGATAGGAAATTTCCTGGTTCGCATGGCGGTCGTTGGAATTGCCGGTTTGCGTACGCTTGCCGAACAGCGCATCGGCTTCGTCGAAGAACAGGATCCAGTTCTTGTTCTGCGCCTGATCGAACACATTGGCCATGTTCTTTTCGGTTTCGCCGATGTACTTGGAAACGATCATCGACAGGTCGATGCGATAGACATCGACCCCGGCGGCTGCGCCGATCAACGTGGCCGTGAGCGTCTTGCCGGTGCCGGGCGGACCGTGGAACAGGCAGCGATAACCCGGCTTTACGCTGCGTTCCAGTCCCCAGTCGCGCATCAGCGTGCCGGTGTGCTGCAGCCAGATACGGATATTGGCGATTTCGTCCATCACTTCGGGATGCAGCACCAGATCGTCCCAGCCCAGCTTGGTGACGATGCGCTTGGCCGGGAAATCGCTGCTGAAATCCGGCTTGTGGAAATGTCCGGTCGTGAAGCGGTTCAGGTATTCGCTGGCGACGGTCAGCGCGGCGCTGAAGAACGGTTCGTCCGACTGGCGATTGCCGATCCTGCAGATGCCGGACCTGATCAGCGGATGGTCGTCCTCGAACAGGCGCATGACCTCGAAGCGGCGCGCCAGATCGTTGCCGGCCAGCAGGAAGGCGGCCGTTTCACAGGTCGGCAGATGGCCGCCGTGCGTCTTGCCGGCCCAGCCGCCGAATTCGGTGAAGTTGCGGCCGATGCCGCTGTTTTTCGTGAACAGCGGATCGAGCACCTGCGGGCGGATGTGCGGCATCATCGCCAGCATCAGCACGAGGCGCGCATTGAAATCCGTTTCCAGCCCGTGTTCGCGCAGCACGCGCGCGTATTCCGAATCTGCGAAATTTGCAGAAGCGGAGGAAGCGTCCTGCCGCAGATCGGGCGGCGGAATGTCGCGGATATCGATCAGCTCGACATCCTTCGCCTCGAAATGCAGATTGAAGCGCGCATCCATCACATGGGAAAACCAGACGATTTCCCGTTCCAGAACGTGCGCGTTGTTGTCAGCCGTATGCATGTTGCCGTCGTTCTCCATCGTTCGCTCAGCGCCAGTCCACGCGCAGCAAGGTCGGCATCCAGCCGTGCCTGATCATCGAAAAGCTCCAGGGCAACCGGTCGAGCAGCATGTCGTAGGCGCGCTTTTCCACCTGCAGGTGCCAGCCGTCCTCCTGCCGCCGCAGCCAGCCGGGGCGCTGGAGAAAGGAGGCGCGCAAGCCGTCGATCGACGTGCTGCCGAGCGCGCCCCAGTTGGCGATCATTCCCTGCAGTAGCGATTCGACGGTTTCCCGTTCGTGATCGGTGATGTCGATGCCGGCGACGATCGGCGTGCCGGTCTTCACGCCGCACAGCAGCTTGTTCAGCACCAGCTGGTACTCCGGCGTCGCGGTGCGCTTGTCGACCATGAACTGCAGCAGGTGCACGGCGCGTTCGGCCGCCTTCGGATCGACGAACCTGCCCTGCTCCGTCAGTTTCAGCAGCGCGAACAGATGCGGGATGTAGGGCGCGGCCAGCACCATGCCGGCATTCGGGATATGGATTTCCTGCTCGGGGCGGTTGCGCGGGGCTTCTTCCGCTTCCTGCGTATCGCTACCGGCAGCAGTTCGGGAGTCGGTATCTCCTGTTCGGATATTGGCCGATGGCAGCGTGGCACGGGTGGATTGATGGGTGGATTGGTATTGCGCGGAAGCCGAGGCCATCCTCTGCCGGCTGTCGTTGCCGGTATCTGCTATGCTCGTTGCATTCGTTTCGCTCTTGCCCAGCAAAGGAATGGTTGGCATGGGGCGGCGGACGGCGGCAAGCACTTCGTCGGCATGTGCCGTGCCGGTTTCGTCGATCAAATGTCGCGCCAGATCGATGGCGTATTCCGTGCGATCTCCATCGCCCTCACCCTCACCTGCGCCGGTTGCCGCACGATGCAGCAGATGCTGCCATTTCGCCGTGCGCAATCGCGGCGACGCCGCGCGGTCGATGGCGAGAAAGACGTCTTCCACCCAATCGGCCCGGAAGCGCTTCAACGCATGCCGCGTATCGATGGAGGCAAGCGTTGCAGCCAGCAGCGCTTCCGGCATCGCTGCTGCAAACAGGCCGGCCATGCGCAGGTCGCTCAGCGTTGCAAGCAACACGGCCCGCAAGGCCGATGCATGACCGGACAGGCCGATGCTCAGCCAGCGCTGCAAGGTCTGCCTTGCAGCAGCATCGTTGTGCGCGCCGGCGAGCAACACGTTCAATGCTTCAGGTTGCCATGTGTCGCGCGGCGCTTCGCGCTGTTCGCGGGAAGCAGTGGTTGATGTGACGAGCGGCATGGCGGAAGGAATGACGGATTCCGATTCGTCGGCTTGCGCATGGATGGTGCTGCCATGACGCATGTGGAACATATTGAGCATATCGAGCAAGGCGATGCGATAGCAGTCGTCATCGCTGTCGGCCGATTTCGCATCGCGATCCAGCGACGCCAGCACGGAAGCGATGCGTTCGGCAGATAGGCGGCTGCGCATCCACGCAATCAGGAGGCTGCGCCATGTTTCGCGCGTGAATGTGCTTTCTTTCCTCGGCAGTCTTTTCGCGCGCAAGGCATCCCAGACCGGCTGCATGGTTTCGGGACGAGCGGCAGCCGTTTCCAGGATCAGTGCTTGCAGCGCTTGCGTATCCACGCGATCCGGCGCAGACAGCATCCGGTGCAGGTGTGAGAAACCGGATAATTCCGGCGTTCGAAAAATGTCTTCTACCGTGTCAGACATCGCGACCGTTTGCCCGCTGCTTTCAATGGATCGATCACCGCCGCTCGGTTTGACGGTTTCCGAAAGCCGGTTTTGGTTCGCATTGCCTGTTTCCACTTTCTCGGACTTTTGCGCCGCCATACCGGCGACATCGGCCATCTGTGCGGAATCGTCCGTCTGCCGTGCGGCCAAGGCATCGAGATCGACCGCCTCCTCACGCAGCAAGGCGGCCAGCACGCCACGGTAATAAGCGGAACGATCGGCTGCATGTCGGGCATGCGAGAAGATCGCCTCCAGGAAAGCAGTTTTTGCGCCGGCGGCCGATGTCATTGTCGATGCCATTACCGATGCGTCTCCGTCGACAATCGCTTTCGGCAGCAGCACGGCGTACAGTCGTTCGTCGTAGACGAGCTGCGCCATCGACGGTGGTACCGCGCGCAGTGTGCGCATCAGTTGCCGCAGCAGGACGGGAAATTCCTGCTGCAATATCTCGGCATCCGTCGCAGCCTGCGGCGTCAATGTCACCCTGCCGAGCAAGACGTCGTGTACATGCTGATAGCGGCGATACGCCTGTTCCAATGCCATGTTTTCCAGTGCATCGCCCTGCTCTGCCTCGACAGCGGCATTCCGCAGAATGGCATCGGCCCGCTGCGTCAGCGCTTTTGCATAAGCCGCTGCATCGGAGGCCTGCATCGACGGCGGCAACTGTTGCCAGGCGCATTCCCATAAGGATCGACGCGCCGCAGCGCCTTCCTTCTCCGTCAGAAAATGCAGGCGTTTCTGCTGTTCGGCATGCAGCGCTGCGGCTTGCGGTTCCAACAGCGCCAGCAGATCGGACAGCATGGCCTCCGGGAAACCGCGCGCCATGCGCTCGCGCACGCCAGCCATCTGCATGTAATGGCGGACTGCCTGCACGATCATTTCGGGCTGCCGACGCAACAGCATGGGCCAGTCGCCTTCGATGCCTGCCGCATCGCCGGTAAGCAAGGCTCTGGCCAGACGATGGCGCAGATTGGTTTCTGTTTCGACGGATGCGGCGATGTCGTGTACAGGCTCGGCAGTCTCAGTTGCAACCGAATCGCCGTCTTGCCATGCATCGGCAATACGCATCAGGGAATCGACGATGGCAGCAATGTCCAGCGTTACTGCATTCTCTTCTGCGCTCGCTGTCGCATCAGGAAGTGGCGACGGAATTGCAGACTGCGTCAGCGATGGCTCCGAAACGTTTCCTGAGTGCTGTACACCAGCGACCGGACTATCCTGCAGATTGTTTTTACACTGCTGGAAATCATTGCTTGCCGTCGGCTCGCCGTTTTTGATTTCCTTTCTTTCCGCGGGGCGTGAACGATCGTTCAGTTCTTTTTTTGTTCCGCTTGCCGGCACCATTTCCGGCGCATGTCCGTCACCTTCGATGTCATGGCCGACTGTCGAACGATCGTCGATCGACGGCATATTCTCTGTCGTGCGTTTGTCGCTGAATGGCACGCTGCCGGTTTGGCGAGGAAGGCGCTCATCCTTTTCCCATGCGCGCATGGACTCGGCAGCGGCATTGCCGGCTGCTTCGCGCGGTTGGGCCGTCGCACGATGTAAAGAAGACGGTGAGGATGACAGTCTGCCGGCTTGCATCAGCCCTTCCGTTCCCGAAGCCGTCCTTGCGCCGGCATCCGTCCGGAGGCGTTGATCGGCTTCGGTGACATGAACAGCGGCATTGTTCCTGTCGCGAACGCTTTGTGCGGCAAGCCTTTCCCGCTCCAGCAAAACGGCCAATGCAAGCCGCCAGCATTCATCTTCCAACGCGGCTTCGGCATGCGTCTTCACTGCTGCTGCAGCGGAGCTCGATTCCGGCGTAGCACGCTGCGGGACAAAAGACGGGATCGAGTCCGATTGCTTACTGCCGGGAAGCCTCTCGGACGACGTCACCGACGCATGACGCTCCAGAGTGCCGAAAAGTACCTGCTGCAGTACGGCTGATGCGGCAGCAGGCAAACGGGCCATCTTCTCGCTGATTTCCTGCGTCGGGAATTCCGCAGCGGATGCCGGAGGAACGATGTACGCAGCCGCCATTTCGGCCAGGCCTGACGATTGTCTGTACTGTTCGGCGGCGCTTTCCCACTTCTGCCGAACGCGACGGATCGCCGTGGCCAGCGAAGCCGACGTCTTCACCGCATCCAGCACGGACAGGAACAGCGCAGCCATCAGCTTCCGCTCCAGCGCGGACCAGTCAAGCCTGCCCGAAGAAGCATTCGAGGCATACGGACCCATGTGCCGTTCCGCCGCGGATATGACTTCATGCGTGTTCGGCTGCATGCCCGTCTGCATTGCTGTCGGCCCGCCCGGACGCATGTCCGGCAATCCGTCGCGCAGCGCACGCAGAAAATTTCCAATTTTCGGCTGCAGCAAGACGATCAATTCGGCAAGCAAGGATGACGGCAAGGTCTCCGCCATTCGTTCCGCGATTTGCCGCGTACCTGCAAGGTCCCGCAAGACCGAACGGATCGCATCGCCCCTGCCTTCCTCCAGCAAACGGGAAAGCATTGCGGCATCGCCCGCCGCACAAGCCTGCAGCAATCGACGATGCGCTGCACGCAAGGCTTCGGCGTTATCTGCCGGCTCGCCATGCGGTGACGCCGGATGGGCCTGCTGCGACATGTCGCTTGCCGGCTTCATCGACGAAATATTCGCGGCAGCATTTGTCACGGCATCCGCCGCCGAACTTGCTGCGTCTTTCATGGAAGCAGCGATGCCGGAAGGGCCGACATCAATCTCGGCCGTATCCGTCAACGCTTTCCGCACATCGCCGCCATCCAGCATCGTGTCGATAGTCGTCTGCCACAGCCGGAGGCGAAGCGATTCCCGCGAGGCGGGCAGCAATGGCTTTCCTGCGTGAGTCAACAGCCGGTCGATCAGAACGGTAACGTCGATTTCCGTGTGCAGCGTCTGCGCGAGGCGCTGCAAGGCAGATGCCGGGAACTGCGCGACCAGGCGCGCAATGGCTTGCTTCCTTCTTGCGGACAACCGCAGCAAGGCATGCAATCCCGCCGGATTGGTCTCCAGCACCTGATCCAGCAGGCGGCGATGACTGTCGGCATCGGCAATGTCTTCCTGCGCCGTCAGCACGCCGCCGGTCAGGAAATCGGCCAGCCGCTCGATCGCGCGCCGCGCATGCGACACCAGTGCAATCCGGCCCGCCCTTTCCTTTTCTCCGTCGGCGAGCTGCGCCTGCCGCTGCTGGAGCAGGTCCGTCAGCTGGCGTTCGATGCGCCTTGTCATTTCTTCCTGAAAACCGTCGAACGGAATGTCGCCCAGATCGAGTTCGACCTCGGGCAGCACGAGCACGCCGTCGCGATGCACATGCCGGTCCAGTACCGATTCGATGGCCGGCAGCAGTTTTCCGGACAGATAGGAACGCCATTCGTCGTCACGCAGGCCGGCATCCGCGTCGAACGCGATATCGAGCACCATGTCGTCGATCATGTGGCTGGCCATGTTCATACCCAGTAGTCGCGTTCGCTGCGCGCGTGCCGCTGCAGGAAGGTGCGCAGCGCGACGGAAGCGGCGTCGATGGCGGCGGCGTCCTGCAGCGAAGCGCGCAAGGCGTGCAGCCAGCCATGCAGCCGCGATTCGAAATCGCACATCTGCACGAAATCGAGCCAGTAGAACTCCGGCAAGAGATGCGCCGGCGCATTCATGCAGACGGTTTCCTCGGCCAGCTTGCGGAATTCGCTGTCGTGGAAGCGGCCGGTCCAGCCGGGGAAGACGACGCTGATGCGGTGGTTGCAGAAATCCCTGTCCGCATCGGATGCAGTTGCGCCGGCCTGCCCGCCGCGCGGACGCAACAGGATGTGTTCGACGATGTGCAATCCCTCGCTGGCGGCATTCAATGCGGTCAGTTCGCGGCTCATTCGCCATGCGCAATGCCTGGCCTTTTCGACATCGGGCGCGGTCGCCAGCAGCCATGGTTTGGCGTCGCGATGACGCTTGAAGCCGACGGCGACGCGCTCGCCCTCTTCCGGAATCAGCACGTAATTGCCGGTGTCGATGCCGTGGCGGAACACCGATTCGCCGAGCGCGACGCCGTTGAACAGTGACGTCTCTTCCGATTCGCTTTCAAAGCGCGATGGATCGATGCGAGGTACCGGCTGCGCATCGGCTTGCGCGTCCAGCTGTTTGACCGAGCGCATGAACACCTTGTCCGGCAGCAGGCGCAGGCCGCGCTGCTGCAGCACGTTGCCGAGCCGGCGGAAGCGGCCGATCTCCTGGATGCCGAGCAGCACGCCGACCTTGCGCTGCAGGCCGGCGATGTTGTCGGTTTCCCATGCGGGGCGCAGATAGTCGAAGCCGGTCGCGCGCTGGGCGCTGATCGTGACGATGTTCTGCAGGAAGACGCGCTTCTTTTCGGCCAGCCACCACGGGCGACGCGCTTCGCTTTCGTAGCTGAAGCGGTTCAGCGATTTCTGCGTAAACCGTTCGCCGTAGATCGCCAGCATGTAGTCGAGCGCGCGGCCGCGGCGGTCGGCTGCATTGTCGTGGCGCTGCTGCACGTCGGCAAGCATGTCGGCAGTCTGTTCGCGATCCTGTGCATACAGCACCTCGATGCCGGGCAGGCTGTCGTTGGCTATGTATTGCGTGAAGTAGGTTTGCCGCAGACCGTCTTCCAGCGAGAACAGGCGGCGCATTTCCTGCAGGTTCTGCAGGTAGTCGGCCATCAGCTGTTCCGGCAGGTACAGATAGGCTTTCAGCTGCGCGGCCTCGGCCTTGCGTCTGGCCGGCGCGGAATCCGGCACGCCGTGGCGATTGATGCCGTAAATCGCCGGGAAGTGATGCTGGATCGACGTGTAGCCGGCCAGATCGTGGCGCTGCCCTTGCGGTGCGGGAAGGAATTGCGAAAAGGTCTGCCGGCTGTTGCGGAAGGCACGGAAGCCGAACTGCAACTGCACCAGTTCGTCCCGCGCTTCGCACAGCAGCGCATCCTGCCGTTCCTTGTGCAGCCGGCGGGCTTCGTCGTCTTCCGACGCGAGCGCGACGCCGGTGTTGCGGCCGAATACCAGATGCAGCAGGTCCTGATCCGCATCGGCCGGAAACTGCAGGCGCGGGCAAACGGCGGCGGACGGATCGAAGGACAGCGATTCCGCCGGTTTCCCCTGCGCATCGACCAGCCCGAGCTCATGCACCTGCTTGACGCCGTCGACCTGCTGGATCAATCCGATCAGATCGACCAGCGTGACGGTGCGTTGCGAGGAAGAGATGCGTTCGTCGTCGATATGGCCGTGGCGCGTCAGCGGCCCGAGGAACAGTCTGTCCAGCTCCATGCCGGCGGTGAATACGTCTTCGTAGCGATGCACGTAGAAGCCGGACGAGATGCAGCGTTCGCAGGCGAAGAAGATGCGCGCATAGACTTCGGCCGGATTGCAGAAGCCGTCGAGTTCGATTTCGCCGCTCAGGAAATACGGCGCGGTATCGACGATGACGACGTCTTCCAGATCCTCGCCGAGGTTGCGGTGTGCAGCGTAGGTGGCGCGGATGCGCTGGCGCACCGCTTCGCGCTCATCACCGGATGCCGGCTGCGTGAACGTTTCGTCCAGCAGCACGCGCAGCGTGTACAGTCCGCGCGGCCGCGTATCGTTGGCAGGCAGGCGTTCCAGCCACAGGTCGTCGATCTGCGGCACTGCGTCGTAGATGATCTTGCGGTAGTCGTTTTCGGTGATCGGCTGCACCGGCAGGATGTCTTCCGGCGCATACAACCCCTGCTCCGCATAATCGATGCGGCCGTCCGGCCCGGTCAGATAGTCCTGCGGCGCGAAGCCGGAACGATAGGCCAAATCGGTCAGGCCGTAGCACAGCTGTTCGAGGATGGTGACGCCGGGATCGTGCAGGTTGTAGTCGGTCCAGGTTTCGCCGCACAGCTGCTGCAGCAGCGCAATGCCGGTCGCGCGCAGCGCATCGAAATCCAGTCCGTCGGGATCGGGCTGGCGTCTGTCGATGGTGGTCGCGTTGGTCATGCGCATCCGGTCGGCCAATCAGGCTGTCGCGCAACCGGCGGACTGCTGGCTGCGGATCTGCGCATTCAGGTCCGCGATCAATCCGCAGACCTGCTCGAACGGCAGTGCGCCGAGCGCGCGTATCGCCAGTGCCAGTTCGGCGGCGTTCATCGCGTAGGCGTGCCGGCTGCCGACATCATCTTCGGCATCGAATCCGTTGGCCTGCCGGTTCAGGCTGGCGATCAGCGCGAAGACTTCCTTGAACGGACGTTCCGCCAGCGCCTGCACGATCAGCGCACCCTCTTCTTCCGTCAGTGCAACGGCATAGGTTTTCATCGGCTGCCTTTCAGGCCGGGCTTGACCAGGCAATCGTTCATGAAGGGATCGGGCCACAGGCCGGTCAGGTAATACTTGATCCAGATGCCGTCGCCATAGCCGCAGCCGACGCGCATCTGCAGCTTGTATTCGTTGTTCGGCCCCGCGCTCTGCCAGCGCAATTCGATGCGGCAGCAGCGCGAACTGAAATGCGCCTGGTGATACGTGATGTGGCCCTTGCCGTTGAAGGCATTGACGGCGAACGCATGTATCAGCGCATAACGGCCGCTGCCGTGCTTGCCGACGCCGGCCATGATCTCGAATGCCTGGCAGCCTTCGAGCGTACCGGTGATGTCGTGCCATTCGCTGTCGGCCGGTGCCGGCAGCTCGCCCTTGCGGCCGATGCGTCCCCATGATGCGACGGTGCCGGCGACGTCCAGCGCGTGCTCGGGCTTTTCCTTGTTGAGGCCGAGGCCGAAGCGGGCCGGCTGGTCGGCCGGTGCGCCGTATTCGTCCGGCATGCGGCGCAGCGCAAAGGCAGGCGCACCCTGCTTGTCGGTAATCAGCAGATTGCGTTCGGCGGACGGATCGAGCTGGATGGACCACAGCGGGCTTTGCACGTCGATGTCGTGATAGAAGCTGAGCAATCTCCCGCCGCCCAGTTGCGTGACCTTGAAACCGTCGGCGCGCGTCTTCTCGAAGCCGTCGTCGAGCATGTTCAGCGTCGAATCGATCAGGTCGGCGAAGCCGGCCGCATCCGGCATGCGGCCTTCGATGAACTTGTCCTTCAGCGTTTTCCTGTTCTGCTGGCCCATCGCTATTCTTCCGTTCCAATGATGAATGTGGTGCCGACTTCCAGCGCCGCCAGGCCGACCGCCTTCGGATCGCGCGGCTGCAGGTCGCCGCCGATCGCGATCGCGTGGCGCTGCAACGGCACGGCGATGCTCCACGGATAGTCCGGCACGATGTCGCGGTGGCCTGCGTCGCCGCCCTTTCGCGCGGCGGTATCCAGCAGGCCGTAGCGTTCGCTGCCGTCCGGCGAGATGCGCAGCATCGAAAAACCGGTGACGAATTCGACGTAGTCCAGTCCGAGGATGAAGGCTTCGACGTCGTGCTGCCGCACGCGCCAGCCGAAGTGCACCGAGTAACCGCCGCCGCCCCACGGCGACAGGAAGCGCGAGATGTCGCGGTTCAATTGCTTGACGTAATAACCGCCGCCGAAGCCTTTCCTGAATTTGACGGTGCAGCGCACCTGCAGATGTTCGTAGACCGGATTGCGCACGTCGATCTGCGCCCATGGCGACGCAAGACCGGCGGCGTACTGCCGCACTTCGCCGATCAGGTGGCCGTCCAGCGTCGGCATGTGACCGCTGCCGATGCCGGCCGGCAGCTGCGGCAGCGCGACGATCAGCACGTGGCCGGGCGCGATCCAGCGCTGCGGGTCGGCATCCATCCGCATGTTGGGGAAGCACTTGACCTTGTAGATCTCGGGGAATTTTTCGAGGATCAGCGTCTGGTAGTCGTAGGGAGAGACGGCGCGGTTCTTGTGGCGCAGGCGACCGCTGATGCGCGTGCGCAGCTGTTCGCGCGTTTCAGCCGGCGTGCCGCCGAACGAGGCGACCGGCTGCATGATCTTGCCGAGGCCGGCAATCGTCTTGCGGCTGCGCTGGATCGCGCCGACCGGCAGCGGCGCATCGGCGGTCGAATAGCCGTTGTCGTCATTACCATGCACGCGGCTGACCTGCAGACCGTTCGTGTAGACCGCATAAAGACTGCAGACCTTGTTCAGATCGTGCTCAGCCGACAGGCGCAGCCAGTACAGGCCCCGTGGCATGACGGTGCTGTCGCAGTCGATGTCCGGCGGCAGTTCGAGCGAGACGATGCCGGACACCATGAAGCCGTGCGTGGTATCGGCGACGACGCGCGTGCCGAACGGTATCCAGCGGTTGCCGGACAGATAGGACCAGCGCAGCGATGATCCAGCCTGCCCGGCCGGATTGTGCGGGCTGTCTGGTTTCCCCGACTCGTTACAGGGCAGCGAATCCGGATGCAGATGAAACAGCAGGTTCACGATCTGGCCGTCGGCGGTACCCGACAGGCCGATGTACAGATTGCCCGAATCGTCGATGTGCGGCAGCAGCGTCGCATGGCCGCGGCGCATGCCGGCGAGATTCTCCCAGCCGAGCGGATGCAGATGGAACATGCGGTCGCCATCGCCATCGCGGCCGTTCGTGTGTGCGAGATCGATATGCGCAAACGCGGTATAGCTGAACGAGATCGCATTGATCAGCGGCGTGTACGGCGGATTCGGCAGCGGCTCGTGGCGTTTCAGCTTCTTCTCGGCGGCATTACGTCCCAGCGCTTCGGCCAGCGCGACCGGATATTCCTTGTGGCCGAATGCGAACTCGGGGCTGTTCAGCGTCAGCTTGAAGAAACCGTTCTTGGCCAGCGGTCCGTAGGCGAATGCCGTGTCGAGCGGCATTCGATCCGCCAGCCGCGCATGGTGGATCACCTGATCGAACGACAGCCTGCGCTGCGGGCGGATCGCTTCCAGATCGCGCTCGTCGTCCCAGCGATCGAACAGCATGACGTCCGGCTGCTTGCGGTGCTCCGCCGGCAGCCATTTGCCGTCGACCAGCACGCTGGCCGCCGCGGTGACCGCCGCGCCTTCCCTGTAATCGTAGCCGGCATACCAGTCGCGAAATCCGCCGTGCCCGCTCGGCAGTCCGCCCCATTCGACATCGATCTCGAAACTGCCGAGCCGCTTGCCGGCCATCTCCGCGCTGCCGACGATGAAATACGAACCAATCGCCGGAATCGGGCCGAACAGCTGGAATGGCGCGGCCGGCGACAGCTGGCCGACATTGTTGAACAGCGACAGCTGCTTGCAGCCTTCCGCGCCGACGTCGATCGCGATCTTGCGCAGCGGCAGGCGATCCAGCAAGCCGTACGGATACATGTAGTCCGCATGCAGCAGCAGGCGCACCATCGGCAGCGCAGTCTCGTACTGCTCGCCATGCACGGCCTGCACGTACGGCGTGACGGCCGGCGCATCGGCGGCCAGTTCGAAATCGATCAGCAGCGTATGCGGCGCGCAGCGGATGTCGAAGTTGCGATCCACGCCCTGATACAACGGGATGTATTCGGTCACCGGATGCCAGCCCTGCTCGCAGGTGACGGCGAGCACGAACATGCGGCGAAACACGCGAAAGAACGCATCCTCGATTGCCAGCTGCTGCTGTTCGTCGGTCTGCCGCTTCTCATCGTCACCATCTTTGCTGTCGTTGCCGTCGCCATCGATCGCCTCGGCCAGAGCGGCGATGCGCTGCGCAAACAGGTCTTCGCCGTTCGCGCCTTCGTCGAAGGTCAGCGTGATGCGGATGCGGCGCCTGCCCTCGCGCAGCGCCAGCACGCGGCTGGCGATCGCGAAGCCGATCCGCGCTTCCGGCAGGAACATCGCATCGCGCGCGGCCTTCGGCGCGCCGAGCAGCGGCTGCGGAAACAGTTTTTCAGGATCGGTGACGACTTCCGCCGGCACGTCGATGCTGTTCAGATAGCAGCCGGTCGCATACTGCCGATCGCCGCCGTCAGCCGGTTCGCGTAGCGCATTCTCGGGCGCACTGTTCGCATCGCGATCGAAATACAACGTGTGCAGCGCCTGTACCTGCAGATCGCCGACCAGCAGCGGCGTATCGGCGGAGAACACAATGTCGCGCTTGGCGGCATCCTGCCCGGCGCTGAACTCGGTGCCGGGCGCGATCGGGATGTCGCGCCCCGGCAGGCTGGCTTGCAGCACCAGACAAGTCTTGTCGGCACGCGCCGGCCGTAGCTTCGCCAGCAGCACCTGGTCGTAGTAGAAATCCAGATGGCGATGCGTGAAGCGATTCACCCTGCCCTGCAACTTTTGGTACAGCTGCGCGAACGCGATCAGCATGCCGACCGACGGGTCGTGCTGCTGGCTCGCGAGCGACGCGGGCAGCATGCGCGCCGCGCCTTTCTGCAGCATGTCGATCGCCTTCAGGAAGGCATAGAAATTCGTGCGGAAGGAAAACGCCATGCGCGCATCGCCATTGCCGTTCCCGCCACCGTTCGCACCGCTGTCGCCGCGCATGGCCGGATCGAAGGCCATCATCGCCGGCGTTGGCGCTGTCGCTTTCTTGGTCGCCTGATTTGTCGCTGACTTCGCCGTTTGCACTGCCGCGGCATTGGACTGGCAGGCCAGACGCAGCCGTTCGAATTCTCCCTGCAGGCGGTTCGCCATGCTGGACAGCAGGCCATACAGATCCCGCCCGGCCGGCGTCTGCGATGGACGCAACGCGGTGAACCAGCGATCGATCAGCGCGGCGAGCTTCCAGGCCGGCATTTCGTGCAGCGAAACGTCGCGCGTCAGCCGGTTCGCATCACCGCCGGTGTCGTGCCACATCTGCTCGAAGGCGGCCGCGTAGCCGTCCAGATCGATGGACAGGATGTCGGCAATGATCATCGTCTCGTCGGCCGAGAAATACGCTTCCCAGGTACCGTCGTCCCGGTTGCGCTCGTCGCGGAAGCGCACGCCGGCCGCGTACCGGCCCATCATCGCCAGCAGATCGGTCAGCTTCGTCTCGTCGACGTTGAAATAGCCGTCCTGCAGCGCAGGCTGTGCGCGCTGCTGCTGGCTGATGCCGTCGCTGACGATGGGACGCCGCGCGGCGTCCGTCCGGCGCGACGAACGGCCCGAAACGTCGCGGGAGGTGCCACGGGATAAGGGATGCGCGGTCATGGGCGGCGTTCAACTCCGGACATGCGTGCCTTCCATGAAATAGAAGGGATAAACGATGTTGCTGCGCGTATTGGTCGAACGCACGCGGTAGACGATGTCGATCGTCAGCAGCCCTTCCTCGATGCGGTCGTCGGCGATGTCGATGCGCTCGACGGTGATGCGCGGCTCGAAAAAGAGAATCGCGCGCTCGATCAGGTCGCGAATCTCGGTCAGCGTGCTTTCCGTCACGTTGTCGAACACCAACGTCTTCAATCCGCAGCCGTAGGCCGGCTGCATCACGCGCTCGCCCGGCGCGGTGGACATCAGGATCAGCAGGCTTTCGCGGATGTCATCCTCGCCCGACACCATGTTCAGCGCACCGCCGCCGTCACGTCCGGTGTGCTTGTGGAAACGCGGCGGAAAGCTCCAGCCGGTGCCGAGGAAGGATTGATCGACTGCCATCGTCCGCTTCCCTCAGCCGCCGATCATCACGGTCGGATAGCCGATCGCGATATTGCCGCCGTGCGCCGTCGTGTCGCCCATGCGCGCGGCCGGCTTGCTACCGATCATCACAGTGGCCGAACCCTTGACGATGCTGTCCGGCGGGCCGACGCAGACGCAGCTGTCGCCGACCACGGCGGCCGGCAGATTGCCGATCAGCACCTGCGGCACGCAAGGGCCGATGATCGGTCCGCCGACGTGCGGGATCGGCGCCGGGAAAGCCGGCGTCTGCATCGGGCAGACGTGCATGTCGGTAATGCGGGCGGCGGGCGGCATCGTTTTTTTCTCCTGCGCTCAGTTGATCATGACCATCGCGCCCTTGACCGTGGTCTGGCCGGACGCGGACAGTTCCGCCGACGCCGCGCCCTTGGCGACGAAGCCGACGTTGGCGTTGTTGTTGATGTTCAGCCCCTGGCTCTTGATATCGGCCTGGGACGTGCTTTCGATATTGCCGGTGGCGGTGATCGTGACCTTGCCCTTGGCGTTCATCACGATGTCCTTCGCGCTGTCGAGGTAGATGCCGTCCGGCTTCAGTTCCAGCGTATTGCCGTTCTGGTCCGACAGCAGGATGGACTTGGCATCGTCGCTGATGACGATCTTGTTGGCGGCCGGCGTGGTCAGCGTGATGATCTTCTTGTCGTCGTCGAATTCGCACTTGAGCATGCTGCGTGTGACGATCGCCTTGAAGTTGTTCTCCGCCGCCGGTTCGTAGGCCGGCTTGCGGCGGCTGCTGTACAGGCTGCCGAGGATGACCGGGTGCGACGGATCGTCGTTGAAATAGCCGAGCACGACTTCGTCGCCGATCTCCGGCAGGAAGAAGGAGCCGAAGCCGCTGGATGCGTAGAAGCCGGCCAGCCGCGCCCATACGCCGTCGGTCTCGGGCTGCATCACCGGCGTCGAGACCTGGATCTTGTACTGCCCGTCCGGATCGGCATCGAGCTTCATCACGACGCCGATCTGCAGGCCCTGCACGCCCGGCGCGAGGCCGGCGGCAGGCGGCGCGATCACGTCGTCCTGCTGCTCGACGAACCAGCGGTGCGGCATGCCGAACTCGACCTCGGTGATCCAGTTGCCGTTCTCGATGTCGTGATTGACGGCACTGACGAAGACGTTGCCGCTGAAGCGCGCGCCGACGCCCTTGATCTCGATCAGCGTGCCCGGCAGCGCCAGTGCACTGCCCTGGAATTTCATGCGGCCGCGGATGCGCGACAGGCCCGCCTTCAGTTGCTGGCCGTCGGCCCAGGCCTGCAGCGATCCGGTGTCGAGCGGCACGGCGGTCTGCAGGTTGAAATTGGCGAGACCGATCACGCCGGCCAGCGTCGCGCTGTCCAGATTGCCTTGCGCATTCAGCGTCTTCGGCGAAGCGGTCGTCTGCGCCACGGCCTGCGTGGACAGATCCCACGTGGTTCCTTGCACCGACGTCAATTGCGTGCGCGCATCGATGTCGGCGTGGAACTCCATCAGGTCCATGCCGTAGGTGACCGTCAGCACCGCCGAACCGCTGACGGCCGGTGGCTGCACCGTGACCTTGGTGGCATCCACCGTCACCAGCATGCCGTTGACTTCGGCGCGCGCGATCATGTAGTCCCAGTCGGTGCAGTAGTACTGCACGATTTCCTTGTGCTGCACCGAGGTCGCCGTCACGTCGGCCGACAGGCCGCTGCAGTTGCCGATCAGCTTGCTGATGATGTCGCTATCCAGTTGATCGACGTAGTTCGCATTCTTGCGGCCTATCGTCATGCCGACCGCCTTGTCACGACACTCGACGATCAGGCGCGAATGATTGGCGCCGGTGATCTTGATGCTGTGGCGGATGATGACGCCTTCGAAGATGGAGGTTTCGGTCGAGCCGTAGCCGGCGCTGATGACAATCGCCGCGCCGGGTACGAAATCGGCGGCGTCGCTCTGCGGGAAGTCGGCATTCGGCATGTCGCCGTCGCGGATGACGATGCGCGCCATCGATACCTTGTTGACGCTCTTGTTGATGCTGACCGATTCAATGCCGATGGTGGTCGCCAGCGGACTGCCGTTGCTGGTGATCGTCAGCTTGAGAACGTCGGAACTGCCGACTGCCGGTGAATCTGCCATGCGACTCTCCGGTTACGCCAGCGGCGGGAAGCGCAGCACCGTTCCCGGACGCAGGTCGCGGAAATTGCTGATGCCGTTGATGCGCGCCACCTGCGGGTAGTAGCCGCTGTCCTTGTAGATGCGATAGCACAGCAGCGGCAGCGTGTCGCCGGCCTTCACCTCGACCAGATGCGTCAGGTCCGGCGAAGACGGATTGGCCTTCAGCATCGCTTCCTGTTCGCTCATCCAGCCGACGAAGGTGATCTGCACCTTGGCGCGCAACGGTGCGCCGCTTGGCTTGAACAATGTGTAGTCGACGCTGATCGATTCGGCACGGCAGAAGAAGATCAGGCTGCCCCATAGCAGGCGCACATAGTTCGGCTCGTGGCTCTTGCCGACGTACTTGTAGATGACGGTCATCAGGTTGTCGACCATCGTCTTGACGTCGCTCAGGCCGATCAGCGAGACGACGCCGGTGCCGTCGAGAATGATGTCCTGCAGCGTCACCTTTTCCGGGCACATGCCGTTGAAGCGCGGCGTGGCGCCGGCCTGTCCGATCGTCTTTTTCTTGTTGTACTCGATCGCGCGCTGGTGCTTGTAGCTGGACGGATTGATCAATACCTCGAATGCCGTCTGCGAATTGTCGACTGCGATATTGCCGGCCTCGTCCACCGTGCAGGCGGAAATGGTCAGTTTCTTCTTCAGCCCCAGGCTCAATCCCGCCATCAGCGCTCTCCTCGCTGCGCGAGGATGTCCAGCACCAGCTCGCGGCATTGCGCGAGGATGTCTTCGTGCATTTCCGCGCGCTGCTCGTCGGAATCGCCGCCGCCCTCGCCGCCGGTGGCGCAGCGCTGCACGACGTTGGACTTGATCAGCAGTTGCCGGATTTCGATGGACATGGCGACAGATTCAAATAAGCCGGTTGGAATAGGTGTAGCTCAACGCGATCTTCTCGATCGCGATTTCATTCTTGGTCGAGCCGAAGCCTTCCACTTCCCACTTGACGGGAAAGGCGTTGGCGAAGGTCCATGCCCTGATGGGAATCTGGTTTTCGTCCATCAGATAGACCGCGATCGGCATCGGCACGATGGGCACGGCGAAATCCATTTCGAACACGGAACGGCACCAGATCACCAGCGGCGATGTGGCCGACGCGATGCCGCGCTTCAGTTCCAGCAGCGGATGCTTGACGGCTTTTGGCAGCTGCAGCTGATAGCGGTTCTCGCCGCCTTCGGTGACGGTTTCGGTTTCCAGTTCCGATGTGATGCCCGACACTTCCTGGAAGGAGGTGTCGGACATTCCCATCGTGGCGGAAAACACCACCTTGAAATAGAAGGCGGACGGCGGATAGCCGCCCTTCCCGACCAGCGCGTTGGCGTCCGGCATGGCGTTCTACTCCGGAAAACGGCATCAGCCGTTGGCGATGGTCAGGCCTTCGTGGACGACCTCGATGGTTTCGATCGCGACTTCGTTGCCTTCCGCCTTCAGGTCGGTGCCGGTGATCTTGGTCGGCCACGCGTTCGCCAGCGTCCACACCATCGTCGGTGCACCGGTTTCGTCGAGCAGGCTGATCGTGACCGGCACGCGCTTGATCGTGTTCATCTTGATCTGGTTGAACCAGTCCCAGAACTTGTTGTCGCCCTTGAAGACGCCCTTCTTCATCGTGACGTTGCCGACCTTCTTCAGGCCCGGCATCTTGATGACCGAGAATTCCGGGCTGTCGCCGTGGCGATACTTGATCTCTTCGGACTGGATATCCAGCCCGGTCACTTCCTGGAAGGACATGACCTGCGAGTCCCACTTCACCTGGAAGTAGAACTTCGGCATCGGCCATACACTGGTGGATTGTTTCGAACCGTCGTCTGCCATTACTTACCTCTGTCTGAATAGTTTTGATCGAATGGAATAAGCGGATCAGGACTTCTGCATCTGCTGCTGGAAGGTGATCTCGATGAATTCGGCCGGACGGCTGATGGCGACCAGCACGGTCACGCGCAGCATGCCTTCGAGGATGTCTTCCGGCGTCATCGTCTCGCCGAGGCCGACGAACACGGCGAACGCATCGTCCGGGCTGGCACCGGCCAGGCCGCCGCGCTTCCAGATGCCGGTCAGGAAGTTGCGGATCATGCCCTTGATCGTGACCCAGGTATTGGCCACGTTCGGCTCGAACACATAGGCTTTCGATGCCAGCTTGATCGACTCTTCCAGCATGATCATCGTGCGACGCACGTTGATGTAGCGCCAGTCGAGGCTGTTGCCGTCCAGCGTGCGTGCGCCCCAGACCAGCGTGCCTTCGCCGATGAAGGTGCGGATCGCGTTGATCGACTTGCCGGCGGTCGTCACGTTCAGGTCTTCCTGCTCGGCGTGCGTGATGTTGACGGTCGGCGACGTCACCGAATTCAGGCTGACGTTGGCCGGCGCCTTCCACACGCCGCGCTGATTGTCGGTCGCCGTGTAGACGCCGGCCATGGCGGCGGCCGGCGGCAGCAGGTTCAGGCGGCGCTTGATGACGTCGAGAATGACGTTGAACACCGGGCTGATCGCGACCAGCGTCTTGTTCAGGAAGATTTTCTTCGTCGCGACGGCATCCGGCGTCAGCGATGTGTCCTTGTCCCAGGCATTGCCGATATCCGCGATCGCGTTGAAGGCGGCCACGCGTTTCGGGTCCTTCTTGTCGTCGTCGGTCAGCGCATCGGCGAACTGCAGTTCGGTCTTCAGCAGCGCCTGCAGGTCCGGCAGGTTCGTGATGTTTTCGTAGCCGAGCGAACGTTCCTGCACGATGGTCGTGTTGACCCACGGATAGTAGGCAGCGCCAAAGTCGAGGTTGTTGATGCCCAGCGCATCGCGGAATTCGTTGATGCAGTCGCCGGACGGATCGGTGCGTTCCTTGTAGCCGTCGTGGATGTCGAGGATCGCAAAACGGTTGCGCATCGTCTCGCCGCAATGGCGCAGCATCGCCTGTTGCACCGACGTGCAGTTGTCCTTGTCGAGCAGCATGGCTTCCGGGATCACGACCATCGTCGGTTCCTGCTCCTTTTTCAGCAGGTCGACGCCGGCAGTCAGCTTGTCCGCATCGATGTCGTCCGCGTAGCTGCCGACGGAAACGATGTAGCACGGTCCGCCGCCGTTCTGGAAGAACAGCATCATGCTGTAGTACAGCAGGTATTTGCCGGTATCCTGCGTCAGCATGTACGGCTTGACTTCCTTCGGATTGGAGTTCGGCGTGACGAGATCGAAATCCTTGTCGCTCTTGTCGCTCTTTGGCGCGATCGTGAACTGCGCGTGCGGCGCGTAGCCGTAATAGCTGTGGAACTCGGCCATGGACGAGATGCGCCACGGCTTGTTCAACAGCGAGGTCCCCTTGTTGTCCGCCATCTCGGTATAGCCGACGAAAGCCGGCACCGCGGTCGCGACCTCGACCACGGAATTCGGGAATGCGTTCTTTTCAACGATGTAGACGCCAGGCGTCTTGTATTGCCCCATACAACCTCCTCAAGTTTGAACTGACTAGCCGATATACATTTCCGAAACCAGTGCTGCCTTGCCATCGATCGTTTCCATCCCGATGCGTTTGACCGATGCATTGGGCAGGCGCTTGATGACGACTTTTTCACCGAAGGTGCCGCGTTCCTTCAATTGAAACCGCTGGGTGTGACGCTCCTGCATCGGAATCGCCGCACCGGAACGGAATACGTGCGACGACCGCCCGCGCAGGCGTTCGCGGCCGGTCAGCGCGAAGTTTTCCCTGCCGTCCAGATCGACGATCGCCAGTTCGCGCGATGACATTTCCGCATCCACGTAGTACTTCCAGTAGCTGCTGCGCGAGGCGAAGCGCAGGATATAGTCGGAGACGCCGCGCAGTTCATCCTCACCGATAGCCAAGGTGACGATGAAGGCGGGCCGTGCCAGCAAGGCCGAACGGGCGACGATGTCCGCCAGTTCAGGCGAAGTCACATCCTGCAGATCGCAGTCGCCCACATATTCCGCCGCATGCAGGCGGGCGCAGCCATCTTCGTCACGCAAGGCGCGGCGGCTATCGAAGACAAGCACTTGCGATGTGCCGAAAAATGGCGCGGCCGTGTACTGGATAAAATGAGAATCGGTGCTGCAGGCCACGAAAGGAAGAACGATGTCTGCCGCACTATCGTCGCTGCGCAATTCCTGCAACTTGTCTTCGTCGCAAAAAACGCCAAGGCCATCGTCCGTACCGCGAATCAGCAGGCCGGCATTGCTGGCGATGCGCGACGTCTGCCCGGTAGGAATGAAATCGAGATGGCGGCAAATGCCATCGGCAAAGAAATCGTGTTTGACAACGAGTCGGAACAGCGGCACATAATTCCCCATGTCGTGCTCCTTGCCTACTCGTGATGCGCCACAATGCGCGGCTCACGCATCAGCGCTACCTGACCGACGGCTGTGCCGCTGTCGATCGTGATCATGCGTACCTTGTAGAACACCGACGGCAGGTATTTTCCGCTCAACAGACCCCAGACGTTGTTGAGATCCTGGACCTTCAGGTTTTCCAGATCGAGGATCAGGCGTTCGATACGCGGATCGAGGTCAGGCGTTGACTGTTGATCGAACACCGGCTGCCGCTGGAAGAAAGTGATGGCGCTGGAAATCAGCTTCAGCGCTTCGGGATAGCTGGTGCCGTTGAAATTGGCGGCGACCATCACGTAGAGATTGAGGAACAGCGGCTGTGCGCCGACGGCGATGCGCCCGCTGCCGCTCAGATTGGATTGATGCTGCGGCACCGTATCTTTTTCGATGTTCGCCAGCAGCATGACTAGCTTATTGCTGACGTTGGGAGCGACGCTGCCGTTCGGCTCGACGATGTTGGAGACAACGACGATATCCTCGGCCAAGCTGTATTCGCGTTTGAGCGACTGGTTCAGCTGACTGGCGAGATGGGTAAGCGCTGCCTTGATCATGCGCCTCCCGTCGGCGATGGGCAGGCAGACGGACAGCGATGCGTGCGCTTTTCTGTCGCCAACCGAGCCGTATCTCTTGCCGTCATGAAAGTTCCCCTGCCGAAACAGGTGAAGTTATACGGGCTCGTACTGTAGGACGTCACCTGTCAAAAATGACAGGTGCTCTCTCCTGCTTTCTGGGATAAAAAGTCGGTTTGCCCGAGGGGCAATTCCCATGAATATGGGATGTATATGATCTGACAACCTTACGATAATCGACGCAGAAAATTTCCCGTCGGAACGTCCAGGTTCTTTAAAATGATTGCAAATTCCACGGGAAACGACCGGTTTTCGGCATACCAACAGGACTGATCATGGCACGCAATGATTCCGGTGCTCGTCTGTCCGATGTCGAGATCGCCGAAATTTCCAAGGCCAAGCGCTGGGCCGACCTCACCCGCTCGCTCAAGCGCGTGCTACCGCGCTTCGGCTATTGCCGATTCATGCAATTCATTCTCTTCACGCAAGCCGACGGCAAGATCCTCAATCACGCGCACGGCACGCTGGAACGTTCATTTGATGTTTTTTTCCGGGAAAGTTCCGCAAGTCGTCGCGATCCGAATTCCATTCATGCAAACTGTACCAATGTGCCTATCGACTGGACGATCGAGCAGATGTGCATCAAGGGAAACAGCCGCCTCTACGATGAACTGTTGAACGCGGGCATTCATGGCGGCATCAGCATCTGCAGCCGCAGTTCGCAGGCAGTCAGCCGTATCGATTTCTATCGCGAGAAACCTGCAACTGCGTCGATGGCTGAACAAGCGGATTTATTGATGATGGCGTCCTATACGCATCAGTCGGCGGAACATTTGCTGCGTCAGCAAACGTGCGGCAAGAGCATCGTCGACAAAACACGCTCCGCTTCCACGCTATCGGAACGCGAAGTCGAGTGCCTGGGCTGGAGCGCCAACGGCAAGACAAGTGCAGAAATCGGCATGATCCTCGGCATCTCGCAGCGCACCGTCTATTTCCACCTGCGCAGCGTGTCGTCCAAGCTCGGCGTCTACGGCACGCGCCATGCGATCAGCAAGGCGGTGATGATGGGCATCGTCGCACCGCGCCATAACGCCTGATCCGCGACGCCTTTCAGGTATTAGGGAAATTATGCAAGCAACCAACCGGCGCCCAGCAGCAGCGAGGCAACCGCCGCGACCTTACCGCCGGTGACGACGCGGTGCGGTGCATAACTGAGCAGCAGCACCAATATCAGCGCTGCAGCTGTCAGCGTGCCGAGACACAGTACAGGGCCGATGGTCCAGCCTTCCAGCACCACGCAGATGGCGAAAGCCGCCAGCAGAGCCAGCGTTCCCATTGCGCGAAACAAGCGGCGCGCAGCCATGCTCGGTTCCTTGCCGCGGCCGTGGATATCCGAATAGTGGCGATCCATGGCCAGACTGAGTGCAGTCCAGCCGCAACAGGCCAGCATCAAGCCGGTCGCGAATCCGATGAAGGCAGTCATGTCGCCTCCGGCATCAGTTTTTCATCGGCTGCCGGTTTCTTCAGCGGCTTCTTCTGCACATTGGGCTTGCCGCCCTTCAGCCGCCACGCCGCATACGCAAAGCCGCTGCCCAGCAACAGCGCCATCAGGTCGAAGCCGGCCAATACCGCAGGACCGTGCAGCAGCGTCACGCCCAAATGCAGATCGGTGGTGAATGCATTCAGCACCGGCAGCGACATGAACAGGAATCCGCCGAATGCCAGCAGCCATTGCCACATGCGGCGTGTCGGCCGTATATGCGCGCAGGCCAGTGCGACGGCCCAGGCGATGAAGAAGCAGCGCACCTCGATATCGATACGATTTTCCAGTCCGACCGGCAGCAGCCGGTTCGCCCAGAAATAGGCTGCGAAGGCGATCGGCAGACCGGCAATCACACCGATGTTCATGCCTTCCACCAGCCGCAGACCGAAAGTAGGACGCGCGCCGGCGGCGAGCGCTTTCGCCTGCCCCTGCCGTTTCTTCACGGCCCACAGCAAGGCGCCGGTGGCAACCATCGCGCAACCCGCCAGTCCGCACAGGAAGAACAGGAAACGCAGCAGCGGATCCGAGAAATGCGCCATGTGCAGGCCGTACAGCACGCCACGCGTTTCCGCTGCACCGCTGGCCGAGTCGCCATGCGATGCGATCGGCGCGCCGGTGGTGCCGTTGAACTGCATCGACGGACGCAAATAGGACAGATGCTTGTAGTACTGACGCGTGATCGAAACCGTCGCATTGGCGTCGCCCGGGTGATTGATGGTGATCGAGGCGGCAGAACCCTTCCACTGCTGCTCCGCCTGCTCCACGATCGGCGCAATCGGCGCGAGCGCCATCGGACGGCCTGCTGCCGGCCCTCTCTGCGCGGTCGGGAAGACGTCGGCAAAGAATGCCTGCTGGTCGCCCTTGTAAGTTGCGTCTACGCCGCTCGGCATGTACATGAACATCAGCGTGATCAATCCCGTGTAGGTGATCATCAGGTGATACGGCAAGGCCAGCACGCCGACCGCATTATGTGCATCGAGCCATGACCGCTGGCCCTTCTTCGGACGGAACGTGAAGAAATCCTTGAAGATGCGCTTGTGTGTAATGACGCCGGTGACAATGGCCACCAGCATGAACATCGCGCAGAAGCCGACGATCCAGCGCGCCCAGCGTGCCGGCATGTAATGCAGATCGAAATGCAGGCGATAGAGGAATTCGCCGCCGCGCGTTTCGCGTACCGATGGCATTGCGGCGCCGGTGGCCGGATCGACCAGCATGCTCTGGAAGCGCGCCGGCTTTTCGCCCGGCACGGGTCGTGGAATCCAGCCGATGCGCATCGTCGTCGTGCGGTCGTCCGGCAGCGAAATGAACCAGCGTGTCGCATCCGGCGCCTGCTGCTGCAATGCACGTACGGCATTCTGCGCAGCCTGCACATTGCCGACCGGCGATGCCGTCGCAGCCTGCAGCTCCGGTTTCATCCACAGGGAAATCTCGTCACGATAATAGGACGAAGTGCCGGCGGCGAATACCAGGAACAATATCCAGCACACCAGCAACCCGGACCAGGTGTGCAGCCATGCCATCGACTGGCGGAATCCTTCCTTCATGCTCCGCTCCGCAATGCCAGCAATAACAGGCCCAACATGGCCGCGGGTGCGGCGAGACCGGCCCAGGCGCGCCATGCCGTCTTCGCAGCGAAGACCCAGATCGTCGCGCAGGTATAGACCGTGAACGACAGCATTGTCGCTGTCAGTACGGCATCCGCTTTTGCCAGCGGTAGTACCAGTGCCAGCACGGCGGTGGACAGCGCAGCGACCGCATAGCCGCCGCCAATGGCCGCCGTTGCGCGTGCTGCCACGCCAAGTTTGTAGAGCGATTCTTCTTTCATTGTTCCGTACCGACGGATGAACTGCATTGCCTGCCGCTGCTGCCGTCAAGGGGGAAATTGAGCGACAGCGCCAATAATGAGAATAATTATCGTTTGCATTGTATTGAAAAAGCCTCTATGTGGCAATTCGTGGTTTGCAGTTCGCATGCAATGGCAAGGCAACACGTAAGGCACAGGTAAAAAAAAGCGGCGCCAAACGCGCCGCAAAGATGATCCGATAAAGTTTCTGTTGCAAGGAAAGAAATGCGCTAACCCGGCAAGTCTGCAGGCCCCTGGTTTCCTGAATGCTCGCTCAGCCCCGGGAGATGTCGCGTCGCTGGTAAGGGCGCCCCTTCGTTCATGTAACGATGCGCGAGCCGATATAGCAAGGGCAGCACCAGCAATGTCAGCGCGGTGGACGACAGAATGCCGCCGATGACGACGGTCGCCAGCGGACGCTGCACTTCGGCGCCGGTGCCGGTCGCCAGCGCCATCGGCAGAAAGCCGAGCGACGCGACCAGCGCCGTCATCAGCACCGGCCGCAGACGCGTTGCCGCCCCTTCGCGTATCGCATCGCCGAGCGCGTACCCTTGTTCGCGTAGTGTGCGGATGAACGACAGCATCACCAACCCGTTCAACACCGCGACACCGGACAGCGCAATGAAACCGACCGCCGCCGAAATCGACAGCGGAATACCGCGCAACCATAGTGCCAGCACACCGCCGGTCAGCGCGAACGGAATCCCGCTGAAGACGACCAGCCCGTCGCGCACGTTGCTGAACATTGCGAACAGCAGCATGAAGACCAGCGCCAATACCACCGGCACCACGATCTGCAAGCGTTCGGCGGCCGACTGCAATTGTTCGAACTGCCCGCCCCACGCCAGCCAGTAGCCGGGCGGAATCGGCACGCGGTTTGCAATCGACTGTTGGGCCTGTTCGACGAAGGAGCCGATGTCGCGTCCGTTCACATTGGCGCTGACGACGATGCGGCGCTTGCCGTCCTCGCGGCTGATCTGATTGGGCCCAGGCGCCAACTCCAGCGCCGCCACTTCGGACAGCGGAATGTAGCCGCCCTGCCCGTTGCCGTCGTTCGTGCCGCGCGGCAGCGCCAGCGGCAGTCGGCGCATTGCTTCCAGATCGCCGCGCAGCCGTTCCGGCAGGCGCACGACAATCGGAAAACGGCGGTCGCCGTCGAACAGCGTGCCCGCCTGGCTACCGCCGATGGCGGTCGCCACGGTAGCCTGCACCTCGGCGATGTTCAGGCCGTAACGCGCTGCCTTTTCGCGATCGATGGAAACCGTCAGCATCGGCAGCCCGGTGGTCTGCTCAACTTGGACTTCGGATGCCCCCGCGACCGAACGCAGCACATCCGCAATGCGTTCGGCAGTGCCGTTCAGCACATCCATGTCGTCGCCGAACAGTTTGACGGCGACATCGCTGCGCACGCCGGAGATCAGTTCATTGAAGCGCAACTGGATCGGCTGCGAGAATTCGTAATTGCTGCCCGGCACCGATTCGGCCGTTTCGCGTATCGCTTCGATCAGTTCGTCGCGCGTCTTGCGCGGCTTCGGCCATTGATCTTCCGGCTTCAGCATGATGTAGGCGTCCGAAATGTTCGGCGGCATCAGGTCGGATGCAATTTCTGCGGTACCGGTGCGTGCGAAGACGCGTTCGATTTCCGGATGCTTTTGCATCAGCGCGGTTTCCAGCTGCTTCTGCATCGCCAGCGATTGCGTCAGACTGGTGCCCGGCACACGCAGCGCCTGGACCGACAGATCGCCTTCGTTCAAGCTCGGCACGAATTCGCTGCCCAGACGCGTCGCCAACAAGCCAGCCAGCACAACCAGTACGCCGGCGAACGTCAATACCACTGGCGCATTGCGCATCACACGTCCCAGCACGCGTGCATAGGCGGCACGCAAGCGTGCCATCCATGCATGTTCGCGTTCGACTCCACCGCGCACGAACAGCGCAACCGCAGCCGGTACGAAGGTGATCGACAGGATCATCGCGCCCAGTAGAGCCAGCACGACGGTTGCCGCCATCGGATGGAACATCCGCCCTTCGACTCCGGCCAGCGCGAAGATCGGCAGATAGACCGCCATGATGATCAACTGGCCGAAAATCAACGGACGTCGCGCTTCCTGCGCCGCCGCGAATACTTCGCGGAAGCGCTCGCCGCGCGTCAACTGGCGGCCAGCAAGCGCCTGCGCATGCGCGAGCCGCCGCACGCAATTTTCGACGATGACGACCGCGCCGTCGACGATGATGCCGAAGTCCAGCGCGCCCAGGCTCATCAGGTTGGCGCTGATGCGGTAATGCGCCATGCCGGTCAGCGTGAACAACATGGATAGCGGAATCACCATCGCCGTGATCAGCGCCGCGCGGAAATTGCCGAGGAAGACAAACAGCACCGCAATCACCAGCGCCGCGCCTTCCAGCAGGTTTTTCTTCACGGTGGCGATCGCCTTGTCGACTAGTACCGTGCGGTCGTAGACCGCCACCGCCTTCACGCCGGGCGGCAGACTGCGGTTGATCTCCTTCATACGCGCATCGACGGCGCGCGAGACGGCCCGGCTGTTCTCGCCGATCAGCATGAAGACGGTGCCGAGCACCACTTCGCGGCCGTTCTCGGTTGCCGCGCCGGTGCGCAGTTCACGTCCGTAGCCGACTTCGCCGATGTCGCGCACACGAATCGGCACGCCGCCGACATTGCCGAGAATGACGGAACCGATTTCATCCAGCGAGCGCACTTGCCCAGGCACGCGCACCAGCAGCTGTTCGCCGCGCCGCTCGATGTAGCCGGCGCCGACGTTAGCATTGTTGCGCTGCAGCGCATCGATCACGTCCTGCAGCGTCAGCCCGTACGACGACAGCTTCTCAGGCGATGGCGCCACCTGGTATTCCTTTGCTTCGCCGCCGATGGTATTGATTTCGGTGACGCCTGGCACGGTGCGCAACTGCGGCTTGATGATCCAGTCCTGAATCTCGCGCAGATCGGCCGCCGTGTACGGCGTGCCGTCGACCTTCTTCGCCCCCTTTTCCGTCTCGACCGTCCACAGATAGATTTCACCAAGGCCGCTCGAAATTGGTCCCATCGCCGGCGCAACGTCGGGCGGCAGATCGCTGCGCACCTGCTGCATGCGTTCGCCGACCAGTTGGCGCACGAAATAAATGTCCGTGCCGTCCTCGAAAATCACCGTGACCTGCGAGATGCCGTAACGCGACGTCGAGCGCGTCTGCTCCAGATGCGGCAGGCCGGCCATCGCCGTCTCGATCGGGAACGTGACGCGCTGTTCGGTTTCCAGTGGAGAATAGCCGGGCGCGGCCGTATTGATCTGCACCTGCACGTTGGTAATATCCGGCACCGCGTCGATCGGCAGTTTCTGGTACTGGTAAATGCCAACGGCAGCCATCAGCGCGACCAGGCACAGCACCAGCCAGCGCTGGTCGATTGCAAAACGTATCAGTCGTTCAAACATGACGCCTCCCGTCAGTGGCTGTGCACGGCTTGCGCCTTGCCCAGTTCCGACTTGACGACGAAGCTGCCCGCGGCCGCGTATCGCGTACCGGCCTGCAAGCCTTCCACGATTTCGATGTGATGGCCGTCATCGCGGCCGGTCTTCACCGGCTGTGGCACGAAGCCGTCGGCAGTGCGCACGAAGACGACGCGTCTGCCGTCGATCTCCTGCACGCCGTCCACCGTCACGGCGACCGGCACCTGCGTTTCCTGTGTCGCGATTTCGACGTTGACGTACAAGCCGGGCCGCCAGCCGCCATCAGGATTTGCCAGCGTCACGCGCGCCTGCGCGGTACGGGTCTGCTGCCCCAGCAGCGAACCGACATAGGCAACTTTCCCCTGCGCGAATGAATCGAAGGCGGTCGCGCGCACCGTGACCGTTTCGCCGACGCGGACGATATTCAGATCCTTGGCCGGCACAGCGATCTCGGCCCATACCGTCGCCAGATCGGAGATGGTGAAGACGTTCGCATCCTCGGCCACTGCTTCGCCTGGCGCCAGGTGTTTTTCGACGATGGTGCCGTCGAACGGCGCGCGCAATTCATAGCGGTTATAGGCATTGGACGTATCGCTGTCCACGCCCAGCGCGGAGAGTTTTTGCCGTGCGTTCTGCACCGCGATTTCGGCGCCCTGCAAAGTGGTTTGCGCCTGCAGGTAATCCTGCTCGGCCGATATCTTTTCTTCCCACAGCTGCTTCTCGCGCCGGTAGAGATTGCGGGCCAGTGCCAGCCTCTGCTGGGCCGCCAGCAATTCGCTGCGTTGTTCGGACAACTGCGTACTCGCCAGCACGGCCAGCACCTCGCCTTTCTTCACATGCTGGCCAAGATCGGCTGGCACGCTCTGCACGACAGCCGCGAGGCGCGGTACGACGTGCGCGGTGCGATCCTGGTTGAAACGGATCTCGCCCGGCAGCTTGACGGTATTGCGGATCGTGACAGGCCCCGCTTCCGCCACCACGATGCCGGCAGCCTTGATCTTTGCATCGTCGAAAGCGGCAATCGGCGATTTGCCTTCGCCGGCTTGCACATGCGTTTCTCTTTCGGCATGGTCATGCTCGTCGGCATTCGCGGATGGATTACCGCCGCTCAGCAGAATCAGCAAGCCCAGCAAGATTCCGATGACGAGGATGGCGAGGATGGCAAATGCCTGTTTCTTGTTTTCTGGTTTGATCATCATGATGGGTATCCGGTCATTGGGCAGACGGCTGCGTATTCATTCCGGCAACGGCCGGCTCGCCGATCAGGCGTGTCAGTTCGGCGGCAGCCAGATGCGCGTCGAGCAGCACGCGCAGATAGCGTGAGCGCGCTTCCAGCAGCGTTCTTTGCGCATCGAGCACGTCGAGAAATGCGAACTTGCCGAAGGCGAAGCCCTTGCCCGCGGCGTCATAGGCACTTTGCGCGCCCGGCAGGATGTCGTCGCGCAAGGCTTGCGCCTCGCTGCGCGCGTTTGCCAGTTGCTGCCAAGCTTGCGACAGTTCGCCGTTCAGCCGGACTTCGGCAGCAACCAGCTCATCGCGTGCCTGATCGGCGTGGCGCAGCGCTTGCAGCACATTGCCCTGGTTGCGATCGAAGAAAGGCAGCGGCATCGAAACGCCGATCACGGCCTGATTCAATCCCATCTCCTCGTCGCGCTTGACGCCGACGCTGAGCGTGACGTCCGGCGTACGGCGACTCGTCTCGACGCGCGCCACGGCTTCGCGGCGTGCAACTTCCTGTCGCGCCTGTTCCAGCGTCGGCGATTGCTGCAATTGCAAGGCCAGCGTTTTCTGCGCCGGCAGTTCCGGCAGGTGCATCAGGGTGCCTTCCGCGCGATCGAAACGCGCAAGCCTGCTGCCCCAGGTCGCGGCCAGTTGACGCCGTGCGATCAGCAATGCGCTGTCGGCCCGTTCCAGTTCCAGACGAACATTGGCTTCCGCCACGCGCGCACGCGTTTCCTCGACCGGCGAAACGCGGCCAGCCTTCACGCGTTTTGCGACGGAGTCCGCCACGCGCTGCGCCAGCATGGCCGATTCTGCCGCCAGCTTCTGCTGCTCCTGGGCTGCCAGCAGCGTATAGAAGGCGGCGGTTACCGTCGCGCGTGTTGCCGCACTGGTGGCGTGCACTCCCGCATTGGCCGCGGCACGCGCACGATCAGCCGCAGCCACGCGTGCCGCGCGTTTGCCGCCAAGTTCGATCGGCTGATTCACGAGCAACGTGGTGGTGCGCATGTCGCGGCGCGTATCTTCCACCAGCAGCGATACATCGGGATTGGGCAGTACATCGGCCTGCATGTAGGCGCCGTCGGCCGCGGCGCGTTCATGGCGGGAAGCGGACAGCGTGGCGTTGTGCGCCATCGCCAGCGACTGCGCCTGCGACAGAGTCAGCAAGCCGGTCGGTTCGGTTTGCGGTTCAGCCGATATTTCAGCCGATAATTCAGCCGACGTATTGCGCTGCACATCGTGCTGGATTGCGGACTGTGCTTCGGGTGGCACATCGATGGATCGAAAGGACTGCGCCGGCGCAGTCAGCGGCAGACATGCCGCAGCCAGCAGCAGGAAAAACCTGGTCATCGCATTCTCCTGGAAAACAAGGGAACTGCCCGCTATTCAAGGCGGGCCGGAGTGCGACGGAACGGCTGGGAAAAAGAAAGGAAGACGTTCCGTCGTATCAGGCGACGAAACGATCCGGCTCTCTCGGGCCGTCGGGGATGTGGGAAGTAAAGGAAACGACAGGCGGTTCGGCATGGATCGAACCGGGAGGAATCGACGGCGTCGCCGCCATTACAGGCATGGAAGCCGGACTTAGCGCGTGACAGTAGGCACAATCCTGATGCAACTGCGACAGCTTGCCGGCGTGGCCGGACGATTCGTTCGCATTCTGCTGCTGATGCTGATGCACGTGATGGCCGAAATGCTGGACCGCCCCCTGCTCGTGCTGGCAATACACGGCCGCCGCGCCCCAGGCGAACTGGAACGGCACGGCAACCAGCAACAGAATGAGAAGCAGTTTTTTCACGGAATGGATCATAACACCGGAATGCCGGTTCAATTGGCGCGCATCGGCCGCAGCAGGCGCAGGCCGTTGAAGACGACGATCAGGCTCGCGCCCATATCGGCAAACACCGCCATCCACAGCGTTGCCTCGCCGGCCAGCGCGAGCGCAAGAAATACCAGCTTGATGCCAAGCGCAATCGTGATGTTCTGCACGAGAATTGCATGCGCGCGCCGGCTCAGGCGGATGAAGGCCGGCAGCTTGCCGAGTTCGTCATCCATCAGCGCAACATCCGCCGTTTCCAGCGCCGTATCGGTGCCGGCCGCACCCATCGCAAAGCCGATGTCGGCCTTCGCCAGTGCCGGTGCATCATTGATGCCGTCGCCGACCATGCCGACGTAACCGTGCCGTGCCGCTAATTCGGTGATCGCAACCAGCTTGTCTTCCGGCAGTAGATTGCCGCGCGCATCGGCAATGCCGACCTGCGCCGCGATTGCCTGTGCAGTATGCGGATTGTCGCCGGTCAGCATGGTCACGGCCACGCCCAGTTTCTGCAACTCTGCAATCGCCGCGGCACCGTGTTCGCGCACGGTGTCGGCCACGGCAACAATCAGAAGCGGCTTGTCGCCTGCTAGGACGATGGCCGTCTTGCCGCCGCGCTCCAGCGCATCGAGCCGCGCTTCCAGATCGGCGTTGCAAAAACCGAGTTCGTGCATCAATCGGTGATTGCCGAGATGATAGATGCGGCCATTTACGCCGCCCTTCACGCCACGCCCAGCCAATGCTTCGAAATCGCTCACATCGCGCAGCGCGCCATCCCTCCAATGCACGACAACGGCATGCGATACCGGATGGTCGGAACGATGCGCAAGGCTGGCCGCCAGTTGCAGCAAGGTTTGTTCATCACCGGCATTTCCGTCCAGCGCAATCACGTCCGTCACCACGGGTTTGCCCGACGTGATCGTGCCAGTCTTGTCCAGCGCCAGCGCCTTCAGCTTGCGCCCCTGCTCCAGATAGACGCCGCCCTTGATCAGGATGCCGCGCCGCGCAGCGGCGGCGAGACCGCTGACGATGGTGACCGGCGTCGAGATCACCAGCGCACACGGACAGGCGATCACCAGCAGCACCAGTGCGCGGTACAGCCACGGCTGGAACGGCTGCGACATCAGCAGCGGCGGCAGGATCGCGACCAGCAACGCCAGCACCACGACGACCGGAATGTAATAGCGCGCGAACTGGTCGACGAAACGCTGCGTCGGCGCGCGCTCACCCTGCACCTGCTGCACGCTGCGCACGATGCGTGACAGTGTGGATTCGGCCTGTACGGCCGTCACGCGATAGTCGAAAGAGCCGTGTTCGTTAATGGTGCCGGCAAAGACGGCATCGCCCGCGCGCTTCTCGACCGGCATGCTCTCACCGGTGATCGGCGCCTGGTTCACCGTGCTGCTGCCATCGACGATGACGCCGTCCAGCGGTACGCGCTCGCCCGGCTTCATGCGCACGATCGCATCAATGGCGACATCTGCCGCCGCAATCTGCTGCCATGCACCATCGACCTGTACGGTGGCGGTATCCGGCGTCATCGCCATCAGGCCCTTGATCGCATTGCGCGCGCGGTCCAGCGACAAGGCCTCGATCATTTCCGCAGCAGCGAACAGGAAGATCACGACTGCCGCTTCCGGCCACTGGCCGATCGCGACTGCGCCGATGACAGCCAGCGACATCAGGAAATTCATGTTCAGCGACAGATGTCGCAACGCGATCCAACCCTTCTTCAGCGTATCCAGGCCGCCGGTCAGGATGGCGATCAATGCCAATGCGATCACCGGCCATGAGGTTTCATCGCCGCTGGTCCATGCGACGACTTCGGAAGCGATGGCCGTCACGCCCGAAATGCCCATCAGCACCCAGGTACGCGCCGGAATCCGGTAATCGCCGGACAGGTCGTGATGATCGTGTTCATCCGCGCGCGTCATGTCCAGCGAATCGGATTTGACGACTGGATCGAGGCCGAGCTTCTGCAGCCCTGTCACGATGCCGTCGACCGAATTCAGGTTGTGCCACACCGTCAATTCGCGCTGCATCAGGTTGAATTGCAGGCCGAGAATGCCCGATGCATTCTGGAAGCGATCGCGGATTAGCTTCTCCTCGGTCGGGCAATCCATTTTGCGGATCACCAGTACGGCCTTCGCGGCATCGGCCGGCGGCGCAGGTATGGCGGTTTGCGGCAGAGCGCCGCTTCCGCAGGGTTTATCCGAATGGCAACAGCTCATTTCTTCTCCTTGCCGGTCGATTTGACATCGTTCGTGCAATTAGAGACTCTGTAGCCACTATAGAGTCAAGCGTCGATCATGCAATGACGCATTCGATGAAGAATACCCATGACGCCCCCTTGCCCGCAGGTAATCACATGACACAGGATTTGATGAAAATCGGCGAACTCGCCAGCCGCACCGGCTCTTCAGTCGAAACGGTCCGGTACTACGAACAGCAGAAGCTGTTGCCGCAACCGCCGCGTTCGGCCGGCAACTATCGACTGTACGGCGACATGCACGTCAAGCGCCTGCAGTTCATCCGCCATTGCCGTTCGCTGGATATGACGCTGGATGAAATCCGCGCGCTGCTGGATTTCCGCGACCGGCCGCAGCAGGATTGCGCCGGCGTCAATACGCTGCTGGACAGACACATCGGCCATGTCGCGCACCGCATCGAAGAACTGAAAGTGCTGCAAACACAACTGGAAGAATTGCGCAGCCGCTGCCATGGCGTACAGTCGACCGAGGATTGCGGCATCCTGCAGGGGCTGGAAGACGTCGATGCCGTCGAGCCGAAGAATCTCGGCTCGCATGCCGGCGGCTGCCATTAACGTCCGGAGTTCTGCGCAATCAGCCGTATCAACTTCTATCGTGAAGACGCCTGCTTTCCATCCGTTGCAGCTGCTGGCATGATGCACGCGCAATCGATACAGCTATTCATATGATCAAAGGAATTTTTCGATGACCCGGCTTGCCGTGCTGCGCTATCCGGACGAACGCCTGCATGCAGTGGCCGCGCCGGTACAGGATGTGAACGACGCCATTCGCACGCTGGCAACCGACATGGCGCAGACCATGTACGCCGGCGGCGGCATCGGTCTGGCAGCGACGCAGGTCGACGTGCCTGTGCGCGTGATCGTGGTCGACGTGTCGGAAAGAAAAAACCAGCTGCTGACGCTGATCAATCCGGAAATCGTCAAGGCCGGCGGCAGCCTGGCTTATGAGGAAGGCTGCCTGTCCGTTCCGGGTGTCTACGAAAAAGTGAAACGTGCCGCATGGCTGCGCGTGCGTGCATTGGGGCTGGATGGAAAGCCGTTCGAATTATCCGCCGACGGCTGGCTGGCGATCTGCATCCAGCATGAAATCGATCATCTGGACGGCATGGTCTTCGTCGAGCGTCTGTCGCGCTCGCAGCAGATGCGCATCCTGAAGGATCTGGCAGCGCCCCGTTCGCCCCGCAGAGCAAGACAGGCACGCTGATTATCTTCCTGACTTCGGGGTTTCCAACTTCAGTTTTCGAGTTCTGCTTCGCACTTGATCGTCCGGACCTGGCCTCCGAAGTTCAACATCCGAAGTCCGCCGCCGAATAAGGTTCGATTCAAGTTGCGGCAAGTTGCGCCGTTACCGGGTGCATGACGCCGGTAGCCGGATGACGCAGCTTGCTGATACGGCCGGCAAGCACTTCGTCCAGCTGCGCCTTCGTCAATCCGTGTTTTTGCAGGAAACCATCGTCGATCTCGATTTCCGCGATCACCAGTCCGCGCGGTTCCGCGATTTCCACACGACTCACCTTGCCGAACAAGTCGATCTGAAGTCCGGTCGCGGGACTGCGGATATCGATCAGCCGTGGTTCGATGGCATTGGCGAACTGGCGCGCATCGAGCGCCCGCAGAGCGGGAAAACAGCCGGAGATTTCGATCAGAGTCTTCATGTTTCAGCAGGACAAATGAAACGCCGGGAATTACATGCTCTAAATGCATACCGGCGTGGCCTCGTATTATCGCCATCCGACGCTGCTTGGCAAGCCGCAGAAAGATGAAAGTGCAACAAGGTTTTTTCGCAACTTTTAACAATCCATAACATTCCCATCGGACAAATGACGGTAACTTGTCGCAATTCCTTGCGATAGAATCGCCGGTTGTCCAGAACAGGCCGGATTCCCATTACCTCATGTCCAAGCGTGTGCCGTCCATCCGCTCCAAGCTCGTACTGCTCGTTACGGCATGCGTGCTGCCGGCATCGCTGATGGCGGTCGTGCTGATCGGGCACGATTACCAGCGCACGCGCGAACTGCTGCTGTCGAACCTGCTGGGCACGGCGCGCGCGATGGTGTCGGTCGTCGATCGCGACATGACGAGCATCGAATCGTCGCTGATCGCGCTGGGCACCTCGCCCTATCTTGCATCGAAAAATTACCGCGCCTTGTATCGGCAGGCGCAAAGCGTGTTGAAAATCCAGTCCGAACAGGGCGACATCAACATTGCGCTGCTCGACCGCAGCGGCAAGCAGTACATCAACACGCGCCGCCCGTTCGACGCGCCGCTACCGTCGCGCAGCCGCTTCAAGGGTATCGAGGCGGTATTCGATACCGGCCAGCCCGTCATTTCCGATCTGTTCGTGGGCGAAGTCACCCAAAGACCGTTGCTGGTGATCGGCGTGCCGATTTCATTGCAAGGCAATGGCAAGGTCGATTACAGCCTGAACGCAGGCATTTTCCCCGAACGTTTCGAGAAGCTGCTGCATCAGCAGAAGCTGCCGGAAGGCTGGATTGCCGCCATCTTCGACGGCAACGGCAACATCATCGCGCGCACCCGCGACATGCAGCAATACGTCGGCAAGCCCGGCACGCCAGAAATGATTCGACGCATGGCCGCAGCCAGCGAAGACACCTTCATCAGCACCACGTACGACGGCGTACAGGTGCATACGGTATTCAGCCGTTCGTCGCTGTCCAACTGGTCGCTGGCGATCGGCATTCCGACGCAAAGCATTACCGACGAACTGCACAATACGCTGTTCTGGCTGAGCTTCGCCACGATCGCGCTGCTCGCCAGCAGCCTCACGGCCGCCTGGCTGATCGGCGGCCGCATCGCCGAATCGATTCGCGGGCTGACCGGTCCAGCGCTGGCGCTCGGCTCAGGCGACGTCGTCAGCGTGCCACCGCTGCATTTGCGGGAAGCAGATGAAGTCGGCAGATCGCTGGTCAAGGTATCGGAAATGCTGCATCGCGCGCAGCATCAGGCAAATCACGATGCGCTGACGGGACTGGCGAACCGCGCCCTCTTCAACGAGATCGTCAGCCAGCAGCTGCTGCTGTGCGAGCGCAACAACACGGCGCTGGCGATCTTATATATCGATCTGGACGGCTTCAAGGCAGTCAACGACCGCCACGGCCACGAAACCGGCGACAAGCTGCTGTGCAATGTCGCTGCGCGCCTCAAGGGCGGCAGCCGCAGCTCCGACGTGGTGGCGCGCCTGGGCGGCGACGAATTCGCCATCGTGATGGTCGGCGCGACGATGGAGGATGGCGTGCTGGTCGGCGAAAAGCTGGTCGACAGCATTTCCGCTCCCTATCTGATCAACGGACTGGAACTGCACGTCTCGGCCAGCATCGGCGTCGCTGCCTATCCAGATTCCGGCGTCACCAGCGATGCATTGCTGCACCATGCCGACGGCGCGATGTACAAGGCCAAGGGAATGGGACGGCGGCAGGTGGCGACGGCGAGCTGATCCGTTTCTTCATCTCCTTCCGCTTCTGCCGTTTCTATTGCTGCGTTTTTATCGCTGTGCTTCTATTGTTGCAGTTCTATCGCTACTTTTTCGGCGCACGAATGGAAGCATGAGTAGAAAATTCAGGCACCAATAAAAAAGGCGGATCTATCCGCCTTTTTTATTTGCCAATCCTAGCCCCTGTACAAATCCTCGGGCGGATCGTTCGGTCCCGGCACCGGTGCCGTGTTCGGCGGAGCATTGCCCGGCGTCGGCGATGGCGACGGCGAGAACAAGCGCTCCCAGAAACTCTTCTGTTCCTCGACATCCAGCGCATGCACGGCATTGTCGCTACCTACGTACTCGGTGTAAGTCCAGTCGCCGTCAGCCTGCGTCACGCCCGGCGGCACGATGGGGGCGAATTCCTGCATGCCGCGCAAGGCGACACGCATGTAATCGCTCCAGATCGGCAGCGCCAGCGTCGCGCCGAATTCCCTGCTGCCCAGCGTGCGCGGCTTGTCGAATCCCATCCAGGCGACGGCGACGATGTTGCGGCCATAGCCGGCGAACCAGCCATCCAGAGAATCGTTGGTAGTACCGGTCTTGCCGGCCAGATCGCTGCGTCCCACGCGCTGGCTCGCGGCGTAGCCGGTGCCGGAACGCACGACGTCACGCAGCATGGAATCCATGATGAAGGCATTGCGCGGCGACAGCGCGCGCGCCGTCTCGTCGCCCGCCTGCGGATGATTGGCCTCCTGCAGCACGTTGCCGCGCGCATCGACGACCTTCTGGATCAGGTATGGCGACAGTCTGAAGCCTCCGTTGGCGAATACCGCATAGGCGCCGGCCATCTGCAGCGGCGTCACCGAGCCGGTGCCCAGCGTCAAGGTCAGGTTGGCCGGCTGACGTTCCGGATCGAAGCCGAAGCGCGCCAGATGATCCTTCGCATAAGGCGGCGTGATCTTGCGCAGCACGCGGATCGCGACCATGTTCTTCGATTTCTTCAGGCCGGTACGCATCGGGATGGGACCGTCGTACTGATCGTCGTCGTTGCCCGGATTCCAGGTCTTGCCGTTTTCCTGCGGCATTTCACCCGGCGCGAACTGCGCATCGTAGACCAGCGTGCTCGGCGAGAAGCCGCGCTCCAGCGCCGCCGAATAGATGAACGGCTTGATCGTTGAACCCGGCTGCCGCCACGCCTGCGTGACGTGGTCGAACTGGTTCATCGCAAAATCGAAGCCGCCGACCATCGCGCGGATCGAGCCGTCCTGGCCGTTGATCGAAACCAGTGCCGCTTCCACTTCCGGCAATTGCGAGATGGCCCATGTCTGCTTGCCACGCACCGTGCTCTGCACGACGCGGATTACCGAGCCTGGCTTGATCTTCTTCTGCTCGGAGGCCTTGGAAGACAGGCCGGACGCGGCAAAACGCAGGCCGCTGCCGTTGATTTCCACCGTCTCGCCGGACAGCAATACCGCGCGCACCAGTTTCGGCGTCGCATCCAGCACGACGGCAGCTTGCAGATCGTCGCTGTCCGGGTGCTTGAGCAAGGTATCCTCGATTTCATCCTGACGATCCTCGGCATCCTTCGGCAGCACGATGTGCGCTTCCGGGCCGCGATAGCCGTGGCGGCGATCGTAGTCCAGCACGCCGCGGCGCACTGCCGCGTACGCTGCATCCTGATCGGCCTTGGTCAGCGTCGTGTAGACGGAGAAGCCGTTGGTGTAGGTTTCATCCTTGTATTGCGCATACATGTATTGGCGCACCGATTCGGCCGCGTATTCGGCATGCGTCTTCAGGCGGTTGCCGTCTTCCAGCACGTGCAGCTTCTCGGCGGCGGCTTCCTTGTATTGCGCATCGTTGATGAAGCCCAGCTCATGCATGCGCTTCAGGATGTATTGCTGGCGTTCGGTGGCGCGTTTCGGATTGACCACCGGATTCGCCGTGGCCGGCGCCTTCGGCAAGCCTGCCAGCATTGCCGATTCGGCGATCGTCAGATCCTTGATCGATTTACCGAAATAGATGCGCGCGGCACTGCCGAAACCGTAGGCGCGCTGCCCCAGATAGATCTGGTTCATGTACAGCTCGAGAATCTGGTCCTTCGTCAGGTTGTTCTCGATCTGGTAGGACAGCAGCACTTCCTGCAGCTTGCGGGTATAGGTTTTCTTGCGCGTCAGCAGGAAGGTGCGCGCAACCTGCATCGTGATCGTCGACGCGCCCTGCGAACGACTGCGGACCAGGTTCGCCAATCCTGCGCGCACGATGCCGAGGAAATCGACGCCGCCGTGTTCGTAGAAATTATTGTCCTCGATCGCGATGATCGCGTGCTTCAGGCTGTCCGGCACATCGGCGATCGGCACGAAGTCGCGGCGCTCTTCGCCGTACTCGCCGATCAGCACATTGTCGGCCGTGTAGACGCGCAACGGAATCTTGGGACGGTAATCGGTCAGCGCGTCGATCGGCGGCAGATTCGGAACGATGAACAGCGCAGTAAAGAGAATGCCGAGAATGATCGTGGCGATCAGGCCGATTCCGCCGACAACGGCAGCCTGGCGCAACTTGATATCGGTCGGGCGTTCCGACCATGCAACGATGGCCGAGGAAATAGTCGAGAAAAACCGCAATGCGAACCCCTGTTAGATCTGGTGTGCGCCGCAACTTTAACAGGCATTGCACGATCGGGTTGCAACGAATTGTTATCTTGCAAAAATTACACGAAGGACAGGAAACGCACGACGGAACGATTTGCCGGTGCGGAAATCATTTGATGAACGTCACCCGATGATGGCTGTCGAGGGCGCGGTCAATGTTGACGACCTCGCCTGTCACGCTACTTCATGGCAGGCCGATGTTCACGAAAAACAAAGAAATCCTTCACCGATTCTTTACGCAATCATCCAGCATGAACGAAGCTGCCGAATCGCCCTGGATCATTTGCTTTTCTTGTTTTTCGCATCGCCGATACGCCGCGCGACAGTGAACAACGCGCTCATTTCAATATGGTTGACACGCAGCGATCGCAATCGTGATCGCTGTGGCATTTCGCGCACGATCTCAAATTTTTCATCCGGATAGTACTGACATCTTCATCGACGCAGGCTTATCGTTAGCCCTCGTTTTTCAATACGGCGATGGACTCGCCGCTCGCATCCTGCGAGTCTGACAGGAGATGAAATGAGAAAACCTTTTTACCGGATTCTGTATGTGCAGGTCTTGATCGCAGTTGCCATCGGCATCCTGCTCGGCCATTACTATCCGTCGCTGGGCGTGGACATGAAGCCGCTGGGCGACGGCTTCATCAAGCTGATCCGCCTGCTGATCGGCCCGATCATCTTCTGCACCGTCGTCATCGGCATTGCCGGCATGGCGGATCTGCGCAAGGTCGGCCGCGTCGGCGGCAAGGCATTGATCTATTTCGAGGTGATGTCGACGCTGGCGCTGATCATCGGCCTGTTCGCCGCGCATCTGCTGCAGCCGGGCCACGGCTTCAACATCGATCCGGCTACGCTCGATACGAAGAGCATCGTCAACTATGCAGCGCAGGCGAAGGAACAGAGCGTTTCCGAATTCCTGCTACACATCATTCCGCACACCATCACCGATGCCTTTGCCAAGGGCGACATCCTGCAGATCCTGTTCTCTGCGCTGCTGTTCGGCAGCGCGCTGTCGATGCTGCACGGCAAGGGTGAGATGGTCACCGATTTCATCGGCCAGATTTCCAAGGTGTTCTTCCGCATGGTGCACATCGTCACCAAGGTCGCGCCGATCGGTGCGTTCGGCGCGATGGCCTTCACCATCGGCAAGTACGGACTGGCATCGCTGCTGCCGCTGCTGAAACTGATCGGCTGCTTCTACCTGACGGCAATCATCTTCGTCTCGGTGGCGCTCGGCATCGTTGCATGGCTGACCGGTTTCAACATCTTCCGCTTCATTGCTTACATCAAGGAAGAACTCGTGATCGTGCTGGGCACGAGTTCTTCCGAAGCCGCATTGCCGCAACTGATGGAAAAGATGGAGCGCCTCGGTTGTTCGCGCTCCGTCGTCGGCCTGGTGATTCCGACCGGCTATTCGTTCAACCTCGACGGCACCAACATCTACATGACGATGGCCGTGATCTTCATCGCGCAAGCGCTGAACATCGACCTGACCTGGCAGCAGCAGGCCATCATCCTCGGCGTGGCAATGCTGACGTCGAAAGGCGCCAGCGGCGTCACCGGCGCCGGCTTCATCACGCTGGCGGCAACGCTGGCCGTGGTGCCGTCGCTGCCGGTGGCCGGCATGGTGATCATCCTCGGCATCGACCGCTTCATGAGCGAATGCCGCGCGCTGACCAACATCGTCGGCAACGGCGTCGCCTGCGTGGTTGTTTCCGCATGGGAAGGCGAACTGGATCGCGCCAAGCTGAACCGCGTCATGTCCGGCGAAGAGGAAGAAGCTCTCGCCTGAACGACTGCAGGCAAATGCGAAGGGACGCTCGTGCGTCCCTTTTTTATTGGGCCTTTATCATCGCCGCTCGGCAAGGAATGGCCAGTCGCAATACAATCGGGCATTTCCCATACGACATCACCTCAAGGAGAACGGCTTGCAGCCGATCATTTCCGTCAGGAATCTCACCAAGCAATACGACTCCGGCTTCCAGGCGCTGAAAGGCGTGAACCTGGAAATCAACCGCGGCGAGATCTTCGCCCTGCTCGGCCCCAACGGCGCGGGCAAGACCACGCTGATCAGCATCATCTGCGGCATCGTCAATCCGAGCAGCGGCAATGTGCTGGCCGATGGCCATGACGTCGTCGCCGAATATCGCGCCGCGCGTTCGCGCATCGGCCTGGTGCCGCAGGAACTGTCGACCGATGCATTCGAAACGGTATGGGCGACCGTCAATTTCAGTCGCGGCGTGTTCGGCAAGCCGACCGATCATGCGCATGTCGAAAAGGTCTTGCGCGCGCTGTCGCTGTGGGACAAGAAGGATTCCAAGATCTTCGCTCTGTCCGGCGGCATGAAACGACGCGTGATGATCGCCAAGGCACTGGCGCACGAACCGAAGATTCTCTTTCTCGACGAGCCGACCGCCGGCGTCGACGTCGAATTGCGGCGCGAGATGTGGGACATGGTGCGCAACCTGCGCGAAAGCGGCGTCACCATCATCCTCACCACGCACTACATCGAGGAAGCCGAGGAAATGGCAGACCGCATCGGCGTGATCCGCAAGGGCGAGATCATCCTCGTCGAAGACAAGCACGCGCTGATGAGCAAGCTCGGCAAGAAGCAGCTGCGTTTGCATCTGCAGCGACCGCTGCAGGCAATTCCGGAAGACTTGGCCGTGTGGCGGCTGGAGCTGTCGGCGGATGGGCAAGAACTGATCTACACCTTCGACGCCCAGGCCGAACAGCAGACCGGCATCGCCGAACTGCTGCGCAAGCTGGACGAGCACGGCATCGACTTCAAAGACCTGCAATCGAGCCAGAGCTCGCTGGAGGAAATCTTCGTCAATCTGGTGAAGGCCTGAACATGAATTTTTACGCAATCCGCGCCATCTACCTGTTCGAAATGGCGCGCACCTGGCGCACGCTGATGCAGAGCATCGCATCACCGGTCATTTCCACCTCGCTGTACTTCGTCGTGTTCGGTTCGGCCATCGGCTCGCACATGGTCGAGATCGGCGGCGTCAGCTACGGCGCCTTCATCGTGCCCGGCCTGATCATGATGGCGCTGATGACGCAGAGCATCTCGAATGCGTCGTTCGGTATCTTCATGCCGAAATGGTCGCGCACCATCTATGAAATCCTGTCGGCGCCGATTTCCTATGTGGAAATCGTGCTGGGCTACGTCGGCGCGGCGGCCACCAAGTCGGTGATCCTCGGCTTGCTGACGCTGATCACGGCGCGGCTGTTCGTCAGTTTCGAGATTGCGCATCCGCTCTGGATGATCTTCTTCCTGCTGCTGATTTCGATCACGTTTAGCCTGTTTGGCTTCATCATCGGCGTGTGGGCGCCCAGCTTCGAAAAACTGCAGATCATCCCGCTGATGATCGTCACGCCGCTGGCCTTCCTCGGCGGCAGCTTCTATTCGATTTCGATGCTGCCGCCGTTCTGGCAGAAGGTGGCGCTGGCCAATCCGGTGGTTTATCTGATCAGCGGCTTCCGCTGGAGCTTCTTCGGCGTGGCTGACGTGCATGTGGGCATCAGCATCGGCATGACGCTGGTGTTCTTGGCGATCTGCCTGACCATCGTCTGGCTGATCTTCAAGACCGGCTACCGGCTCAAGAGCTGATGCCGTACGCAACGTCAACTCGTATCAACATGCGCCGGCCTGCGTGTTGACGTTGCGCGGAATTTGCCGCACTCTATTCGCGCTGCAACCCTCTTTTCTTCCGAAGGCACACAATGAAAAAAATCTCCCTGATCCTTCTCGCCCTGCTTCCCTTCGCCGTCCACGCGCAACAGCAGCAGGTCGATCCCTGCATCACGAAAGCAAGCACGCAGGAAATGAGCAGCTGCGCGAAGGAAGAATACGAAAAGGCCGATGAGAAGCTGCAGCAGGTCTACAAGGCGTTGCTGAAACAGATTCCGCAACAGGATGAAGACGGCATTCCTTACACCGCCACCAAGAAGCAGCTGCGCGTGGCGCAGAAGGCCTGGCAGGAATTCGTCAAGCAGGATTGCAAGACGATTTCGATCTACAACAAGGGCTCGCCTCTGCGCGACGTCGAACGCTACAGCTGCCTGCGCCTGCACACACAACAGCGCACGTCCGATCTGGAGCGCTTCCTGTCGCGCCGCAACAAGCCGCAGTCGTAATGCTTCAGGCGGGCTGGCGTTGCGCCATGCCCGCGCGCATGCTGCCGTACGGATCGTCGATGACGTAGCGCCACGATCCGTCCGGCTGCCGGCGCAGCACTTCCAGCGTATCGACGCTGCCCTGCTTCAACTTCCCTTCCTTGTCGGTCCACGACAAATCTGCCTTCATCCGGTTGGTTGCCAGCTTGCCGTCGGCGCTGATCGTGGCGTGGATGAAATCGATCGTGAACTTCGGCTTCATCGCGATCAGGCCGGCATTGCTGGCGCGGATCGCGTCGAGGCCGGTCATCGGCTCACCCGATTTCTTGAACAGGATGGCATCGGCTTCATAGACGGCGACCGACGCTTCGATGTCGCCGGATTCCAGCGCGGCGATCAGGATGCGGCTGCAGTCTTCCGGCTGCATGGCGCGTGGCGAGGATGAGGCGTTATGATCGTTGGACATGCAGTTTCTCCAATGAATGATGTGCGCAAGGTACAAAGGCGCGACGAATCGAATATCGCCGACAGTATGAACCAGATGCAGAGGGAACGCGAAACGCAGCGCTTCGAATGGCGGCCGGATGGAGAATCCGGCGCCCCCTGCGAACTATGCGGCTTCGTCGACTACTATCGCTTCGGCGATATCGCCATCGTCACGCATACGGAAACCTCGCCTTCGCTGGCGGGCAAAGGTCACGGCAGCCGGCTTGCGGCCGCTGCGCTGACATGGATGGCGCAACAAGGGCTGCATGTCGTGCCCGTCTGCGGCTTCATGGCGCATTTCCTGCGCACGCATCCCGAACATCAAGGCGTACTCACGCCGACCGTCCGCGCCATTTTCGGGATCGCGGAAAATCGGGCGTAATCAATTGACATCTTTGTCAACGAATGTGAAAACCGTCGTCTTTTGAAGACGCCATGCGGGCATTGCGCATGGACGCTACCGGCGTTCGCCTGTAGCATCTGCCCTTTTCCGATACGACGGCCCTCCGTCGCGCATTGCCTCCACCCAACCGGCAGGACGGCGAATTCCTGCGACACGGCGTCCGAGAGCGCCCCGGCCACAGACATACACGATGCTTGCCGCGCAATATGACACCCTGCTGGTCCTGATTTCCATCCTCGTTGCCATCCTCGCCTCCTACACGGCGCTGGACATGGCAGGCAGAATCAATTCCGTCCACCATAAGGGCACCTTCGGCTGGCTGGCCGGCGGCGCGATCGCCATGGGCGTCGGCATCTGGTCCATGCATTTCATCGGCATGCTGGCGTTTCGCCTGCCGATTCCGCTCGGTTACGACATCGGCCTGACCTGCCTGTCGCTGGCGCTGGTGATCTGCGCCTCCGGCTTTGCGCTGTGGCGCGTCAGCCAGCCCAGCCTGCCGTTGAAACAACTATTTATCAGCGCCGTGTTGATGGGCGCGGCGATCGCCGGCATGCACTACGTCGGCATGGCGGCGATGCGCATGCGCCCGGGCATCGACTACGATCCGCTGCTGTTCGGCGTCTCCATCCTGATCGCGATCGGCGCATCGGGCGCCGCTTTGTGGATCGCCTTCATGCTGCGTAAAGACACGCCGCATGTGCGTCTGGCGCGCGCCGGCGCCGCCGTCGTCATGGGTGCAGCCATTGTTGGCATGCATTACACCGGCATGGCCGCCGCGCACTTCGCCGAAGGCAGCATCTGTCTGGCCGCGGCGGAAGACGGCATCGGTGCCGGCTGGCTGGCGATTCTGATCATCGTCGTCACGCTGGCGGTGCTGGCGATCGCCCTGCTGACCTCAGTCTTCGATTCGCGGCTGGAATCGCAGACCGCCAAGCTGGCGCGCTCGCTGGCCGACGCCAACGAGGAGCTGGTGCATCAAGCGCTGCACGACAACCTGACGCAACTGGCCAATCGCAGCCTGCTGGAAGATCGGCTGGAACAAATGCTGCGCAAGGCCGAACGCGAACACGGCCGTTTTGCGCTGATGTTCATCGATCTGGACGGCTTCAAGACGATCAACGATTCGCTCGGCCATCACATTGGCGATCTGCTGCTGATTGAAGTGGCGCGGCGCTTCCGTTCCATCATCCGCGGCCAGGAAACCGTGGCGCGGCTGGGCGGCGACGAATTCGTCGTGCTGGTCGAAATCCGCGACCCTGAAGATGCTGCGCCAGTCGCACACAAGCTGCTGCACGCCGCCAGCGAACGCCTGCAGGTCGAATCGCACGATCTCGGCATCTCGGCCAGCATCGGCGTGGCGCTCTACCCGGAAGACGGCACCACCAGCCACGATCTGCTGATCAATGCAGACGCCGCGATGTATCACGCCAAGGCGGCCGGCCGTAACGCCTACCGCTTCTTCGAGACGTCGATGAACACCAACGTCCACAACCAGCTGCAGATCATGCAGGACCTGCGCCTGGCACTGGAGCGCAACGAATTCCGCCTGCACTATCAGGCCAAATACGATGCCGCCAATCGCCGCGTGATCGGCGCCGAAGCGTTGTTGCGCTGGCAGCATCCGACGCGCGGCCTGATCGCGCCCGATCACTTCATCGCGCTGGCCGAGAAGAGCGGCATGATCGTGCCGATCGGCGAATGGGTGCTGGACGAGGCCTGCCGACAGATGCGCGCGTGGTACGACGCCGGCAACACGGAATGGAAGGTTTCCGTCAACCTGTCTGCCGTGCAGTTCGCGCACGACAATCTGATCGAACTGGTCAAGGCCACGCTGCAGCACCACCATCTGCCGCCGCGCTGCCTGATCCTCGAAGTGACCGAATCGACGGCGATGCAGGATGTGGAAACCAGCCTGGCGATCCTGAATCGGCTGGCGGGACTGGGCATCGACATTTCGATCGACGATTTCGGCACAGGCTATTCCAGCCTGCTCTACCTGAAGCGCATGCCGGCGCGCGAACTGAAGATCGACCGCGGCTTCATCCGCGATCTGGCGGACGGCACCGACGATGCCGCCATCGTTTCCGCCATCATCGCGCTCGGCCATTCGCTCGATCTGCACATCGTCGCCGAAGGCGTGGAAACCGTGAAGCAGCAGGATTTTCTGACCGAACTCGGCTGCAACAGCCTGCAGGGCTATCTGTTGGGCCGGCCGATGACGGCGGAACAATTCCAAATATTGACGACGATGCCACCCATCTCCAAAGCTTCAACGCCATTTCACATGGACGAAAGGCCGGCATGATGCCGGCCTTTTTTATTTGCTGAACGCACCTCAACATCGCAGCAAGCCATCCGGTATTCCACGATATGACGGCGATCATATCTGTCCGCCCTCATGCAACAGCCTCTCTAGCACAAAGCCAGGCATAACCAATTGCCATCATTGTCAAGAAGTGTCAAAGCTTCCGGGATTTGAAAAGTTCCCCTATAGCATTGCCTTCATCGCGCGACGTTTTTTCATCATGCAATACCTTCGCTGACCAACCGGTTTCGTTTTTTGCGCTACGCAGTTGCCCAAGATGCCACTCCGGTTACCGACAATACGATGCTTGTTACGCAATACGATATTCCGCTGGCCCTGGTTTCCATTCTTGTCGCCGTCCTGGCCTCCTACACGGCACTCGACATGGCGGGCAGGATCAATGCTGCGCACAAAAAAGGCGCGTTCGGCTGGCTCGCCGGCGGTGCAGCCGCCATGGGCATCGGCATCTGGTCGATGCACTTTATCGGCATGCTGGCGTTTCGCCTGCCGATCCCGCTTGGCTATGACATCAAACTGACTTCTCTTTCACTGGCGCTGGCCGTCTTCGCCTCTGGCTTTGCGCTGTGGCGTGTCAGCCAGCCCAGCCTGCCGCTCAAGCAACTTTTGTACAGCGCCGTCCTGATGGGCACCGCCATCGCCGGCATGCACTACACCGGCATGGCGGCCATGCGCATGCGTCCCGGTATCAATTACGATCCGCAGCTGTTTGCCACCTCCATTCTGGTGGCCATTGCCGCTTCCGGTGTTGCATTGTGGATCGCCTTCGTTCTTCGCAAGGATACGCCGCATGTGCGATTGGTACGTGGCGCAGCCGCCGTCGTCATGGGCGCGGCAATCAGCGGCATGCACTATATCGGCATGGCAGCGGCGCATTTTGCCGAGGGCAGCGTCTGCATGGCGGCAGTGGAAAACGGCATCAACACCGACTGGCTCGCCGTCCTGATCATCGTTGTAACGCTGGCGGTTCTGGCAATCGCCCTACTGGCCTCGGTCTTCGATGCACGACTGGAATCGCAGACAACCCGTCTGGCGCAATCGCTGGCCGACACCAACGAAAAATTGATGCATCGCGCCCTGCACGACAGCCTGACGCAGCTGGCCAATCGCAGCTTGCTGGAAGATCGTCTGGAGCAAATGGTACGCAAAGCCGAGCGCGAACAGGGTCGCTTTGCGCTGATATTCATCGATCTCGATGGCTTCAAGACGATCAATGATTCACTCGGCCATCATATCGGTGACTTGCTGCTGATCGAAGTCGCGCATCGTTTTCGTGCCGTCATCCGCGGCCAGGACACCGTGGCCCGCCTGGGCGGCGACGAATTCGTCGTGTTGATCGACATCAACGATCCGGAGGATGCCGCATCAGTCGCTCTCAAGCTGCTTGAAACGGCCAATGAAGAAATCCGCATCGAAACGCTCGATCTTCGCATCTCGGCCAGCATCGGTGTCGCCGTCTATCCGGAAAATGGTACGACCAGCCACAGCCTGATGGTCAATGCGGATGCCGCGATGTATCACGCCAAGGCCGCCGGCCGCAACGATTACCGTTTCTTCGAAGCGTCGATGAACGCCAACGTCCATAACCACCTGCAAATCGTGCAGGACCTGCGTCTGGCGCTGGAACGTAATGAATTTCAGCTGCACTATCAGGCCAAGCGCGATACGGCCAGTCGCCGCGTGATCGGCGCCGAAGCACTGTTACGTTGGCAGCATCCGGTGCATGGTCTTCTCACGCCGGATCATTTTCTCGCCCAGGCCGAAAAAAGCGGCCTGATCGTGCCAATCGGCGAATGGGTGCTGAACGAAGCCTGCCATCAGATGTGGCAGTGGTACGACGCTGGCCGTACCGAGTGGAAAATATCGGTCAACCTGTCCGCCATCCAATTTGCCCATGGCAAGCTGGTCGATATGGTCGAGTCGGCACTGCATCGGCACCACTTGCCGCCGCACCGCCTGATTCTGGAAATCGCCGAATCGACGGTAATGAGGGATGCGGAAGCCAGCCTTGTCATTCTCGAACGGCTGGCTGCATTGGGTGTCGATATCTCGATCGACAACTTCGGCGCAGGCTATCCCAATCTGCTTTCCCTGAAACGCATGCCGATACGCGAACTGAAGATCAACCGCGAATTCATCCGCAATCTGGATCATCATGCCGAGAACAATTTCGTCGTTTTCGACATCATTACTCTCGGCCAATCGCTCGATCTGCGCATCGTGGCGGAAGGCGTGGAAACCGAGAAACAGCAAAACATCTTGACTGCACTCGGTTGCAACAATCTGCAAGGCTATCTGCAAGGACGCCCGATGTCACCAGAACAGTTCCGGTCTCTGACCTTCCCGTCTCCGCATTCCGCATGAAAAAAGCCGGCAACCTGCCGGCTTTTTTCATTGCGCCATATTGAATCCTCTTTTCGAATCAATCAGGCCAGCGCCGGATAGTCGACATACCCTTCCGGCGTCGGTGCATAGAACGATTCCGGCTTCGGCTCGTTCAGCGGCGCATCCAGCTGCAGGCGTTTCGGCAGATCCGGATTGGCGATGAACAGTTTGCCGAATGCGATCGCATCGGCTTCGCCGCCGGCGATCACCTGCTCGGCCGTCGCCTTCGTCATCTGTTCGTTGGCGATATAGACGCCGCCGAACAGTTTCTTCAACTGCGGGCCGATACGGTTGTCGCCCAGCGATTCGCGCGCGCAGATGAAGGCGATGCCGCGCTTGCCGAGCTCCTTTGCGACATAACCAAAGGTCGCCAGCGGATCGGAATCGTGCATGTCGTGCGCATCGCCGCGCGGCGCCAGATGCATGCCTACGCGATCGGCGCCCCATACATCGATGCAGGCGTCCGTCACTTCCAGCATCAGCCGCGCGCGATTCTCGATCGAACCGCCATAGGCGTCGGTGCGCTTGTTGCTGCCATTCTGCAGGAACTGATCCAGCAGGTAGCCATTCGCGCCGTGTATTTCAACGCCGTCGAAACCCGCCTTCTTGGCGTTCTCCGCGCCCTTGCGATAGGCAGCGACGATGCCGGGAATCTCGTCCAGTTCCAGCGCACGCGGCGTGACGTATTCGCGTTGCGGACGTACCAGGCTGACGTGGCCCTTCGGCTGGATCGCGCTCGGTGCAACCGGCAGATTGCCGTCGAGGAAGACCGGATCGGAAATGCGGCCGACGTGCCACAGCTGCAGGAATATCTTGCCGCCCTTCGCATGCACCGCGTTCGTCACCAGCATCCAGCCTTCGACCTGTTCGTCGGACCAGATGCCCGGCGTATCGGCATAACCGACGCCCTGCGGCGTAACAGCCGTCGCCTCGCTCAGAATCAGGCCGGCCGATGCGCGCTGCTCGTAGTACTGCGCCATCAGCGCGTTCGGCACGCGGCCGCCGCCGACTGCGCGCGAACGTGTCAAAGGCGCCATGACGATGCGGTTAGGCAATTCGAGATCGCCGATCTTGATCGGCGTGAAAAGTGTGTTGCTCATATCGTTCTCCAAAAAGTCGGAACAGGAATGTCTTAAACGGGACTACAAATTCGGCAAATTCAGTCAAGGCTCAGCAGGCATCGGCAACGACAGCCAGCGGACGTTCGTTTTCATTGGCAGCCAGCCGCATCGAAATGCGCATCGCCACAACCGAAGCCAGCGCCAGCGTGCCGGCTGCCAGCGGCACCGCGCGCAGGCCCAGACCTTCGCTGATGACCAGGCCACCGACCCACGCACCCAGCGCGTTGCCGACGTTGAAGGCGCCGATGTTCAGCGTGGCGACCAGGTTCGGCGCATCCTTGCCGAAGATCATCACGTTGATCTGCAGGCCGGACACGGCGGCGAACGACACCATCGCCCAGATGAACAGATTGATTTCGACCGGGATGAAGGCGGGACTGGTCCAGCGCACCAGCGAGGCGACGACCGCCAGCACCGCGAAGATGCCGGTCAGCGCGGTGCCGAGCCGCCAGTCAGCCAGACGGCCACCGATCACGTTGCCTATCGTCAGGCCGAGGCCGATCAGGAACAGCGTCCACGTCACGCCGTGCGGAGACAGGTGCGTGACGTCTTCCAGCAGCGGCGCGACGTAGGTGAACAGCGCAAAGGTGGCGGCGGAAAACAGCATCGTGGTCGACAGCGCCGCCCACAGGCCGGCATTGCGCAGCTGACCGATCTCGGCACGCAGGTCGGCCTTTTCTTCATCGTGACGCATCGGCATCACGCGCCACAACCCGATCAGCGACAGCACACCGAGCACCGCTACCGCCCAGAACGTCATCGGCCAGCCGGCCAGTTGTCCGAGCGCGGTACCGAGCGGCACGCCCAGCACGTTGGCCAGCGTCAGGCCGGTGAACATCAGCGCGACGGCGGAAGCCTTGCGGTTTTCCGGCACCAGGCTGGCCGCGACGACCGAACCGATGCCGAAGAAGGCGCCGTGGCACAGCGACGTGATGATGCGCGCCGCCATCAGGAAGCCGTAGCTGGCGGCGACCGCGCACAGCACGTTGCCGAGGATGAAGATGCCCATCAGGATCAGCAGCGCGCGCTTGCGCGGCAGCGATGCGGTAAGGACGGCCATCACCGGCGCGCCGAGCGCAACGCCCAATGCGTAGCCGCTGATCAGCCAGCCGGCGGTCGGAATGGAAACGGACAGGCTGCGCGCGACGTCCGGCAGCAGTCCCATGATGACGAATTCGGTGGTACCGATCGCGAATGCGGACAGCGCCAGGACGAGAAGAGCTAAAGGCATGGAAAACTTTCTGAATGAATGTTCAGGATCGATCAAAGATCGTCATGGATGGTATGCAGGAAGGCCTGGATGGTTTCTTCATTGCGCTTGAAGAAAATCCACTGCCCCACGCGGCGCGGCGTGATGAGCCCCGCCGCCTGCAGCGTTGCCAGATGCGCGGACACCGTCGATTGCGACAGTCCGCTGCGCTTGTCGATCTGGCCACAACAGACGCCGAAATCGAGCGGATGCTCCTGTTCGGGGAAATTGACCTCGGGGTCCTTCAGCCAGCCCAGAATCTCGCGCCGGACCGGATTGGCCAGCGCCTTGTGGATGGCATCGATGTCGATGGATGTAGTGGATGGTTTTTTCATATTTCGTTCAAGATCGAATCTAATTTCGGAAAATACAGAAATTTATATCGGAATTTTACGATACAAATAAAAAGCGTGCTGGCGCTGCCCGAATCCGGTCGGAACGGGCCCGTTCCAGCAGACGCTTTGCTGACTCAATCAGGAAGAACGGCGCCGGCCGGCGATGTCGGCCAGCCCGTCGCAATAGAAGCCGGAAATGAAAAGACCGCCATTCGGCGGTCTGTATGGAAGAATGCAGCGGCGACGTTCAGTACGTCGTTCAATATGTGCCGGGCACCAGTATTCCGCGATCGACCTTCTTCACGTCGGTCAATCCGCAGAAAGCCATCGTGATGTCCATCTCGCGCTCGATGATCTCCAGCGTCTTCGTCACGCCCTCCTCGCCCATCGCGCCGAGGCCGTACAGGAAGGCACGGCCGATGTGTACCGCCTTCGCGCCAAGCGCGATCGCCTTCAGCGCATCTTGGCCGGAACGAATGCCGCCATCCATGTGCACCTCGATCTTGTCTCCGACCGCATCGACGATGGGCGGCAGCGCCGCGATGGACGACAGCGCGCCGTCGAGCTGGCGGCCGCCGTGGTTGGAGACGATCAGCGCATCAGCGCCGCTGTTTACAGCCAGCTTCGCATCTTCCGGGTCCATGATGCCCTTGACGATGACCTTGCCGCCCCAGCGCTGCTTGATCCATTCGACATCGTCCCACGACAGCGACGGATCGAACTGCTGTGCGCACCACGACGACAGCGACGACATGTCGTCCACGTCGCTCGCATGGCCGACGATGTTGCCGAAGCCGCGGCGCGGCGTGCCCAGCATGCCCATGCACCAGCGCGGCTTGGTCATCATGTTGACGATGTTCGGCAGCGTCAGCTTGGGCGGCGCAGATAAGCCGTTCTTCAGATCCTTGTGGCGCTGGCCCAGCACCTGCAGATCCAGCGTGACGACCAGTGCCGAGCAGTTAGCCGCTTGCGCGCGCTCGATCAGGCGTTCGATGAAGCCACGGTCCTTCATCATGTAGAGCTGGAACCAGAACGGCTTGCTGGTACGCGCCGCCACGTCCTCGATCGAGCAGATGCTCATCGTCGACAGCGTGAACGGCACGCCGAACTTTTCCGCCGCACGCGCTGCGAGGATTTCGCCGTCCGCATGTTGCATGCCTGTGAAACCGGTCGGCGCCAATGCGACCGGCATGCGCACATCCTGGCCGATCATCGTCGTCTTCAGCGTGCGGTTGTTCATGTCGACCGCCACGCGCTGGCGGAATTTCATCGGTGCGAAATCAGCGCTGTTGGCGCGATACGTCGTCTCGGTCCAGGAACCGGCATCCGCATAATCGTAGAACATGCGCGGCACGCGTTTTTGCGCCAGCACGCGCAGGTCTTCGATATTCGTGATGATGGTCATGCTAGGCTCCGAATTATGTTCATGTTCGACGGCTGACGTTCGACTATAGATGTTCGATTTCTGCCGCCATTCTATTTGCACATGCGTAGCGAACAGATGAATGTTTTTAATGCATCGCAGCAGACCATCGGAGACGATGCGCATTTCCCAAAAATATTGCATTTGATATGCAACATATTTAAACTCGACACTTGCGGGCCTGCAGATGCAGGCCATGTTTTATTTATATCAGGAGCAACATGAATCAATCGGTGCTGCAATGGCTGGCGCGTTTCCGGCCCACGCAAAGTTATGTCGACCGCTACGAGCGCATGCGCGCCAGCGCAGGCGCCCTGTTCGGCATCGTGCTGACCGGCGCCTGCACCTATCTGGTCCTGGGCAGCAACATCCACGCCGCATGGCTGATCGCGCCGATGGGCGCATCGTCGGTGCTGCTGTTTGCCGTGCCTTCCAGTCCGCTGGCACAGCCATGGTCGCTCATTGGCGGCAACATCATCGCCGCCGTCGTGGGCATCACTTGCGCCAAACTGATCGATGCGCCGATGCTGGCAGCCGGCGTCGCCATCGGCATCGCCATCGGCGGCATGATCGCCTTCCGCTGCGTGCATCCGCCCAGCGGCGCAGTCGCGCTGACCGCCGTGCTGGCCGGCACTGGCCCGCACGCGCATGGCTACGATTTCGTGCTCTCGCCTGTTCTCCTGAACTCCGTCATCCTGCTGCTGACCGCACTGTTCTACAACAACGCGACCGGCCGCCGCTATCCGCATCTGGCGATGCCGACACCGGCCGAACGCCACCATACGACGGATGCCGCGCCGACGGAGCGCACCGGCATCACACCCGAGGATCTGGACAACGTGCTCAAGCGCTACAATCAGATCATCGACATCAGCCGCGACGATTTGGAAGAATTGATCCTGCAGACCGAGATGCAGGCTTATCGTCGCCAGATCGGCGGCGTCAAGTGTTCCGACATCATGTCGAAGGACGTCATTTCCGTCTCGTTCGGCACCGAGCTTGCCGACGCCTGGCAACGTCTGCGCGAGCACGATCTCACCGCACTGCCGGTCGTCGATCGCGGCAACCATGTGGTCGGCATCGTGACCAAGGCCGACTACCTGCGGCATGCGGAAGAAGACATGCACGAAGGCCTGGGCAAGCGTCTTGCGCAGTTGATCCTGCCTTCCAAGCTGGCGCATACGGACAAGCACGAGGTCGTCGGCCAGATCATGACGAAAGACGTCATCACGGCCCGCGAAGACCAGTCGATCACCGATCTGGTGCCGCTGATGTCGGACGACGAATTGCACCAGTTGCCGATCGTCGATGAAAACAATCGCCTGGTCGGCCTGATCTCGCAAACCGATCTGATCGCCGCGCTGTACGAACATGCGATGGCCGGCCACACCAACGAATCATGACCCCAAAAGGAGAATGCAATGAGCAACGATAACGGCCTCGACATGGCCATGCTGTACAAGGGACTGGTCGATCAATCGAGCGATGCCATCATCTTCGCCGACCGCAACGGTATCGTGCGGCTCTGGAACAGCGGCGCCGAACGCATCTTCGGCCACAAGGCGGCCGACGTGATCGGCGGTACGCTGGACCTGATCATTCCGGAGCGGATGGTACAGGCGCACAACAACGGCTTCAACCACGCGATTTCCACCGGCGACATGAAGTACGAGAACAAGGTGTTGACGACACGCTCGATGCACAAGGACGGCACGCGCATCTATGTCGACATGAGTTTCGGCCTGGTACGCGACGAAGCCGGCAACGTGCTGGGCGCGCAAGCCATCGCGCGCGACGTCTCCGAACGCTATGCGAACGAATCGGCGCAACGCGTGAAGATCGCCGAACTGGAAAAGGCGCTGGCGGAAAAATCCTCCGCACAATCCTGAGTGCATGGTGGGCTCCTGCATCCCCGCCTCTCTTGAACTGAGCGAATGAATCGGATTGCGCCGCACTCCCCTTTCGCGCCACTTCCGATCAGGCAAAACGGCCCGCATCATGCGGGCCGTTTCCATTTGTCCATCTACAGGAATCGAATCGTTTCGAAAAGACGAGAAATCCTGCGTCAAACCTCCCGTCGAGCTGGTTGACCGTCAGTCACATCAACCGATACGCTTAGACATGCGGTAATTATGGATGGCCACACCATTAATGGTGAAATCATTGCGGGTATCGACACGAAAACCGCGACGCTCGAAAAGACGTCTGGCAGCTTCGCTTGCCTCGACAAATAGACAGGCGATTTCGGCTTTTCTGGCAGCATCCTCTATCGCGGCATAGATCGCTGATCCCACACCAGTTCCGACTACATCCGGACAGCAATAGAGATGGTCGATGTGTCCGTCCGGCTCCAGATCACCGTACCCGATGATCCGCCCGTCCTCATCTACCGCAACCAGGAATATCCGGTCTTGCGCCTGCCGCAAATACCTTTCGGGATCAGGCTTCGATGGGCTCCATGCCTCAACCTGCTCAAACGAATAATCGCGGATACCGATTTCACGAACCGATGCATGAAAAAGAGCTGAAAGCGCATCCGCATCGGACGCTTCAAATGGGCGGATGAGCATTATTCGATACCATGAGTGCCAAAACAGCGCTCCGGACGAGACTCGCCTTGGAGTAACGATCCACCCGTCCTTCCACGACGAAAAACGCCCGGCAGCATAATCACTTCCCCATCAGCTTCTCGCGCACATGCTCCTCTTCATAGACCGTATAGGACGGCTTGACCAGATCGCTGCGGCTGACGATACCCACCAGCACGCGCGAGCGATGATCTTCCACCACCGGCAGCCGCTCCAGATGGCGGCGCGCCATTCTGCGGCCGACGGTCTGGCACGTTTCGGTGCGTAGCGCCATCTCGGGCGTCACGTGATCAAACAGCGCAGCAACCGTGCAATCCGCGCCGCGCGTGCGGATGCCCTCTTCCAGCACGCCGCGATCCATAGTGCCGAGCAGGACGTGCTTGCGATTGATCACCGGGAAGGCGCGATGCGGCTGCGATGCACCGAAATAAAGCTGCGCGGCCTCGCCCAGCGTCAACGATGCATCAATCGTCATCACCTCCGCCGTCATCACGTCGCCAACGAAGGAACGTTCCTGCGGATCGATGCTGTATTCGCGATAGACGTGCAAACCGCGGCGCGCGATCTTTTCCGTCATGATCGAACGGCGCATCACCATGATCGTGAAGCCGTATGAAACGCCGGTTGCCAGCAGCAATGGCAGCAAGGCGTTGAAGTCGCCCGTCAAACCGAGCGCGAACACCGCCGCAGTCAACGGTGCGCCCAGCACACCGGCCAGCACCGCCGCCATGCAGACCAGCGGCCACAGCGCCGCATCGGTGCCCGGCACCAGACTCGAAATCACCGTACCCAATCCGGCACCCAGCATCAGCAACGGCGCCAGCACGCCGCCCGAGGTGCCCGATGCCAGCGCAATCACCCAGATGATCGCCTTGACCACCAGCAGCGACAGCGCGACCGACAGCGCCAGATTGTTGTGCAGCAGATCGGAAATCACGTCGTAACCGACGCCCAAGGCGCGCGGCTGCAACCAGCCGCCGATGCCGACCACCAGCGCGCCGATCGCCGGCCACCACATCCAGTGCACCGGCAACTTGTGGAACCAGTCTTCCACGCGATACAGCGCAGCCGACATGCCGGCCGCCAGCATGCCGCTCAGCAGGCCGGCGACGATGCAGATGACGAACGAAGCCAGCCCCACCGGCTGCGTCTCCATCGGAAACAGCGGACCAGCCTCCAGCAGCAGCGGCCGGCAGAATGCCGCCACCGCGCAGGCGACGATCACCGGCAGCAGGCTGCGCGGCCGCCATTCGAACAGCAGCAGCTCGACCGCCAGCAGCACGGCCGCCACCGGCGTGCTGAAGACTGCCGTCATGCCGGCCGTCGCGCCGGCGACCAGCAAGGTCTTGCGTTCGGCCGCGCTGACCGGGAAATGCTGCGCGATCAGCGAACCGATGGCGCCGCCCGTCATGATGATCGGGCCTTCGGCGCCGAACGGGCCGCCGCTGCCGATCACGATGCCGGAGCTCAGCGGTTTCAGAACCGCGACCTTGGGCGACATGCGGCTCTTGCCGAACAGGATGGATTCGATCGCTTCCGGAATGCCGTGGCCGCGGATCTTGTCCGAGCCGTAGCGCGCGATCAGGCCGACGATCAAGCCGCCGATGATCGGCACGATGATGACCAGCAGCCCCAGCGTGTTGTCGGCCGGCGAGCGATCCTCGAACGACAGGGTCTGGAAGAAGAACAGGTTGGTGAAGAAATGGATCAGGTTCAGCAGCACGTAGGCTGCGACGGTACTGACTGCGCCGATCGCCACGGCGATCGCACACATAAAGACAACCCGCAGATCGGGCGAAAAATCACGTTGATGCGCATGCATGTGAAAAGTCCGGAAACAAAAAATCGGGAAAATCAGGAAAGGCTTTCGCCGTCGTTGAAAGCAGAAATCCGCGCCACCTTGAACACCTTCGACAGCGATTTCAATTCGTTGCGGTGCAGCTCCGCCACATGCCGCACCTGCGATTCACCCAGCTCGGTCAGGCCCACCATCACCTGCCGGCGATCCTCGCGGCCCTGCGTGCGCGACACCAGCCCGGCCTGTTCGCAACGCGACACCAGCGCCACCGCGCCGTGGTGCTTCATCTGCAGGCGTTCGGCCAGCTGGCCGACCGTCACGCTGTCCTGCCCTGGATAGCCCTTGATGTGCAGCAACGCCAGATACTGCAGCGGCGTCAGGCCGACGCTGTGCGCGGCATCTTCGCTGAATTTCAGGAAGCGGCGCATCTGGTAGCGAAACTCCGAAAGCGCCTCGAAATCGCCCTGTTCGAGCGGTGCGGATGACTGCATGGGAAAAATGCGGCCGGCAAGCGGCGAAAACAAAAGCCGGCATCATATCACGCTGTGATATATATCTGCACGCGGCTGCGCATCGGCCCGACCGGACGCGCGCCATCCATGGCTGCGAACTCATGCGCATGGCGGCCTCCCTTCAGGCAGCCGCTCGGCAAATCGTCCGGCCAATAAAAAACCCGGCCGGAGCCGGGTTGCATTTCCTGCATCTTCACATCGAACGTTGTCAGGCCTTGTCGCTGCGTTCGCTCTTCATTTCCCGCATCAACTTGACCAGGGTTGCATCATGCAACAGGCGCATTTTCTTCTCCGCCGCGAAATCCATCGCCTTCGGCGTGAATTCGCCAGCCGTGACATAGAAGGCATCATACAGGCCGTCCCGCTCGACTGCCTTGCACAGTTCGCGCAGCGGTTCGACGCCGGTGCTGGCGACTTTCCAGCGGCGGCAACTGACCAGTGCCGTGCGGCCATCGCTGGTGATCGAAAAATCCGCTTCCGGCATATCGACACGCTTGACCTCGAAACCGTCGCGCCGCAAGGCACGCTCGATCTCGTCCGAAAAATCGCGCCAGGACAGCGCACGAATCTGCTTCAGCATCGCGGTCGTGCGCGCACGGCTCGGCGTGCCCCACTGTTTTTTCAGCGCCATCACGCAGACGATGGCAAACGGCACGCCGGTAGCCATGCCGTAGACGCCGTAACCCGGCGGCATCAGCACCCAGCCGACCAGCGCCAACGCCAGCGAAACCAGTCCGCTCACCCACCACGGCGAACGCAGCAGTATTGCGAAAATAGAATTCTTTGCCATCCTCAATGCCACAATCGTTTCTCCTTTTTTATGTGCGCCGCATGATAGCAGCTTGCGCCGTGCTTTCCGCCATCATTTGCGGAGCGAGGCGACACGGCGTAAGCTGCACCGGTCTTCATTCCAGCGGAAAAACATGCAGCACCAAGAGATGCAATCCAAAGAACGGGAATACCGGCAGCGCATCACGCGCGAACTCGACATCCTCGGCATCACACCCGAACTGCTGGCATGCAAGAACCTGCCGTTCTATTGCGAAGCGGAGGAATTGACCGTCGGCGAAACCGACGCTAGTGGCAGGCAGCACATGATGACGCCCGCCGCAGCCAATGCGTGGAGCGCGATGAAGGCGGCCGCATTGCAGGACGGTGTGATCCTGGAAGTCGTCTCGGCTTTTCGCTCCGTCGAACGGCAGATCGCCATCATTCGCGACAAACTGGACCGCCAGATGCCGATGGAGCGCATCCTGACGCTAAGCGCGCCACCCGGCTACAGCGAACATCACACCGGTTGCGCAATCGACATCAATACGCCCGGCTGCCGGCCAACTGAAGAAGAGTTCGAGCACACGGCAGCGTTCCACTGGCTGGAGCAGCATGCGGGACGCTTTGGTTTCATCCTGTCGTATCCACGCGATAACGATCTGGGCTTCATCTACGAACCGTGGCATTGGTGCTACCAGCCGGAATCGCCATCCCAAAATCAAGAATCAACTTGAGAATTAATTTGTAAGTCCATGTTTTTAATGAATTTATATTTTCAATTCTTCACTTCCAAGCAGGCGACTTCCTCCTGACACCGATGCCTGGACATTGCACCATATAGCAACACTGCGCTTCGCCAGACATGGCCTAGTCAATGCAATCATCCGTTTCCATGGAGGCTGCTTCTGCATGACATTCCCGTGCGTCCGGATCGTTGCAGCTCGATAGACGCAACCCTGCTCGAATGAAGAATCGGCAAAGATTCTCCTGGCATCTTGCCAACAAACTTGCTGGCAGTATTCGAAAAGCGCTGCCGAATTGATGCTGCCGCAAAATAAACGAGATGTAGTTTTACTTTAAAGATATGACGTAATAACCTGTTTTAAAAAGAAAAACCTACATTAATTTTTGTTGCAAAAATTCCAAGAAACAACTGATGCGCCGGGACAACTGCGTATTGCGGTAGTAGACCGCATGGATCGGCTGAAGATAGCCAGTGGCGTGTTCCTCCAGAATTTTCATCAGCCGGCCGGCGGCAATATCGTCCTTCGTCATGAATTCCGCCAGGCAGGCAATCCCTTGTCCTTCCAGCGCCAATGCACGCAGCGTTTCTCCACTGGACGCAAACAACGCAGGCGTTACCGGCAGCATGTCGCCTCCCTCGTGCCGCAACGGCCAGAGATTGCCGTTATCGAAACGCAGGAAACCCAACAACTGGTGCCGGGCCAATTCTTCCGGCGTCTGCGGCGTTCCGTATTTCTGCAGGTAGTCGGGGCTGGCCAGCACGAACAGACGGCTGGCGCGCAACGGCCGCGCATGCAGCGTCGAATCCTGCAGCGCACCGATGCGGATCGCGATATCCGTGCGATGCTCCAGCAGATCCGCCACCTGATCGTTACTGGTCAGTTCCAGCGTGATCTGCGGATACAACCGCCGGAATTCCGCGACGTGCGGCACGATCGCATGCAGGATGAATGGTGAAGCGGCATCCACGCGCAGCCGGCCGCTCGGCTGCTGCCGGCGAATGCGGATCGCTTCCTCCGCTTCATCCATGGCAGCCAGGATGGTCCGTGCCTTTGCCAGCAGCAGATGCCCTTCCTCGGTCAGCTCCATGCGGCGCGTCGTGCGCGTCATCAGCGAGGTTGCCAGCTTTTCCTCCAGCCGCGCCAGCGCACGGCTGACGGCCGATGTGGTCTGCCCCAGATGGGCCGCCGCCGCGCCCAGCGTTCCGCTGTCGACGATGGCGGCGAACAGGCGCAGGTCGTCCGAATTGATTTCCATTCTTGCCTCCGCAGAAAATATATTTTGAGAATACGCCTGTTTATCTCAACAATGAATGCCCGCATAGTGATGCCATGCCGAATCGACAGACAAACCGGCAAACAAACCAACTGGAACAACGAAAGGAAATCGACATGAATGTATTCATCACAGGCGCTGCGGGTTACATCGGTGGATCGGTTGCCGTCCGGCTGCTGCAGGAAGGCTATCAGGTGCGCGGCCTAGTCCGTACGCAGGAACAGGCCGAACGCGTACGCAAGCTCGGCATCGAGCCGGTGGTCGGCACGCTGGAGGATCTGGATCTGCTGGCGCGCGAAGTCCGGCAAGCTGACGCCGTCATCAACGCCGCCAGCTCGGACAACCGTCCGCCGGTAGAAGCGATGCTGGATGCGCTGGTCGGCTCGGGCAAACCCTTCATCCATACCAGCGGCTCCAGCGTGGTCGGCGACGATGCGCGCGGCGAATGGAAATCGGACAAGGTCTACGCCGAAGACACGCCGGTCGACGTGGTGCCGGAAAAAGCCGCGCGCGCCTCGCTCGATAAGCTGATCCTCGATGCCGCGCAGCGTAACGTGCGCTCGGTCATCCTGTGCAACACGATGATCTACGGCACTGGCCTCGGCGTCAGCCCCGACAGCGTCCAGATTCCACCGCTGGTGGCGCAGGCGCAGAAAAGCGGCGTGGCACGCTACGTCGGCAAGGGCGTCAACGTCTGGTCCAACGTCCACATCGCGGACGTCGTCGAACTATATCTGCTGGCATTGAAGAAAGCACCAGCCGGCTCGTTCTACTTCGTCGAAAACGGCGAAGCTTCGTATGCCGACATCGTCGCCGCCATCGCCAAACGCCTGAAACTGGGCGCGCCGCAATCGTGGCCGGTAGAGGAAGCGATCAAGGAATGGGGCTTCGGCCATGCCGTCTATTCCTTCGGCTCCAACAGCCGCGTGACGGCCGACAAGGCACGCCGCGAACTGGGCTGGCAGCCGAAGCACACGTCGGTTTTCGATTGGATCGAAAACGATATGCAGGTGAAGTAGCCTGCGGTCGGCGGCTTGGCGGTGTGTGGCTTGATGGATCAACTTGGCAGATCCATATGCCGCCATTGCCCCGCTTTCCGCCGGCAGGCAGACTGCAAAATCTCGGCAGAAATTTGTTAAATAGCAATAAATTTCTGCCGAAGAATTTTTCCCGGGCTTAATATGTTCTGGCAGTGACTTGCTGAACAAGGACGGCACGTCGATTCCAATGCGATTCCCGATGCGCCTCCCGCAGTAGATGGCTTGATCTTCGAACAGAACAATTCAACCATTGGGAAAACAGTCATGTCCACGCCACACCCTCGCCGCGCGATGAGCATCGCGAAAAAACTCGGGCTGCTCATCGGCAGCGCCCTTCTCGGCATCGTCGTCATCACGGCACTCTTCCTCGTCTCGGAACGCAAGCTCATCCTGGAAGAACGGCAAAGCAATGTCCGGCAGACCGTCGAAACCGCCTACGGCATTCTCACCTACTATCACGATCTGGCAGGCAAAGGCGCGCTGACGGAACAGCAGGCGCAGCAGCAGGCCATGCAAGCCATCAAAGGGCTGCGTTACAGCGGCACCGAATATTTCTGGATCAACGACATGCATCCGACGATGGTGATGCATCCGATCAGCCCCGCGCTGGAAGGCAAGGATCTGACGGAGAACAAGGACCCGACCGGCAAGCACCTGTTCGTCGAATTCGTGAAAGTGGTCAAGGCCGATGGCGCGGGATTCGTGCCCTATCTGTGGGCCAAGCCCGGCAGCACCAAGCCGGTGCCCAAGATCTCGTATGTGAAGGGATTCGCGCCGTGGGGCTGGATCATCGGCTCTGGCATCTATCTCGATACGGTGCAGGCCACTATCCTCGAACGCCTGCTCTACTTTTCCATCAGCGCACTGATACTGGCCGCCATCCTGTTCGCGATCGGCATGGTGATTGCGCGCGGCCTGCTGCGGCAGCTTGGCGGCGAACCCGATTACGCCGCCAGCGTTGCCAGCAGCATTGCGGCCGGCGACCTGACGGTCGACGTTCAGCTCCGCAAGGGGGACAGCGGCAGCCTGCTGTTCGCCATGCGCGGCATGCGCGACAGCCTGGCCAGGATCGTCAGCGAAGTGCGCAGCGGCACCGATACGATCGCCACGGCATCCAGCCAGATCGCCTCCGGCAATCTCGATCTGTCGTCGCGCACGGAAGAACAGGCCAGCTCGCTGGAAGAAACCGCTTCCTCGATGGAAGAACTGACCTCGACGGTGAAGCAGAACGTCGACAATGCCAAACAGGCAAATCAACTGGCCGCGACCGCATCCGAAGTAGCGGCGAAAGGCGGCACGGTCATGGCGGAAGTGGTCGAGACCATGCGCTCGATCAACGATTCGTCGAAGAAGATCGTCGACATCATCGGCGTCATCGACGGCATCGCCTTCCAGACCAACATCCTGGCGCTGAATGCCGCGGTGGAAGCCGCACGCGCCGGCGAACAGGGCCGCGGCTTCGCCGTGGTGGCAGCCGAAGTGCGCAACCTGGCGCAACGCTCGGCAGCGGCGGCAAAGGAAATCAAGGCCTTGATCGGCGATTCGGTCGGCAAGGTCGATGCCGGCACCGCACTGGTCGATCAGGCCGGCAATACGGTGCGCGACGTAGTCGACAGCATCGGACGTGTCACGCTGATGATGGGCGACATCACTACCGCGAGCCAGGAACAGAGCGCCGGCATCGAGGAAGTCAATCAGGCCATCGGCCAGATGGATCAGGTCACCCAGCAGAATGCGGCGCTGGTGGAAGAAGCCGCCGCAGCGGCAGCTTCGCTGCAGGAGCAGGCAAACAAGCTGGCGCAGATCGTCAGCATCTTCCGGCTCGATGCGTCGGCGGGCAGTTCCACCGCCAGATTGGGATTGGCGGCGCCCTCTGCGCATTCAGAAAACGCTTGATAACGGGCATGAAACCTGAGGACCTGACCGCCTGACGGCAAAGGAAACATGTCCCGGAAAATCGACGGCAAGGCATAACGACCGGCGGCACGCGAATCTTTCCTTCGCTTATGTCGCCGGTTCTGCCGACTCTTTCAACCTCTCCTGCAGAAAGGCACGCAAGGCCGTCACTGATGGTGACAGCATCAGCCGATGCGCGCAGACCAGATTCAGCGGCGCGGCTTCCCCTTCAAGTTCCGGCAGCAACGCCACCAGTTTTCCCGACTGCAGCTCCGAGCGGATGTCCAGCGCGGACTTGTAGGCCAGCCCTTTTCCCGCCAGCGCCCAGCGCCGCACAAGGTCGGCATCATCGCAGATGCGGTCGCCCTGCACCGCCACCGTCTCGATACGACCGTTGCGGTGGAACACCCAGCGATCGTGGACGGTATCGCCCAGCACGAAACGCAGGCAATTGTGATGCTGCAGGTCGGCGATCGATTGCGGCGTGCCATGCCGTTGCAGGTAGGCCGGTGCCGCGCACAGCACGCGTCGATTGTCCGGTACCAGCGGCAGCGCCACCATCGTCGAATCCTCCGGCTCGCCATAGCGGATCGCGATATCCACCGGCTGCCGGTACAAGTCGGCCAGCCGATCGCTGATGCGGATGCGGAAACGGATCATCGGATGCTGCACTTGAAAAGCATCCAGTAACGGCAACAGCACATTACGCCCCAGATCGGACGGCATCGACAGATTCAGTTCGCCGCCGATTTCCTGCGCGTCGCGCGCCACGCTGGTCGCTCCCTCTTCCACCGCCTGCAGAATCTGCCGTGCATACGCCAGATAACGCTCGCCCTCGGCGGTCAGCCGCAGGCTGCGCGTGGAGCGCACGAACAGCCTTACCTGCAGTACGCTTTCCAGACGTTTTAGTGCGGCGCTGGCCGCCGCCGGCGCCATGTCCAGTTCCCGCGCCGCTGCCGACAGACCGCCATGATCGGTGGCATGGACGAACAGTTGCAGGTCTTCGATGCGCGGGATTTTCATTTTATTTTTGAAAGTGTTATTCGATTGACGTGATTTTTCATCAAACGAATATAGCGGAAACTGCGCATCGTGGGTGGACATGAACGTTCGCCGCAAAACTGCAGCCAAACATCGGTCCGGCCCGAAGTACCCATGAACGCGAACCGAAATACAGAAACCCGAAACACCAACCCGAACAAGAACAAGGAGTACCTTATGAAAGCCGTCGCCTACCAAAAACCCCTGCCGATCACCGAGCCGCAAGCGTTGCAGGATGTCACCCTGCCCGATCCGACGCCAAGCGGCCGTGACCTGCTGGTCGAAATCAAGGCGATCTCGGTCAATCCGGTCGATTGCAAGGTGCGCTCCGGCGTCAATCCGCCGGATGGCGAATGGAAAGTGCTCGGCTGGGACGCGGCCGGCATCGTGCGTGCCGTCGGCAGCGATGCCACGCTGTTCAAACCAGGCGACCGCGTCTACTACGCCGGCTCGATCGCGCGTGCTGGCACCAACAGCGAACTGCATCTGATCGACGAGCGCATCGTCGGCAACATGCCGGCCTCGCTGGAATTCGCCAAGGCAGCCGCCCTGCCGCTGACTGCCATCACGGCATGGGAACTACTGTTCGAGCGGCTCGGCGTGGCCCGCAATTCCGGTGCCGGTACCGACGATGCGATCCTGATCATCGGTGCGGCCGGCGGCGTCGGCTCCATCCTCGTGCAACTGGCGCGCCAGCTGACCGGCCTGACCGTTATCGGCACCGCATCGCGCGAGGAAACGCGCGAATGGGTGATGAGCCTGGGCGCGCATCACGTGATCGACCACACGAAGCCGCTGTCGCAGGAACTGAAACGCATCGGCATCCCGCAGGTGCGCTACGTCGCCAGCCTGAACCAGACCGATGCCCATTTCGACGAGATCATCGAATCGCTGGCCCCGCAGGGAAAACTCGGCCTGATCGACGACCCGAAATCACTGGACGCCAACAAGCTCAAGCGCAAGAGCCTATCGCTGCATTGGGAATTCATGTTCACCCGTTCGCTGTTCGGCACGGACGATATCCAGAAACAGCATGAACTGCTGGACGAAGTCGCACGGCTGATCGACAACGGCACGCTGAAGACGACCTTCGGCGAACACTTCGGCCGGATCGACGCGGCCAATCTGCGCCGTGCACACGCGCTGATCGAAAGCAATAAGGCGAAAGGCAAGATCGTGCTGGAAGGGTTCTGATTTACGAAAGCTGAACACAGCACAATCGTCAACGCAGTCAGCAACGCTCCAAAAAACAAAACGGCGGCCTCGAAAGCCGCCGTTTGCATTCGGTGGATGCGCGTTTATGCCGTCATTTCACCGCACCGAACACCTTGCCCAGAATCGCGCTGCCGGTGCCGACCGGATCGGCGCGGATCGCCTTCTCCTCTTCGCCGATGATCGTGTACAGACCATCCAGCGCGCGCTGTGTCACGTAACTTTCGACCGTCGAATCTTCCTTCGTCAGGCCCGATGCGCTGGCCTTGCTCATCAGCGCGTTGTACTGCGCGGACAGGCCGTTGCCGTCGGTGATCTTCTTGACGATAGGCAGGAATTTCGTGGTCAGCTGCGACGACGTCTTCTGGCGGAAGAAATCGGTGACCGAAGTATCGCCGCCGGTCAGGATGTTCTTTGCGTCGGTGACGGACATGTTCTTCACCGCATCCAGCAGCAGCGGCTTGGCTTCGGCAACAGCCGATTCGGCGGCATGGTTCATCGACGTTTCCAGCGCATCGACCTTCTTGCTCTGGCCGAGCATTTTCAGGATGGGCTTGGCCTGCTCCAGCGGTCCCGGCAGGCTGATGCGTACCTTGTCGTTGTTCAGAAACCCGTTTTGCGTACCCAGCTTGGAAACGGCAATCGACGCGCCCTTCTCCAGCGCCGTCTTGACGCCAGCCGTCGCATCCTTGTTGCTGAGATCGGCAAGCGACACGGCCACGGCCAGCGAACTGGCGCAGACCAGTGCGGCGACAGCCAGGGTTTTCGGGAAGATGGAAATCGACATGCTCTCTCCTTGAGTGAAAATCAATGAACGGACGAAGGATGCGTCATCCTAGCGCAACGCCGGATCGATGTCCTCACGGACGCGCAGGAAAGTCGCAAAACGCGGAATTCCGCTGTCGTTGAACCCGCGATAGCGATACGTGACCCAGCTGCCGACCACCGGCGGCGTCTCGCGCTCGGCATCGGTGAAGCCGCTGCCCAGACGAAAGCGTATGCCGTCCGACGTTTCCACCAGCAGTGCGCCCAGCCGCCCCGCATGCTTTCCCTTGCCCGGCAGATGCGCAACCACCTTCGCTTCAGCGTCGTCATGCAGTTTGAGTTTCAGCAGATCGTCGTTGCGCTCGGCGCGGTACAGCGATGCGCCGCGATGCAGCATCAAGCCTTCGCCGCCTGCCTGCACGATCGCCTGCAGCCGCTGCTGCAGTTCTGCGTGACTCTTTACCTTCTCTTGCGGCACAGCCAGCACCCATGGTTTGTCGATCGATGCAACCGTGCGCCGCAACGCTGACAAGCGCTGATCGAAAATGCCGCCATGCGACGGCAGATCGAACACCATGAAGCGCATCTTGCGCCACGCCGCATCGTCCGGCTGCTGCGTACGGGCCGTCGATACCGCTTCGGCGAAACGTCCACGCCCGGCCCACAGTTCTCCGTCCAGCGGCACGCCCGGCCAGCCGGCAACGAACCACGCTGGCGCATGAATGACCTCGCCGCCGCGCGTCAACAGCCGTTCGCCATCCCAGTAGGCGCGCAAGCCGTCGTATTTCTCGCTGACCCAATAGGCGGACAGATCGATGCCGGCGCGATAGCTGTTGGCCAGCATGACCGGCGCGCGCGACGTCTCGGCCTGTAGCTGCGCCGCCGGCAACATGCAGCAAAGCAACAATGCGGCGGCGGCAATCCTGCGAAATCCCATGCTGTCTTCTCCCGTTTGTCTTTTCTTGTTTGTGCTTTCGTGCAACACGCGGTGTCTACCACCATGGTTCGTGGACAGTTCCGACAGCGTTTCACGCGCTTTTCCTACAGACACTCTGCCATGCACATCGCATCATGAACATCCCGCATTCATGGACACGATCATGGCGAAATCCATGCCGACAACCAGCCGGCGCGTGCTGTGGAAAGGCGCGATCTCGTTCGGCCTGGTGCATATCCCGATCGCGCTGTACACCGCGACCTCCGAACACGGCCTCAACTTCGACTGGCTGGACAAGCGCACGCTGGATCCGGTCGGCTACAAGCGCATCAACAAGAAGACCGGCAAGGAAATCACGAAGGAAAACATCGTCAAGGGCATCGAGGTCGAAGACGGCAGCTACGTCGTGCTGACGCCAGAGGAGATCGAAGCCGCGTATCCGAAGACGACGCAGACCATCGAGATCGAATCCTTCGTCACGGCGGACAGCATTCCCTTCCTGTACCTGGAACGGCCGTACTACATCGCGCCGATCAACAAGGGCGAAAAAGTCTATGCGCTGCTGCGCGAAATCCTCAAGCGCAGCGGCAAGGTCGGCATCGCCAAGGTCGTAATCCAGACGCGCCAGCATCTGGCCGTGTTGATCCCGGTCGGCCCGGCGCTGGTGCTGAACCTGCTGCGCTGGGGCGACGAGATCCGCACCTGGGAACAGCTTGACCTGCCGAAGGAAGGTACGAAGGCAGCAGGCCTGACAGACAGGGAAATCAAGATGGGCGAACAGCTGGTCGACGACATGAGCGGCGAATGGGACCCCGACGCCTTCACCGATTCGTTCAAGGAGCAGATCCTGCAACTGGTCGAGCGCAAGATCGCCGCCGGCGAAACCGAAACGGTGGCGCATATCGAGCCGCAGGAAGCCGGCACCGGCGCAACGATCTACGACCTCACCGAGATGCTGCAGCGCAGCCTGAAGAACAAGGGCAAGGCGTCAGCAGACGACGAAACCGAAGACGAAGAAAAACCGGCGCGGAAGACACCGGCCAAGCGTGCGGCTGCGCGCAAATCCTCTGCTAAAACTTCTTCACGCACGGCAGTGAAATCCGCGTCCAAAGCTGCAACGAAAACCAGCGCCCCCCGGCGCAGATCGGCTTGATCCATGCCACGATCCGCACAATCCACGCGATCCGACACGCTGAAAACCTACAAGGCCAAGCGCAACTTCGGCATCACGTCCGAACCGTCCGAAGGCGGTGTGCCGAATACCGAGGCACTGTCCTTCGTCGTGCAGAAGCACTGGGCGTCGCGCCTGCATTACGACTTCCGGCTGGAACTCGACGGCGCAATGAAAAGTTGGGCCGTACCGAAAGGCCCCAGCTACGACACGCACGACAAGCGCATGGCAGTACACGTCGAGGACCATCCGATCGCCTACAACAAGTTCGAAGGCCAGATTCCCGAAAAGCAGTACGGCGCCGGCAAGGTCATCATCTGGGACAAGGGTGTCTGGACGCCGTTGACCGATCCGCACGAAGGCTATCGCAAGGGCAGTCTGAAATTCGAACTGCGCGGCCACAAGCTGCATGGCCGCTGGGCGCTGGTACGAATGAAAGGCGGCCGCACCGGCAGCGAAAAACAGGAGCCGTGGTTGCTGATCAAGGAAAAGGATGAATACGCGCGCCCCGCCACCGAATTCAGCGTCATCGATGAATTGCCGGACAGCGTCGCGAAACTCGACGATCCTGCCGACGTGGAATCGTCGGCAACGTCGCGGACGGTGAAAACCTCTGCAACGGCCAAACCTGCCGCACGCAAGAAGGCTTCGACCGCATCGCGCAGCGGCAGGAACAGCAACGACGCCCTCGGCGGCGCCATTGCCGCCGACCTGCCGAAGACGCTGGCGCCGCAGTTGGCGACACTGGTAGACAGGCCGCCGCAGGATGGCGACTGGCTGTACGAAATCAAGTTCGACGGCTACCGCATCGTCGCCCGCATCGACGGCAGCGACGTCCGCCTGATCACGCGCAACGGCAACGACTGGACCGACAAGCTGCCGGCACTGGCGGCCGAACTGCGCAAACTGAAACTGAAGCCATGCTGGCTGGACGGCGAAATCGTCGTCGCCGACGAAAACGGTGTACCGAATTTCCAGATGCTGCAGAACGCCTTCGACATGGCAAGGACGAAACAGATCGCCTACTACGTCTTCGACCTGCCCTTCCACGACGGCCTCGATCTGCGCAAGGTTGCGCTGCAGGCCCGGCGCGCGCTGCTGCAGCAGATACTGGCGAAGAAACCGTCCGACGTCCGCTACAGCGACACCTTCGACGTGCCGGCGGCCGAGATCGTCGCCTCGGCCTGCCGGCTCGGGCTGGAAGGCGTGATCGGCAAGCGCCGCGATTCGCATTACGTGTCGCGCCGTTCGTCCGACTGGATCAAGCTGAAATGCGGCCGTCGCCAGGAATTCGTCATCGGCGGCTATACCGATCCGCAAGGCGCGCGCAAGGGTTTCGGCTCATTGCTACTCGGTGTACACGACGACAAGGGCCACCTGCGCTACGCCGGCAACGTCGGCAGCGGCTTCAGCGACAAATCGCTACAGGACCTGAAACGCCAGTTCGATGCGCTGGCAGCGGACAAAAGTCCGTTCACTGGTGGCACCGGCCTGCGGACAAAAGCGCACTGGCTCAAGCCGCAGCTGGTCGCCGAAATCGCGTTCGGCGAATGGACCGATGGCGGCCATGTGCGGCAGGCCGTCTTCCACGGACTGCGCACCGACAAGAGGGCCAACGCCATCGTGCATGAGGAACCGGTGGCCATCGGCAGAGTCGCCAAGGGCGATAAAGGTACTAACACGAATGACACATCGAAAGATGCGTCGAAAAACACATCGAAAAGCAAGCGCGCATCGCAGACCGACGACGCCCTGCACGGCACGCTGCCGACCGGCTTCAAGGTCACGCATCCCGATCGCGTCATCGATCCGACGACCGGCATCAGGAAAATCGACCTGATCCGCTACTACGCGCTGGTCGCACCGCTGATGATGCCGCACCTGAAAGGCCGGCCGACCTCGCTGGTACGCGCGCCGGACGGCATCAAGAACCAGTTGTTCTTCCAGAAGCACATGGACGAACCGATGGACGGCACACGGCTGCTCGATCCGGCGCTCGACCCCGACCATGCATCGCTGATCGAGATCGCCAGCCCGCTCGGACTGATGACCGCCGCGCAATGGAACGTCATCGAATTCCATACGTGGAACGGCGTGAAAACGGCGATCGGCAAGCCGGACCGCATGACCTTCGATCTCGATCCCGGCGAAGGCGTGGCGTGGCCGACAGTGCTGGAAGCGACACTGTTGATGCGCTCCTTCCTCGAACAGCTGGAGCTCGTCTCCTTCGTCAAGACCAGCGGCGGCAAGGGCATGCATGTCATCGTGCCGCTGAAGAAGCGCTATGACTGGGACACCGTCAAGGATTTCTCGAAAGCCATCGTCGAACACATGGCGCAGACGCTGCCGCAGCGCTTCGTCGCCAAGAGCGGGCCAAAGAACCGCGTCGGCAAGATCTTCATCGACTACCTGCGCAACGGCTTCGGCGCGACCACCGTCGCCGCGTGGTCGGTGCGCGCGCGGCCGGGCCTCGGCGTATCGGTGCCGGTCGGCTGGGACGAAGTCGAGAAGCTGCACGGCAGCGCGCAATGGCACGTGGCGAACATCCACACGCGGCTCGACCGGGGCAACGCGCCGTGGGAAGGCTACGATGCCGCCGCGCAGAACATCACGGCGGCGATGAAGATGCTGGGGTTCGTGCCCCAAGCCGCAATAAAAACCGCGACAAAAACCGCGCCGAAGAAAAGAAATAACCGATAGAAATAACCGATGCCCGAAGGCCCGTCGCTTTTCCTGCTGAAGGAAGAAACCGCCGCATTCGCCGGCCGCACCATCGCGCAGGCGGAAGGACTGGCGAAGATCGACATGGAACGGCTCACCGGCCAGCGCGTGCTGGCGCTGCGCACCTGGGGCAAGCATTTCCTGATCCAGCTGCCGGCGCTGACGGTACGCATCCACCTGCTGATGTTCGGCAGCTACTGCATCGATTCGCGTAAGGACAGGAATCCGAGCCTGTCGCTGCGCTTCGACAACGGCGAACTCAATTTCTATACGAGCTCGGTGCGCGTCATCGAAGGCGATCTCGACACGCAGTACGACTGGAGCGCCGACGTGCTGTCCGACCTGTGGAATCCGGCCGCCGCGCGGCGCAAGCTGCGTGCCATGCCGGACATGCCGGTCTGCGACGCGCTGCTCGACCAGCAGATCTTTTCCGGCGTCGGCAACATCATCAAGAACGAAGTGCTGTTCCGCATCCGGCTGCACCCGCTGTCGACCGTCGGTGCGCTGCCGGACCGCAAGCTGCGCGAACTGGTCGAACAGGCACGTGTATACAGTTTCGATTTCCTGTGCTGGAAGCGCGCCTTCGAACTGAAGAAGCACTGGCTTGCGCATACGAAGCACACCTGCCCGCGCTGCCACATCCCTTTTCACAAGGGCAAACTGGGCAAGACGAACCGCCGCAGCTTCTGGTGCGAACGCTGCCAGAAACGCTATGGACAGACGTCGCTCGATCTCGAAGGAATGCCGAGGTCACAGCCCTCACGACAACAGCCGCGACGGGCGAAGACGCTATAATCCTGCACCGTCTGTCATCCTCCGAACCGTCGCCCTTCTCCCGCATGAAAGTCATCTTCGTCCTGCACAGCCACAAGGCCGGTGGCGCCGAGCGTCATCTGCTGCAATTGATGCAAGGGCTGGCGAGCAAAGGCGTCGAATGCATTTACGCCGGCCCGCTGCAGGGATGGCTGGGCGAACAGCTGCAAAAGAACGGTTTCCGCTGTGAACAGGTTGCGCTGACCGGTTTCTTCGACCTCGGCTCGCTGTTCAAGCTCGTTCGCCTGATCCGGCGCGAAAAAGCCGACCTCGTGCATGGCCATCTGACGCGCGGCGCCTACTACGCCGGCTGGGCTGCCAAATTCGCCGGCGTGCCGAACGTCGCCACCGCGCACTCGACCAACGCCGGCAAATGGTTCGGCCGCGCCACGCGCATCATCGCCGTCTCCGACGCCGTCGCGCGCTTCCTCGTTTCCTGCGGCTATCCGCAACAGAAAATCCGTACCGTCCATCACGGCGTGCCCGACTACGCCGCCCTGCCGCGCACGCCGCGCGCAACGATGCGCACGGAACTGGGCCTCGACGATGCGCCGGCGCTGGTGATGGTCGCCCGCTTCATGCATGCGAAGGGACAGGACCTCGCCTTGCGCGCCCTCGCCCAACTCGCCGGTCGTCGCTGGACGCTGGTGCTGACCGGCTCACTGGAAACGGCATTTGCCAAGGAAGTGCAGGCACTGGCCGCAGAACTCGGCATCATCGATCGCATCCGCTTCACCGGCCATCGCGACGACGTCAACAACATCTATGGCTGCGCCGACATGCTGCTGGCGCCGTCGCGCCGCGAAGCGCTGTCGCTGACGCTGCTGGAAGCCGCCGCCTTCGGCCTGCCGATCGTCGCTTTCGACGTCGGCGGCATCGGCGAAGCGGTGGCCGACGGCGAAACGGGCCTGCTGGCGCCGCCGGAAGATCCGGCCGCGCTGGCGCAGGCGATCGCGACTTTGCTGGATAATGCAGACTTGCGCGCACGCATGGGCCAGGCGGGGCGACGCCGCTACGAACAACTGTTCGCGCTGGACAGCATGACGCGCGGCACGCTGGCGATCTATGAAGAAGCCGTCAAGGCTGAAACCGCCGAAGCCGGCAGGAGAACGAATTGAACCGCATCCAGATCCTGATGTATCACCAGGTCGGCGATTTTCCCGCGATGGACACGCATCGCGCGACCTATTGCGACCACCGCCGCTTCGCCGTACAGATGGGCTATCTGAAACTGTTCGGCTACAACGTGCTGAGCATGAACGACGTGCTGCAATGCGTGCGCGGCGACAAGCCGATCCCGCCGCGCGCCGTCGCCATCACCTTCGACGACGCCTACGAGAATTTCTATGAATATGCGCTGCCTGTCCTGCAGCGCCATGGTTTTCCCGCTACTGTCTATGCGATCGCCGGCATGCTCGGCGGCTCGGCCGACTGGTTGATCACCGACGGTCACGATGCACCGCCGCTGATGACGGCTGCACGGTTGCGCGAATTGTTGTCGCACGGCATTGAAATCGGTTCGCATTCGTTCAATCACATCCGATTGGGCGAACATCCGCCCGAACTCGTGTTCAACGAGGCACTGAAATCCAAATCGGTGCTGGAAGATGCGCTCGGTCGCCCGGTCGATCATTTCTGCTACCCCTATGGCAGCCACAATCTGCAGACCGTCGAAGCGGTCGCGGAAGCAGGCTACAAGACGGCCGTCACCTGCGAACGCGCACCGGCTACCATCAACGACGATCCGCTGACGCTGCCGCGCAAGGCGGTTGCCTGGGGCGATTCGCTGGTCGGCGTCTGGTGGAAGATGCACATGAAGAACACGCCGAAGCGCCCGCTGATCCGGCGTTGAATTTGCTGCCGAATTCACTTCCGGCTTAACCGTTTCTTTACGCCCCCTTGCCTGCCTCGTTATACGATTGGCAACGCACGGCATTCATGGTGTAATGCCTTGCACGTTTCAGCGCTGTCCCATCGTCCCACCATCGATAAGGAGCCTCGCCATGAAGAAACTGTTGGGTGCCATAGTATTGCTGATGCCGATCGCCTTCCATCCGGCCCTCGCCGAAACGGCACAGCAGAACAAGATGAAGTCCTGCAACGTCAAGGCCGGCAGCAAGAAAGGCGACGAACGCAAGGCGTTCATGAAGGAATGCCTGAGCAAGGACAGCGAGCAAGGCAGCGCCGCGCAACAGGCGCAGCGCGAGAAGATGAAAACCTGCAATGCCGAAGCCGGCGACAAGAAAGGCGACGAGCGCAAGGCATTCATGAAAACCTGCCTCTCCAAGAACTGACCACCGCCCGCTCCGATTGAAAAAGCCCGCATGAAGCGGGCTTTTTTACGGACTTCCTTATTGCGCATTGATTGTGCATATTGATCATGCATTGCAAGGCGCAATCAAACGGCTATTGCTTCGCCATCGGCGGCACTTCCCCACCCTGCTGCTGCGGCGTATCCCAGCCGCCACCCAATGCCCGAATCAGGCCGACCGATGCAACCGCACGCTGCCCCTGGCTGCGCACCAGAGCACGCTCCGAAGCAAGTCGCGAACGCTGTGCATCGATGACTTCGAAATAGCTGGCCGAGCCGTAGTGGTAGCGCGAATCCGCCAGCTTGTTGGCCAGCTTGGCCGAATCGATCGCCTGCTCCTGGAACACCATCTGGCGATCCAGCGTACGCAAGGCGCTCAAATTGTCCTCGACGTCACGGAAGCCAACCAGCACCTGCTGACGGTAATTCGCGACGGCTGCTTCATAACCTGCATCGGCACGCGCCAGGTTCGAGCGGTTGCGGCCGCCGTCGAAAATCGGCAGGTTCAGGATGGTGCCGGTCAGCGGGCCAAGTATCCAGCTGCGACTGGACCACTTGAACAGGTCGCGCAATTCATCCGACGCATAACCGCCGGCGCCGGTCAGCACCAGCGACGGAAAGAACGCCGCCTTGGCCGCGCCGATACGTGAACTGGCAGCCGCCATCCGGCGTTGGGCCTGCGCGATGTCCGGACGGCGCTCCAGCAGATCGGACGGCAAGCCGGCCGGCACCGTCACCAGCGGCGCTTTCAGCAACGCCACCGGCAGCGTGAATTGCGCCGGTGCCTGTCCCAGCAATACGGCCAACGCATGATCGCGCTGCGCACGTTCGCGGCGCACGCCTTCCAGTTCGGCACTGGTGGTCGCCCATTCGGTGCGCGCCTGCGCAACGTCCAGTTCGCTGGTATCGCCTGCTTCGAAACGATGCTTGGCGAGATCCAGCGCTTCCTGACGCAGTTCAACGGTTTTCTGCAGCACGTCGGTTTCCGAATCGAGCGCACGGATCGTGAAGTAATGCTGCGCGACGTCGGCCTGCAAGGCCAGCAGCACGGAACGGTAAGCCGCTTCCTGCGCCTGCGCATCGAGCGCAGCGGCACGGCTGGCATCCGACAGGCGACCGAACAGATCGACTTCATACGAGAAGCCCAACTGCGCGCGGTATTCGGTGGATGCACCCTGCGCATCGCCGATGCGCGTCGGGCCGAAGCCGGCACCGAGCTGGAAGCCGCGGTCGGCATCGACGACACCGGCAATCGCACGTGCTTCCTTCACGTTCGCCAATGCGATCGCCAGGTTCGGATTCGATTGCGTGGCTGCGGCGACCAGCTTGTTCAGATCGTCGTCGCCGTACACCTTCCACCACTGGCCGCGATCTTCACCGTCGGCCGGCTTGGCGACTTTCCACGCGCCATCCAGCTGCTCAGCCTTCTCCCTGTAGGTAGCCGGCGCATCGACCTTGACCTGCTCCGGCGGACGCGCCGTCGAGCAGCCCGCGAGCACCAGCGCGGCGGTCAACGCGGTGAGGGTCAGTTTGAATGTTCTCATTGTCATACCTCGTAATTGTGCGGAACGTCGTTGGCAATCGCCGGATGGTGCGGATAGGCTTCCTCCTCCGGATCGCGTTTCGGCGTCAGCTTGTTTTCCAGCGTACGCAGCAACACGTAGAAGATCGGCGTCAGGAACAGGCCGAAGGCAGTCACGCCGATCATGCCGGAGAACACCGCCACGCCCATTGCATGGCGCATCTCCGCGCCAGCACCGCTCGACAGGATCAACGGGACGACACCGGCGATGAAGGCGATCGACGTCATCAGGATCGGACGCAGACGCAGGCGCGCCGCCTCGATCGCCGCTTCATAGATGCCGCGGCCGTGATCTTCCAGTTCGCGTGCGAACTCCACGATCAGGATCGCGTTCTTGCACGCCAGCCCCACCAGCACGATCAGGCTAATCTGCGTGAAGATGTTGTTGTCGCCGCCGGTCAGGAACACGCCGAATATCGCGGACAGCAAGCCCATCGGCACGATCAGCAGCACCGCCAGCGGCAAGGTCAGGCTTTCGTACTGCGCAGCGAGCACCAGGAACACCAGCAGCATCGACAGCGGCAGGATGATGAACAGCGTGTCGCCGGCGATCTTGTCCTGATAGGTGATCTCGGTCCATTCGAAGCCGATGCCGCGCGGCAGCGTTTCGGCAGCAATGCGTTCGATCGCATCCTGTGCCTGGCCCGTGCTGTAGCCCGGTGCCGGGCCGCCGTTCACGTCGGCCGACGGGAAGGCGTTGTAGCGGATCGCCTGATCGGGACCGTGGCTCTGCGTCAGCTTCAGCACCGACGACAACGGCACCATTTCGCCGGCAGCGTTGCGCGTCTTCAGCAGACCGATATCTTCAGCGTGGGCACGGAACGGTGCATCGGCCTGCACACGTACCTGGAAGGTACGGCCGAATTTCGTGAAGTCGTTCACGTACAACGAACCCAGATAGATCTGCAAGGTATCGAACACGGAAGGCACCGACACGCCCAGTTGCTGCGCACGCGTACGATCCAGATCGGCATACAGCTGCGGCACGTTGATCTGAAAGCTGGAGAACATGCCCTGCAGTTCCGGCGCGGCATTCGCCTTTGCCATGAACGCCTTCAGCGCATCATTCAGCGCTTCGTTACCGAGCGCCGCGCGATCCTGGATCTGCAGCTTGAAGCCGCCGATCGTACCCAGACCCTGCACCGGCGGCGGCGGGAACATCGCGATGAACGCATCCTTGATGCCGGCATATTTCTGGTTCAATTGCATCGCGATCGCGTTGCCGCTCAGTTCCTTGCTCTTGCGCTCGTCGAACGGCTTCAGCGTGACGAACACGATGCCGGAGTTCGGGCTGTTGACGAAGCCGTTGATCGACAGGCCCGGGAAAGCCACCGCCGATTCGACGCCCGGCGTCTTCATCGCGATGTCGGACATTTCACGAATCACGTCTTCGGTACGATCCAACGACGAGGCATCCGGCAATTGCGCGAAGCCGACCAGATACTGTTTGTCCTGTCCCGGTACGAAACCGGCTGGCACATGATGGAACAGGAAACCGGTTAGGCCGATCAGCATCGCATACACGATCAGCGATGCCGACTTGCGCTTCAGAATCTGCGTGACGCCGCCGCCGTAGTTCTCGGAACCGCGATGGAACGCCTTGTTGAAGCGCACGAAAAACCAGCCGAATGCCTTGTCGATCGCCAGCTGGAATTTATCCTTGGGCGCGCCATGATTCTTCAGCAGCAAGGCGGACAGCGCCGGCGACAGCGTCAGCGAGTTGAATGCCGAGATCACGGTCGAGATCGCAATCGTCAACGCAAACTGCTTGAAGAACTGACCAGTCAGGCCGGAGACGAAAGCCAGCGGCACGAACACGGCGCACAGCGTCAGCGCAATCGCAATGATCGGGCCGGACACTTCGCGCATCGCCTTGTAGGTCGCCTCGCGCGCCGTCAGGCCCGCTTCGATATTCCGTTCGACGTTTTCCACCACCACGATCGCATCGTCGACCACGATGCCGATCGCCAGCACCAGCCCGAACAGGCTCAGTGCATTGATCGAGAAGCCCAGCCCCAGCATCACCGCGAACGTGCCGATCACCGACACCGGCACCGCCAGCAACGGAATGATCGAGGCGCGCCACGTCTGCAGGAACACGATCACGACGATCACGACCAGCAGGATCGCTTCCAGCAGCGTATGCACGACCGCTTCGATCGAGGCGCGCACGAATTGCGTCGGATCGTAGACGATGCTGTAGTCCACGCCTTCCGGCATGTCTTTCTTCAGCTCTTCCATCGTCTTGCGCACGTTGTTCGAGATTTCCAGCGCATTGGAACCCGGCGACTGGAAGATCGGAATCGCTACCGCCTGCTTGTTGTTCAGCAGCGAGCGCAATGCGTACTCGCTGGCGCCCAGTTCGATGCGGGCCACGTCCTTCAGCCTGGTGACGACGCCGTCCGGCGATGCCTTGATGACGATGTCGCCGAATTCCTCTTGGGTCTGCAAACGGCCGCGCGCATTGACGGAGATCTGATAGTCGACGCCCGGCACCGTCGGCGATGCACCGATCACGCCGGCGGCGACGTTGACGTTCTGTTCGCGGATCGCCTGCACCACGTCGTCGGCCGACAGGCCACGCTCGGCCACCTTGCGCGGATCGAGCCAGATGCGCATCGAATAATCGCCGGAACCGAACAGTTGCACCGCGCCGATGCCCGGCAAACGTGCCAGCCTGTCCTTGACGTTCAGCACCGCGTAGTTGCGCAGGTAGGCCATGTCGTAGCGATCGTTCGGCGACAGCAGGTGGACTACCATCGTCAGGTCCGGCGAGCTTTTCGTCGTCGTCACGCCGAGGCGCTGCACGACGTCCGGCAGGCGCGGCAATGCCTGGTTGACGCGGTTCTGCACCAGCTGCTGCGCCAGATCGGGCGGCGTGCCGAGCTGGAAGGTAACGGTCAGCGTCATCAGGCCGTCGGACGTCGCCTGCGATTGCATGTACAGCATGCCTTCGACGCCGTTGATCTGTTCCTCGATCGGCGTGGCGACCGTTTCCGCGATCGTCTGCGGATTGGCGCCAGGGAAGTTGGCCTTGACGACGACCGACGGCGGCACGACTTCCGGATACTCGGAAATCGGCAGGTTGAACATGGCAATCAGTCCTCCCAGCAGAATGATCGCCGACAGCACGCCCGCAAAGATCGGGCGGTCGATAAAGAATCTGGATATGTTCATGTGGTTTTCTTTTTCTTCAGTATGAGGAGCGCAGCGTTACCGGATCAGTTGGCCGCGATGACGTCGGCGCCCTTGCCTTCCGTCCTGAACAACTGCGCCACGCGTGCGTCCATCGCCACCGTTTCCGGCGTCACCGTTTCGTTCGGACGGATGCGTTGCAGACCGTTGACGACGATGCGTTCATCCTTCTTCAGGCCGGTGCGCACGACACGCAGTCCTTCGACGATCGGGCCCAGCGTGACCGGGCGGTACGTCGCCTTGTTGTCCGCGCCGACGACCATCACGTATTTCTTGTCCTGATCGGTGCCGACCGCGCGGTCGTCGATCAGCAGCGCATTCTTTGCGTTGGCGTCGCCGGTGCGAACACGGGCGAACATGCCCGGCGTCAGCGCGCCGTTGGCGTTGTCGAACACAGCGCGCACGCGGATCGTGCCGGAGCCGTTGTCGATGCGGTTGTCGAATGCCTGGACATGTCCCTGACGCGGATAGCCTTCCTCGCTGGTCAGCCCCATCGCCACCGGAATGCGGTTGACGCCACTGTTGCCGACCGCGCCAGTCGCTGCATAGCGGATATAGGTCGGTTCATCGACTTCGAAGCTGACGTACATCGGCGATACCGACACCACCGTCGTCAGTACCGGCGCGGTCGGTCCGGTCGTCACCAGGTTGCCCACAGTGATCTCGGCACGCGATACGCGGCCGGCCACCGGCGCGGTGATCTCGGTGTATTGCAGATTCAGGCGTGCGGTCTGCACGGCGGCATCGGTTGCCTTCAGGTCGGCTTCGGCTTCGCGATAGGCGTTATTGCGCGTATCCAGTTCACGTTGCGCGACAGCGCGTTCTTCCAGCAGCTTGCGCGTGCGCTCCAGTTCCGTTTTCGCCAATGTCAGGCGTGCCTGCGCACCGGCACGCGCAGCGTCTGCGCGCGCCAGTTCGGCCCGGTACGGACGCGGATCGATGGTGAACAGCGGATCGCCCTTCTTCACCAGCTGACCATCCTGAAAATGCACGGCGTCGATCGTGCCGGAAATGCGCGGACGCACTTCGACGCGCTCGATCGCTTCGACACGTCCGGAGAAATCGTCCCATTCTGTGACCGAACGTTCGAGCACTGCTGCCACCGTGACCGGCGTGGCGGCCGGCGCGGCCTGTTGCGATTTTTCCGCATGGCCGGAAAGCGAGACGGTCGCAGCACCGGCGATGACGAGCACGCCGATGGCGACAGCGATAAGGCTGCGGGAGAAGCGAGGTTTGGTGGTGATCTTCATTGTTGTTCCCTGTGAGCGTGAATATTGACTAGATGAATCGATGAATAAATAGGCGAATGAGTCGGTTACATGAGTCGGTTACGTAAGGCCATAGCGATAGGCGAAGCTCAATCCGAAGCGTCGATGAATCGCACGACGGCGGAAACGATGGCCGGAAAATCCGGATGCGTCGTCTGCACCAGCCGGTGTGCGGAACCTTCCAGTCGACGGGTCTGTACGGGAACGCCGGCAGCGATCAGTTGCGCGGCGTATTGTTCCGCCTCATCGCGCAAGGCACCGCTTTCCGTGCTGACGATCAATGCCGGCGGCAGATCGGCAAGACGGCGCGATTGCGAAGGCGCGGCGTACGGATGCAGCGCATCGCCGACGGCCGGCAGATAGGCAGCCCAACCTTCGCGGCAGATGAATTCGCCGGATGCATGCATGGATGACGACGTCTGATGCGGATCCAGCATCGGCGTGATCAGGATCTGTCCTTTCAACCAGATGCCGCGACCGTTCGGCATGACGCGATCGCGCGCCATCATCGCCGCGGCCGCAGCCAGATTGCCGCCCGCCTGATCGCCGGCGACGAACACGCGCTTGCCATCGGCGCCGTATGCGCCTGCATGTTCGTGCGCCCATAGCAGCGCCGCGAACGCCGTTTCAGCCGTATCGGGAAACTGCACGGTCGGCGCCAGCGGATAATCGACCGTGACGACGACTGCACCATCGGCCAGCGCGTCGGCGATGCCATCCGCGTCGTCCGCGCGACCGCAATCGAAATAGCCGCCATGGAAATAGACGATCAGCGGCACGCCAGGCTTGCCGGCGTGGCGGCCAGAATGTTGGCCGCCACGTTGACCAAATACGCGCAGGGCGATTTCCCTCTCTGCGTATCGGAACGACGCCAATGCCGGAGCCTGCCGTACGGCCAGTTCCATGATTACCGGCGCTCCACGGCAGTCGACTGGCCGAGGTTGCCGACCGCCATCGTGGCATTGGCCCAGACGGCGCCGCCCTTCAACGCGCTGTCGTAGACCAAGTCGGACACTGCCGCATTGTGCATCGCAGCAGAAATTGCCAGCGTACCGGCGGCAACTGCCGTAAACTGATAAAGACGTGCTTTCATGATGATGCCCTCTTGCAAATGTTTCGATGGACGGAAGTATAGGAATCCATTCATCGAAGATAAATATTGGTTTTTATGAAGTACTGTCTTTTAAAATTTGACAGTCCACCGTTTCCAACCTTGACAAAGGCGGTGTATCGCCTTTTAATACAGACATCCGTGAGCGAAACGGATGATAACTTCATAATTACTAGTGATCGCTACAGAATACAGTTGCTACTGTAGCCAGCGTCTTTTGCGCTGTCAAGAGATTTAATATCGATCGCTATGGAAATAGAGACAAAAACTGAAGACAAGCCGCGCAAAAAGGCCGGCCGCCCCCTTTCCTTCGACCGCGATGCGGCGCTGGAACGGGCAATGCTTGTCTTTTGGCGTTACGGTTATGAGGCAGCCTCGCTGCAGGAATTGACGTCCGCGATGGGCATCACGCCGCCCAGCCTGTACGCGGCATTCGGCGACAAGGAAAAGCTGTTTCTTGAAGCCGTCGAACGTTATTCATCCAAGAATTGCGATGCATTGCAGTGCCTCTTCGCGGCAGCGCCGACGGCACGCGATGCGATCGAACGTCTGCTGCAAAGCAATGCAGTCGAACTCACCTGCCCCAGTCATCCGCCCGGCTGCCTGGTCGTCACCGCTGCCACCAATTGTTCCGCCTCGTCGGCCCATGTGCAGAGTGCGATGGTCGAACGCCGCGACAATGTGGAAAGCATGATTCGTACACGCATTGAGCAAGGCATACGCGATGGCGAACTGGCGCAGGACACCGATGCTGCCGCCCTTGCCAACTTCTACAACACGGTGATTCAGGGCATGTCCACGCAGGCGCGTGATACGGGCGGCAATCGCGACAAGCTGCTGGCGATTGCATACACCGCGATGCGAGCCTGGCCTGCAAAATAGACAGATCAAGCAAGTGTCGCAACCAAGTGACACGACTAAGCGAAACCGGCAATCAATTCAATCCGGTCTTCGCCAACGAAAAAGCGCCCAACGTGCGCTTTTGTTTTTTGCGGGCGGCAACGCCCGATAGCCTTTTACATCCCACTTATTTCATTTGTCTTACGCCTGCAATGCACGCATCCCGCGCTGCACGGCCGGACGTTCGCCGACGTCATCCAGCCAACGTTGTACCGATTGCTTGTCGCGCATGCTGTCCGCCAGCACATCTTTCAGATAGGTTGTTGCGCTCAGCGTCCAGGCGTAGCACGCGATGTCGGCAATCGTGTAGTGCTCGCCGGCGAGATAGGTATTGCGCATCAGATGGCGATCCATCACGCCGAGCAGGCGATCCGCTTCGTCGGTGAAATGCTTGATCGCCATCGGCAGTTTTTCTTCGGCGCGCAAGGCGAAAAATCCCAGTTGCCCGAACATCGGCCCCGTCCCGCCGATCTGCCAGTGCAGCCACGCGAGTGCGCGATAGCGTTCGGGACCTGTGGCGTCGAGAAAGCGGCCATGCTTTTCCGCCAGATAGGTCAGGATGGCACCGCTTTCGAACAGCGTCAGCGGTCCGCCTTCCGCTTCGTCGTCGACCAGCGCAGGAATCTTGTTGTTCGGCGAGATCGCCAGAAAATCCGCAGCAAACTGTTCGCCCTTGCCGATATTCACTGGCTGCACGTTGTACGGCAACGCCAGTTCTTCCAGCAGGATCAACGGCTTGCGGCCATTCGGCGTGCCCCATGTGTATACGGTCAGCATGCGTCCTCCATCCAAAATTGCCGTCGAACATCGCGCCACGACGGACCGTTATTCCAGACGGAGTCGGCTGACAGGTACAAGGTTCCCTGTTCACTTTCAAGAATGTTCTAGAATCGTGCGCACTATCTTTCCCCGTTACTCACTACTGTCTTTTACGACCGGACAATTCCGCATGGACCGTTTCGATACGATGCTGGCCTTCACCCGCGTGGTGGAACTGAAGAGCTTTACCAAGGCAGCCATGTCGCTGAACCTGCCGAAGGCGACGGTTTCCGCGCAGGTCATCGCGCTGGAAAAACGCCTGCGCGTCAAACTGCTCAACCGCACGACGCGCCACGTCAGCGTGACGCCGGATGGCGCCGGCTATTACGAACGCGCTGTACGCCTGCTGGCAGAACTCGAAGAAACCGAAGCAGCCGTCAGCCATGCGGCGACGTCGCCCAAAGGCCGTCTGCGCGTGGACGTTCCCGGTTCGGTCGGACGCCGCATCATTGCACCGGCGCTGGCGGATTTCTTCGAGCGCTATCCCGAAATCGATCTGGAACTGGGTTGTACCGACCGGCCTGTCGATCTCGTGCATGAAGGCATCGATTGCGTGATCCGCGGCGGCGAAATCAGTGACGAATCGCTGGTGGCACGCCGACTTGGCGATTTCCGCATGCGTACCTATGCCGCGCCTGCCTATCTGAAAAAACATGGCGAGCCGCACAGCCTGGAAGAACTCGAACGCCATCAGTTGATCCTGTTCGCCTCGTCGAAAACCGGCAGGATTCTTCCGATGATCTACGAACAGGATGAGGTACAGACCACTGCGCAAGGAATGCGGCGCGTCTCGGTCAACGATGCCGACGCGCTGGCAGCTGCCACCTGTTCCGGTATCGGCCTGGCGCAACTGCCGGATTACATCGCGCGCGAATATGTGGCGTCAGGCCAGCTGGTTCCGGTGCTGGATGGTTTGCTATCGGAACATGTACCGCTGTGGATTCTCTATCCGCCCAACCGCCACCTGTCGACCAAGGTGCGTGCATTCGCCGAATGGGCGGCGGAATTGTTTGCGAAGACGGAAATCGGCGCACGGCCGCTCTGATGGGCAAACGCTGAGTCGGATTCTCCGTCCGCTCAGAATCCCGAACCCGGTGTTTTCAGGAACGCGATTTCTTCATCGGTCGATGTCCGGCCGAGGATGGCATTGCGATGCGGGAAACGCCCGAAGCGGGCAACGATGTCGCGATGACGGATCGCGAAATTGGTGTAGCCGGTGAAGGCTTCGCGCTGCTCGGTGGGCACTTCATCCTGCAGCGTGTTGAACAATGCGACCGCGCGATCCTGCAGCGGCAGCGATTCCGCATGTTCGAGCGGCAGATAGAAAAACACGCGTTCGATGGGACGCAACAAGGCATCGACGCCGCGCGCCAATCCGTCCAGCGCCCAATGCAAGGCGATCGGATCGAAGGAGAACGATTCCGGCCGGTTGCGATACATATTGCGCGGGAACTGGTCGGTCAGCAGAATCAATGCCAGCAGACCGTGCGGCGTCCTGGACCATTGATCGAAGCGGCCGCCGCTGGCAGCAATCGTGCAGGCTTCGAAACGTGTGCGAATCTCGCGATCTGTATCGTCGTCTTTCGACCACCAGAGCTTGCCCTGACGGCTGCCGACGGCAGCATCGTCGCCCTCATCGCTGCCGAACCAGAACGTTCTTATCGTGTCCGCTGTTTCGATCAATGCCTCTCCTTGCGATCAGCCCGTTCAGGCCTTGGTGTTGATGTTGTTGCCCAGATGCGGCGGCAGGCTCTGCACCTGGGGAATCGCTTCCAGCAATGCCAGTGCGGCAGAGCTTTGCGCATCCAGCGCCTTCTTGAAAACCGCGATCGATACCGCGCTGGCAGTGCGCTCCTGCGCCATGCTGGTGGCAAGAGCCGGGATATTGCCTACATCCATACTACCTCCATTCAAATCGGAATGACCGCTTTCATCTTTTCTTAACGGCGAGGATCGCGCTTTCTTTAGACTACCGCAACCTCTGCACACAAATATGCGCATCGCCTTTATCCGCGTGCCAACTTTTTTACTGTCGCGTTGTCTGATTGATAGCTGCCGGCATCGGCGCTTCATCAATTCCTACAAGAACATGTCAGAGGATCAGGATGACCGGCTTTTTCCATCGTTGCCTCACCTTGCGCATACATCGTACGGCCTTGCTGCCGCTGGCCGCCTTCTGCCTGACATTGTCGGCCTGCGCCTCGCTGCCCGATGTGCGCTATCTGAAAACCTCGCTCGCACCGCAGGACACGCCGACCGTACGCACGGCGCAGGGTGAACTGTCGCCGCAGCGTACCGAATCGCTGCTGGCGCAACGCTTGCGCAGCGCGAAGGTGGATCTGCCGGAAATGGCTGCGCTGGAAGAGGCTGCGACCAACAGCCCGCTCATCGCCGGCAACAAGCTGACGCTGCTGAACGATGGACCGCAGACGATGAAGGCGATGATCGAAGCCATCAAGGATGCGCGGGACCACATCAATCTGGAAACCTATATCTTCGGCCAGGACACGATGGGCGACGAATTCGCGGACCTGCTGATCGAAAAGCAGCAGGCAGGCGTACAGGTGAACATCATCTACGACAGCGTCGGCTCGCTCGGCACGCGGCCTGAATTCTTCCAGCGCCTGCGCGACGCCGGTATCGCCGTGCTCGAATTCCATCCGGTCAATCCGCTGAAGCGTTTCGGTTCCGGCTGGCGATTGAACAATCGCGACCATCGCAAGATTCTCGTCGTCGACGGCAAGGTCGCCTTCACCGGCGGCATCAACATCACCGACGATTACTCCTCCGGTTCGCTGTTCCGTTCGAAATCGAAGAGCCAAAAGCATCTTGGCTGGCGCGATACGCATATCCGCGTGGAAGGCCCGGCGGTCGCCTCCTTCCAGTGGTTGTTCCTGCAAACCTGGGTCAGCCAGCACAAGGAGAAAGACATCGATCTGGCAGCACGCAAATATTTTCCGCCGCTCAAGCCGGCCGGCGACAAGATCGTCCGCGTGATCGCCAGCGAGCCCAACGGCGACTATGAGACGTACAAGGCATATGTGCTGGCGATGCAGCAGGCCAAGACGTCTATCCACATCACCAATTCCTATTTCGTGCCGGATCAGCAACTGCTCGATGCGCTGACCGATGCAGCAAGACGCGGGGTGGACGTGAAAGTCATCTTCCCTGCGGTATCCGATGCCGGTCTCGTCATGCATGCGGGGCGTTCCTTCTATACCGAACTGCTGACGGCAGGCGTACGCATCTTCGAACTGCAGGCTTCGGTGCTGCATGCGAAGACAGCCGTCATCGACGGCTACTGGTCCACGGTCGGCTCCACCAATCTCGACATGCGCAGCTTTCTGCACAACAGCGAAGTCAACCTGATCGCGATCGACCAGGAATTCGGCTCGGTGATGGAAAGCGCCTTCAACGAAGATTTGAAGAACTCGATTGAAGTCACGCCGGAAAAATGGGAAGAGCGCCCCTTGTCCGACCGCCTGAAGGAATGGTTTGCACGCCAGTTCGAATACTGGCTGTAGCGCCGAATTGAACGCTTGATGTTGCACTGACTGCGCGACATTTCTGTCGGCGCTTGTTGCAACATTGTTTGCAATCACGGCGTGCAACATCGCTGCACCGCAGCTTCAGTACGCGTGCGCGCAGCGCTTTCCCTTCTCTGTCAAAATAGCAGTTTCCATGGCGACAAAAGCGCCACGCCCCTGAAAGATTCTGCATGAATGCACCCGCACCGCGCCCGGGCCAACGCCTCGGCGATTTGCAGCTTGCCAATTCGTTTGCCTCGCTGCCGCCTGCGCATTACACGACATTGATGCCGACGCCGCTGCCCGATCCTTATCTCGTTGCAACAAGCACCTCGGCCGCAGCCCTGATCGGCCTGGATGTTGAGGAAACGCGTACGCAAGCCTTCATCGACGTGTTTACCGGCAATCAGCTTCTGGACGGCTCCAAACCGCTCTCCGCCGTGTATTCCGGCCACCAGTTCGGTGTCTGGGCCGGTCAGCTCGGCGACGGCCGTGCGATTCTGCTCGGCGATGTGCCGGCCTTCGATGCCGCGCCGACGGGACGTCTCGAATTGCAACTGAAGGGTTCCGGCTTGACGCCCTACTCGCGCATGGGTGATGGCCGCGCCGTATTGCGTTCGTCGATTCGCGAATTCCTTTGTTCGGAAGCGATGGCCGCACTCGGCATTCCGACCACGCGCGCACTCTGCGTGACCGGTTCCGATCAACTCGTCATGCGCGAACAACCGGAAACCGCCGCCGTGGCAACGCGCATGTCGCCAAGCTTTGTGCGTTTCGGCTCCTTCGAACACTGGTTCTACAACGAGAAGCACGATGAGTTGCGCACGCTGGCCGACTACGTCATCGACAACTTCTATCCGCAATTGCGTACCGCCGAAAATCCCTACAAGGCATTGCTGACGGAAGTGACGCTGCGTACGGCGCAATTGATGGCGCAATGGCAGTCGGTCGGCTTCATGCATGGCGTGATGAATACCGACAATATGTCCATCCTCGGCCTGACGCTGGATTACGGCCCGTTCGGTTTCATGGAAGCATTCAACGCACACCACATCTGCAACCACACCGACCAGCAAGGGCGCTATTCCTATGCGCGCCAGCCGCAGATCGGCGAATGGAACTGTTTTGCGCTCGGACAAGCCTTGCTGCCGCTGATCGGTAGCGTCGAGGAAACGCAGGCAGCCTTGCGCATCTACAAGCCGGCCTTTTCGGAAAAATTCCTGGCGCTGATGCATGCCAAGCTCGGCCTGCAGACATCGCAGCCGGAAGACGCCGCACTGTTCGACGACATGTTCGGCATCCTGCATGCCAGTCATGTCGATTTCACGTCCTTCTTCCGCCAGCTCGGCAATTTCCGGCCGGGAGATGCCGGCAGCGCCGAACCGTTGCGCGACTTGTTCATCGACCGCGCCGCCTTCGATGCCTGGGCGCTACAATACGCGGCACGCCTGCAACAGGAAAATAACGACGACGGCGCACGCAAGCTTGCAATGAACGCCGTCAACCCCAAGTACGTGCTGCGCAACTATCTGGCGCATATCGCCATCGAGAAAGCGCAGAAAAAGGATTTTTCGGAGGTGGCGCGCCTGTTGCAGGTGCTGGAACGTCCGTTCGACGAACAGCCGGAAAACGAACATTACGCCGCCCTGCCGCCCGACTGGGCCAACGATTTGGAAGTGAGTTGCTCATCATGATCGACAAAGTCATCAAGACCGACGCCGAATGGCGCGAACAGCTGGACGACGAACAATACGCCGTCACGCGCCATGCCGCCACCGAAGCGCCGTTCACCGGCCGCTACTGGGATCATCACGAACCCGGCATCTACACCTGCATCTGCTGCGGCACGCCGCTGTTCGCATCCGACGCCAAGTTCGAATCCGGCTGCGGCTGGCCCAGCTACTTCAAGGCGCTGAATCCGGCGATGGTCAAGGAAAAGATCGATCGCAGCTACGGCATGGTGCGCACCGAAATCATCTGTAATGTCTGCGACGCGCACCTCGGCCACGTCTTCAACGACGGCCCGCCGCCGACCGGCCTGCGCTACTGCATCAATTCCGCATCGCTGAGCTTTTCACCGATGCCCGAACTGAAATAACCGCACGACTGCCATGAAATTCCTGTTCGATCTGTTCCCCGTCATCCTCTTCTTCGGCGTCTTCAAGTGGGGCGAAGGCAATGCGCAAGCCGCGCAGGCTATCGGCCAGCAATATCTGAGCGGCCTCGTCTCCGGCGGCGAAGTCACGCTGGCGCAGGCCCCCATCCTGCTTGCGACCGCGATCGCCATCGTCGCCACCGTCGTGCAGATCGGCTGGCTGCTGCTGCGCCGGAAGAAAGTGGATACGACGCTGTGGCTGTCGCTCGCCATCATCGTGGTCTTTGGCGGCGCAACGATCTACTTCCACAACGAAACCTTCATCAAGTGGAAACCGACCGTGTTGTACTGGTGCTTCGCCGCCGCGCTATTGTTCAGCCAGATCTTCCTGAAGAAGAACCTGATCCGCACGATGATGGAAAAACAGATGTCGCTGCCGGACGGCATCTGGCGCCGCGTCAACTTGTCGTGGGTCGCCTTCTTCCTGACGATGGGACTGCTGAACCTGTACGTCGCCTTCAATTTCTCCACGGACAGCTGGGTCAACTTCAAGCTGTTCGGCAGCATGGGACTGATGCTGGTCTTCATCGTCGTGCAGAGCCTGATGCTGTCCAAGTACATCAAGGAACCGCAGTAACATGAGCGATCGCATCGACCGCATCCGTATCCGCCTTGAGGAAACTTTCGCTCCCGAGTCCTGTCAACTTGAGGACGAATCCGCGCTGCACGCAGGCCATGCGGGCGCGGCTTCCGGCGGCGGACATTACCGCCTGTTCATCGTCTCGGACAAATTCGAAAAACAGAGCCGTATCCAACGTCACCGGCTGGTGTATGATTGTCTGAGTGACATGATGCACAAGGATATTCACGCATTGGCCATTACCGCCCTCGCGCCGTCCGAAATCTGACAAAAATTTGAAGAAAAGTTGAACAAAGTAAGCCGGCACGTTTTTCCCAACAACAAACTTCCATTCAGGAATCAATATGACCTTTAAACCCGCTCATCTGGTGGTCGCATTACTTGTGTCTTCCGCGTTGCCTGCGATGGCACAAAATCTTGCCGTTGTGAACGGCAAACCCGTTCCCTCCTCCCGTGCGGACATGATGGTCAAGCAGATGGCCGCGCAAGGCCAGCAGGACACGCCTGAACTGCGCGCCATGATCAAGGAAGAGCTGATCAACCGCGAAATCCTGGTGCAGGAAGCCGACAAACTCGGTCTCGGCACCACGCCCGACGTCAAGGCGCAACTGGAAATCGCACGCCAGTCCATCCTGATCCGCGCGCTGGTCGGCGATTACCTGAAGAAGAATCCGGTCAAGGATGCCGACGTCAAGGCCGAGTACGACAAGTTCCGTGCACAAGCCAGTGACAAGGAATATCATGCGCGCCACATCCTGGTCGAAACCGAGGATGAAGCCAAGGCCATCATCGCCAAGCTGAAGGCAGGCGCCAAGTTCGAAGACCTGGCCAAGCAATCGAAGGATCCTGGTTCTGCTGCCAACGGCGGTGATCTGGACTGGGCTGCACCGCAGGCTTTCGTGAAACCGTTCTCCGACGCAATGGTTTCGCTGAAAAAAGGCCAGCTGCTGGAAACGCCGGTGCATACGCAATTCGGCTGGCACGTGATCCGTCTGGATGATGTGCGTGCAGCGAAGATTCCGACGCTGGAAGAAGTCAAACCGCAGATCGTCGAATCGCTGCAACAGCGCAAACTGCAGGCTTACCAGCAGGAACTGCGTACCAAGGCGAAGATCAAGTAATTCCCGCTTCTTCACGAAAAAGGCGCTCGAACGAGCGCCTTTTTTATTGCCTGTTTTGTTTGCCTGTGAATCGACAGTTCCTCTAACGAACCGCCATCCTCCATGATCGTCATGTCCTTCCGGCTTCTCCAAGCAAGCCTGAAAGAAACATGTACATCGTAAAAAAAATGGCCGGATATTTCCGGCCATTTTTCAGATGGAAAGGTAAATCATCCAACCCATTTGCGCGCATTGCGGAACATGCGCATCCACGGCGAATCCTCGCCCCACGCATCCGGATGCCACGATTGCTGGACCGTGCGGAACACACGCTCCGCATGCGGCATCAGCACGGTGAAGCGGCCGTCCGGCGTCGTCACCGACGTGATGCCCTGCGGCGAACCGTTCGGATTGTACGGATAGGTTTCGGTCGCATGACCCTTGTTGTCGATGTAGCGCATCGCGACGATGGCCTTGTCGATGTCGCCGGTCTGCGAGAAATCCGCATAGCCTTCGCCGTGCGCAATCGCGATCGCGGTTTGCGTGCCGGCCATGCCGCTGAAGAAGATCGATGGCGACGATGCCACCTCGACCATCGAGAAGCGCGCCTGGAACTGCTCGGCCTTGTTGCGCGTGAATTTCGGCCAGGCTTCCGCACCCGGGATGATGGATTTCAGGTTGCTCATCATCTGGCAGCCGTTGCAGATGCCCAGCGCGAACGTATCCGCACGAAAGAAGAAGTCGGCGAACTGCTCGGCCAGCTGCGCATTGAACAGGATGGTCTTGGCCCAGCCTTCGCCGGCACCCAGTACGTCGCCGTACGAGAAACCGCCAACGGCGATCGCGCCCTTGTAGTCGGCCAGATGCGCGCGGCCGGCGATCAGGTCGCTCATGTGCACGTCCACCGCTTCGAAACCGGACTTGTGCATCACGTAGGCCGTCTCGACCTGCGAATTGACGCCCTGCTCGCGCAGGATGGCAACCTTGGGACGCGCGCCGGTCGCGATGAACGGCGCGGCAATATCCTCCTGCGGATCGAAGGTCAGCAGCGGCGTGATGCCCGGATCGAGCTTGTCGAGGATGCGGTCGTATTCGGCATCGGCGCAATCCGGGTTGTCGCGCAGGCGCACGATGCGCCAGCTGGTTTCGCTCCAGAAGCGCTGCAGGTCGATGCGCGACTGACTGTAGATCGTCTTCGCATCGCGCGTGAATTCGATCATGTCGTGATCGTTCAGCGTGCCGACGATGTGGCTGCAGCCGCCGAGGTTGTATTCGCGCAGCACGTTCATCACGTCGGACTTCTGCTCCGCGCGCACTTGGATGACAGCACCCAGTTCTTCATTGAACAGCGCGCGCAACGTCATGTCGTTGCGGCGCTCGCTCACCTGCTGCGCCCAGTTCTTCGCATCGCCGGCGTCGCTCGCATGCTCGCCTTCCAGCGTCAGAATGTCGAGATTGACCGACAGCCCGGTATGGCCGGCGAATGCCATTTCGCACAGCGTGGCAAACAGGCCGCCGTCGGAACGGTCGTGATAGGCCAACAGCTTGCCTTCGTTGTTCAGGCGCTGGATCGCGTTGAAGAAGCCTTTCAGGTCTTCCGCGCTTTCCACGTCCGGTGCATCGTTGCCGATCTGCTGCATGACTTGCGCAAAGGCCGATGCCCCCAGACGATTCTTGCCACGGCCCAGATCGATGACGATCAGCGCGGTATCGCCCAGGTCGGTACGCAGTTGCGGCGTCAGCGACTTGCGCACGTCGTGCACCGGCGCAAACGCGGACACGATCAGCGAAACCGGCGCGACGACAGCCTTGTCCTTGCCCTCGTCCTGCCAGGTCGTGCGCATCGACAGTGAATCCTTGCCGACCGGGATGCTGATGCCGAGCGCCGGGCACAATTCCATGCCGACCGCCTTGACGGTATCGAATAACGCCGCGTCCTGCCCCGGCTGTCCGCATGCCGCCATCCAGTTGGCCGACAGCTTGATGTCGGAGATATCGGCAATCGGCGCCGCCGCGATATTCGTGATCGCTTCGCCGACTGCCATGCGGCCGGAGGCGGCAGCATCGATGACGGCGACCGGCGTGCGTTCGCCCATCGCCATCGCCTCGCCCAGATATCCTTCGAAGCTCATCGCCGTAACGGCGCAATCGGCAACGGGAACCTGCCATGGGCCGACCATCTGGTCGCGCACCGACATGCCGCCGACGGTACGGTCGCCGATCGTGATCAGGAAAGATTTGTCCGCCACCGTCGGCAGACGCAGCACGCGCACCGATGCTTCCAGCAGATCGATGCCGGTCAGGTCGATCGCCGGCAGGCTTTTCTCGACATGCGTGACGTCGCGATGCATCTTCGGCGGCTTGCCGAGCAGCACGTCCATCGGCATGTCGACCGGCTCGTTGTCATGCAGCGGATCGATCAGTTTCAACTGGCGCTCTTCCGTCGCGGTACCGACCACGGCAAACGGGCTGCGCTCACGCTCGCACAGGTAGGCGAACTGTGCGAGATTGTCCGGTTCGATCGCCAGCACATAACGTTCCTGCGATTCGTTGCTCCAGATTTCCTTCGGCGACAGGCCGCTCTCCTCCAGTTGAATTTCGCGCAGATCGAAAATTGCGCCACGCTTGGCGTCGTTGGTGATTTCCGGGAAAGCGTTCGACAGACCGCCGGCGCCGACGTCGTGGATCGACAGGATGGGATTGTTTTCACCCATCGCCCAGCAGGCATTGATGACTTCCTGCGCACGACGCTCCATTTCCGGATTGCCGCGCTGCACGGAATCGAAATCGAGGTCGACGGTGTTGGTGCCGGTCGCCATCGACGATGCAGCGCCGCCGCCCATGCCGATACGCATGCCCGGACCGCCGAGCTGGATCAGCAGGCTGCCGACCGGCAAGGCGTTTTTCTTCGTATGTTGCGCGGCGATGCTGCCGATGCCGCCGGCAATCATGATCGGCTTGTGATAGCCCTGCACCACGCCGCCGACGTTCTGCTCATAGGTACGGAAATAGCCGCCGAGGTTCGGTCGGCCGAATTCGTTGTTGAATGCTGCTGCGCCAATCGGGCCGTCGATCATGATTTGCAGCGGCGAGGCGATGCGATCCGGCTTGCCGTAGACGTCTGCATCACCCTTCTGATCGGGCGGTAGCGTGACGTCGCGCGCGTTTTCCCATTGCTGCTCGCCATCCGGCAGCATCAGGTTGGAGACGGTGAAACCGCACAGGCCGGCTTTCGGCTTGGCGCCGCGGCCAGTCGAACCTTCGTCGCGGATTTCGCCGCCGGCACCGGTCGAAGCGCCCGGGAACGGCGAGATCGCGGTCGGATGGTTATGCGTCTCGACCTTCATCAAGATGTGCGTCAGCTCTTCCGACGGCGCATAGGTATTGCCTGCCGAAGCGCCGCGCGGATAGAAACGCATCACGTTGCCGCCCTCGATCACCGACGAGTTGTCGCTGTAGGCGACGACGGTGCCGCGCGGCGACAGCTGGTGCGTATTCTTGATCATCGCGAACAGCGACTTGTCCTGCTTTTCGCCGTCGATGGTCCAGTCGGCATTGAAGATCTTGTGGCGGCAGTGTTCGCTGTTGGCCTGCGCGAACATCATCAGTTCGACGTCGGTCGGATTGCGCTTGGCGGCGGTAAACGCATCCAGCAGATAATCGATCTCGTCGTCCGACAACGCCAGGCCCAGTTCCGTGTTGGCATCGAGCAGCGCGGCACGGCCGCCCTGCAGCAGATCGATGTGCGCCAGCGGCTTGGCGTCCAATTCCTCGAACAGTCCGGCTGCCTGTTGCGCATCGCGCAGCACGGTTTCCGTCATGCGGTCATGCAGCAGGGCCTGCACCGCAGCGGTGTCCTCTTCGGACAGCTTCTTCGCACCACCCAGCAAGCCGCTCTTCAGATGCACGACATAGCTGATGCCGCGCTCGATGCGATGGATACCGGTCATGCCGCAGTTGTGCGCAATGTCGGTCGCCTTGCTGGCCCACGGCGAGATCGTGCCGAAACGCGGGATCACGACGAATTCCTCGCCTTCCAGCTTCGAGTCGAAAGGTTCGCCATAGGTCAGCATCGCTTCCAGACGCTTGACGTCGTCCGGCGCCAGCGGCACGGCGGAATCGATGAAATGCAGATAGCGTCCGGAGACGCCCGTGATGGCGGAATCGATCTGGTGAAGTTGTTGCAGGAGACGTTCGGTACGGAAGGCAGACAGGGCGTTGGAACCTGGCAGAATCAGCATGGCGAGATGGCGGTTGAGGCGGGAAGGCGGAACGGAATGGCCTCCAACCCGCGATTTGGATCGGAAACCGTGATTATACCGCGAGGCGCCCTCGGAAGCCGCGTCCGCAACAGCGGAAATCGCCGGCCGGAAGACGAAAAAAGGACGCCGTCCGGCGTCCTTTCATTTTTCCCTGCGTTTGCGACGAATCCGCGTATTGCGGCGGTTGTCGCCCGGTCTGGATTGCCTGCCTGTCACATCCTGCAGCGCCGGAACTCAGTTCCAGCGGCCGCCGCGGCCGCCCACGCTGAAGCGCCCCGCTCCCAGCAAGACCAGCGCCAGCGCCGAAAAGAGAAACATGCCCTGCAATTCCAGCGCCCAGCCACCGGTACTGGACAGCGTCGCCAGTTGCTTCATGTGGACGAGAAAGATCGCAAACACCATATTGCCGGCGATGATCAGCGCCGCCAGGCGCGACCACAAGCCGACGATCAGCAGGATGGGCGCGACCACTTCGCCCAGATAGACCAGATAGCCGATGGCGGCAGGCAATCCCGCCTGCGTCGCCGCACCGATGACGAATGCCGGCCCAGCCATGATTTTGGATATGCCGTGCAGCAGGATCAGCACGCCCAGCACCACACGCAACAGCAGTTTTCCGAGATCGTCCGTATTACCCATCGCTCGCTCCCTTCATGGTTGAATGCACAGTACCCGCCGGCAGACAGCAGTCCGCCCGCTGGCATCATACGCTTGTGCCGCATGATGGCAAGCGCCGTGACATTTCGGGGTTTTTTCAACCTTTTTTCTGAACGAATTGCCGGCTAATTCACCGGCGATTTATCGGTCGACTCTTCGGTCGATTCATCGGCCGCCAATTCACTCTCCCAGCAATTCCGAAACCGCCCGCAAACCTTCGACGTGTTCGGAGATCACCTTGATGATCACCGTGATCGGAATCCCCAGCAGCATGCCCCAGGCGCCCCACAGCCAGGTCCAGAACAGCAGCGAGACGAATACCGCCGTCGCGTTCATGCGGGCGATGCGCCCGGTCATCCACGTCGTGACGAATGTGCCGACGACTGTCGACACGACCAGGGTCGCCCCCGTCACCAGCAGCAAGGCATTCACCGTCTCGAATTGCATGAAGGCGCTGACGCCGGTCGCCGCGATGATCAGGACCGTGCCGAAATACGGGATGATGTGCAGGAAGGCGGCAGCAATCGCCCAGGCGCCGGCATTCGCCAGTCCGATCCACTCCAGCGCGATCCACATCAGAACGCCGAACAATGCATTCGTCACCAGCAGCATCAGCATGTAATTCTGGATCGACTTGTTGATCGCATCGAGAATATGTACGGTGATCTTGCGTGTCGACAGCGCATGCCCGCTGACTTTCACCAGTTTGCGTTTGAAGGTATCGCCGGAAGCAAGAAAGAAAAACACCAGGAAAATCACCATGACGGCCTGGCTGAGAAAGGTCATCACGCCCGCCGATCCCGCGCGCAACCATTCGTTCAGATTGAACAGCGAACGATCGGCATTGGCCCGGCTGGGCGACGTACGCACGCCGGCCGCCTGGTTGGTCGCCTTCTCGATTTCGCTTGCCGCCGCCTGCATCTGCTGAATCGCGCTGGGCTGGCCGCGATGGAAGTTGCGCAGCGTGCGCGCCATCTTCTGCGTCGCTACCGGCAGATCGCTGAGGATGGCATTGAATTCGTCGCGCAGATTCCATGTCGTCAGCAAGGCGCTACTCAGAATCGCCGCGATCACGATCGAGGTGCCGAGCAGCCGGGGAATGCGTATGCGCTCCAGCCAGGTCACCAGCGGACTCAGCGTATAGGCAATGAAGATGCCGAACACCAGCGGGATGAAGAATTTGTTCGCGGCAGTCAGCGCAAACACCAGCGCCACGCTGGCCAGAATGATCAGCGATATGCCACGCGCATCCACCGGAAGCGGAATCAGCGCTGCGGCTCTCTCCTGCTGTACGGCGCTTTCACTCGCATCCTCATGATGAACCACATCGGTTCCATGCGGCCGGCTTTCGTCGATCTGTTTTTTCATTTTGGCGGCAAATGCAGGAAGGACACTGCCATTGGGCAACGGCCGTCATGGAACGTTCCCGGTTGGTACAAGGACTGCCCTCAGGCAAGCACAATGTACGGTAACGTACAGATTCCGCTCGGAGCACGCCCCTAGACTGGAAACGGATAAAAACGAACAAGCCTGTCAGCAATCGTCTGCACATGCGGCAAGGCAGGTTTCAACCATCCGCAAAAGAGAAAGGACATGCCATGCTTTATACCATTGCAGTGATACTCGTCATCCTCTGGCTGATCGGCCTGGTGAGTTCGTATACGCTGGGCGGCTTCATCCATCTGCTGCTGGTCATCGCCATCGTCGTCGTCCTGCTGCGCATCATCAGCGGGCGCAGTCCGATGTAACAGTCGTTGCATGTAAGACCACGACATGCCGAAAAGCCGCCTGCGGGCGGCTTTTTCGTATCCGTTGCGACAAAATAGCCGTCGCAAAAAAATTTATTCGCCAATTTCATCTGCCGCGCTGGCACAGTAACGAACCGGCTTGGTAACATGACGAGTTGCTTTCAGGAAGGATGGGGAATAATGCAAGTAGCGGTCATCGGGGCGGGTGTGGTCGGCGTCAGCACCGCCTATTTTCTGGCCGAGGCAGGACACGAAGTCGTCGTCGTGGAACGCCGCAACAACGTCGCGGAAGAAGCCAGTTTCGGCGATGCCGGCATTCTGGCAACCGATGCCGTTTCCCCCTGGATTGCGCCGGGCATGGCGAAATCGCTGTTTTCGCTGCTGCTGCGACAGGACGCGCCGATTCACCTTCACCGCGCCTGGAACCCGTCCCTGTGGCGCTGGATTCGCCGCTGGATGCGTGAAAGCGATGCCAACCGCTACCGCATCAACCGCGCGCGCATGCATCGCGTGGCCGCCTACAGTGATGAAATCATCCGCCAACTGTGCGATCGCCATCAGCTCGATTACGAACAGACGGCCGGCTATCTGCAAATCTATCGTTCCGAACGCGAACTGCAGCTGGCCAAGCCTGCCTTCGACTTCCTGCAGGAAGCCGCCATCCGGCACGACGTTCTCACGATGGAAGACGTGCGCATGCTGGAACCGGCGCTGAATTCCTCTGCCCGCCTTGCAGGCGGCCTCTATCTGCCGCAGGCCGAATCCGGCAACTGCCCGCTGTTCACGCGCCAGATCCGACAGCTTGCCCAGGCAATGGGCGTGGAATTCCACTTCGGCTGCAATGTCGATGCCATCCATACCTCGTATCGCGGCGTGCTGATGCAGGTGGGCGAACTGAACCTGTCCGCCGATGCCGTCGTGCTCGCCACCGGCGCCGACAGCGCCGCCCTGCTCGCCCCCTTCGGCATGAAGCTGCCGGTGCAGTCGGTACGCCACTATGCGGCAACCGCGACGATTCGCAACTATGAATCCGTGCCGTTGAATACTTTGATGGACGAGAGCTGCAAAACGTCGATCGCCCGCCTTGGCAACCGCATCCGCATCGCCGGCACCGCCGAGCTCGGCGCCCGCACACCTGCTCTGCGGCAAAACGCATTGAACACGCTGCTGAAAGTAGCTTACGACTGGTTCCCCGACGCCTGTCATTACAACGCGGCCACGTTCTGGTCAGGCAGCAGCCTGATGTTGCCGGACAACGTGCCACTGATCGGCGAAACGCCTGCCAGGAACGTTTTCCTGAATATCGGCCACGGCTCGGCCGGCTGGGCAATGGCGGCGGGCGCCGGACGGCTGGTTGCCGATATCGTTTCTGGCCGTTCGACCGATATCGATACCGACGGCCTGACCATGTCGCGTCTGCAGGCTGCCTAGTCAATCACGGCTGAATAAGACCGCACCGCAACGGCCATGCCGATGATGCACGTCCTTGCCACTCGTCTCGGCTAGAATCGGAATCGCACTTCACTTCCCACGACGATCCCATGACCGGCACGCATCCGCTCCATTCCGTCGCAGCGATTCGCAGCATCGAAGAAGCCGCCTTGCGCACGCTGCCGCCATTCACGCTGATGCAACGCGCCGGCAAGGCCGCTGCGGCCTTTGCACTCGAACTGCTGGCCGATGTGGACGGCATGCCGCCGGTACTGGTGCTTGCCGGTCCCGGCAATAACGGCGGCGACGCACTGGAAGCCGCCAGCTTATTGGCCCATGCACGCTGCGACGTCACCGTCCTGATGGCGAGCGACGCCACCCGCCTGCCGGCCGATGCACATCGGGCCTATCTGCATGCGGCGGCCAGCCATATCGCCTTTCTGGGCCCCGAACAATACGACGCCATTGCGCGAACCGACTGGGCACTGGTCATCGACGGCTTGTTCGGCATCGGTCTGGCGCGTCCGCTGTCCGGCCTGTGGCGGCAACTGGTCGAAACGGTCAATGTGTTGCCCGCTCCCGTTCTTTCGCTCGACGTGCCAAGCGGCCTGGACGCCGATACCGGCACCGTAGTCGGCGGTGCGGACGGCATTGCCGTCCGTGCGACGCATACGTTGACCTTTATCGGCGACAAGCTCGGTCTGCATACCTGTGACGGTCGCGATCATGCCGGTGCGGTCAGCGTTGCCTGTCTCGACATTGCGCAGGCATCCGTTGCCGCCGCTTCTCCATCGATGGCATTGAATGGCATTGCTGCATTCGCTTCCACATTGCGTCGTCGTCCGCACAATTCGCACAAGGGCAGCTATGGCGACGTGGTGGTGCTGGGCGGTGCGGCCGGCATGAGCGGCGCTGCCATCCTGTCAGCACGCGCAGCAGCCAAATGTGGAGCCGGCCGCGTGCATGTGGCATCAATGGCAGCCGATCTCGTCTACGACAGCCAGCAGCCGGAACTGATGTGCCGCGCCGCCGCCACCATCGATTTCATTGACAAGACAGTTGTCGCCGGCCCCGGCATGGGAACGTCCCGCGACGCCCATGATCTGCTGGCACGGGCCATTGCCGCCGATACGCCGTTGGTGCTCGATGCCGATGCGCTGAACCTGATCGCCGAAGAACCGGCGTTGCAGCAGAAACTGAAATCGCATCGCGCACCGGCCCTGCTCACGCCTCATCCGCTGGAAGCGGCGCGCCTGCTCGGCATGACGACTGCACAGGTGCAGGCAAATCGCATCGATGCCACCCGCACGTTGGCGACGACATTGCATGCGGTGATCGTATTGAAAGGATCGGGATCGGTGATCGCCTCGCCGGACGGCAGGATCGCGATCAACCCCACCGGCAACCCGGCATTGGCAACGGCCGGCTCCGGCGATGTACTGTCAGGTGTATGCGGCGCACTGCTGGCACAGCAATGGCCGGCCTGGGAAGCTGCACTTGCGGCCGTCTGGCTGCATGGCGCGGCAGCGGACGAACTGGTTCGACACGGCATCGGGCCGGTCGGCGTGGTCGCCAGCGAATTGATTCCGGAGATTCGCGCGCTGCTGAACCGGCTGATTGCCGAGCATGCACCGCGCCTGCATTGAAAACGTCGTTCTCTATCAGAGCAGCCGGCCAGCCGAAATGGTAATCGTCTGCCTGCACAAGGCAGCGATCGACGGATCGTGCGTGACCAAGACCAGCGTCGATTGGCGCTCGTGATTCAGTTCGAACATCAGCTTGATGACGGCCTCGCCAGTTGCGGCATCGAGGCTGCCCGTCGGCTCGTCGGCAAACAACAGCGGCGGCTCGCAGACAAAGGCGCGCGCCAGAGCAACCCGCTGCTGTTCGCCGCCCGACAGATACTTTGGATAATGCTTCAAGCGGCTCGACAGGCCGACGCGCGCCAGCATCGCTTCCGCTTTTTCCTTCGCCTGATCGTCACTACGCAATTCCAGCGGCAGCATGACGTTTTCCAGCGCATTCAGATGCCCCAGCAGTTGGAATGACTGGAATACGAAGCCCAGCCGTTCCTTGCGCAAACCGGCGCGGCCATCCTCGTCGAGCGCGAAGATATCGGTGCCGTTCAACCGGACTGTTCCGTTCGACGGCGTATCCAGCCCGGCCAGCAGGCCCAGCAAGGTGGACTTGCCTGACCCCGATGCGCCGACGATCGCCAGCGTGTCGCCGGGCTGCACGGTAAAATCGACGCCGTGCAGGATGGTCAGTTCGCCGGTTGCATCGGCCACGCGCTTCGTCAGATTGATTGCTTCGATTGCAGGATACGAAAGAGAGGATTCAGGCATGCCGTTTGATTTCAGGTTGTCACATCAGGTGGGATCGGTATTCCGGATGGCATTGCAGATGATACTGACGCTGATGCTGGCCACGTTCGCAATGACGGCCTATTCTGCATCAAAAACCATCGTGGTGCTCGGCGACAGCCTGTCGGCCGAATACGGACTGGAACGCGGCCGCGGCTGGGTCAGCCTGTTGCAGCAACGGCTCGTCGCGGAAAAAATTCCGGTCAACATCGTCAATGCCAGCATCAGCGGCGAAACCACCAGCGGCGGCCGCGCACGCCTGCAATCGCTGCTGAACAAGCACAAGCCCGATGTCGTTGTCATCGAACTTGGCGCCAACGACGCGCTGCGCGGACTGTCGCTGGCAGCCACGCAGGACAATCTGGAAGCCATGGTCAAAAGTGCCGCGAATGCCCGCGCAAAAATTCTGCTGATCGGCATGCAGATTCCGCCCAATTACGGCGCCGACTATACAAAGCGTTTTACCGCGCTGTATCCCAAGGTGGCAAAGCAATCGGGAGCGGCGCTGGTCCCTTTCATGCTGAAAGGCGTCGTGGAAAAACCGGAACTGTTCCAGCCGGACCGCATTCATCCGAATGAAACGGCTCATCCCATCATTCTGGACAACATCTGGCCGCAACTGAAACCGCTGCTCCGATGACGAACAATATGCGTTTCATGAAAAAAGCCGCTGGTTATTCAGCGGCTTTTTTATTCACTTCGATTCCGATTTCTTCATCGACTTATTCTGTTGCTTCCGCCGAACCGGCAGATACCGGACGCAGAATCTGCACTTTCGCCTTCTGCTTCAAGGCCTCGATGTAGGCCTGCGTTTCTTCCTGTGCCAGCGCAGCCGTGATCTGCTGTTTTTCCGCCTGACGCTTGGCATTGTCGACATTGGACGGTTGCATGATCTTGATGACACGGACAATGCTGTAGCCCTGATCGCCCAGATCGGCACCCGCATAAGCCGGCAACTTGGAAGTATCCGCTTTCATCGCTGCGAGGAAAACGGCCGGATTCACACCCTGGCTTTTTGCACGCGAAATGATTTGCGCAGCACTGAAACCTGCAGCGTCGTCCTTCGCCTTCAACTCGGCCAGCTTGGCTTCGCCTGCCTTCTTCGCCAGCGCGGCAGCTTCCTTCGCCACAACGCGATCATGCACCTGTGCTTTCACTTCTTCGAAGGGACGCTTGGATGCCGGCTTGTAATCCACGACACGGCCTGCGATCAGCGTATTCGGTGCCACCTCGACTGCTTCGGTGTTGCGTTTGTTCTTCAACGCATCGTCCGAGAATAGCGCGGTCAGGAACTTCTGATTGTTGTACAGCGCGGTCGCCGGCAGTGCGCGATTCGATTGGCGCGACAGATTGTCTGCCGTTTCGATTTTCAGCTTCAGCTTGTCGGCCACGTCTTTCAGGCTATCCGATTGCTCGTACACCGTGTTGTTGAACACGTCTGCCGTCTCGGCGAATTTCTTTGCCAGCAGTTGCTTGCGAATGTCTGCAGCGATCTCGCCTTTCACCTCATCCAGCGTCTTGACCGTCGCCGGCTTGATCGCCGTGACCTTGATGATGTGATAGCCGTAATCCGACTGCACCAGGTCGCTCAACTCCCCCTGCTTCAGCTTGAAGGCTGCCTCCTCAAAGGACGGAACCATCATGCCCTTGCTGAAGAAATCCAGATCGCCGCCACGCTCGGCCGAACCCGGATCGTCCGAATTCTTCTTCGCCAGTTCGGCGAACTGCTGCGGATTCTTGCGCAATGTCTCCAGCAGTTTTTCGGCCTTTTCCTTTGCCGCTGCCTTCTCGGCATCGGTCGCATCCTTATTCACTGCGATCAGGATATGGCTGGCGCGGCGCTGCTCCGGCGTACCGTAGTGGGATTTGTTCTGCTCGTAATAGGATTTGATGTCGGCATCGCTGACATTGATCTGCGACGCCACTGCATCCGACGTCAGCACAACGTACTCTGCCTTCACGCGTTCCGGCACGTCGAATTGCTTGCTGCCTGCGTAATACGCCTGGAGCATGTCGTCGGTCACCTTGACCTGCGACTTGTAGTCGGCCGCTTTGAACGACAGCTGCTGCACCTCGCGCTCCTGCTCACCCAGTTCTGACAGACGCGTGGCCAGCGAATCCGGCGCAAAAGCCGTCGTCTGGATCGCCGCATTTACCTGCTGCATTGCCAGATCATGACGCAGGCGCCCTTCGTACATTTCCGGCGTCAATCCCTGCGCGGCCAACAGCGCACGATAGCGTTCGTAGTCGAATTTGCCGTCCGCGCCCTTCAGCGCAGCCATGTTGCCGATCGTCTGCTGCAGCATCTGGTCGGACACCGACAATTGATTCCGCTTCGCCTCGCCCGCCAGTACGCGCTGCGCGATCATGTTGTCCAGAATGTCTCTCTTTGCTTCAGGCGTGTCGAACATCTTGGAATCGAACTGGTTGCCGAGCACTTGGCGAAAACGCTCCATCTGTTCGCGCTGCGCGGCATCCCACTCCTGCTGCGTGATTTCCTGCCCATCGACCTTGGCAACGGCATTCGTGGATTCCCGCATGCTGGTGTAGCTTTCGAGGCCGAAAAACGCGAACGACGGGAAGATGATCAGAAGCAGCAGAAACTGCATCAGGCGTTGGTGGGTGCGGATGAATTCAAACATGGCTAACCAATCACAAACTAGACACGATCTGGACGTCGATATGAAAAAAGGCGAACTCTCGTTCGCCTTTTTGATTTTGGCGGAGTGGACGGGACTCGAACCCGCGACCCCCGGCGTGACAGGCCGGTATTCTAACCGACTGAACTACCACTCCTTACTGCTTGATGTTTCCTTGCGAGTCTGACTGCTTGGTGGGTGCTGAGAGGCTCGAACTCCCGACCTACGCCTTGTAAGGGCGCCGCTCTACCAACTGAGCTAAGCACCCGAAGCCTTTGCTTAACCAGTCAAACATTCAGCGTTGTCACCACGCCGCAAAGAGGAGCTATTTTACAGCATGTCGCTGCAAAATGCACTACGCAAATTAGTTGATGGCGTCTTTCAGTGCTTTGCCCGGTTTGAACTTCGGCACTTTGGCAGCCTTGATCTTGATTGCTTCGCCGGTACGCGGATTGCGGCCGGTGCGAGCAGCACGCTTGCCAACGGAGAACGTGCCGAAACCAACCAGGGTAACGGAACCATTCTTTTTCAACGTGGTTTTGACGGCAGCAATCACGGAGTCGAGTGCACGCGTAGCAGCAGCCTTGGAGATGTCTGCGGAATCGGCAATGTGGTCAATCAATTCGGTTTTGTTCACGTACGTCCCCTCACAAAGGTTGAATATCGCATGTCGTCATACACGATTTGTATCACGACGATACGCAGTGCAGAAAAATCTGCAGCAGGTATTAAACAAGCCGCAAAGCCTTGTGTCAAGCGGTTTTCCGGGCATTCTCCCTCTGAAGATCATCTATCTTCACGACATACTTTTCTCATTTTTATGCAGACGTTCGATGCACATGCGAAAAAAAAGCGCTCCGAAGAGCGCTTTTTCGACAGTGCAACACACCTGTGAACATCAATGTTTGACGACATTCGGATCGGATGATTCCGACGATTTTGCGACCGACGATGCATCGACTTCGGCCACTTCCTCGTCCGACAGCGCAACCGGCGGGCGCTCCAACGCGATTTCCAGCACCTTGTCGATCCAGCGAACCGGAACGATTTCGAGCTTGTTCTTCACGTTGTCGGGGATCTCTGCAAGATCCTTCACGTTCTGCTCAGGAATCAGCACGGTCTTGATACCACCGCGATGTGCCGCCAGCAGTTTTTCCTTCAGACCACCGATCGGCAGCACTTCACCGCGCAGCGTGATTTCGCCCGTCATCGCAACGTCGGCACGTACCGGAATGCCGGTGAAGACCGACACCATCGCCAGCGTCATCGCGATACCGGCGGACGGACCGTCCTTCGGCGTCGCACCTTCCGGCACGTGGATGTGAATGTCGTTCTTCTCGAAAGCCATCGGCTTGATGCCGAGTTTCTGTGCACGGCTACGCACGACAGTGCGCGCCGCCTCGATCGACTCCTTCATCACATCGCCCAGCGTACCGGTACGGATGATGTTGCCCTTGCCCGGCATGCTGACAGCTTCGATCGTCAGCAGATCGCCGCCGACTTCGGTCCACGCAAGACCGACCACCTGACCGACCTGGTTTTCCTTCTCGGCCACACCGAAGTCGAACAGACGCACGCCAAGGAATTTGTCGAGATTCTTCGACGTCACGTTGATCTTGCGGTCCTGTTTCTTCAGCAGCAGCATTTTCACGACCTTGCGGCAGATCTTCGAAATCTCCCGCTCGAGCGAACGCACGCCCGCCTCACGCGTGTAGTAACGAATGATGTCGCGGATCGCCGATTCGGCCACGCTGATCTCGCCTTCCTTCAGACCGTTGTTCTTGATCTGCTTCGGCAACAGATAACGCTGCGCGATGCTGGTCTTCTCATCTTCCGTGTAACCGGACAGACGGATGACTTCCATACGATCGAGCAAGGCCGGCGGAATGTTCAGCGAGTTCGACGTCGCCACGAACATCACGTCGGACAAATCGAAATCGACTTCGACGTAATGATCGGAGAACGTGTGGTTCTGTTCCGGGTCCAGCACTTCAAGCAATGCCGACGACGGATCGCCGCGGAAATCCATGCCCAGCTTGTCGATCTCGTCGAGCAGGAACAGCGGATTGCGTACGCCGATCTTCGACAGGCTCTGCAGGATCTTGCCCGGCATCGAACCGATGTAGGTACGACGATGACCGCGAATCTCCGCTTCGTCGCGCACGCCACCGAGCGCCATGCGCACGAACTTGCGGTTCGTCGCACGCGCGATCGACTGGCCGAGCGAAGTCTTGCCGACGCCCGGAGGGCCGACGAAGCACAGGATAGGCGCTTTCACCTTGTCGACGCGCTGCTGCACGGCGAGATATTCGAGAATGCGTTCCTTGATCTTTTCGAGACCGTAGTGGTCCGCTTCGAGCACTTTCTCGGCGTTCGACAGATCGTTGTTGACCTTGGATTTTTTCTTCCACGGCAGGCCGAGCAACGTGTCGATGTAGTTGCGCACGACCGTCGCTTCAGCCGACATCGGGGACATCAGCTTCAGCTTCTTCAGTTCGCTCTGCGCCTTGGCCAAGGCTTCCTTCGGCATCTTGGCTGCAACGATCTTCTTCTCGAGCTCCTCGAGATCGGCACCTTCTTCGCCTTCGCCCAGCTCTTTCTGGATCGCCTTGACCTGTTCGTTCAGGTAATACTCGCGCTGCGATTTCTCCATCTGGCGCTTGACGCGGCCGCGGATGCGCTTCTCGACCTGCAGGATGTCGAGTTCGCCTTCCAGCTGGCCGAGCAAATGCTCGTAGCGCTTGGCGACGTTGAAGATTTCTAGGATGACCTGCTTCTGCTCGAGCTTCAGCGGCAGATGCGCGGCAATCGTATCGGCCAGGCGACCGGCGTCGTCGATGCCTGCCAGCGAAGTCAGGATTTCCGGCGGAATCTTCTTGTTCAGTTTGACGTACTGATCGAACTGCTGGACGATCGCGCGGCGCATCGCCTCGACTTCCGACTCGTCGCCGAGTTCGGATTCGATCGGTGTCAGGTCAGCGACGAAATGCGTTTCCAGTTCGCTGATGTGGTGGATACGTGCACGCTGCGCGCCTTCGACCAGCACCTTCACGGTGCCGTCCGGCAGCTTCAGCATCTGCAGGATATTGGCGACGCAGCCGATTTCATAGATGTCGTCGGCAGACGGCTCATCCTTGGCAGCAGCCTTCTGGGCGGCGAGCATGATGCTCTTGCCCTGCTCCATTGCGGCTTCCAGTGCCTTGATTGATTTGGGACGACCGACAAATAGCGGAATCACCATGTGCGGGAAGACAACGACATCCCGCAAAGGCAACAACGGAAGTTGGGTTTGTTCAATGGAAAGTGTAGTCGTCATGGCGAGCCTTATCGATAAACGTGTTAATGATGTTGGCACGAGCGGCCAAAACACAAGCCCGGTCAGCAACAAAAATCAGCCCGACAAACAAAAAAGCCACCCGCGAAGACGTTCTTCGAAGTGGCTTTACGATGGAAGCCTGATTGATTTCTGCTGCGATTTGATTGTACTGCCTTTTTCAAATGAAAAACGGGCCTTCAAAGCCCGTTTTTCATCATTTCAGCCGCTTTTTGTACGGAATATCACTTAGAACCGGACACTTTCGGCTGTTCGTGATAGATGAGCAACGGCTTGGCGCCATTGGTGATCGTGTTGTCGTCGATGACCACCTTGGAAACGTTTTGTTCGTTTGGCAATTCGAACATGACATCCAGCAAGGCATGCTCAAGAATGGAACGCAGGCCGCGCGCACCGGTCTTGCGGGCAATGGCTTTTTTGGCAATAGCCTGCAATGCGGCCGGACGGATTTCCAGTTCCGCGCCTTCCATCTGCAGCAACTTGGTGTACTGCTTGATCAGCGCGTTCTTCGGCTCGACCAGAATCTGGATCAGCGCGTCTTCGTTCAATTCGCTCAGCGTTGCGACAACCGGCAGGCGGCCGACCAGTTCCGGAATCAAGCCGAACTTGATCAGGTCTTCCGGTTCGGTATCCAGCATGACGTCGCTTGCCGTACGTTCTTCCCGACTCTTCACGCTGGCGGAGAAACCGATGCCGCTCTTTTCCGAACGTTCCGAAATGATCTTCGCCAGGCCATCGAATGCACCGCCGCAAATGAACAGGATGTTGGTCGTATCGATCTGTACGAAATCCTGATTCGGATGCTTGCGTCCGCCCTGCGGCGGCACCGATGCCATCGTGCCTTCGATCAGTTTCAGCAACGCCTGCTGCACGCCTTCGCCGGAAACGTCACGCGTGATCGACGGGTTGTCCGACTTGCGCGAAATCTTGTCGATCTCGTCGATATAGACGATACCCTTCTGCGCGCGCTCGACTTCGTAATTGCAGTTCTGCAGCAGCTTCTGGATGATATTTTCCACGTCCTCGCCGACATAGCCGGCTTCGGTCAGCGTGGTCGCATCGGCGATCACGAAAGGAACATCGAGCGTACGTGCCAGCGTTTGCGCCAGCAGCGTCTTGCCGGAACCGGTCGGGCCGACGAGCAGGATATTGCTCTTGGCCAATTCGACGTCGTCCTTCTTGCCCAGATGCTTCAGGCGCTTGTAATGGTTGTAGACCGCAACCGACAGAATGCGCTTGGCAGCCTGCTGTCCGATCACATATTGATCCAGCAGGTCACACAATTCCTGCGGCGTCGGCAGGTCGCTGCGCGGCGCGCCGCCGACCGATTCGATGCTCGCAGCTTCGTCGCGAATGATGTCGTTGCACAGGTCGATGCACTCGTCGCAGATGAAGACGGACGGACCTGCGATGAGCTTCTTCACCTCATGCTGGCTTTTGCCGCAAAAGGAGCAGTAAAGCAATTTTTCACCGCTTGAGGATTTTTTCTCTGACATGGTGCATTTCTTTTAGTTGAACGGATCGATATTACCTGCGAATCCACGATTCGTCACGCCGCGCGCAATGGCAATTTTGCCAATCCGATGATGAATCCGATGACGCAAAGCAAAACGCCCGGAACAGGTCCGGGCGTTCGCGATTTCGACAGGCGTCGTGTTATTCGCGATGCATCAGAACCTTGTCAATCATGCCATATTCCACAGCAGCTTCTGCCGACATGAAATTGTCGCGATCAGTGTCCTTGGAGATTTCCTCTACCGACTTTCCGGTACGTTCGGCAAGAATGCCGTTCAAACGTTCCCGCAGATAAAGGATTTCACGCGCCTGGATTTCGATATCCGAAGCCTGGCCCTGCGCACCGCCCAGCGGCTGATGAATCATGATGCGCGAATTCGGCAACGAAAAACGCTTGCCCTTCTCGCCTGCTGCCAGCAGGAAAGCGCCCATCGAAGCCGCCAGACCGGTGCACAGCGTCGAGACGTTCGGCTTGATGAACTGCATCGTGTCGTAGATCGCCATGCCGGCCGAAACCGAACCGCCCGGCGAGTTGATGTACAAGGAAATATCCTTGTCCGGATTCTCGCTTTCCAGGAACAGCATCTGCGCGACGATCAGATTGGCCGACTGGTCGTTGACCGGGCCGACCAGAAAAATGATGCGTTCTTTCAGCAGTCGCGAATAAATGTCATACGCGCGCTCACCACGGCCGCTTTGTTCGATCACCATCGGCACCATACCGAGCATGTCGGTATCGAGCGCGGAAGTACGGATCATGCTTGTCGTCATCTGCTTTCCTCGAAGAGAGCGCACAAGGCGCTCATTATCGTGCGTTGCGCTATCAGCCTTGTGCGTTGTTACCCATCAATTCGTCGAACGCAACCGGCTTCTCGGTCACCTTCGCCTTGCCCAGCACGTAATTGACGACGTTTTCTTCCAAAACAAGTGCTTCGATTTCGGCCAGGCGGTTGCGATCGCTGAAATAATACTTGATAACCTGTTGCGGATCTTCGTAGCTCTGCGCGAATTCCTCGACCTGCGTGCTCACCTGTTCCGGCTTGGCCTGCAGTTCGTTGGTCTTGACGATGTCGGCCAGAATCAGGCCCAGACGCACACGGCGTTCTGCCTGCTCGCTGAACAGCTCGCGCGGGAACGGCATGTCGTTGTTGATCTTCATGCCGCGTTGCATCATATCCTGGCGGGTCTGTTCCATCAGGCGGTCGACTTCCTGATCGACCAGCGCCTTCGGCACATCCAGTTCGCTGTTCTTGATCAGTGCGTCCATCACGCTGTCCTTGACGCGCGCCTTGATGCGGTTACCGACTTCACGCTGCAGATTGGATTTGATGTCTTCGCGCATCTTGCCCAGATCGCCATCGGGAATACCCAGCGATTTGGCGAATTCAGCGTCGACTTCCGGCATGTGCGCCCACTCGATCTGCTTCAGCGTGACTTTGAATTCAGCAGTTTTGCCAGCCACGTCGGCGCCATGGTAATCGGCCGGGAACGACAGCGGGAAGGTGCGCGATTCGCCGACCTTCAGGCCCAGCGTGCCGTTTTCGAATTCGGCCAGCATGCGGCCTTCGCCCAGCACGAAGGCGTAGTCGTCAGCCTTGCCGCCCTGGAATTCGACGCCGTCGATCGTGCCGACGAAATCGATGGTGACGCGATCGCCGTTCTTTGCCGTCAGGTCAGAACCGCCGTCACCGTGCGCGCTCTGCTCGCCCTTGACGTGGTAATGCACGCGCTGCTTGCGCAGGATGTCGATCGTCTTGTCGATTTCGGCTTCGCTGACGTCGGTCGCAACCTTTTCGACTTCCGCCTGCGACAGATCGCCGATCTTCACTTCCGGATAGACTTCAAAGGTCGCATCGAATGCGATCGTGCCTTCGGCGGCGCCTTCGGTCTTCGGTTCGATTTTCGGGAAACCGGCAACGCGCAGATTGTTTTCGCTGGTCGCTTCGCTGAATGCGCGGCCGACCTTGTCGTTCAGCACTTCATTCTCGATCTGATAGCCGTATTGCTGTGCAACCATCTTCATCGGAACCTTGCCCGGACGGAAGCCCGGCGCCTTGGCCGTGCGTGCGCGTACTTTCAGGCGCTTTTCCACTTCGGCCTGTACGTCAGCGACTGGCACGTTGATGGTGATGCGGCGTTCGAGTTTTTCGAGGGTTTCGACTGCAGTTGCCATGTGAATCGTCCAAAAAATTAAGAATACTTTCGTGGTGCGAGGAGGGGGACTCGAACCCCCACACCATTGCTGGCGTCAGGACCTAAACCTGGTGCGTCTACCAATTTCGCCATCCTCGCGGGATCGGTGCGCCGACAAAAAGCAAAGGGCGACCACGAAGTGAATGCGTGTCGCCCTGCGCTGCCATGATGCCGGCTTTTCAACTTCAACCCGGGATTTTACTGGATTTTGACATCGCTGCGCTGATTTTTGACACTTTGCCATGCCAACCTCGGCCCGCCATTCCAGCGGCAAGCATCGCTTTTTCCTTTACCATGCGCTCTGGCAATCCTTGGCTAGCGTTCCCATGCCTGTCGACCACTACGAAAATTTTCCCGTTGCTTCGCTGCTGCTGCCCGCCCGCCTGCGCCCGGCGGTAGAAGCCATTTACGCATTCGCCCGCAGCGCCGACGATCTGGCCGATGAAGGCGATGCAACCCCGGATCAACGGCTGGCAGCGTTGACCGGATATGAAATGGAACTGGACAAAATCGCATCCGGCCAGCCGACAACCGTCCCGCTGTTTCAGCCTCTGGCGCGCGTCATCCACGAACATGCGCTTCCGCTGCAGCCGTTCCGCGATCTGTTGTCGGCGTTCAAGCAGGACGTGCTCGTCCAGCGCTACGACGATTTCGACACCCTGCTCGACTATTGCCGTCGCTCCGCCAATCCGGTCGGCATCCTGATGCTGCATCTGTACGACGCCGCGACCGAACCCAATCTGCGCGATTCGGATGCGATATGCTCGGCGCTGCAACTGATCAACTTCTGGCAGGACGTGGCAATCGACCTGAAAAAACAGCGCATCTATCTGCCGCAGGAAGATCTGCTCCGCTTCCGCATATCCGAACGAGACATGTCCGAACGGCGCACCCACGATGCATGGCGTGCGCTGATGTGGTTCGAAGTCGCACGCGCACGCGAGATGCTGCTTGCCGGCGCACCGCTGGCACTGCGGTTGCCCGGCCGGATCGGTTGGGAATTGCGCATGGTGGTGCATGGCGGCTTGCGCATTCTGGAAAAGATCGAGCATGTCGATTTCGACGTCCATCGCCGCCGCCCCAAACTGGACAGTGGCGACTGGCTGCGCATCCTGTGGCGCACATTGCGCATGCGCTCTCGACTGCACGCATCATCATGATTTGTCGCCATTGCCCGACTCGGCTAGCATAGCGGCTTGATTCAGCGCAAATTCAGCGCAAAGCGCCCACACCCATGTCCCCCGACGAATACTGCCAACAAAAAGCCGCGCAAAGCGGATCGAGTTTCTATTACAGCTTCCTGTTCCTGCCGCCGGACCGGCGCCGCGCCATCACTGCGCTGTATGCGTTCTGCCGCGAAGTGGACGATACCGTCGACGAATGCACGGATGCCGGCGTCGCCCGCATCAAGCTTGCATGGTGGCGTACCGAAATCGCGGCACTGATGGCCGGCAACGCGACGCATCCGGTCATGCAGGCGCTGCAACCGCATCTCGAGCCATATGCTATCGACGGCGACAAGCTGACCGCCATCGTCGATGGCATGGAAATGGATCTGGATCAGACGCGTTATCTCGACTTTGCCGGCTTGCAGAAATATTGCTGGCATGTGGCCGGTGTGGTCGGCATCCTGTCGGCCAACATCTTCGGCGTCACCAATCCGCAGACGCTGCAATATGCGGAAAAACTCGGCCTCGCCTTCCAGTTGACGAACATCATTCGCGACGTCGGCGAGGATGCACGCAAAGGCCGCATCTATCTGCCGGTCAGTGAACTGCAGCAGTTCAACGTTACCGCCGCCGACATCCTGAATGCGCGCCACAGCGATCGCTTCGAGCAATTGATGCGTTTCCAGGCCGAACGCGCGCAACGCCTGTACGATGAAGCCTTTGCCTTGTTGCCGAAGGAAGATCGCCGCGCACAACGCCCCGGCCTCATCATGGCAGCCATCTATCGCGCGCTGCTCGGCGAAGTCGAACGCGACGGTTTTCATGTGCTGAACCAGCGCATCTCGCTGACGCCGCTACGCAAGCTGTGGCTGGCCTGGACTACCTATGTGCGCGGCTGACGGACCGACTTCCTGCTTCCCATGATAACTTCCGTCGCCGTCATCGGTGCCGGCTGGGCCGGCTGCGCCGCAGCTGTCGAGCTGGCGGATGCCGGTTGCAAGGTCACACTGTTCGAGGCGGCACGCACGCTGGGTGGCCGCGCACGTGCCGTCGAACTCGACGGCAGACAGCTGGACAACGGCCAGCACATCCTGCTCGGCGCCTACACAGAAACCCTGCGCCTGCTCGAAATGACCGGCGTCGATCCCGACACGGCGTTACTGCGCCTGCCGCTGCAAATGCGCTATCCGGCCGGCTGCGACGGCATGGACTTCATCGCGCCGCGCTTGCCCGCCCCGCTGCATCTGCTCATGGCGTTATGGCGCGCGCAGGGATTGACGCGCGACGACAAGCTGGCGCTCGCGCGCTTCTCGACGACCGCGCGCTGGATGGACTGGCGGCTGAACGACGATTGCAGTGTGACGACATTGCTGCAGCGCTACGATCAAACCGAACGATTGATCCGGCTGATGTGGCAACCGCTCTGCATCGCCGCGCTGAACACGCCGCCGGAACGCGCCTCGGCGCAGGTTTTCCTGAATGTTCTGCGCGACAGCCTTGGTGCTCGTCGTGCGGCATCCGACATGTTGATTCCCAAGGTCGATCTGAGCACGCTGTTCCCGCAACACGCAGCCAGCTTTATCGAAAAGCATGATGGAGAAATCAGGATGGGCACGGCCGTCCAAAGCATGTGCAAGACGGACAAAGGGTGGATGCTGGCAACAGCGGGAAATGAAGAAGCGATCTTCGATGCGGTAATTGTCGCCACGCCTGCTCTGCAGACAGCAAGCCTGCTGGCCGAAGCGACGGGCCAACCGTTTCCGGACTTTGCCTACGAACCAATCAGCACCTGCTATGTGCAATATCCGTCCGGCACGCGTCTCACGCAACCGTTCTTTGCCTTGCTCGACGATGCAACCAATAGACCGGGACAATTTGTTTTCGACCGCGGCCAGCTCGATGCACAACAGGACGGCTTGTTCGCCGTCGTCATCAGCGCGTCGACCGCTGCCATCGCTGATGGACACGAGGCTCTGATCCAAGCTGTGACGACGCAACTCGCCGATGCCTTCGAGCGCCCCGAACTCGCGCATCCGGATTGGGCACGCGTCATCACCGAAAAGCGTGCCACCTATTCCTGCACGCCGGCACTGAAGCGCCCTGTCGAACAAACGGCATTTCCCGATCTTGCAATTGCCGGCGACTATCTGGCAGGCGACTATCCGGCGACGTTGGAGTCTGCCGTGCGCAGCGGCGTCAAGGCGGCACGCCTATTGAAGGAACACATTGCGGCCAGCTAGCCTCAAGCCGCTACCCGCACTTATTCCAATTCGCGCACACGGTTCATCGCTTCGTCGATACGCTCGACGCCGATAACCTTCAACCCTTCGATCTTTTGCTTGGGCGCATTCGCTTTCGGAATCAGCGCCATCGAAAAGCCCAGCTTGGCCGCTTCGCGCAGGCGTTCCTGTCCCCGTGGTGCGGGACGAATCTCGCCAGCCAGGCCGACTTCACCGAACACAACCAGACCGCGCGGCAACGGCTTGCTGCGCATCGATGAATGGATCGCCAGCAGCACCGCCAGATCGGCGGCGGGTTCGGTGATCTTCACGCCACCGACGGCATTGATGAATACGTCCTGATCGAAGGCCGCGATGCCGGCATGCCGATGCAGCACCGCAAGCAGCATCGCCAGCCGATTCTGTTCCAGGCCGACTGACAATCGACGCGCATTCGGCACGTGTGAGCTGTCCACCAGCGCCTGGATTTCCACCAGCAGCGGCCGCGTGCCTTCCTGCGTCACCATCACGCAGGAGCCCGGCACCGGATTGTCGTGCTGTGACAGGAACAGTGCCGATGGATTGGAGACGCCCTTCAATCCCTTTTCGGTCATTGCAAACACGCCCAGTTCGTTGACGGCACCGAAGCGGTTCTTGATCGCACGCACGAGGCGAAAACTCGAATGCGTATCGCCTTCGAAATACAGCACGGTGTCCACGATGTGCTCCAGCACGCGCGGACCGGCCAGCGAACCTTCCTTCGTCACATGGCCAACCATGATGATCGTGATGCCGTTCTGCTTGGCCACGCGCGTCAGTTGTGCCGCGCATTCGCGCACCTGCGCCACCGAACCCGGCGCAGACGTTAGCGCATCCGAATAGATAGTTTGGATCGAATCGATGACGGCAACTTCCGGCTTGTGCTCGGCCAGCGTATTGAGGATCTTCTCGAGCTGGATTTCCGCCTGCAGCTTCAGCTCACGACCGTCCACCGACAGGCGTTTCGCACGCAACGCGATCTGCGCGCCGGATTCCTCGCCGCTGACGTACAACACCTTCTTGATCTTCGACAGATTGGACAGCGCCTGCAGCAGCAGCGTGGATTTTCCAATGCCCGGATCGCCGCCGATCAGCACGACACCGCCGGCCACCAGCCCGCCGCCCAGCACGCGATCGAATTCCTCGATGCCGGTACCGAAGCGCGGCACGTCCAGCGCCTCGATGTCGGCCAGACTCAGCACCGGCGCCGTCTGCACCAGTCCCTGGTGCTGCGCCGAAAAGCGATTCGCACCGGCGCTTTCGACGACGTTTTCCACCAGCGTATTCCACGCGCCGCAGGACGGGCACTGGCCGCCCCACTTGGCGGAAACGCCGCCGCATTCGCTGCAGGTGTAATTGGTTTTGGCTTTAGCCATCTGTACTTGTTTGTTTCGGTTATGTTGTTCTAGCGTGAATGCGACGATCACTGCAAAAATCAGTCGCCAACCTCGACGACCCGTACGCGCGGCATGATCGCGCACATCAATTCGTATCCCACGGTACCGGCTGCATTGGCGACTTCGTCGATCGGCAAACCTTCGCCCCACAGGGTCACCTTGCTGCCGATGTGCGCGTCGGGAACCGGCGTCAGATCAACGGTGATCATGTCCATCGATACACGGCCGACGACACGTGTACGAATGCCATCGACCAGAATCGGCGTACCATCCGGTGCATGGCGCGGATAACCGTCCGCATAGCCGCATGCGACGACGCCTATGCTCATCGGCCGCTCGGCCACGAAACGGCTGCCGTAGCCCACTGCATCGCCGGCGGCAATCTGCTGAATGCCGATCACCTCCGTCTGCAAGGTCATTGCCGGTTTCAGATCAAAGGAAGCGGCGGACCGTTCTGCCGGCGTGGCACCGTACAGCATCACGCCAGGGCGCACCCAGTCGGCGGCGAATTCCGGATGCATCAGGTCACCAGCGGAATTGGAGAGACTGCGCTCGCCCGACAGATCGCCAGTCGCGGCCTTGAAGCGACGTACCTGCTCCGACGGCGGCAGCACAGGATGATCGCCCTCTTCCGCATTGGCAAAATGCGTAACGAATCCGATATCGCGCACGAACGGCAACACACGCAATCGTTTCCAGATGGCGGGACAATCGGCAGGCATGAAGCCCAGACGGTTCATGCCGCTGTTTACTTTCAGATGCACATCGATTTGCGCATCCTGCCGGACTGACTGGATTTTTTCCAGCATATCCAGCTGGGCGAGAGAATGGACAACCGTATCCAGCTCGAAATCGAGGACGGTCCGCAGATCAGCTTCATCGAAAAATCCTTCCAGCAGGACGATGCGCTTGGTCCAGCCCGACTGGCGCAGCTCGATCGCGCCTTCCGGCTCGATCAGGCCAAGGCCGTCCGCATCGGCAAAACCGCGCAAGGCGCGCGCCAATCCGTGCCCGTATGCATTCGCCTTGACGACCGCCAGAATTCTTGCTGCCGGCGCACATTTCCTCGCGACGGCAAGATTGTGTCTAAGAGCGGCGATATCGATAGTGGCGACGAGCGGTCTTGGCATACGTGAATCGGTGGGAACGGTCAATCGGGCAGATCGTGCATTTTACCGGACGATGCCTGCATCGCGCCGGTCATTTCATCTGGCGTTCACGATTTTCATGGTATAAAGCAGGCCGGAGACACAGACAGACACACAGCAAAAAGAGTTGATGCGGATGAATCGCGGTTTTTACACCATCATGGCGGCGCAGTTTTTTTCCTCGCTCGCCGACAATGCCCTTCTCATCGCCGCCATCGCTTTGTTGACAACCATGCAGTCCCCCGACTGGATGACCCCGCTGCTGAAACTGTTCTTCGTCCTGTCCTACGTTCTGCTTGCCGCCTTCGTCGGCGCCTTCGCCGATGCGCTGCCCAAGGGACGCGTCATGTTCATCACCAACCTGATCAAGATTGCAGGTTGCGCGATGATGTTCTTCAGTGTTCATCCACTGCTGGCGTATGCGGTCGTCGGCTTCGGTGCCGCGGCCTATTCGCCGGCCAAATACGGCATCCTGACCGAATTGCTGCCGGCAGAAAAACTGGTCGCCGCCAATGGCTGGATCGAAGGCCTGACGGTGGCGTCGATCATTCTTGGTACCGTGATGGGCGGCGCATTGATCAATCCGCGCATTGCTGCCGAACTGCTGGCCTTCGATTTTCCGATCATCGATCTCGGTATCGACACACCGGCCGAAGCGGCGTTGTGCGTCATCGCCATCACTTATCTACTGGCCGCCCTCTTCAACCTACGGATTCCCGATACCGGCGCACGTTATCCGCATCAGGAACGCAACCCGATCAAACTGATCGCCGATTTTGCCGGCTGCTTCACCACACTGTGGAAAGACCGCCTCGGCCAAATCTCGCTGGCCGTCACCACCTTGTTCTGGGGTGCCGGCGCCACATTGCAGTTCATCGTGCTGAAGTGGGCGGAGCAATCGCTGGGCATGCCGCTCGACAAGGCCGCCATTCTGCAAGGCATCGTCGCCTGCGGCGTGGCAGTTGGTGCAATGGCGGCCGCTCGTTTCGTTCCGCTGAAGAAATCGCTATCCGTGATGCCGCTCGGCATCGTCATGGGTATCGTCGTCATGGCAATGACGATGGTGCATACCACGCTGATCGCCTATCCTTTGCTGGTGCTGGTGGGCGCGCTGTCCGGCTATTTCGTCGTGCCGATGAATGCGCTGCTGCAACATCGCGGCCATGTGCTGATGAGCGCCGGCCATTCAATTGCAGTGCAAAACTTCAATGAAAACCTGTCGGTGCTGACGATGCTTCTGCTGTATGCGCTGATGGTCAAGATCGATCTGGACATCGACATCGTGATCGTCCTGTTCGGTCTGTTCGTTGCCGGCACAATGTATCTGATCATGCGCCGCCATGCCGCCAACCAGCGCGAGCACGATTCGCTATCGCTGATCGGCGAACCTAAGCACTAGAACCCTTAGCTTCCGGATCGTCCCAATTGCACGCGCTGCCCGGCGCGTGTGCGCCAGTCGTCCGGCACGACGAATCCTCTCTCGGCCTCGATGGCGCAATCGCCACCCTCTGCCATGCGCGCCACCATCACCGGCATCGTGTCCTGCGCGAAATGTGCAGACAAATGCGCCAGCAATGCTTTCTTCGTCATCGTCTCCTGCGACGGCAACCGTATCGGCGCCAGCCATTGCAGGCGCGGCAGGACGGCATAACGCTCGTCGGGGTGATTTTCCATTTCGCTCAACGCACACCAGAATCCGCGGCAATGCGCCGGTGAGGTGCCATGCACATGCGGCGACCAGGCATCGCCATCACGGTAAAACAGCCATCCCTTCACCAGGGCCTGCGCCAGCGCCACCGTCCCAGGCAATACTGCCCGAGCCGCCGGATGGGACGACAGCAACAATTGCCGATCGAAGATCTTGTGCATCTTCGCACCCAGCGTATCTGCCAGATTCGGGCCGACGAAGTAATCGGCATCCGCACCGGTACCGCTGGATTCGAGCAGATAGAACTTGGTGGCAAATTCCCAATGCACGAGTTGCGCATTCAGCCGCACCAGAAAATCGAATTCGCCTATCGTATTGTTCTCATCCCGAACCTGCACGCCATGCGCAACCAGGACGCCACGGTGCAGCAGATAGAAAGACATCAGCTTTTCCGCATGACGGCCGAGACGGGAAAACGGCCGCACATCCAGATGTGCATGCAAGGCTTGGGGTTTATCGTCAAGCTCGCGCAACCATGCAGCCGTTTCTGCATCAGCAATGCCGGTCAGCGAAGCGATACGTCCCTGCCATCGCCTGTCGGACGCGTCGAGTAGATCAGGCGCATCCAGCAGCCATGCAAGGCTGCGCACCTGCGGATCGCGCAGATGCGACCAGCGCCGATGGAACTCTTCCTGAAAAGTAGCGGCAGGACGTGCCGCAGAATCAGTTGCCGCCTTCATATGCCTGCATCGCCAGACACAGATCGGCCCATGCCTTGCTCTTGTCCGGCAGATTACGCAACAGATAAGCGGGATGGTAGGTGACGATCAACGGTATATCGCCATGGCGATATACCTTGCCGCGCAAGCGGCTGACCGGCGTGGAAGGGTCCAGCTGCAGCAGCGACAATGCCGCCGTCTTGCCGAGCGCGACGATCACGGTCGGCCGGATCAGTGCAATCTGCCGCTGCAGGTACGGCATGCAGGCGCCGGATTCGTCGGCTTCCGGCGGCCGGTCGCGCTTGTTGGCATCCGTCGGACGACATTTGACGATGTTGGCGATATAGGTGTTTTCGCCACGCTTCAATCCCATCGCCACCATCATGTTGTCGAGCAGTTTGCCGGCCGGGCCGACGAAAGGCATGCCTTGCAGATCCTCGTTGCGGCCTGGACCTTCGCCGATGAACATCCAGCGCGCCTTGCGGTCGCCGACGCCGAATACCGTTTTCGTGCGCGTCTTGCACAGATTGCAGCTGGTGCAGCCGGATACCGCCGCTTGCAGTTCCTCCCAATCCATGCCGGCGATTGCCGTTTCCCTGTCTACGGCGGCATCGACCATGGCGAATGCCGAGTCCACTGGTGATGCAGCAACCGGCTCGGGAATCGTCGACGCCAATGCCGGCTCATCCGCCAACGGTATCGCCGGCACCTCGACATCGTTCACGAATGCGCGGCTACGCTGTTGCCAGATCGGCCCCAGCCCCATCTCGTGCAGAAACGCCGTGCGGCGTGCCGTATCGCTCATAGCACCAATTTCATGACAATGGCATCCTCACGCTCGTTGTTCGGTGCCGGATAGTACCCCTTGCGCACGCCGATGCGCGTGAAGCCGTACTGTCGATAGATTTTTTCCGCACGCGTATTCGATGGCCGAACTTCCAGCAGCATCGCATGCAGTTTTTTCTCACGCGTGATCGCCCTGGCCTTGTCGAGCAACAACAGGCCGATCCCCTGTCCCTGCATATCGCGATGCACGGTAATGTTGAGCAAATGGGCGTCGTCCACCGACAACATCAAAAGGAAATAGCCGGTCAATGCGCCAGCGGCATCGCGCAACAGCCAGGTTTCATAATTGCTGCTGATCGAATCGAGAAAATTGCCGCGCGTCCACGGGAATGGATAGACGTCGTTTTCGATTGCCAGCACATCGCTGATATCGGATGGCTGCATGCGAAAAAAACGGAATTCATGCACCGACTCATCGGAGGCCGGCGGCGCGCTGAACACCATGCTCATGCCGTCTCCTTTGCTTCCGCCTTCGCCATGCGTTCGCTGGTTGTCAGCGCGACCTTGTTGCGCAGATAAAGCGGTTCCGCCGCATCGGCGTGCACGCCCTCTCCTCGCTCAAAGGCAGCGGCGCCCAACGTCGCCACCTGCGCGGCGTGCGGCACAAGGTCGGCCCATTGCGCATCGAAAAACGCACGGCCGGCAAAATCCTTTTCATAAACCTTCAAGCCATTGCCGCATGCAACCGGAGTGCCGACAGGTGCAACATCCGCTGCAGACGACAACGCGGGTTCAACGATTGTCTGCCAGTCTGCACCCGCACCAAAACGATATTGCGCCCAGTAGACTTCTCCCATGCGTGCATCGATGATCGCCAGCACATCCGCTGCGCCGCTTTGCTCATGGCAGGCGCGCGCCAGTGCCAGCAGCGTCACTGTCGGCAGCAACGGCAATTCGGCACCGAACGCCAATCCTTGCGCGATGCCGCAGGCCGTACGCACGCCGGTGAACGATCCCGGCCCCGAGCCGAAGGCGATCGCATCGCAATCAGCCAACGCAATACCAGCATCGGATAGAAGCGCCTGCACTATCGGCAGAATCGTTTGCGAATGATTGGCGACTCCGGCTGACTCGTGCACCGTAAGCACGCCATTGCGCAGCAAGGCGGCAGATGCGAGATCGGCGGAGGTTTCGATGGCGAGAATCGTGGACATGGCGTGTATTTTACCGTGCAAGACCGACACGTTCAGTGCAAATCCCTGCAGCATTGCACTGCCGCTCATGATCCGATGCAAACCGGTAGAATAACGGGATGCCAACCATCGTACTAGACCAGGAAAACAAGTCGCAACTGGCGCAACAGATGAAAGACGACACATGGGTCGTCGCCTGCCTGTGCGCTGCCTGGTGCGACGTCTGCAATGCCTATCGCCCCGGCTTCGATACGCTGGCGAACGAACATCCGGACAAATTGTTTGTCTGGATCGATATCGAAGATCGTGCCGACCTGGTTGGCGATTTCGACGTGGAGAACTTCCCTACCCTGCTGCTCCAACGCGGCGACGATGTCGTCTTCTACGGAACCTCGCTGCCCGATCCGCGCATCGCGCACAGGCTGCTCATGGCCCACGCGGACAAGAGTGAAGATGAACGGCATGCGGCGGCGCGCAACGCCGAACAGCGTACATGGCAGGAGGAACGCAACCTGCGCGCGGTACTGCGTCAGGGCTGACAAGACCCACGTCTATCAGCAACGTCATCGCAGCCAAAGAGCGCTCCTGCAAAACAAAAAACCCCGGCATGCCGGGGTTTTTTTATGCATTCAATCGCCGATTAGGCTTTTTGAATGTTCGAAGCTTGCTTGCCTTTCGGGCCAGTCGTCACTTCGAAAGTAACGCGCTGGTTTTCCTGCAGCGATTTGAAGCCGCTGTCTTGGATAGCCGAGAAGTGTGCGAACAGATCTTCGCCGCCTTCGTCCGGGGTGATAAAGCCGAAGCCTTTTGCGTCATTGAACCATTTAACGGTACCAGTTGCCATTGCAATTCCTATTTTCAAGTTGTGGGGTAAATACCCCGATAGTTCGTTTCAACCAAGACAGGAATGACAGACAGACTGCACCACAAGCTCGAATCTCCACGCCGATTGATTATACCGGAAGAAAATCGTCGCACGCTGCACAATTCAGCATAATTTGTCGTACGAATGCCTCATTGGTCCCGTTATGCGATTGCCAATGTCCCGCCGGCAACGCTGCAAACCAATTTACGCTCGAATTTTTACTCGCCGGGTGTCGGCGGCGGACGGTTCGCTTCGGCAGCCGCCTTCGCCTGCTTTTCCTTTTCTGCCTTTTCCTTTTCCGCCTTGCGCTCGACTACCTTGCGCTGACGTTCCGCGGCCTCTTTTTGCTTGGCCTCATATTTTTCGACATTCGCGGCGCGCTCGGCAGCGCCTGCCTGCCGCTCCTGTTCCAGTTGCTGCTGACGTTTTTCATGGTCCGCCACCTTCTTCGCATAGGCATCCGCCTTCTGCTTGCGCTCGGGGTCCGCAACGTCGGCCGGCGGTACCACAGGCGTGGCGGACTCTTCCGGCTGCGGTGCCGTCAGGATGGGATCGACCTTGTTCTTTTCCGCCCTCTCGCGTGCCTTTTCTTCCAGTTTCCGGTCGCGTTTTTCCACACGCGCATGCCGGATGTAGGCGTTGGCTTCAATCTCGATGTTCTTCACCGCCTGCAAATCCAGGCGCTTGCGCTCGATTGACTTGTTCAGGCAGGCCGTAGTGAAAAACTTGGGATAGCAAAGCTGCTGTTCCGCCTCGAATCGCGCTTCGAGTTTCGCGCGCGCTTGCTGTACGTCCGTCAGCGCGACATTGGCCATATCCACCGACTGGATCGAATTGGCCGGGTAATGGGCGACGATATCGTCGATCGTATAAGCCAGTGCTTCCGCATGCGCCTCTTCGGCAGATTGCGCCAGCGCAAACTGGCCATACGACAACAACATGGAAAGAATCACAATTTTCAATGACAGTTTCATAAATTTCCGGATAGATAATTCAACTAAAAGAAGGGCGTGTGGCGGCGCTCTGCTTCCATATATTCTGCGGACTGCATTTCCATTAGACGCGACACGGTACGCTGGAATTCCATCGCCTGCGAGCCTTCTGCATACAGGTGTTCCATCGGTACCTCGGCCGAGACCAGCAGTTTGATCTTGTGATCGTACAGCACATCGACCAGCCAGATGAAGCGGCGCGCCTCCGATGCCATCGCAGCCGACATCGCCGGTATGCCGGACAGGATCACCGTATGGAAGCGGCTGGCAATTTCCAGGTAATCGTTCTGCGAACGCGGACCGCCGCATAACGTTGCGAAATCGAACCAGATTACGCCCCCGGCACGACGCAGCGAACGGATATCCCGCCCTTCGACGCGAATGACGGGGTCCTCATCGACCATTTCCGCGATGCGTTCGAACGCCGCCTGCAATGCACGCTCGGCGTTTGCATCTGCAGGCGTGTGATAGGCCGCAACCTGTACCAGCGCACGCTTGCGGTAATCCGTGCCGCCATCGACTTGCAGAATGTCCATCTTTTCCTTCAGCAAGGCGATGGCCGGCAGGATGCGGTCGCGATGCAAGCCATCCGGATACAGTGTGCTCGGTTCGAAATTGGAAGTGATGATGAACGATACGCCGTGTGCGAACAATGCCTTGAATAGATTGTAGAGAATCATTGCATCGGCAATATCGATGACGTGGAATTCATCGAAACAGATCAGCCGATATTTTTTCGCTACATTGGCTGCCACCGTATCCAGCGGATCGGCGACTTTTTTCAACGCATCGAGCTGCCGGTGTATGTCGCGCATGAATTCGTGGAAATGCACGCGTGTTTTCCTTTTCAGCGGAACAACCGAATAGAAACTGTCCATCAGAAAGGATTTGCCACGCCCGACACCACCCCACATGTACACGCCACGCGGCACTTCCGGCGGAGACAGCCATCGCCGCAATGGATTACGCCGCTTTTCCTTGTACGTCACCCATTCGTCGTAGGCGCGTTGCAGCCGGTTCACTGCATTGCGCTGCGCAGCATCGGCGGAAAAGCCGCGTGACTGCAGCGTCTGCTCATAGAATTCGCTGACATTCATTGCATCGTATCCGTGGGCAAAAAAACGGGCGAGCCGTGCTCGCCCTTATCGCTAGAAAACCGTTCTGTCATTGCGGCGACATCGTAACCCGTATGCGAGGTGGATAACTGCTGCCGCTTGAACTGATCGGTAGGCTGAAACCCAGTCCCACACCAACGTTGCCGCTGCCGCCTCCGACGCCGACACCCATGCTGGAACCGCCTCCCTGCCCGATCGGTGGCATGCGCAATTCGGATGTCCGGTAACCGGCCTTGTTGCAGACGATGCGCAAATCGCCGCTGGCAGGAATTTCCAGTGTCGCCGGCGTAGTCACGTTCCAGCTGCGGCTATTGGTCGAGACGAAACAACTCGCGCCCGGGAATTCCTGTCCGTTGCTCGTAGCGGTCGCGATCGTGACCTGCCGATCGGCGGGGCCGGTTGCACAGGCTGCCAAGAACAAAGGCAGCAGCACCGCCGCCATCTTGCTCCGCACGATGTGTCTCACGCAGTGCTTCATGCCTCGCTCCTAGAAATTCAATGCACGGCCATCGACAGCCAGCGCGGCTTCCTTCACCGCCTCCGACAACGACGGATGTGCATGGCAGATGCGGGCGATGTCTTCCGACGATGCGCGGAACTCCATCGCCGTAACCGATTCGGCGATCAGCTCCGACGCCATCGGCCCGATGATGTGCACGCCGAGAATTTCATCCGTGCGCGCATCGGCCAATATCTTGACGAAGCCTGCGGTATCGCCCAACGCGCGGGCACGACCGTTCGCCAAGAAAGGGAAACTGCCGCTCTTGTAGGCGACATTCTCGCTCTTCAGCTGCTGCTCGGTCTTGCCGACCCAGGCGATTTCCGGCGATGTGTAAATGACCCATGGAATCGTGTTGAAGTTGACATGTCCATGCTGGCCGGCAATGCGCTCGGCGACGGCAACGCCCTCTTCCTCTGCCTTGTGCGCCAGCATCGGGCCGCGCACCACGTCGCCGACCGCCCATACGTTCGGCAGGCTGGTGCGACAATCGTCGTCGACAGCGATGAAGCCGCGCTCGTCCAGTTTCAGTCCGATGCCTTCTGCATTCAGTCCGACCGTATTCGGCACGCGGCCGATCGAAACGATCAGCTTGTCGAACACGGCTTTCTGCGCACCGCCCTTGTCGTCGGTGTAGTTGACCGTCACGTTGTTCTTGCCGGCAGCGATCGTACCGATCTTGACACCCAGGTTGATCGCCAATCCCTGCTTCGTGAACTGCTTCCACGCTTCCTTGGCAACCGCTTCATCGGCCGCACCAAGAAAATTCGGCAACGCTTCCAGGATCGTGACTTCCGAACCCAGGCGATGCCAGACACTGCCCATCTCCAGCCCGATGACACCTGCACCGATCAGGCCGAGCCGCTTCGGCACATCGGGAATCGCCAGCGCGCCGGTATTCGACAGAATCAACTTTTCATCGAAAGGCACGTTCGGCAATTCTCGCGGCGAGGAACCGGTCGCCACGATGACATGTTTGGCGACGATGGTTTCTTCTGTCGCACCGGCAATCCGGATTTCGCTGCCGTCCGCACCCGTTTTCACGAAAGAGCCGCGGCCGTGGAAGAACGTCACCTTGTTCTTCTTGAACAGATAAAGAATGCCGTCGTTGTTCTGCTTGACCACCGTGTCCTTGCGAGCCAGCAGCTTTTTCAGATTCAGCGACAGATCCTTGATTTCGATGCCGTGATCGGCAAACGCATGCCCTGCGTGATCGAAATATTCGGAAGACTGCAGCAGCGCCTTGGAAGGAATGCAGCCGACATTGGTACAGGTGCCGCCCGGTGCCGGGCCGCCCTTTGCATTTTTCCATTCGTCTATGCAGGCAGTGGAAAGCCCCAGCTGCGCGGCGCGAATCGCGGCGACATAGCCGCCCGGACCGCCGCCGATTACTACGACATCGAAATTGTTCGCCATATCGTTATCCTGTCATATCGTCGGTATCGGAAGGCGCTGGCATGCACTTGCGCAGTCGCGCCTCCCGAAGATCATCACAAAATCCCGGTTCGACTCAAAGATCCAGCAGCAAGCGCGCAGGATCCTCCAGCGCTTCCTTCATTGCCACCAGTCCGAGCACCGCTTCGCGGCCGTCGATGATGCGATGGTCGTAGGACAGCGCCAGATAGTTGATCGGGCGGATCACGATCTGCCCGTTTTCGACGACCGGACGTTCCTTCGTTGCATGGATGCCGAGAATCGCGGATTGCGGCGGATTGATGATCGGCGTCGACAGCATGGAGCCGAAGATGCCGCCGTTGGAGATCGAGAATGTGCCGCCGGTCAGCTCTTCCAGCGTCAGTTTGCCGTCCTTGGCCTTGGTGCCGAATTCGCCGATCTTTTTCTCGATATCCGCAATCGACATCTGGTCTGCATCGCGCAGGATGGGCACCACCAGTCCGCGCGGCGAACCGACGGCAATGCCGATGTCGAAGTAGCCGTGATAGACGATGTCATTGCCGTCGACCGATGCATTGATGATCGGGTACTTCTTCAGCGCGGCGACTGCCGCCTTCACGAAGAAGGACATGAAGCCGAGCTTGACGCCATGTTCCTTTTCGAACTTGTCGCGGTACTTGGTACGCAAATCCATGACCGGCTGCATGTTGACTTCGTTGAAGGTCGTCAGGATGGCGTTGTTGGATTGCGATTGCAGCAGACGTTCCGCGATGCGCGCGCGCAGGCGGCTCATCGGCACACGTTCTTCCGGGCGATCGGCCAGGGCCGGATTGGTCGGCGTGGCAACCTGCTGCAGCGACGGCTTGCTCACGCCAGCCGGCGCAGCCGGCGCAGGCGCTGCCGTCGTTGCCGGCTTGCCTTGCAGATGATCGATCACGTCGCCCTTGGTGACGCGTCCGTCCTTACCCGTGCCTGCCACGTCGGATGCCGACAGCTTGTTCTCCGCCAGCATCTTGGCCGCGGCCGGCATCGCAACGTCGCCAGCCTTCGCCGTCTCTTTGGGCGCGATCTGCGTCGGTGCCGGTGCAGCAGTCGCAGCCGGCGCATCCGAGACAGGATTGGGTGTCACGGCCGGACTTGCCTTTGCCTCCGCCGCCGCAGGCTTGGCGTCGGTGTCGATCAATGCGATTACCTCGCCCGCCACCACGGTGCTGCCGTCTTCCTTGGCGATCTGCGTGATGACGCCGGCGTCGGGTGCCGGCAGTTCCAGCACGACCTTGTCGGTTTCGATGTCGATCAGATTTTCGTCGCGCGCGACGGCTTCACCGACCTTCTTGTGCCATTGCAGCAGCGTCGCCTCGGCGACGGATTCCGACAGCTGCGGGACTTTTACCTCAAGAATTGCCATATAACTCTCCGTTTCGGTTTGTTCATGCGGCGCTCCGGCATTCGGATGCGCCGCAGGGTCTTCATTTGGTCAGTACAAAACCTTTTAACTTGGCAAAAGCCGCTTCGATCAATGCTTTCTGCTGCGCAAAATGCTTGTCGTAATAGCCGACCGCCGGCGATGCGCTGGCCGGGCGTCCCGCATAGGCCAGCTTTTGGCCGTCCTCCATGTTTTCCAGAATGTTGTGCTGGATCTGGAACCATGCGCCCTGGTTCTGCGGTTCGTCCTGCGCCCACACCAGTTCGTTCGCGTTCGGGAATTTCTTCAGCTCGGCGGCGAATGCCTTGTGCGGGAACGGATACAACTGTTCGATACGAATGATCGCCACATCGTTCTGCGCGCGCTCCTTGCGCGCGGCAACCAGGTCGTAGTACACGCGGCCCGAGCAGGCGATGATGCGCTTGACCTTCTTCGCATCGATCTTGTCGTCCACCTCGCCGATCACGGTCTGGAACGAACCCTTGGCAAGATCTTCCAGCGGCGAGCCGGCATCCTTGTTCCGCAGCAGAGATTTCGGCGTCAGGATCACCAGCGGTTTGCGGAACAGACGGATCATCTGGCGGCGCAGCAGGTGGAATATCTGTGCGGCCGTCGTCGGCTGCACGACCTGCATGTTGTTGTCGGCGCACAGTTGCAGGAAACGCTCCGGACGTGCCGACGAGTGCTCCGGTCCCTGGCCTTCATAGCCGTGCGGCAGCATCATCACGAGGCCGGAAATGCGGCCCCATTTCACTTCGCCGGAACTGATGAACTGGTCGATGACGACCTGCGCACCGTTGGCGAAATCGCCGAACTGCGCTTCCCAGATCGCCAGCGTGTTCGGATCGGCAGTCGAATATCCGTATTCGAAGGCGAGTACCGCCTCTTCGGACAGCACCGAATCGATGACGCGGAACCATGCCTGCTGATCGGAGACGTTCTGCAACGGTACATACGTACCGGCATCCCACTTCTCGCGGTTCTGGTCGTGCAGCACCGCGTGGCGATGAACGAAGGTGCCGCGGCCGGCATCCTGGCCGGTCAGGCGCACCGCATAGCCGGAACTGACCAGCGATGCATAGGCCAGATGTTCGCCCATGCCCCAGTCCAGATCCATCTCGCCGCGTCCCATCGCGGCGCGATCAGCGAGCACTTTCTCGACCAGCGGATGCACCTTGAAATTTTCCGGAATCGTCGTGATGCGTGTCGCCAGGCGTTTCAGTTCGGTGAGTGGAACGGCGGTATCTGCCGCATCGGTCCATTTCCTGTTCAGGAAAGGCATCCAGTCGACCGCATACTTGCTCTTGAAGTTAGAAATGACAGGGTCGATCGTATGCTTGCCCGCATCCATCGCATCGCGGTATTCCCGCATCAGTTGATCGCCCTGCTCGGCATCGATGACACCCTGCGTTGCCAGCTTGTCGGCATACAGCTTGCGTGTACCGGTATGCTGGGCAATCTTCTTGTACATCAGCGGCTGCGTCAGCGCCGGCGTGTCCTGCTCGTTATGACCCAGCTTGCGGAAGCAGATCAGGTCGATGACGATGTCCTTGCGGAATTCCTGGCGGTAGTCCAGCGCCAGCTGCGAGGCAAACACGACCGCTTCCGGATCGTCGCCGTTCACGTGCAGTACTGGTGCCTCGATCATCTTTGCGACATCCGAGCAGTACAGCGTCGAACGTGAATCGCGCGGGTCGGACGTCGTGAAGCCGATCTGGTTGTTGATGATGATGTGTACGGTGCCGCCCGTGCCGTAACCGCGCGTCTGCGCGAGATTCAGCGTTTCCATCACAACGCCCTGGCCGGCGAAGGCGGCGTCGCCGTGGATCAGCACCGGCAATACCTGCTGCGCCGGATCGTTGCTGTTGTCGTTGTTGCCACGACGTTCGATACGCGCGCGCACCGAACCTTCGACCACCGGATCGACGATTTCCAGATGCGAAGGGTTGAAGGCCAGCGACAGATGCACCGGGCCGCCAGGCGTGCTGACATCGGACGAAAAGCCCTGGTGATACTTGACGTCGCCGGACGGCAGATCGTCGGCATGGCGTCCTTCGAATTCGGCAAACAGTTCCTGCGGCGTCTTGCCGAGGATATTGACCAGCACGTTCAAGCGGCCGCGATGCGCCATGCCGATGACGATTTCCTGCACGCCCTTCTCGCCGCCGCGCTGGATGACTTCATCCAGCGATGCGATGAAGCTCTCGCCGCCTTCCAGCGAAAAGCGCTTTTGGCCGACGTATTTGGTGTGCAGATAGCGTTCCAGTCCTTCCGCCGCCGTCAGGCGTTCGAGGATGTGCTTTTTCTTCTCAGCCGGGAACGTCGGCGAGGAACGAAGAGATTCCAGCTTTTCCTGTAGCCACAGCTTCGGCTTGGGATCGCTGATGTACATGAACTCCGGTCCAATCGACCGGCAGTAGGTGTCGCGCAGCGCATTCAGCAGATCGCGCAGCGATGCGGTTTCGGTGCCGAAATAGGTATTGCTGATGTTGAACACGATGTCCATGTCCGCATCGGTGAAGCCGTAGAAGGACGGCTCCAGTGCGGGAATCGACGGACGTTCCTGGCGCTGCAGCGGATCGAGATTGGCCCAGTTGTTGCCGAGTACGCGATAGGCAGCGATCAATTGCGTGACGGCGACGCGCTTGCGCTCCATCTCAATATCTTCGATCGGTGCAATGACACGGATGGGGCCGCGCTTGGCGCGTTCGGCAAAGGAGGCAATGACGGATGCATGCGTCACATCGGGACGCTCGGAACCATCGACTGCGGGAACATGTTGCAAGGCGTCGAAGTAGGAACGCCAGTTATCGGGGACGGCCCCTGGATTGTCTAGATACGCTTCGTACAGTTCTTCGACGTACGGCGCGTTCCCCCCAAACAGATAGGAGGTGGAAACCGACTGCTGCATCATCTTGCTCACCTTTCTTCGCGTTTCGCGAGATTAGCGGGTTGTTCAAACCTTCCGCGACACGGCCTGACCGGTTAGCGGATTGCACATCAAACCAAATTGTAGGGAAGGACGTTGTTACTTTGCGTGGTTACTCTGTGTTGAAGTGTGAAAACGAGAATAGCATATCTATCCACGTCGTGATGGCCATGAAAAAACCGGCGGAAAACTATGTGTATTTTCCGCCGGTTTCCCTTACTGCAGCCTTACTGTGTGGCAGTGAACTTACTTGCGCTTCGCGATTTCGACGACATCGCGTTGCGTGGAGCCGATGTACAGCTGGCGCGGACGACCGATCTTCTGTTCCGGATCGGAAATCATCTCGTTCCACTGTGCAATCCAGCCGACGGTACGTGCCATCGCGAAAATGCCGGTGAACAACGAAACCGGAATGCCCAGCGCCGATTGCACGATACCCGAGTAGAAGTCCACGTTCGGATATAGCTTGCGCGAAACGAAGTAGTCGTCTTCCAGTGCGATACGCTCCAGTTCCATTGCCAGCTTGAACAGCGGATCGTCGTGCAGGCCGAGTTCGTTCAGCACTTCATGGCAGGTTTCGCGCATCAGTTTGGCGCGCGGATCGAAGTTCTTGTAGACGCGATGACCGAAGCCCATCAGGCGGAAGCCGGAATCCTTGTCCTTCGCCTTGGCGATGAATTCAGGAATGCGCTCGACGCTGCCGATCTGCTTCAGCATGTTCAGCGCAGCTTCGTTCGCGCCGCCGTGCGCCGGGCCCCACAGGCAGGCGATACCGGCTGCGATACAGGCGAACGGATTGGCGCCGGACGAACCGGACAGACGCACCGTCGACGTCGATGCATTTTGTTCGTGGTCGGCATGCAGGATCAGGATACGATCCAGCGCGCGCACCAGCACGTCGTTGATCTTGTACTCTTCGCTCGGCGTCGAGAACATCATGTGCATGAAATTCGCCGTGTACGACAGATCGTTACGCGGGTAGACGAACGGTTGGCCGATCGAATACTTGTACGACATCGCCACCAGCGTCGGCATCTTGGCGATCAGGCGAATCGCGGAAACTTCGCGATGATGCGGATCGTTGATGTCCAGCGAATCATGATAGAAAGATGCCAGCGCACCGACGGTGGCAACCAGCACCGACATCGGGTGCGCGTCGCGACGGAAGCCGCGGAAGAAGAACTGCATCTGCTCGTGCAGCATCGTGTGCTTGCTGACGGTGCTGACGAAATCTTTCTTCTGCGCAACCGTCGGCAGTTCGCCCTTCAATAGCAGGTAGCTGCTTTCCAGGAAATCGCACTCGACTGCCAGTTGTTCGATCGGGTAACCGCGATACAGCAGTTCGCCCTTGTCACCGTCAATATAGGTGATCGTCGAGTCGCACGATGCGGTCGACATGAAGCCCGGATCGTAGGTAAATTTGCCGCTGGAGCCGTACAGCTTGCGGATATCGACGACATCTGGACCAAGCGAGCCTTTGTAGATCGGCAGATCCACCGAGGGAGAACCGTCGGAAAACGACAGTGTGGCTTTGGTGTCAGATTGTGAGTGAGGCATGGCTCTTCCTTCTAGTAACGTAGGATTTAATCCCAATTTAAAAACCTGCGCACGCGCTAGACAGCACGCATTCTCGCCAGCAGTGCCCGTACGTGGGGCAGATCGGCCTCGCCTTCCGGCTCGTTCCTTGCCAGCAGCAAATTCAGCAAATCGTTATCCGGCAATTCCATCAACAACGAAAAGGCATCGACCTCTTCGTCGCTGAGTGTCTCCTCATGACCATCGAGAAACCGCGTGATGATCAAATCGTTTTCAAGCAGTCCGCGCCGCGCCCGCCATCTGAGGCGTGCACGCTTCACCGGATCTGCCTGATGAGTTATCTGCGACATGGCATCTACCTCGGCAACACGTTTCCATGTCATCTTCCCGCGAAGGAAGAAAAAGACGGCCGACCGGCCGCCGTATTGAGCCCAGGGCCTAGACGGCCCGGCGCACCATCAATTCCTTGATCTTTCCGATCGCGCGGGTCGGATTCAGCCCTTTCGGACAGACATCCACGCAATTCATGATCGTATGGCAGCGGAACAGCCTGTACGGATCTTCCAGGTTGTCCAGGCGTTCGCCGGTCGCATGATCCCTGCTGTCGGCGATGAAACGATACGCCTGCAGTAATCCCGCCGGGCCGACGAACTTGTCCGGATTCCACCAGAAGGACGGACAGGACGTCGAACAGCAGGCGCATAGTATACATTCGTACAGGCCATCGAGCTCTTCCCGCTCGGCCGGCATCTGCAGACGCTCCTTTTCAGGCGCAATTGTATCGTTAATCAGATAAGGCTTGATCGAATCGTATTGTTTGAAGAACTGTGTCATGTCCACGATCAGGTCGCGGATGACCGGCAGCCCCGGCAACGGACGCAGCACGATCGGTTCGGTCAAATCGTTCAGATTAGTGATGCAGGCCAGACCGTTCTTGCCGTTGATGTTCATCGCATCCGAGCCGCAAACACCCTCGCGGCACGATCGGCGCAAGGCCAGCGAATCGTCGACATCGGCCTTGATGCGCTGCAGCGCGTCGAGCAGCATCTTGTCGTGCGGATGCAGTTCGACCGTCACGTCCTGCATATAAGGCTTGGCGTCCTTGTCCGGATCGTAACGGTAAATCTGGAGTCTGATAGTGCGTCCCATATTGGCTGCCTCAGAATGTGCGAGGTTTTGGCTTGAAGGTGTCGACAGTCAGCGGTTGCGTGACGACCGGCTTGTATTCGAGATGGTTGTCCTCGGAAAAATACAGCGAATGCTTGAGCCAGTTCTCGTCGTCGCGCTGTTCGTAGTCGCGATGCGCATGCGCGCCGCGCGATTCCTTGCGAGCGGCAGCCGCGACGATGGTCGCCTTTGCCGTCTCGATCATGTTGTCCAGCTCCAGTGCCTCGATGCGCGCCGTGTTGAAGACGCGCGACTTGTCCTTGAAGGAGACATGCTTGCGGCGCTCGTCCAGTTCCATGATCTTCTTGACGCCGGTCTGCAGCAATTCGTCAGTACGGAACACGCCGCAATAGCGCTGCATCGTCGAGCGGATATCGTTGGCGACATCCTGCACACGTTCGGAACCGGTGCTGCTTTCCAGCCGCGCCAGACGTTCCAGCGCACGGTCGGCTGCATCCGCCGGCAGCGGAATGTGCTCGCGGCGGGTCAGATTGCTGCGCACAATGTGGTTGCCGGCAGCGCGGCCGAACACCAGCAGGTCGAGCAGCGAATTGGTGCCGAGGCGGTTCGCGCCGTGTACCGAAACGCAGGCGCACTCGCCCACCGCATACAGCCCGTTGACGACCGAATTCGGATTGCCGTTGCGCGGCGCGACCACCTGGCCATGGATGTTAGTCGGAATACCGCCCATCTGATAGTGGATCGTCGGCACGACCGGAATCGGTTCGCGCGTCGCGTCGACGTTAGCGAACTTGCGCGCGATTTCCAGAATCGACGGCAGGCGCTTCTGGATCGTCTCGGCGCCGATATGACGTAGATCCAGCAGCACGTGATCCTTGTGTGGACCGACGCCGCGACCTTCCTTGATTTCCTGGTCCATCGAACGCGAGACGAAGTCGCGCGGCGCCAAATCCTTCAGCGTCGGCGCATAGCGTTCCATAAAACGCTCGCCCTCACTGTTCACCAAAATACCGCCCTCGCCGCGCACGCCTTCGGTGATCAGCACACCGGCACCGGCCACGCCGGTCGGGTGAAACTGCCAGAATTCCATGTCTTCCAGCGGCAGGCCGGCGCGCGCCGCCATGCCCATGCCGTCACCGGTATTGATGAAGGCATTGGTCGATGCGGCCCAGATGCGGCCGGCGCCGCCAGTTGCCAGCAGCGTGGTCTTCGCCTGCAGGATCATCACTTCGCCGGTTTCCATTTCCAGTGCGACGACACCGATCACATCTCCATCGGCATCGCGCATCAGGTCGATCGCCATCCATTCGACGAAGAAATGCGTATGCGCACGCACGTTGCGCTGGTATAGCGTGTGCAGCATCGCGTGGCCGGTACGGTCGGCGGCGGCGCAGGCACGCTGCACCGGCTTCTCGCCGAAATTGGCCGTGTGGCCACCAAACGGGCGCTGGTAAATGGTGCCGTCTGCATTGCGGTCGAACGGCATGCCGAAATGTTCCAGCTCGTAGACAACGCGCGGCGCTTCGCGGCACATGAATTCGATGGCGTCCTGGTCGCCCAGGTAGTCCGATCCCTTGATCGTGTCGAACATGTGCCAGTACCAGTTGTCTTCGGCCATGTTGCCGAGCGAGGCGCCGATGCCGCCCTGCGCCGCCACCGTGTGCGAACGGGTCGGGAAGACCTTCGACAATACAGCGACGCTCAGCCCCGCTTCGGCAAGCTGCAGCGATGCGCGCATGCCGGAACCGCCGGCGCCGACGATGATCGCATCGAAATGACGTACCGGAATGCTGGATTTGATTGCAGCCACGTTAGGCTCTCCAAAGAATCTGTGCGGCCCAGCCCGCGCATGCCAGCAGCCACAGGATGGTGGCAACCTGCAGCGCCAGGCGGATCGAAACCGGTTTGACGTAATCCATCCAGATATCGCGCATGCCTACCCATGCGTGATAGAACAGAGACAACAGCGCGACGAAAGTCAGCATCTTGAACCACTGATGCGCGAACAGGCCGGCCCAGCTTTCATAGCCGATGTCGCCGGAAATCAGGAATGCGGCCAGCAGCACCAGCGTATAGACGACCATCACGATTGCCGTGATGCGCTGCGCCAGCCAGTCCCGCAAACCGTAATGGGCGCCGACGACCAGTCTGTGCGGTCCGATATTGTCGTTTGCCATCAGAAAGCTCCGAACAATTTAAGTGCGAAGATCAGCGTCAGCGGCAGGCTGACGGCGAACACGGCAACCGACGAACGCCGCGCCTTGTCCTTGTCAATTCCGACATGCACGTCCAGGAACAGGAAACGGATGCCGGCGCAGACGTGATGCAGATACGCCCAGATCAGGCACAGCAGCAGCAGTTTGACGAACCAGTGCGAAACGATGCCCTTGAAGTATTCGAACGAGATTTCCGACATCAGGCTCTTGTCCAGCAGCAGCAGAACGAGCGGCAGTAGCAGAAACATCAGCGCGCCGCTGATACGGTGCAGAATGGACAGGATCGCGGCCAGCGGCATGCGATAGCGCGCAATATCGGCGAGGCCGATATTCTTGAACTGAGGCTTGCCGGTTTTGAGTGGCTCAGTCATGGCGTGAATTTCCCGAATGAGATGAACGCGTAATTTTCCCCGATTTTGATGTGCCACACCATGTAATTTTCATGACGGCCAACGCGTCGTTCAGTGAAATATGTTTCATCGTCAGCTCAACGCATTCTCGTAATGATGGCCGTTCGTCACATACAGCGAACGCCGCACTTCCACCGGTTTATCGCCATATGTAAACGACAGCCGGTTCACACTGAGCAACGGCATGCCGGCTTCGATCTTCAGCAATTCGGACGCCTGAGGATCGGCCGCTACCGCGCGTATGCTCTCGATCGCGCGAATCATCTGCATGCCGAATTCCGTTTCCAGCAAGGCATACATCGGCCCCTTGTATTGCAGCATGCGCTCGACCGACAGTCCCTTGAACAATTGCCCTGGCAACCACAGCTCTTCAAGAATCGTCGGCGCGCCGTCGAAAGACTGGATGCGTTTCATGAAGACGACCGAATCGCCGGTCTTGATGTCGAGCTGGCGTGCGACATCCGCCGGCGCGCGCAGGCGCTTGGCTTCGATGATGACGTTATCGGGATAATGCGCGTCGCCGACATCCGGCTTCAGGCGCAAAAAACGGAATTGCGAACGGGCTTCCTGGTGCGTGGCGACGAAGGTACCTTTGCCCTGGCGGCGCACCACCAGGTTCTCTGCCGCAAGCTCGTCGATGGCCTTGCGCACGGTGCCCTGGCTGACCTTGAAACGGCTCGCCAGCTCCATTTCACTCGGAATGAGTTCGCCGGCACGCCATTCGCCCGACTGCAGCTGCTGCAGGATCAATGCCTTGATCTGCTGGTAAAGCGGACTGAATCTCGGCGGCGATGCGCCAGCCGACCGCCCTCCGGCAGAAGGCGGCGTGGCACTGCTTGACGAAATAGGCTGGGCAGGCGTCATGGAAAGCGATTTCACCACAAAAAAGCCGGGTCGTCCAGACAAATCCATAAATAACATATCTTATATAAGACATAAGATAGATATTGACAGTACGACACCCGAAGGACTACACTCGCCCACGATTCGCTGTGCCCCGCATCTTCGAATAATTCCGCAGATTGATTTGATTGCACAGCTTCGCGACCATGCCCGCAGACAACACGCACAGCCCGCTCTGACGCTGACTAAACGGACATTCGACTGTATCATTGCGCGACGCGAAATTTTTCCCGGAATCGGATCCGCGGAATTGAATCCGCAGAAATTAATCCGCCTCATCATTCTCTTGGAGATTCAACATGGCTAAAGCCCCCATGCGTGTTGCCGTAACAGGCGCCGCCGGCCAGATCGGCTACTCGCTTCTTTTCCGTATCGCCAACGGCGACATGCTGGGCAAGGACCAGCCGGTCATCCTGCAACTGCTGGAAATCAATGATGAAAAGGCCCAGAAAGCGCTGAAAGGCGTGATGATGGAAATCGACGATTGCGCCTTCCCGCTGCTGGCCGGGATGACCGCGCACAGCGACGCAATGACGGCATTCAAGGATGCCGACGTCGCCCTGCTGGTCGGCGCCCGTCCGCGCGGCCCTGGCATGGAGCGCAAGGATCTGCTGGAAGCCAACGCACAAATCTTCACCGTGCAGGGCAAGGCGCTGGATGCCGTCGCTTCGCGCAACGTCAAGGTACTGGTGGTCGGCAATCCGGCCAACACCAACGCCCACATCGTCATGAAATCGGCACCGAGCCTGCCGGCCAAGAACTTCACCGCGATGCTGCGCCTGGATCACAACCGCGCGCTGTCGCAGATCGCCGCCAAGACCGGCAAGCCGGTGTCGTCGATCGAAAAACTGTGCGTCTGGGGCAACCACTCGCCGACGATGTATCCCGACTACCGCTTCGCCACCGCCGACGGCCAGCCCGTCAAGGCGATGATCAATGACGACGTCTGGAACAAGGATGTCTTCCTGCCGACCGTCGGCAAGCGCGGCGCCGCCATCATCGATGCGCGCGGCCTGTCTTCCGCTGCGTCCGCTGCCAACGCCGCCATTGATCACGTGCGCGACTGGGTACTGGGCACCAACGGCAAATGGACCACGATGGGCATTCCGTCCGACGGTTCCTACGGCATTCCGAAAGACATCATCTTCGGCTTCCCGGTCACGACCGAAAACGGCGAATACAAGATCGTCCAAGGCCTGGAAATCGATGCATTCTCGCAAGAGCGCATCAACCTGACGCTGAAGGAACTGACCGAAGAGCGCGAAGGCATCAAGCACCTGCTGCCATGATGCCCGCGATGGACGGGCTTCCCGCAGAAACCCGTCCATCGTCCCGCCAGCCCGAACGCAAGCCAGACACCATGTCGCTCACGCATCCTTCCGAGGTCCTTTTTCAGGGAACGCATCCACCGGTATCGATTCCGGCCTGCGATCACTATGCCGGTTCCGAAAAACTGATGCGCAAGTCGATGGCATTGCAGCACGAACTCGGCCCGGTCTTCGACATCACCTTCGACTGCGAGGATGGCGCATCGAACGGCAGTGAAGAAACCCATGCGCACCTGATCGGCACATTGTTGACCGGCGAAGACAACCGCTTCGGCCGCATCGGCGCCCGCGTGCATGACGTCGGCAGCTCGTTCTTCGAGCAGGATGTCGAGATCATCCTGCAGCACGCTGCCAGAAAACTGGCCTACCTCGTCGTTCCAAAAGTAGAAAGCGCGGCCGACGTCAAAAGCGCCGTCACGCTGATCAACAAGCATGCGAAGAAACACGGGCGCGACAAACTGCCGGTCCACGTCCTGATCGAAACCCATGGCGCGCTGGCCGATGCCCATGCGATCGCCGCGATTCCGCAAGTCGAATGCCTGTCGTTCGGCGTGATGGATTTCGTCTCCGCACACTACGGTGCGATTCCCGGCACGGCGATGCGCTCGCCCGGCCAATTCACGCATCCGCTCGTCATGCGTGCCAAGCTGGAAATTGCCGCCGCCTGCCATGCGCATGGCAAGGTGCCATCACACAATGTGACGACGGAAATCAACGATACTTCCGTCGTTGCCAGCGATGCCCACCGCGCCGCATCCGAATGCGGCTACACGCGGATGTGGAGCATCCATCCGAACCAGATTCGCCCCATTCTGAAATCGCTCGCGCCGCGGCTGTCCGAAGTGAACGAAGCCGCCGCCATCCTGTCGCAGGCACAGGAAGCGCACTGGGGGCCGATACAGCACAACGGCAAATTGCACGATCGCGCCAGCTACCGCTACTACTGGACCATCCTGCAACGTGCGCATGCAAGCGGGCTGCAATTGCCTGAAGCCTCGCATGCGCTGTTATGAGTAGCAACAATGAATGACACCCGCCGGTCCGTATGAACGGCAGATGAACGAAATCGAACGGAGAACTCTGCATGAACAAACTGCTCTGCGCCCTTCTGCTGGTTGGCTTTACGTCCGCCCCTGCGTTCGCACAATCCACTGCACCGCAAACGCACAAGGAAGCCGCCAAGAAACCGGCAAAGAAAACTGCCAAGAAAGCCGCTGCAGCCGGTGCTGATGGCCTGGTGCCGGATATGTCGGAAGAAGATCTCGGCGAAGCCAACATCGAAGGCTCGATCGTCACCGAATACAACTGCGAGCTCGGCAACAGGATCACCACCTATCACAACGACAGCGACGACAAATACATGGCGCTGCGCTGGAAAAACACCGTGCACCGCTTGCGTCGCGTCGGCACCAGCACCGGCGCCAACCGCTTCGAGAACCGCCGCTACGGTCTGGTCTGGATCAGCATTCCGTCGAAGGCCATGCTGCTCGATTCACGCAAGGGCCAGCAACTGGCAAACGAATGCCGCAACCCCGAACAGCAAAAGGCGCTGGCAGCCAAGAAAGGCTGACATTGCCATGACGTCGCTGCGGCGGCTGACAGCCGGCGTCGTCACTCACCACATTCACATATCGGCCATTCAGCATTAAGGAGAAATCATGTCGCGCAATACTCTGGATACGCTCAAGGAATTCAAGATTTCCAAAGCGCGTAAAGGCGCGTTCTATTCCCTGCCCGCACTGGGCAATAAGCTCGGCGTGGACGTTTCCCGCCTGCCGGTCTCGATCCGCATCGTGCTGGAATCGGTGCTGCGCAACTGCGACGGCAACAAGGTCACCGAGGAACACGTGCGCCAGCTCGCCAACTGGGCGCCGAATGCCGCACGCACGGAAGAGATTCCGTTCATCGTCGCGCGCGTCGTGCTGCAGGATTTCACCGGCGTGCCGCTGCTGGCCGATCTGGCTGCCATGCGCGGCGTAGCCGACCGCATGGGCAAGAATCCGAAGAACATCGAACCGCTGGTGCCGGTCGATCTGGTGGTCGACCACTCGGTGCAGATCGATCACTTCCGCGAGAAGAATGCGCTCGACCTGAACATGAAGCTGGAATTCAAGCGCAACAACGAACGCTACCAGTTCATGAAATGGGGCATGCAAGCCTTCGATACCTTCGGCGTCGTGCCGCCGGGCTTCGGCATCGTGCATCAGGTCAATCTCGAATATCTGGCGCGCGGCGTGCATAATCGCGACGGCGTCTACTATCCGGACACGCTGGTCGGCACCGATTCACATACGACGATGATCAACGGCATCGGCGTGGTCGGCTGGGGCGTGGGCGGTATTGAGGCGGAAGCCGGCATGCTGGGCCAGCCGGTCTACTTCCTGACGCCGGACGTGGTCGGCGTCAACCTGACCGGCAAGCTACGCGGCGGTGTCACCGCAACCGATCTGGTGCTGACGATCACCGAACTGCTGCGTAAGGAAAAGGTCGTCGGCAAGTTCGTCGAATTCTTCGGCGAAGGCACCGAATCGCTGTCGCTGACCGACCGTGCCACCATCGCCAATATGGCGCCGGAATACGGTGCAACGATGGGCTTCTTCCCGGTTGACGATGCCACCATCGACTATTTCAAGGGTACCGGTCGTACGAAGGATGAGATCGACGCGTTCGAATCCTACTTCAAGGCACAAGGCCTGTACGGCATTCCGAAATCCGGCGAGATCGATTACACCCACGTCGTCGCACTGGATCTCGGCTCGGTCGCGCCGTCGCTGGCCGGCCCGAAACGCCCGCAGGATCGCATCGAAATCGGCAACGTCAAACAGCAGTTCGCCGACCTGTTCGTCAAGCCTGTCGCGGAGAACGGTTTCAACAAGAAGGCCGAAGACCTGCACGCAAGCTACACGAACGCCGACGGCATTCCGGTCAAGAATGGCGACATCCTGATTGCTGCCATCACCTCGTGCACCAACACGTCGAACCCCAGCGTGCTGCTGACCGCCGGTCTGCTGGCGAAGAAAGCCGTCGAAGCAGGCTTGAACGTCGCGCCGCACATCAAGACCTCGCTGGCCCCGGGCTCGCGCATCGTCACGCAATACCTGCAGGAAGCCGGCCTGCTGCCGTACCTGGAAAAACTCGGCTTCGGCCTGACTGCCTATGGCTGCACGACCTGCATCGGCAACGCGGGCGATCTGACGCCGGCGATGAACGAAGCGATCGCGAAGAACGACATCGTGGCCGCCGCCGTGCTGTCCGGCAACCGCAACTTCGAGGCGCGCATCCATCCGAACATTCGCGCCAACTTCCTCGCATCGCCGCCGCTGGTCGTCGCCTACGCGATTGCCGGCACCGTCACACGCGACCTGATGACCGAACCGGTCGGCCGCGGCAAGGGCAAGGACGGCAAGGAACGCGACATCTATCTGGGCGACATCTGGCCGACCTCGCGGGAAGTCGAAAAGCTGATGAAGTTCGCGATGAACGCGAAGAACTACAAGGACAACTACGCGCAGGTGAAGACCGAACCGGGCAAGCTGTGGGAACACATTACCGGCGTGGCCGAAGGCCAGGTCTACAACTGGCCGGATTCGACCTACATCGCCGAGCCGCCTTTCTTCGCCGATTTCACGATGGCGCCGCAGGCGGCAACCACCACGATCACCGGCGCACGCGCACTCGGCGTATTCGGCGATTCGATCACGACCGATCACATCTCGCCGGCCGGTTCAATCAAGGACAGCAGCCCGGCAGGCAAATGGCTGACCGAACACGGCGTGCTGAAGGCCGACTTCAACTCCTACGGTTCGCGCCGCGGCAACCATGAAATCATGATGCGCGGCACCTTCGCCAACGTACGCATCAAGAACCTGATGATCCCGCCGAAGGCTGACGGCTCGCGCGTGGAAGGCGGCCTCACCCGCTTCCAGCCGAGCGGCGAGGAAATGTCGATCTACGACGCCGCCATGCGCTACATGAAGGAAGGCACGCCGACAATGGTGTTTGCCGGCGAGGAATACGGCACCGGTTCGTCGCGCGACTGGGCGGCGAAAGGCACGCAGCTGCTCGGCGTGAAAGCCGTGGTCGCCCGTTCCTTCGAACGCATCCACCGCTCCAACCTGGTCGGCATGGGCGTGTTGCCGCTGCAGTTCACCGGCAGCGACAGCGTGGCGACGCTCGACATCAAGGGCGACGAGACTTTCGACCTGAAAGGCCTGGAAGGCAATATCCGTCCGCAGCAGGAAGTGACGCTGGTCATCCATCGCGCCAACGGCAACAATCAGGAAGTCAAGCTGCTACTGCGCATCGATACGCCGATCGAGGTCGATTACTACAAGCATGGCGGCATCCTGCCGTTCGTGCTGCGCCAGTTGCTGGCCGCCTGATCTGCCGTTCTTCCCGCCAAAGCCGCATGCCGAAATGCATGCGGCTTTTTTTCGTCTGTCGTCCCGTTATCCGGCGGTGACGCGTATTCAACTACAATACGCTTCTTGTCTTTCATCGCCATTCTTCATGCGTCGCCCCTTCAAGAAAAATTCCGGCAGCAAACTTTCCGCCGACAGCCAGCGGCTGACGACGTTCTCGCAGGCGATCGACCAGGCCGCCAGCCGCCTGGAAGAGCGCTACTGGGAAAACCAGCTGGATATCCTGCTGCACAAGCTGCTGCGCAACCATCATCAGGATGTGATCGATGCCGCGCTGGACAATCTGTTCAAGCAGGAATCCGGCGCCTACGATGCCTTGATGGAAAGCGTCGAGGCGGCTGCGGAATCCTGCACGATCGAGCATGACGGCACGCAATACGATGTGCTGTTGATCGCCATGCCCATTCTTGCCTGGACGCGCTTTTCCATTGCATCCGGCCCGCTTCCGGCCGACATGGCGATGACGCTGTCCGCCCATCTGCATGCGCACGTGCTGGCGGCAGACGTGAAGATGGCGATGTCGCCGATGCTGTTCTCCATCGACCAGTTGCCGCGCACGCACGCCGATACCTTTGCGCTGACCCAGCAGATGGGACTGGCCGCACTGAAAGGCAGTACGCCGAAACCGCCGGCACGCCAAGTGGAAACCGCGCCCTTCCTGGCCGATACCCGCTATCTGCTGGCGGCGATTACCGCTCCTGCCGGCGCGCCCCTGTTCCGTTGGCAGGCATCCGCCGATCTGGCTGAACGCGATCAGGCACTGGCGCAATGGAATGCGCAAGCCCTACCCAACATCGCGCGTCTGCTCCCCGGATGCGGCATCGAACTGCTGCTGCCGGAAGCCTATTTCGTCGCCTGCCGCGAAGGCGATCGTCTGATCCGGCCGGCTTCGATACGTGCCGCCGTTCACTATCTGACGCATACGCTGGAAATCGAACCGGCTGCGCTGCAAGCCGTCATCGGCAGCTTCGGCGAAGAGGAAAACAACGGCCGCGTCGACGAATACCGGATCGGCTTCGGGCTGGCCGGCGATGACGACATCCTGTATGGCGTCGTCTGGCCGCTGTATGGACAGGAAGACGATGAAGAGGCGCATCGCGTCGCACCGTCGACTGCATTGACCGCCTCTGCATCAGAGCCGGCATTGCGCAAGACACCGACCGAGGAAATCGTCGGGTTGCTGGAAGAATGCGGCATCATCCGCATCAAGCGGTTGGCCGAACTGTTTTCGATGGAATTCTGCGACGACTGCGGCTCACCGCTGTTCCCGGACATCAACGCCGATCTGGTCCATGCGGAAATGCCGGAAGACGCGCCGGCCGGCAACGCGCATCTGCATTGAGCATCCTTGTGATTAGGTCGCGAAATGCGCCACGATGCAGGCCATGCGGCAATCATGCGTAACCGTTGCAGCCTGCCACAACTCCTCGCTACAAGGACACTTCACCAGGATGAATAGGGGCGCTTCAGCAGGCTGGAATTGAAGTAGCGTGCGTCGCCCGTCACTTCTTCGCCCAGCCAGTCCGGACGCGTGAATGCCTGCGTTTCGCTTTCGAGTTCGATTTCGGCGACGACCAGTCCCAGATTGTCGCCGAAGAACTCGTCCACTTCCCACGTCATGCCTTCATGCACGATGCGCGTGCGGGTCTTCTCGATCAGCGGCCGTTCGCAGACATCATTCAACAGCGCTTCGGCATCCGCCAGCGGAATCGCGTACTCCCATTCACCGCGGCTGAAACCCTGCGTACGCCCCTTGATCGTCAGCGTTGCACTCTCGCCTTCAATGCGCACACGCACCGTACGGTCCGGGTGCGTCGACAGATAGCCTTGGCGCATCGCCACACCCCGCGCCAGCGTTTTCCACGCATCGCCGCGAACCAGAAACTTGCGCTCTATTTCCACGCTCATTGCCGGCTCCTGCGCAGATGCCCGAGTATCGGCACCAGCATGTCGCGCCCCAGCCGTGCGCTGCGCGCACCGTTCCAGCCGACTTCCGGTTGCGGCGCGTCCGCATTGTCCTTGAACGGCATTTCCAGCGTCAGCGATACGCACTTGAACGTATGGCCGATGTACTTGGATGCGAGTTTCAGCATGTCTTCCCGGTATTTCCCGGCCGGGTAACCGTACCTGGTCTGGAAATCCGGACTCGCACGCAGGAAATCATCGATGAAAGCCTGCTGCTCCATTTTCTGTCTCTCCGAAAAACCTTCTAGCATCTCACTGCCGGCGACGAACACATAAGGCAGCCCTTCGTCGCCATGGATATCGAGAAACAGATCGCATCCGGTCGCGTGGATGCGATTCCTGACATGGAACACTTCGGGGCTGCTCGCCAGAGACGGCGTCATCCATTCGCGATTCAGATTCGCACCGGCCGCATTGGTGCGCAGGTTTCCGTTGATCGCGCCGTCCGGGTTCATGTTCGGAACGATATGGAATACCGCATGGTGCAGCAATTCGCGCGCAACGGAATTATCGGTATCCAGCAGCGCATCGATCATTCCTTCGGCAAACCATTCGGCCATCGCTTCGCCCGGATGCTGGCGCGCAATGACCCAGATTTTTCTGGGAGCCGCCGTATCGCCGATCGTCAGCATGTCCAGGTCGCGCCCGTCTACCGTACTGCCCAGATTTTCGATGCGTGTCAGCGGCGATGCTTGTGCACGCCCGAGCATCGTCAGATGACGCTCCCAGGAATAGGGCTCGAAATATGCGTAATAAATGCTGTCCGCCTGCGGCACATGCGTGATCGTCATTGTTTCACCGTCGAACGTCGTCGGCACGCGAAACCAGTTCTCGCGATCGTAGCTGGCAACTGCGTTGTAGTCCTTCCAGCCGTCCGGATAGGTCGCCTCCGCCGCATTCAGGAAACGTATGCTGCATCGTTCCCCGCGCGCGCCCTGCAGACGAAAATAAAACCATTGCGCAATATCGGCATGGCTGTCCTTGCGCAATCGCAGATCGATCTGCTGCGCAGTTTCCGTACGCACGATATCGACAATATCGATCGCGCCGGCATCGAAGCCGGAACTGATTCTGATGGTCATTACATCCCTTGATAAAAATCGATAGCCGCAGCGCCATGGCCGAGGCTGGAAGAAAGGATTGTAGGGGATTTGCCATGCCGTGTTGAACGTACCAGTGGCCGTTCAACACATCTTCGGGAGGGAATTGGTGCCGGTATATTTTCGAACCGCCGGCTCCGGTAATTGATGACGCATTGTAAGAACGCCATCATGCCCCGGCTATCGGTCGATTTCTGAATGCGATGTAGGAAAAACGGCAGAAAATCCGCGTGTTTTTCGCACAGATACACCAATCATGCCAGGCCGAATTCCTGCAATGCAGGAAGCAGTTTCGCATTCTTGTGGCCCGGCCGGGTCAACTTGCTCAACGCAAAACGCTGCAACACGTTCAGGCCGGCCCACTGTTCCTGCGTGATGGCCGGCAGCATCATTGCATTCAGCGTATCGAGCACGTCCTGCGGCACCGTTTCTTTCTGCTGCCATGCGGGCGATGGATCGACGTCAACTTGCTCCACGACCTTTTCGGGGTCATCTGCGTACGGCGCCAGCATCGCAACGAGACATGCGCGAAAAGCCATGCGCTCCTCTTCCGAGGCGAATGGCATTGCCACCAGCGCTTCGCGCTCGTCGCGGCTCAAGACCTGCCACGCAGCCAGCGAAATCCGCAAGCCGCAGACATCCAGTTTCAATCGCATGATCATGGGGACGCGGCGCAGTGCATAGCCGCCATTTTGTTCGAACTCGAAAAGCGTCACCATGCGATGACGCCTGGATGCAATTCATGCAGGCTATCCGCCTGTCTTGTCGTGCTTGTCGTCGAGACGCTCTCCCAGCTTGTTCTCATTATTCTGTTCCAAATTATCCGCCGCCTTGGCGCGCGGATCGTTCACATAGCCCGTTGTCGTCGGCGTCGCCGGCTTTTCGCGGGACGGTTTGTTTTCATCAGTGCGCATTATCTTCTCCTTTCAGATTTGCCGTTGCAGCGATTGACTGTAGCAGCATCGCTACAGCATCGATGTCGGACGACATGCCTGACGGATGTAAGGATTCGATGCGCGACGTTTTCCTAGCCAAAACCGTGCCGCTGCAGGATGCATTGCCCATCCGCGGACAACGCAAATTCCACGAATGCCCTGCCCTGTGCCGAATCTGCCCGTGCCGCAATCCCGTAAGTGCCGCGTACATCGCAGGTTTGCGGGATGCGCACGATATCCAGTTCAGGCAGCGTACGATGCACGATCAGCGCGTTGGTACGGTACAGCACGTAGGCGTCCGCCCTGTCATCCGTAAAAGCCGAGATATAAGGCAGATACGCGGCCCCCGGTTCCGGCATCGCCGCACCGGACAGCCGGATCGCCTTACCGTCGAGCAGTGCATGAAACCCCGGCCGCAGCGCATCAGCACGGCGGAAGAATTCCCACGTATAGTCGCCCATCGGATCGCTGCCCGGCGTTGACGTCGCCACACGCACCGATGGCGTCGCCAGGATATCCAGCACGTTCTCTTCGCGCATCTTCAACTGCGGCCGCGCAATCACGCATAGCGCGTTATGCGTCAGGATGTGCGACGGCCCCAGCAGATTTCTGGCGGCCAGTGCTTCCGTATGCTCGGTCGAAGCCGAGGCAAACACGTCGACCAGCATGCCATTTTCGATTTCATGCCGCAGCTTGCCGGAAGGACCGTAACGAACGTCAAACCGTAGATCGGACGTCGCGTCGTTCCGTTCTCCGCTCCGCTTGCGATATGCGGCGACGATTTCGTCCATCGCCGTCTGCAAGCTGCCGGCAGCAACCAGTATTGCCATATTCCGCCTCTCTGCTCTTTTTGTTCTCTGCTTAATCGAGACATTCTTCCGACAGCACACGTTAGGTTCGTTCCCGCACCGCCAGCGCATTTGCGCTCGACTATCATGCACGAATAACGACGACAGGAGACCCTGCCATGGAATTCCTCGCCCCCTTTGCCCGTTATCTGACCGACAACCGGTTGAAGCTCGCCACCGCGGAATCCTGCACCGCCGGCCTGATCGCGTCGATACTGGGAGATTATGAAGGCAGCGGCGCCTGGCTGGAATGCGGCTTCGTCACCTACTCGGAAGATGCCAAGCACGCCTTGCTCGGCGTCCTGCCCGCCACCATCCGGCAACATGGCCTGACCAGCGTGCAGGTCGCGTCCGAAATGGCAGAAGGCGCGCTCAAGCGCAGTAGCAACAGCGACATCGCCATTGCCAACACCGGCGTGGCGGGGCCGGATGCGGGCGATGACGGAACGCCGGCCGGTACCGTCTGTCTCGCCTGGTCGTTCCGCAACGGCGGCATGCAAACCTATACCGAGACGCGCCGCTTCAGCGGCGACCGCAACACTGTCAGAAAATCCGCCGCCCGCTATGCGATCGAACGCACCTTGTTCTATCATCGTCTGGCGCAGCAGGAGCGCGGGATTCCCTGAAATGCAATTGGAGGAGAACGATATGCTGACAACAGGCATCGACCCGATACAACAGGAAATCATGGATGCGTTGAAGGTTCTGCACGCCTTCAATCCTTCCGCTGAAATCGTCCGCCGCACCACTTTCCTCGCCGACCAGTTGATCGAGAACGACAAGCACGCGCTGGTGCTCGGCATCAGCGGCGGAGTCGATTCGCTGGTAGCCGGCTATCTGGCGCAACATGCGGCCGAACAAGCCAAGGGACACGGCCGCCAGGCCGACTTCATCGCGTTGCGCCTGCCCTACGGCATCCAGAGCGACGAAGAAGCCGCGCAACGCGCATTGAAATTGATCGAACCGCATCGCATCCTGACGATCGACATCAAGCCGGCCGCCGACGCCATGCTGCAGCAATTACGTGATGCTGGGCTGACGTTCGAGAACGCATACCAGGAGGACTTCATCCTCGGCAATATCAAGGCAAGACAGCGGATGATCGCCCACTATTCGGTCGCCGGTGCGAGCAACGGCTTGGTGGTCGGCACCGATCATGCTGCGGAGGCGTTGATGGGCTTTTTCACCAAGTTCGGCGACGGCGCCGCCGACGTCACGCCGCTCTACGGCCTGAACAAGCATCAGGTACGGCAACTGGCGCTGGCATTCGGCGCTCCGGAAGACATGGCCTACAAAGTGCCGACAGCCGATCTGGAAACTCTCGCGCCGGGAAAACCAGACGAAGAGGCGCTCGGCGTCAGCTACGACCAGATCGACGATTTCCTCAGCGGCAAACCGATCGACGAACAGGCTCGCGAACGCATCGTCAAACGCTATCGCGCAACCGCGCACAAACGGGGCTTGCCGAGCGATCCCTACATGACACTGCCGCGCGACAGAATCACCATTCCGAGCGCCTGAAATTGTTCTATTCGTGAAGAAGCCATACATAGGCTGTGCCGGATGGACTATTCCGTCGGCCGACGCTTCGGCTTTTCCATCGGAAGGCAGCCATCTGCAACGCTACGCGGCTGTCTTTTCCGCAGTGGAAATCAACTCATCGTTCTATCGTCCGCATCGTCCTGCAACCTATGCACGTTGGCGCGATAGCGTTTCCGACGATTTCCGTTTCTCGGTCAAAATCCCGCGCGACATCACGCACATCCGGCGGCTGCGCGACTGCAACGAACCGCTGGAACGCTTTCTCAACGAAGTCTGCCATCTCGAAGAAAAACTCGGCTGCCTGCTGCTGCAACTGCCACCGTCACTGGCTTTCATCCAGACGGACGTTGCCGAATTTCTGAGGCGCCTGCGCGCACGTTTCGACGGCCCTGTCGTCTGTGAACCGCGCCATCGAACCTGGAGCGATGACGCGGCTTGGAAGATGCTGCAAACCTGGTCGGTCGCACGTGTCATCGCCGATCCTGAACCGGTACCGTCACCGTCCATTCCCGACACCGACATCCGATACTTCCGTCTGCACGGATCGCCGGAAATGTACGCATCCTCCTATTCTGACGACTTTCTTGCGGCACTCGCCCAACGGCTCGATGAAGAGATGCGCCTGAACCATCATGTCTGGTGCGTCTTCGACAATACGATGCATGGTGCAGCCACGCGCAATGCGCTCGCGCTACGCGATACTTTTCTCCCGCATCGTTGACTGCGTCATTGCGCGTTCCGCGGAGAGGAGGAAATGCATGATGCCGCGACGATGCTCTGCTATAATCTCGCGCTTCGGGGCGTAGCGCAGCCTGGTAGCGCACTTGCATGGGGTGCAAGGGGTCGCGAGTTCGAATCCCGCCGCCCCGACCATGAAAAAAGAAAGGGTCACGCTCGCGTGACCCTTTTGCTTTTTCAGTACGACAACCGTAACGCGGGCAGTACCATCATTCCATCTGCACTACTTCGCCGGTATTACTTCAACAAATCCAGAATTTCCGTCAGTTCACTGCGAATCGCCATCAACTGCGCACTGTCCCCGCCGATATCACGTTCGCCCTCATCGGCTCCACGTTCTTCCAGAATGCGGCTATCCAGCTTGTTGCGTGCGCCGCTGATCGTGAATCCCTGTTCGTATAGCAGTTCGCGAATGCGACGAATCAGCAGCACTTCGTGATGCTGGTAATAACGACGGTTGCCGCGACGCTTGACCGGCTTCAGCTGCGTGAACTCCTGCTCCCAGTAACGCAACACATGCGGCTTCACGCCGCACAATTCACTGACCTCGCCGATCGTGAAGTAACGCTTCGCGGGAATTGGCGGCAACGCGACCAATTCAGGTTTGTTGATCCGTTCGTTCATTTAATCGGACTGTGAATCGGGCAATATGAATGAAGCTATGATCAAGCCGTGCGAGCGACAGGCTTCTGGCTTGCATCCTCGACCATCACCTTGAGCTTCTGGCTTGCATGGAATGTTACGACGCGACGCGCCGTGATCGGAATTTCCTCGCCGGTTTTGGGATTGCGTCCCGGACGCTGCGGCTTGTCGCGCAACTGGAAATTGCCGAAGCCGGACAGCTTGACCGATTCGCCGCGTTCCAGCGCATTGCGGATTTCGTCGAAGAAGGTTTCGACCATGTCCTTGGCTTCGCGCTTGTTCAGGCCAACCTGCTCGAACAGCAACTCAGCCAGTTCGGCCTTGGTCAGCGTAGGCAGGTCTTTTTCGGCTTGGGAGCGGACCTTGGCCTGCAGCATCGCGCGGTCAAGATCGGCAGCAAGCACGGACTGAAGTTCGGCAGAATTCACGTCATTCATGGTTGTTGTTCCCCGCATATTCAGGCACGCAATCTGGCGCCATGATGTTTGCCCGCAACGGCGACGAAAGCGGCCATCGCAGCATCGACCTGATCGTCCTGCAGGGTCGATTGAGTATCTTGCATGGTGAAGCGGAAAGCAAGGCTTTTTTCGTCCGATTCCAATCCCTTGCCGCGATATTCATCAAATAAAACAATCACTTGCAAAATATTGCAAACAGGATTTACTTTCTTTTCAGCAATAAATGCATCGATCAGCGTCTGCATTTGCACGTCCTGTTTGACGACCAATGCCAGGTCGCGCGTGACAGCCGGGAATTTCGAGATTTCCTTGTAGGCCGGGATGTCCACGCGCTGCAGCGCCGCCGCATCCACTTCAAACAATACCGGCGCCAGCGGCAAATCGTACTTTTGCTGCCAGCGCGGATGCAGTTCACCGATGAAGCCGACTTCGACGCCATCGACCAACACGCTGGCCGAACGCCCCGGATGCAGCGCCGGATGCGCAAGGCGGGCGAAAACCGGTTTCTTCGGCGCGAACAAGGCTTCCAGATCTGCCTTCACGTCGAAATAATCGACGTTGCGCGTCGCCTGCCCCCACTGTTCGTCCGCTGCCGAACCGTAGGCAATCGCGGCCACACGCTTCGGCTGGGCGAAACCGGCCACCGACAACGGGCCATCGGCTTCCTCCTTGTTGCGCAGGTAGACCGCGCCGATTTCGAACAGGCGAATGCGGCTGACCTTGCGGTTCAGGTTGTAGCGCACGTTCGCGATCAGGCTGCCGATCATCGTCGAACGCATCACGCTCATCTGGCTGGCGATCGGATTCAGCAGCTTGATCGGATTCGCATTGGCGGCGAAATCCGCTTCCCATGCCTGTTCGACGAAACTGAAATTGACGACTTCCTGGTAATCCAGATCGGCCAACTGGCGGCGGATCGTGAACGGCGAACGCGTGTTTTCGGGCGCGATGCGCATCGTGTTCGCCGCAACCGGCGGTAACGCAGGAATATTCTCGAAACCGTAGACGCGCGCGATTTCCTCGATCAGGTCTTCCTCGATCTCGATATCGAAACGATAGGACGGTGGCGTCACCGAAAACACGCCATCCTGCTGCGTAAACGTCAGGCCCAGACGCGTGAAGATATCGGCAATCTGCGCATCGTCCAACGCTACGCCGATCACCTTCGTCGCACGCGCAGTACGCACGCTGACCGGTTCACGCTTCGGCAGATTGACGATGTGATCGTCAATCGGGCCGACCGTCGTCTGATCCGGCACGCCGCAAATCTCGACGATCAGCGATGTAATGCGTTCGATATGTTCGACCGTCGTCGCGAAATCGACGCCGCGCTCGAAGCGATGCGCAGCATCGGTCGAAAAGTTGAAACGGCGCGCACGCCCCTGGATCGCCAACGGATGCCAGAACGCTGCTTCGAGATAGATGTTCTGTGTATCGAGCGAAACTGCCGTCGCGTCGCCGCCCATGATGCCGGCCAGCGCTTCCGCCTCCTTGTCGTCGGCGACCACGCCGATCCATTCATCGAGTTCGACGGTATTGCCGTTCAACAGCTTCAGCGATTCGCCTTTTCTGCCCCAGCGGATGTCGAGCCCGCCGTGCACTTTGTCGAGATCGAACACGTGCGTCGGACGTCCCAGTTCCAGCATCACGTAGTTGGAAATGTCGACCAGTGCCGAAATCGAGCGCTGGCCGCTGCGTTCCAGGCGCTGCTTCATCCATTGCGGCGTTGCCGCTTTCGCGTTCAGGCCGCGAATCACTCGCCCCGAGAAACGGCCGCACAGATCCGGCGCCGACACCTTGACCGGCAGCACTTCGCTGATCGTCGACGCCACGACCGGATAGGTCGGCGCCTTCAGTTGCGAACCGGTCAGCGCCGCTACCTCGCGCGCCACGCCGAGCACCGACAGGCAATCGGCCTTGTTCGGCGTCAGCTTGATCGTGAACTTCAGATCGTTCAGTTGAAAGTAATCGCGGAAGTTCTGACCGACCGGCGCATCCGACGGCAGATCCATCAAACCGCCCTCTTCGTCCTGCGGCAGACCAAGCTCTTTCGCCGAGCACAGCATGCCCTGCGACTCCACGCCGCGCAGCTTGCCCAGTTTGATGTTGAACGGCTTGCCGTCCGCGCCCGGCGGCAGCACTGCACCGACCATCGCACAGGCGACCTTCATACCGGCGCGTACGTTCGGTGCGCCGCAAACGATGTTCAACAGCGTGCCGGTGCCTGCATCGACCTGGCAAACCTTCAGGCGATCCGCATCAGGATGCTTGGCAACTTCGCGCACTTCGGCCACGACCACACCGGTGAACGGCGGCGCAACCGGTTCGACTTCTTCGACTTCCAGTCCGGACATCGTCAACAAATGCGCAAGCTCATCCGACGTCATGTTCGGATCGACCATCGTACGCAGCCAGCTTTCGGAAAATTGCATGATTAAAACCCTATGCCACAAACGTCGCAAAACGGGAGCGCCGGCGCATGCGCACGACGCATCGCCATCAGTTGAATTGCTTCAGGAAACGCAGGTCGCCTTCGTAGAACAGGCGCAGATCGTTGATACCATAACGCAGCATCGTCAAGCGCTCGAGGCCGGAGCCAAAGGCGAAGCCGATGAACTGCTCGGGATCGAAGCCCATGTTGCGCAGCACGGTCGGATGCACCTGGCCGGCGCCGGAGACTTCCAGCCAGCGGCCTTTCAGTGGACCACTGCCGAAGGCGATGTCGATCTCGGCCGATGGTTCGGTGAACGGGAAATAGGATGGGCGGAAGCGCACCTGCAGATCGTCGGTCTCGAAGAAGGCGCGCACGAAATTGAGATACACGCCCTTCAGATCGGCGAAGCTGACGTTCTCGTCGATCCACAGGCCTTCGACCTGGTGGAACATCGGCGAGTGCGTCGCATCGCTGTCGACGCGATAGGTACGGCCTGGCGCGATCACGCGGATCGGCGGCTTGTTCATGCGCGCATAGCGCACCTGCATCGGGCTGGTGTGCGTGCGCAGCAGCAGCGGCTTGCCGAGCGTGTCTTTACCTTCAATGTAGAAGGTGTCCTGCATCGAACGCGCCGGATGATTTTCCGGGCTGTTCAATGCGGTGAAATTGGTCCAGTCGTTTTCGATTTCCGGGCCGTCGGCGACATCGAAGCCGATCGAACCGAAGATTTCCTCGACGCGCTGCCACGTGCGCATCACCGGATGGATGCCACCGGTACCGCGTCCGCGGCCCGGCAGCGTGATATCGATTGCTTCCGCATTCAGGCGCGCTTCCATCTGCGCATTCGAGAGCGCTTCGCGACGTGCAGTCAGCGCGGCCTCGATCTTTTCCTTTGCGGCATTGATGACGGCGCCCTGCGCCTTGCGTTCCTCGGGCGCCAGTTTGCCGAGACTTTTCATCTGCTCGGTGATCTGGCCGGTCTTGCCGAGATATTTGGCTTTCGCGTTTTCCAGCGCGGCGGCATCCGCCGCATCCGAGAAATCGGCCTGTGCCTGGGTAACGAGTTGATCTAGGGGATTCATGCGGCTTGTTTTCGTTCTTGAATGAAGACCGGAAGGCTAATGGGAACGTAAAAACAAAAGCGGGACACAGGTATGACCTCTGCCCCGCTCGGATTTGGCTATACCGTCATGCGACGGTACACGCGATCACAACACTCAAGCAGCGATGTTTGCTTTCACCTGATTGACGATCGCGGCGAACGCCGGCTTGTCCATGACAGCCATGTCTGCCAGCACCTTGCGATCGAGTTCGATCGAAGCGCGCTTCAGGCCGTTCATGAACTTGCTGTAGGTCAGGCCGTGCTCGCGCGTTGCCGCGTTGATACGGGTGATCCACAGTGCGCGGAACACGCGCTTCTTGTTGCGGCGATCGCGGTAGGCGTACTGGCCTGCGCGCATGACCGCCTGCTTGGCGATGCGATAAACCTTGCTGCGGCGACCACGGTAGCCTTTGGCTTGCTCGAGGACTTTCTTGTGACGGGCGCGTGCGGTAACCCCACGTTTGACTCTAGGCATGATTGCTCCTTAGGTGAGGTTAAGCGGACGGCATCATCGCGCGAACGGAATTCAGGTTGGTGTCATGGACACCGACCGCACCGCGCAATTGACGTTTGTTCTTGGTGGTTTTCTTGGTCAGGATGTGGCGCTTGAACGCCTGACCGCGCTTGACGGTACCACCCGGACGTACACGAAAGCGCTTTTTGGCGCTGCTTTTCGTTTTCATTTTAGGCATGACACTCTCTGTCCTTTTAGGGACAGTTCCATTTTGTATGATTGCAGGTGGCAACAACGTCGTTGCTCTTGGATGCCTGCTTTCACTTGTTATGCAACGGGATGAACCGCTGCCTTCTACCTGCCTGCCGCCGAAACGGCAAACCGGTGAATCTTATTTTTTCTTCTTCGGCGCCAGAACCATGATCATCTGGCGGCCTTCCATCTTCGGAAACTGCTCGACCTGGCCATACGGTTCCAGATCGGCTTTCAAACGCTCCAGCATCCGCATGCCGATGTCCTGGTGCGCCATTTCACGGCCGCGGAAGCGCAACGTGATCTTCGTCTTGTCGCCTTCTTCCAGGAACTTCGTCAGGTTACGCAGCTTGATGTTGTAATCGCCATCATCGGTACCCGGGCGGAATTTCACTTCCTTGACCTGGATGACCTTCTGCTTCAGCTTGGCCTCGTGCGCCTTCTTCTGTTCCTGATACTTGAACTTGCCGTAATCCATCAGGCGGGCGACCGGCGGCTGCGCAGTCGGCGCAATTTCCACCAAATCCACATTCGCTTCTTCCGCGAGGCGGAAAGCCTCTGCCAGGCTCACGATACCGAGCGGCTCGTTCTGGACACCGGACAGACGCAACTCCTGCGCCGTGATTTCACCGTTGATACGATGCGACTTGTCAGTAGCTATTGCAGTTTCCTTTAAAAATCAAATAATTAAGCCGTGCTCCTGCGCTGTGGGTTTCCCCTTCAGGCTTTGGTTTCCACCTCGGTCTTGAGGCGATCCACCAACTGGTCGACAGGCATCGCGCCCAGATCGACATTGCCCCGCGCTCGCACGGCCACTGTACCCGCGTCCCGCTCCTTGTCGCCGATCACGATGATGTACGGCAGCTTCTGAACGGAATGCTCGCGTATTTTATAGGTAATTTTCTCGTTACGCAAATCCAGGTGCACCCTAAACCCTTGTTTTTTCAGGTTTTGTGCAACATCCTTTGCGTATTCGGCCTGACCGTCCGAAATGTTCAGCACGGCAATCTGCACCGGCGCCAGCCACAGCGGCAACGCGCCAGCGTAGTTTTCAATCAACATGCCGATGAAGCGCTCCAGCGAACCGAGAATCGCGCGGTGCAGCATGACAGGCACCTTCTTGGTGTTGTCTTCCGCGACATATTCAGCGCCCAGGCGCGACGGCATCGAGAAATCGACCTGGATCGTGCCGCACTGCCACATGCGGCCGATCGCATCCTTCAGCGTGTATTCGATTTTCGGACCGTAGAAAGCGCCTTCTCCCGGCGAAATCTCGTACGGATGGCCGGAACGGTCGAGCGATGCGATCAGCGCCTGTTCGGCCTTGTCCCACAATTCGTCGGAGCCGACACGCTTCTCAGGGCGCGTTGCCACTTTGTAAATCACGTCGGTAAAGCCGAAATCACGATACACCTTTTGCAACAATGACGTAAAGGCAACGCATTCGTCCAGAATCTGATCTTCCGTGCAGAAGATGTGGCCGTCGTCCTGCGTAAAGCCGCGCACGCGCATCATGCCGTGCAGCGAACCGGACGGCTCGTTGCGGTGGCATTGGCCGAATTCGCCGTAGCGCAGCGGCAGTTCACGATACGAACGTAGGTCCGAATTGAAAATCTGCAGGTGGCCCGGGCAGTTCATCGGCTTCAGCGCATAGGCGCGATTCTCCGACTCGGTGGTGAACATGTTTTCCTTGTAGTTCTCCCAGTGCCCCGATTTTTCCCACAGGCTGCGGTCGAGAATCTGCGGCGCCTTCACTTCCTGGTAACCGTTGTCCTGATAAACACGGCGCATGTATTGCTCGACCTGCTGCCACAGCGCCCAACCCTTCGGATGCCAGAAAATCAGACCCGGCGCTTCGTCCTGGAAATGGAACAGATCAAGCTGGCGACCCAGCTTGCGGTGGTCGCGCTTTTCGGCCTCTTCCAGCATGTGCAGATAAGCTTCCTGCTCTTCCTTCTTCGCCCATGCGGTACCGTAGATACGCTGCAGCATTTCGTTCTTCGAATCGCCACGCCAGTAGGCACCGGCCAGCTTCATCAGCTTGAACACCTTCAGCTTGCCGGTCGATGGCACGTGCGGGCCGCGGCACAGGTCGGTGAACTTGCCTTCGGTGTACAACGAGACGTCTTCATTTGCGGGAATCGACGCAATGATTTCAGCTTTATAGTGCTCGCCGATCGACTTGAAATAGGCAACGGCCTCGTCGCGCGGCAGGACCTTGCGCGTGACCGGCTCGTCCTTCTTGGCCAGCTCGGTCATCTTCTTTTCGATCGCCTGCAGGTCTTCCGGCGTGAATGGACGCTTGTACGAAAAATCGTAGTAGAAGCCGTTATCGATAACCGGGCCGATCGTCACCTGCGCATCCGGGAACAATTCCTTAACCGCATACGCCAGCAGGTGCGCAGTCGAATGGCGGATCACATCGACGCCTTCGGCATCCTTGTCGGTGATGATGGACAGATCGCTATCCTTGTCGATCAGATACGAAGTATCGACGACGTTGCCGTCGACCTTGCCAGCCAGTGCCGCTTTGGCGAGACCGGCGCCGATGCTGGCGGCGACCTGAGCGACAGTGACAGGCGCATCGAATTGACGTTGCGAACCATCCGGAAGGCGGACTTGAATCATGATGTTCTCCGTTTCAGCGCGCGTTGCGCTGACGCTAGACTAAATCGATTGAGAGAAAACTGCAGACGAAAAAAAACGCGGGCCAGCCGCGTTCTTTTTCTTGATGACGACGAAAAAATAACCCGACTATTGCTTGGAAACCGTTAAGGTATTCGTTCGCGGTGTCATAACCGGGATGCCTTTCTCGCTCTTACAGGGATTACCAATTATTCGTTGGTAGGCACGATTGGACTCGAACCAACGACCCCTACCATGTCAAGGTAGTGCTCTAACCAGCTGAGCTACGCGCCTAAAGAAGCGAAATTATAGCCACTGTTTTCAAACTTGCCTAGTGGTATTTGCATTTAATCCGCAAAAATTCCTAGCGCGGAAGTGCACGCATGCAACGCTCAATGACGGCGTGCTTCCAGCACGCCGTTGACTTCGCGAATCACGTTCAGGGCTTTCTGCAACTGTGCTGTCGAATTGATTTCCGCAGTAAATGCCATGCGCGCCTGCCCTTTCATGCTTTGCGTGCTGACGCCGATCACGTTGATTTTTTCGCGCAGGAAAATATCGGAAATATCACGCAGCAGCCCCTGGCGATCGGAGGCCAATACGAAAATATCCACGGGATAGACAGTTGCGGATTCGGATTTACCCCAGGCAGTCTGGATCACGCGCTCCGGCGCGCGCTGCCGCATCTCGACGAAATTGCGGCAGTTGGCACGATGGATGGACACACCCTTGCCGCGCGTGACGAAACCGACGATAGGGTCCGGCGGCGCCGGCTTGCAGCAGCGCGCCAACTGCGTCATCAACCCATCGGTGCCGACCACCAGCACACCCGACTTCGCGCCCTGCGTGACGCTGGACGCACGGCTCTTGCGTGCAATGGCGCTCTCGTCCAATTCGATCTGCTTGGCCGCATCGGGATCTTCGCCATGCAAAGCTTGCTCGATCGTGCGCAGGCTGAACTCGTCCTTGCCGACAGCGAGGAACAAATCATCGAGCTTGGCGAATCCGAGCTTGTGCGCCAGTTCTTCCAGATTGACTGCCGTCTTGCCTTCGCGCTGCAGCGTCTTCTCGATCATGCTGCGTCCGCTCGCCAGCGTCTCCTGCTGATCGATCGCATTGAACCAGGCACGCACCTTCGCGCGTGTACGCGAACTGGCAGCATATCCAGGCGACAGCCAGTCGCGCGACGGGCCGACCGCGCCGGTCGTGCTCAATCCCTTCGCGGTGATGATCTCGACGGTCTGGCCGTTTTTCAGTACCGTGTTCAGCGGCACCAACGCGCCGTCGACGCGTGCGCCGCGGCAGCGATGGCCGACGTCGCTGTGCAGGTGATAGGCAAAGTCGATCGGTGTGGCGCCGTTCGGCAATTCGATCACGCGCGCCTGTGGCGTCAACACGTAGATGCGATCGTCCAGCGTGGCCGATTTGAGTTTTTCGACCCAGTCGCGATGCACATCCTCGTGCGCGACGACAGCATCAACGACTTCGCTCTTCCATGCCAGCAGCTGGCGCAGCCAGGCGATCTTTTCATCGTATTTCTGCGCCGAAAAATTGGAAGTACCGGCTTCCTTGTAGCGCCAGTGCGCCGCGACGCCGTACTCGGCGAAATCATGCATGTCGTGCGTGCGCACCTGCACTTCCAGCGGCCGGCCGTCTTCCGCCATGACGACCGTGTGCAGCGACTGATAACCGTTTGCCTTCGGGCGCGCGATGTAATCGTCGAACTCTTCCGGCAGCGGTGTCCAGATGTTGTGCACGATGCCCAGCACCGTGTAGCAAGTCTTCACGTCATCGACGATCACGCGGAAGGCGCGCACGTCGTACAGATCGGAAAAATCGATCGCCTTGCCGCGCAGCTTGTTCCAGATGCTGTAGATGTGTTTGGGCCGGCCGAACACATCGGCCTTGATGCTGGCAGCCTTCATCTCTGCCTGCAGGCGCTTGATCGAATTTTCGACGAAGGCTTCGCGCTCGACACGCTTCTCTTCCAGCATCGAGGCAATGCGACGATAGGATTCGGGCTCCAGGAAGCGGAACGACAAATCCTCCAATTCCCACTTCAATTGCCAGACGCCGAGTCGGTTTGCCAGCGGCGTGTACAAGTCGAAGGTTTCGCGCGCATATTGGCGCGAACGTTCATTCTGCAGTTTCTTCTCGGCGAAATGCCGCAATGTGATCACGCGCGTGCCGAGTCGCACCAGCACGGCGCGCATGTCGCTCGCCATCGCCAGCAGCATCTTGCGCAAGACTTCCAGCTGATCCGCGGCTTCCTGCGCAGCGTTTTTGCCGCGCGAAGCCTGCTGCACGAAGGTCAATTCGTGCAGCCGCATCAACTGGCGTATGCCGGTCACCAGATCGGCCACTTCCTTGCCGAACCGTTCCGCAATCTTTTCTGCGGCTGCCGGATCAAGTTCGGCCAGTTCGAACAGCAAAGCCGCGATCCGCGTATCGGCATCCGTCTCCAGTTGCGCGACCAGACAAGCTACGCCCTGTACAAATTCGAAAGCATCCTGACCGTTTTCGGGATTCTCTTGCGCCGAAGAAATGATCTTGCCCTGATAGAGCGGTTCGACGAAGGCGAGCGCGTCCAACACACGGGCGCCATCCTGTTCGGTCAGGCCCGTGCGCAGCAATTCGCGCGTATCGCTTTGCGCTGTGGCGAGGGAAACCATTCAATACCCGGATGGATTGGCGGCGGCAACCACTACGATTTCGACCCGCCGCCTGGACTCGGGAAAGGTAACTGCCACGGTGGCGCGCGGCGGCGTATGCCCTGCCGGCACCCATTCGTTCCATGCAGCATTCATGCCATCGAAATCGCGAACGTCGGCAATGAAAATCTGGCAGGACAGGATGCGCGTCTTGTCGCTGCCGGCTTCAGCCAGCAAGCGATCGATGTGGCCAAGGACTTCGCGCGTCTGGCCCTGGATATCCTGCGAAACGTCTTCCGCAATCTGGCCGGCCAGATAGACAGTACCGTTATGGATGGCGATTTCGGACAGCGTGTCGCCGATGTGCAAGCGGGTGATATTCATGATAATCGGCAATATGGGGACAGAAAGCCATCATGCAAGCAGGAATTTGCGTGCGATGGCGATCTGTGCCGGATCAACGAAGGTCGGTGCATGACCGACGCCGGGAATCTCGATCAACGCGGCTTTCGGACCGCGCTGCGTCATCGCCTGCGCCGTCTCGCGCGACAGCAGATCCGATTCTGCACCGCGCAACAGCAGTGTCGGACAGGCGATCGTGTCGTAGGCGTTCCACAACAGCGCTTCGGCCTGGTGCACGTCTTGCTCCGTCATGCCGCGCATCGTGACGCCAAGCGCCGGATCGTAGCCGAACATCCATTGACCATCCGCATCCTGTTTCAGCACGTCGGCCGCCAGCTTGCGCCACTGTGCATCGGTATGCGGGCCGAAGGACAGCGAAACCTGCCGCACGTATTCGACGCCCTGCTCCAGCGTCGCAAAACGGATCGGCTGACCGATGTATTCGCCAATGCGCGCCAGCGCCGGCACGTTCAGCGTGGGGCCGATGTCGTTGAGTAGCAGCTTGCGAATCGGCGATCCCGGCAGCGACGCCAGCAACATGCCGATCAGGCCGCCCATCGACGTGCCGATCCAGTGCACCGATTCGACGTTCAGACGCGCAATCAGCGTCACCATGTCAGCGACATACTGCGGCACCTGATACGCCAGCGGGTCGCTCAGATGATCGGAACGGCCGCGGCCGACCACGTCCGGGCAAATAATGCGATAGGTGCCGCACAGCTCGGCGGCCAGCGCATCGAAATCGTCCGACACGCGTGTCAGGCCATGTACGCAAACCAGCGTTGCCGGATTTTCCGGATCGCCCCATTCCTTGTAAGCCATCCGGTGCAATCCTGAAGGAGACAGGCATTGCACCGTCCGGATGCGTGGCTGCGTCATTCTTGTTCGTTCTCTTTGCAATGGCTGATCAGGTTGCGCTGATGCCGTCATCGGCATTCATGATCGCGCCGTTGATGAAATGCGATTCTTCGGCAGCCAGCAACAGCAGCAGGCTGTCCAGGTCTTCCGGCTTGCCGAGGCGCTTGCGCGGCAATGTTTCCATCAGTTGGCGGCCCTGCTCGCTGTTGAAATAGTTCATGTTCATTTCGGTGCCGATATAACCGGGGCAGATCGCATTGACGTTGATGCCGAAACGCCCCCATTCCACCGCCATCGATTTCGTCATCTGGATGACGGCAGCCTTGCTGATGCAGTACAGGCCGAGTTCCGGCACGGTGCGCTGGCCTGCCACCGAGGCGATGTTGATGATGCGATGCTGCTTGCGCGGATCGCCCTTGTAACGGGCGATCATGCGTTTAGCTGTCTCCTGTGCGACGAAGAAGGCACCGCGCTGGTTAGTGTCCATCACGTAGGCATAATCGTCCGGCGTGACATCGGTCAACCGGCGATTCATCGAGACGCCGGCATTGTTGACGAGAATGTCGACCGGCCCCGCTTCCGTCTCTGCATGCGCGATCGCGGACTTGATGCTGGCGTAATCGGTCACATCCAGCGCGACGACATGTGCCGCGCCACCTTCGGCTTCGATTTCCGCGCGCAATTCCTTCAACCGCTCGACGCGACGGGATGCCAATACGACCTGTGCGCCCCCCATCGCCAATACTTTCGCGAAACGCGCACCCAGCCCACTGGAAGCGCCGGTTACCAGCGCCACCTTGCCTTCGAAATTGACTTCAATGCCCACAAATACCCCCGATTATCGACGCGCACCGGCGAAATCGATGCCGGAAGCGTTATGATTACACGAAAGCACCGCAATAAAAGCATTTCCTCTTTGCCCGAGCGGCAAATCGATGGACAATCCTGCCTGACCTGAACACTATCGCCGCATCGTCCGGCACTCTCGAACCATGACTTCCACTTCCGACTCCAGCCTGCTCGAACAATACGGTCCCCGCGACACGATGGAATATGACGTCGTCATCGTCGGCGGCGGTCCGGCCGGCCTGGCTGCCGCCATCCGTCTCAAGCAGCTTGCCGCCGAAAAGGAACAGGAAGTCTCCGTCTGCGTACTGGAAAAAGGCGGCGAACTCGGCGCGCACATCCTGTCCGGCGCGGTGATGGATCCGCTCGCAATGGCAGAACTGTTCCCCGACTGGAAAGAACGCGGTGCGCCGCTGAACACTCCAGTCACCGAAGACCGTTTTCTCTTTCTCGGCAAGGAAAAGGCGCTGCGCACGCCCAACTTCATGCTGCCGTCCTGCCTGCAGAATCATGGCAACTACATCGTCTCGCTCGCCAACGTCGTGCGCTGGCTGGGACAGCAGGCCGAAGCGCTGGGTATTGAAATCTTCCCCGGCTTTCCAGCTGCGGAAATTCTGTACAACGACGATGGCTCGGTGAAAGGCGTCGCCACCGGCAACATGGGCGTCGGCCGCAACGGCCAGCCGACCGATGCCTTCCAACTCGGCATGGAACTGCATGCGAAATACACGCTGTTCGCCGAAGGCGCGCGCGGCCATCTCGGCCGCCAGCTGATGGAGAAATTCAACCTTGCCGACGGCAAGGCGCCGCAAACCTATGCGATCGGCATCAAGGAGCTGTGGGAAATCGATCCGGCGCTGCACCAGCCCGGCCTCGTCATCCATACCGCCGGCTGGCCGCTGGCCAGCGATACCTACGGCGGTTCCTTCCTGTATCACATGGAAAACAATCAGGTCGCGGTCGGCTACGTCATCGGCCTCGGCTACGAAAATCCTTATCTGTCGCCGTTCGAGGAATTCCAGCGCTACAAGACGCATCCGGAAATTCGCCGCTTCTTCGAGAACGGCAAGCGTATTTCCTACGGCGCACGCGCCATCACTGCCGGCGGCCTGCAATCGCTGCCGAAGCTGATCTTCCCCGGTGGCGCACTGATCGGCTGCGAAGCCGGCTTCCTGAACGCCAGCCGCATCAAGGGCAGCCATGCTGCACTGAAGAGCGGCATGATGGCGGCCGACGCTGCCTTTACCGCGCTGGCCAATGGCCGCCAGCAAGACGAGTTGACGGATTATCCCGTTGCCTTCGAACAGTCGTGGCTGCACGAAGAACTGCATGTGGCACGCAACTTCAAGCCATGGATGAGCAAGGGCCTCTATCTCGGCACGCTGATGTTCGGCATCGACCAGATCGTCTTCCGCGGCAAGGCGCCGTGGACGCTGCGCAATACGCATGCCGACCACGCCTGCCTGCGTCCTGCCTCTGCCTTCCAGCCCATCGTCTATCCAAAGCCGGACAACAAGCTGACCTTCGACCGCTTGTCGTCGGTCTTCCTGTCGAACACCAACCATGCCGAGAACCAGCCCATCCATCTGACGTTGAAGAATCCGGACGTGCCAGTGCGGGTGAACCTTGCGGAATATGCGGGACCGGAAGCACGCTACTGCCCTGCTGCAGTCTACGAATTCATCAAGGACGATGCGGGCCAGGACAAATTGCAGATCAACGCGCAGAACTGCGTGCACTGCAAGACCTGCGATATCAAGGACCCTACGCAGAACATCGTCTGGGTCACACCGGAAGGCGGCGGCGGTCCGAACTATCCGAACATGTGATCGCGCAATAAAAAAGCCGCTGATGCGGCTTTTTTATTGACTGCGGAATTCGTGAGACAGCCCTCAGGGCTTCCAGGCACCGCCCAGAATCTTTTCCAGCCAGAAGGCACCGATAATGGTCTTGACGTCGGTAATTTGCCCTTCGCGAACCCATGCCATCAACTCTTCCTGTTTTGTACTGAAAACATCGAGAAACTCTTCATCGTCCAGCTTGCGCTCGCCCGCCGTCAATCCGCGCGCAAGGAACAAATCGAGATGCTCGTCGGAATAGGCAATAGCATTGTGGATCGTGCAGACGAACTGCCAGTCGCGCGCCGTATAGCCGGTTTCCTCCAGCAATTCGCGCTTGGCACAAGCTAGCGATGCCTCGCCCGGATCGATTTTCCCTGCCGGGAATTCGATGAACACCCGCTCCAGCGGATAACGGAACTGGCGCTCCAGCAGAATGGTGCCGTCATCGAACACCGGCAGGATGACGACCGCACCCGGATGACGGATGTATTCGCGCGTTGCCTGGCTATCGTTCGGCAGCCGAACGACGTCCTTCTGCACTTTCAGAAAGGAGCCGTCATAGGCCAGCGCGCCATCGACGCGGATTTCTTTCAGGTGATCGTCCATACGCACTCCGTCAGGTGAAAGGCCACGTCAGCGCCGACGACGTCGCATGTAACGCATGACGAAGCCCGGATAGGCCAGCACCAAGAACAGACAAGCGGTCACCGCGTAAAATTCCCAGCCCTGCGGAAAAACGTTGCCCATCTGCGCTTCCAGCAAACGGGCAATCAGGCCGACGAAACAATAGAGCAGCAGCAACTCGATCAGGCGCAGCCAGACCGGCTTGACTGCCATCGGGACAGGAATGATGGCAAACAGCCGCTCATTGAAGAAAGGAAGGTTGGCGCTGAACAGCGCCAACAGAATCACAAACCAGCTAGCCAGCGAAACATCCACCGGCGCGACCGTCAGGAAGCCAGCGTCTTGACGATTGCCGATGCGCAGGCAGCCATCAGCGGGCCAGGCAGCAGGCCAAGGGCCAGCACGGCGACACCGTTGACGCTCAATGCCGCACGCACGTCCACGCTTGCCGCGATGACCGTCGTATCGGCCGGCTCATCAAAGTACATGACCTTGACGACGCGCAGATAGTAGTAGGCGCCGATCAGCGAGAACATGACGGCAATGATTGCCAGCCAGATCTGGCCGGTGCTCAACACGGCCTGCAGAACCGACAGCTTCGCATAGAAGCCGACGACCGGCGGCACGCCTGCCAGCGAGAACATCATCAGCAGCATGACCAAGGCAAACCACGGGCTGCGTTGGTTCAGGCCTTTGAAATCGTCGATGTTTTCCGCTTCGAAACCGGCACGCGACAACAGCATGATGACGCCGAACACGCCCAGCGTAGTCAGCACGTAGGTGATCGCGTAGAACATTGCAGAGCCATAGCCGTTGGTCGACGAGCCATCCGCACCAGGCACGATGCCGGACAGCAGGCCCAGCAGGATGAAGCCCATCTGCGAAATCGTCGAATACGCCAGCATGCGCTTGATGTTGGTCTGCACGATTGCCGTGATGTTACCGATAGCCATCGACAGCACGGCCAGGATCGTCAGCATTTGCTGCCAATCGACCGACAGCGCCGACAGGCCTTCGACCAGCAGGCGGATCGCGATCACGAAAGTCGCCAGCTTCGGCGCACCGCCCAGCAGCAGCGTGACGGCAGTCGGCGCGCCTTGATAGACGTCAGGCACCCACATGTGGAACGGCACGGCGCCTAGCTTGAATGCCAAGCCGGCAACGATGAACACCAGACCGAACACCAGCACCGGCTTGTTGATCGCACCGGTGGCGATGGCACGTGCCACCTCCAGCAGATCCAGCGTGCCGGTCGCGCCATACAGCATCGAAATGCCGTACAGCAGGAAACCGGAAGCCAGTGCACCCAGTACAAAGTACTTCATTGCCGCTTCGGTCGAGGTCGCATGATTGCGACGCATCGCCACCAGCGCATACAGCGACAGCGACATCATTTCGAGGCCGAGGTAGATGATCAGGAAGTTGTTGGCCGAAATCATCACCATCTGACCCAGCAACGAGAACAGCGACAGCAGGTAGAACTCGCCGCCCTGCTGGCCGCTCACCATTTGGCGATCGGTCGCATATTGGCGCGAATAGACCAGCGTCAAACCGACGGCAATATACGAACAAACCTTCATCAGGTTTGCCATTGGATCGGAAACGAACATGCCGCCGAATGCGTATGCCGTGGCACCGCTGCTGAAATCGCAGAACGAGAGCACGCCGCATACGGCGAGCGCGATCAACGACAGCGCATAGGTCACGTTGCGCTTGGCATCCGTCAGGAACAGATCGACCAGCAGAATCGCCATGATGGCGCATGCCAGGAAGATTTCGGGAAGGACCGGTGTCAAATTCAGATTATTCATGGTGTCGCAATGTTGGTGCGTTCAGTGGCGTGGCCGCGCGTTAATTGATTTTCGAAATCGCGACGTGCTTGAGCAGGTCGGTCACGGAAGTCTGCATCGCATCGGTGAACGGAGCCGGATACAAGCCCATGCCCAGCACCGCGATAGCCAGCAGAGCAAGCATCAGGAATTCACGCTTGCTGAGATCGGTCAATTCAGCGACGTGCTTGTTGGCGACTTCACCGAAGATGACGCGCTTGGCCAGCCACAGCGAATAGGCTGCGCCCAGAATCAGTGCCGTTGCTGCCAGCAGACCGATCCAGAAGTTGTACTGGACAGCGCCCAGAATCACCATGAATTCGCCGATGAAGCCGGAAGTTGCCGGCAGGCCTGCGTTACCCATCGAGAACAGGATGAAGAAAGCCGCGAATTTCGGCATCGTGTTGACGACGCCACCGTAGTCGGCGATCTGGCGCGAATGCATGCGGTCGTACAGTACGCCGATGCACAGGAACATTGCGCCGGAAACGAAACCGTGCGAAATCATCTGCACGATACCGCCCTGCACTGCCATGTCGTTGAACATGAAGAAGCCCAGCGTAACGAAGCCCATGTGCGCAATCGACGAATACGCAACCAGTTTCTTCATGTCGGACTGAACCAATGCCACCAGACCGATGTAGATCACGGCAATCAGCGACAGCGTGATGATGAAGCCGGACAGGTAGTGGCTGGCATCAGGCGTGATCGGCAGCGAGAAACGCAGGAAACCGTAAGCACCCAGTTTCAGCATGATCGCAGCCAGCACGACGGAACCGCCGGTCGGCGCTTCGACGTGGGCATCCGGCAGCCACGTGTGGACCGGCCACATCGGCACCTTGACCGCAAAGGCCATGAAGAAAGCCAGGAAGATCAGGATCTGCGCATTCAGCGACAGCGGCAGCACATGCCATGCCAGGATGTCAAAGCTGTTGCCCGATTTGAAGTACAGGTACAGCAAGGCAATCAGCATCAGCAGCGAGCCGAGGAAGGTGTACAGGAAAAACTTGATCGATGCGTAGACGCGATTCGGACCACCCCAGACACCGATGATGATGAACATCGGGATCAGCGTCGATTCAAAGAATACGTAGAACAGTAGACCGTCCAGCGCGCAGAACACACCGATCATCAGACCGGACAGGATTAGGAAGGCACCCATGTATTGGGCAACACGTTTCTCGATCACTTCCCATGCGGCGATCACGACGAAAATCGTGATGAAGGCAGTCAGCACAACGAACCACAGCGACAGACCATCGACGCCCAGCGTGTAGTTGATGTTGAAGATTTCGATCCATTTGTGGCTTTCGACGAACTGCATGCCGTGCGCAGCATTGTCGAACTTCTGGATCAGCGGCAGCGTCGCGATGAAGCTGACGATGGCGCCGATTAAAGAAACGACACGCGCAACGAATGGATTGTCGTCACGGCCGATTACCAGAACAAGCACACCGAACGCGATGGGCAACCAGATCGAAAGGCTCAGGATAGGAAATGTTGACTGCATCATGATTTTTCTTTGCTTATTTCGCTAACTTATTGGGCGAACGATGGGAACGGCAGGAAATAAATCAGGAAACCCAGCACGCCGAGAATCATGACAAACGCGTAGTGATAGATGTAGCCGGTCTGGAACGTGCGGACGATCCGCGAGAACCAGCCCACCACCTTCGCACTGCCGTTCACGATCAAGCCATCGATCAATGTACGGTCGCCGACACGCGACAGGCCACCGCCCAGCAGACGTGCGCCATTGGCCCAGAACACTTCGTTGAACTTGTCCATGTAGTACTTGTTGTCCAGCAGCGTATGGATGGCGCGGAACTTGTTGTAGAACCATGCCGGAACGCGCGGATTGACCATGTAGCAGTAGTAGGCAGACACGACACCGGCCAGACCCAGCCAGAACGGCAGCGTAGTGAAGCCATGCAGCGCCATCGCCAGCGCACCGTGGAATTCCTCGTGCAGGCTTTCCATTGCACCGTGGTTTTCGCCGACCGTGATCACGCCGTTGAAGAAGCTGCCGTGCAACATCGGCTCGATTGCGATGTAACCGATGATCACCGACGGAATTGCCAGCAGGATCAGCGGCAACGTCACCACCCACGGCGACTCGTGCGGCTTCTGTCCCGGAGCCAGACCGTGATGCTCGTCATGACCATGGTCATCGTGATCGTCATGTGCATGATGATCGTCGTGCGCATGCGCCTTGCCGAAACGTTCCTCGCCATGGAATACCAGGAAATACATGCGGAACGAATAGAAAGCCGTCACGAACACGCCAGCCAGCACGGCGAAGTTGGCAAAACCGGCACCCGGCAGATGCGTCGCATGGACTGCTTCGATGATGCTGTCTTTCGAGTAAAAACCTGCGAAGAACGGCGTACCGATCAGCGCCAGCGAACCCAGCAGCGACGTGATCCAGGTGATCGGCATGTACTTGCGCAGGCCGCCCATGTTGCGGATGTCCTGATCGTGATGCATGCCCATGATGACCGAGCCTGCGCCAAGGAACAGCAGTGCCTTGAAGAACGCGTGCGTCATCAGGTGGAACACGGCAACCGAGTAGGCCGATGCACCGAGTGCAACGGTCATGTAGCCGAGCTGCGACAGTGTGGAATATGCAACGACGCGCTTGATGTCGTTCTGGATGATGCCCAGGAAGCCCATGAACAGCGCCGTGATCGCACCGATTACCAGCACGAACGACAAGGCGGCATCCGACAGTTCGAACAGCGGCGACATGCGTGACACCATGAAAATGCCAGCCGTCACCATCGTTGCAGCGTGGATCAGTGCGGAAATCGGGGTCGGGCCTTCCATCGAATCAGGCAGCCAGACGTGCAGCGGGAATTGTGCAGATTTACCCATCGCGCCGATGAACAGGCAGATGCAGGCCACCGTCAGCAGCATCCAGTCGGTACCCGGCAGCGTCAGCAGAGCCAGCTCGTCCTTCTTGGCGAAAACTTCGCCGTAGTTCAGCGAGCCGGAGTAAGCGACCAGCAGGCCGATGCCGAGGACGAAACCGAAGTCGCCGACACGGTTGACCAGGAAAGCCTTCATGTTCGCGAAGATTGCAGTCGGCTTCGTGTACCAGAAACCGATCAGCAGGTAGGAAACCAGGCCCACTGCTTCCCAGCCGAAGAACAGTTGCAGGAAGTTGTTGCTCATGACGAGCATCAGCATCGAGAACGTGAACAGCGAGATGTACGAGAAGAAGCGGTTGTAACCCTCGTCCTCTTCCATGTAGCCGATCGTGTAGATGTGCACCATCAGCGACACAAAAGTCACCACGCACATCATCATCGCCGTCAGCGTATCGACCAGGAAGCCGATTTCCAGCTTCATGCCGGCGACCGTCATCCACGTGTAGATAGTGCCGTTGAACGTCGCGCCATCCAGCACCTGCGAGAACGTATACGCAGACAGCAGGAAGGAAATCAGCACGCCGAGGATCGTCACCGAATGCGACGCCTTGCGGCCGATCATGTTGCCGAAGAATTTCGTGCCAAACAGGCCAGCGATCATCGAGCCGACCAGCGGCGCCAGAGGAATGACCAGAAGGAGGTTAGGGTTAAGTTGCCCCGCCATGATGAACCTTATTCGTTATTTATTCGGAATCAGCCTTTGAGGCCGTCAAGATCTTCGACATTGATGGTATCCAGCGTACGGAACATGGAAACCAGGATGGCAAGACCGATCGCAGCTTCAGCAGCAGCCACCGTCAGAATGAAAAACACGAAAATCTGACCGGCTGCATCGCCCAGGAAATAGGAAAAAGCAACGAAGTTCATGTTCACGGCCAACAGCATCAGCTCAATGGCCATCAACAGAATGATGATGTTCTTGCGATTCAGAAAAATACCGACAATCGAAATCGCGAACAGGATCGCGCCGAGAATCAGGTAATGTACGAGCGTCAACTCCACAGCACTCCCCTTCTTACTTTTGTTCTGCTGCAGGCGCAGCGGGTTGGTCGTCGTTGCGCGCCTCGGCTTTCATTTTCACCACGCGGAGACGATCGCTCGACTTCACGCGCACGGCATCGCCAGGTGCGAAATACTTGCTGTCCTTGCGCTTGCGCATCGTCAGCGCCACGGCGGCGATAATCGCCACCAACAGCAGCAGTGCAGCCAGTTCGAACGCATACAAATAGTGGGTATAGATCAACTTGCCCAGCTCTTTCGTGTTGCCGATGTTGGCAGACACAGCCGGTACATCCGTGTTTTCGCGCCAGAAGCCGCGGAACAATACGGCAGCCATTTCCAGAACGATTACCGCGCCCACCGTTGCCGCCAGCGGCAGGTAGCCCCAGAAACCTTCACGCAGCTTGCTCAGCTTGATGTCGATCATCATGACGACGAACAGGAACAGCACCATGACCGCGCCGACATAGACAAGAATCAGCACGATGGAGAGAAATTCAGCCTTCAGCAGCATCCACAGCGCCGACGCCGAAGCGAACGACAGCACCAGAAACAGCGCTGCATGCACGGGATTCCGATCGGTGATCACACGTATGGCAGCGAACGCGAGGATCGCTGAGAACACGTAAAACAGGACAGTTGTAAATTCCATAGTCAGCCAGAAAAGTCAGCGCAATGCTGCCAAATTATCAAATCAACGGTAGGCCGCATCAGCGGCGCGTGCGGCAGCGATCTCAGGCTCGAAACGATCACCGACGGCCAGCAGCATTTCCTTGGTGTAGTACAGATCGCCGCGCTTTTCGCCGTGGTATTCCAGGATGTGCGTTTCGACGATCGAATCGACCGGGCAGGATTCTTCGCAGAATCCGCAGAAGATGCATTTGGTCAGATCGATGTCGTAGCGCGTCGTACGGCGCGTACCGTCGTCACGCTGATCCGATTCGATCGTGATGGCCATTGCCGGGCAGACTGCTTCGCACAGTTTGCAGGCGATGCAGCGCTCTTCACCGTTCGGATAGCGACGCAGCGCGTGCAGACCGCGGAAACGCGGCGACTGCGGCGTCTTCTCTTCCGGGAACTGGACAGTGATCTTGCGTGCAAACATGTAGCGGCCGGTCAATGCCATGCCCTTGAACAGCTCGCGCAGCATCAGACTGCCGAAAAAATCCTTGATTGCTTCCATTTTCTGGCTTCCTCTACTAAGCCTTGATTAATTCCAGATATTCAACGGCGTCTTCATCCAGATCGCGACGATCAGCAGATAGATCAGCGTCAGTGGAATGAACACTTTCCAGCCCAGACGCATGATCTGGTCATAGCGATAACGCGGGAACGACGCACGGAACCAGACGAAACAGGTGATGACGAAGAACGTCTTCAAACCCAGCCAGATCCAGCCCGGAATCCACGTGAACGGCGCGAAGTCAAACGGAGACGACCAGCCGCCCAGGAACATCAGCGACGCCATGATCGCGATCAGCCACATGTTGGCGTACTCGGCCAGGAAGAACATCGCGAACGACATGCCCGAATATTCGACCATGTGACCGGCAACGATCTCGGACTCGCCTTCCACCACGTCGAACGGGTGACGGTTCAGTTCCGCGGTACCGGACACAATGTAGATGATAAACATCGGCAGCAGCGGCAGCCAGTTCCACGACAGGAAATTCAGGCCCATGTCGGCGAAACGACCGGTCGTCTGCGTCGTCACGATTTCGATCAGGTTCAGACTGCCGGACACCATCAACACGACGCACAGCACGAAGCCCATTGCGATTTCATACGAAATCATCTGTGCCGATGCACGCATCGCACCGAGGAATGCATACTTCGAGTTCGACGCCCAGCCAGCGATGATGATGCCGTAGACTTCCAGCGAAGTAATCGCCATCACGAACAGCAGGCCGGCATTGACGTTCGCCAGCACGGTTTCCGGACCGAACGGCACGACAGCCCATGCCGCCAGCGACGGCATGATGGTCATGACCGGCGCGATGACAAACAGCGCCTTGTTGGAGCGCGCCGGAACGACGATTTCCTTCAGCAACAGCTTGACGCCGTCGGCGATCGGTTGCAGCAGGCCCAGCGGACCGACACGGTTCGGGCCGTGACGCACATGCATCCAGCCGATCACCTTGCGCTCCCATAGCGTCATGTAAGCGACAGCCCCCATCAACGGCGCCACGATGGCGACAATCTTGACGATATTCCAGACCAGCGGCCAGTAAAAGCCGAACAGAGACTGGCCTGTCGCGTGGATGGATACGAACAGTTGATCCATTTACGCTTTCTCCACACTGATAGAACCGAACATTGCGCCAAGATCGGCGGTCTCTTGACGACCTGCCGCTACACGCACCACATTTGCCGGCAGAGCCGCATCGATAGCTGCGATCAACGTCGCTGCACCACTGCCCTGCTTGACCGCCACCTTGTCGCCGGCAGCAACGCCCAGCTTGCCCGCCAGATCGGCAGACAGCCATGCCTTCGGCGCTGCAGCGTCAGTCGTTTGTTGCAACGGCTCCGAACGACGCACGATCGCGTCGGTGGCATAGATCGAAACATCGGCCACACGCTCCAGCTGCATGCCCGCAGCGGTGACAGCTGCCTGCGGTGCAGCATTGCCGATATTGTTCAGACGCGACTGCAGGTCGGCATCAGCCGGTACCGACGTACCGAGAATCTCGTTGCGGATTGCTTCCGAAGTTTCGTACTCGAAACCGTTCAGTTCCAGCAGATTGCCGAGTACGCGCAATACCTTCCATGCTGGACGCGTATCGCCGAGCGGTTTGACGGAACCGTTGAAACTCTGCGCACGGCCTTCTGCATTGACGAACGTGCCGGACGTTTCCGAAAACGGCGCGATCGGCAGCATGACGTCGGCGTAATCGGCGCCTTGCTTGAACGGCGACATCACGACGACCATTTCCGCCTGGCCCAGCGCATTGCGCGCGACTTGCGGATTGAAGCTGTCGAATTCCGGTTCCGTATGCAGCAACACATAGGCCTTGCGCGGTTGTTCGAACGCCTGCGCGGCATTCGCACCGTTTGCACCCGGCAATGCATTCGCCAGGTAACCGCCGACGGTATTGGCTGCTTCGGTCAGGAAGCCGAATTTGGCTTCCGTGTTCTGTGCAATCCATTGCGCTGCAGCGTGCAGCTTGGCTGCTTGCGGGTGCTGCAGGACGGCGTTGCCGAGCAGCACAGCTTTCGGCTCGCCCGACAGCAGGCTTGCCGCGATCTGCTTGGCTTCAGCCGACGCTTCGATTTTTTCGTAACCGGCCGGCGCAGCGATACCGCGCGCCTGTGCCACTGCCACGATGACTTCGCTCAGAGCGGCCAACCAGTCGGATGGTGCCTTGATCATCTTGTTGGCGATCGGCATCAGCAGATCGTCGTCCGTTGCGTGCAGGATGCTGACGCTGGCGCCCTTCTTCACGGCCTGACGCAGACGTGCCGACAACAGCGGGTGATCCTTGCGCAGGAAGGAACCGATCACGAAAGCGCGCTTCAATGCAGCAAATTCGTTGATCGACATGCCCAGCCAAGGCTTGACCGATGCGTCCAGCGAGAAATCGGATTGGCGCAGACGGAAATCGATGTTTTCAGAACCGATGCCGCGCACCAGTTTCTGCAGCAGCGACAACTCTTCCAGCGTGGAATGCTGTGCAGCCAAAGCAGCGATAGCGCTTGCGCCATGCTCATGCTTGATATTGCGCAGGCCGTGCGCGACGTATTCAAGCGCGGTCTGCCAGTCGGTTTCCTGCCATTGGCCGCCCTGCTTGATCATCGGTGCAGTCAGACGATCCGCGCTGTTCAGCGCTTCGTAGGAGAAGCGATCCTTGTCCGAAATCCAGCATTCGTTGACGTCATCGTTTTCCAGCGGCAGCACGCGCATCACCTTACTGGCCTTGACCTGCACGATGAGGTTGGAACCGACGCTGTCATGCGGGCTCACCGATTTTCGGCGCGACAGTTCCCACGTACGGGCGCTGTAGCGGAACGGCTTGGACGTCAATGCGCCGACCGGGCACAGATCGATCATGTTGCCGGAAAGTTCGGAATCGACCGTCTTGCCGACGAATGCAGTAATTTCGGAATGCTCACCGCGATTCAGCATGCCGAATTCCATCACGCCGGCGATTTCCTGACCGAAGCGGACGCAGCGCGTGCAGTGAATGCAACGGCTCATTTCCTGCATCGAGATCAGCGGACCGACATCCTTCGGCACAACCACACGCTTCTCTTCAGCGTAACGGGACGACGAATCGCCATAGCCGACAGCCAGATCCTGCAGTTGGCATTCACCACCCTGGTCGCAGATCGGGCAATCCAGCGGGTGGTTGATCAACAGGAATTCCATCACGCCCTTTTGCGCCTTGACCGCCTTTTCGCTGTGCGAACGCACGATCATGCCCGGAGCGACCGGGGTCGCGCAGGCCGGCAACGGCTTCGGTGCCTTCTCGACCTCGACCAGGCACATGCGGCAGTTGGCCGCGATGGACAGTTTCTTGTGATAGCAAAAATGCGGGATATACGTGCCGAGCTTGTTGGCAGCGTCCATCACCATGCTGCCTTCCTGCACTTCTACCTTCTTGCCGTCTATTTCGATTTCAACCATGGCTTTGCTTTTTCTGCGTCAGTGTTCTCACTACGTCTGGTAACGAAGTGCAGTGCTTATACGTAAGCGGGCACCAAGCAATGCTTATGCTCGATGTGATACACGAACTCGTCGCGGAAGTTCTGGATCATCGCGCGAACCGGCATTGCGGCAGCATCGCCCAGCGCACAGATGGTGCGGCCCTGGATGTTGTCGCAGATGTTGTTCAGCAGATCGAGGTCTTCCGGACGTCCCTGGCCGTTTTCGATGCGATGCACCATGCGGTACATCCAGCCCGTGCCTTCGCGGCATGGCGTGCATTGGCCGCAGGATTCTTCAAAGTAGAAATAGGACAGGCGCAACAGCGACTTGACCATGCAGCGCGTCTCGTCCATCACGATGACCGCGCCCGAACCCAGCATCGAACCGGCCTTGGCGATCGAATCGTAGTCCATTGTGCAATCCATCATGACGTCGCCACGCACCACCGGTGCCGACGAACCGCCAGGGATGACCGCCTTGATCTTCTTGCCGCCGCGCATGCCGCCAGCCAGTTCCAGCAGTTCGGAAAATGGCGTGCCGAGCGGGATTTCATAGTTACCCGGCTTCTCAACGTCGCCCGAAATCGAGAAGATCTTGGTGCCGCCGTTGTTCGGCTTGCCCAGCGCTGCATACGCCTCGCCGCCCATCTTCATGATGAACGGGACGGCAGCGAAGGTCTCGGTGTTGTTGATGGTGGTCGGCTTGCCGTAGAGGCCGAAGCTGGCCGGGAACGGCGGCTTGAAGCGCGGCTGGCCCTTCTTGCCTTCGATCGATTCGAGCAGCGCAGTTTCTTCGCCGCAGATGTAGGCGCCATAACCGTGGAACGCATGCAACTGGAAGTTGAATGCCGAGCCCATGATCTTGTCGCCGAGGAAACCTGCAGCACGCGCCTCTTCCAGCGCCTCTTCGAAACGCAGGTAGTCGGCGAAAATTTCACCGTGAATGTAGTTGTAACCCACCGTGATGCCCATCGCATAGGCACCGATCGCCATGCCTTCGATCAGGGCATGCGGGTTGTAGCGGATGATGTCGCGATCCTTGAAGGTGCCCGGCTCGCCTTCGTCGGTGTTGCAGACAAGGTATTTCTGGCCTTCGTAGTTCTTCGGCATGAAGCTCCACTTCAGACCGGTCGGAAAACCTGCGCCGCCGCGACCGCGCAGCGACGATGCCTTGACTTCAGCAATGACCTGATCCGGCGTGATGCCTTCGGTCAGAATGCGGCGCAACGACTCGTAGCCACCGCGCTTGACGTAATCTGCCAGATGCCAGTTGCTGCCGTTCAGGTCGGCAAGGATCAGCGGCTTGATGTGACGATTGTGCAGGCTGGTCATTTCTTCAGTTCCTCTACCAGTGCATCGATCTTCTCGTTCGACATGAAGCTGCACATACGATGGTTGTTGACCAGCATCACCGGCGCATCGCCGCAGGCACCCATGCATTCGCCTTCCTGCAGCGTGAACTGGCCGTCTGCGGTCGTTTCACGGTAATCGATACCGAGCTTTTCTTTCAGATAGTGCGCTGCACGCTCACCACCGGACAACAGGCACGGAAGATTGGTGCAGACCGAAATCTTCGCCTTGCCCACCGGCTTGGTGTTGAACATGTTGTAGAAAGTCGCGACTTCCTGCACGGCGATTGCCGGCATGCGAAGGTAATCGGCCACTTCCTGCATCACCTCAGGCGACAGCCAGTTGGTTTCTTCCTGCGCGATGGCAAGTGCAGCCATCGTGGCGGATTGCCTCTGCTCGGGAGGGAATTTGGCGATCTCGCGATCGATCCGTTTGTACGCTTGTTCAGATAACAGCATCTTTATGCCTCTACTCATTGCCCGCGATCAGCGGTCAATCTCACCAAACACAATATCTTGCGTGCCGATAATGGTCACCGCATCGGCGATCATGTGGCCCTTGGCCATTTCGTCCAGACCCTGCAGATGCACGAAGCCCGGCGCACGAATCTTCATGCGATACGGTTTGTTGGCACCATCCGAAACCAGATAGATGCCGAACTCGCCCTTCGGATGTTCGACGGCTGCATAGGCTTCGCCCGGCGGCACGTGGAAACCTTCGGTGAAGAGCTTGAAGTGGTGGATCAGCTCTTCCATGTTCGACTTCATGTTGACGCGCGACGGCGGTGCAACCTTGTGGTTGTCCGTCATCACCGGACCCTGATTGTTGCGCAGCCACTCGACGCATTGCTTGATGATGCGGTTCGACTGACGCATTTCCTCGACGCGCACCAGATAGCGGTCATAGCAGTCGCCATTGGTGCCGACCGGAATGTCGAAATCCAGCAGGTCGTACACTTCGTACGGCTGCTTCTTGCGCAGATCCCATTCGATGCCGGAACCGCGCAGCATCGGGCCGGTGAAGCCCATTGCCTTCGCACGCTCAGGCGAAACGACGCCGATGCCGACCAGACGCTGTTTCCAGATACGGTTGTCGGTCAACAGCGTTTCGTATTCGTCGACATAGGTCGGGAAGCGATTGGTGAAATCCTCGATGAAGTCCAGCAGAGAGCCCTGACGGTTCTCATTCATCTGCTTGATCGCCTTGGCGTTGTGGATGACCGATGCCTTGTACTGCGGCATCGCATCCGGCAGGTCGCGATAAACGCCACCCGGGCGATAGTAGGCAGCATGCATGCGCGCGCCGGAGACGGCTTCGTAGCAGTCCAGCAGATCTTCACGCTCGCGGAATGCGTACAGGAACACGGCCATTGCACCGACGTCCAGTCCATGCGCGCCGATCCACATCAGGTGATTCAGGATGCGCGTGATCTCGTCGAACATGACGCGGATGTATTGCGCGCGCAGCGGCACCTCGATGCCGAGCAGCTTCTCGATTGCCATCACATACGCGTGCTCGTTGCTCATCATCGACACGTAGTCGAGACGGTCCATGTACGGCACGGATTGCAGATAGGTTTTCTGTTCGGCCAGCTTCTCGGTTGCGCGGTGCAACAGGCCGATATGCGGATCGGCACGCTGGATCACCTCACCGTCCAGCTCCAGAACCAGACGCAACACGCCGTGCGCCGCCGGATGCTGCGGACCGAAGTTAAGGGTGTAATTCTTGATTTCAGCCATTTTTATTTCACCCCGTACTGTTCTTCGCGAATCACGCGCGGCACATTTTCACGCGGCTCGATCGTGACCGGCTGGTAAATCACGCGCTTCTGCTCCGGGTCATAGCGCATCTCGACATAGCCCGAAATCGGGAAATCCTTGCGGAACGGATGACCGATGAAGCCGTAGTCGGTCAGAATGCGGCGCAGATCGTTGTGGCCTTCGAACAGCACGCCGAAGAAGTCGAATGCTTCGCGCTCGAACCAGTTGGCCGACGGCCAGACGTCCGTCACCGAAGCAACGACCGGCAGCTCGTCGTCGGGTGCAAAAACACGCACGCGCAAACGCCAGTTGTGCGAAATCGACAGCAGATGCGAAACGACCGCAAAACGCGGACCTTCCCAAACGCCGTCGCCGTACGTCGAATAGTCGACGCCGCACAAATCGATCAATTCTTCAAAGCGCAAGTCGGCATGATCGCGCAAGGTGCGCATGGCCGACAGGTAATCGCTGGATTTGACAACGATGGTCACTTCGCCGAGGGCCACCGTCAGAGTCTGGAGTTGCTCGCCCAATGCATTGCGCAGGGCTGCTTCGAGGAGTTCTAGTTTGGTCGTCATTTTGGCTAACCGCGATCCTTAGCGTGCAATCGTATTGGTGCGACGGATCTTGGTCTGCAATTGCATGATTCCGTACAGCAGGGCCTCGGCAGTCGGAGGACAACCTGGCACGTAGACATCGATCGGCACGATGCGATCGCAACCGCGCACAACCGAATACGAATAATGGTAATAGCCGCCGCCATTCGCGCAAGAACCCATCGAAATGACCCAGCGCGGTTCGGGCATCTGGTCGTACACCTTGCGCAGCGCGGGCGCCATCTTGTTGCACAGGGTGCCGGCGACGATCATCACGTCGGATTGACGCGGCGACGGACGGAACACAACACCGAAGCGATCCAGATCGTAACGGGACGCACCCGCATGCATCATCTCCACTGCACAGCATGCCAGACCGAAAGTCATCGGCCACATCGAGCCGGTACGCGTCCAGTTAATCAGTTTGTCGGCCGTCGTGGTGACGAAGCCTTCGTTCAATACACCTTCAATTGCCATGACTTCTTACTCCCAATCCAGCGCGCCTTTTTTCCACTCGAACACCAGACCGATGGTCAGCACCCCGAGGAAAATCATCATTGACCAGAATCCCAGCATGCCGACATCACGCATTGCGACGCTCCACGGCACCAGGAAAGCAACTTCGAGATCGAACAGAATGAAAAGAATCGCGACGAGGTAATAGCGCACGTCGAACTTCATGCGCGCATCTTCAAATGCCTCGAAACCGCACTCATACGGAGAAAGCTTTTGCGCATCCGGCTTGTGCGGCCCAAGGACACGGCCCAAAACTTGCGGGACCACGCCGACACCGATGCCGACCAGGATGAAAAGCAGAACGGGGAAATAATTTTCGAGGTTCACGATAGCAGCCGTAGTTAAACGATTCGTTGATTTATGCGTCTTAATTGCATTGACCGGATCACCGACCAATTCACTGACATCTAGTTATGGATTTACTGCTTGGTGCCGACGGCGAGACTCGAACTCGCACAGCTTTCGCCACTACCCCCTCAAGATAGCGTGTCTACCAATTTCACCACGTCGGCGCAAGACTTACATTTTAACTCGCATTGATGCTTTTATTCAATGCGAATTACGCTATGACAATCACGAACGCATGTACATGCGTTTTATTTCGGCACCTCATTCGATTGCTCTGCAGGCTTCGCGGTTGTTGCCGGCGCCTCAGCAGCAGGCGCTGCACCAGGGACCGACGAAACAGGCAGGTTTTCCATCACACCACCACCTGCAGCCACCGGCTTGTTATTGATGAATGCCAACCCCAATGTCGCAGCGAAGAAAACGACGGCAGCAACGCCGGTGGATTTCGACAAGAAATTGGAGGAGCCCGTCGCACCGAACAGACTGCCGGAAGCGCCGGAACCGAAAGATGCGCCCATGTCCGCACCCTTGCCATGCTGCAGCAGCACGAGACCGATGATGACCAGTGCGGATAGCACCTGGACAACGATGATGATGGTATGCAAGCTATTCATTTACTTTCCAGTCGGATAATTACAATTCATTCCATACGTCATTCCGAACGCTGCACAAACTCATGCCTTGCAAACGATCGAAAGAAAATCTTCCGCCTTCAACGCCGCGCCACCGACCAAACCGCCATCGATGTCCGGCATGGCCATCAGCTCAGCCGCATTGTCCGGCTTCATGCTGCCGCCGTACAGAATCCTGATCTTGTTCGCCGCTTCCGCATGCTTGGCCTGCAAACGCGAACGCAACATTGCATGCACCTGCTGCGCCATCTCCGGCGTTGCAGTCTTGCCGGTACCGATCGCCCACACAGGTTCGTATGCAACGACGATGCCGCTCATCTCTTCCATATTCAACGAAGCGAGCACCGCATCGATCTGCGCACCGACAACCGTATCGGTCTGCCCTGCCTCACGTTGCTCAAGCGTCTCGCCGACACAAACGATGGGAATCAGTCCAGCGGAAATCGCATGCTTGGTTTTGCGCGCGACCAACTCATCCGTTTCGCCGTAATAAGCACGACGTTCCGAGTGACCGACAATCACATAACGGCAACCGAATTCCAGCAGCATCGCTGCCGAAACTTCTCCCGTATACGCGCCGGAAACATGCATCGACACATCCTGCGCGCCCAGCGCGACCGCACTGTCGTCGAGCAATGCCTGACACTGCGCCAGATACGGAAACGGCACGCATACCGCAACATCGCATGCATCGTCGACTTGCGCCTTGATCTCCGTCAGCAACTGCGCATTGGCAGCAAGGCTGCCATTCATTTTCCAGTTGCCTGCGACGAGTTTGCGGCGCATATCGCCCCCGAATTCCAATAACCCGCTATTCTAGCCTGCTGCGTCGAGCATGGTCAAACCAATACGGCAGAGCTTTTTCTTCCGACAATAAAAAACCGCCCGTGCTTTCGCTACGGGCGGTCCATGAAAGACAACGATTCTTATTCCTGCGCTGCCGTTTCCGGATTCTCTTCTGCCATGGCAGCTTTCATCGACAGCTTGAGACGGCCGCGATCGTCCGTTTCCAGAACCTTGACGCGAACCTGCTGGCCTTCCTGCAGGTAATCGGCAACCGCATTCACGCGCTCGTTGGCGATCTGGCTGATGTGCAGCAGACCATCCTTGCCCGGCAGAACCTGAACGATGGCGCCGAAATCCAGCAGCTTCAGCACGGTACCTTCGTAGACCTTGCCGACTTCGACCGACGCGGTCAACTCTTCGATACGGCGTTTCGCTTCCTGGCCTGCACCGGCATCGACCGATGCAATGGTGACCACACCTTCATCGCTGATATCGATCTGCGTGCCGGTTTCTTCGGTCAGCGCACGAATGACTGCACCGCCCTTGCCGATCACGTCACGGATTTTTTCCGGATTGATCTTGATCGTGATCAGGCGCGGCGCGAAGTCGGACAACTCCGCCTTGCCTGCCGGCAGCGCTTCCTGCATCTTGCCGAGAATGTGCATGCGACCTTCCTTGGCCTGCGCCAATGCCACCTGCATGATTTCCTTCGTGATGCCCTGGATCTTGATGTCCATCTGCAGCGCGGTGATGCCGTTGGCCGTACCCGCAACCTTGAAGTCCATGTCACCCAGGTGATCTTCGTCGCCGAGAATGTCGCTCAGCACCGCGAACTTGTTACCGTCCTTGATCAGCCCCATTGCGATACCTGCAACGTGCGATTGCATCGGCACGCCCGCATCCATCAGCGCGAGGCAGCCGCCGCACACCGATGCCATCGACGACGAACCGTTCGATTCGGTGATTTCCGAAACCAGGCGCACGGAGTAGCTGAACTCTTCCGGCGTCGGCAGTGCCGCAACCAGTGCACGTTTGGCCAGACGGCCATGACCGATCTCGCGGCGCTTCGGCGTACCGACGCGGCCGGTTTCGCCAGTTGCGAACGGTGGCATGTTGTAGTGCATCATGAAGCGATCGGAATATTCGCCCATCAACGCATCGATCTTCTGCTCGTCGCGCGCGGTACCCAGCGTGGCGATGACCAGTGCCTGCGTTTCGCCGCGGGTAAACAATGCGGAACCGTGGGTACGCGGCAGCACGCCGGTTCGGATCGAGATTGGACGCACGGTGCGCGTATCGCGGCCGTCAATGCGCGGTTCGCCTTCCAGAATTTGCGAACGAACGATCTTCGCTTCCAGTTCGAACATGATGTTGCCGACTTCGACCGCATCCGGCGCTTCGCCGCCGATCGATGCCGCTTCCGCTGCCAGCGATGCATTCACTTCGGCGTAGGCATCCTTCAGCTTGCTCGTACGCGCCTGCTTGTCGCGCGTTTGATAGACTTCGCGCAGCTTGCTTTCCGCGAAATGCGACACGCGCGCGATCAGCGCATCGTTTTTCGGCGCCGGGCTCCATTCGACTTCCGGCTTGCCGCCGTCGCGCACCAGATCGTGGATCGCGTCGATGACGACTTTCATCTGCTCGTGACCGTAGACGACCGCACCCAGCATCACTTCTTCCGACAGCTGCTGCGCTTCGGATTCGACCATCAGCACGGCGCTTTCGGTGCCGGCGACGACCAGATCCATCTGCGACTTCGGCAATTGCGATGCGGTCGGGTTCAGCACGTACTGGCCGTCGATATAACCGACGCGCGCTGCGCCGATCGGGCCGGCGAACGGAATGCCTGCCACACACAATGCGGCGGAAGCGCCTATCATCGAAGCGATATCCGGATCGATTTCAGGATTGACCGACAGCACGTGCACGATAATCTGCACTTCGTTCAGATATCCTTCCGGGAACAGCGGACGAATCGGACGATCGATCAGGCGCGAGGTCAGCGTTTCCTTCTCCGAAGGACGGCCTTCGCGCTTGAAGAAACCGCCCGGAATACGGCCGGCTGCATAAGCTTTTTCAACGTAATCAACGGTCAGAGGGAAAAAATCCTGGCCCGGCTTCGCATCCTTGCGTGCGACCACGGTGGCCAACACGACGGTGTCTTCGATCGACACCATCACGGCGCCGGAGGATTGGCGGGCGATTTCGCCCGTTTCCAGCGTCACGGTATGCTGTCCGTACTGGAATGTCTTGGTAACTTTATTGAACACGGTGTTCCCTTTCTGATTTGCCGACAGATTTTCAGGCGCTGTCGTTCACCTCACCACAAACGGCGCGCCGAAGCATTGCCGTTTTTCATTTTCCTGCTTGCCGCTTTTCTGCTTGTTGCCGGATGCCACAAAAAACAAATGCCCGCATCAGGAAACTGACGCAGGCATTTTTACGACGAAAACCGACTGGAATGTCGCAACGAATTACTTGCGCAGACCGAGTTTCACGATCAGATCGCGATAACGCGTTGCGTCTTTGTTCTTCAGATATGCCAACAGGCTTTTACGACGGTTGACCATCATCAGCAGGCCACGACGGGAATGGTGATCCTTCGTGTGCTCCTTGAAGTGGCTGTTGAGGTCGTTGATACGTGCGGTCAACAGAGCGACCTGCACTTCCGGAGATCCGGTATCGTTCTGGCTGCGCGCATTGTCCTTGACGATGGCTGCCTTGCTTGCTTTTTCGATAGACATGATTACCTTTCACATGCGATGCGTGGAGTTTTGCCTGATGCGCAACCCCGATTGCATCGTGAACAACGATTAATAAAACCGGTCTGAATCAGACCAGCCCCGCAGTATAGCGGAAATGCCGAAGCGATTCAAACACTTAGCGCACCAATTTTAGGAAAAAACATGATCCGTCCCCAATTGGCAATTCTCTGCGCCCTGCTCCTGCTTTCGGCCTGCGCCGCGTTTCAGCCCGTTACGCTGATGCCCGGCGAAACGGAAGCAGAAGTCGTTTCCAAACTCGGCCGACCGACCGCACGCATACCCGACGGCAATGGTTTTGTGCTGGAATACAACCGCAATCCCTGGGGGCAAGCCACCAACATGGCACGCTTCGACGGCAACGGCCGACTGATTTCCTACGAGCAAGTGCTGACCGTCGAGAAATTCGCGACGATCAAACCGGGCGTTTCCACCAAGATGGACGTGTTGCGCACCATCGGCCATCCTTCCGAGACCACTTACTTGTCCCGACAGCAACTCGAAGTCTGGACATATCCGTACAAGGAATACGATGCCTGGAATTCGCTGATGCATGTCCACTTCGACAACAACGGCATCGTCAACAAGATGGAAAACGGCCAGGACCTGCGTTTCGATCGCGACGGCAAGTTCGGTTTCTTCGGTTATTAAATAAAATGCAAGGCCTTAACCAAGACATCAAAAAAGGCTGAATGCTCACGCATCCAGCCTCAAGGCACTCTCTATTAAAGAGAGCCAGGCACAGTAATCCGCCTTCAATTCGGACACCCATCACCATGGATGCCCGATCAATGAGCCGTATTAAGCAGTAACGCGATCACCTGCGATACCCACCTTCTCATCCTGAGCATTCAGGTTTGCATTGCCCTGTTCGATGAACTTCTTGCGATAGTTCTGCAAGAAGAACTTGGCAAGCAATGCAGCACCGAAGGAAACTGCGGCTGCGAAATAGAACACCGTACCCCAGTGATCCGCGCTCAGAACCTTCGCATTCGAAGAGCCGCCCGAAGCAATCCACGAAGCCCATGGCACCACCAGCGAAGCCGTACCCTTGGCGGTGTACAGCATGCCCGAGTTGCCGGTTGCGTTCTTGGAGCCAAACGTGTCGGCAGCAATCGCCGGGAAAATCGAGAAGATTTCACCCCAGCAGGCGAAGATCAGCGCTGCGAAGATCATGAAACCGGTCACGGTATGGCCGAAATGATAGAGACCCAGCAGGGCAAGAGCTTCACCGGTGAACACGATGAACATCGTGTTTTCACGGCCGAGGCGATCGGAGACAAAGCCGCACAGTGGGCGCGTAAAGCCGTTACACAGGCTGTCGATAGACAGTGCCATCGTCAGTGCCGGCAGCGTCACACCGAACATTGTCACCATCTCCTTGCTCAGGCCCCAGTCGGCACCGATCGGCTTGAGCTGCGCGGTCGCCATCACACCGCCCATCGCAACAGCGACGAACAGCACGTAGATCACCCAGAATACCGGGGTCTTCAGCATCTGAAGCGTCGTCATGTTGAACTTGGCCAGCGTCTGACGCGCCTGGATCTTGATGCCGGTCGGCGGAACCGGTCGCACCAGCGTCATGGCCAGGATGAAGACCACCACACCTTGCAGGATGCCGAAGAAGTGGAAGGCAGCCTGATAACCATCCGTGCGGATCATGTTGGCGATCGGAATGACGGTCAGTGCAGCACCGGCACCGAAGCCGGCTGCGGTCAGGCCTGCTGCCAGACCACGCTTGTCCGGGAACCATTTGAGTGCGTTACCCACACAGGTGCCATACACGCAACCGGCGCCGACGCCGCCGAGCACGGCAGCAAGGTAGAAGGTATTCAGGGAAGTCGCCTGGGAATTCAAAATCCAGGAGAGCGCCACCAGGATCGCGCCGAAGGCAACGACAGGACGCGGACCGAATTTGTCCACGACCATGCCTTCAAACGGCACCAGCCAGGTTTCCGTAATGATGAACATCGTAAAAGTCGCCTGAATCGCGGCCTTCGTCCACTCCGGATGCGCGAGGTTGATCGGACCAACGAACAGCGTCCAGCCGTATTGCAGGTTGGCGACCATCGCCATACATATGATGCCGATGAAGAGCTGCCACCACCGGCCTTTGATACCCGCTGCCGGCGTATCGTTTTGAATAGTTTTCATCTTTTCTACTGCCTCTCAAGAAGTCATGAATGACGTAACGGATGCGGCACAACGTGCCGATGCGTTTCGAATTACATCGATAACAGGCAGACATTCGAATCAGAAAGCACGGCAGGAAGCACAACAGCAATCGGCAAAGCCGACGCCATCACGCAGACGTCCTGTGTTTGTGACCATGACGCTCGCGCAAGAAGCGCCGGCGCAGTCAGTCACATGCCATCACACGAATGCCTGCTACAGGAGAGGAGGAGCGCGGGAGGAGTAGTAGCGATGAATAGCCGATGGCAAACGGACAAAACCCGTGGCTATCGGCGCTTCGAATTTGCCGGAAGAAACCGGCAGGGAAAAAATCGGGGGAGGAAGAGCGGTGAAATGATCGAGGAAAAACTGACGTGCCGTATCGTCGGACGAATCATCCTCGAACGTGTATTGATGGCTATCCGCTGCGGAACCGCAAACATGTTTCAGCGTATCGGCGAATGCCACCTGCTGCGAAAACAGCAGAAGCAACGACAACCAGATACTTGATAACAGACGCGATTTCATTTCTAGGGGCGCGGACGGCATGCAGCACGCATCATCCGGTCATTCAATACAACAAGGAGCGGATTATAAAGACTTTTCGCCGTTATTGCAGACAGGACTATCAGATATTTCATGAACGCATACCATGGAATGGATTGATTCGCGATTACCGCTCCTGCTTGTGCTGCATTGTGACGGAGGTATCGCACGATCCTCGTCACGCACCTATCTAACGCAGACGAAGCGTTAATAGATGACCGGATGAAATAAAAAAGCAACGTCGGCATGGCGACATCAAAAAATGCCTGCAAAAAGGACGGGGAAAGAAAAAACAGAGAAGCGAGAAAGAAGCGCGCACGAACGTGCAAGCGGCAAGAACAATTGAAGCCAAAATGAAAAAGGCCAGTGCTTGTGGCACTGGCCTTTCTGACTAACTGGTGCGGCTGGCAGGAATCGAACCCACGACCCCTTGGTTCGTAGCCAAGTACTCTATCCAGCTGAGCTACAGCCGCGAAAGATTGAAATTATAGCGGAGCAAATTCCATTTTGGAAGTCTGCCAATCCATTTTTTCATCCACTTTATTCAATAAATTACATTTTTTCTTCATTTGGCCCCTGCCCGCCCGCCGCGGCATACGTTTTACCTGCATGAATCACAGTCAGGCTGCATTCCGGCGGCAAAAACAGATGTGCTACAGTCCGACGACATCAATGCGACGCACATACGGACCGCCACCATGCAGGAAACCATCGACGACGTGCAAGCCGAATGGCTACCGATCATGCTCCAGGGCTCGCCCAGCGAGATCTATGTATTCAATTGCGAAACCCTGCATTTTGAATACGCCAACCAGGCCGCGATCGACAATCTGCAATACAGCCTGCATGAATTACGTAGCATGTCTCCGGCATCGATCGTGCAAGGCATCGGCCCGGAAGCCTACGAAGAACTGCTGGCCGACCTGCGCAACGGCAGCGTCGCTTCGATCAGCGTAAACACCGTGCACGTGCGCCGCGACGGCACCGCCTACCCGATCGAATCACGCCTGTTCTTTCTGGCAGCATCGACCGGCCCCGTCATCATCGCGATCGGCAACGACGTCAGCTCGCGCAACGAATCAGACAAGGCCTTGCGCGCGAGCGAATCGCGACTGAGCGCCATGGTGTCCAACACGCCCGGCTTGGTCTATCAGTTCCGACTCGGCCGCGACGGCCATTTTTCCTTCCCTTATTTGAGCGAAGGTTGCGAAGCGCTGTTAGGCATCACGGCGGAAGAGTTGCATGACGATCCGCTCCACTTCCTCGAGCTGATTCTTCCGGAAGATCGCACCCCCTACTTGGAATCGATGAACGCATCCACCAGGGAAATGAGCGCGTGGAACTGGGAAGGCCGCATCCGCATCGAGAAGTGGAACGACATCAAATGGATCAACCTGCGCGCCACGCCGCGCGCGCTGGACGGACACGATGTGCTGTGGGAAGGCATCATGACCAACATCACCGCCAGCAAGCTGGAGCAGGAAGAAATCATCCGCTCGCGCGCGCAGCTGGCAGAACTGTCTGCACACATCAATACCGTCAAGGAACAGGAACGTGCCCACATCGCGCGTGAAATCCATGACGATCTCGGCGGCAATCTGACCGCGATCAAGATGGCGCTGGCGCTGTTGACGCGCCGCCTGCCTGCCGATCCGGCACTGGTAGAAAAAGCCGATTACGTCGAACAGCTCGTCGACCGCACGATCGAAACCGTCCACAGAATCGCCAGCGACCTGCGTCCCGGCGTGCTGGATTTCGGTCTGGTAGCGGCGATCGATTGGCAAGCAAGGGAATTCGAAAAGCAATGCGGCATCCCTTGCGAATTCTCGTCGAACAAACGGGAAATCGAACTGGACCCCAACCAGTCGGCCGCCCTCTTCCGGATTTTTCAGGAAGCACTCACCAATATCGCGAAGCACGCACAGGCAACGCTGGTCAATGTGCAATTGCTGCACACTGAACGCTTCGTCCGGCTGGAGATTCTCGACAACGGCCGCGGCATCAAGGCCACCGATCGCACGAAACCGAAATCCTTCGGCATCCGCGGCATGGTCGAACGCTCGATCGCAATGGGCGGCAGCCTGTCCGTCAGTACGTCGCAAAAAGGTGGCACAATCGTTGCTATCAACGTCCCGTTGGTCGATAGCAGCGCAATATCGACATCCTGAAGGACAATATTGCAGAATAACTGACCATTTTGGTCACATGGAACCGTGCTGAGCCAAATTTTGTCTCACTGATGGAGACCGTTTGTCTGCAAGGCAGCACTCATCTAGCAGAACATGACAACGAAGAATGTAATCAAAGTCCTGATCGCCGACGATCACGCCATCGTACGGGAAGGTTTGAAACAGATTCTGGCGGACACCAAAGACATCGCCGTCGCCGGACATGCCGAAAACGGCACCGAAGCCATCCGTCTCGCGCGCGATGTTTCGCATCATGTCCTGCTGCTCGACATTTCCATGCCCGATCGCAGCGGCATAGAAGTGCTGAAGCAGGTGCGCAAGGAATCGCCGAAAACTGCGGTGTTGATGCTGTCGATGCATCGCGAGGATCAATATGCGATCCGCGCGCTGAAAGCCGGCGCTTCCGGCTACCTGAACAAGCAGAGCGCTCCAGCCGAGCTAGTCAACGCAATCCGTCAGGTGGCGGCCGGCCGCAAATACATCAGCGCGGCCCTCGCACAGGAACTGGCCAACCAGATCAGCGACGACCATGAAATCCCCCTGCACGAAACCCTGTCCGACCGCGAATACCAGACATTGACGATGATCGCCTCCGGCAAGACCGTCAGCGACATCGCGGCCGAACTGGTGCTGTCGGTCAAGACGATCAGCATGTATCGTTCACGCTTGTTGCAAAAAATGAAACTTCGCCACAACGCGGAACTGACGCACTACGCGATCAAGAACCATCTGGTCGACTGATATTCCCGTCTGATCTCCACCGCCAGCTTGTCAAACGACAAACTGGCCCGCATTTGCCGCGCTGATCCCCGCATCGTTTTTCCTGTCTGACTATATGATTGCGCAATAGCCAAATCTGGCTGCAATCGAACGCCACAAGCACCCACCAGCGCACGCGCCGTCATGTCAGACAAACCGCCCCGGAATCCTGCCGCCCAGAATCCCGTCGATATCGCGCGGGAAACCTTCCGCCAGCTCGCCATTCGCAAGATCGCTCCCACGCCGGATGCCTACCGCAAGGTCTATGACGAAATCGCCGGCTATGCAGCAGAACCCTCGCCGGAACAGATATTCAGCGAATTCGCCGCCACCCTGCTCAACCTGCCCGATGAAGTATCCGCCGTCGGCAAAACCTTGCAGCAGGCGGCGCTCACATCCTATTGGCCCGATTACGGCAAGGGATTGACGCAACTGGTCAGCCACTACCAAGGGCGGCTGGCCCGCCTGTCGAATCCTGTCGCACTTTCCGCAGCACCGCTGATCGACGATCCGCAACCGCGCCTGTTGCGCGACCTGCTGATGCGTACGCTGACGCTGGCTGTCGCATCACTGCTGCAAGGCGTACCTGCGCTGGCAGCCGAAGCCGAAGAGCTCGGTCGCTCGATCAAGGATGCACAGTCGGAGCAGGCACTGAATGAAGCGTCCGCCCGCCTGAAGCAACTCTGCTTCAAGATCGAATTGAAGAGCGGCGATCTGGCCGAACAGCATGAACTGCTGCTGCGCCTGTTCCGTCTACTGCTCGAAAATATCGGTGGCCTGCTGGATGACGATTCGTGGATGCACGGGCAGATCGAAGCCGTACAAAACCTGATCGCCGGTCCCATCGACGACATCGCATTACGCGAAGTGATGCGTAGCCTGAAGGAAGTCATCTACAAACAGAGCATGCTGAAACACAGCATCACGGAAGCAAAGGATTCGGTCAGAAACATGGTCGCCACCTTCATCGATCGCCTCGGCGAGATTGCCGATACTACCGACAACTATCACGAGAAGATCGATAACTATTCGAAGCAGCTCGTTACCGCTGCAGATGCCGGCAGCGTCAGCAGCATCCTGCAGGAAGTCATGAAGGAAACACGTATCGCGCAATCCGAAGCGCTGAAATCGCGCGACGCCATCCTCGCCGCGCGCAAGAATGTCGAAGAGGCGGAAGCACGCATCCAGGCGCTGGAAAACAAGCTGGAACAAATGAGCGAACTGGTGCGCGAAGACCAGCTCACCGGCAGCCTGAATCGTCGCGGCCTGGAAGACGTATTCGAACGCGAACTGGCGCGTGCCGATCGCAAGGCTTCACCGTTGTGCATCGCCCTGCTCGACCTCGACGACTTCAAGAAGATCAACGACCAGTACGGCCATTCCGCCGGCGACGAAGCGTTAATCCATCTGGTGCGCGTCATCAAGGAAACGCTGCGCTCGATGGACGTCATCGCCCGTTTCGGCGGCGAGGAATTCATGATCGTGCTGCCCGATACCGGCCTCGACGACGCCATCCAGACCATCACGCGTGTGCAGCGCGAACTGACGAAACAGATCTTCATGCACAACCACACACGGCTGCTGATGACCTTCAGCGCCGGTGTCGCGCAACGCAAGGAACTGGAAGATCAGAAATCGCTGACCGACCGCGCCGACAACGCGCTGTACGCGGCGAAGAAAGCCGGCAAGAACCGGGTGATCGCCGCACACTGATACCGCTGATAGCGCTCAGCTAGCCGATCTGCTTCTATTGCGCAGCGTTATTATTTGAGCGGTCAAGCCAAGAACAAGAATGACAAGCAAACTTGCCTGGGCGCCGAGAAGAAGCGGAGATCTCAGGTCAGTGACAAACGGATGCCCGTCCGGAATACGACGAAGCGTCTCATTCACGGTAGGAACCATCAACAAAAATGCCGTGAGACTCAAGCAAATCGTTTCGATATAAATACCTCCTCGTCCCAAGAAGCGAATTTTCGCTGCGCCGTATCCAACCAGCAAAAAGATGATGGTTGCAATGGCAATGCCATAACTCACCGGCTGGTGTGCGACAAGGAATACCGTCGCAGCCCCTATCAGCATCGAGACAAAATATCCGACGCCCACTACGGTCCGGGGCTCGATCTTTCCGTAACGCCCGAACATATACAGAGCCAAGGGAATGGCGGGCAGGCTGCCGAGCGTATGCAACCAGCCTAAAGGCGATATTCCGAACATATTGATACCCTTTCGATTGAGTTTTGATCGAGTGACACAGCAAATCGGAAACTTCCGAAGAAATGAAATCAAACATTACCTACTAATAGGTAGATATTTTGGGCAAAGTTGAGCGGTTATCTCTTTCAATTTCAGGCCGGCAGCAGCCGCCCCAGCAATGGATGAGTGATAACGCCGAAAATCTTCGCGTCGCCATAAGCGCGTGCCGAAAGCATTGCTCCATGAACGCTGGCCATAAAACCTTCAGCCTCGATTTTGGCTGACGTGGATAGCTGAATGCTGCCTTGGGCGACACCACGTTCCAGAACAGAAGCCAGCCAACCCGACAGCGTCCGAAAATGCGTTCGCACTTCCAGCGCGACTTCATCAGGAAGCATCGGCAACTCCGTTGCGAGCAACGCGCATACGCAAAAGGGAGCTGTATTGTCAGCAATGCAGGTTTCCCAATACCGGATGTACGCACGGAGCTGTTCAACCGGTTCCGGAACATTCCGTTCCAGTTCAGCAATGCCCAACTCCACTTCTTCTCGATATTTGAGGACAAGTGCACGAACCAAATTGGATTTGCTTGGAAAGTGATGATGGATGGTCGCATTGCGCACTCCAACCACTTTGGAAATATCGGCGTAGCTGAAGCCGTTATAACCGCCCAAAACTATCAATGAGCGAGCGCAATCCAGGATTTCCTGAGAGGTATTGTTCGGTTTCATTTTTCGCACTCTACATACTAGTAGGTATATTGTCAATGCGAACCGATTTTATATATCTCACCTTAATGTGTGAAACGCGTATTGCATTGCCTGATGTTGCTTCCGCTTTATATTCATCGCATTGATCCGTCGAGCCGACCACTCGATATTGCTGTACGTAGCAAAACCGGGAAAAAGCCAGGAGAAGCGGCCACCCAAAAACCGGATGCGCCCTGTCCAAGCTCCAGCTGAAACAACTCCCCGTAGCGGCTTCCCACAATCGAAAAAGGCTATTTGTCTCCTCTTGATCACTCCCTCCGTTTCTGCGCAAAACCGATTTCACAATCTGTGACATTTCCCGCAGTGGATTTTCCATAGCGTTTTCGCCAGAAAAATACAAAAAAAACAATTTCCCCAATCGGCAGTATGTAGAAAAAGTTGAGGGCAAAAACGAATTTTATTTGTTCCAAATCAGCCCGAAATTCCTTAAAGATTTTCCGCGAGGCAACCGACAACGGACTTATCTGGCTGCTGGATTGGGCGGCGCCGGGAAAGAAATTAGTTTCCGCAGGACGCTAAACTTTTCCCGGAACCGTCCGATAAAACACTCAACGACGCTGCAATGCCCTCAATACCGGGACAGAACAGACGTTGACAGAACCTCAGTCAGACATCCTTCGGACTACAACAGGAGAATCAAATGGCAGCAGTCATCAATACCAACATCCCGTCGCTGAATTCCCAGCGGAATCTGACGATGTCGCAGAACTCCCTCAACACGTCGATCCAACGTCTGTCCTCCGGCCTGCGCATCAACAGCGCCAAGGACGACGCTGCCGGCCTGGCCATCTCGCAACGCATGACCAGCCAGATCAACGGTCTGAATCGCGCATCGCAAAACGCGAACGACGGCATCTCGCTGGCACAGACGGCTGAAGGCGCACTGGGTCAAGTCGGCGATTCGCTGCAGCGTATCCGTGAACTGGCCGTGCAATCCGCCAACGCGACGAACAGCTCGTCCGACCGCGCAGCACTGCAACAGGAAGTCAGCCAGCTGGTCAGTGAAATCTCCCGTATCGGCGACACCACCTCGTTCAACGGCCTGAAGATTCTCGACGGCTCCTACACCAACCAGCAATACCAGATCGGCGCCAACGCCGGCGAAACGATCAACGTCTCGATCGGCGATGCCCGTGCCTCGCAACTTGGCGCAACCACGGCAACCAGCAGCGCCGGTATTGCTTCCACGACGACGATTGCCGGTGGCGCGCTCACCGTCAATGGCGCGGCTATCGATACTGCTGGCGTGACCACTCTGAATGGTCTGGTAGAGGCAATCAATGCACAAAGCGGCACATCTGGTGTTACCGCAGCACGTGCAAACACCAACACGTTCGATACGGGCGCATTTACCGGCCTCACCGGCGTTCAGACGGCTCAGCTGACGATCAATGGCACGGCTATCAATTTCACCGCAACGACTGGCGATACCGCACAGCATGCTGCCGACACCATCAATAATGTCGCAACGCAAACCGGTGTCACAGCGACGGTGGAAGGCGGCCAACTGGTCTTCTCTTCGGCCAACGGCGCCGATTTCACCGTTCAGGACACCAGCGTTGCCGCAGATGCAACGAACGGCACCGTGATGACCGCTAACGTCACCGCTACCGCTGCGACCTATAACGCAGGTCTGGTCCTGTCGGCGAAACTTGGTACCACGATTTCGGCAACCGGCGCACTCGCTGGCCTGCTGAACCTGGATGCAACGGCCGCTAACAATGCCTCCACCGTTGCCGCCGTTACCGAAGATCTGCAGGTTTCTACGATGGATATCTCCAGCGTCGACGGCGCCAACAAGGCTCTCGCAACGGTTGATGCAGCGTTGACGCAAGTCAGCAGCACGCGTGCACAACTGGGTGCGATCCAGAACCGCTTCACGGCAGTCGTTGCCAACCTGAGCACCACGGCAGAAAACCTGACCGCATCGCGCAGCCGCATCCAGGATGCCGACTTCGCAGCGGAAACGGCCAACCTGACGCGCGGCCAGATCCTGCAACAAGCCGGTACCGCCATGCTGGCACAAGCGAACTCGCTGCCTAACGGCGTGCTCGCCCTGCTCCGTGGCTAATCACTAGCCACAGGCATGTGAAAACAATTCCCCGGCTGCATTTCGGCAGTCGGGGAATTGTCACAATAGGAGTACATCATGGATATAGGACAAATCGGCAGCAATGCCAAACCCGTCCCGCGTACCGATAGCCAACCCGTGACCGTTGCCGCCACCGGCAATGCGGCCCGGCCGGTGCAGTCCCCTACCCCGGTCCAGACGCCGGCAGCCGTGCAACAGCCGGATCCCGCGCAACTCGGCCAGGCTTTGCAAAGCATCAACAAGGCATTGCAGACCTCATCTTCCAATCTCGAATTCTCGGTAGACGACGATACCGACCGCACCATCGTCAAGGTCGTCGATCAGCAGACCGGTGAAGTTATTCGACAGATGCCATCCGCCGAAGCACTGGAAATCGCCAAGGCGCTCGACCGCGCGGCAGGCAAGCTCTTTCACGAAGAAGCCTGATCTCGAAGAGACGGGTAATTCCCCGTCTTAATGATGTTTTGGCATGGCGGGTGCTTCGCTACATTAATGCTTTCTGCAGGAGAATACAGTGGCTACCACAGGTTCGATTTCCAGTCCCGGCATTGGCTCCGGCCTTCCGATCGACGACACCATCAGCAAGCTGATGGCGGTCGAAAGCCGGCCATTGACTCTTCTCGCAACCAAGGAAGCCAGCTACCAGGCCCAGTTGAGCGCCTATGGCGGATTGAGCGGTGCACTGAGCGCCTTTCAAAGCGCCATGGCGAACCTGGGCAAGGCCTCCACGTTTCAAGGGCTGACCACCAGCATCGGCGATGACGACATCTTCAGTGCTACCGCTAGCACCAATGCTGTAGCCGGCAACTATCGTGTCAACGTCACGCAACTGGCACAGGAACAGATTCTCACTTCCGGTGGACATACCAGCCGTACTGCACAGATTGGCAGCGGGCAAACGACAACCATCTCCTTCCAGTTCGGCAAAATCAGCGGCGGCACGCTGACCGATGGTAAATACACCAGCGCAACATTCACGCAGAATGGCGACGAAGAAAGCGGCACCGTCACTATCGATAGCTCGAACAATTCGCTGCAAGGTATTCGTGATGCAATCAATGCCGCAGGCCTGGGCGTAACGGCCACGTTGATCTCCGACGGCAGCGACACGCCTGAACATCTGGTCATCACGTCCAACAAGACGGGAGAAGCGTCGAGCATGAAGATCGTCGTGGACGGCGATCCAGCCCTGCAGGCATTGCTCGGCTATGATCCGGCCGGCACGCAGAACCTGACGCAGACCAACGTAGCTCAAAATGCCAAACTTACCGTTGGCGGTATTGCCATTACCAGCGACAGCAACGAAGTAACCGACGCTATCCAGGGCATGACACTGGATCTGAAGAAAGTCGGCGAAACGACACTGTCGGCCTCCGTCAACAGAAGCGCAGTCAAGGACAGCATCAACGCCTTCGTCAAGGCTTATAACGATCTGAACACGCAGATCAAGACACTGACCGCCTACGACCCGGAAACCAAGAAAGGCGGCCTGCTCGTCGGCGACGGCACGACACGCACCATTCAGGAATCGATTCGTCGCACGCTGACCACGTCGCTGGAAGGATTGAGCAACAGCAGCCTGTCGCTCTCCGCCATCGGCGTCGCCTTCCAGAAGGACGGTTCGCTGGCAGTAGATTCTTCCAAACTCGACAAGGCATTGACGAGCAACTTCAATGACATCGCAAGCCTGTTTGCCACCGTCGGCAAAGCGACCGATAGCCTGATTAATTTCAATACGTCGGGACCTAACACCAAGGCTGGTTCCTACGATATCAACATCACGCAGATGGCTACACAAGCTGCGTTGAAAGGCGATGTCGATCTGAGTTCCGGCACGACAACAATCGCCAGCGGCACGGAACTGAAAGTCAAAATCGACGGCGTGGAAACCAGCGTCGCATTGACGGCCGGCACCTATACCGGCAAGCAGCTGGCGACCATGCTGCAATCGGCTATCAACGGCTCATCCAAGCTGTCTTCGTCCGATGTCTCGGTCAGCGTCGTGCTCGATACCGACGGCCGCCTGAAAGTGTCCTCCGACCGCTACGGCTCCGCTTCCAATATCACGATCGACAGCGGCAAAGGCACACCGGCTTCCACATTGTTCGGCACAGTCAAGGAAGGCACGGAAGGCGTGGACGTCGCCGGCACCATCGGCGGCCAGCTTGCTACCGGCAGCGGCCAGTTCCTGACTGCCAACAAGGGCACCAACGCAGATGGACTGAAGATCGAAATTACCGGTGGCACGACGGGCAATCGCGGCAAGATCGATTTCTCGCAGGGCTATGCCGACCGGCTGGACAAGCTGGTCGACGGTTTCATCGGTGCCGACGGCCTGATCGGCGGCCGCACCGCCGGCATCAACGCCACCATCAAGGATATCGGCAAGCAGAGCGATGCACTGAATACGCGCCTGACACAGGTCGAAGCCAATTATCGCGCGCAGTTCACCGCGCTCGATCTGCTGGTGGCACAGATGCAGCAGACGCAAAGCTACCTGACGCAACAACTGGCCGCGATCGCGAACCTGACCAGCCAGTCCTCCTCATAACCAGAAAGATAAAAGGTACAGAACAATGTTCGGATCCCTTACCAGCGGCGCCAAGGCCTACGCCCAGGTCGGCGTCGAGACCGGCGTGGTTGCCGCCAGCCCGCATCGCCTGATCGTCATGCTGTTCGAAGGCGCGATCGTCGCCACGCGTGCGGCGATCCAGCAGATGCAGGCATCCGATATCCCTGCCAAGGGCAAATCGATTTCCAAGGCGATCGCCATCATCAACGGCGGCCTGCGCGCCAGCCTCGATAAAAAGGCCGGCGGCGAGATCGCGGAAAATCTCGATGCGCTGTACGAATACATGAGCACGCAGCTGGTCACGGCCAACATGAAGAACGAGCCGGTCATGCTGGAGGAAGTACTGAAACTGCTGGTCGATCTGAAGGATGCCTGGTGCGCCATCGACGATCAGCCGACGTTCGCGGAACCGGAAATGCCGGCTGCCCGCAACGCGTACGACCCGCTCGCCCCGAATATCTCTACCTTAGTGAAAGCGTGATCCATGATGGATAGCCAGGAAGTCATTTCGCTGTACGAAACCGTCGCCACGATCATCGACCAAATGCTGGTAGCCGCACGCAACGGCGATTGGGAAGAGCTGATCGCGCTGGAAGCAAGCTGCACACGCCACGTCGCCACGCTGAAAGCCGGCGAAGCGCCGGTGCAGCTGACCGGCGCGGTGCGCGAGCGCAAGGTGCAGATCATCCAGAAAATCCTGTCGGACGACCGCGAGATCCGCAGCATCACCGAGCCGTGGATGGATCAGCTTTCAAAGCTGATGAGCAGCGTCGGCACCGAACGCAAGCTCAACCACGCCTACGGCGCCGCGCCGAGATAACTGAATGCTGCAACGGGCCGACATCACCGGAGCCCGCCCCCTCATCCTGATCGAGGCGCTCGCGCCGGCCACCTCCGCCGGGGATGGCAGACAGGAAGCGTTCGACCGTCTGAACCAGATGGCGCTCGGCAAGGAGTTCCAGGCTCAAGTGCTGTCGCGCCTTGCCAACGGCTCCTACCTGATCAAGGTCGACGACACGACGGTCAACGTCAAGCTGCCGCCCGGCACTCAGGCCGGCGACATGCTGGAATTGACGTTGCTCGCCACCCAACCCCGCCCTACCTTCCTGCTCGGCCGTGCCGATGCCGCCGCCACCGCATCGCTGAGCAATGCCGGTCGATTGATCGGCAATCTGCTGCAACTGGCGCGGCAGGATGGCGCACCACCAACGTCACTGGTCGGCAAGACGCCGCTGCTCGCCGATGCCGGCGCGACGGCGCCGCAGATCGCCCAGGCCTTGCAGCATGCGATGACCTTCAGCGGCCTGTTCTACGAATCTCATGTCGCGCAATGGGCCAACGGCATGCGCGCCTTCGCCGAACTGCAGAGCGAACCGGCGGCCAAGCGGATGGAAACGTCCCTGCCCGCCACGCCGTTGCCGCAAGACGGCAAGGATGCGCAGACCAATCAGGCGCAACAAGGCCTGCGCAGCGATCTGGTCCGTCTGGCAGCCAACCTGCGCGAATGGGTCGGCGCACGTCCGCCGACCAACGATGTCGAAACACGCACGGACATACGCACAATCAGCGCAATGAAGGAGCATGCGCTGGCAGCAGCAATCCAAGACGGCAGGGATGCCACAAGCAAGACACAGGATACCGGCAGCAACGAAGGCATCCGGCTTGTCAGCCTGCAGCTCGACGCGCTCGAACAGCGACGCATTCTTTGGCAGGGCCAGCTGTTTCCCGGACAGCCGATCGAATGGGAAATCTCGGACGAGACGCCGCAGCGTAAAAGCGAAGAGGAAGCGCAGCCCGAAGCAGCCTGGCAAAGTACCGTGCGTTTTTCGCTGCCTACCCTGGGCACGATTTCCGCGACGATCCGCCTGTCCGGCGAACATGCCCAGGTCAACGTGCGTACCGCAGATGCAGAGACGGCCGGCACGCTGCGCAATTACGGCAGCCTGCTCGCCGATGCACTGGATGCTGCCGGAACCAAGCTGGATTCGCTGCTGGTTCGCCATGAAATGGAAGAACCAATGGAAGAAACGACGCAGCCAATAGCCGAGCAAAGTCCGGAGCAAATACCCAAACAAGCATCGGCACATGCAGCAGAACAAGTACAAGAATATGCAACGCAACAAACACAGATGCAGGCGCCGGAACGTGCATCGCATGAGCCTGAACAGCAAACGCGCACCGAATGATGGAAAAGCCCACGCCGCCGCCCAATGCCGTCGCCATCGCCTACAACAGCGGCGATTCGGCGCCGCGCGTCGTCGCCAAAGGCCGCGGCATGGTGGCCGAACAAATCATCGAACGAGCGAAGGAACATGGAGTCGCCATTCACGAATCGAAGGAGCTGGTTTCACTGCTGATGCAGGTCGAACTGGACGACCATATCCCCCCTGCGCTATACCGCGCGGTGGCCGAACTTTTGGCGTGGCTGTATCGCGTCGAAGCTGCCCAACGACGCGGCGGCAATGTATGATGACGGGCGGCAAGGAATCGCGCCCGATGCCTTGGTTGAAGAAATAAGATGACGCTTGTGAGCAATTACGAAGAAGACAACCTGAGCCAGTACCGGGTGACCTCCCGTCGGGAAGTTCTCGCCCTGATGCGCGCCCTCAGAGACCGCAATCAACTGGTCAGGATGATCATCAATCAAGGCAACGACACGATTGTCACGTCCATTCTCGATGTTGATGACACAAACGACACGATGATCCTCGACGTCGCGCCGACCGCCACTGTGAATCATCGTGTGCTGGAAAGCGACAAGCTGTCGTTCGAAACGGTGCTCGACAACATCCGCATCCTGTTTTCGACGTCGCAGGCGGAAAGCTGCCAGTACGAAAACCTGCCGGCCTTCGTCGTTCCGCTGCCCGACAATGCGATCCGGCTGCAGCGGCGCGAGTTCTATCGGGTGCCGACGCCCGTCACCTCGCCCATCCTGTGCACGGTTCCTTTCCTCACCGAAGACGGCCAGCAGGCCTCGGTCGTCACGGCGCTGCACAACATCAGCGGTGGCGGCGTTTCGATGGTCGACGAGAAGAAAATCCTCGATACGACCAGCGGCCGCATCTACAACAACTGCCGCATCGATCTGCCGGGCGGATCGGTCACTGTCGCGCTGCAGGTTCGCAACCACATGGAACTGGCGCTGACCAACGGCAAGAACGTCAGCCGCATCGGATGTGCATTCGTGGATCCGTCCAACGGCACACTGGCGGCCGTGCAGAAATACATTACAAAACTGGAAAGAGACCAGAACGCGAAAGCGACTGGCTTGGGTTGATCGCACAATAGAAGTACGCGCCGCACGGCATTGCGCCGCCGGCCGCCGCTGCGATGAAACATCGCAACGCGCGCCTCGGCAAGAACCGCAGTCAGACCTGCATGTTCATGATGTCCTGATAAGCCGACACCAGCTTGTTGCGCACCTGGACAGTGGCCTGGAACGAGATGCTCGCCTTTTGCATCGAGATCATCACATCCGACAGATTGACCTTGTCGTCGCCCATCGTGAAGCGTTCCCCGAGTTGATTGGCGCTGTTCTGCGCCGCCGCCACGCTGTCCAGCGACGATTTCAGCGCCTGCGAAAAATCGACCCTGGCGGCCGGCTGTTCGATCGCCTTCGTGCCTTCCAATGGCTCCGCCGGCTGGTGCGCACGCGCCGCGGCAGCCTTCAGTTGCGCCACCATTGCCTGGATCGCGCTTGAATCGATCCCGTTGACCTTCATCGTATTCTCCATCGTTGCGGGAGCGGCTATAATTTCCGCCACACTTGCCTGTACTGTGCTTTTCCGGCTGCTGCAGCGGCAACCGACTACCCCGCCAAGTTATCATGCGCCGCCGTGCGAAACGGCCTGATAAGCCATGAAAACCCCGCTCTGTTCTTCCGATTGAATTTCCTCGAAGCATCGACAATCCATGCTACGGAAAAAAGTTTGAACAGCGAGCTTACCCATGAAGAATTCATTCGTATCTGACCGCAGCCTGACAGGAGTCGCATCATGGCAGTAGTCGTCGCAGACGAAGGCAATCTGACGCCGGACGTTGCCGGCGCACGCCCTCCTTCGCCCGCCAGCGCATTCATGGACATGGCGCGTTCGCCGAACGGCAAGCGCTTCCTGCTGATGGCCGGCGTCGCCGCCGTCATCTCGATCATGATCGGCATCGTGCTGTGGAGCCAGAAGCCGGACTATCGCGTCCTCTTCTCCAATTTCTCCGACCGCGATGGCGGCGCCATCGTCGCGTCGCTACAGGCCGCCAATATCCCCTACAAGTTCGCCGAAGGCGGCACTGCCATCCTGGTGCCGGCCGACCGCGTGCATGAAGTGCGCCTGAAACTGGCCGCCGAAGGCCTGCCGAAAGGCGGCAACGTCGGCTTCGAGCTGATGGAAAACCAGAAGCTTGGCATCTCGCAATTCCTCGAACAGGTGAATTTCCAGCGTGCGCTGGAAGGCGAACTGGCGCGCTCGATCCAGTCGATCTCCGCCGTGCAGGCGGCGCGCGTGCACCTGGCGATTCCGAAAGCTTCCGTATTCGTGCGCGATCAGCAGAAACCGACCGCATCCGTGCTGCTGAACCTGCATCCGGGTCGCATTCTCGATCAGCAGCAGGTCAGCGCCATCGTCCATCTGGTCGCCAGCAGCGTGCCTGAGCTGTCGCCGAAGAACGTCACCATCGTCGATCAGGCCGGCAATCTGCTGTCCGAAAACAACAAGCCCGCCGGCACCAACACGATGGATCCGTCACAGCTGAAATACGTGCAGGAACTGCAGAACAACATCGTCAGGCGCATCGAATCGATCATCACGCCGATCGTCGGCCAGAACAACGTGCGCGCCGAAGCGACGGCGGACGTCGATTTCTCGACCAGCGAACAGGCGGCCGAGATCTACAAGCCGAACCAGATGCCCAACAGCGCGACCATCCGCAGCCAGCAGAGCAGCGAATCGAGCAATGGCGGTTCCACCGCTTCCGGCGTTCCGGGCGCGCTGACCAACCAGCCGGCACCGTCTGCCACCGCACCGCTGACCGCGCCGCAGCTGAATCCGGATGGCACGCCGATGACGCCGGCGCAACAGGCCGCAGCGCAAGCGGCGCAGGCACAAGGCGGACAAGGCCAGGCTGCCGGTGCCCAGGGTGCAAATGCCGCCGCCAACAATGCACAGGCACAATCCACGCCGACGCAGCGCGACGTCACCACCAATTATGAAGTCGACAAGACCGTGCGCTACGTGCAACAGCCGATGGGCGGCCTGAAGCGCCTGTCGGTCGCCGTGGTCGTCAATTACAAGCGCGTCACCGGCAAGGACGGCAAGGTCACGATGCAGCCACTGTCGGATGCCGAAAAAGCGCAGATCACCGATCTGGTGCGCGAAGCGATGGGCTACAACAAGGATCGCGGCGATACGCTGAACGTCGTCAACAGCCCGTTCGCCACGGCGCACGAGGAACCGCTGCCGCCGCTGTGGCAGCGCCCGGAAATGATCGATATGGCAATCCAGGCGGCCAAATACGTTCTGCTTGGCATCGTGCTGCTGATTCTGTACCGTAAGGTCCTGAAGCCGATGCTCAACAAGCTGAATCCGGAACCGTTGTCGCTGACGAATGAAACCGTAGGCGAAGGCGCGGAAAAAGTGCAGGAACTCGAGCAGGATCTCGGCCCGATGGGCGTGCAGCACACCTACCAGCAAAATCTGGAAGCGGCCAAGCAGCTGGCACGCCAGGATCCGAAGGTCGTCGCAAACATCGTGAAGGCGTGGGTGGGAAATGATTGATAACGGCGTACACAAGGGAGCGGTGCTGATGCTCGCGCTCGGTGCCGACGAAGCGGCCGAAGTCATGAAATACCTCGGCCCGCGCGAAGTGCAGAAACTGGGCGCGGCGATGTCGACGATGAAGGCGATCCAGAGCGAAGAGCTGGTGTCCGTCCTCAGCGAATTCCGTGCGGAGACCGAGAAGAACACCGCCCTCGGTCTCGACTCCGACGATTACATCCGCGACGTGCTGACCAAGGCGCTGGGCGACGACAAGGCCGCCTCGCTGATCAACCGCATTCTGGGCGCGCGCGATTCCAGCGGCATCGAAAGCCTGAAGTGGATGGATGCGCAATCGGTTGCCGATCTTGTGCGCAACGAACATCCGCAGATCATCGCCACCATCCTCGTCCATCTCGAACGCGATCAGGCCAGCGAAGTGCTGGATCATTTCACCGAACGCCTGCGCAACGACTGCGTGCTGCGCATCGCCACGCTGGACGGCGTGCAGCCGGCCGCGCTGCGCGAGCTGAACGAAGTGCTGACCAAGCTGCTGACCGGCAACGAGAACCTGAAGAAGAAACCGATGGGCGGCATCCGTACCGCGGCGGAAATCCTCAACTACTTCAGCGGCGAGAACGAAACGTCGGTCATGGCCAACCTGAAGAACTACGATGCCGACATGGCGCAGAAGATCATGGACGAAATGTTCGTGTTCGAGAACATCCTCGACATCGAGGACCGCGGCATCCAGCTGCTGCTGCGCGAAGTGCAGTCCGAGACGCTGATCATCGCCCTGAAAGGCGCCACGCCTGAGCTGCGCGAGAAGTTCTTCAAGAACATGTCGTCGCGCGCCGGCGAGATGATGCGCGAAGACCTCGAATCGAAAGGACCGGTGCGCCTGTCCGAAGTCGAATCGAACCAGAAGGAAATCCTGCAGATCATCCGCCGCCTGGCGGACGAAGGCCAACTGACACTGGGCGGAAAAGCAGAAGATGCTTATGTCTAACGTCATTCCGAAGGAAAAGCAGTCCGCCTACCAGCGATGGGAGATGGAATCGTTCGGCGAGCAGGAAGCGCTCGCGACGAGCAATGCCGCCGTCGAACACGCCCGCGCCAGTGCCGCCGCCGAAAAGGAACGCCTGGCTGAAATCGCCCGCAAGCTCGATGAAGACCGCGAGGAAGCACGCGCCGAAGGCTATGCCGCCGGCCTTTCCGAAGGACGCAAGGCCGGTATCGAAGATGGCCGCACCGCCGGCATCGCCGAAGGCCGCCTGCAAGCCGAACAGGAAAGACAACTCTTGCGGCAGATCGCCGAAACCTTCGGCACCGAAGTCGCACGCGCCAACGAACTGATCGCCGCCGACATGCTGGACCTGTCGCTCGATCTCGCCAAGGCCATGCTGAAGACCGCGTTGAAAATCCGCCCCGAGCTGGTAGTCCCGGTCGTACGCGAAGCCATCCACTACCTGCCGACGCTGCAACAGCCCGCGCTGCTGCACCTGCATCCGGAAGATGCGGTACTGATTGCCGAACACATGGGCGATGAGATCAGCACCGCCGGCTGGCGCGTCGTCGAAGACCCGCACATGGATCGCGGCGGCTGCCGCGTCGAAACCGCCAGCAACCAGGTCGACGCCACCGCGCCTGTCCGCTGGCAACGCATTGCCGCCGCGCTCGGTAAGGAATCCGACTGGCTGGAATCGTGAACACCGACACACCCGCTCTGCCCTCTCCCACACCGGGTACGCCGCCCGCTCCGGCTGCTTACGCGTCCCATAGCGGCCGCTGGCAATCCTATTTGCGCGACTGCCGCACGCTGCTCGACATCGCCGAACCAATGCAGGTCTCCGGCCGCATCACGCGTGTCGCCGGCCTCGTGATGGAAGCGGTCGGCCTGCGGCTGGCCGTCGGCAGCGCCTGCACGATTCCGCTGCCCAGCGGCACGCGCATCGAAGCCGAAGTGGTCGGCTTCGACGAAGACAAGCTGTTCCTGATGCCGCAAAGCGATGTCGAAGGCATCGTGCCCGGCACGCGCGTCTATCCGGTCGAAGTGGCGCAATCGCTGCCGCGCCCCGGCGCCGTCACGCATCCGCGCCGCCGCCCGAGCGACCGCACACGCCACCTGCCGGTCGGTATCGAACTGCTGGGCCGCGTGGTCGACGGCGCCGGCCGTCCGCTCGACTCTCTCGGTCCGCTGCAGGCCGTGCATTCCGCCCCACTCAATGTGCGCGCAGCCAATCCGCTGGGACGCGCACCGATCACCGATCCGCTGGACGTCGGCGTGCGCGCGATCAACAGCATGCTGACCGTCGGCCGCGGCCAGCGCATGGGCCTGTTCGCCGGTTCCGGCGTCGGCAAGAGCGTGCTGCTCGGCATGATGGCGCGCTACACGACGGCCGACGTCATCGTGGTCGGCCTGATCGGCGAACGCGGCCGCGAAGTGAAAGAATTCATCGAACAGATTCTCGGCGACGAAGGCCTGGCGCGTTCCGTCGTCGTCGCCGCGCCTGCCGATACGCCGCCGCTGATGCGCCTGCAGGGTGCCGCTTACGCGACGACGATCGCCGAACATTTCCGCGACGAAGGCAAGGACGTACTGCTGATCATGGATTCGCTGACGCGTTACGCGATGGCACAGCGCGAGATCGCGCTGGCGATCGGCGAACCGCCAGCCACCAAAGGCTATCCGCCGTCCGTCTTCGCCAAGCTGCCGGCGCTGGTCGAACGCGCGGGCAACGGCCGCGAAGGCGGCGGCTCGATCACCGCTTTCTACACAGTGCTGACCGAAGGCGACGATCAGCAGGACCCAATCGCCGATTCCGCGCGTGCGATCCTGGACGGTCACATCGTGCTGAACCGCTCGCTGGCCGAAGCCGGCCACTACCCGGCAATCGACATCGAACAGTCGATCAGCCGCGCGATGCACAACATCACCAGCCCCGAACACCAGAAGCAGGCCCGCAAGCTCAAACAGCTGGCCTCGCGCTACGCGCGCAATCGCGACCTGATCAGCGTCGGCGCCTATAGCGCCGGCTCCGACCCGGTGCTGGACGAGGCAATCGCGCTGAACGAGAAAATCGAGTCATTCCTGCAACAGGACATTACCGAACGCGCCGGCATAAACGAGAGCTTGGGGCAACTTGCCTCGCTTTTCTCGTGATTGCCGCCGTTCCCGGAAAAATATAATCGGAAAAAATGGCCACATCTTCCGCACTCGGCACCCTGATCGAACTGGCAACACGGGACACCGACGAAGCCGCCAAGCGGCTCGGCCAGTGCATGAAGGCGGCCGAGGATTGCGAACAGAAGCTGGCCTTGCTGAAGCAATATCGCGACGACTACGCGGCACGCTTCCAGCAAAGTCTGACGGCCGGACTGACGGCAATGGGCTATCGCAACTACCAGCAGTTTCTGGACAAGCTGGATCAGGCGATCGCCGCGCAGCAGCTGGTCGTGCGCGATGCACACGCGCGCGTCGAGCGGGAAAAATCGACCTGGCAGGCGTGCGAACGCAAGCGCATGTCGTACGGTACGCTGGCCGAACGCGCGGAAAAGGCGCAACAGCAAAAAGACAACAAGCGCGACCAGAAGCAGATGGACGAGCACGCGGCAAGGCAATTGCTGTACAAACGATAACGATCAAAGATAACGATCAAGGCGATCACCATGAGCACACCATCGATCAGCAACGCACTCAACGCCGTGATGCCGACGCCGCAGACCGGCAAGGCCGCCGATGCCATAGCCGCGGACGGCACCTTCAACCAGATGCTGACGCGCGAGATGGGTATCCAGAATGGAATCCAGAATCGCGACACGGCACAGCCGAACAAAACAACGACCAGCGACAACGCTCAGGGAACCCGCAAGGACGGCACCGACGCCGGCAAGACCAAGAACGATTCCGCTTCGGCCGCAGACGGTAGCACCACGCCGGCCGACGGCACCAAGGCCACGGACGACAAGACGGCACAAGCCGCTGACGGCAAGACCGCCGACAAGGACGACAAACAGGCCGATGCCGCCACCGAACCGTCCGACATCATCGCCTTCGTCACCGCGCTGACGCAGGCCGGCGCAAACGGCACGCCGGTTTCCGCCAGCGACGAGATCAAGGATCGCATTGCCGCCGCCATCGACGGCGGCAAGGGAATCGACGGCAAGGCCGCGCCGGTCGCATTCGGCACGGCCGCCATCGAAGACAAGACCGGCCCTGCCGCCAACAAGCAGGCCGATTTCGTCGCCTCGCTCGACAAGGCGATGCAGGGCAAGGACGCCGACGCCGGCAAGACGACGGCAACCGGCGCTACCAAGAGCCCGGACGCCGACATGGCTGCCGCCGTGCAGGCCGCCGTCGCCAAGAATGCGGAACAGGCCACTGCACCGACGCCGCAGAATATCGCTGCAGTCGCCGTCGCCACCACGGCGGCACTGCAACAGCAGGTCAACGATCTGCAGGATCCACAATCGAACCGTCTGCTGCCGCAGGTCGGTACCGACGACTGGGGCCAGTCGCTCGGCCAGAAGGTCGTCTGGATGATCCAGGGCGCGCAACAGAGCGCGACGCTGACATTGAATCCGCCCGATCTCGGCCCGATGCAGGTCGTGGTCCACGTCAACAACAACCAGGCCACCGCCAACTTCACCGCGCACCAGCCGGAAGTCCGCCATGCGCTGGAAGCCGCGATGCCGCGCCTGCGCGAGATGCTCAGCGAATCCGGTATCCAGCTCGGCCAGTCGAACGTCAGCGCCGGTCTGCCGAACCAGCAGAACAATGCCTCCGGCGATCAGCGCCAGAATGGCCGTTCATCCGGCCAGGGCAGCAATGCCGTCGAAACGGCAGCCGTCAACGTCAGCCACGTGCCGGTGACCGCCGCCGGCAACGGCCTGGTCGATACCTTCGCCTGATCGTCTCTTTCTGCCGGAGTCTCGCGCGAGCGGCGCTCCGGCCTCTGCCGCCCCCGCCTTGCATGCGCTCTTCCACTCTGAAAGCGCCTCCTCTTTTTGGCGATCTCCGGGTGTGCGTCGCGTGGCAATGATGGTTTAATAGCATCCTGAATGCAGACATCGCAGTCGATGGATGTCCGCCGCAGAGTCGGCACCGGGATGCCGCAGCGAAGTGAATGCGCCGATATACGCCGTGTTCCCCTCTCTTTTCAAGGCATCCCGCGTGTCGCTTTTTTTTGATAATGGCATGCAATGGAAGTCATGCCGCACTTGAGGAAGACAGATGGCAACAGGCAAAACCGCCCCGAAAAAATCCGCAGATACCCCGGCAGCAGAAGGCAAGCCCAAGTCGCGCCTGCTGCTCATCGTGCTGATCCTGCTGATCGTGCTCGGCGCGGGCGGTGCCGCCGCCTGGTATTTCCTGGTATTCAAGGCAGCACCTCCTGCAGCACATGGTGCGCAGCAGCCGGCGCCGGTTGCAGTTGCCGCACCGCCGGTGTTCCTGCCGATGGAAGCCTTCACCGTCAACCTGCAGCCTGAAGACGGCGAGCGTTTCCTGCAGACCACGCTGACGCTGCAATTGCCTGCACAGGATCAGGTGGAAGTGATCAAGACTTACCTGCCGCACGTGCGCAGCCGCCTGTTGCTGTTGTTGTCCGGCAAGAAGCCGTCCGAAATCCTGACGGTCGAAGGAAAAAACAAACTGGCACAGGAAATCATCGACGCGCTCAAGCAGCCTTTCGTACCGAACGGCCCGAGCGTGAACGTTTCCAGCGTGCTGTTCACGTCGTTCGTCGTGCAGTAGATCCGACAGTAAAACCATGGCCGAGAATTTTCTCTCTCAAGAAGAAGTCGATGCGCTGCTGAAAGGCGTCACCGGCGACCAGGATGATGCGGGCAAGCCGGAAGACGCCAGCGGCGTACGCCCGTACAACCTGGCGACGCAGGAGCGCATCGTGCGCGGCCGCATGCCGACGCTCGAGATCATCAACGAGCGATTCTCGCGCCTGTTCCGCATCGGCCTGTTCAACTTCCTGCATCGCAGCGCGGAAGTCTCGATCGGCCCGGTGCGCGTGTCGAAGTACAGCGAATTCATCCGCAACCTGGTCGTGCCGACCAACCTGAACCTGATCCACATGAAGCCGCTGCGCGGCACCGGCCTGTTCGTGCTTGATCCGAACCTGGTGTTCCTGCTGGTGGACAACCTGTTCGGCGGCGACGGCCGTTTCCATACGCGCGTCGAAGGCCGCGATTTCACGCAGACCGAACAGCGCATCATCCAGCGCATCCTCGGCATCATCTTCGAGACCTACGCCAAGTCGTGGGAGCCGGTCTATCCGGTCGAATTCGAATTCATCCGCTCGGAGATGAACACGCAGTTCGCCAATATCGCCACGCCGAACGAAGTCGTCGTCTCGACCACCTTCACCGTCGAGCTGGGCCCGGTCAGCGGCGAGATGCACTTCTGCGTGCCCTACTCGACGATCGAACCGATCCGCGATCTGCTCACCAGCAGCATGCAGGGCGAGACGCTGGAAATGGACAAGCGCTGGATCCGCCTGATGACGCAGCAGATCCAGACCGCGGAAGTGGAAATTCTTGCCAACATGGGCTCGGCCAGCGTGACGCTGGGCGACATCCTGAACATGAAGGCCGGCGACATCATTCCGATCGCTGTGCCGGAGCGCATCACGGCGGAAGTCGACGGCGTGCCCGTCATGGAATGCTCTTACGGAAAACTGAACGGACAATATGCGCTGCGTGTGGAAAAACTGATCTACAGCAGCAGCGACACAATGCAAGGAGATGAACATGGCTGACGAAAACGAACAGCAGATCGCCGCCGAGGACGATTGGGGCGCGGCAATGGCCGAACAGCAGCAGAGCGAGGAAAGCGCTGCGCTGGCGGCAAAGCCGGCAACCGCCACCGTCTTCAAGGATTTCGCCGGCGGCGACCTGTCTACCGGCACGCACAACGATATCGACTTCATCCTCGACATCCCGGTGCAGCTGACGGTCGAACTGGGTCGCACCAAGATCGCGATCAAGAATCTGCTGCAGCTGGCGCAAGGCTCGGTCGTCGAACTCGACGGCCTGGCCGGTGAGCCGATGGACGTGCTGGTCAACGGCTGCCTGATCGCGCAGGGCGAAGTCGTCGTCGTCAACGACAAGTTCGGCATCCGCCTGACGGACATCATCACGCCGTCCGAACGCATCCGCAAGCTGAACCGATAATGCGCCTTCGCCTGTCTTCCATGGCCGTGCCGGCTGCGCTGTATGCGCTTGCCGGCATCGCGCACGCCGTCGCCAAACCGCTGGCACCGGTCGCCGCTGCCGCGCCATCGTCCGCCGGCGGCCTGCTGCAGGTGCTGTTCGGCCTGATCGTCGTGCTCGGCCTGATGGCCGCGCTGGCCTGGGTGCTGCGTCGCTTCAACGGTCCCAAGGGACTGGGCAATGCCGACATCCGCATCGTCAGCGGCGTCAGCGTCGGCAACCGCGAACGCGTGGTCGTCGTCGAAGTGGCCGATCAATGGATCGTGGTCGGCGTCGCGCCGGGCCGCGTCAATGCATTGGCGACGATGCAAAAGCAGGAGCATCAACAACCTGCAACGATGACGCCTGATGCGCCGCCGGCAAAGAATTTCTCCAACTGGCTCGCCCAGACTCTCGACAAACGCAATGGCCAATAACGCCGACAACGCTTCCTTCGCGCGCCGCTGCCTGCCGCTGCTGCCTCTGCTTCTGTTCGCGCTGCCGATGGCGGCAATGGCACAGCAGGCCGGCCTTCCCGCGCTGACCAGCACGCCTGCACCGGGCGGCGGCCAGACCTATTCGCTCAGCCTGCAGACGCTGCTGCTGCTGACCGGCCTCTCCTTCCTGCCGGCCGTGCTGCTGATGATGACCAGCTTCACGCGCATCATCGTCGTGCTGTCGCTGCTGCGGCAGGCGCTCGGCACGCAGAGCGCTCCGCCGAATCAGGTCATCATCGGTCTCGCGCTGTTCCTGACGCTGTTCGTGATGAGTCCGGTGCTGGACAAGATCTATACCGAGGCCTATCAGCCGTTTTCGGAAAACAAGATCCAGATGCAGGAAGCGCTGGACAAGGCCGTGGTGCCGCTGAAGGCCTTCATGTTGAAGCAGACGCGCGAATCGGATCTGGCGCTCTACGTGAAAATGTCGAACGCACCGGCCATGCAGGGTCCGGAAGACGTGCCGCTGCGCATCCTGGTGCCGGCATTCGTGACCAGCGAACTGAAGACGGCGTTCCAGATCAGCTTCGCGATCATGATTCCGTTCCTGATCATCGACATGGTGGTCGCCAGCGTGCTGATGTCGATGGGCATGATGATGGTCTCGCCCGCCATCGTGGCGCTGCCGTTCAAGCTAATGCTGTTCGTCCTGGTCGACGGCTGGCAATTGCTGATCGGTTCGCTCGCACAAAGTTTCTACTGAGGATGCCAAGATGACTCCCGAAAGTGTCATGACCCTGGGCCGCCATGCAATCGAAGTCACGCTGATGGTCGCCGCCCCGATGTTGCTGATCGCGCTGGCCATCGGCCTGATCGTCAGCATCTTCCAGGCCGCCACGCAGATCAACGAGCAGACGCTGACCTTCATTCCCAAGCTGATCGGCATCTTCATCGCGTTGATCATCGCCGGTCCGTGGATGCTGACTCTGATGGTCGACTACATGCGCGAAACCTTCACCAACATCCCGCTGCTGGTCAGCTGACGCGGCTTTCCGTCGCGCCCGTCCGCGAACCATGATTACCGTCACCAGCGCCGAACTCCAGACCTGGATCGCCTCTTTCATCTGGCCGCTGACACGCATTCTCGGCGTGCTCTCCGTCGCGCCGCTGTTCGGCAACGCCAGTGTGCCGGCACGCATCAAGATCGGGCTCGGCATCATGCTGGCATTGGTGATCGCGCCCGGCGTGCCGGCCGTACCGGCGCTGGACCCGATGTCATGGGGCGGCCTGCTGATCCTGGCGCAGCAACTGGTGATCGGCCTGGCGATGGGCTTCGCGATACGCATCGTGTTCGCCGGTATCGAAATGGCCGGCGAAATCACCGGCATGACGATGGGATTCGGCTTCGCCGTTTTCTTCGATCCGCAGACGCGCGCCCGCTCCTCTTCCATCAGCCAGTTTCTGGCATTGATGATGCTGATGATCTACATCTCGAGCAACCTGCATCTGCTGGTATTGAGCACACTGGCGCAAAGTTTCGAGATGCTGCCGATATCCGGCCACATCCTGTCGAACGGCGGTTTCCAGCAAGTCGTCAGTCTCGGTGGCCGCATTTTCAGCGCCGGTGTGCAATTGTCGCTGCCGATTATCACGGCACTGTTGATCACCAATGCCGCACTCGGCATCCTGACGCGTGCCGCACCGCAACTGAACATCTTCGGTATCGGCTTTCCCATCACGATCGGCGTCGGCTTCATCATGATCGGCGCCGTGCTGCCCTATCTGACGAATCCCATCATCGCCCTGATCCAGGAAGGCATCAATGCCATGGGGCAGATCACGGTGGCGTTCACACCCTTGTCCTGACGATCGCCGCATACGCGATACGCCGCAATGCCTGCATCGTTCCGGCCTGCCGACCCTTCATTCGGAAGATAAAAAAAGGCCGGCAATCAGCCGGCCCTGGCTCAAGCTCTCTTGTAAAAATCAACGCAACAGGTCAAACAACGACAGACCTGCAGTCTGCACAAAAGTCTGCTGCGCCGCCGTCAGCGTGTACTGCTGCTGCGTGAAACGCGAATACGCTTCGACCGGATCGATATCGATCAGATCGGACAGATTCTGCTGATACTGGATGTCCAGGCTGGAACCCTCGCTGTCCAGCGCATCGATTTCCTTCAGGCGTGCACCGATCGTGGAACGTACCGCGGAAACGTTTTCCAGCGCGTTATCCAGATTGTTGTTCGCCGTGTTCAGCGCATTCGTCAGGCGCGCCTGGCCGTCGGCATCGGTGGCCGGCAGCTGCAAGGCATTGATCAGGTTGGTGATGGTGGTGAAGATGCTTTCCGTCGTGCTTGGCTGCACACTGAAGCTGTCGCCGTCGGCCGGTTCGCCCTGGATGTCGAAACGCACGCCATCGAATTCGATCGGCTCGCCGCTGGTGTAGGGTTGATCGGTCAGCACGGCGCTCGGCGGCACAGTGGTGTTGTCCGTCACCGTATAAGTCGTGGCGTTGGTTGCCGGATCGACGGTGAAATCGATCGAATAATTGTGCTTCGTCAGTTGCGACAGATCGGTGACAGAGCCGGTGCTGACGATACCGCTGCCGGTGTTGCCGGCGCCGGCAGCCGTCACGAAGCGGCCGTTGCCCGTCAGGCCGCCTTCGAACACGGCACTACCGGAATCGCTGGAAGCGATCTGGCGCGAAGCGCCGATCTGCAGCAGACGCTGCCCCTGATCGCCGTTGTAGCTGGCGCCAGTCGACGTCTTGGTGAACGGCTGGGTATTGGTCTGGTAACCGGCAAAGATGTAATCGCCGTTGCCGTCGCGCGTATTGGCGAAACCGAGCATTTCATCGAAGCTGGTTTTCAGTTCGGCCAGATAGGTCTGGCGCTGGTCGTCGCTCAACGAACCGTTGCCGGCGCCGACCACCACGCTCTTCAGCGACGTCAACATATCGCCGACGCTCTGCATCACGCTTTCTTCCTGCGACAGCGCATTCTTCGCGTTGTTGCGATTGGTCGCGAACTGGTCGTTCATCGAGATCGCCTGATTGACGCCTACCGCCGAAGCCGCGGCGATCGGATCGTCCGCCGGCGTCAGCACGCGGCGATTGGTCGAGATCTGCTGCTGCGTCTTCATCATTTCGGCACGCAGTTCCGATATGCGGCTGGAGCCCATCTCGAACATCATGTTGGTGCTGATACGCATGGTGTCAATCCTTAATATTCAGTGTCAACGCAGCGAGATCAGGACGTCGAACATGTCGCTCGCCGCCTGCATGACCTTGCCCGATGCCTGGTAAGCCTGCTGATAGCGCAGCAGATTGGTCGCTTCCTCGTCGAGGTTGACACCCGACTGCGACTGCTGCGCATCCAGCACTTGCTTCAGCAGCGTCGCTTCCGCATCGCTGCTGGCTTTCATTTCGCTGGTCTTGTTGCCGACGAAGCTGACGAGTTGCGCGTAGGCGCTGTTGTAGCTGGCAGTGCCACCCTGCAGTGCATTTTTGGTCTGCAATTCGCCTAGTGCCAGCATGTTGCGGTTGTCGCCGTCGCCGTTCGTGTTGTTGCTGATCGTGAAGGTGTCGCCGTTGGCCGGTGCGCCGTCGATCTGCACTTCGACGCCGCCGAAGGAAATCGTCGCGCCTTCGGTGAACGGCACCGGCGTGCCGGCCGGATAGACGGTGGGCGTACCATTGACCGTCACGGTCACGTCCATGCCGGCCGGGAAGCCGGTGAAGGTGCCGGCGGCGGAATCGTAGGTCAGCGTCGCCGGCAATCCCGCAGCGGTCGCCGCATCGAAATCGGCATTGATGACGCCGGCGCTGATCTTGCCCGTGCCGGTATTCGTGCTCGGTGCCGTGGTACGAATCGGCACGGCTGCAGCGATGTCCTTGACGTCGCTGATCAACACCTTGAAATCCTGCGCGCCACTCGCCGTCGGCCTGATCAGGAATTCGTCACCTGCGTCCATGTCGGTGCCGGTCGCCAATGAAAACGTCACACCGTCGATCTCTCCCGGGAAAGCCGGATCGGCATAGACGACCGTGTTGTCCGGCAGGCGGGTGACGCGATAGTCGGTGCCGTTGAAGGTCAGGCGGTAATCGTTGGTCGTCAACGCATCGACGTTGGTGATGGTGGCGCTGATCTCCGCATCGCCGTTGTTCGCCGTGCTGCCGCTGACCAGCGGTTGGGAAACATTGAAGAAATCGCCGCCGAGTTCGCCGTTCTGGTCCTGGCCAAGACGATGCTGCGCATTGAAGGTCGACGCCAGGCCGATCGCGATGCGGCCCAGCGAATTCTGAATCTGGTCCAGCGTCTCGCTGCGATAGGTGAACAGGCCGCCGAGATTGCCGCCTGCCAGCGCGCTTTCCGAGATGATGCTGCTGGTGCCGCTGGCCGACGTGTACGATACTTCCATCCGGTTCGGATCGGTCGGCGACTGCACCGCTGCCAGCTGCATCGCCTGATTGCCGATCACCAGCGTCTGGCCGTTGCCGATCGAAACCGTGTAGCCGTTGTCCTGCTTGGAAACCGTCACCTTGACCTGCTTGGCCAGTTCGCCAACGATGTAATCGCGCTGGTCCAGCAGATCATTCGGCGGCTGACCGGTGCTGCCTGCCTTCAGGATCGCTTCGTTCAGCTTGGCGATCTGCTGCGCATAGGAATTGATGCTGGTGACGGCGCCTTCGATTTCGCTGTTGACGCCGTCCTGCATGCTGCGGAATTGCGCATCCAAGCTCTGGAAGCGCGCGGCCAGCGTCTGCGCGCCGGACAGCATCGACTGGCGCGATGCCACTTGCCCCGGATTGGCGACCAGATCCTGTATGCCGGCGAAGAAGCTGTCGAGCACTGGCGCCAGACCCGCGGTCGGATCGGCGATCATGTTGTTGACCTTGTTGATCTGCGCGTAATAGGTCGCCAGCTGGCTGGCCGTCGCGGTTCCGCTGACGGCTTGCGCGCCGAGGAATTCGTTATAGATGCGCTGGATCGTCTGCACCTGCACGCCGTTGCCGATGAAGCCGATGCCGCCCAGGTTCTGGCCGTCCATCGACGCCTGGATCACCTGCTGCCGGTTATAGCCGGGCGTCGCCTGGTTGGCGATGTTGTGACCGGTCGTGGCGATACCCGCCTGGGCTGCGGCGAGTCCACTCTGGGCGATGCTGAAGATATTGGCCATGATCTATTCGTTAACCCTATGTTGGCGTGTACGGCACATCGCTGGAAAACTTGAGCGGGGAATCATGCCGAAGTGGCAACTGCGGCGACCTCGGCGCGGTGTCGACTCAAGCAATGCGACTCAGCGATGCATCAGGTAGACAGTTTGTTGTTGATGATGTTGGTCAGTTTTGCCGCATAGTTCGGATCGGTCGCGTAACCGGCACGCTGCAGTCCCTGCGCGAAACCATGCACGTCGGTCGCATTGGCCAGCACTTTTTCGTAGCGCGGATTGCTGCGCAGCAGGTTCGCGTAATCGCGGAACGAATCGGCGTACGAATCGTAGGCGCGGAATTTCTCGACGCGCTTCTGCGGTACGCCATTCACGTATTCAGTGGTGACCGCATCCACGGTCTTGCCCTTCCAGTTCGGACTCGCCTTGATGCCGAACAGGTTGTGGCTGCTGCTGCCGTCGGCCATCTTCATCACGTGCTTGCCCCAGCCGCTTTCCAGCGCTGCCTGCCCCAGCATGAACTTGGCGGGAATGCCGGTGGTCCGGCTGGCCGCTTGCGCATGCGGCATCAATGTATCCTGGAATGCCTGCACGTGCGTCGGCCTGGATGCATCGCCTGCATCATTCGCATTGCCGGTTGCCTGCGACTGTGCCGTGCGCACCGTGCGCGGCGACAGCGAACGCAGCAGTTCGTCATTCAGATTGGCGCGCAGTTCCTGCGGCTGGCCGCCGTTTGCCGTCGCAACATCGTCCTGCACCGCATTGCCCGGCAGATTCGACAGCTGACGAATCAGCACGTCGGCCAGGCCGATGCCGCGGCTTGCCATGTTCTGGCTCAGCTGCTGGTCCAGCATCGACTGGTACATGCGCGTCTGCTGGTTATCGAACACGCCGTCCTGCGGCGTGGCTTCGCGCATGCTCTTCATCATCATGTTCACGAACAGCGCCTCGAACTGCTTGGCCGTCGCCTTCAGCGCTTCCGGCGAATTCTTCCGCGCGGCGATCTTCAGCGATTCGATGCTGTTGGCATCGATCGCCAGATTGTTCGTGCTGTCGAGAGGTGACGTGCTCATGCGTGGACGATCTTTAGATGATTTCCAGTTCGGCGCGCAGCGAACCGGCCGCCTTCATCGCCTGCAGGATCGCCAGCAGATCCTGCGGCGTCGCGCCGATGGAATTCAATGCCTTGACCACGTCGGCCAGCGAAGCCGAATTCTTCAGCAGGATGACCTTGCCCGGGTCCTTGTTGATTTCGATCTGCGACTGTTGCGCGACGACCGTCTGGCCGCCGGAGAATGGCGCCGGCTGGCTGATGACCGGTTGCGTATTGATCGTCACCGACAGGTTGCCGTGCGATACCGCGCAGGTATCCAGCGTCACGTTCTGGTTCATCACGACGGAACCGGTACGCGCATTCATGATGACCTTGGCGCCGACCGGAGCCGGCGTGACGTCAATGCTCTGCAGCGAGCCGAGGAAACTGACGCGTGCATTGCTATCCTGCGGCGCACGCACCTGGATCACGCGGCCGTTCTGCGCCAGTGCCGTATCGGGACCGAAGCGCTTGTTGACCGCATCGACGACGCGGCTGGCGGTGGAGAAATCTGTGTCCTTCAGTTCCAGTGTGATCATGTCACCCTGCGCCAGCGCGCTGGGAACCGAACGCTCGACGGTAGCGCCAGCCGAGATGCGGCCCACGCTCAGATGATTGATCTGCGCCTTGCTGCCATTGGCGGAGGCACCCGCACCGCCGACCACGACGTTGCCCTGCGCCATGCCGTAGATCTGGCCGTCGGCGCCCTTCAGCGGCGTCATCAGCAGCGTGCCGCCGCGCAGGCTCTTCGCATTGCCCATCGACGACACGGTGACATCCAGCGTTTGTCCCGGTTGTGCGAACGCCGGCAACGAAGCCGTGACCATGACGGCAGCGACATTCTTCAGCTGCAGATTGTTGGTCTGCGGCAGGTTGATTCCCATCTGCTGCAGCATGCTGGCCACGCTCTGCACGGTGAACGGCGTCTGCGTCGTCTGGTCGCCGCTGCCGTCCAGGCCAACCACGAGGCCGTAGCCGATCAACTGGTTTTCCCGCACGCCCTGCACGCTGGCGAGGTCTTTCAGGCGTTCTGCGTGCGACGCGAACGGCAGCAGTACGAACGCCGCGCAGGCGACGGCCTGCAGCATTTTTCTGAAAAACGGACGGTTCGGATGCTTGTTGTTCATGATGTTTCCTTGCTCATTTCCCCTGCCTGTTCCCTGCTTGCTTTCTGCCTGTTCCTTGCTATCCCGCGCAGCCGTCAGAGCGGCACCACGCTGAGGAAGAAGCGTGCCAGCATCGACATGACTTCCGCGCTGTCGATATGACTGCTGCTGCGATATTCGATCTTCGCGTCAGCCACCTGCTGCGACGACACGATGTTGCCGGCGGCGACCGTAGCCGGATCGACGACGCCGGAGAAGCGGATGAATTCCGCGCTCTTGTCCAGCGCCACCTGCTTCTCACCGGCGACGACCAGATTACCGTTCGGCAGCACGTCGATCACCGTCACGCTCAGCGTGCTGATGAAGTTGTTGCTGGAAGTGACCGCACCTTTGTCCGCATACTGCGACGATGTCGAGGCGGTGGCACTCAGATTGTTGGTAAAGCCCGGGAAGATGCCGAACAGGCTGGGCGCCGCCATGGCGACTCCGCCGGTCTTGCTGGCCGAACTGCCCGCCGCCTTGCCGGCCGAACTTTTCTCATTGATGACGATGGTGATCGTGTCGCCGACCAGACGCGCACGCTTGTCTTCGAAGATCGGACGATAAGAGGAATTCTGGAAGATCGCGCCATTGCCCGACGGCATCGCCGCATAGTTGGTGGGCCGCGCCGTCAGCGGCGTCTGCACGATGGTACTCGGCGGCTGGCTTGCACAGCCCGCCATCAGGCCTGCTGCCACGATCATTGCCGTCACGGTGGTTTTCATCGGATGTTTCCTTGTACGGTGCACTTATTGCGACGATGACGATGACGATTACATCTGCGTCAGACGCTGCAACATCTGATCGGATGTGGTGATCGCCTTGCTGTTCATTTCGTAGGCGCGCTGCGTCTGGATCATGTTGACCAGTTCCTCGACGACGTTCACGTTCGACGTTTCGAGGTAGTTCTGTTTCAACGTGCCCGAGCCGTTGCTGCCCGGCGTGTTGGTGACGGGTGCGCCGGACGCGGTGGTTTCCATGTACAGGTTGTCGCCACGGCTTTCCAGACCGCCCGGGTTGATGAAGGTCGCCAGCTGGATCGAACCGATCTGCACGCTCAGCGGATTGCCGGCCGTCGTGACGCTGACGATGCCGTCCGGCGAAATCGTCATGCTGGTCGCGTCCGGCGGAATCGTGATCGCCGGATCGATCGGGAAGCCGCTGGCATTCGTCAGCTGGCCCTGATCGTTGGTCTTGAAGGTGCCGTCGCGCGTGTAGGCGGTCGTGCCGTCCGGCATCAGCACCTGGAAGAAACCGTCGCCGTCGATCGCGACGTTGCGCGCGTCGTCGGTCTTTTGCAGATTGCCCTGCGTATGGATGCGCTCGGTCGCTACCAGCTGCGTACCGGTACCCAGCTGCAAGCCGGTCGGCAATTGCGTCTGCTGCGACGATGCACCGCCCGGCTGGCGGATCGTCTGGTACAGCAGATCCTCGAACACGGCGCGCGAGCCCTTGAAGCCGGTCGTGCTGACGTTCGCCAGGTTGTTGGAAATGACGTCCATCTGCGTCTGCTGCGCATCCAGGCCGGTCTTGGAAATCCATAGTGAGCGAATCATGTTCTTCTCCGGTATGCCGGCAAAGCGCCGGCGGTTCCTGCATCCATCTTCATTCTGCTACCGCAGCCGTCAACCCAATGACAACAATTCGGTGGCTTTTGCCGCGTTGCTCTCGGCATTCTTCAGCATGCTCATGTTCATCTCGAACTGCCGCGCCAGCGAGATCATGTTGACCATCGCATCGACGACATTGACGTTGCTGCCTTCCACCGCGCCGCTGATGATGCGCACGTTGGCATCGGCTTCCTGCGGTTCGCCGTCCTTGGTGGTGAACAGGCTGTCGTTGCCGCGCACCAGGTTGGCCTCTTCGGGATTGACCAGCTTGATGCGGCCCAGATCGATCGTCGCGCCCGGATTCGGACCGGCATCCACCTGCGAGATCGTGCCGTCGCTGGCGATCGTGATCTTCACGTCCGGCGGAATCGTGATCGGCCCGCCGTCGCCCAGCACGTTCAGGCCGCTCTGCGTCTGCAGCACACCGTTCTCGTTGATCTTCAGGCTGCCGGCACGCGTATAGGCTTCGCTGCCGTCGGCCTTTTCCACCGCCAGCCAGCCCGGCCCTTCAACAGCGACGTCGAGCACGCGGCCGGTCTGCTGGATCGTGCCGGATCGGAAATCGCTGCCGATCGTCGAATCGACGACAAAGGCGCGCGTCGGCAAGCCGGGGCCGACCACGGGTACCGCACGGAACGTATCGAACTGTGCGCGAAAACCGCTGGTCGATACGTTGGCAAGATTGTGCGACGCGGTGGCCTGCTGCTCCATGATCTGCTTGGCCCCGCTCATCGCGGTATAGATCAGACGATCCATGTCGTTCTCCCGATGCGTCTGCGCCGGTTGTGGCGCAGGCGACTGTCAGCTTCCTATCAGCGCAGGTTGACCAGCGTCTGCATGATCTGGTCCTGCGTCTTGATCGTCTGCGCATTGGCCTGATAGTTGCGCTGCGCGGTGATCATGTTGACCAGTTCTTCGGTCAGGTCCACGTTCGATTCCTCGATGCGCGACGACTGCACCGCGCCCAGACCGCTGCTGCCCGGCGTGCTGGTCATCGGCACGCCAGATTCGGCGGTTTCCACCCACTGGTTGTCGCCGATGTTCTGCAAGCCGTTCGGATTGGCGAAGTTGGACAGGATGACCTGGCCCAGTGCCTGCACCTGGCCGTTCGTGTAGCGGCCGACGATCATGCCGCTGTCGCCGACGCTGAAGTCGACCAGCATGCCGGACGCATAGCCGTTCGGCAGTTGCTTGGACAGCGCGAATTCGCCTGCCAGCTGTTGCGTACCGGCCGGATTCAGCGTGACGTTGAACGGCGTGGTGGCGCCGGTCGTCACATCCAGCGGAATCGTCATCGGATCAGGCGTCGTGCCGGTCAGCGCGCCGCCGTTGCCGCTGAACGTCATCGTGCCGATCAGGCCTGGTGGCGTGGAACCGGTATTGACCGCCACGTCGTCGTTGGTGGCATAGACGCTCCATTGGTTGGGGCCTGTCTTCACGTAGAAGGTCTTCAGTTGATGCGTGTTGCCCAGGCTGTCGTACACCGGCGCGGTAGTCGCATGCGTGTAGGTATTCGGATCGGTCGGATCGAAGTCGGCCGGGTCCAGTGCATCCTCGCGCGAATCCAGTTTCACCTGCAGATCGTAGGTGTCGGTGGCGCGCGGCGCCATGTCGCCCTTGTTGATGACGATGTCGGTCGGCGTACCGGTCTGGATCACGCCGTTGGCGTCGGCCAGGAAGCCGGTCAGGCGCGCACCCGACGCGCTGACGATGTAGCCTTCCTTGGTCGGCAGGAACTGGCCGTTGCGCGTATAGCTGATCGCGCCATTGTTGTTCATGCGGAAGAAGCCGTTGCCGTTGATCGCCATGTCGAGCGGATTGTCGGAGGCGGTCACGTTACCCTGGCTGAACAGTTGCGCGACGCGCGCCACCTGCGTGCCGATGCCGATCTGCGATGCGCCCGAACCCAGCAGCGTGCTGGCGTAGATGTCCGAGAACTGTACCTGCGATTGCTTGAAACCCACGGTGGCGGCATTGGCGACGTTGTTGCCGATTGCCTCCAGGCTCTTGGATGCGGCATCCAGTCCGCTCAAACCTTGCTGAAAACTCATGTTGTTTCTCCTGGGTTAGCCTGCCGTTGAATTAAAGAATCTGATGGATATCGGAATAGTCCAGCGCACCGAGTCCCGGCACGTTGATCTTCATGCCGTCCGCACCCATGCTGACCGTCGTCACCATGCCGAACTGCAGTTCTTCCACGCTGACGTTGTTGCCATTCAGGCTGGCCTGCACTTCGAACGTATAGTTGCCGTCAGGCGCATCGCTGCCGTCGGCCATTTTGCCGTCCCACAGCAGCGGGATCGATCCGGCTTTCTGCGCACCGAGATCCAGTGCCTGCACGACGTTGCCGGATTCGTCCTTGATGACCAGCGTGGCATTGTCGACATCCTGCGGGAAGTTCGCGCCCAGCAGCGCCTGCCCTTCGGAAAGCGCCGTCTTGTTGCCCGATGCCAGCACGCCGTGACCGATCAGCGAGGCCGCCTGCATCGACTGGCCGGACTGGAACGTGCCGATCAGCGACTGCAGCGTTGCATTGACCTTGTCGATGCCGGTCACCGTCGACAGTTGCGCCAGCTGGCTCGTCATCTGCGAGTTGTCCATCGGGTTCAGCGGATCCTGGTTCTGCATCTGCGTGATCAGCAGCGTCATGAAGCGATCCTGAATGTCTTCAACGTCCGACTTGCCGGTCGACGTCTTCGGGCTCATAGCATCGACCCAGGACGGCGCCGTCGTATCGTTGGTCACTGCACTCATTGTTCTTCCCCTTATCGATTACTGACCGAGCGTCAGCGTCTTGAGCAGCATCGTCTTGGCCGTATTCATGGTCTCGACGTTGTTCTGGTAGGAACGCGAGGCGGAAATCATGTTGACCATTTCCTCCACGACGTTGACGTTCGGCATGGCGACGTTGCCGTTCTCGTCGGCGGCCGGATTCTTCGGATCGAACACCATCTTCAGCGGCGACGTATCCTCGACCACGCGATCGACGCGCACGGCGGTCGCCGTCGCATTGTTCGTCGGGATCGCCTTGAACTCGACCTGCTTGGCGCGATAGGTCTTGCCGTCTGCGCTGGTGGTGCTTTCCGCGTTGGCGAGATTGCTGGAGACGACGTTCAGGCGCTGGCTCTGCGCACTCATCGCCGAACCGGAGACATTGAAGATATTGAATAGCGACATGATTATTGCCCCTGAATTGCGGTGAGCATGCCCTTGATCTTGGCGGAAGCAAGCGTCAGGCTCGCTTCATAGCGCATCGCGTTGTCCATGAACTGGTTCTGCTGCATGTCCATGTCGACGGTATTGCCGTCGACATTGGCCTGCTGCGGTGTGACATACTGGATGCGCGCGCCGCCCAGCGTCGGCAACGCTTTGGGCGCCATGTGGTTGGCAGCCGTCTTCACCAGTTCGCCCGGCGCCGCGGTGCCGCCCGTGCTGCGGGCAATCGCTCCCTGCAGCGCCTTGGTGAAATCGATGTCGCGCGCCTTGTAGTTGGGCGTATCCGCATTCGCGATATTCGATGCCAGCAATTGCTGGCGCTGCGCACGCATGCTCAGCGCCGTTTCCTGGAATCGCATCAGATCGTCAAGTTTGCTCATCGCACCTCCGGCCTAAATATCCCGGGCCGTTTTCCGAACCCAGTATGGATTTGTATAGCGTGGACTATACGGATGCCGTCGGCGCTTCGATCAAACGATAAGAAGACCAAAATCCATGCTATTCCCGGCTTTACCCGGCGGCCGGATCGGTACCATGATCGTGCAATGAAACCACGGACTCTCATGAACGCTTTCCTCGCCCTGTCGATCGCTGCCGCCGGACTCGCCACGCAACTCGCGTTCGCGCAGACCGCCGAACCGCCGCGCCAGGAGATCGGCGCGCTAAAACAGACGGTCGAACAATTCCTGCAGAAACAGGCCATCGGCCTGCCGGGAGAAATCGCGGTCGAAGTTGGTTCCGTCGATCCGCGGATGAGACTGCCGGCCTGCCCCCAGCCGCAAGCCTTCCTGCCGCGCGGGAACCGCGCATGGGGCAAGACCACGGTCGGCGTGCGCTGCACGGCGCCGTCCAGCTGGACCGTCTATATCGCAGCCCGCGTCGGCGTGCGCAGCGAGTACGTGGTCGCCACCGTGCCGCTGGCGCAAGGACAAACCATTACGGAAGGCGATCTCGCCAAGGTGAAGGGCGATCTGACCGCCATGCCGCCGGGCATCATCACCGATACCACGCAGGCGATCGGCCGCACCGTCGCTTCATCGGTCGCCGTCGGCGCGCCGTTGCGGCAGGATGCGCTGCGTACGCAGCAGGCCATCCGTCAGGGACAGGCCGTCAGGGTGATATTGAATGGCGCCGGTTTCAGCGTGAGTAGCGAAGCACGCGCCTTGAACAACGCCAATGAAGGACAACTGACGCAAGTCCGCACAGCCAGCGGCGAAGTCATCAGTGGCATCGCGAAGCTGGGCGGCATCGTGGAAATGACGTTTTGAATTTCCGCATAGAAATATTATTGAAAAGATAAGTAGTTAAATTTTACGATCCCTCCATTTAGGTCTAAAGTTTAGTGGGATAACGCCGTTAGACTGATCAGAGATAGGCGTTTTGCCGCAAACATATGGAGCAAGTCGTGAAAATTGATGACGCAAGCAAGAAAATCGCCGGTGTAGGCGTGAATGCGACGCAGACCCGCGCTGGCAAAGGTCCGGACAAGGCCGATGCCGCAGGGAAAGCATCGTCCGACAATGTGACGCTGTCGGCTGAAGCCAAGGCTCTCACCAGCCAGGCATCGGCTTCCGGCGTCTTCGATTCGAAGAAAGTGGACGAGATCAAGGCAGCCATTGCCAACGGTCAATTCCAGGTCGACGCGGAACGCGTGGCCGATGGATTGATGGATACGGTAAAGGACCTGATCTCAACCCGGAAAGGTTGAAATGAAATCGTTCGGCGCCAGCCCCGAAGACAGTCTGCACCAGGAACACGAAACCATCCGCGCCCTTACAGACCTGCTGAAGCTGGAACAGGAACATCTGATCGCCGCCGACATCGACGGCATCGCCAATCTGACCGAACCGAAAGCCCAGGCCACCGCCCGCATGGCGGAACTGGCAGCCCAACGCCACACCGCCCTCGCCGCCATCGGCTGCGACGCTTCCGAAGCAGGCATGCAAGCCTGGCTGCAAACTCCCGACGCTTCCCAGACCGCCAACCAGTCCTGGCTGGAACTGATCGAAATGGCTCGCGTCGCCAAGGAAATCAATCGCATCAACGGCACGCTGATCAACAAGCAGATGGTGCGCAACCAGAGCATGCTGAACATCCTTCAGCACGGCAGCCCGCAAGGTAACCAGTTCTACGGTCCCGACGGACAGACGTCCGGCAGATCGACAGTACGCCACATCGTCGCCTGACGGTCGGCGCTTCCAATACAAAAACGGCGAGCATTTCTGCTCGCCGTTTTACATTCATCCGCGTATCTGTGACACCTGCATATCACCGTTTCGTTTATCGCCATCGTCGCGACTCGTCGCCGCAAATTACCGATTACCGTCTACGCGGCGCATAGATATCGCGTCCTGCCTCGTCGATCTGCTGACGCAGCATACGCCTTTCATCCGGCGAAAGCCGCTCGCCCCGGCGCGGTTGTTGACGGGAATTTTCACGCTCGTTGTAACGGCGATTGTCCATCTCGCGGCGATTGTCGTTCTGCCGCTGCCGATTGTCCTGCGCAAAGAATCCGCCGAACGAAGGATGCTGATAACGCGACTGCGCCAGCGCCGAAGCACCTGCAGTCAAACCCGCTACCAGAAGCAAAATCATTCCCCGTCTTTTCAATGTAATATTCATCTCGTCGTTTCGCGGCCTTTGCGAGGGTATGGTCCCATGCAAGAAGTGTAGGCCGCTTTGTCTCCATCCCTAAGTGCATTTCCGTAAAGGATGTAACACTTTGTAATGTCTTCCATTCTCATCGTATCGCCTGAGGATTTCTGACGTTACCATAGCAACATGAATACGACAAATTCCACCATGAAGGACGCACCGCAGTCCGCCAACACGCATCAGACGAAAATTCTCGTCGTCGACGACGACCTGCGTCTGCGCGATCTGCTACGCCGCTATCTGTCGGAACAGGGATTCAACGTCGTCACGGCGGAGAATGCACAGACGATGAACAAGCTCTGGCTGCGCGAACGCTACGACCTGCTGGTGCTCGATCTGATGCTGCCCGGCGAGGACGGCCTGTCGATCTGCCGCCGCCTGCGCGGCGCGGGCGACAAGACGCCCATCATCATGCTGACTGCCAAGGGGGAAGATGTCGATCGCATCGTCGGTCTCGAAATGGGCGCCGACGATTATCTGGCCAAGCCTTTCAATCCACGCGAACTGGTCGCCCGCATTGGCGCCGTGCTGCGCCGCATCGGCCCCGACGAACTGCCGGGTGCGCCATCGGAAACGCCGCAGACATTCACCTTCGGCGACTTCGTGCTCGATCTCGGCACGCGCACACTGAAGAAGAACGGCGAAACCGTCTCGCTGACGACGGGTGAATTCTCGGTGCTGAAAGTATTTGCGCGTCATGCACGCCAACCACTGTCGCGCGAAAAACTGATGGAACTGGCGCGCGGCCGCGAATACGAAGTTTTCGACCGCAGCCTGGATGTGCAAATCTCGCGTTTGCGCAAACTGATCGAACCCGACCCTTCGACGCCGTTGTACATACAAACCGTCTGGGGCCTCGGTTATGTTTTCATCCCGGAAGGCAAGCCGCGCTGATCGGCATGCCTTCGCACAAGGAATAGCGTAGCGCCGCCAAAGGGAACGCATGCCCTCCACCCCGCCCAACAGACTGAGCTGGATGAAAAGCGGCCTGTTCTGGCGCACTTTCTTCCTGCTCGCCTTCTTCATAGCCGCCAGCATGGCGGCCTGGGTCGCCAGCTACCGCATCGTCGAACAGACACCACGCGCCAACCAGATCGCGGCGCAGGTTGTCTCCATCGTCACGATTACGCGCGCCGCACTGACGCACTCCGCCCCCGACCTACGCCGCGAACTGCTGTTCGATCTGTCCAGCAACGAAGGCATACGCGTCTACCCGCTGGAAGCCACCGACCAGATCAAACCGCCGGCCTCAAGCCGCATGATGGAAACCATCGAGAACAATGTGCGCGCCGCGTTGGGTGAAGAAACGCGCTTTGCGCGCACGGTCAACGATGTCACCGGCTTCTGGGTCAGCTTCATGATCGCCGACGACGAATACTGGCTGATGCTGGATCGCGAGCGTGTCGAAGGCAGCTCCGGCGTGCAGTGGCTGGGCTGGGGTGCCGTCACGCTGCTGCTCTCCCTGCTGGGCGCATTGATGATTTCCGGTCTGATCAACCGACCGCTGGCGCGCCTGACGGCGGCGGCGCGCGCAGTCGCGAACGGGCAGCGCCCTGCACCGCTACCGGAAACCGGCCCGACCGAAGTGAGCGAAGCCAATCGCAGTTTCAACCACATGGTCGACGATCTGGACCGCGTCGAATCCGATCGTGCCGTCGTGCTTGCCGGCATTTCGCACGACTTGCGTACGCCATTGGCGCGCATGCAACTGGAACTCGAAATGGCCAAGCTCCCCGAAGACGCGCACCAGGGCATGCAATCCGACCTGGAACAAATGGATGCCATCATCGGCCAGTTCCTCGACTATGCAAGGCCAACCGACAGTGCGCAGTTCGTGCAAGTCGACCTGTCGTCGCTGATGCAGCAGACGGTGCAGGAAGTATCGCGCCTGCAGAATGTGCAGGTCCATGCCACGATCGACGATCACGCTTCCATCATGGCCAATCCGGTGGACATCACGCGCATCGTCAACAATCTCGTCGAGAATGCGCGACGCTACGGCAGGAAGAAAGGCGACGAACGCGTCACCATCGATCTCGCCTGCCGCGTCGAGGGCGACCGCGTCCTGCTCGAAATTGCCGACCATGGAGACGGCGTGCCTGAAGAGGAAATCGACCGTCTTCTGCGGCCGTTCACGCGCATGGATCAAGCGCGCGGGCAGGCAAACGGCGCCGGGCTTGGCCTCGCGATCGTTGATCGCATCGTGCGCCGCCACGGCGGCAAGCTGCAGCTTTCGAATCGCAAGGGCGGCGGGCTCATGATCCGGATCAGCTTCGCCCATGCGAAGAAACGGCATTGATACAGACAGCGAGCGATACTGCCCCTCTTCATCGATTGCAGACGTAAAAAAAAACGCACATCCATCGATGTGCGTTTTTTATCTGCGTTGAAATCTGAATCAGGCGCGTTCGTCCTTGACTTCCGTCACAACGCCTTCGATGACATCGCCTTGTGCCGGACGACGATAATAAGCGCGCTCTGCCGCTTCACGTGCTGCCTTCAGCGCATTGCGCTTCTTGAACAGCAGCACCGGAATCAGCAACCAGCTGAGCAGCAGAACCGCGACGACCACCAGCAGTCCCACGGCAAGCAGCAGACCCAGCATCAACCACGCGAACAGGCGCGACAGGAAGCTGCCGGACTGGCCGCGACGAAACATTTGCTGCCAGCCATTGATCTGCTGACTGAAGAGAAAAGATGCCATGAGTAAGATTGCTCCTTCTGTAGGGGGACGCACAACCATCGCGCGTCTCGCATGCCTGCATACCTTATGCATACTGTACGTACTATGCGTCAATACGGCGCATGCTGCAATAGCTGGCGATGCTTTTCGGAAAATCAATAGCTGCCATGCATAAAACATTGCCGTTTCAATTTGGCATTTTGCTATGCAGTTGTCAGCTTGGTACGCTGCCATCCCGGAAAATGCGAACGATTCGCAATGCAGGCGGCCATGTGCAGAATTCGCCGAGATTCGTCAGTATTTGACCTGACGTCGATTTCACATCAGTCCCGGCGATAGATCAGCGCCACGGCTTCCGCCGCCATGCCCTCTTCACGGCCAAGATAACCCAGCTTTTCGTTGGTCTTGGCCTTGATGTTGACCTGTCCGACCGTTACGCCGAGATCGGCCGCAATGTTCGCGATCATCTGCGAAATGTGCGGCGCCATTTTCGGCCGTTGCGCGATGATCGTTGCATCGATATTGCCGATGCCGTAACCGGCCGCCATCACGCGCTTGGCCGCCTCGCGCAGCAGCACGCGCGAATCGGCGCCGGCATATTCGGCCGCCGTGTCGGGGAAATGCCGTCCGATGTCGCCAAGGCCGGCCGCACCGAACAGCGCATCGGTGATCGCATGCAGCAATACATCCGCGTCGGAATGGCCCAGCAAACCTGTTGCATGCGGAATCGTCACGCCGCCGATGATCAACTGGCGACCTTCGACCAATGCGTGGCAGTCGTATCCCTGCCCGATACGGAATGGCTGGAAATTGCTCGGTACGTAACTCATGCCAACCCTTTCAAATAAAGCTCTGCCAATGCGACATCGTGCGGAAGCGTCACCTTGAAATTGCGCGCGCTGCCTTCGACCAGCAAGGGCTTCAATCCCAGCGCTTCCACCGCACTCGCTTCGTCCGTCACGCTATCCGCCTGTTGCAGCGCGCGCTGCAACAGAGCATAACGGAACATCTGTGGCGTCTGCGCCGCCCACAAATGTTCGCGCGACACCGTCTCGGCGGCGCGACCGTCTTTATCTTCACGCTTGAGCGTATCGACGACAGGCAAGGCCAGCAATCCGCCCGTCGCATCGCGATGCACGGTCTCGATCAGTTTTTCGATCAATCCGGCATAAATGCCTGGCCTCGCCGCATCGTGCACCAATATCCAGTCTTCGTCGCCAACGTGATCACGCATCGCTGCCAGTCCGTTCAGCACGGAATGATGGCGCGTTTCGGCTCCCACGCGCAATACCGTCACGCGTGTGCGTGCATCGCCGATTTCGTCCAGCGCCGCCTCGATATATTCATCATCCCGGCCGACCACCACGAAAGTGTGCGCAATCTGGCCGACACCGGTGAAAGCGGACAATACATGCGACAGCATCGCCTTGCCGGCAATGCGCACATATTGCTTCGGCATCGCCGCGCCCAGGCGCGCGCCGACGCCGGCAGCCGGTATCAATGCAAAATATCGGGATACGGTCATCGACGAAATGAAACTAAAAAATAAACGAGAAATCGGAACACGGGATCGGACCGAATAACGGAAACGAAGCGGCTGGCTAAAACAGCGAAACCGGAGGCGCTTGTGCGGAAAAACGGCGACGGAACCTCATTGGAAGGAAGTGCGCGCCCGACCGGAACGAGGGCTTGGTTTATAATCGCATCAACCTTTTTCACTGTCAAATCAAGCGCATGCGTTCGCGGATGCATGTGCATTCCATGATCGCTGACGGTTGGTCCGACTCGCTGCTTGATGTCCTTCACCCTTAAAAAATCCCTTCCCAAACCCGGCGCCCGTTTCGTTCTGCCTGCGCTGCACGGCTCATCGGATGCCTACGCGCTGGCACAAGCTGCCATTGAGCTGAAATCGCGGAAACGCATGCTGGCCATCGTCGCCGCCAGTCCTGCCGATGCACAGCGCCTGCTGACTGAAATCCCGTGGTTCGCCGACGGCGAAGCCGACAAGCTGCGCTGCCACCTGCTGCCGGATTGGGAAACCCTGCCCTACGACGCCTTTTCGCCGCATCAGGATCTGGTGTCGGAAAGACTCGCCACGCTGTATGAAGTGCAGACCGGCCAATGCGACGTGCTGATCGTTCCGGCCACCACCGCGCTGCTGCGGATGGCACCGCCCTCCTTCCTGGCGTCGTATACCTTCTTCTTCAAGCAGGGCGAAACGCTGGACGAAGCGCGACTGAAAACGCAGTTGCAGTTGGCCGGTTACACGCCGGTCAAGCAGGTAATGTCGCCCGGCGAATATTCGGTGCGTGGCGGCCTGATCGATCTGTTCCCCATGGGTTCGCCGCTGCCTTATCGCATCGACCTGTTCGGCGACACGATCGAGACCATTCGCACCTTTGATGCCGACACGCAACGTTCACTCTATCCGGTGAAGGAAGTGCGCCTGCTGCCGGCACGCGAATTTCCGATGGACGAGGAATCGCGCACGGCTTTCCGCGGCCGCTGGCGCGAAGTGTTCGAAGGCGATCCGTCGCGCGCCGTCATCTACAAGGACATCGGCAACGGCATTGCATCCGCCGGCATCGAATACTATCTGCCGCTGTTCTTCGAGCAGACCAGCACGCTGTTCGACTATCTGCCGCAAGAGGCGACGTTCGCCCTGATCGGCGATATTGACGACGCGATCCAGCGCTTCTGGAACGACACGCAATCGCGCTACCGCTTTCTGAAATCGGATCGCGAACGTCCGGTGCTGGCGCCGGAACAGATATTCCTGTCGGTCGAACAGTTCTATACGGAGGCCAAACCGTTCGGCCGCTGGGTCGTCCAGAAAGCTGCCGAAGCCTCCGAACTGTCGGCGCCGCTGCCGAACGTCGCCGTCAACCGCCGCGCCGACGATCCGCTCGTCAATCTGCGCAGCTATCTGTTGCAGACCGGCAAGCGCGTGCTGATCTGCGCCGAAACCGCCGGCCGGCGCGAAACGCTGCTGCAATACTTCAACGAATACGACCTGTCGCTACCACTGGCCGACGGCTTCGCCGATTTCGTTGCTGGTGGCGACAAGGTCATGCTTGGCATCGCGCCGCTGCATGCCGGCTTCGAACTGGGCGATGCCGCGGCGAATCTCGCCTTCGTCACCGAGACCGAACTGTACGCCGGCTCCGGCCGCCGCGTCGGCAGCAAAAAGCAGGAAGGTGCGACGCAGGTCGATGCGATGGTGCGCGACCTGTCCGAACTAAAGATTGGGGATCCGGTCGTACACGTGAACCACGGCATCGGCCGTTACATGGGCCTGATCAGCATGGACCTCGGCGAAGGCGAGACCGAGTTCTTGCATCTCGAATACGCGAAAGAAACCAAGCTCTACGTGCCGGTCTCGCAGCTGCACGTAATCTCGCGCTACTCGGGCGCATCGCCCGACGACGCGCCACTGCATACGCTCGGTTCCGGTCAGTGGGAAAAAGCCAAGCGCCGCGCTGCCGAAAAGATTCGCGACACTGCCGCCGAGCTGCTGAACCTGTATGCGCGCCGCGCGCTGCGCGAAGGCCACGCATTCCAGTATTCGGCGCACGACTACGAACGATTCGTCGACAGCTTCGGCTTCGAAGAAACGCCGGACCAACAGGAAGCGATCAACAACGTGATGCGCGACATGACGAGCGGCAAGCCGATGGATCGCCTCGTCTGCGGCGACGTCGGCTTCGGCAAGACCGAAGTCGCATTGCGTGCCGCCTTCATCGCCGTGATGGGCGGCAAGCAGGTCGCGATCCTCGCGCCGACCACGCTGCTAGCCGAGCAGCATGCGCAGACCTTCGCCGATCGCTTCGCCGACTGGCCGGTGCGCATCGCTGAGCTATCCCGCTTCCGTACTGGCAAGGAAATCGCCAATGCAGTCAAAGGCATGGCCGACGGCACGCTGGACATCGTGATCGGCACGCACAAGCTGCTGTCACCGGAAGTGAAGTTCTCGCGCCTGGGTCTCGTCATCATCGACGAGGAACACCGCTTCGGCGTGCGCCAGAAGGAAGCGTTGAAGGCGCTGCGTGCCGAAGTCGACGTTCTGACGCTGACCGCGACGCCGATTCCGCGCACGCTCGGCATGGCACTAGAAGGCTTGCGCGACTTTTCGATCATCGCGACCGCACCGCAGAAGCGGCTGGCGATCAAGACTTTCGTGCGCAGCGAGAACGATTCCGTGATCCGCGAAGCCTGCCTGCGCGAATTGAAGCGCGGCGGCCAGGTGTACTTTCTCCACAACGAAGTCGAGACGATCGAAAACCGCAAGGCGATGTTGGAAGAGTTGCTGCCGGAAGCGCGTATCGCCGTCGCGCACGGCCAGATGCACGAGCGCGACCTGGAAAAGGTGATGCGCGATTTCGTCTCGCAGCGCTTCAACATCCTGCTGTGCACGACCATCATCGAAACCGGCATCGACGTGCCGACCGCGAATACGATCATCATGCATCGCGCCGACAAGTTCGGACTCGCGCAGTTGCACCAGCTGCGCGGCCGCGTCGGCCGTTCGCATCATCAAGCCTACGCCTATCTGCTGGTGCACGACGTGCAAGGCTTGACGCGGCAGGCGCAGCGCCGCCTCGAAGCCATCCAGCAGATGGAAGAACTCGGCAGCGGCTTCTACCTCGCGATGCACGATCTGGAAATCCGCGGCGCCGGCGAAGTGCTGGGCGAAAGCCAATCCGGCGAGATGACCGAGATCGGCTTCCAGCTCTATTCGGACATGCTGAACGAAGCCGTGCGTGCGCTGAAGAACGGCAAGGAGCCGGATCTCGCCGCGCCGCTCTCTTCCACTACCGAAATCAACCTGCACGTGCCGGCGCTGCTGCCAGAAACCTACTGCGGCGATGTACACGAACGGCTGTCGATCTACAAGCGTCTGGCAAACTGTGCGACGGCCGATGCCATCAGCGACTTGCAGGAAGAGTTGATCGATCGTTTCGGCAAGATGCCGGAGCCGGCGCAGGCGCTGGTGGAAACGCATCGGCTGCGCGTGGCGGCCAAGCCGGTCGGCATCGTCAAGATCGACGCACACGCCGAATCGGCCACACTGCAGTTCGAACCGAATCCGCCGATCGACGGCATGCGTATCATCGAGCTGGTTCAGAAGAATCGCCACATCAAGCTCAACGGACAGGACAAGCTGCGCATCGTCGCCGCCATGCCCGATCTGGCAGCGCGTGTCGCGCAGGTACGCGGCACGATACGCGCATTGACGGCATGACGGACGCGCACCTTATACAAACCAACACTCATTCGCTTCAATCGGAATACCCATGGATCTCATTCTGCAAGGACTGACAACGCAACGCAGCACCATCGAGCAGATCGCCGGCCTGGCACGTCCGCGCGTCGTCGTCGCGGTCGGCGAACACGCCTATCGTTGCGAAGGCATTTCCTACAACGACGAAGTGAAGGCGCAGATCGACGTCGCCGCCTGGGCCGCACAGCTGGACTATGCCTTCATCGAACGCGGCCGTTCGCTGGAAGATTTCAAGCTGGTGACGATGGACATGGATTCGACGCTGATCACGATCGAATGCATCGACGAAATCGCCGACATGCAGGGGCTGAAGCCACAGGTGGCTGCCATCACCGAAGCCGCGATGCGCGGCGAAATCGAATTCCGCGAAAGTCTGCTGCGCCGCGTTGCACTGCTGGAAGGTCTGGATGCGAGTGCGCTGCAACGCGTATACGACGAACGCCTGAAGCTGTCGCCCGGCGCGGAGCGCATGCTTGCCGCCGTGAAAGCCGCCGGCATGAAGACGCTGCTGGTTTCCGGCGGCTTCACCTTCTTCACCGATCGCATGCAGCAGCGGCTCGGACTGGATTACACGCATTCCAACCGGCTAGAAATCGTCGACGGCAAGCTGACCGGTAAATTGATCGGCGACATCGTCGATGCCGATGAAAAGAAACGCACGCTGGAACGCGTCTGCGCCGACATGGGCATCCGGCCATCGCAGGCTATCGTCATGGGCGACGGTGCCAACGATCTGAAGATGATGGGCATCGCCGGCCTGTCGGTGGCCTTCCGCGCCAAGCCGGTCGTGCGCGCGCAGGCCGACGTGGCGCTGAACTTTGTCGGCCTGGACGGCATCCTGCCGCTGCTCTGATTCGGTTCTCTCGGGCAGCACGGATTCCGCCGCAAGGCATTTTCCGAAAAATGTCCAGGATGCTATTTCTTCCATGCTAGATTGACGTTTGTAAGCGCTTGAAAAATGGTTCGGGACGGATGGCGATCATCTGTCTCCGCATGCAGATCACCATCTGGAATGCCGACATCCGTCATGACCGAATTTTTCAGTCCACGAACCCTGTCTAAACCATCAATCGACCGGCGCATTCTTTGCAGCATATTGCTGCTTGCTTTCGTTTTGTATGCGAGCCTTCACGCGACTTCCGCATCGGCACAGGGCTTGCTGAATATTTCCCCCCAGACCGTTCAAAAGCGCGCCAACGGCGTGCTGTCGTTGATGGCTTATTCGGTCGTTCCCGATCTGGCCAGCAGTTCGCTCGCGATTCAAGATAGTTCGTCGCACGACACCACCATCAACATGGTGCAGTTCGCCGGCGGCGCGACTCTCAGCAAGGACGTGCCCTTGTACCTTGAAGGCGGCGTCGCATACAGCCGCTACGATCCGCAATTCGTCGCCAGCGCCGGTGCCGACGAACGCACCTTGCCATTCAAATGGAACAGCTTCACCGGAACCGCAGGTGTCGGATGGGATTTTCCCGTTGCGCAGGATCTGGTGCTGCGTCCCATTTTCAATTTTGCGCTGGGTCGGGTGGAAAGCGATCTGTCACTGGGCAATCGGGTTCTCGATCGCCGCACGGGACATAGCTTCGACTTTCTCGAGAATGGTCATCTGGATGCCTACGGCCTGGGCAGCTCGCTGATGCTGGATTACGAGCATTACCGGAAAGACTATGAAGTCGATCTTGAACTGCGTTACACCGACATCGAACTGAGAAGTTTCGGCGGCGCGGAATCGGTTCAGGGCAAAGCAGATGCTCGTACGGCAAGCCTTTGGACGCGCTACCGTGCGCCGACCAGCGTCACGATGCTGGATCGCCCGCTGCGCTACGTGCTGGAATTTTCCCATTCGCGCTATCTCGGCAGCCAGGCCGGCATTCTCGGCTTCGATTCCCTTTCGACCATCGGCGCCGGTTTCGAGCTTGACTCCAGTGCCTACGATGTCTACGTCACCAGAACACGACTAGTGATGCGCTACATGTTTGGAGAAGACGTATCGGGTGTTTCGCTGGGCTTGGCGCTCAGCTTCTAGAGAAGCTCTAAGTCGTATCCAATTCCGCTCACCGAAGCATCGTTGTGCCACTGAGATGAGTTGAAAAAGGAACTGGACGCGGGATGTACCTGGAGTCCTTCAAGGAATGTCTGAGGCTGTCGCAAAACACGATGCATCACACGCTGGCCGCCACCTCTTCTTTGCCCTCGCGGCTCGACTCGCGATCTTATGTCGCAGTCCATTTATCTTACATGGTGCTTACAAAAGTACCTCGCACGTTGCATTTAATGCGCCACGCAGAACATTTCATCGGTCGCGCAATTTTATTCATCTTTTCGCGTTGCTTCTGCCTCAATAATCGGGGGCGGCATTGCATGCCGAGTCACTCACACAAGCAGAGATAAAAACAATCTGTACGCCTACTATAAAAAGGAGCAGACAATGGTATGGCAACAAATCTATGACCCGTTGGGCAGTTTCGCGCTGTCCACACTGGTCGCCGGCATTCCGGTGGCCGTTCTTCTGATATCCCTCGCCTTCTTCCACATGAAAGCCCATCTGGCAGCCGGCCTGGCGTTGCTGGTCGGCATCGTCGTGGCCGCCTTCGTGTTCGGCATGCCGGTCGCGATGGCCGGCAAGGCGGCGGGGCTGGGGATCATTTCCGGCCTGTTCCCGATCGGCTGGATCGTGCTCAACATCATCTTCCTGCATCGATTGACGACGCTGAATGGCTACTTCAAGGTGCTGCAGGACAGTGTCGGCAATATCACCGAAGATCGCCGGCTGCAACTGCTGCTGGTGGCCTTCTGCTTCGGTGCCTTCTTCGAGGGCGCTGCCGGCTTCGGTACGCCGGTCGCCGTGACGGGCGCGATCCTGATCGGCCTCGGCTTCTCGCCGCTGGCGGCATCGGGTCTGGCGCTGATCGCCAATACCGCACCCGTGGCTTATGGCGCATTGGGCGCGCCGGTCATCGCACTGTCCGCCGTGACGGGCCTCGACCTGCTTCACCTGTCGGCCATGATCGGCCGCCAGTTGCCGTTCTTCTCGGTGATCGTGCCGTTCTGGCTGATCTGGGCCTTTGCCGGCTTCCGCGGCATGCGCGAGATCTGGCCGGCCATCCTGGTGGCGGGCGTGTCGTTCGCGATCCCGCAGTTCCTCGTTTCCAACTTCCACGGTCCGTGGCTGGTGGACGTGATCGCCTCGCTGGTGTCGATGGGCTGCCTGACGCTGTTCCTGAAAATCTGGCAACCGAAGAAGATCTGGACCTCCACCGCCCTCGGCAAGCATCCTGACAACTCGGCCAACGACGTCAAGCCGGAACCGATCAGCGTCGACAACAACGGCGGTGCAGCGGCAATCAGCAAGGCGCGCGCATGGATGCCGTGGGTCGTCCTGTCGGTCTTCGTCTTCCTGTGGGGCACGCCATTCTTCAAGAAATTCGTCGATTCGATCTGGGCCGTGAAACTGGCGATCCCCGGTTTGGACCATATGGTCATGAAGATGCCGCCGGTGGTGCATGAACCGATCATCGAAAGCGCCGTGTTCAACTTCAACGTGCTGTCGATGGCGGGCACCGGCATTCTGGTGTCGTCCATCGTTGCCGGCCTTGCCATGGGCTATTCGGTCAAGCGTCTGTTCGTCGAATACTGGGAAACGATCAAGCTGGTGCGCTTCTCGCTGCTGACGATCTGCGCGATGTTCGGTGTCGGCTACCTGACCCGTTACTCCGGCCTCGATGCGACGCTGGGTCTGGCGTTTGCACAGACCGGCGTGCTGTATCCAATGTTCGGCACGCTGCTCGGCTGGCTGGGCGTGGCGCTAACCGGTTCCGATACCGCCTCCAACGTGCTGTTCGGCAGCCTGCAGAAAACCACGGCCGAACAACTCGGCCTGAATCCAGTGCTGATGGCAGCCGCCAACAGTTCCGGCGGCGTGATGGGCAAGATGATCGATGCGCAATCGATCGTCGTGGCGTCCACGGCAACCAAGTGGTACGGCCACGAGGGCGACATCCTGCGCTACGTGTTCTTCCACTCGATCGCACTGGCGGTATTGGTCGGCTTGCTGGTGACGCTGCAGGCATACGTCTCGCCGTTCACGCAGATGGTCGTTCATTAACGCGATTGCCAATCGCAAAAAGCCCGGACTCTTGTCCGGGCTTTTTTATGCGCATTGATGCTGCCGTCGAACGGTTGGTTAGAATGACGGTAATCATGGCATCCGGCGATATCGCCGAAATGGTCACATTCTTTCCGACGACATCAGACAAGGAGACGCGACATGAACCAACTCGTCCTCGATTCGCGCCTGCAATCGGCCAAGAACCTCGCATGGTGGCTATACATCGGACACGGCGCCAGCCTGCTCTTTTCGCTCGGCATGTTTTCGTTCATTCCGCTGATCATCAACTACGTCAAGCGCGACGATGCGGCGGATACCTTCGTCTACAGCCATCACGGCTGGCAGATCCGTTCGTTCTGGTGGTATCTGGTGTGGATGACGCTGGGCTGCATCCTGTTCCTGACCGTGGTCGGCATTCCGGCCGCCTTTCTGGTCTGGGCGCTGGCATGGCTGTGGAAGCTGTACCGGCTGATCAAGGGCATTGTCGATCTGAACGACAACAAGCCGATGCCGTAGTCCGACGGGCAATCCAAGGCACAAAAAAAGCATCCGCAAGGATGCTTTTTCTTTAAGCGCGCCGGTCTACAGCTTGCCGAGTGCCTGTTCGATATCCGCGATCAGGTCGCTCGGCTCTTCCAGCCCGATGTTGAAGCGCACCAGTTGCCCGCGATGCGGCCAGCTGTCGCGCATCGTCTTCATCCGGTACGGCACGCACAGACTGTGCGCTCCGCCCCAGCTGAAACCGATGCCGAACAGTTTCAATGCATCGACGAAGCGATCGGTCTGCTCTTCCGTATAGCGCGGGTCGAACAATACCGAAAACAAACCGCCGGCACCGCTGAAATCGCGTTTCCACAATTCATGTCCCGGGCACCCCGGCAATGCAGGATGCAGCACGGTGGCGATTTCGGGCCGCTGCTTCAGCCACGCAGCAACTTCACGCGCAGCAGCGTCATGCGCCTCGAAGCGTAGCTTCAGCGTCGGCAGATTGCGTAATACCAGATAGCAGTCGTCGGCACCGACACCAAAGCCAAGCCGCATGTGTGCCGTTTCCAGCTTGCCGTTCAATACATCGTTGTTCGTGATGACGGCGCCCATCAGTACGTCCGATCCACCCGACTGATACTTGGTCAGCGCCTGCATGACGATATCGACGCCCAGCTCGAACGCAGGCAAGGCAATGCCCGCGGACCAGGTGTTGTCCAGCGCAACCGGCACGTTCTTCGCATGCGCCGCCGCACAGATGGCACGCAGGTCCGGCACTTCCATCGATACTGAACCCGGTGCTTCGGTCCAGACCAGTCGTGTATTGGGACGAATCAAGCTGGCGATGCCGGCACCGATCAGCGGATCGTAGTAACGCGCCGTGATGCCGTAATCCTGCGTTAGCCAGTTGCCGAGCTCGCGGCTGGGGCCGTAGACGTTATCCGGCAGCAGCACATCGTCACCGGTCTTCAGCAGCGCGAAATTGACCATTGCGATCGCCGCCAGTCCGCTGGGGGCAAGACGGCAATGCTTGCCGTTTTCGATGGCGGCCAGCCGTGCTTCCAATGTGAATGTCGTCGGGGTGCCGTGCAGGCCGTAGGTATAGCCTGACTTGTTCTGCCAGTTGCGCGCGCGCATCGCGGCCACGCTGTCGAACAGCACCGTCGATGCGTGATGGATGGCTTGCGGGAAGGCGCCGAAACCGTCGGGCGCCTGGTAATCGTGATGCAGCAGCGTCGTCTGGAAGGATGGTCGATCGTCGGACACGGACACCTCCATGGTTCTTCCGGTTTATCGTGTGCCGGTCGTCTTTTTCGCAGGAACCGGCGCGCTGGTCGGCAGGACTTTCAGAACGAACGGCCGCGTGATGCTGAAGTCGGCGGAAGTCCAGTTGCCGCTCAGCGTATCGCCCTCCAGCTTGCCGTCCCACTGACCGGAAATATCCTTGCCGTTTTCGGATTCTTCGAGAAGCAGCGCATCGCCCTCACCGTCGCCGGCCAGCAATACTTTCTGCGAACTGCCGAAAACGAAATACTCGCCTTCCAATCCTTCATCCGCCGGATTTTTCGGACGGATGCTCAACTGTACCTGCTTGTCGCCCAGCGTGCCGCGAAACACCATCGGCTTGCTGAACAGCTGCGGTGGCTGCGCGGCCGGCTGTGCCGACAGCGGCGCAGTTGCCGGCGCCGGCGTCGCTACCGATGTCGATACGTCGGCAGCGCATGCGCTCGCCGACGCCAGCAGCAACGATACGACGGCCGCAATGCGGCGCACGCCCATCATGCTTCTCCCCACAGATCGTGTGCATCGGCTGCCGTGATTCGTACATCGACGAATTCGCCGACTTGCAGACGACGATGCGGCTCGAACGGTGCCTTCACGTAGACGACGCCGTCGATTTCCGGCGCATCGGCAGCCGTGCGGCCGGTCGCGCCGCCGGTGCGCTCGACTTCGTCGATCAGCACGCGCATCGTCTTACCAACCTTGGCCTGCAGGCGCTTCTTCGAGATTTCTTCCTGCAGCAGCATCACGCGTGCGCGACGTTCCTCGCGCACTTCTTCCGGCACTGCGTTCGGCAGATCGTTGGCCGTCGCGCCTTCGACCGGCGAATAGGCAAAGCAGCCGAGACGATCGATTTCCGCTTCCTTCAGGAAATCCAGCAGGTATTCGAATTCCGCTTCGGTCTCGCCAGGAAAACCGGCAATGAAGGTCGAGCGGATGGTGATATCAGGGCACATCGCGCGCCATGCCTGGATGCGTTCGATATTCTTCTCGCCGCTGGCCGGGCGCTTCATCCGTTTCAGCACGTCCGGGTGCGCGTGCTGCAGCGGCACGTCCAGATACGGCAGAATCTTTCCTTCCGCCATCAGCGGCATTATTTGATCGACGTGCGGATACGGGTAGACGTAATGCAGACGTATCCACGCGCCATATTGCGCGGCCAGTTCGCCCAGCGCCTCGGCCAGTTGCGTCATGTGCGTCTTGACCGGGCGGCCGTTCCAGAAACCGGTACGGAACTTGACGTCGACGCCGTAGGCGCTGGTGTCCTGCGAGATCACCAGCAATTCCTTGACGCCGGATTTGAACAGGTTTTCCGCTTCCAGCATCACGTCGGCGACCGGACGCGAAACGAGATCGCCGCGCATCGACGGGATGATGCAGAAGCTGCAGCGATGGTTGCAGCCTTCGGAAATTTTCAGATAGGCAAAATGCTTGGGCGTGAGCTTGACACCTTGCGGCGGCAGCAAATCGATGAACGGTGCATGCGGCTTGGGCATGTGCGTGTGCACCGCATCCATCACCTCGCCCAGCGCGTGCGGGCCGGTGACGGCCAGCACTTTCGGGTGCACCTTAGTGATGATGTCGTCGCCGTCGGCATCCTTCTTCGCGCCCAGGCAGCCTGTCACGATGACCTTGCCGTTTTCGTTCAGCGCCTCGCCGATTGCATCCAGCGATTCCTGCACGGCGGCATCGATGAAGCCGCAGGTGTTGACGATGACCAGGTCGGCGCCGTCATAGGATTTGGCGGTGTCGTAGCCTTCGGCGCGCAGTTGCGTGAGGATTTGTTCGGAATCGACCAGCGCCTTCGGGCATCCGAGCGAAACGAAGCCGATTTTGGGTGTGGTCTGGGTTGCGTTGGTCATGGAGAAACAGGGCAAAAAAGCGAGGCAAAAACGGGACGGAAACGGGCCAAAACCCGAGGATCAAAACGAATCCGCTATTGTACCCGTTCGGCCGGCTGTCGAGCTTGCCGCCCCGCAGAGCGCTGTCCTGCCAGACGTGGCGCTTATTGCCGTTTTTTTATTTGCCGTTTTGTTCAGCCGTCGCGCTGAAGGCAAAACCGCCGAACATGTTCTGCGACTGCGTCTGCATCTGTTCCTGCATCTGCACGAACAGGTTCTTGCTCTGCTCGATGTAGTTGCTCATCATGCCCTGCATCATCGGCCCCTGCACGTTCATGAACTGGGACCAGATTTCCGGATTGAGCGGCTTGTCGTCGCCCAGTTCCTTGGAGCTTTCGTTCAGGCGGTTCTGGATGTCGATGAAGGCCTGGATGTTCTTTTCCAGATAAGCGCTCATCATGCCCTGCATTTCATGACCGTAGTAGCGGATGATTTCCGACAGCGCCGGAATCGAGAACATTGGCGTGCTGCTCGCTTCTTCTTCCAGGATGATCTGCAACAGGATGCTGCGCGTCAGGTCTTCGCCGGTCTTGGCGTCGTTCACCGTGAAGGATTCGTTGTCGCGCACCAGTTGCTTGACGTCGGACAGCGTGATGTAGGAACTCGTTTGGGTATCGTACAGGCGGCGGTTCGGGTACTTCTTGATCAAACGTTCGGGGATTTTCTTTGCACTCGTCATCAGGATTTCCAGCTTGCTGCGCCACGGCACAGACTTGAATGAACGGAGAAAGCGAACGAGGTTCACTAAGGGAGGCCATTATAGTGCGGAAAAACAAGGGTTTACGCAATGCTTGTCTATCGCACACATTCCTTTTTATATGCGAAGGATGACATTGTTGCCCTTTCCATCACGGCTACCATCGCGTATCGTGATGCACCTTCCCACTGTCTCCATTCCGGCATCTCGCATGCATATTGTCGCCATCGCCTGGATTTATGTCGCCTTCATGATGGCAATTACCGAGACATCGGCAGTCGCCGCCGTCATGACCTTTCTGCTGTACGGCCTGTTGCCTGTCTCGATTCTTGTCTATCTGACAGGCGGCGCGCGCCGCAAGCGCAAACGGCAAATGCAGGCGTTGCAACAGGAGAACAAGAAAAGTGCGGCCACGCCGGAAGAAATGCAGCAAATATCGCCGCCGCAGCAAGCCGAAACCGAACGCTAGCGCAGCCAGATCAGCGCAGCCATGCGGCCGGTGAAGCCGTCGCGGCGATAGGAATAGAAACGCTCGACATCGGTCACCGTGCAGAAATCACCGCCGCTGACGTGCATCACGCCCTGCGCCGCCAATATCTGACGAGCCAGTTGATAGATGTCGGCCAGATACTTACCGCTACGCCCCGTGATCGGACGGAACGCATCGATCGCCGCCGCATCCTTGGACGTAAAAGCCTGCAACACATCCTCACCGACTTCGAACTGCTCTGGGCCGATCGCCGGTCCCAGCCATGCATGCAATTCCTCACCGCCCGCCTTGCGCATGCGTTCCACCGTATGCTCCAGCACGCCGCCGGCCAAACCGCGCCATCCTGCATGCGCCGCGCCGACGACGCGGCCGTGGGCATCGGCCAGTAAAACCGGCAGGCAATCCGCCGTCATGATCGCGCATACCACGCCGCGCTGCGTGGCGATGCTGGCATCGGCCCGCGATGCATTGGCCACGCGCGCCGCATCGACCACATCGGTACCGTGTACCTGCGTCAGCCATGCCGGTTCCGAAGGCACACGATCGAGCAGCAGCGAGCGGTTCGCCATCACGTTGTGCGGACTGTCGCCGACATGCAATCCGAGATTCAAGCCGCGCTGGCCGGAGGCATCGCCGTAAGGACCGCTGCTGACACCGCCGCTGCGCACGGTCATCAGCGCACCGACGATGTCGGAGGAAATGGACCAGTCGGGGACGATGGGCGCAATGGACGTCATGGCAGCGGAATGCGTTACGTCACGTTGGCGATGTCGGCGCGTTCCAGCAGAGCGGCGAAATCCTGCGGCAGCACGGATGTCCATTCGCCTGCTTCGCCGGAAACCGGATGGATCAGGCCGAGACGCCACGCATGCAAGGCCTGGCGCGGGAATACCGACGCCAGATGCTGCTTGCCGTACAGCGCATCGCCGACCAGCGGGAAGCCGATCGACTGCATGTGTACGCGAATCTGATGGGTGCGTCCCGTTTCCAGCTGGCATCGCACCAGGCTGACCGGACGGCCATCGAGCGCGCCGGTTGCAAGGCGTTCGAAGCGCGTCGCCGCAGGCTTGGCAAGCAGGCTGTTCGATACCGCCATCCTGATGCGATCGCGCGGATGCCGTACGATCGCCGCCTCTATCCGACCGGATAGGTTGGGCGTGCCCCACACCAGCGCCAGATATTCGCGCTTGACTGTGCGTGCCTGCAGCTGGCGCACCAGATCGGTCTGCGCGGTCAGGCTCTTTGCCACCACCATCAGACCGCTGGTGTCCTTGTCCAGCCGATGGACGATGCCGGCGCGCGGCACGCCTGCCAGTGCAGGCAGATGATGCAGCAGTCCATTCAGCAAGGTACCGGACCAGTTGCCGGCCGCCGGATGCACGACCAGTCCCGCAGGCTTGTCGATGACGAGAATGGCTGCATCCTCATGAGCGATCTGCAGATCCATCGGTTCGGCTTTGTAAGCCAGTTCTTCGGGAGCGGGCTGCGGCGCGATGACCACCGTTTCGTCGCCGTACAGCGTCGTCTTCGCCTTGGCCACTGCGCCGTTGATGCGCACGTGGCCGTCTTCTATCCACTGCTGCAGACGGCTGCGCGAATATTGGGGAACGCGTGCGGAAAGCACCTTGTCCAGACGGATGCCGCAATCGTCCGGCGTCAGCGTCAGTTCTATCGGGGAAATATCGGCGGCGGCCGCATCGGCATCGTCGCTGCCGTCCCAGTCGCCATCGGGCATTGCGCCGTCATTTACATCCATTTCAATCGGGTTCACCGGCGATCCCATCGGCTATAATCATCCATTGTCCAGCGGCCTGCCGCGAAATCCGTGCAAAACCAAATGCGAAAAATCATCCCTCTCGTACTAGCCCTGCTGCTTACCGCCTGCAGCAGTTTCGATCAGGTCGACGAAACCAAGAACTGGTCGCCCTCGAAATTATACTCGGAGGCGCGCGACGAGCTGAACGCGCTCAACTACGAAAGAGCCATCGATCTCCTCGAAAAACTGGAGTCCCGCTATCCGTTCGGCACCTATGCGCAACAGGCGCAGATGGAAATCGCCTACGCCTACTACCGCCAGGGCGACCAGCCGCAGGCACTGGCCGCCGTCGAGCGCTTCATCAAGCTGCACCCGGATCATCCGAACGTCGATTACATGTATTACCTGCGCGGCCTGATCAACTTCAACGACCGCACCAGCATCTTCGATTTCCTGTCGCGCCAGGACATGACCGAGCGCGACCCGAAAGCGGCGCGCGAAGCGTTCGATTCGTTCAAGCTGTTGGTCGATCGCTTTCCCAACAGCAAATATGCGCCGGACGCCGAGGCCCGCCTCGCCTATCTGGTCAACGGGATGGCTCAGTACAACGTGCACGTCGCCGACTATTATTATCGGCGCGGCGCCTATCTGGCTGCCGCCAACCGCGCACAGGCTGCGGTGAGGGATTATCCCAACACGCCGGCGACCGAAGAAGCGCTGTTCATCATGATGAAGTCCTACGATGCGCTGAACCTGCCGCAACTGCGCGACGATGCAGAACGCGTGCTGCGCCTGAACTTCCCCGACAGCGTCTACTTCAAGGGCGGCAAGACCATCGAGAAGCCTTGGTGGCAGATCTGGTGATCGATCGCTTCGTCAGCAAAAAGCCCCGCACTGCGGGGCTTTTTTCATTACGGCGTCTCATTAAAATTTCACCGACATTCGATCGACACTATCGGTCTTATGCGGTCAGTCGCCTCTTGAAGACCCACTTCCGTTCATCGGATGCCGCCGCGTCGAAGGCGTAGCCTTCCGCATCGAAGGATTGCAGCGACTGCGGCCTTGTAATCCCCTTTACCGCCGCATAACGCGCCATCAATCCGCGCGCACGCTTGGCATGGAAGGAAATGATCTTGTACGCGCCGCCCTTCCAGTCGAGAAAGACCGGCGTGATGACCGGCACCGTCAGCAATTTCGGCCGCACCGATTTGAAATATTCCTCGGATGCCAGATTGATCAGCGCCGACGCCTTTACCGCCGCGATCTGCGCGTTCAACGTCTCGGTCACCGTGTCGCCCCAGAACGCATACAAATCCTTGCCCGCGGCGTTGGGGAGTTTCGTGCCCATTTCGAGGCGATAAGGCTGTATCAAATCGAGCGGGCGCAACAGGCCGTACAGTCCGGATAAAATGCGAAGGTGCGTCTGCGCATATTGCAATTGCTTGTCGTTGAATGTCCGGGCATTCAGCCCTTCGTACACGTCCCCGTTGAAAGCCAGTATTGCCTGCTTTGCATTCTTTTCCGTGAACCGGGTGGACCATGCGGCAAAACGTTCCGCATTCAACGCCGCCAGCGGATCGGAAATGCGCATCAGGCTGGCAATACGGGCTGGCGGCATGTGCTTCAGAATGTCGACCAGTTCCGCCGAACGCTTAATGAAATCCGGTTTGGTGCTGGTGTTCGTCGTGGCAGGTGTTTCGTAATCCAGGGACTTGGCGGGCGATAAGACGATGAGCATGTTACTTCCGAACGAAAAACCAAAACCGCCAATGATACCGAAGCGCGTCGTACTCGACACCAATGTCTGTCTGGATCTCTTCGTCTTCCGCGATCCGCGCTGGACGACACTGCTCGCCGCCCTGCAGAGCGGCCGGCTGGAAGCCGTCACGCGCGAGGATTGCCGCATGGAGTGGCACCTGGTCTTGCGCTATCCACACTTGAAACTGGATGACGACAGACGCACGGCGACGATGACGGAATTCGACGCGCTGATCCGTTGCCATCCCATGCTGCCAAAGACGGAAGAAACGCAAGCAACCGTCAGGCTGCCGCTCTGCAAGGACAAGGACGATCAGAAATTTCTGGAACTGGCGCGCGACGTCCGCGCCGACGTGCTGATCACGAAAGACAAGGCGCTGCTGAAACTGGCGCGCAAGACGCGACGCGACGGCCTGTTCGCCATCATGACGCCGGAAGCGTGGACGCAGGAAGCTGATGCGCCGGCCATCGCAACACTGCAGACCACCACCGGCTGATACGCAACAATATTTAGTGCAACTGCTTCAGCTTCTGTTCCACGAAAGCGCGTAACTCGGGCGATAGCGAACCGGTTTCACGCGCGCGGGAAAATGCCTCGCGTGCCTCTTCCGCACGGCCGTCCGCCTGCAGAGAAATTCCCAATCCCATCCACCAGATACCGTTCTGCGGCACGGCGCGTACGGCCAGCAGATATTGCTCGATCGCTTCCTTCTGTCGTCCTTCGCGCTGCAGCAGCGCCGCCAGAAAAGCCCGATAGTCGGGTTGATCGGTCGCATAAGGCAGACTGTTCTGCAGTGTGGCGATGGCAGCCTGCTGTCCGCTGCTGCCCTTCTCCACCTGCAAGCGCGCCAGAATCATCGCCAGCCCCGGCTGCCGTACATCGATGTCCAATCCTTCCTTCGCGCGCCGCATCGCTTCTTCCTGCCGTCCTGCCTTCAGCAGTAACGCGATCAGCGTCTGGCGTGCGCCGGCGTGTGCAGGCACTTCCTGCAACACCTGCTCCAGCAATGCCGTCGCTTCCGCCGCACGCCCTTGTTCCGCCATGCTCGCCGCGCGGCGATAGTCGTTTTCCGCGCGCTGCTGCGGCGTCAATGGCCGGACCTGCTTGTCCAGCACGACAGGCACGTCGGATGCTGTCTGCTGTGTCGAAACCGTTTGTGTCGTCACCTGCGGCGGCACGGCAGGTTTCGGCGATGTCTTGGTCGGTTGCGGCGCATTGCGCTCTACCGTTGCGGGATGCGCAGGTTGCGGCCGCTCAGTCTTGCCGACGATCTTGTCATCGACGACAACAGCAGGTGTTACAGAAGCCGGCGCGGCAACCGCTTCGCTCCTGCCAGCCGGCTTCTCTTCCTTCTTTTCCATTTTTGCTGCCGATGCTTCCTCGGTCGAAGGCATCGGCGTCTCAACCGTTGCCGGCTCCGGCGCTTCCGGTTCTGCCATCGGCATCGTCGGCGCGATCTTCAATGCCAGTTGCTGCGTCGGCGGTGCATCGGTTGGCTTTGCAGAGATGGACGCAGGCATAGTTGCAGGCGCAGAAGCAGGCTTGAGCCACAACCACGCAAGCACACCAGCCAGCAGAAGTGCCAGAACCGCGGCGGCCAGCCAGCCCGCATGCCGGCTACGTGCCTGCGGCGCAGCCTTTAGTTGCCCCGGCAATACGCGCGTATCGGATTCTTCTGCCTGGCGCTGTTCCAGCTCCTGCAACATCTTGTTGATAATGCTCATTGCAAATAGGTCCAGGCTGCGCCGGATACGATCATCAGTAAGGAAACTCCCGCAAGCCACGGCATCCAAGGCGGCGCCACGCGACGCGACGCTTCGGTATCCTGTGCGGCTGCGCGAACATGGCGCGCCTTCAAACCATGCCGCCCTTCTCCGTAAGCGAGCATCAGCGACTTGTGGGCAAGAATGTTGGCCAGTCGCGGAATGCCACCGCTGGCCGCATGCAGCGCACGAACGGCATCGGCGGCGAACACACGTCCACCTGCATGACCTGCGATCTTCAGGCGATGCGCCACGTAAAAATCCAGATCGTCGCGCGACAGTGCCCGCAGACGATAATGAAACGTGATGCGCTGCGCCAGCTGGCGTATGGCCTGCTGCTTCAGCTTCACATCCAACTCGGGTTGCCCGAACAGCACGATCTGCAGCAGCTTGCGCTTTTCGGTTTCCAGATTGGTCAGCAGGCGCAGCGCTTCCAAGCTTTCCAGCGGCATCGCCTGGGCTTCGTCCAGACACAACAGGACGCGCTTGCCATCGCGCGCCAGCTTCAGCAGATGATGGTTGATTGCCTTCAGCAACTGGTGCTGGTCGACGTCCTTCTCCAAAACCAGCTCCAATTCATCGGCCAGCGCCAGCATCAGGCTGCGCGGTTCCAGATAGGGATTCGGAATGTAAGCGGTGACGAATCCGTCATCCAGTGATGACAGAAACTTGCGGCACAACAGCGTCTTGCCGGTGCCGACTTCGCCGGTGATCTTGATGAAGCCCTCGCCGCTATGCGCAGCGATCAGCAGCGTATTCAGCGCCTGCTGGTATGTCGGACAGGCGAAGAAAAATCCGGTGTCGGGCGTAATGCCGAACGGAAGCTCCTTCAGACCGAAGTGCTGCTCATACATGCAGAATCATTCCCAGGACTTGCTTCGCGGTGCCATCGATTGCAGCCGCTTCTGCGAATCGAGCACGTCCTGTGCCCAGCTGGCTTCGTTCTGGATCACCGTCGGTTTCAGCAGGATGACGAGTTCGCGCTTCTCCGTCACCTGATTGATGTTCTTGACGAAATTGCCCAGGAGCGGCACATCGCCTGCCACCGGCACCTGATCGCGGCCGCTGACGGTACGCTGACGCATCAGGCCGCCGAGCGCGATGATGTTGCCGTCCTGCGCACGCACCACGCTATCCGTTTCGGACGTGCTGCTGCTTGCCAATGGCAGCTTCAGAACGTTCTGCACGTTGCCCTGCGTACCGAGATCGATGACGCGCTCCACCGTCTGCACGTCCGTTACCGACGGATGGATGTGCAGGATGATGTTGCCCTCTTCGTCGATCTGCGGCGTGACGTCCAGCACCACGCCAGAGAAGAACGGCTGCAGCGTGACGTTCGGCGTCGACGTCGTCGCTGCACCGGAGACCGACGTATTGATGTTGTTGCTGACGTTGGTGACGAAGAAATCGTCGGTGCCGACTTTCAACACGGCCTTCTGGTTGTTCAGCGTCGCGATGCGCGGGCTGGACAGCACATGCACGTCGCCCTGCGATTCGAGGAAGGAAATCAAACCGGCAAAATTGCGTGCCTGCAGCGCCAGACCGAAGAAGCCGTTACCCGTGACTGCGCTGTCGGTCAGGCCGGTAGAAGGAAGGCTGCCGATCTGATTGCTGATCGACGCGCCCTGACCTGTAGTCGCAAAGCCTCCTGAAATACGTGTATTGCCATGCAGCGCAGACCAGTTGATGCCGGTCTGATAACCGTCACTCAATGAGACTTCCAGAATCTTCGCTTCCAGAATCACCTGCCGATCGACCGACAACTGCGTCGCCTTCAGATAGGTCGAGACATTACGCAATTCTTCCGGCATCGCACGTACGACGATCACGCCGGACTGCGGACTGATGACCACGCTGCGGCCATCGCGGCCGCTGCCGATGATCGCATCCAGTGCGATCTTCAGGTCCGACCAGAAATCGCTCTGCGTCGTGGTGCTGACGCGGCTGCTTTCGATCGGCGAGAACGTCTGGCCGGAACGATTGCCGTTGTTATTGTTGCTGCCGCCGTAGTTGTTATTCGTGCCGCCGACGTTGCCATTGGTCTGGCTTGCATTCAACGAACCGGAGATGACGCTGGTTTCGGAAACGCCCTTGCGGTTACCCGTCAGATAGTTGACGCGGAAAATACTGGTCTGCATCGTCAACGGCTTGATGACGATGCGGTTTCCTTCGAGCGAATAGTCGTAGCCGTAGAGTTCCTTGATCGCATCCAGCGCCTCGAACAGCGTCACGTCCTTCAGGTTGGCCGAGATGGTTCCCGTCACCTCCGGATGTACCAGCATGTTGTAGCGCGTGCCGGTCACGATCGCATTGAAGAACTGCGCAGCCGGCACGTTGTTGAACGCCAGGCTGAAACGCTCTTCCAGCGGCGCTTTCGGCTTGGGCATCTCGATATTCAACGGCGGCAGCAGCGCGGCGGATACCGCGTCCGGCTTGGCCGGCTGCGCTACCGTCTGCGCGGCTTTTTCCATTTCCGCGTTGATCAGGTTGTAGGTTTCCTTCTTGGAAGTCGGCGCCGCGCAACCGGCGAGACAAAGGACCAGAATGGCTAGGGATAATTTTTGCACGCTTGCTACCTTCTCATTTCCGATTGTCGGGATGCCGATTCCTTGAATCGGATGCCGGCCGTTTTCCAATGCTTGGGAAAAGTTTCAACGTCTGGGATTCACTGCCAGATTTGCTGTCGTACCGTAGGACAGCCTCGCTTTCGGTTAGCCGCACCAGCGTCGCATCGCCATAGCGCTCGCCGAGTGCGAGAGCCTGACCGCTGATGACGGCGATCTTGCGTTTGGGCGACAGCAGTACCGACTGCAGCACCGGTCCGCCGGTTGGTTCTGCATCGCCGCCCGGCATCCATTGCTCGGGCGGACGTGTCGGATCGCGCAACTGCGCCTGCGCAACCGTTGCTCCCAGCAGGCCGATCAGGCCGGCCGCCAATGCGCATGCGCGCCAATGCCGCGTCACAGATTCAGCCATTTCTTGTCCAGACTCAATGTAAAGAGCGTCAACGTCAGCGTCGCCGGCTGATCGCCATCGGCCTTGAGTTGCGCGTTTTCCCAGAACACGCGCCACGGCATTTTTTCCAGCGACTTCACATAGGCCAGCATGTCGAGATAACCGCCCTGCACCGTCAATTCCACCGTGTGCTTGTAGACCGCATCGACATCCTCGCCGGATGCGCCTGTACTACCTGATGCCGAGGTCGTCGCTCCCTGCTGGCCGCTCTTCTGCTGCCGCGACTGGATTTCCTCTACCGATTCGTTCAGTCGCGTCACCGGCAGCGACTTCAGCGAGACGAGTTGCAGCTTGTCGTTCTTCTTCAGCACGCTCTCCAGCAGATCGGCGATCTTGTCCGGCGACACCAGTTGCTGCTGCAGGCTGCCCAGTGAATCGCGCATGTCTTGCGCGCGCTGCGTCAATGCTTCCAGTTGCGCACGCGCCTCCTGGTTCGGATCGTTCTCCTGCAATTTGACGCGCTGCTGGATCTGGTTCTGGATATCCGCGATCTGTGCCTGCTGCTGTCGAATCTGCTGCGACAGCTTCGCCTGCTTCGCATATTGCGGATCGAGCAGCACCGCATTGATCAGCGTGATCAAGATCAGCACCGCGACGGCGAAGATGATCGCCCGCTCGCGCAAGGTCAGCGCATCGATCCTGAGCGCCAGTTTCTGCCAGGTCTGTTTCATTGCCGGCCTCCTTCCGCTGCCGCCTTGATGCCGGATGAATGCAGGCTGAATTCGATATAGGAAGCTGCTTTCGGTATCTCGTCCGGCGCTGCCGCTGACTTGCTATCAGGCTTGGGCAATTGCATTTCCAGCGTCGAGAAGGATGCGCCTTGCATCACCGGCTCCGTCTTCAGGCGCGACAGATAGGCTGGCACCAGTTCGGGACGCAAGGTATTGCCGCGAATCGCGATATCGCTTACGCCCTGTATCGTGAAGCCCGTCAGCCAGATGCCGCTGCCGATCTGGCGCGCAAAGGCCGTCATGTAATCCGCATAACCGACGGTGTTGCCGAACTCGCCCTTTTCCAGCAGATCAGCCACCTGCTGCAACGACTGCACTTCGGCTTGCTTTCGCAGCAAGCGGGCATCCAGTTCCGCATCCTTGCCCTTGACCGCGTAGGCGGTCGTCACGCGAGCAAGTTGATTCTGCGCCTGCTGCAATCTGCCTGCCGTCGCCGCCTGTTCCTTTTCCAGTTTCGACAACTGGAAAATCGAGTAAGCCGTCAACAGCAATGCGCCGACCAGGATGATGCCCAGCCCCTGCACCATCGTCAGCGCGGAAAAATGCTTCTCCTGTTTCAGGAAGATCGGATTGAAGAGATTGATCTGCTGGCTCATAGCACCGCCTCTTCACGCCGTAGCGCTGCACCCAGCACCATGAAATAGCGCTGCTGCATCTCCACTGATTTCAGATCCGGCGCTTTCTCCATATCGAACACGCTTGCCAGATCGAGGGGCTCGACAGGGATGTACAGATTTTCGGACAGATAGGCCGACAAGCCTGTCGCCACACCGCTCAACGGCGCCAACACCAGTTTGGCCAGCGTGATGGTGTGATACTGACGATCGAAGTGATCGAGCGAACGCTGCAATTCCAGCGTCACGCGTCCGTAGCAGGCATTGCGGTCTTCTTCGCTGCCCTGCTCCAACTGCGCAAACGGAATATCGATGCGGCGCGACAGATATAGTTCGCCGTCGCATGTCATCGTCAGCAATCCGCCCTGCGCATCGAACGACAGCATGGCAATGCCACGTCCTTCCGGTTCGAGCAGCTTCGCGATATTGCGCTGTGCCATTTCAGGAATGTCGATGACACTCAAGGACATGCGCGCATCGCTGAACAACGCCTGGCGCTGTTCGATCAACTGATTGCGTGCCGCGACCGCATACATAGAATGATTGCGATTGCCTGCATTCCTGTCGCGCGGCACGTCCAGCACGTCGATGGTTGCATCGTCGATATGAAAATCGAGCATGTCCTTCAGGCGCCAGCGAATCGCCGTCTTCAACTCATCTGCAGGAACGTTTGGCGCCTCGACCGACAACAATTGATATTCGTCGCCGCAGAGCAAGTTTATGCAATCGTATTCGGCACGCAGTTCCTTGGCGATTTTCGCCAACAGATCCGCTGCCGATTGCGCGCCCTTCAGTGCGTGCGTCGCGGCGATTTCAACGGTCGGCCGTTCCGCAGATGCATTGCCGATACTGGCGATGCAAATATCATCTGCCTGTATCGAAACAACCAGCCTCCCAGCTGTTTTCTTTTTCTTTTGGAACCAACTCATACCGGCATCTTTGTCGAGAACTGCGTGAAATTAGGTGATTAAATTATTGATGTCAATCAATTTGCCCGACGACTCGGGAGACAAAATCAATTAACAACGCATTGTGAATTTTGGTGAACTAATAAAGCTCACGAAGGTAAATAATCGGACCGCTTTTGAAGACACCGAAGGTTGCTCTTGCTGTCGGATCGTCATCGTAATTCGGGCCGCCCCATGCTCCCTGGAGCCACGGTTTTCCTGCGGATGTCGTGGCAGTACAAATCGTTCCTGGCGTGTTGTCACCGGCCAGATCGGTACATATATCAATGCTGGTTTTACCCGGCGTTGTCGGCTTGTTCAGTGCAATAGAACCAACACCTTTTGAAATGTTGAAAATGTTCAAGGTGGCGCCAGGAGTCGTCTTGACGTTCGCCGGCAGAAGCGTCGTGCAACTGTCATCCGTATTGGTGATGAAGCCTCTGGTCTTGTCCCAGTACTCCACCCGCATCGGTATCGACAGCGTGTTCTGCGGTGCCCCGTTCGCATTCAGTAATTTCAGACGGCCGAATCGGATGATGGTCGGCAGGGAAAAGACCTGCGTAGCATCGACCGTCGTACTGTTATGTTGAGTAATCCTGACACCATCCGGATCGGCGATGCTCACACTCAATCTGAAATTCTCGTATGAGCCGTCAGGTGTGCTTTCCCTGGAAAATTGATATGTACCGCTTCCGCTGTATTGCCCTTCCGTCCAGACACGTGGCGGCAATGCAGGAACAAAACGCACGATCCTGTCGATACCATCCGTATCTACTCCGGATATTGCGAGGGTCGCCAACTGCGGAAATTGCGTGCCTGATGCAACTGGCGTGTAACGGGACAACACAACATCATTACGACTCAGTGCCTTCGCAGACAATGCCACCTGCATGGATTGGTCCATGTAAGTGAAAGATTGCGCTGGCGCACCAGGTGTGCAAGCGGCTGTAAGGGATGCTTCTACAGCATAGTGATGCGGCCTGAATCTTCCTTTCGGAGCAGTTTCATCGTTGCCGATCAAGCAGCCGTATTTCCCGTTGGTTTTCGTATTCGTTGCAGAACCGGGAATGCAATCTCCTTCGTTGTCGTGTACCACGTTCCCGGCCGTCCCTGTCACCTGATCCACATTCGTAAATACCGCATCGATTACTGCACCCGTGAGGAAAGCAATACTTCCAACATCGTCGTATTTGAAAGTTCCTGATGCAACGCCATTGGCAGCGGCCGCCCCAAAGGTTCCTGCCAACATATCCGACGACTGCAAATTAGCACCAGTGTGGTCGCGCACCTTGGTCTCATCAAAAACCGGCGTACCTGCATAACCTGTCGGCACTGGTGTTGGTGTAGCGTCGACATAGAAAGACTCACCAGCCGGATAAGAAGCACTGCATGATGTCGGCCCTGTGCAGTCCGCGATTGTGGGCGTCGTCAATTGGAAGGATTGCGGCCGTATCGCAAAATTGTCGCGCGAACAGCTCGGCAAGGCGCTTCCACCCGCACCGGCAATCACCCGCACGCGTACATTCTTCTGCGCCTTGTTAAGCGTGAAATTCACCGTCTTGACCGATTCGTTATTGAACGTAATCGATGCCGATTCCGGCGTGATGCCTGCAGTCGTATTACTGCACTGTCCTCCTGTAGATGCATCCTGATCGACGAGACTCACCGTCACATTGCCGTTATACGGTGCCGGATTACCGCTCGCATCGCTCGGCCGCAGATCCAGGCTGAACGGCTGGCCGACGAGTTTCGTATAGATCGGCGAACCCGGCGCCTTACCTGGCTCTACCACGTCGAACGAGCAGGCCGATGAGAAATGCACGACGCAATTCGTCGCATTGCCGCTGCCGTCCATGCAGACTGCATTGTTGGTCGCCGCAGGCGAAGTAGCCGTGCTGCCGCCGATATTGACCGTTGCGTTGACTGGGCTGCTCTGGCTCAAAGTCACCTGCGTCTGCCCGTTGGAAAAAGTCAGCAGATTGCCGGACGACCAGCTCGATGTGCCGTTGGATGTGACATTGGAAAGATTGACTGTCACCTTACCCACGTACAGGCTGGAGCAATCCGCATTGGCACAAGCCTTGACCGTCACCGGAGCGGCACCGCAGGATGTAGTCGGATGATCGAGTTCGATGTGATGCAGACGTTCCAGCGTCACGGAACACACCTGCAGATGCGTGAACTCGTGGATGTTGCTGTTGCCGCCTGTGGAGCCGGTGAACGACAAGCTCCAATTCGTGGGTACCGCAGCCTGCCCTGGCTGCGCCTTGGCATCGAAGGACGAGATCAGCGTTGCATAGTTAGTGCCACTGCCGCTGGTATCACGCTCCACCTTCGTATAGGCATGTACGCTGTCGCTGTGATCCACAGTGATGCGATATCGGTATCCTGGTCCGGGATTGGAAGAAGATGTATCGATACCAGTACCCAATGAACCGGTAGTTCTCAGATACTCGTATCCGTCAAAATCCTGGCCTGAACCGCGAATCGTAACGGCGTCGGGTCTTTGTCCCGGCCCGCCGGAACGTCCCTCGGTAGGATTGGAAAAATTACCGAATTCGTCCAGCGCCACACCCAGCCAGCCGCCGGAAAAACCCGCGTGCGTCGTATCTCCTCCGGCCGATGTTCGCTTGGGTGCATAACCCAACGACCCACCGAACGCACCGGCAATAGGCGGCTTGGAGGCATCCGACAGCACCATTGCAATACCGTCCGCACCATTGCCGCCGTAGGCATAGTGATTGAATTCCACGACGATCTTGTTGCCTGCGCCGGGAAAAATGCGCTGCAATGTCGCAAAGGTTGAGGCTTGGGTCGAATTATCCGTCAGGCGCAAACGGCCACTGACGATACGCGGATCGCCGAAGCTTCCGCTCTCATGTCCGACAGACCAGTTGGCTCCCGGGGCACCGTTCGGGCGATCGAAATCGTCGATGTAGCATTCTGTCGCCGCATTCGGGTCGATCGTGTAGGTTCCCCCCTGTACCGGCAATCCGGTCAGTTGATAACCGGCCTGATTCGTGACGCTCGAACCCGACTGCATGTCCAGACGAATCGTTCCCGTTGCGCCGGTCACCGTTCCGGTCGTTGCCGTCACCAGCCAGTTGATACCATCGCCCTCATCCACAACTGCCGTCACGTTTGCTGCCCCGCTCAAGCCACTGCGAGCCAGGGAAAAATTCGATGGTGAGACACCAGTCACCTTCTCGCTGAATGTGACTCGCCAATCTACGCTGGATGCGCTGGTGGGATTGATGCCGGCACGCGTAATGGAAACGACCGTCGGACCGGGTAGCGTGTAGTCGATCGTAATACGGATGTAATCAACACGGATACGATCGTCATTGTCACGAAACCGGCTCTGGAAGATTACGCCGAATCCACTGCTATTGATCCTTTGGGCAGTCCATGACGACGACAACTCACTACCGGACCAGGTATACGTTGCCGTTCCATAGCTTGAGGGATACTGGCTATTGCTGGCTTTATTGATGCTTTCCAAACTGCCTTCAAACAAACGCACTTGCAGGTCACGCGCACGATCCCCGTTATCAGGCTCGCTGCTCGAACGTCTTCTTATCTCGACAGTAATGCTATTGATGACTGCGCCGTTGGGAATGTTAAAACCGGCATTTCTACACTGCAATTCCTTGGTCGGATCATCATCGCTATCAGGAGTTACCGTGGCATTTTCGCTACCCGTTCCATTGAGCCCACCGTTTGGGATACTCCAGGTTCTACCGCTGCCTGCATTGACGCAGATATTGGCATAGTGGATGCCCGTCGATTCCGCATATGCGCTACTCGTTACTGTTACGGCAAGTAGCAGTAACAGTACAAAACGGAATAGGAAGCGGATCGTTACGTTCACAACCGCACCTCCATTACACGACGAACGTAATCAGGATTATTTGGCCCCGGATCGTCACAGGCATTAGCCACTGGCATATTGCAGGCCGTTGCCTTAATCACCGCTGTATCCGCTTCACCAACATTGCAAGCAACCGTGACCATAAATCCTGACACCGAAATCGTGGATGAAACAGCACAACTGTTGTTCCTTAAGCGTTGATAAACACCCCACTCGATTCCCGCCTTCGCAGCCTGATACGCCCGCACACCTTCGATATCGAGGCTGGAACTCTGATGCTGCGTCGTCGAAATCGTCACCATCGCCACACCCAATGCCGCCAGAACGATCAGCAGGAAGATGGCGCTGACGAGGCTGAATCCGCGCATGCACTCAGCGCGGCGCATCTTCGTTGCATGCATGTATGTTCTTTTCATCATGGCGTGTTATCCACATGCACCTGATGAAACAGGGTGATCGTGCCGCTATTGGTATCCGGACGTGCCAACGCGAGCGTAATCCCGAGCAAAGCCTGGCTCGTATTGATAGCGCTGTTGTCATAGGAAAAATCGCAGCTTGTCACACCGCTTGCCAGCAATGCCGCCGTTCCGCCTGTTGGCGGAACCGGTTGTATCGCACCGATCGTGTATCCCGAATAACGGGTCAGCGTATGTGCCGACGGATTGCATTCATAGGTCACAGGCGTCGACACCACTTGAAAACGATTGCCAGGAGAACGGAAGCCACCGGAAGGATTGGCCGGGGCCGGGGCGAATGGATTGGATGTCAGCGTAATCGTCTGGGATGCGGGCACAATATCAGTCTTCACTTCTGCGCGGTTGTTGCAGGAAGCACCGCTGCAATAGGCATTGGCAGGATCTTGTCCTGGCCCCAGGTTGTAGACAACAATCCAGTTGCCTGCATGAATTTGCTGCTCAGGATTGGTCGACAACGCACCAACCACTCTGAAACTTGTATCGCTTGCAGTCGTAAAGCTGAGTACATTTCCTCCGAGCGCCGTATCGTCCGAATCGGTCAGATAACGCCCGCCGGTACTAGTCAGCAGAAATTCCAGGTAATTATTTCCGCCAGCAGAAGTGAGTCGCACGCTGTTCGGCAATGCGCGGCGTACTTCGCGCGAGATGCGGCGCACAGCCGTATCGGCCTCGTCCGCCAGTTCCGCGCGAGCGACCAAATCGACATATCCCTGCACCGGCGCACGAATGAAAACCGCCACTGCGGCGGCGACGATACCCGTGATCACGATGACAACGATCATTTCCACCAGCGTGAAGCCACGCTGTGAAACCGATACGAAGTAATCGCGACCGATTACTCTCATTCCTCGGTCTCCGGCATGTAGCGGGTACGATAACCATCCAGTTGAATCGATTCCGAACCGTTCGCTACCGTCACGGTGATATGCAATGCATCGCTGGCACCGATCGAATCAAGAGCTGCGTTTTGGATAGTTACTTTCGCTCTATAGCCATTCAGGGTAGCAACCGGATTACCGTTGATATCGTTGATTGCAACGAAATTGCCAGAATTGATCTGAAGCCGATTGAGATTGCTCTCGCTTCCACCTCCATCGACTCCACCATTGCTCTCCACACAGGAAGGCTCCGCTCCATCACAATTGGTGAATGGCACCAGCGAAACCTCTTCCATCAACGCTTCCGCAATCGATAACGCCTGTTTACGTATCTGCGGATCGGCGCTGTTGGCGGTTGTGAAGTTCATCACCATCAATATGCCCAGAACAGCCGTGCTGACGATGACGATAAAAATAATCAATTCCACCAGAGTGAAACCGGATGAAGTTTGTTGAGAAGAAAATGTGCGGCGACTAATGAACATAGCCTGTTTCTTTCTCGACAAAGAAACTTTGCGTCACGCCATCTATCGTTAAATCAAACTGCGTTGTCTCAAACGCAGAAGAGCCCGTGCTGAACGGCTTGCCCAATGCGTCGAAATAAAAGGTTGTAACCGGACTAATAAATAAATCGCTATGCGACAAGGTCGCCGGCTTACTGGATGGCATCACAACTTCTTGGATACAGGAATCATTCACTCCCAGAGATACCCTTGTCGAAGTCATACAGACATAAATTTTTCCATTGCGAGCCACAGCCAATTTTTGTGCATAGCGCACCATCGACTGTGCTTCGTCACCGAATGCACGACTATCAAAAACATTACGATCAAAAAAACGAGGCAGAACGAAAGCAGACAGAATGCCTACCAAGATCAAAACCATGATGAGTTCGATCAAGGTAAAACCGGCATTAGATAAAGCTGTGTTTTTCGTCACGTTTTAGTTGAAAAAGAAAGCCCGCACCTGAGTATAGGTGCGGGCCTGATCTTAATTACAACCGCTCTTGTCAGACGTGATAGCTGGCGGCGTAACAACACTTGATGCCACAGTAGCTGCCGCATATTTGGCAGAACAGGTTGTCTCAGTAGCGCTTTCCTTTGTCAATTGGAATACAGCGCCGCTACTCGGATAAGTAGCAGTAAAACCATCATAAGCTGACAGCGCCGCTCCGATGCCAGCTGCGCTAGCGGCTGGGTAGCCGTTTGCCACTGTTACATCCTGACCTTCAAGCGTAATCGTGCCGTCGACAGTGTTGGTCAACAACGCCTGGGCATGCGCAATAGCCGTAGCCGATTGGAGCGCACCGACCATACCGTCAACTGCCGCTTCTTTGGCTTGCTTGCTCATATCCGCAAAACGCGGAATCGCCGTCGCTGCCAGAATACCCAGAATAACGATTACAACGACCAATTCGATCAACGTGAAACCAGCCTGTTTTTTCGAAAAAGATTGCACTTTCATTTAAAGCTCCCTTAATAAAAACAATTGAACTGCTATTCCCATCCATACGGAACGATCTGTGTAACCACTACACCCTCTACAGTTTTTCCAGCGATCGATCCGCTCTTGCCTGGAAAATCCTCATTACCCTTTACCAGCTCTGTCTTGAACCGCAAATACGGCGTTTCCTTCTTTTCCCGCTCCACTTCGCCGCGATTCGAGACGAGGTAAACTAACTCGCGATCCTTCAGATCGAAATACCACTGGCCTGCCTTCACATCGTCCGGTGTACCGAAGAATTCCCCGGCATAATTGGCCGGCTTCTTCACCAGCCAATCGATCGGATTCTGATCAGCCAGCATCGGTGTATCCTTCAATCGGTCTTGCGTGATCAATGACGCAAACCGCAAATTCAACGCGCTCTGCAGCGTTCCCACCATCTGCTCCACTGCCGTCTTCTCCGCCATGCGCTGATAAACCCGCAGCCGATCCAGCAGCACAATTGCCAACGTACTGACGATGCAGACCACGATCACCAGTTCCAGCAACGTGAAGCCGCCCGATATCGCAGCGGGTCTGCACCGCCGTATCGACACGTCTTGCCTCACTGGTGCAACGCCGCCCGGCCGAAATCCCACATCGGCAGGAACACACCAAGCGCCAGGATCAATACCAGGATGCCGAGGCCGATGATCAGGATCGGCTCGATTTGCGCCGACAAGGTCTTCAATTCGTAATCCACTTCGCGTTCGTACATCGCGGCGATCTCGTCCATCAGGCTGTCCAGTTCGCCGGTTTCCTCACCGATGGCGATCATCTGCGTCACCACCGGCGTGAAGACGCCCGTCGTGACTGCCGTGCGCAGGATGCTTTCACCGCGCTCCACGCCGTCCCGCATCTGCTCGATGCGGGTGGCGATGTATCTGTTGTCGACCGTTTGCGCGACCACGTTCAAGCCTTGCACGATGGGTACGCCGCTCTTGCTCGACAACGCAAAGCTGCGTGCAAATCGCGCCAGCGTTCCCTTCAGCATGATCTTGCCGGCGATGGGCAGGCGCAGCTTGAATCTGTCCCACTGATACTTTCCGTGCGGAGTATCCGTATAGAGCTTGAAGACGACACCCGCGCCGATCACGATCGACAGCATCACCGGCCAGTACTGCACGGTGAAATTCGATGTATCGATCAGCAGCTTGGTCATGAACGGCAGCTCGGTCTTGAAGCCGGCATAGACCTTGGCGAATGCCGGGATCACGAAAATATTGATGATGACCATGGCCAAGACCAGCGCCGCCACGACGAAGCTCGGATAACGCAACGCGCTCTTCACGCGTTGACGCATGTCGCGGTCGAATTCCATGTAGTCGAACAGTCGCAGGAAGACTTCCTCCAACCGTCCGGTCATTTCGCCGACACGCACCATGCTCAGGTAAAACGATGAAAAAACTTTGGGATGGCGGCGCATTGCCGTGGACAGTTCACGCCCTGCGTCCAGCGATTCGCGCAGGTCCTTGACGACGCGCGCAAACGATTTGCTGATGGCCGATTCCTGCAATCCCGCCAGACCGCGCATGATAGGTACGCCGGCTTTGAGCAAGGTGTACATCTGGCGGCTGAACAGTTGCACGTCGATGGGACGCACCTTCGGCTCGAACAATCTCCCCCACCAGGAATCGGCATTACCGCCTGCAGGCTTTTTGGTGGGGACGATTTCCACCGGCGTAATGCCGGTACTGAACAGTTGATCGGCAATGACGCCGCTGTCCGGTCCTTCCAGAATACCCTGCAGCAATTCGCCACGCGCGTTGCGCGCCTTGTACGCAAAAAACGGCACATCGATTCCTAAAATTTCTCCATGCGCGAGGGTAAGGGAGAAACCGATGTTGCCAGAGGGCATTTAACAATAATTAACCTAAAAGTGTTGGCCTCTTGCATCACTTATTTCCACATGGAAATTTATTCGTGCTAATTAATTTCCACATGGAAATAATTTGCTTGCGAAGAAATTGTGAGACGCTTTTGTGACGAAACGATGACTCGAAAATCGCAGGCGCTTCAGCAGTCATTTCTACAAATTTATTCAACCTTCTCGATCCGCAAATCCTTCACGTTGAAACAGAAGCGATCTTCCACAACAATCCCCACGCTGAAATCAAAAACAAAAATGCCCGTCGAAACGGGCATTTTTGTCGAGCGAAAGAATCGGAATCAATCTTCGAACTGATTCGTGATGCGCATGGCTTCGCTGATGGTGGTCTTGCCTTCGATGACGAGCGACACGGCATGATGCCGCAACGTCTGTCCCGCCAGTTGTTCGCGTGCGACGCGAATGAAGTCGGTGTGGTCTTCGCTGTTGGCGGCATGTGCAACGGCCGATGTCATTTCCAGCATTTCATAGACGCCGGTACGGCCACGATAACCTGTGCCATTGCAATGCGTGCAGCCGCGTCCGTGCTTGTAGCGATGCGATGCGACAGCATCTCCCAGTTCGGCCTGCAACCATTCACGCTCCGCCGGCAGCGGTTCGTAATCCGTGATGCAGCTTTCGCAGATCATGCGTACCAGACGCTGCGCCAGCACCGCCTGCAGTGACGATGCCACCATGTAGTACGGCACGCCCATGTCGAGCAGACGAATCGGCGTGCTGATGGCATCGTTGGTGTGCAGCGTGGACAGCACGAGGTGGCCGGTCAGCGCGGCACGCATGCCGATCTGCGCCGTTTCCTGATCGCGCATCTCGCCCACCAGCACCACATCCGGGTCCTGACGCAATGCTGAGCGCAGCACGCGCGAAAAACTGAGATCGATCTTTTCGTTGATCTGCACCTGATTGATGCCCGGCAGGCGGTATTCCACCGGATCTTCCACTGTGATCAGCTTGCGCTCGGCGGTATTGAGTTCGGCCAGCGCGCCATAGAGCGTTGTCGTCTTGCCGCTGCCCGTCGGGCCGGTCACCAGCACCAGTCCATTCGGACGATGAATGATGCGACGCAGGCGCTTGACCATCTCGGCCGGCATGCCGATCGAATCCAGCATCAGCATGCTGCCACCCTGGTTCAGCAGACGCATGACGACCGATTCGCCGTATTGCGTCGGCATCGTGGAAATACGCACGTCGATCTGATGATTCCGAACGCGAATCACGAAGCGTCCATCCTGCGGCAGACGCTTTTCCGAAATATCCAGATCGGACATCAGCTTCAGGCGCAATGCGAGCGGCGCGGCGATCTTGATATCGGCCTCGGTCTGTAGATGCAACACACCGTCGATACGGAAACGAATCTGCAGGCGGCTCTCCTGCGGTTCGATGTGAATGTCCGATGCGCGCACCTGTGTCGCATCGTCGAACACCGATTGCAGCAGCTTGACCACTGGCGCCTCTTCCAGCCCCGGTGCCAGCGTCTGCGCACCGAAATCGACATGGCCGTCGCCGAGATCCTGTTCCAGTTCGCGCGCGAAATCGGTGATTTCCTCGGTACGACGATAGATGCGGTCGATCGCGTGCAGCAGTTCGCTCTCGTTGACGACGGCCAGTTCGATATCGCGCTTGATCGTGCGTGCGATTTCATCGTAGGCAAAGAGGTCAGTCGGATCGGCCATGCCGATCAGCAGTCTGTTGCCGCGATCTTCCAGCACGATGGCACGGAAACGGCGCGCCAGCGTTTCCGGCACCATGCGCACAGTATCCGCATGCAGGTTGTAGAACTTGATGTTGATGTAGGGAATATCCAGCTGCCGGGCGATGGCATGGGAAATCTGCTCTTCGCTGACGAGGCCGTTTTCCACGAACACGCGCCCCAGCTTGCGGCCGGTGCGTTTCTGCTCTTCCAGCGAAAAGGCCAGCTGTTCTTCTGAAAGTAGTTTTTGCTGAACCAGGATTTCGCCTAGCCGAACCTTTTCGGGGCGTGCCATAGATGCCTCATGGGGAAAGTGTGCGAATGCATGCCAGGGCCGCATTAGAAACTACCGCAGCGAAGCCCATTCGGCGCCGTATTTTGAAGGAAGAATTTGGCGCACGTCAAAGGAAAGGTCGCGCATCTGACAATTGTTTGCAGATTGTTTCGTCCTATCCACAGGTCGCCATGCCGACGACAGGCCTCGCTTCCTGTATATTCTGTGGCAATTTCATCCTTGCCAGAACACCATGTCCGCCGAAATCCAAGCCTCGCGCAACAACGCGACACTGATTCTCACGATCTCGAATCCAGGCACGAAGAACGCGCTGCATCCCGACATGTTTGCCGCGGCAGTCGAAGTGCTGTCCACGGCCGAGCGCGACGATTCGATACGCGCCGTCGTTTTGACAGGCGCTGACCAGTTCTTCTGCGCGGGCGGCGATCTGCACAAGCTGCTCGATCTGCGCACCGCAGGAACGGGCGAACAGATGGATGCGGTCGATGGCTTGCGTGGCTGGATCGAAGCGATACGCGATTGCCCGAAACCGGTGATCGCCGCCGTCGAGAGCGGAGCTGCCGGCGCAGGTTTTTCATTGGCATTGGCCTGCGATCTGATCGTGGCCGGCAATACGGCGAAGTTTGCGATGTCCTACGTCAAGGTCGGCCTGACGCCGGACGGCGGCGCATCGTGGTTCCTGATGCAATCACTGCCGCGCCAGTTGGCGACCGAGATGCTGATCGAAGGCGGACCTGTACAGGCTACGCGCCTGCAATCGCTCGGTCTCATCAACCGGCTGGTGCCGGACAGCAGCGTGCTGGATGCCGCACTGGACTGGGCGGACAAATTGGCGGCATTGTCACCGCACGCCGTCGAGCGCATCAAGCTGCTGACACGCGAAGCCAGGGACAATACGCTGTCGCGCCACTTCGAGGCGGAGAAGCAGCACTTCGTCGATTGTCTCAATCATCGCGATGCGCAGGAAGGCATCCAGGCCTTTCTTGAAAAGCGCCATAAGTAACTGGCAAGAACTTCTGCCACGCAGCTTCGCTACGTGGGGCCAAAGTTGCGGCCCCATCCTCACCTGACTATTTCTCCATAAAACCGGCGTCCGGCAGGAATGCCGGTATTTCTGCATAATCTGCGCATTCGCGTAGGCATGCGCACGCCTATCGCACCGTACTGATTTCGAACCATATCTATTGCAGCATCGGCAGATACAGAAAATACAGGAGAGATAAATGATCGACGCCTATTCCACCGCCACACCCAACGGCCACAAGATTCACATCATGCTGGAAGAATGCGGCCTGCCCTATCGGCTGCATCACATCAACATCAACACCGGCGACCAGTTCAAGCCGGAATTCCTGAAGATCTCGCCGAACAATAAAATCCCTGCCATCGTCGACAGCGACGGTCCGGATGGCATGCCGATGTCACTGTTTGAATCCGGTGCCATCCTCGTTTATCTGGCGAGCAAGGTGAACCGCTTTCTCGGCGAAACCGATCGCGAGAAATTCACGACGCTGCAATGGCTGATGTTCCAGATGGGCGGCGTCGGTCCAATGCTGGGTCAGGCACATCACTTCCGTCTGTATGCGCCGGAGCAAATCGAATATGCGGTCAACCGTTACACGAACGAGGCGAAACGTTTGTACGGCGTTATCAATCGTCGTCTGTCCGAAAGCGCCTATCTCGCTGGCGACACCTACACGATCGCCGATATCGCGACCTTCCCCTGGCTGCGCTCGTGGGAGAAGCAAGGCATCACGCTGTCCGACTACCCGCATCTGGAACGCTGGTTTCATGAAATCGAAGAACGCCCAGCTGTGAAGAAAGGCACCAGCATGCTGGTCAGCGAACGCCAACCGATCGCAGATGCGAAATCGAAGGAAATCCTGTTCGGCGCGACGCAGTACGCGAGACGCTGATCCTTCCGATCATCTTCATTCCTGAGATACGCGCGTGGCGACAAAAATACCGAGCACTTGCGGTATTGACGGGGCTGGTGCATCTATCTTTATCGAAAGCCAGTCCATCGCTTGCAAGGCAATCAGCTGAAAATTTTACCAGCCCTGATCGCGCGCGAATGGAAGGCGCACGAAAGCGAGCACATCAAGCGCAGTATCTTGCGTAGTCAAGAAAGAAATCGGGAAGAGATAAAGAGAGATGGTGCCCGGAACCGGAATCGAACCGGTACGCCGTCTCCGGCGAGAGATTTTAAGTCTCTTGTGTCTACCTATTTCACCATCCGGGCATGCCGCCATTTTAAGACAGCGTGCGACAGCAGCAGAAAAAATAAAAGCGCCAATGGCGCTTTTGAAAAACTGGAGGCGGGGGTCGGAATTGAACCGGCGTCTACGGCTTTGCAGGCCGCTGCATAACCACTTTGCTACCCCGCCATGGGGCCGTATTGTACCGCAATTGACACATGCTGCTGCGGACAACCGATCGCTAAACTTTTACTGTCTGCGAATAAAAAAGGAAGCTGCATCAGCTTCCTTTTTTGGAAAATCTGGAGCGGGAGAAGAGTCTCGAACTCTCGACCTATACCTTGGCAAGGTATCGCTCTACCAACTGAGCTACTCCCGCATGTTGCTGCTGCGTCGATGGGATTGCATGCGCATCCATCTATCAAAAAAAGGAAGCTTTGCAGCTTCCTTCCAAGAAACCTTGGAGCGGGAGAAGAGTCTCGAACTCTCGACCTATACCTTGGCAAGGTATCGCTCTACCAACTGAGCTACTCCCGCATCGACAGGTGTGCATTATATAGAAATGCCTTGCCCTGTCAAGCAATCTTGCATGGCGTCAAAGCAAATTTCCGCCACTTTCCTTGATCAGCGGCCAGGCTTTTCGCAGGTAATAGAACATTGACCACACCGTCAGCACGGCCGCGATCAGCAGCAACCACTGGCCCCAGATCCGCGTATCGAGGCCGAAGAAATTGTCGTAATAAAGCAGCATCGGAATCGCCGTCATCTGCGCCATCGTCTTGATCTTGCCGAGCGAGCTGACGGCCACCGATTTCGATGCGCCGATCTGCGCCATCCATTCGCGCAACGCCGAAATCGTGATCTCGCGGCCGATAATGATGAAGGCGATCACCGCATTGACGCGGCCGAATTCGATCAGCACCAGCAAGGCGCCAGCCACCATCAGCTTGTCCGCCACCGGGTCGAGGAAGGCGCCGAAGGCCGAAGTCTGGTTCCAGCGCCGCGCGAGAAAACCATCTATCCAGTCCGTCAATGCCGCGACGATGAAGATCAGCGTGGAAGCAAGGCTCTTGTCGAATGGCCCCAGCCACGAATCGGGCAGGTACAGCACGCCGACCATCAGCGGAATCAGCGCCACGCGCAGCCAGGTAAGAAGAATAGGAATATTGACGGGCATATCGGACTTCAGTTTGATGGACAGGCACGATCCGCGATCGCGCACCCGTAATCTAATGCAATTGCCTGTAAATGTCTTCAGCCAATTGACGGGAAATGCCTTCGACCGACGCCAGCTCCTCGACGCTGGCATCCATCACGCCGCGCAATCCGCCGAAGCGCGCCAGCAATTTTTGCCGCCGCTTGGCGCCGACACCTTCGATTTCCTCCAGCCGCGAGGTCTGCCGTGCCTTGGCGCGCTTGGCGCGCATGCCAGTGATGGCGAAACGGTGCGCTTCGTCGCGGATCTGCGCGATCAGCATCAATGCGCCGGATTCCTTACCGAGTTCCTGCGGCGCACGGCCGTCGACGAACACCAGCGTTTCCAGCCCGACCTTGCGCCCCTCGCCTTTCGCCACGCCGACAATCAAGCTGATGTCCAGCCCCAGCTCGACGAATACCTGGCGCGCAATCTCGACCTGCCCTTTACCGCCGTCGATCAGCACGACGTCAGGCATCACGCCGTCGCCGTTCGCCACTTTTTCATAGCGGCGCGTCAACACCTGCCGCATCGCCGCGTAGTCGTCGCCGGGCGTGATGTCGTTGATGTTGTAGCGGCGGTATTCGCCGTTCTGCATCGCATGATGATGGAACACCACGCACGACGCCTGCGTCGCTTCGCCCTGCGTGTGGCTGATGTCGAAACATTCGACACGAAATGCATCGAGGTCCTCGACTTCAGTGCCGAGCGCCTCCACCAGCAAGCGCGTGCGCGTCTGCTGCGAGCCCTGCTCCGACAGCAGCCGCGCCAGCGCGATTTCCGCGCCCTTCTGCGCCATCTCCAGCCATTGCCGGCGCGATCCCTGCGGCTGGAAGATCAGATTGATGCGATGACCGCACTGCTCCATCAGCGCCAGCATCAATTCCGGCGCATCGACTTCGGTATTCAGGATCAGCGTCGATGGAATGAACTTGTCGATGTAGTGCTGCGCGAGAAAGGCTTTCATCACCTCCGCCGTCAGCGATTCCTCGGCGCCGGTCGGCGCGTTGTCCACGTGCGTCGGAAAATAGGCGCGGTCGCCGAGATGGCGGCCGCCGCGCACCATCGCCAGATTCACGCAGGCGCGGCCGCCATGCACGACGACGGCGATGATGTCGATGTCGGCATCGCCGACGGTTTCCATGCTCTGCTGATGCAGCACGCGCGACAATGCGGTGATCTGGTTGCGCACGGCCGCTGCCTGCTCGAACTTCAGTTCTTCCGCATAGGCCAGCATCTTGGCCTGCAAGGCCTCCAGCACTTCGCTTTGCCGGCCGCGCAGGAAACGCGCGGCGTTTTCCACGTCGGCCGCGTAATCTTCCTGCGAGACGAAACCGACGCACGGCGCACTGCAGCGATGAATCTGATGCAGCAGGCAGGGACGCGTGCGGTTGGCGTACACCGAATCCTCGCAGGTGCGCAGCAGGAATACCTTCTGCAGAATCTGCATCGATTCCTTGACCGCCCAGCCACTGGGGAATGGACCAAAGTACTGGTTCTTCTTGTCGACCGCGCCGCGGTAATAGGCCATGCGCGGAAACGCGTCGCCGGTGATCTTCAGATACGGATACGACTTGTCGTCGCGAAACAGGATGTTGTAGCGCGGCTGCTGCGTCTTGATCAGATTGTTTTCCAGCAGCAGCGCTTCGGCCTCGCTGCGCGTGACCGTGGTTTCCAGCCGCGCGATGCGTTCGACCATCAGGGCCGTGCGCGGGCTGGCGATGTTCTTCTGGAAGTAGCTGGAGACGCGCTTCTTCAGCTCACGCGCCTTGCCGACGTACAGCAGGTTGCCTTCCGCATCGTAATAGCGATAGACGCCCGGCAGATTCGGCAGCTTCGCCACCGTCTGCAGGATAGCTTCGCGCGGGTCTTGCGATTCGATGTCGGACGTCACGGTCATGCGTCTCCGTCGTTTCTCGTTTCCTTGCTAGCTGCGTGCCGATGCCAGCGTCAGAGCAGTTTTGCGCGCCGCCTGGTAACGCGGTTCGCGTTGCAGCGCATCCCAGTCGAGCGCCGACGCTTGCGGCGTCAGCGCAGCGATGCGTGCCGCCGAAGGCGAATTCATCCAGTCCTTGCCCGGCTTCAGTTCTGCCAGCAGGCTATCGGCCTTGTCCGGCGAATTGCAGATCAGAACCATGTCGCAGCCGGCATCCAGCGCCGCATTCGCACCCTCGACGACACTGCCTGCAACGCTCGCGCCTTCCATGCTGAGGTCATCGCTGAAGATGATGCCGTCAAAGCCGAAATCGCGGCGCAGCATCGTCAGCCATTTGCGTGAAAACCCGGCAGGATGTTTATCCACCTTCGGGTAGATCACGTGTGCCGGCATCACACCTGCAAGGCCAAGACCGAGCCAGTCGTATGGCGCTGCATCCTCGGCGAGAATGTCTTTCAGCTCACGCTCGTCGACCGGAATTTCCAAATGCGAATCGGCTTTCACGAAGCCGTGACCGGGAAAGTGCTTGCCGCAGTTCAGCATGCCTGCCAATGCAAGGCCGTGATTCAGACTCTTCGCCAGCAGGGCCACCACGCGCGCATCGCGATGGAAGGCTCGGTCGCCGATCACACCGGATTCGCCGTAATCCAGATCGAGGACTGGCGTGAATGACAGATCGACGCCGCAAGCGCGCAGTTCACCCGCCAGCACATAGCCGACATCAGTCGCCGCTTTGGTCGCCGCCAGCACGTCGCAATCCCACAATTCGCCGAGCTTGCGCATTGCCGGCAGATGCGTGAAGCCATCGGTCTTGAAGCGCTGCACGCGCCCGCCTTCGTGATCGACGGCGATCGGCAGACCGGGACGCGCATCGTGAATGGCTGACGTCAATGCCGTCAGTTGCGCGCGGTCACGATAGTTCCGCGCGAACAGGATCACGCCGCCGGTCAGCGGATGGCGGATGCGCCGAATGTCGTCATCATTCAGTTCGGTGCCGACCACGTCGAGCATGACGGGGCCAAGCTGCGCGTGCTTTACTGCTGTATTCATTTTTTCTCCACGATCACAAAGGCGACAGCGTATTCGGTCTCGTCGGTGATCGAGACCTGCGCCGTCAGTCCGTTATCCTGCATGTATTGTTCGAGCGCACCGCTGGTGACGACGATGGGCTTGCCGCTCGGCGCATTCAGCGTCTGCATCGCACGCCATGTCATCGGCATGTGGATGCCGAGGCCGATCGCTTTTGAGAATGCTTCCTTGGCGGCAAAGCGCGTCGCCAGAAATCGCAAGCCGCGTGCTTCCACTTTCGCCTTGCGGCGATGGTATTTCTGCAGCTCTTCCACACCGAGGATGCGTTCGGCAAAACGATCTCCGTAGCGGTCCAGAGCGGCCTGAATGCGATCGATCTGAATGATGTCGGTGCCGATACCGTAAATCACCGCACCAGCCCTTCCAATCGCGATGCGACCATGATGGCTTTCATCTCGCGCACCGCATTCTGCCAGCCGGCGAAGACGGCATGTGCGACGATTGCATGTCCGATGTTCAATTCGGCGATCTCCGGAATCGCGGCGATCGCCTGCACGTTCGTATAGTGCAGGCCATGGCCGGCGTTGACCTTCAAGCCGCGCAGCACGCCCTCACGCACGCCGGCTTCGATACGCTGCAGTTCGTCGCGCGCTTCGAGCTCTGCATGCGCATCGGCGTAACGGCCCGTATGCAGTTCGATGACCGGCGCACCAGCTTCGGCTGCAGCCTGAATCTGATCCGTATCGGCATCGATGAACAGGCTCACGCGTATGCCTTCGGCCTGCAACTGTTTCACAGCCGCGCTCACCTGCGTGAAGTAGCGGACGACATCCAGTCCGCCTTCGGTCGTCACTTCCTCGCGCCGCTCTGGCACCAGGCAGATATCCTGCGGCTTGATACGGCAGGCGAAGTCGATCATTTCCTGCGTCACCGCCGACTCCAGATTCATGCGTGTGCGCAGCTGCGGGCGGATTTTTTCGACGTCTGCATCCTTGATGTGCCGCCTGTCTTCGCGCAGGTGCAACGTGATCGCGTCCGCGCCGGCATCCTCTGCCAGCAGCGCAGCCTGCAGCGGATCGGGGTAGACCGTGCCGCGCGCATTGCGCAGCGTGGCGACGTGATCGATGTTGATGCCGAGTTCAAGCGTCGGATGATTCGGTTGCAGAAAGCTCATCGTTACGATGTCCTGTCAAAGCTGCAGCAGATCGATCAGGATCTGCCGCGTGTTCAAGGTGGCGCCATGCAGATGATGGGCAAGCAGAAAACGCATCAGAAACTTGCCCTGCGTTTGCGTAGCAGCATCCGCATAGTCTTCATTTTCCATATCCAGCAACGTCTTGCCGGACACACGCGGCCAGGTATCGGCGGCATACGCCGGGCGCGGCCCGCGTTCCGGATCGACGACATACATCTGCGCCGGATCGACCTTCTCGCCGCTCGCCGTACAACGCGTCCAGTCGGCCGCCACGCCGCACTCTTTCAGCAACAGGCGTTCGAACTTGCGCAGCACGACGGTGGCTGGCTCATCATGCGCCAACTGGTTCAATGCGCTGACGTAATGATCGAACAGCGCCGGATGAGGATCGTCGCGCGCCAGCAGCTTGACCAGCAGTTCGTTCAGGTAGAAGCCGCACAGCAAGGCGGACTTTTCCAGCGGCAGCAGGCCGCCTATCCATTCGGCGCCGGTCAGCGTGCGCACTTCCGCCCTGCCGCTCCACGAGACCGACAGCGGCTGGAAAGTCTGCAGCGCGCCGCGCAGTTTCGAATGCGGTCGCTTGGCGCCTTTCGCAATCAGCGCGACGCGGCCGTGATCGCGCGAGAAGACGTCGACGATCAGGCTGGTTTCCTTGTACGGGTAGCTGTGCAGCACGAAGCCGGGCTGTTCCGTAATGCGCGTTTCCTTTTCAGGCGGACGCGTGCGACGCACGGAAGTTTTCGCCGTTTTTATTTCCGTAGCGGAAACAGGCACAGGTGTCTCGCCGTCGTGCGGCACATCATGCAGAGAGGAATCGACAGCAGCGAGTCCGGCCATGGCGGAATCTATTCGTAGCCGTAGGCGCGCAGACCGGCTTCGTTGTCGGCCCAGCCCGATTTGACCTTGACCCAGATTTCCAGATACACCGGGCCGCCGAACAGGCGCTCCATGTCCAGTCGCGCCTGCGTGGAAATTTCCTTCAGCTTCGCACCACGCGAACCGATCACCATCGCCTTGTGCATATCGCGCTCGACCAGGATGGCGGCGAACACGCGCCGCAAGTTGCCCTCCTGCTCGAACTGCTCGATGACGACGGTGCTGGTGTACGGCAATTCCTCGCCGACGAAACGGAACACTTTCTCGCGCACAATCTCGGCCGCGAGGAATTTTTCGCTGCGGTCGGTGATGTCGTCTTCGTCGAAGACCGGCGGATTTTCGGGCAGATACTTGCGAATTTCGTCCTGCAGGATGCCGAGCTGAAAACGCTGCTTGGCCGACACCGGCACCACTGCAGCAAAATCGCGCTTCGCGGCGACCTGCTGCGCGAACGGCATCAGCGCCGCCTTGTCCTTGACGCGATCCGACTTGTTGAGCACGAGGATGCACGGCACCTTGGCCGGCAGCAGATCGATCACCTGCTGATCAGCCTGGCCGAAAGTGCCTGCCTCGACGACGTAAAGAATCACGTCGGCCGCCGTCAGCGTGGTCGTGACGGTGCGGTTCAGCGTGCGGTTCAGCGCATTCGAATGGCGCGTCTGGAAGCCCGGTGTATCGACGTAGACGAATTGCGCGTCGTCAGTCGTCTGGATGCCGGTGATGCGGTGCCGCGTGGTCTGCGCCTTGCGCGACGTGATGCTGACCTTGGCGCCGATCAGCTCGTTCATCAGCGTGGATTTGCCGACATTGGGACGGCCGACGATGGCGATGTAGCCGCACCGGAATGTAGATTGCGCTGCGGATTCGGTCATGCAGTTTTGGAATGGGAAACGGTTGAGGAAGCATCGGACTTGTCCGTCGCTTCCGGTTGTTCGGCGATCAGGCTCTTCTGGCTGCCGTCTTCCACCGGAGGCGGAACCTTGGCTTCAGGCTTGACAGCAGCCTTCGGCTCGGCCTTGGCTTTCGCCGGCTTGGCGGCATCGTCCTGTGGCGCATCGGGTTGTACGGTTGCAATCCCGGCCAGCTTCAGCTGCGCCGTGCGCGGCCGGCTCTTGCGGCTGCCGGCCGGCGACTTCGCGAGTGCGGTCTGCACCGCCTCCAGCGCCAGCTTGGCTGCGGCCTGCTCGCCGGCGCGGCGGCTGCCGCCGGTGCCGAACACCTGGATATCCAGTTTGGGCACCAGGCATTCGATCTCGAACTCCTGGTTGTGCGCGGCGCCATGCGTGGCGACGACGTTGTACTGCGGCAGCGGAATCTTCTTGCCCTGCAGGAATTCCTGCAACAGCGTCTTGGCATCCTTGCCCAGCGTCTTCGGATCGACGGTATCGAGAATGGGAATATACAGCGCGCGGATCACGTCGCGCGCCACATCGAATCCGGCATCGAGGAAAATCGCGCCGAACAGCGCTTCCAGCGTATCGGCCAGAATGGACGGGCGACGGAAGCCGCCCGATTTCAATTCGCCCTCGCCCAGCCGCAGGAACTGCGACAGTTCCAGCCGCTGCGCGATCTCATACAGCGACTGCTGCTTGACGAGATTGGCGCGCAGACGCGACAAATCGCCTTCGTCTATCTTTGTGTAGCGGTCGAACAGCAGCGAGGCCACCACGCAGTTCAGGATGGAGTCGCCGAGGAATTCCAGCCGCTCGTTATGCACGCCGCTGTGGCTGCGATGCGTCAATGCCTGCTGCAGCAGGACTGCATCCTTGAATGTGTGGCCTAGCCGGGTTTGCAATAACGTTACATCCATTTTCTATCGCTTCGAACTCTCTTCGCCGGCCCCATGACGCGGCAGTTGTCGGCTACCGATCCGTCGTGGAGCCCGCATAGTCGATCAGCAGGCTGACCGGACCGACGAGCGGAATCACCTTCTGATATGCAAAGCTGATTTCCGCATCGTCGCCATTCTTGACGATCGTCAGATCCTTGCCGTCGATCGCATCGATATAGCCGACTTCCGCCTGCCGGTTGAAGGCGGCACGCATTTCGGGAATCGATCCGCCCTCCGCCTTGATGCTGGCGATGGCCTTCTTGATCGACATGTATTCGGTAAATGTCGGCACTACCTTCATCGCCATCACGGCAATGAATCCCACGATTGCCAGCAACACGATCAAGCCTGTCAGGGACAAGCCCTGCTGGTTGCGACGGACGCGAGACGACAATGCCACCATGACTATGCTCCCTGATCGTAATTATTGAAAGCTGCCGATACGGCCGATACTGCCCAGGTTCATCCAGATGAAAAATGCCTTTCCGACAATATTTCCATCCGGCACGAAGCCCCAGTAGCGGCTGTCCAGACTGTTATCCCGATTATCACCCATCATGAAATATTGTCCAGCGGGGACCTTGCAGGTGAATCCGTCGGCATCGTAATGGCACAACTCGCGGTTCGGGAAATCATGCGGATTCGGCACGTAGGCCGGCGCGCGCGGATTGATCAGGATGCCATGGTTCACGCCGTTCAGTTTTTCGGTGTAGTGCTTCGAATAACTCAGCGTTTCTTCATCCAGGTAGTCCGACAGCGGCTTGTAGCTGACCGGCTTGCCGTTGACGATCAGGCGCTTGTCGCGATAGACGACCGTGTCTCCCGGCACGCCGACCACGCGCTTGATGTAATCCAGCGACGGATTTTCCGGATACTTGAAGACCATTACGTCACCGCGTTGCGGATCGTTGATCTCGATGATCTTCTTGTTGATGATCGGCAGGCGGATGCCGTAGGTGTACTTGTTGACGAGGATCAGGTCGCCCACTTCCAGCGTCGGCAGCATCGACGTCGACGGAATCTTGAACGGTTCGTACAGGAAGGAACGCAGCACGAACACCAGCAGGATCACCGGAAAGAAACTGCCCGAATATTCGATCCATGTCGGCTGGCGCGTCAGGCTGGCCTGCAGCGCAGCACGGCCGCTATTGTCCGCCTTGATGCCGTCGCCGGCCAGCTTCGCCTGGCGCGCATCGAATTCGGCCAGCACCGCATCGGCGCGTGCGCGGCGCTTCTTCGCCAGATAGAGCTTGTCGAGAAACCAGATGATGCCCGTGACGACAGTCAGGACGAACAGGATCAGCGAGAAATTGCCGAGAATGTCTTGCAATGTCATTTTTCTTCCACTTGTAGGATGGCAAGGAAGGCTTCCTGCGGAATCTCCACCGAGCCAACCTGTTTCATGCGTTTCTTGCCAGCCTTCTGTTTTTCCAGCAGCTTGCGCTTACGAGTGATATCGCCGCCGTAGCACTTGGCGAGCACGTTCTTGCGCATCGCCTTGACGTTTTCACGCGAAATGATGTTGGAGCCGATCGCCGCCTGGATCGCGACGTCGAACATCTGGCGTGGAATCAGTTCGCGCATCTTGGCCGCCACCGCGCGCCCGCGAAACTGGCTGTTGGCGCGGTGCACGATGATTGCCAGCGCATCGACCTTCTCGCTGTTGATCAGCATGTCGACCTTGACGACGTCGGAAGCGCGGTATTCCTTGAACTCGTAGTCCATCGACGCATAGCCGCGCGACGTGGACTTCAGCTTGTCGAAGAAGTCGAGCACGATCTCCGCCATCGGCATGTCGTACACCAGCTTGACCTGCTTGCCGTGGTAGCTCATGTCCATCTGGATGCCGCGCTTCTGCGTGCACAGCGTGATGACCGAGCCGACGTATTCCTGCGGCATGTACAGGTTGACGGTGACGATGGGCTCGCGGATCTCGTCGATCTTCGACGGATCGGGCATTTTCGACGGATTGTCGACCATGATCATGGTGCCGTCGCGCTGCAGGACCTCATAGATGACGGTCGGCGCAGTCGTGATCAGGTCCATGTCGAACTCGCGTTCGAGACGCTCCTGCACGATTTCCATGTGCAGCAAGCCGAGGAAGCCGCAGCGGAAGCCGAAGCCGAGCGCCTGCGACACTTCGGGCTCGAACATCAGCGCCGCATCGTTCAACTTGAGCTTTTCCAGCGAGTCGCGCAATGCGTCGTACTGGTTCGCCTCGACCGGGAACAGGCCGGCAAAGACCTGCGGCTGCACTTCCTTGAAACCGGGCAATGGCTCGGGTGCCGGCTGGCTGACCAGCGTGACGGTATCGCCGACCTTCGCGGCTTTCAGTTCCTTGATGCCGGCGATGATGAAGCCCACCTGGCCCGCAGTCAGCGCATCGCGCGCGACCGATTTCGGCGTGAAGACGCCAACGCTTTCCACCAGATGCGTCGATTCGGTCGCCATCAGGCGAATCTTGTCCTTCGGACGCAAGGTGCCGTTCTTCACGCGCACCAGCATCACGACGCCGACGTAGTTGTCGAACCAGGAATCGACGATCAGCGCCTGCAGCGGCGCATCGGGATCGCCTTGCGGCGGCGGCACCTTCGCAATCAGCGATTCCAGCACATCTGCCACGCCGAGGCCGGTCTTGGCCGAGCAATGCACCGCGTCGCTGGCGTCGATGCCGATCACTTCCTCGATCTCGCCGCTGGCGCGATCCGGGTCGGCCGACGGCAGATCGATCTTGTTCAGCACCGGCACGACTTCCACTCCCAGATCGAGCGCGGTATAACAGTTCGCCACCGTCTGCGCCTCGACGCCTTGCGACGCATCGACCACCAGCAGCGCGCCTTCGCAGGCCGACAGCGAACGGCTGACTTCGTAGCTGAAATCGACGTGTCCCGGCGTATCGATCAGGTTCAGGTTGTACACCTGGCCGTCCTTCGCCTTGTAGGTCAGCGCGGCGGTTTGTGCCTTGATGGTGATGCCGCGCTCGCGCTCGATGTCCATCGAATCGAGGACCTGTGCTTCCATCTCGCGATCCGACAGACCGCCGCACAACTGGATGATGCGATCGGCGAGCGTCGATTTGCCATGGTCGATATGGGCGATGATGGAAAAATTGCGGATGTTGTTCATTAACCGGATGACAATTACAAAAAAAGCGCTCCGTGCGGGGTTGCCCCCGGAGGCGAGCGCCTTGTTACAGAGGATGACGGCCCCGGCATTCTACCGGATTTCAGAGGGGAAAGCCGGTAATTCACCATCCGGATGTTTCCATTGCAACAACGATTGGACTCATGTCGGCAGGCGCTTCATTCACCCACCAGAAAAGCGCGTACCGCCGCCTCATCCAGAAAATAGTGGCAAAGCTGCTGATCTGGTCCGTTATCCCGGCTGGCAGTCAACACCGGCACCAGTTCGTCATAGCGTGCGACCAATGCTTCGTCGGCATCCACGTCGACGACGTCGATCGCATGAGGCTCGGCAATCATCAAGGCCGACAGGGCCGACAACATGTCGTCGCACAAATGGCAATAGGCGCGCGAATACAGTGTGAAGCGAATCACGACGTCATCCCAGCTGCACCACGGGTACAAACGCAAAAAAGGCTGCCGCCTTGCGGCAAGCAGCCTTTCCGATCATTGCCGGCATCATTGTGCAGGCTTGACCGTCACGAATTGCGAAGAATCGCCACGACGCACCAGCAGCAGCACAGTCTTCTTCGGCTCCAGCTTGGCAACCACAGCGTTGAACTGGCTGACATCCTTGATATCGGTATTGTTCACGCGCAGCACGATGTCACCGGCACGCAGGCCGGAACGGGCTGCCGCGCCTTCCGACGCTTCGATCAGCACACCGCCGTCGATCTTCAGTTCGCTCAACTGTGAGGCGTTCAGATCCGAAACTGCCAGGCCCAACGCATTAGGCTTCTGCGGAGCTTTCGGTTTCTTCTGCGGCGCAGCGCTGGCTTCATCTGCTTCCAGCTCTCCGATCGTCAACGTCAAATCGCGCGTCGCACCTTTGCGCCAGACGGTCAGCGTCGCCTTGGTACCCGGCTTGGTGCCACCCACCAGACGCGGCAGATCGCTGGAACGCTCGATCGTCGCACCGTTGTACTTCAGGATCACGTCACCTACTTCGACGCCACCCTTTTCCGCAGGGCTGCCGGGCTCGACACGCTGGACCATCGAACCTTCCGTGTGCTTCAATCCCAGCGATTCGGCCACGTCCTTCGTCACTTCGCCGATCTGCACGCCGATACGGCCACGCGTCACCTTGCCTGTGGTGCGCAATTGATCGGCCACGCGCATCGCTTCATCAATCGGCACTGCAAACGAAATGCCCATGTAGCCACCCGAGCGGCTGTAAATCTGCGAATTGATGCCGATCACTTCGCCGCGCATATTGATCAACGGGCCACCCGAGTTGCCAGGATTGACGGCGACATCGGTCTGGATCAGCGGCAGGTACTCACCGGTATCGCGCGCCTTCGCAGAAACAATGCCGGCCGTCACCGTGTTGTCGAGTCCGAAAGGTGAACCGATCGCGATCACCCATTCGCCGACGCGGATCTTGTCCGAATCGCCCATCGTCAGTCGCGGCAGGTTGCTGCCGTCGATCTTCACGATGGCGACGTCGGTACGCTTGTCTGCACCGATGATCTTGGCCTTGAATTCACGCTTGTCGGTCAGCGTCACATAGACTTCGTCCGCACCATCGACGACATGCGCGTTCGTCATCACGTAACCATCAGGCGAAATGATGAAACCGGAGCCCACGCCACGCGGCACTTCTTCCTCTGTTTCCGGAGCAGGCGTCTGCTTGCGGCCACGCGGCGACGGTTGCGTCGGCGGGATCGGCACACCGAAGAAACGGCGGAAGAATTCCTGCATTTCCTCATCCTGCGTGATGTCGCCGCCCTGACTGATCTTCGCGCGCTCGGTGGTGCGAATGTTGACGACAGCATTGCCGGTCTTTTCAACCAGCGCAGCGAAGTCCGGCAAGGCCGCGACCGTTGGCGCCACTACCGCCGGCGCGGACGAAGCTGCCGGCGTCGCGGCATTCGCAGTAACGGAAATGAGGAAAGCGCCGGCGATTCCGACCAGCACGGCAGAAAGTTTTTTCTGAACAGGGATCGTTTTCATACACTTACTTGCAAAAGCAAAGATGGGATGAGAAAAATCAGCGGGATGAATCAAAAGGAAATCGAAAAGGGATATCCGAGGAATCTCAGCGGGATTTGAGCTCGATGGAATTGGCAACCTGGCGGATCGCCGCGGCCGGCACCTCACCAACCACCGTCAGCCAGTAATCACCCTGACGTTTGCCGATGATGTTCATCGCACCCTGCTGCATCGATCCTTCGGTGCGGCTTTGCGAGCCGGCTTCGATGAAGACGGAAATCGCTGCCAAACCGTCGGAATAGACAATCTGCGACACCTCGCGCTGCGTCGGCGCGGTGTTGTCGCCGGTGGTATCCGTGATCAGGCGCTTCATCTCGCGCACCTTCCTGAAACCCGGCGGCACGCCCTTGACGGACCATTCCGACAGATCGGCATCCTGCATGACCGCATTCTCGACACGCCAGCCATGCGTATCCTTGAAGCTGGGCTTGGCCTGGTTCGCATCCACATGGCCGATCACGATCTGCGTGAAGGCGATCTGCTCGACCACGTCGTTCTTGTCGTTCAGCGTCTGCGCTTTCAGCAGCAGACCGGTGTTCTTTTCGGCCCACAGCTTGTAGCCGTAGCGCAGCTTGTCCTTGGGCTCCAGCACGATCGCCTGGCAGTCGTAGCCTGCGACGCGTCCCGTCTCGCCCTTCTTCATTTCGTAATGCGCAGCCAGGTCATCCGGATTGGCGCCGAGGATAGCCGGAAAGACATCCTTGTTGACGCGCTTCTCTACCCGGATGGATTTGCTCTCCGGGACGTAGCAGGCGATTTCCTCGTTGTTACGAATGTATTCGCGCGGCTTGCCGTCGAGAATTTCCAGTTTCTCGAGTTCGTTCCTGCCGTTCAGAATATGCGTGATGCGCGACGTGCGCACCTGATTGCCCTGCTGATAAACGAAGGTACCCGAGTAATTCAGCTTCTGCGCAGACGACTGAATTTTCTTCAGCCAGGTCTGCGTGTCATGCGAATTGTGCGAATCAACATTCGGCTCGGTGCCTTGTGCATGGGATGCAAACGCAATGAAGCTGGAGCAAAGTACGACGAATCTGAAGAATCCCAATGTTTGCCGCATATCAGTTACTTGTCCGAATCAACAGCAAACGTAGCCGAACGGGCGTATTGCGCAGTGCTGTACACAGAAGGAGAAAAACGCTGATGCGCCAGCAGGTATTCGTCGATGCGCGGATCGCGCAGCACTTCGCCTTCCTGGCTGGCGACCGTCACCGTTTCCGGCGCAGCGGATGCCACGGCAGGAGCAGGAGCCGATGCCAGTGTCGGCGCGGCATTCTGGTTCTGCGTCATCATCTGCGGCACGGTCAGGAAAGCCGCCACGGCGACTGCCGCTGCAGCCATGCCCGGCATCGCGAAGCGGCGCAGCGGCGATACATCCCTTGCAACCACAACACGCTTGTCGGCCGGCACCATGATGGTCGGCTCCGCTTCCAGTCGCGCAAACATGCGCGTATTGAAATCGGCGCTCAAGCGCACGTTCAGTTCATCGGAACGCAGGGCATCACCCGCCTGATGGTAAAGATTCCATGCATCGCGGCCCTCGTCCTGGCGCAAAGCGGCCAGAACGACGTCGAGATGCCCGTCAGGCAACTCGCCATCGGCAAAGGCAGAAATCTGTTCCCGCGTCATATTCGTCGTATTCATCACAACCCCGAAAAAATTAAGGCTACCCCTGTATTTAGCAAAAAAACGCTTCTTTCCGTTTTTACCAACGCTTATCGATTGCCGTGTCCAGCAACGGCCTTAATTTTTCCGAAATCGCTTCGCGCGCACGGAAAATCCGACTGCGCACCGTGCCGATCGGACAACCCATCGACTCGGCGATTTCGTCATAGCTCAACCCTTCGATCTCGCGCAGGGTAATCGCCATCCGCAACTCTTCCGGCAGTTCATCCATCGCGACGTTCAACGTCTGGGCGATTTGCTTGGTTGCCAACAGCGACTCCGGCGTGTTGATATCTCTTAGGTGGTCGCCATCGTCAAAAGTTTCGGCCTCCTCGACATCGGCCTCGGTCGATGTCGGTGCCCTGCGCCCTTGCGTCACCAGGTAGTTTTTCGCCGTGTTGATCCCGATCCGGTACAGCCACGTATAGAACGCGGAGTCGCCGCGAAACTGGGGTAACGCGCGATAAGCCTTGATGAACGCCTCCTGCACGACGTCCTCGGCTTCCGCCTGGTCGCGCACGAGCCGCGATACCAGTCGCATCAGTTTTCGTTGGTACTTGATCACCAACAGCTCGAAAGCCTTTTTGTCGCCGCGTTGTACGCGCTCGACGAGTTGCTGATCAATATCGCGTTCTGTCGTCAAATCCCCGTTCCCTTGTTATGTCGCAACACGCACGCGCTCGTGCTGTTGACTGGGCGAAACACGATTAGTTCAAATATCCTGCACAATTCCCTCGCGGCGCTCGGTCTCCGGTCCACGCATCGCAATCCAGCGACACGCCACCAGCAGCCGTCGAAATCCATCCGAGGGCGCAGAATCCGGCAGCACGATCACCATCTCCGTATGCTGCTTGGCATTCTGCAAATGCAAGATTAACAAAACTGGCCACAACACGGAGATCGGCAGCAGCCTGACCGGTTCGGCCCGTGCATCGCACGTCGACAAGAATATTTTCCCTGTCCCCGAGACATGAATTGCATAAGACTTGCGTTTTCTCTCGCGGCGGAATGCATGACCTGCAAGCACCAGGCATACCCCCGCAATGACGATCCGAAAAGCCGGCGACAAAGCACCCGTGAGGCCCAAGCCGATCACCACGCCAGCGCACAGCACTGCAATACACATGACCATCGTCATCAGAGACAATAGTCTGGATGGCTGCACCACGGTGCTGACCGCGATCGACATGGGTGGATAAAGTGAAAAATCCGATTGCCCTTGCGAGCAATCGGATTTCGATCAGACCTTACCGAAGATCAGGGTACCGTTCGTACCGCCGAATCCGAAGTTGTTCTTCATCGCGTACTGGATCGGCATCTCGCGCGCCGCGTTGGCGCAGTAGTCGAGATCGCATTCCGGATCCTGGTTGAAGATATTGATCGTCGGCGGCGAAATCTGATGATGCACGGCCAGAACGGTGAACACCGATTCCAGTCCGCCGGCACCGCCCAGCAAGTGGCCGGTCATCGACTTCGTCGAATTGACGGTCAGCTTCTTCGCGTGTGCGCCAAAGGCAGCCTTGACTGCATCGGATTCGTTCTTGTCGCCGAGCGGTGTCGAAGTGCCGTGCGCGTTCAGGTATTGCACCTGGTCAGCGGAAATTTCCGCATTCTTCAGTGCGTTGACCATGCTGCGGCGCGGACCGTCCATGTTCGGCGCAGTGATGTGATAGGCATCGGCGCTCATGCCAAAGCCGACCAATTCCGCGTAGATCTTCGCACCGCGTGCCTTCGCTGCCTCGTACTCTTCGAGCACCATCACGCCTGCGCCTTCGCCGAGGACGAAACCGTCGCGATCCTTGTCCCACGGACGCGATGCCGTCGCCGGATCGTCATTGCGGGAGGACAGCGCACGCGCTGCCGCAAAACCACCCAGCCCCAGCGGGGAAATCGTGGATTCGGCGCCGCCTGCAATCATCACATCCGCATCGCCGTATTCAATCATGCGAGCGGCCGAGCCGATGGCATGCAAGCCGGTCGTGCAGGCCGTCACGACGGCGAGATTGGGGCCCTTGAGCCCGTAATGAATCGACAGGTGGCCGGAAATCATGTTGATGATCGATGCCGGCACGAAGAATGGGCTGATGCGGCGCGGGCCGCGATTCGTCAATTCTGCATGCGTATCTTCGATCAATGGCAGACCACCGATACCGGAACCGACGATGACGCCGATGCGCTCGGCATTTTCTTCGGTCACCTGCAGGCCGCTGTCTTGCATCGCCTGCATGCCAGCTGCCACGCCGTAATGGATGAAGGTATCCATGTGGCGTGCTTCCTTACCGGGAATGTAATCCTCGATATTGAAGTTCTTCACTTCTCCAGCAAAATGCGTGCTGAAGGGAGTCGCATCGAATTTGGTGATGGTGGCAATGCCTGACTGGCCTGCCGTGATGGCTTTCCACGTATCCGCGACATTGTTGCCGACGGGAGAAACACAACCAAGACCAGTTACGACGACACGACGTTTACTAGAGCGGCTCAAGCAATTCTCCTGGAGTCGTTCAAATTCAAAACAAGCTTACGCTTTGACGTTTGCCTTGGCGTAGTCGATCGCCTGCTGCACGGTGGTGATTTTTTCGGCTTGCTCGTCCGGGATTTCCATTTCGAATTCGTCTTCGAGCGCCATTACCAGTTCAACGGTATCGAGCGAGTCGGCACCCAGATCATCGACGAACGACGATTCGGTTTTGATGTCCGCTTCGGCGACGCCCAGTTGTTCAGCAACGATTTTCTTAACGCGTTGTTCGATATCCGACATGTTTAACTCCAATGAGTGGTTACAGAAAGTGCGCGCATTTTAGCAGGTTTGCGCACCGATAAATTACTTTTGGCTTTTGTCATCGAGAAAGTCGATTCTGCGGCCAAAAGCGCCTAATTTACATATACATGCCGCCATTGACGTGCAGCGTGGTGCCGGTAATGTAGCCGGCCTGCGGTGAAGCAAGGAAGCTCACGGCTGCAGCGATGTCTTCCGGCTGGCCGAGACGACCGAGCGGGATCTGCTGCTTGAGTGCCGTCGTCTGTTCCTCGCCAAGCACCTTCGTCATGTCCGTATCGATGAAACCGGGTGCGACGCAGTTCACGGTGATATTGCGGCTGCCGATCTCGCGCGCCAGCGCGCGCGTCATGCCGGCAACACCCGCCTTGGCCGCAGCATAATTCATCTGTCCAGGATTGCCGGACGAGCCGACCACCGACGTTATGTTGATGATGCGACCATTGCGCGCTTTCATCATGCCGCGCAGCACAGCGCGCGACAGGCGGCCGACTGCCGTCAGATTGGTCGCGATCACGCTGTCCCACTCTTCGTCCTTCATGCGCATCGCCAGTTGATCCTGCGTGATGCCTGCATTGTTGACAAGAATCGTGACCGCGCCGAAATCCTTCTGGATTTCATCGATCAGCTCGACCGAACGCGTCGCATTATTGACATCAAGCACGACGCCTTTGCCGCCTTCGCCCAGATATTCCGAGATCGCTGCCGCGCCGGCTTCCGACGTTGCCGTACCGACCACTTTTGCGCCCTGCTTTGCCAGTTCCTGCGCAATGGCGCGTCCGATGCCGCGCGATGCGCCGGTAACCAATGCAACCTGGCCTGCCAGTTGAGTATTCGTCATTTCAAAAGCTCCAAAACAGCATCCAAAGATGCCTGATCCACAATCGCGTGTCCGGTCAGATCGCCGTTGATTCGCTTGGTCAAGCCGGCCAGCACCTTGCCCGGACCGCATTCGACGAGATCGGTCACGCCGTCCGCCGCCATCTTCTGCACCGTTTCGACCCAGCGAACCGGGTTGGCCGCCTGGCGTACCAGCGCATCCTTGATACCGTCCACGTCATTGACGATGGCAACATCGACATTGTTGATCAGTGGAATCTGCGGCGCATTGAACGCCAGCGGCGCCAGGTATTCGCGCAGGTGATCCGACGCCGGCTTCAGCAGCGACGAATGGAAAGGCGCGGAAACCGGCAGCGGCAGCGCGCGCTTGGCGCCCTTTGCCTTGGCTGCTTCGCAGGCACGCTCGATCGCCGCCTTGTGACCGGCAATCACGACTTGCGCCGGCGCATTGAAGTTGACCGCTTCGACGACTTCGCCCTGCGCCGCTTCCTGGCAGGCGGCTAGCACGTCGGCATCGGACAAGCCGAGAATTGCCGCCATGCCACCCCGACCGACAGGCACAGCTTCCTGCATCGCCTTGGCGCGGAAGCGCACCAGCGGCACGGCATCCTTGAATGGGATCACACCGGCTGCGACCAGTGCCGAATACTCACCCAGGCTGTGACCAGCCACCACCGCCGGTGCCTTGCCGCCCGCAGCGATCCATGCGCGATACATCGCGACAGCTGCAGTCAACATCACCGGCTGTGTGTTGGTGGTCAGATCTAGGTCTTCCTTCGGACCTTCGGCGATCAGTTTCGCCAGATCGAATTGCAGCGCATCGGATGCTTCCGCCAGCGTCTGCTGCACGACCGCGTTATCGGCGAAACCGTTCAGCATGCCAATGGCTTGCGAACCTTGTCCGGGGAAAACGAATGCGAATTTGCTCATGTTGTTATTTGTTTCCGGGAGTCAATCAATTACATGCGCGCCAGAACCGCGCCCCACGTGAAGCCGCCGCCGACGCCTTCCATCATCACGTTCTGGCCCGGCTTGATGCGACCGTCGCGCACGCCGGTATCCAACGCCAGCGGAATCGATGCAGCCGACGTATTGCCGTGCTGGTCGACGGTGACGATCATCTTGTCCATGCCAAGGCCCAATTTCTTCGCCGTGCCCTGCATGATGCGGATATTGGCCTGATGCGGCACAATCCAGTCGATTTCGGACGCATCCATCTTCGCCTGTTGCAGTGCCTCGTTGGCGACCTTGTCGAGCAGGCCGACCGCCAGCTTGAAGACGGCCTGGCCATCCATGTACATGAAAGCGTTACCTTCAATCGCGCCGTTGCTGATGCGACCCGGGCCGCACAGGATGTCGCCATAGTTACCGTTGGCATGCAGCCGCGTAGCCAGCACGCCCGGTTCGTTCGATGCCGTCATCACGACTGCACCGGCGCCATCGCCGAACAGCACGCAAGTCGTACGATCGTTGAAGTCGATGATGCGCGAAAACACTTCGGCGCCGATCACCAGCACGTTCTTGTGTGAACCCGCCTTAATGAAGTTGTCCGCTGTCGATACCGCGTAGACGAAACCGCTACAGACCGCCTGCACGTCGACTGCTGCACATTCGTTGGTGATGCCCAACTTGCGCTGCACGACACAGGCCGTACTCGGGAAGCCACCAAAGAAATCCGGCGTCGAAGTCGCCAGGATGATCAGGTCAATATCGTTCGGCGCCAGTTTCGCCATCTCAAGCGCGCGCTTCGCAGCTTCGACGGCCAGATCGCTCGACTGCATACCTGGATCTGCGTAATGGCGCGCGGAAATACCGCTGCGCGAAACGATCCATTCGTCGGAAGTTTCGATGCCCTTCGCTGCCAGTTCGTCGGCCAATGCCTGGTTGGTGACGCGACGGGGCGGCAGATAGCTCCCCGTGCCGATAATTTTGCTATAGAGACTCATGCGGTTTTCTGTTCCGTGTTTTTATCTGTATTGGTCGGGGCGTCGGCGGGAGAAGGAGTTTGCGGCATCAGGTCGGCGATCTTTGTCGAAATACGCGACAGCAGATCGTTGTTTGCCGCATCGAAAGCACGCCGGATCGCCCATTGGTATCCATATGCATCGGCGCCGCCATGGCTCTTGAATACCAGCCCGCGCAAACCAAGCAGACTGCCGCCGTTGTAGCGCGATGGATTCAAACGTTGCGAAATGGCTTTCAGCGCGGCGCGCGCAATCAATGCGCCCAGCATGTTCAGCGGCGTGCGCTTGAACTCGGTGGTCAGCACGCTCTTGACGAAGCGGCCCAGGCCTTCCGACGTCTTCAGCGTGACGTTGCCGACGAAACCGTCGCAGACGACGATGTCGGTCGTCCCCTTGAAGATGTCATCGCCTTCGACGTTGCCGTAGAAATTCAGCGTGCCCTTCTCGTGATCGGCACGCAGCAGCATTGCCGTCTGCTTGACGACGTCATTGCCCTTGATGTCTTCCTCACCCACATTCAGCAGACCGACTGTCGGCTTGGCCTTGCCTTCCATCGCCGATACCAGCGCCGAGCCCATCAACGCGAACTGATGCAGATGCTGCGGTTCGCAATCGACGTTGGCGCCCAGATCCAGCATATAGGTCGGGCCGTCTTTCTGATTGGGGAGAATGCTGCAGATCGCCGGGCGATCGACGCCGGGAATGGTCTTGAGCACGTAGCGGGAAATCGCCATCAGTGCGCCGGTATTGCCGGCGGAGACGCAGGCATGCGCCTGGCCTTCCTTGACGAGATTGATCGCGATGCGCATCGACGAGTCGCGCTTGCGACGCAACGCCGTTTCCAGCGTATCGTTCATCTCGACGACATCCGCCGCATGGACGACGGAAAGGCGTGGATGCTCCGCAGCCTTGCGCTTCTTCAATTCCGCCAGAAGCACGGCTTCCTGGCCGACGAGGATAAGCTCCGCTTCCGGCTCGCTTTCAACAAAGGAAATGGCTGCAGGAATGGTAACCGCCGGGCCGTGGTCTCCGCCCATGCAGTCTATGGATATTTTGATTGTCATTGGCTTGATTCAGTGCCTCGGTCCGGCCACATTATGCGGCAGGTTCGGCTTGATTCAAAATGACGCGATGCGCTTGATGTGCATATGAAAAAACGGCGCAAAGTCATGACTCAACGCGCCGCTTTCTTCGCCTGAACGGGAATGGATTATTCGTCGTTTTTGGTCTTCAGGACTTTACGGCCACGATAGAAGCCGTTCGGGCTGATGTGGTGACGCAGGTGCGTTTCACCCGTGGTTTGCTCGGTGCTCAGTTGCGGAGCAACCAGGAAGTCGTGCGAACGGTGCATACCGCGCTTCGACGGGGACTTTTTATTCTGTTGAACTGCCATGATGACTACTCCTAAACCTTAAGTTTGAAAATTCTAACACATCCGTTTTGCGTCACTGCGCAAAACAACCATTTCTGTTGCTGAAATTCTTCCTGCCGATATCTTACTGCTTCAGCCCCTTCAGAACGTCGAAAGGCGATGGCTTGCGCGTACTGTCTGCGGCATCCTGCATTGCACCGTCCGGACAGACTTCATGCTTGGACGACAGCGGCAACGACAACAAGGCCTCGTCTTCCACCAAATCCAGAATGTTCATCGACTTCGTGCCGACGATCACGTCGATCGACTCGTCGTCCAGCAACTCCTCGATTTCGTCCGCCTGCTCTTCGCTTCTGGCCAGCACCAGCACCTGTTCCGACGCAATATCGTGCTCCAGCGCCGTCATACAACGCTGGCAGACCAGCCGTACCTTGCCGGCGACCGTCATCGTCAGTTGAGGATGACCGAAACTGTTCGTATCGCCCTGCAACGTCCAGCGCAGCGACGCATTCCTATCGATGCATTCGGCAGCCAACCGGGACAGGTCGGCAACCGAAACCTCGCCCTCGCGCCGCTCGCCAAGCCGGCAGAATTCGAAAACGTCGATGGCAAAAGCGGTCATGGCTGCTGGCCGAATCCGGAAAACCTGCGATAATAACAGGCTTTTTCCTTATTCGTCAAAGCGTTAGCGCGTCTTTGTTGAGCGCTCATTCAAATAAACGTCAAAAATGCCTTCGCCCTCCCGCCAACCGCGTCTGATCCTTGGTTCCAGTTCGGTTTACCGCCGCGAACTGCTGTCCCGTTTGCGTATCCCGTTCGACGTGATGACCCCGGATATCGACGAAACGCCGCAAGCGGGGGAATCCCCCGAGACTACCGCTCTGAGGTTGGCAAAAGAGAAAGCCGCGGCAATCGCGGGCAAAGTGCAGAATGCGCTGGTCATCGGCTCCGACCAAGTCGCCACGCTGGATGGCGAACAAATCGGTAAGCCAGGAACGCATGACAAGGCATTGCAACAATTGCAAAAGATGCGCGGCCGTACTGTTGTCTTTCATACAGCGTTGTGCTTGTTTGACGGCCGCGATGGCGTCGGGGCGCCACAACACCAACTGGAAAACGTCCGTACCAGCGTCACGTTCCGCAACCTGCCCGATCACGAACTCGATGCCTATCTGCGCATCGAGCAGCCTTACGATTGCGCCGGCAGCGCCAAGAACGAAGGCTTGGGCATCGCACTGATCGAACGCATCGACAGCAGCGATCCGACCGCATTAACCGGCCTGCCGCTGATCGCATTGACTGCCATGCTGCGCCGTACCGGCGTGGAATTTTTCAATACATAAAAACCGTCGACATGCCGGGCACCCTCTATCTCATTCCCAATACGCTGGGCCAGCAGGCCGAAGCCGCCGATCCGCTGGCACATATCATTCCAGCCGATGTTCAGCACATCACGGCGCAGCTCGACTATTTCATTGCTGAAAACGCCAAGACCACACGCGCTTTTTTGAAGCTCGTCAACGCGCAGATTCCACTCGCAAAACCGCTGCAGGAAATCCGCATCGTCGAACTCGACGTCAACACGCAAGCTGCTGCGCTGCCCGCCTTGCTCGAACCGCTGCTGGCCGGTCAGGATGCCGGACTGACCTCGGAAGCCGGCGTACCCGCCGTTGCCGACCCTGGCGCCAATCTCGTTCGGCTGGCACATACGCATGGCATTCGCGTGCAACCGCTGGTCGGGCCATCATCGCTACTGCTTGCCGTGATGGCCAGCGGCCTGAGCGGACAAAACTTCGCCTTCAATGGATATCTGCCTATCGATACCGCTGCCCGCACGAAGCGCATCCGCCAACTGGAAGAACGCTCGCGCGCCGAAAAACAGACGCAGTTCTTCATCGAAACACCGTATCGCAATGCCGGCATGCTGGAAGCGCTGATTACGGCCTGCCGCCCCGATACACTGATCAGCATTGCCACCGATCTGACACTGCCATCGGAAACGATATGCACGCAATCCGCCGCTCAATGGAAGAAGCAGTTGGCAAACAGCGGCATGCCGGACTTTCACAAGAAGCCGACGGTCTTCCTGCTGCTGGCCGAATAAAAGAGAAATGAAAACGGCGCGCCGTTCAAGGCGCGCCGCAAGATGATGCAAAGCGGCGATGTTTCATCGCCGCTTTGCCTGCCTTCCTAGAAGGCATCGGGATGGGCCATGAGACCCCTGCGTTATCGTAAAAATGCGAGCGATTGCAATCCATTGATTGCTGACGTTGTTGCATTCACATCGTCGGATGTGGATAACGCGATCTCAATATAGTCAATCACTCCGAAACTGCAAGACGATTTTCACGGTGCCACTGAAAAAATACGATGGCATCTTGCAGTCAATCATTACCTGAGATTCGGCATCCATTGTTCGGTGAGTGCCTTCACCGCAGACGCACCGGCAGCCGCACCGAATTTCCGCAGAACACGATCCGACAGACCTTCCCTTTGCGTGTAATCGACGACGTTCGTCGACTTCAGCTGATCACGCGCCACGCTTTCCACCGTACCGAAACCGTCAGCCAATCCCAAGTCCACCGACTTCGCGCCGCTCCACACGAGGCCGGAGAAAATCTCCGGCACTTCCTTCAGGCGCGTACCACGCCCCTTGCGTACAACGTCGATGAACTGCTGATGAATTTCATCCAGCATGTTCTGCGCATACAACTTCTGCTTGTCGGACTGCGGGCTGAACGGATCGAGGAAGCCCTTGTTCTCACCGGCCGTCAGCAGGCGGCGTTCGACGCCAAGCTTCTCCATCGCACCGGTGAAACCGAAGCCGTCCATCAACACGCCGATCGAACCGACGATGCTGGCCTTGTTCACGTAGATACGATCGGCAGCGGCAGCGATGTAGTAGCCGCCCGATGCGCAGATATCGGTAACGACGACATACAACGGCTTCTTCGGATATTTGGTACGCAGACGCGTCATTTCATCGTTGATGATGCCGGCCTGCACCGGGCTGCCGCCCGGGCTGTTGATCTGCATGATGACACCGACCGTGCCCGGATCCTCATACGCCTTGTTCAATGCAGACACTACAGCGTCCGCATCGACGGCGCCCTTGGCCTCGATCGTGCCGTCAAGTTTGATCAGCGCCGTATGCGGGCCGACGTTCTCCATTTCCGAAACCGACGATCCCAGCACCAGCCACAGACCGAAGCCGATCACCGCCAGTGTTGCCAGCTTGAAGAAGATGCTCCAGCGACGGCGTGCGCGCTGTTCTTTCAATGTGGCAAAGGCCAGCTTTTCCAGCACGTCCCTTTCCCAGCCGTCTTTTCTCTGCATCTGCCTGCCTTGATCGTTGTCGTTGCTCATGATCTCACTCGATGGGTTTTCCGCCGCGCAAGCGCGTGCGGTTCTGACATGTTCGTCGGGCTGCCAGCATACCCGATATCCTTTTCGACAATGTGAATGCGCCGCGGATTACGGCTGCGGTTGGCTCGGCCGTCTCGGTTCGATACGTTCCGTCGTCATGGCATCGCTTTTATCAGGCGTGCGCATTCAGCCACGCGTGCAGTTCTGCCACAGAATTGGCGGCGAACAGTGGATGTAGCGCCTGAAGATCGGCCGGCGGATGCGCGCCGTAATGCACGGCAATGCCTGCGGCGCCGGCATTGCTCGCCAACAGCAAATCGTGCGTGGTGTCGCCGATCATCACAGTGCGCTGCATGTCCTGTCCCAGTTCGCGCGTCAGTTCTTCCAGCATGGCCGGGTGCGGCTTGGAGAAGGTTTCATCGGCGCAGCGTGTCGCATCGAAACGCGATTCCAGCTCTGCCGCCTTCAACGCACGATTCAGGCCGACGCGGCTCTTGCCGGTCGCCACGCCGAGGAAATATCCCTGATTCGCCAGATCTTCCAGCATCTCGTGCACGCCGTCGAACAGCGTCAGCCCGCCGTCCTGCGCCAGATAGTGATGACGATAGCGCTCGACGATGCGCGGATAGTATTTGGGATCGACATCGGGAATCGCCGCTTCCATTGCGCTCTGCAGGCTCAGCCCGATCACGTGTGCCGCGGCTCTTTCGTTCGGAACCGGCAGGCCGAGATCGCGCGCGGCCGCCTGGATGCAATGGACGATGGTCGCCGTGCTGTCCATCAGCGTGCCGTCCCAGTCGAAGACGATGAAATCGAATTGCTTTCTTGCCATGTCACTGACGGCCGACGCCGCCTGCTCCTTGCTCAATCACGTGTCTCTTTGAGACCTTTGAGAAAACGCGCGCATTCCGGCGGCATCGGCGCTTCCAGCGTCATCTGCCGACCGGTTTCGGGATGGATAAAGGTAATCTGGTGCGCGTGCAGAAACATGCGCTTCAATGCCTGTCGTTCGCCGTCTGCCTTCTGCAAGGCACGATTGAGTGCGAAATCGCCGTACTTGTCGTCGCCCGCGATCGGAAAACCGCTGGACGCCAGATGCACGCGAATCTGGTGCGTACGGCCCGTCTTCAGTTCCGCTTCCAGCAACGCAAAATCTTCGTATTTCCGCACCAGATTGAAAACCGTATGCGAAGGCATGCCGTCCGCCTGCACCCGCACGCGGCGCTCGCCGTCCGGCGTCGAATATTTATGCAGTGGCAACTTCACATGCTGGCGCGTATTCTTCCAGTCGCCATGCACCAGCGTCCAGTAACGCTTGTCCGGCTCGCCGCCGCGGATCTGCTCATGCAAATTCGTCAATGCCGAACGTTTCTTCGCCAGCAACAGCACGCCCGAGGTTTCGCGATCCAGTCGATGAACCAGCTCGAGGAATTTGGCGTCCGGCCGCGCCGCCCGCAATTGCTCGATCACGCCGTAGCTGACGCCGGAGCCGCCATGCACGGCCACGCCGGCCGGCTTGTCGATGACCAGTAGATGCGCATCTTCAAACAGGATATGGAATTCGGCGCCGGGCACGCCCGTCGTTGTCTTTTCGGCTACACGGACCGGCGGAACGCGTACCATATCGCCTTCCGCCAATCGATAGGTTTGATCAATGCGCCCTTTGTTGACGCGCACTTCGCCCGACCGCAGCACACGATAAATATGGCTTTTCGGCACACCCTTGCAGATACGAAGCAGGAAATTGTCGATACGCTGACCGGCTTCCTCCTCGGAAATCGTCAGCAGTTGAACCTGTGCAAAAGACGAGGAAGCGACCTGCGCTGACCGGGCGGGCGCAGGCTTTTCAGACCCTTTCCCGGAAAATCTCGCTAAGTCCTTCATTTTGAATATATAATCAGTTCGCAATGGCTACCAAGCCATTGCAGTGTAAGAATAAAAAACACATTCTACACAGGGGCCTCTCCATCGGCCTCGCCAATTTCGCAAATTTGATGGAAAAGATGTGTATGCACCGCGCTTGTGCGAATCAGGGTTGCACCGTTGTTGCAATCGGATAACGCGCAAGAGTGTTGGTCAGGATGTCTGGATTGTTAGGATAAAAGTCCGGCAAGCTCGCCGAATACGGAAAGCTTGCTGGTTGATGCAGCAGAACCGTTTTGCCGATTGCCCTTACTTAGTATGGTCAGAACCAATTGCCCACCAAACGCCGTCGTTGCGCTCGATGTACTCGAAGCGTCCGATGCCGATCGGGTGCGCATCCGGCAACCGCTTCTCCGCATCCGCGCCCCGTTGTGACGACAGCGCACTGCGCTGAGTCTCACACATCAAGGCAATTTCCCTCCCCCAGTCCTCCCGTCCCGCATACACCCCTGTACTGATCGCTGTTGCATGGCGCATGCGCCGTCGATGATGAAGAACGTGCTTGTCCGCAGTTGCTGCGAAAACGATAGCGAGAGGCTATCGATTTCCGCAGGCCGGAAGCACCGCCATCGCTGACGTCCTGCGTAACGCAACGGCACGTATGGCCTGCGGGCCGTGGAGCACAAAAAATGAAGCGTATGCTTTTCAACGCAACACAGCAGGAAGAACTGCGTGTTGCCATTGTCGATGGGCAAAAACTCATCGATATCGACATCGAAACCGCCGGACGCGAACAGCGCAAGTCCAATATCTACAAGGGTGTCATCACCCGCATCGAACCGTCGCTGGAAGCCTGCTTCGTCAGCTACGGCGAAGACCGCCACGGTTTCCTGCCGTTCAAGGAAGTCGCCCGCACCTACTTCAAGGAAGGCGTGGACGTGCGCAACGCCACCATCAAGGATGCGCTGCGCGAAGGCCAGGAAATCATGGTCCAGGTCGAAAAGGAAGAACGCGGTAACAAGGGCGCAGCCCTGACCTCGTTCATCTCGCTGGCCGGCCGCTATCTGGTCCTGATGCCGAACAATCCGCGTGGCGGCGGCGTGTCGCGCCGTGTCGAAGGCGAAGACCGCCAGGAACTGCGCGAAACCATGGACAAGCTGGACATTCCGCAAGGCATGTCCGTCATCGCCCGCACTGCCGGCATCGGCCGCAATGTCGATGAACTGCAGTGGGATCTGAACTACCTGATGCAGCTGTGGCGCGCGATCGAAGGCGCCGGCAAGTCAGCCCCTGGCGCTTTCCTGATCTACCAGGAATCGTCGCTGGTCATCCGCGCCATCCGCGACTATTTCCAGCCGGACATCGGCGAAATCCTGATCGACACCGACGACATCTACGAACAGGCCCAGCAGTTCATGAGCCATGTGATGCCGGACATGGTGCATCGCGTCAAACGCTACCGCGACGACGTGCCGCTGTTCTCGCGTTTCCAGATCGAACACCAGATCGAAACCGCCTACGCACGCACCGTGCCGCTGCCTTCCGGCGGCGCCATCGTGATCGACCACACCGAAGCGCTGGTTTCGATCGACGTCAACTCGGCACGCGCCACCCGCGGTACCGACATCGAAACGACCGCCTTCAACACCAACTGCGAAGCAGCCGAGGAAGTCGCCCGCCAGTTGCGCCTGCGCGACCTCGGCGGCCTGATCGTCATCGACTTCATTGACATGGAGAACGCGAAGAACCAGCGCGAAGTCGAGACCCGCCTGAAGGATGCGCTGCACTTCGACCGTGCGCGCGTGCAGATGGGCAAGATCTCCCGCTTCGGCCTGATGGAACTGTCGCGTCAGCGTCTGCGTCCGTCGCTGTCCGACGGCAGCCACGTGACCTGCCCGCGCTGCAACGGCACCGGCCACATCCGCGATACCGAATCGTCCGCCCTGCAGGTGCTGCGCATCATCCAGGAAGAGGCAATGAAGGAAAACTCCGCCGCCATCCATGTGCAGGCGCCGGTCGATGTCGCTGCCTTCCTGCTGAACGAGAAGCGCGGCGAGATTCTGAAGATCGAAACGCGCCATCGCGTCGCCGTCATCCTGATCCCGAACAAGCACCTGGAAACGCCGCATTACAAGCTGGAACGCATCAAGCACGACGATCCGCGCCTGGAAGACACGCAAGCCAGCTATGCAATGGCCGAGCAGGCAGAGACCGACATCAGCTACGGCAAGCGCCAGAAGGAAGAAACCAAGCCGCGTCAGGAAGCCGTCGTCAAGGGCATCACGCCAGACCAGCCTGCGCCGATTGTCGAGCGCAAGGAAGCCGGCGCCGCCAAACCTGCAGCTACAGCCGCACCGGTACAAAGCAAAGGCTTCTTCCAGAAACTGATCGACCTGTTCATGGGTGCGCCTGCCCAACCGGCACCGGTTGCAAAACCGGCCGCTGCCGAAGACAAGAACCAGCGTAATCGCGCTGAGCGCGGCGAACGTGGCGGCCGCAACCGCAATCGTCGCGGTGGACGCGGTGGACGCGAACGTGGTGAGGAACGCGAAGAAACCGCCAAGGCAGCTGCTCCGGCAGCCGAAGCGCAACAGCAGCAACGCCCGGCTCGTCCGCCACGGGAACCGCGCGAGGCACGCGAACAGCGCGAAGGCAATGAAAATCGCCGCGAGCGCGCACCGCGTCCGCCACGCGAGGATCGCAAGGAAACCGAAGCCGCCAAAGCGGTCGTCGCCGAAGCTGTCGAGCAACCGGCTCTGCAGCAACGCATCATTGCTCCTGCAAGCGAAGCGGTTGCCGATGCTGCAGTCGAATCGCCCATCCTCGACGTCAACGGCAATCCGCTGGAAGCCGCAACCGGCGAAGAACAGCCGCGCCGCCGTCGCCGCCGTGGCGGCCGCAACCGCAATCGCCGCGATCGCGATAATGTCGAAAATGCAGAGAATGCGGAAAATGCCGACGCCGCCGAAGGTGAAAACACCGTGACGGCCCTGCAGGAAACCACGCTGCTGGACGAAGCGGCAGAAGCCCCGGCGGCACAACCGCATGTCGACGCACGTACGATGGCCGCTGCCGTTGTCAGCGAAGCGATTGTTGAAACGGCACCGGTTGCTGTCGAAGCGGCTGCACCGCAACAGGAAGCAGCTACTACCGTCGCCACGGCGCCGGTCGAAGCAGCTGTCGAAACGATTGCGTCCGAACCAGAAATCGCCACGATTTCGCCGGAAGCCGTCGAAGAAACCGTAGCGGAAGCCAATAAGGAAATTATTGACGCACCGGTTGCCGCCGCCGAACTGGCACGCCAGCAAACGCTGTTCGCAGCCGAAACTGTCAGTGAAACACCGGCTGCAAGTGCCGCAGTAACGACTGCTTCGACCACAACGCCGGCAACGGCCGACACGCTGGACGCAGTCCTGCGCGCCGCCGGCCTGGAATTGGCATCGACCGATCCGATCAAGCTGCGTGCAGCACAGGAAGAAGCCGCCAAAATCGTCGCTGCACCGCGCGTACCGCGTGAACGCAAACCGTTGCCGCCGGCATCGAACGAACCGCTGATCCAGATGGAAACCAAGCGGTAATCGCTAGCGCTTCACACGAAGCGCACGATAAAAAAGGGAGCCCGCGGGCTCCCTTTTTCATGCTGTCGACGATTCAAGCAGCGATGCGGTCCGGCGCTGCCGCCAATTGCTGCACGCACCGAATCGTATCGGAACAGGCGTGTGCCGCTTCTTTCCCCTTCACCAGGAAATGCTCATGGAAGAAGCCATGATGCTCCTGATGCGAATGGAAGTGATGTGGCGTCAGCACGGCGGAAATGACCGGCACTTCCGTTTCCAGCTGCACCTGCATCAGGCCGCTGATGACGGCCTGCGCCACGAACTCATGGCGATAGACGCCACCGTCCACCACCAGTCCGGCGGCGACGACAGCTGCATAACGACCGCTTTTTGCCAGTAGCTTGGCATGCAGCGGAATCTCGAACGCGCCGGCAACTTCAAAGAAGTCGATGCTGTCGGCGGCATGGCCGCGCTGTGCCATTTCCTCGACGAAGGCGACGCGACACTGGTCGACGATGTCCTTGTGCCAGCTGGATTGAACGAAGGCGATACGACGGCCGCCCGCCTGGATATTGATGGGTGATTGCATGCAAAAGCTCCTGTCTGCAGAAAGAATTACAGGGCATGGTGAAGATCAAGCAGGAATGACAACGCGCACGCGTCCGAAGACGGCTGTGCGGAATGCGGCATTCCGTTCTCTATCATCCGGACTGTACCGTCGGCTCCGGAATCACACCGGATCTGCTGACTTCAACGCAATGGTTCGCAGAGAAGCAAACCGGAATCGCATCGAACGCTCGCGGGCTGGACATTGCTGTCATCACCGCCGGTGGGGAATTTCACCCCGCCCCGAGAACGCACTGCCGAACGAACACTCAGTTTGTTCGGCAGAGACGTGAATGTATCACGGTTGAAGAATTGCTGCCGGCGCGCCGGCCATCCATCCCATCATGCGTCATCCGACGGATCGAGCGATACATCCAGCGATGCGCCGCCCAGCAGTTGCTGTGCCGCGTCGCTCGGCAACGCTTCGACGGACTTGAGCTTGCGCGACATCTGGCGCGTGCGCGTTTCGGCCTGTTCGATATTTTTTGCTGCACGTTCCAGCGTCGTCTTGGTCGCGGCCAGCACGTCGCCGAACTTGCCGAATTCCGTCTTGACCGCGCCCAGCACCTGCCACACTTCGGACGAACGCTTTTCCAGCGCCAGCGTACGGAAGCCCATCTGCAGACTGTTCAGCAAGGCCGACAACGTCGACGGACCAGCAATGCTGACGCGGCAATTGCGCTGCAACTCGTCCGCCAGACCGGGGCGACGCATTACTTCCGCATACAGACCTTCGGTCGGCAGGAACAGAATGGCGAAATCTGTCGTCAGCGGCGGCGACAGATATTTCTCCGCGATCTTCTTCGCCTCGTTGCGAATCACTGTTTCCAGTTCGCGGCCCGCTGCCGCCACGCCATCCATGTCGGCATGTTCGGCGGCATCGGCCAGGCGCTCGTACTGCTCTTTCGGGAATTTCGCATCGATTGGCATCCAGACCGGCTGGTTCGCATCGTCCTTGCCCGGCAGCTTGACCGCGAATTCGACGCGTGCGCCGCTGCGCGGAATCGTCTCGACGTTCTTCGCATACTGTTCCGGCGTCAGCAATTGTTCCAGCAGCATTTCCAGCTGCACTTCGCCCCAGGTGCCGCGCGTCTTCACGTTTGTCAGTACGCGCTTCAGGTCGCCGACACCGACCGCCAGTTGCTGCATCTCGCCCAGCCCCTGATGCACTTTTTCCAACCGGTCGGACACCAGCTTGAACGATTCTCCCAAGCGTTGCTCCAGCGTCGCATGCAGCTTCTCGTCGACGGTCTTGCGCATTTCTTCCAGGCGCGTGCCGTTGTCGGTCTGCAGATCCTTGATCTTCGCTTCCAGCGTCGCGCGCACTTCGGCCATGCGTTGCGCATTCGATTCGGTCAACGCGGCCAGCGACTGGTTCAGCGTATCGCCGAAGCGTTTCAGCGCAACGGCCTGTTCGTCGCGCCCGGTCTGTGCCTGCTGTGCGATCGACTGCCGCATCGCTTCCAGTTGCTGCGCATTGGCTTCGTTCAGCTTCGCCAATTGCTGCGCAAAACTATCGATCTGGCTGTTTTGCAGCGTCGCCACGCTGGTCAGCTGCGCTGCGAGCGTCTGCTGGAATTGCGTGAAATTACCGCCCAGCTCCTGCCGCGTCGCCAGCGATGTCGACTGCAGCTGTTCGCGCAGTTCGCGCTCGATGCGTTCACCAGCCTGCTGCTGGCTGCGCTGCAGTTCCTGCTGAATCTGCGTCAGTTGCGATGCGTCGTTGCCGCGCTTGCGCATCAGCAGGACGATCTGCAGCACGACGACGATCAGCGCGGCGAACAGCAGAATGAAAAAATGCGTTTGTGTCATGGAATCTTCCGTCGGGAAGCGAAATCGAAAAGAGCAATCAGGCGTGACGCGCAGTCAACTACGCAAATTTCGCACCCTAGCCAAGCTTAACCGTGCATATTGCGCATCCAGTCGGCGGTTTCGGCAAACGCCTTGCGCAGATATTCCTGCAGCGCAGGCACGATGCCGACGTCTTCCATCGCCATGTCCATGCATTGCAGCCATTGATCGCGTTCGCTGATGCCGATCGCATACGGCAGATGGCGCGCACGCAGGCGCGGATGGCCGAAGCGTTCGATGAACAGATTGGGTCCGCCGGCCCAGCCGGAAAGGAACCAGAACAGCTTGTCGCGCGAACCGTCCAGCGTCGTCGGATGCAGTGCGCGTATGCCCGCGAACTGCGGCTCCAGATCCATCAAGTCGTAAAACCGGTCGACCAGCGCGCGCAACTCCTGCTCGCCACCGATCAGTTCATACAGCGTCGGTCGCTGTTCGGCCGACTGCTCGTCGGTGGATTTACCTTCTGTCAATTTGTCTTCTGTAGCCATAGCCCGCAATAATAACGCATCGGCCATGCGTAATTTTCCACCGTGATGCCGTCGCTCTCGCCTTCCGCGGGAATGAATGCCCGGCCAGCCGCCGGGAACTCGACGGCTAGGCGCGGCTCTACCCCGTGGTCATCATTCGTCCTCAAGGAGTTTCCCCATGTCTTACGGCAAGCGGGGCAGATTGCCCGCCCGTCCACTCGTCCTGTCCCTTCTCACCTGCCTCGCCGCCCTGCCCGCCTCTGCAGCAGTCATCACGCTGAACAACGGCGATCGCGTCACCGGCGAACTGAAACAAATGAACGATGGCGTATTGACGATCAAGTCGGACGTCTTCGGCGAAGTAAAAATCCCGTGGGGCAACGTCAACCGGATGGAGTCCGACGATGGCACGCGCCTCCAATTGCAGGACGGTACGCTGGTCAAAGGCAAGGCCGTGCTGGAACCAGACGGCACGGTTGCAGTCGACAACACGCCGCTCGGCCAGCCGCAGACGCTCACGCGGCAGGACGTCGCGGCGATCAATCCTCCCTTCAGCGACGGCACGCGCTACTCCGGCAAGTTCGATCTGGGCGGCGCCTTCAATCGCGGCAATTCGCATGACGATCAATTACATACCAATGGCGAATTCATCGCACGCAATCCGGACGATCGCTATACATTGACCTGGGAACTCAACGAAGCGCGCTCGGCCGATGAGAAGACCACATCGAACCGCCGCCTGCTTGGCCAGTACGACATGTTCCTCGATCCGCGCAACTACATGTTCGTGAATTTGAAAGCCGAGCAGGACAAGCTGGCCGATCTCAGGTTGCGCAGCGGCGCCGGTGGCGGTTACGGTCATCAGTTCTACGACAATGATCGGCTCAGGTTGTCCGGCGAAGTCGGTCTGAACTACATCAGGGAAGACTATTACACCGCGCCGGACGACTCCTTCCCCACGCTGGGCGTAGGCGTCAAGTACGAGCAGAAGTTCTTCAACCAGCGGCTGGTCTATTTCAACAACTTCAACGTCGATACCAATCTGCAGGATACCGGCGACGTGCTGGTACGCAACCGCATGGGCATCCGCATCCCGGTCGCCAACGGCATCAATCTCAGCACGCAGTTCAATCTGGATTACGACAATGAGCCGGCACCCGATGCGAAGAAGACCGACACGGCGCTGATCTTCAGCCTCGGCTACGCGTTCTGAGCGAAGGCTGCATCATGCCTCGCGCAGCGTCTGCAGCGGCGGATGCGTCAGCACGTTGCGCAATCCCAACCAGCCGCCGATGAAGGCACAAGCGGCACCGATCAGCAGGCCGGACAGCCAGACGACAGGGCTGAACACCCATTCGAAATCGAAGACGAAATGGGCTAGGCTCCAGCCGACGGCCGTTGCGCCGGCTGCCGCCAGCAAGCCGGCCAGTCCGCCGACCAGCGCGAACTCGATCCATTGCGAACGCGACAATTGCGTACGTGTCGCGCCCAGTGCGCGCAGCAATCCTGCTTCACGCTTGCGCTCATCCTGCGAACCGGCCAGCGCCGCATACAGCACCAGCATGCCGGAAGCCAGCGTGAACAGGAACAGGAATTCCACCGCCGTCACCACCTGATCGATCACCTGCTGGATCTGGCTCACCATGCTGCCGATGTCGACCACCGTCAGGTTCGGGAAATCATGCGTGAGTCGGTTGTCCAGTTCGCTCTGCGCCGGCGGCAGGCGGAATGCGGTGATCCACGTTTGCGGCATGTCGCGCATCGTTGCCGGATTGATGATGACGAAGAAGTTCACGCGCATCGAACCCCATTCGAGCTTGCGCAGACTGGTGATCGGCACCTCCACCGTTTCGCCGGCGATCTCGAATTTCAGCTTGTCGCCCACCTTCAGGTTCAGCGTCTTTGCCAGCCCTTCCTCGACCGACGCTGCCGGCCTGCTGTCGTCGTACCAGCTGCCGGCGACGATTTCGTTGCCTTCCGGGATATCCGCCATCGTCGACAGATTGAATTCGCGATCGACCAGGCGCTTGGCGCGATCCTCGATGAAGGATTCGCCGGTAATCGCCATGTCGTTGATCGCCAGCAGGCGGCCGCGGATCATCGGGTACAAATGCACGTCGCGGATGTCGGCCTGCGCCAGCCGCTGCTCGATCTGCGCCTTCTGGTCGGGCTGAATGTTGATGACGAAACGGTTCGGCGCATCCGGCGGCGTCGCGCGCCGCCACGCTTCGACCAGATCGCTGCGAATCACCGTCAGCAGCAGCAAGGCCATCAATCCCAATGCGAGCGCGACGATCTGCACCACAGTCGCACCGGGGCGACGCTGCAGCGCCGTCAAGGCGAAGCGCCAGTTCGGATGATTGGCAGCACCGCGCAGCGACTGCAACGATTTCAGCGCCAGCCAGCCAATCAGGGCAAAGCCGCCCAGTCCGCCGAGAAAACCGACAGCCGTCAGCATGCCGAGTTTGACGTTGCCCGCTTGCCACAGCAGCAACGCGATAAAGGTCGCCAGCCCCAGCACGTAAGTCGCCACCGTGATCGACTGCGGCATGTGCTGCTCGCGCCGGATCACGCGGTTGTGCGGCACATTGCGCAATTGCAGGATGGGCGGAATCGCAAAGCCGATCAGCAGCAACATGCCGGTCGCCACTGCCTGCAAGGCGGGCACGAAGGACGCCGACGGCAGGTTCTTCGCCACCAGATTGCCCAGCCATTCGATCAGCACGAAGTGCGCACCGAAGCCGATCGCCGCGCCGATCATGCTGCCGACCAGACCGACGATTAGGAATTCGACCAGATACAGCGCCGTCACCTGATTCTGCGTCATGCCCAGGCAACGCAGCATCGCGCAGGCATTCACATGGCGCAGCATGAAACGCCGCGCCGCCATCGCGATCGCCACCGCCGCCAGCATCGCCGACAACAGGCCGACCAGCGACAGGAATTCCTCGGCGCGTTGCAGCGTCGCGCGCATCTGCGGCTGACCGGAATCCAGCGACTCCACACGCATGCCGCGGATGTTTTCCTTCTCGATGCGCTGCTCCACCGCCTTCCGGAAATCGGCGACTGCATCGTCGGCACCAGCCACCAGCAAGCGATAGGTCACGCGGGAGCCAAATTGAACCAGATTGGTCGCTGCCAGATCGCGCTGGCCCAGCATCACGCGCGGCGCGAAGTTCATGAAGCCGGCGCCGCGATCGGGTTCGAATGCGATCACCTTTGCAATCGTGAACGTCTTGTCGCCCAGCTTCATCGGGCTGCCGATTGCCACGTTCAGACTGTCGAGAATGGCATGGTCCACCCATACCGTGCCGGCGGCGGGAATGTCGGTGGCCGCGATGCCGTCATCCGCAGCACGATCATTCACAACGCGATCGGTAATCTTGACCTTGCCGCGCAGCGGATAGCCGGCGCTAACGGCCTTGACCGACGCCAGACGCGACATGCTCTGCTCGCCCTCGCCTGCTATCGCCATGCTCGGGAAGACCGTCGTTTCCGCCAGCTGCAATCCGCGGCGGCGCGCATCGTCGCGCATGGCGGCGGAAATCGGCTCATCGGTACGGATGACCACGTCGGCGCCAAGCAGTTGATGCGCATCGCGTGCCAATCCCGCGCGCATGCGATCGACAAAGAAACCGACAGACGACAGCGCAGCGACCGCGACGATCAGCGCCACCAGCAGAAAACGCAGTTCGCCGGCGCGCCAGTCGCGCCGGGTCATTCGAAAGGATTGAACGAGCATGGATGCATCACCTTGCAAAGCATTCCGCAGCGACCGCGGAACGGGAATGGTCTTGTGCCGTCTGCGTTCCGTTCCTGCAGCGCAATTCCGGCCGGGCTATTGTACGTGGAGTACGCGAATGTTCGCGGCGCGCAGTAAGTCCACGCCCCGCATCCATGATGAAAGAAGGAATTTCCTCGCCGTTTGCCAGTCAATCGAAAGTATGTAGACTGAACCGACGATGGGCTGGCGCATGCCAGACGGCATCGCAGGAGAATCCGGATGACTTTTCACACCAACCATTTCGGCATCCCGCAGTACCCGCATGACGATGCGCGCCGCCTGTTCGTTCTTGCCGGCGCCATCGATCTGCTGGAACGTCCGACCGCTACGGCAATCGACGATTTGACCGGCATCGACAAAAGCATCGTTGATAGCGAGATCGACAAGCTGCGCGAACAGTTCGGCATGGTGATCCACAAATTCGGCGATATTTACCGCATCGAATCGTGGGGCGACATCCTGAAACGCGACGGCGTAATGAAGGCAATGAAGCCGACGGAATAGTTCGCCCGATTCTTCAGGCAGCACGCCTTGTGCATTTATCGCCGGCCGTGCCGTTCCCTCTCTTTTCCAGCAATCGCAACACCATTTCTTCCTCCGGCGCCAGCGCAATACTGGGGGCTTCGGATCGGTTGGCCAAATCGTGCAACGATCCATCCAGATAGGCTTCGATCACTTCGGGGTGCACATAGCATTTGCGGCAAACCGCCGGTGTATTGCCCAGTCTTTGCGCAACCATGGCGATTGCCTGAGCGATCTGATGCTTTCCCTGCGACTCCGAAATGCAGGCTTCACATTCGCGCAGCACGGCGGCTGCCAGCACGGTGCCGGCCCAGGTGCGGAAATCCTTGGCTGTGTAGTCTTCGCCGGTCACTGCGCGCAGGTATTCGTTGACGTCAGCCGAGCCGATCGCATGGCGCTGGCCCGCATCGTCGACGTATTGAAACAGTTCCTGCCCCGGTAATTCCCGCGTGCGGGCGATGATGCGTGCCAGTCGCCGGTCCTGCAGGCGAATCGAATGGCGGATGCCGCTCTTGCCACGGAATTCGAAAACGATTCGCGAGCCATCCACACGAACATGTTTCTTGCGCAGTGTCGTCATCCCGAACGAATTATTGTCGCGTGCATATTCACGATTACCGATGCGCATCAGCGTAACCTGCAGCAAGTGGACGATGGCCGCTAATACCTTGTCGCGCGGCAAACCCGGCAGCGCCAACGCAGCATCGACACGCTCGCGCAATGCGGGTAACGCCATGCCGAACGCATGCAGACGTTCGTACTTCGCCTCGTCCCGCACACGGCGCCAATGGGCATGGTAACGATACTGCTTGCGCCCTCTGGCATCGCGACCGGTTGCCTGCAGATGTCCGTTACGCCAGCGGCATATCCAGACATCGGTCCACGCGGGTGGAATGGCAAGCGAGCGTATGCGTGCCAGTTCTTCTTCGTCCCGCAGCAGCTTTCCGTCGTTGTCGACATAACGGAATCCATACCGCCCTGTCTTGCGGGCAATACCGGGCAATCGGTCGTCGACATAGCGCAAGCCCACCGAACGCACTTCGTCCCGAACGTTTTCCTGTGTATCCGTGTCTTCCTGTCGAGATCCGTTCATCTCTCGTCCTTGTCGTTGCAGCCCGTCATGCAATCGCGGATGCCTTCGCATGAAGCGTAAGGTCAAACCCGAATGTCTACAGTCGGAAAGAAACGCGACACGACGTCGGAAGATGCTCACATCGTCAATTCCTGCAACACCATGCAATCCATGAATGAATACAGATTAATGCGCAAATGAATCGAACTTTGATCGCCCTTATGCGCGTATGTATAGTCGCCGCATGAGTATCGGAGACCGCCTCGACCAGGCAATGAAAGCCGCCAGAATCACATCGCAGAGCGAGCTGTCGCGCATCTCCGGCGTGCCGCAGGCGACGATCAGCCGCATTCTGAAAGGCACCGGCGCAAAAGGACCGGAAACCGAAACCATCAAGAAACTGGCGCGTGCCTGCAAGGTTTCCTTCACCTGGCTCAACGAAGGCGAAGAAACGCCCGCTTCCCACTCCGTCCCGGTGCTCGACGCTTACCCGGACAAACGCATCGAACATGTCATCAAGCTGATGCAGCAGATGCCCGAGTACAAACTGAACCAGATCGTCAAGATCATCGATGCCATCGCCGAGCCGGCTCCCGCCGAATCCGGCAGATCGACGCGCAGGAAAAACTAAGCGCCCCCTCTCTTTTCCACAGTACCCAGCTTGTTCGTTTCCGTTCAGCGCTGTTTTCTTCGCATCTCAAATTTTATCCATTTGCGTATTGACATATCCATCCGTTCTCATATAGCTTGAATACGGTGATTCGCACCATGCGGCTCGCCATGCAGTTGTCGTCGATATTTCCACCACCGGAGAACGCCGCATGAAAAAATCGACCGCCATATACGTTCCGCGTCCAGGCAGCAAGGTTGCGCTGGCAATCGCAGCACTGCAAAGCGGTCCGAAAACCACGCAGCAACTGGGCAATGTCATGGGATGCGCCAGCGACGCCGTGCACGCATTGCTGCATCGGCCGCTGGCGCAGGGCGTGATCGTCAAGTTATGGGATGAGAATGGCCGGCTGCACTTTGCTTTGCCGGAAATGGCGGATGGCCTGCTGTCGGCAGCAGCGACAAAACCTGCAATGGCCGGATCCGCCAAGGGCGGCGACTTCGCCTCGCTGGCATTGGTGTCGTCCAACGTACGGCCACTGGAAACCGTGCCGCGCGACTCCGCTTCGATTCGTGGAACATCCACCGCCATGATTGCCGGCCTGTTTTCCGACGGCGAGCTGACGATCGCGGTCGATGGCGAATGCATCCGCCTCGATACGGCGCAGCGGCGCCAGCTATACACCTATCTGCACAAGATTCGCCATTTGGGATGAGAGGCGCGTAACTCGGCGCTTTCAATACTCGGTTCGGCGCCTGATTTATCGCTTGAGCGCCCTGACTTTCGGCTGTGGCGTGCCCGACCACGTCAGCTCGTACGACACGCCGCGCCGCACATTGCCGACCAGCGCCGGACGAAAACAGGCCAGATTGGTGCCGCCCTCGTGCCGTACGCTGGGATAGATGACACCCAGCGATCCTTCTTCCAGCAATTGCGTCGCCAGGCGTTGCGAGGCGACATAGCTGTCCGGCGCCAGGCATTTCGCATAGCGCGGCGCATTCCGCAAATCATGGAACGCGGCATTGAAATCCGCCAGCAACGTTTGATAGCGCACACTGTCGTCGAAGCGATCGATCTCCGCATATTCGACGGTCTTGTGAAAGACGATCTCTGCCAGTGCCGTCTCGATATCGAAGGCGCAATACCATGCGCCGCGCTCGTCGTTGTTGAAACGGCTGCCTTCGGGACGCGCATAGGTGAACGCAGCATTGATCATGCGAAAGTTGGGCACGCCAAATACCAGCTCGTCGACGCCAATGCCGGTGCTGCGATCATGCTCGGCAATCAACCGTTCGTTGGTCGCATTATCCAGCGCAAAGATGTCGGCCAGATGTGCATCGTCTTCCGCCAAAGGAACGAGGACCGAATCTTCCTTGTCCACGAAGCGCGACGGAATCAGCCTGCAGGTATCGAATTGCCGCAGATGCACCAGCGGCGGAGCAGCCATCAAAGCCCTCCGCGTCGCGCGTCCAGCAGCTTGCGTACAGTCTGCATCGCCAGCAGACCGCCAGCCTGCATGTAGGCCAGCGGCGTACGGCCTGCGAAGATGGCGTTGCGATTGGGCAGGCCGACCCATTCGTCGGCCAGCTTGTCACCGTGCAGGATATGCAGGGCTTTGTAGATGCCGATCAGATAGGAAATCCGCGTGATGCGGTCGACTTCCAGCACGCGCTGCGGATTCTTTTTCCACTCATAGAAAGCACTGCTGGACAAGCCGCCCAGCAATTCGCGCGCTTCCTCGTCACGCAGTTTCCAGGCCGCTGCCAGGCGAAAGAATGCCTTCAGCGCCGAACCGGACAAGCGTTCGCGTTCCGGCTTTGCAGTCAGATCGACCGGAGCAGCGGGCTCGAAGCGGCTTTTTGGGTAGGCGTAGGCGGCAGTCATTTGATACTCCTTTTATGGACATAATATACTCCATTTCAGGAAAATCAAGCCTGCCCGCAAGGCAACGCAACAAGCATCGCCATATCGTTCGTCAAATCGCGCTACTCCACCGCTACATCCGCGCCGATTCCCGCAAGGCGATCGCGGCAGCCAGCGCGCCGTCATCGGCCATGACGGCCGCATAGTCGAGCGCCGCCTGGCCTGCCTCCTCGGGCGTCTTCCACTGGCCCGGGATAATGATGGCGACCGGCGGATCGCATGGTTTCCCCAGCGGTGCCTCATGGATGCGGATGATGCCGCCGTAGGCACCGCTGTGTACCATCCTGGCCTCGCCGGAAACAGAGTAGCCGGCGATTGCCGCCATGGCTGTCATCGTCGCGCCTCCGCCAGCTCATTGTCGATATAGCGTTTCCCCTGCTGCAGTGCATGGCGTGCCGCCGCCTCGGCCGAATCGAATTCGGTACCGACCACGCTGACGCTGATTGTCGGTTTTCCATGCTGGGCGATATGAAAGCTACCGCCCCACTTGCCGGTATCGTGCTTCTCTCCGGTGCCATGGACGGAATAACCGTGATGCAGTTCGACATCGGTATGGCTCATCTTGCACCTCCCTCCTCAAATAGGTTTCGGCGAGGGCCGCCGTTTCCTGTCCAGCCGCATGCCGTCCTTTATGCGATGGCCTGCCCCCACTCACTTTACGAGCCTGTCGGCAAGGAAAAAGTTCGAATCGACAACAGTTGTACATCCCATATTTTAGGTAGTTGCAGGAACGTAAAAATTTGTTGCAAACACCTTCCCATCGTATTCCCGCCAACAAAAATCTGTCATATTTCCAAGAAGAATTTTTTTCATCCTCATGGCAATCAAGACATCCATTTTTTCCTACGGATGCCGTCATTCCCATGAAGACCGCCGCGCCAGCAGCTGGGAAATTGCATCGACAACATTTGTTGTATCGCCAATGACCAAAGGGAGGAAAAAATGTTCGCCAATATGAAAGTAGGAACGAAACTCGGATTCGGGTTCGGCATCACCGTCTTGCTGACGCTGTTCATCGCCCTGTTTTCATTGATGCGAATAAATCAGATCCATAACGTCATCGGCGCACAGGATCGCATCCGCACCCAGCAGCTCGAACAGCTGTATGTCACTCGCGAAGCGCTCGCTCAAACCGGCATCGCCGCCCGCAATGCCTACGTCTTCACCAACGAAGCCGACGCCCGCAAAGAACTCGATATCGTCGACAAACAAAAGGCCATCTATCTCGACGCGCTCGACAAGATGGCACCGCTGTTTCAAGGCAATGCCGATTTCGACAAAGTCAGCAAGGGTCTGCTGGCAATGGCGAACGAACTGAACCGCCCTCGTCAGTATCGCGAATCCGGCAAGATGGAAGAATACGGCCTCTTCCTCGTCAACGAATGCAGCCCGCTACGCCGCCAGATCGTGGCCGACATGGAAACCGTCATCAAATCCGTGCAGAGCATCGTCGCATCCAAAACGCAGGAATCCGATAGCACGACCTCTCAATCGATCACCATCGTGCTCATCGTCGCCGGCATCGCGATACTGCTCAGCATCGTTCTGGGTATATTCATCACCCGCGCCATTACACGTCCGCTGAATCAGGCGGTTCAAGTGGCACAGACCGTCGCCAGCGGCGATCTGACCAGCCGTATCGAAGCCAGCGCCAAGGATGAAACCGGACAACTGCTGCAGGCGCTGCGGGCGATGAACGACAGCCTGATCGGCATCGTGAGCGAAGTCCGCCACGGCACCGATGCCATCGCCACCGCCTCGAATGAAATTGCCAGCGGCAATCTTGACCTGTCGTCGCGTACCGAACAACAGGCTAGCTCACTGGAAGAAACCGCATCGTCGATGGAAGAACTCACGTCCACCGTCAAGCAGAATGCAGAAAACGCCCGCCAGGCAAATACCCTTTCCCTTTCCGCCTCGGAAGTTGCCATCAAGGGCGGCGAAGTCGTCGGACAGGTCGTCGATACGATGAGCGCCATCAACGATTCCGCGCGCAAGATTACCGACATCATCGGCGTGATCGACGGCATCGCTTTCCAGACCAACATCCTGGCGCTAAACGCGGCAGTCGAAGCTGCACGCGCGGGCGAACAAGGTCGCGGCTTCGCCGTGGTGGCTGGCGAAGTGCGCAATCTTGCGCAACGCTCTGCAGCAGCGGCAAAGGAAATCAAGACGTTGATCGACGATTCCACGGGCAAGGTGGAGATCGGCAGCAGACTGGTCGAACAGGCCGGCGCCACGATGGACGAGGTCGTCGCCAGCGTCAAACGCGTGACAGACATCGTGTCGGAAATCTCCGCCGCCAGCAATGAACAGAGCGCCGGTATTGAACAGGTCAACGCCGCCATCTCACAGATGGATCATGTGACGCAGCAGAACGCCGCGCTGGTGGAGCAGGCAGCTGCCGCGGCCGGCTCGCTCAACGATCAGGCCGGCAAACTGGAGCGCACGGTCGGGGTGTTCAAACTGGACGGCATGACCGCATCGCGGCAGCTCGCCGCTCCTTCAGAGGCTCCCGCCAAGGCCCTTCCTGCGGTTGCTCCGACTGTTCCGGTTTCTCCCGCTCCTCGACCAACAACCAAGCGCAGCATTCCCGCGCCAAAATCACCAAAACTGGAAAGAGGTTTGGTGCCGGCAGGAGACGAATGGGAACAGTTCTGATCGTTCTCACGAAAAACGGCTGACGCAGCGATGCGCCAGCCGTTTTTCATTTTGCGGAACTGTACGGACAGTCAGCCGCCATGGAAGCCCTTGAGAATATCCTGCTTCGGCATGTTCGGCGCAATCGTTGAATCGTTGGTTCGCTCCGGCGAATCCAGACGCGCACTTTCCTGCGCCGCCTGCTGCAACACCTCCCGCGCCTCCTGTGGCGGCGTCGGCGACGGATCGTTCAAACCGACACCGCGATTAGCACTGAACACGCCTGCTCTGAGCCCGCTACCACCAGCAGATTTCATGTCGGTGAATCCGACGCGATTGTCGAAAATCGGCTCGTTCTTTTCGGCAGCGCACTCGTTGCCTCGTTCATAGACGGCATGAACGATCTGGCACTCGGCATGATCGTAGCGATCGGAAACGTCACCGACATCCATCGCATCGGTTGCGACAAAATTTCCCTTGTGCAATTTACTGCTATAGGAATTGATCTGCATGATGCAACCTCCTCGTGACTTGTATCCGTCTGAGGTTACTGCAATATCGGCGAAATTCAAGTCGGACAAGCAGACGTCCGATGTCGGATGTTGCCGCGATTACATGTGCGGCACGTACGAAAACACGGAATCAGGATTTTTGCGCGGTTTGGGCTACTCGCAGCGCAGTCTGCACAACGGAGAGAAGCTCGCCCTTCGTCGGCATATCGGGAACGGCAATGCCCATGCCTTCGGCTTCGTCGACATGGCGTTGTTCGGCCGCCTCATCCATGTCTTCACGAACGATCATCGATCGCCTGACTGCATACTCCAGCGATTGCAATTGCTCTACCGGATCAGAACGGTTGATTTCGTCTTGATTCTGCAAGATAGGCGCTTGATCGGAAAGGGGAAAGAATTTGGCGGAAGCGGTGAGATTCGAACTCACGGAGGGTATAACCCCTCGCTGGTTTTCAAGACCAGTGCCTTAAACCACTCGGCCACACTTCCATTTTGACATCGATATTTCACAATTGAACCTGGACACATCGATTTGCGGACGCATTATACCCAACTCCCTTGTCGTTGCCGATTTTCAGAAATCATTCCGCAAGAAACATCTCTTGCAAATCGTTGAGGAAGCGGCGCCCCAATTCGGTAGGTTTGAGAGTCATGTGATCGCGGTAAAGCAGCCCCTTGGCCTCCGCCTCGTTGAGCGCGCGCTCGACGACGTTCAGCGGCATGCCGGTGCGTTCCATGAACAGATTGGCTTCGACGCCATCGATCAGGCGCATCGCGTTGAGCATGAATTCGAAGCCGAGTTCGCCGCGCGTGATTTCGCGCTCTTCCTGCACTGCATTGCCTGCGCGCATGCGCTCCATGTATTCCTTCGGCTGCTTGTAACGCGCTTGGCGCATCACGCGATGCGGGAACGACAGCTTGCTGTGCGCACCGGCGCCAATGCCGAGATAGTCGCCGAACTGCCAGTAGTTCATGTTGTGGCGTGCCTGACGGTTCGGCTTTGCGTAGGCCGACACTTCGTAGTGCCGATAGCCGGCCGCCTGCGTTTCCGTCTCGACCATGTCTTGCATGTCGGCACTGGCATCGTCGTCTGGCACTGCCGGCGGGTACTTGGCGAAGTAGGTGTTCGGCTCCAGCGTCAGGTGATACAGCGACAGATGCGGCGGCGCGCAGGCGATGGCGGTCTGCACGTCGCGTTGCGCTTCTTCCAGCGTCTGCGACGGCAATGCGTACATCAGGTCGAGATTGAAATTGTCGAAATTCGCCTGCGCGATCTCGACCGCGCGGCGCGCTTCGTCGCCGTCGTGGATGCGGCCCAGTGCCTGCAAGTGGTGCGCATCGAAACTCTGGATGCCGATCGACAGCCGATTGATGCCGCTACCGCGATAGGACTTGAACTTCTCCGCCTCGAAAGTGCCGGGATTGGCCTCCATCGTCACCTCGATGCTCGGATCGAAAGGCAGCAGCGTGCGGATGTCGGACATCAGACGATCCAGTCCGGCAGCGGACAACAGGCTGGGTGTACCGCCGCCGATGAAGATCGTGTGCAGCTTGCGGCCCCAGATCAGCGGCAACGCCATTTCCAGATCGGCGCGCAACGCGGCCAGATAGTCTTCTTCCGGGAAACCGCCGTTTGCCTCGTGCGAATTGAAATCGCAATACGGGCATTTCTTCACGCACCACGGGAAATGCACGTACAGCGACAACGGCGGCAATGCCGTCAGATTCAACGCGCCCGGCTTCAGATAAGCCATCGCGACGCGCGCCGGCTCGGCATGATCGAGCGCGCCAAAGGATTTCGAACCGGACGGCTTGATCGGAATCATTTCAATTTCTCAATCAGCGCGCGCAATGCTTGCCCACGATGGGACAAACGATTTTTCTCTTCCGCCGTCAATTCGGCGGCCGTTTTCTGCAGCGACGGAATCAGGAAATACGGATCGTAGCCGAAGCCGCCCTGCCCGCGCGGCGTGGCAACCATTTCACCGTTCCAGCGACCATCGGCGATGACTGGCTGCGGATCGTCGGCATGGCGCACGAAGACCAGCACGCAATAGTAGTAGGCGGATTTGTCGGTCTGCGACGCGAGCGCTGCAATCAGCTTGTCGTTGTTGCGCTGGTCGGATTTCGGCTCGCCCGCGTAGCGCGCCGAATGCACGCCGGGCGCGCCTCCCAGCGCGTTGACGCAGACGCCCGAATCGTCGGCCAGCGCCGGCAGTCCGGTCAGGCGGGACGCGTGGCGCGCCTTGGCGATCGCATTCTCGACGAAGGTCGGATGCGGCTCTTCCGCTTCCGGCACGTTGAATTCGGATTGCGTGTGCAGCGTGAAGCCGAGCGGCGCCAGCAGCGCGCCGAATTCCTTCAGCTTGCCGGCGTTGTTGGAGGCAAGAACGAGTGGTCGGGACATGATGATGCCGGACGGTTTGCACCGTCCGGATGGTCGAAATGCAAATGCAGAAGTTTACCGTGTTGTCGCAATTCTCGCGTACGGCGCAAACGATGTGCAGCGGAATTTTCCATCTGGCCGCTGCACGGCCGCTGCAAAGTGACAGATCAGACCGAAATTTCCAGTACCTGCTTCTGCATCACGATCAGATCGCGGATGCCGTCCTGTGCCAGATCGAGCAGCTTGTTCATCGTGACGCGATCGAACGCTTCGCCTTCCGCCGTGCCTTGTACTTCGATGAAGTGGCCGGCTTCGGTCATCACGATGTTCATGTCGGTATCGCAATCCGAATCTTCGACATAGTCCAGATCCAGCACAGGCTGTCCGCGATAGACACCGACGGAAATCGCAGCGACGAAATGCTTCAACGGGATTGCCGGAATCAGGTTCTGCTTGCACAGCTTGTCGAAGGCATCGTAGGCCGCGACCATCGTGCCGGTGATCGCGGCCGTGCGCGTGCCGCCATCGGCCTGGATGACGTCGCAATCGAGATGCAAGGTCCGTTCGCCGAACGCCTGCAGATCGAAGGCAGCGCGCAGCGAACGGCCGATCAGGCGCTGGATTTCCTGCGTGCGGCCGGACTGCTTGCCGCGTGCCGCTTCACGGTCCATGCGTGTATGTGTGGAACGCGGCAGCATGCCGTATTCGGCAGTCAGCCAGCCTTGACCTTTGCCTTTGAGGAACCCCGGTACGCGGTCTTCGATGCTGGCGGTGCAGATCACCTTGGTATCGCCGCATTCGATGAGGACGGAACCCTCTGCATGCTTGGTGTAGTTACGGGTAATCTTGATGGCGCGCAGCGCATCGGCGGCGCGGCCGCTGGGACGAATGACAGACAGCATGTGAAATTAATTCCTGGAAGTGATACGGGAGGATTTGTCGATGGCCTTGCGGATTTCGTCGATCGCCTTTTCGATCTCGGAATCGTTGTAGGTATCGGCCGGCTCCGGGTCGAGATGACGCGGTGCCTGAATGGTCGTCGTCACGCTGCCGACCGGCAGCGTGTGCGTGGTGATCGTGCTGTTGCCCTGCAGGCTTTCGCCGCTTTCCCACATCATCGCCAGTGCAGTCGCGTTGTCGCCGGTCTTGCCGGCGATGCTGGTCGCGGTCTGCAGCAGTTCCGGTACGGCACGCACGATGGTGTTCTGGTGCAAACGCTGCGCCAGTTCGTGATCCGGCAGCACCGACCACAGGCCGTCCGAGCACAACAGCATGATGTCACCGGCCTGCAGGCTCGCGCGGCGCGAGATTTCGACGATCGGCATGTTGGGCGCGCCCAGGCAATTGAACAGTTTGTTGCGCTCTGGATGCGTATCGCGTTCGGACGGATCGACCTTGCCCTGCGCGATCAACGTTTCGATGCGCGAATGGTCACGCGTGCGGGCAAGAATTTGACCGTTGCGCATCCAGTACAGGCGCGAATCGCCGCAGTGCGCCCACATCGCGTTGTTGTGCTGGATCAGGCAGGCGACGATCGTCGTGCGCGGCGTTTCCGGCAGGTTGTTGATTGCGCGGTAACGATGGATTTCGCGGTGTGCGGCAAAGAAACTATCTTCGAGGAAGCGTTCCGGCTTCTTCACATATGGCGTCGCGTTTTCCTGGAACAGCGCGGCGATCGTCTGCAGCGCGATCTGTGCCGCCATCTCGCCCATGATGTGTCCGCCCATGCCGTCCGCCACCAACAGCAGCAGCGCATCGCGCGTAAAGCTGTAGCCCATGCGGTCCTGGTTGTTCTTGCGACCGCCGATGAGGCTTTCCTGGTAGACAGAGAATCGCATAGGCTAGATGGGATGAGTGGATGAAAACATCAGCGCGTGTGTTCCTGGATCGTGGTCGCCACACTGCCCGGTTTGCGGCCCAGCCCACTGAACAGGTTTTTCAGTTTGCGCGTGACCTGCTGCAGGCGCGCATCTTCCGGCTGTTCTTGCAGCGGTTCACGCAAGGCCTTCTGCAGCGCGAATACGCTTTGCGGGCGCTCCAGCGGATCCAGCATCAGGCTCCAGCGGATGACCTTGATCAGGTCGGACGAATAAACGCCTTCCAGCTTGCTGAAATGGCCATCCATCTTGTCGTTCACCTTGCGCTGATCGGCCGGCTGCGGCGGCGCGCCGACCATGCAGGCGAACATCGAGGCGCCGATGCTGTAGATGTCGGTCCACGGGCCGAGATTGCCGTTCTTTACGTACAGCTCCGGTGCGGCAAAGCCCGGCGTGTACATCGGATACAGCTTCGGCATGTCGGCCTTCAGCGTCTGCCGCGCTGCGCCGAAATCCAGCAGGATCGGCGTGCCGTCGACGCGCAGATAGATGTTGGCCGGCTTCAGATCCAGATGCAGCAGCTTGTTCGTGTGTACTTCGCGCAGCCCGTTCATGACGTGGCTGAACATCTTGCGGATGAAGCGCTCGGAAACCAGCGGCTTCTCGCCCTTGTCGCGGCGGCGCAGGATGTGATCCTGCAGCGAGCGGCCCGACTCGTAGCCCATGACCATGTAGACGGTCTCGTTGGCACGGAAGAAGTTGGTGACACTGACGACGTTCGGATGCGAGATCTTCGCCAGCGCACGGCCCTCCTCGAAAAAACATTTCAATCCGATGCGGAAGGTCGGCAGGTTTTCCGGCGAAATGGCCGGCACCAGCTCGCCCGGCTGGCGCAGTGCGAGCGAACTCGGCAGGTATTCCTTGACCGCGACCGCATTGCCGTCTTCATCATATGCCAGATAGACAATACTGAACCCGCCAGACGCAATCTTCTTTACAATGCGATATCCGGCGATTTCCAGTCCATCCGGCAACGGAGCGTTGTTTTGCGCAGCCATGTCGTCCTAGTCTCTGATCGTGCCGATGCGCACAATCGGCAAAACGGGATGGCAATAACTTGCCTGTTTTTCCAAGCTGCGGCAGGCTCTGGCGGCTTGCTGAGCGGCTTTCGTTCCCGGATTGTGTTGATAAATCGCTGCTTTGTAAAGAGATACGAGGATCGCATTTTGACAATCAGCAGCATGACCGGCTATGCCGTCACCACGCACGAAATTGGCAACGGCACCCTGACGATCGAACTCAAGAGCGTCAATTCGCGCTTTCTCGATCTGCAGTTCCGTATCAACGACGACCTGCGTGCGCTGGAACCCATGCTGCGCGAAGCGATCATGGCACGCATCACGCGCGGCAAGGTCGAATGCCGCGTCAGCTTCGGCCGCAAGGCAGCAGCCGGCAACAATCAGGCATTGAACGCCACCACACTGGATACGTTAGCAAAACTGCAAGCCGAATTGCGACAGCGTTTTATCGATGCCGCGCCATTGTCTATCGGCGAACTGCTGCGCTGGCCCGGCGTCATCGAAGATGCTGAAATGGGCCAGGACACGCTGCAGGAAGATGCGGCGACTGCGATGCAAACCACCATGCATGCCTTCGTCGAAAGCCGCGTGCGCGAAGGCAATGCATTGCAGGCCGTGCTACTGTCGCGCGTGGACGACATGGAAGCCATCGTGCGACGCGTCACGCCGCTGATCCCGCAGGTGATCGCGCAGTTCCAGCAAAAAGCCACCGAACGCATGCAGGAAGCGCTGGGGCTGGTCACCAAATCCGCCGACAGCGGCGCACAACCGACGATCTCGCGCGAAGAAGCGCTGGACCGCATCCGTCAGGAAGTCACGCTGTACGGCATTCGCATCGACGTCGCCGAAGAATTGTCGCGGCTGGCTGCGCATCTGGACGAAACCCGCGCCATCCTGAAAAAAGGCGGCCAGGTCGGCAAACGCCTGGATTTCATGATGCAGGAGCTCAATCGCGAAGCTAATACGCTGGGCTCCAAGGCCGCCGTCAAGGAACTGGCCGATGCGTCGATGGCGATGAAGCTGCTGATCGAGCAGATGCGCGAACAGGTACAGAATCTCGAATGACGATTGGCGGCCGATTTCGCCGCCATCCACCGTCGTTGCGTTTCATCCGCCAATATCCGCAATCAACCCGCAGTCAACCAACCTTTACTTTCCATCGTTCAGGAATGCAGATGTCCGATCAATCCACCTCTTCCGGCAGCCTGTTTCTTGTCGTCGCCCCTTCCGGCGCCGGCAAATCCAGTCTCGTCAACGCCCTGCTGCAGCAGGAACCGGCGATCAAGCTGTCGATTTCCTTCACGACACGCCCGCCGCGCCCGGGCGAGCAGAATGGCCGCGAATACTTTTTCACGTCGATCGAGGATTTCCAGACGCGCCGCGAAGCCGGCGAATTCCTGGAATGGGCTGAAGTATTCGGCAATTACTACGGCACATCGCGCCTGCAGATCGCCGACCAGATGGCGGCCGGCACCGACGTGCTGCTGGAAATCGACTGGCAAGGCGCGCAGCAGGTGAAAAAACAATTCCCGCATGCGGTCGGCATCTTCATCCTGCCGCCGTCGATCGCCGCCCTCGAGGAACGGCTGAGGAAACGCGGGCAGGACGAACCGCACGTGATTACACGCCGAATTCTCGCCGCCGGCGGCGAAATCGCGCACGCGTCCGAGTTCGAATATGTTATTATCAATCAAGAGTTTACAGTCGCATTGTCCGAGTTGAGCGCGATTGTCAAAGCCACACGTTGCCGCTTTGCGCAACAGTCGGCAAGGAACGCATCTCTGTTCGCCCAACTGGGCATTCATCCCAATTTAAGCTGATAGCAGGAGTACCCCATGGCCCGTATCACCATCGAAGATTGCCTCAAGCAAATCCCGAATCGTTTTCAACTGACGCTGTCTGCCACCTACCGCGCACGCCAATTGCTGCAAGGCCACACGCCGAAGGTCGACGCGAAGGACAAGCCGACCGTCGTCGCGCTGCGCGAAATCGCCGCCGGCCAGGTCGGGATTGAAATGCTGAAAAAAGTCCCAAGCTGATTCGTATCAAGACTTTCACCGCGATGCAGCCGGTAACGGCATGAACCTGACACCAGCAGATTCGACACTTCCCATCGCTCCCAGCCGAGCGGTTTCCGACCGCTCGCCCCCCTCTCAGCAAAACGGCCATACGGCCGCTGCCGCCAGCGTCGCCTCGGTCACGCATCTGACCAACAAGCTGGCCGAATACCTCGATCCGACCGAGCTGAAAAAGGTCAAGGAAGCGTATCGCTTCTCCGACGAGGCGCACCTCGGCCAGATGCGCATTTCCGGCGAACCGTACATCTCGCATCCGATCGCTGTCGCCGAAATCTGCGCCGACTGGAAACTGGACGCGCAGGCCATCATGGCCGCGCTGCTGCACGACGTGATGGAGGATCAGGACGTCAAGAAGGACGAACTGATCGAGCGCTTCGGCGCGCCGGTCGCGACGCTGGTCGACGGCCTGTCCAAGCTGGACAAGATCGAATTCCAGAGCCAGATCGAGGCGCAGGCGGAGAATTTCCGCAAGATGCTGCTGGCGATGGCGCGAGACGTGCGCGTCATCCTTGTCAAGCTGGCCGACCGTCTGCACAACATGCGCACGTTGGGCTCGATGTCGCCGGAGAAGAAGCGCCGCATCGCACGCGAGACGATGGAAGTCTACGTGCCTATCGCGCATCGCCTCGGTCTGAACAACATCTACCGCGAACTGCAGGACCTGGCCTTCTCGCATCTGTATCCGCTGCGCTATCGGACGCTGGCGAAAGCCGTCAAGGCAGCACGTGGCAACCGTCGCGAAGTGGTCAGCAAGATCCTGGAATCGGTCAACGGCACGCTGGAGGCAACAGGCATCCCGGTGCAGGTCTACGGCCGTGAAAAGACGCTGTACGGCATCTACCGCAAGATGCAGAACAAGCATCTGTCGTTCTCGCAGGTGCTGGACGTCTACGGCTTCCGCATCGTCGTCGATAGCTTCGCCAACTGCTACGTCGCGCTCGGCACGCTGCACGCGCTGTTCAAGCCGATGCCGGGCAAGTTCAAGGATTACATCGCGATTCCGAAGCTGAACGGCTATCAGTCGCTGCACACGACGCTGATCGGCCCTTACGGCACGCCGGTCGAGTTCCAGATCCGCACGCAGGAAATGCATCGCGTCGCCGAATCGGGCGTGGCTGCACACTGGCTGTACAAGGAAGACGACGAAAACACGCTGTCCGACCTGCAGCAGCGTACGCATGCATGGCTGCAGTCCTTGCTGGATATCCAGAAGCAGACCGGCGATTCGGCCGAATTCCTGGAGCACGTGAAAGTCGACCTGTTCCCCGACTCGGTCTACGTGTTCACGCCGAAGTCGAAGATCATCGCGCTGCCGCGCGGCGCCACCGCGCTCGATTTCGCCTACACCATCCACACCGACATCGGCGACCAGACGATCGCCGTCAAGATCAACATGGAACAGGTGCCGCTGCGCACCGAGTTGCGCAACGGCGACATCGTCGAGATCATCACCGCGCCGACCTCGCGGCCGAATCCGAATTGGCTCAGCTTCGTACGCACCGGCAAGGCACGCTCGGCGATCCGCCATCATCTGCGCACAATCAATCTGTCCGAATCAATCGAGCTCGGTCGCCGGCTGCTGTCGCAGGCATTGCAGGCACTCGATCTAAACCCTGCCCTGCCCGATCAGCTCGTCGAACGTCTGCTCAACGAATCGAGCGCCAAGTCGATGGACGATCTGTATGCCGACATCGGCGTCGGCAAGCGCATGGCGGCGCTGGTCGCTCGTCACATCCTGAGCCTGTCGGAAATCGACGCTTCTGTCACGCCACCAACCATCGATGCCAGCGGCGAAGTCGTGCCGAAGAAGATCGACCCGGTCATCATCTACGGCAGCGAAGGCGTTTCCGTGCAACTGGCGACCTGTTGCATGCCGATCCCGGGTGACGGCATCGTCGGCCAGATGAAACGCGATCAAGGGCTGGTCATTCACACGATGGATTGCGACGTCGCCAGAAGGCAGCGCTCGAAGGAGCCGGATCGCTGGATCGAGGTGACGTGGGGTTCGGACATCGATCGCCGCTTCGACTGCAAGATCACGCTGGTTGCACACAACGAAAAAGGCATCCTGGCGCGCGTGGCCGCCGAGATCGGTGAAACGGATGCGAATATCGTCCAGGTCGGCATGGACGACGACAAGGACCATTCGATGACACGCCTGCACTTCACCGTACAAGTCCAGGATCGTGTCCATCTGGCGCGTCTGATGCGCAACTTGCGGCGCATTTCCGGCGTCACCCGTCTGTTGCGCGAGAAGAGCAACTGATCCGCGACTGATTCTGCTTCTTCAGAAAACCAAGATTTTCCGATTCTTCTTCATGCCGCCGGTGCCGGATAACGCACTTCCAGCACCACCAGTTCCTCCAATCCTCCAGGCGTCTTCAACATCACCGCATCGCCCTCGCGCGCTTTCGTCAATGCACGGGCAACCGGCGAAATCCAGCTGATCTTGCCGTTCAGCGGATCGATTTCATCGATGCCGGTAATCGTCACCGTGAATTCCTCGCCGGACTGCGTTTCATAGCGCACCGTCGCACCAAAGAAAATCTGGTCGCTGCCGTGATGCGCAGAAGGATCGACGACTTCGGCCATGTCCAGCCGCCTGGTGAGAAAGCGGATGCGGCTGTCGATCTGGCGCAGCCGGCGCTTGCCGTAGATGTAATCGCCGTTTTCGGAACGATCGCCGTTGGAGGCTGCCCAAGAAACGGTTTGCACGACCTCGGGACGCTCGACATCGATCAGATGCAGCAGCTCGTTCTTCATCCGCTGGTGGCCCTGCGGCGTCATGTAGTTTTTCGAGCCGGCAGGAATCGGCGGCGCACCGAAATCCTCGTCGTCGTCCTGATCGTTTTTTACCTGTTGATTCATGCCCGCCATTTTACGCGTGGCGACACCACTGCGGACATTGAACTAGGCGGCCGAAAGGTGATTGCTCCATTCGAAGGCATTCAGCTGCAATGCGTACAGATCCTCGATCGACAGACCGAGCTTGCGCAACGTCGGGATCAGCAGTGCGCCGGTCTGCTCGATGCGCTCGATGTATTCCGCGAGCTTGAGCAAGTCGCCATAGAAACCCTTGCGGTAGAGCAAGGCATCGCCGACTTCGTCGACGACCGAAACCTGTTCGAGAATTTCCTTCATCGACTGACCGAACAGCGTATCCATCAACGACATGATGCCGACCGTGAACGCGATGTCGGCCATCGTTCGTTCGCCCGGATGCAGTTTCTCGGTGATCAGCTCCAGCAGCTTTCCGCGCGTGGAAGCCAGCTGCAGCAATGGCGACGTGAGATGACCGCGCTCGCTGTCGGCATACAGCATGATCTGAAGCCAGCGCTGCAGCTGGCGTCGGCCCAGCACCGCCAGCGCCTGATTCAAGGAATCGATACGCTGCAGCATGCCGGCACCCGGCGAGTTCGCCAGACGCAGCAGCGTCAGCACCAGCGATGCATCCTTCTTAATGCCCGATTCGATTTCCGCATTCTCGGCATCGGCGACGATCAGCGCCATCAGTTCCATGATGATGATTTGCGACGGCGCCAGCTTTTTGCCGGACAGGATGACCGGACGCGCAAAGTAATATCCCTGGAAATAATGGAAGCCGAGGTCCATGCAGATGCGGAACTGCTCGATGGTTTCGACCTTCTCTGCCAGTAGCAATTTGCCGGCACGCTTGAAATGCACTGCGAGTTCCGTCAGCTTCTGCTCGTCCATGTCGGTGATGTCGATCTTGATGATCTTCACCAGCGGCACCAGCTGCTGCAGGGCGTCGCTGCAGCAGGTCACGTCGTCCAGCGCAAAGGTATATCCCTGCGCCGCCAGTTCCGACACGCGCGCGACAAGTTCGGGAGTGATCTCCACGGTCTCGAGTATTTCCAGCACGACCTTGTCGCTCGGCAGAAAATTCACGAAATCGCACATCAGCACGGCCGCATCGACGTTGAAGAATCCCAGTGCTCCGCCGATCACGTTGACGATGCCCAGTTCGGATGCATGAGCGATGACGGAGGCCGTAGCGGAAAGATCGTCGACCACGTTTGCCGGCCCCGCCATCGCATGGCGGAACAGCAGCTCGTAGGCCACCAGATTTTCCTTGTTATTCAATATGGGCTGACGTGCGAGGAAGAATTCCTTCGCACGTGGGAGATTGTCAGCGCAATGCCGATCGATTCCGGTGGTGATCATCAGATGGTTGTCTCATTCCAGCGGAACGTGCGATCGACCAGTTCACGTTCCTGTTTCTTCTTTTTTCTGTCTCCGCATTTCTTCGATGGAGGAACGATCCGCACATCGAGACATGCCGCTCCATTATTCCGCCGCCATTTCCAAAAGGCAAGTTTTAAGATGTGCGACGGCGGCACACCTTAATCATGCCTTTAAGTCATGCGTTTTAATCATGCATCGTTGGTAACGCGGCGCGATACCGGCGCCCCCTGTCCGCTTTCCAGCGTAAAGCCGGCGCCGGCGTCCTGCCCCAATACAGAGACGAGGTAAGGCATCAGTTCACGCAGCATCGGCTCCAGCGTCCACGGCGGATTGTGAATGAACATGCCGCTGCTGCGCAGGCCGAAACCATCGGGTGACGGCGACGAGATCGACAACGTGACGTTCAGCCAGCCGTTGGACGGCAGTTTCTTCAGGCGTTCCGGCATCTGCCGCATTTCCATACGATTCAGCACCGGATACCAGACTGCATAGACGCCCGTGGCAAACCGCTTGAGGCCGTCGGCCACGGCATCCGCCACACTGCGGTAATCCGTCTTGTCTTCATAAGGCGGATCGATCAGCACCAGACCGCGGCGCGATGGCGGCGGCAGCAATCCCTTCAATGCGGCAAATCCATTATCCCGCGCGATCATCACGCGCTTGCCGCGCGCTGCCGGCCGTTTTCCCTGCTCGGCGGCATGCGCTTCCAGCTTGCGGAAATTGTCAGCCAGGATCTTGCTGTCGGATGGATGTAGCTCGAACAGGCGCAACCTGTCCTGCTCGCGCAGCAAAGTATCCGCACAATACGGCGAGCCGGGGTAATAGCGCATCTTGCCGCTCGGATTCAACGATTTGACGAGCTGTACATAATCGGCCAGCGACGGCGGCAGATCCTTGCGCTCCCACAGCTTGTCGATGCCAGTCTCGAATTCCGCATTCTTGCTTGCGTAATCGCCGTCGAGGGCATAAACGCCGGCACCTGCATGCGTGTCGATCACCATGTAGGGCGTTTCCTTCTGATTCAGGTACTTCAGCAACTGGATCAGGACGGCATGCTTGAGTACGTCGGCGTGGTTGCCTGCATGAAAGGCATGGCGATAACTCAACATAGGAAGAATCGTGTAGGAGGAGGAAGAAAGACGCGGAAAAATGCTGCCGCATCGGCAATGCATCATTCTAACAACTCCACCGCACACAAAAGGAAAAAAGCGGAAACCGCGCAACCGATTTCCGCTTTCCAGAGCCGCACTATCCGACTTATTGCGTCGCCGCGATCTCCTCACGCAAGGTGCGTGCAGCCTGCACCATGTTCTGCAATGCGGTGATTGTTTCCGGCCAGCCGCGCGTCTTCAGCCCGCAATCCGGGTTGACCCACAGGCGCGCATCCGGAATCACGCTGCGCGCCTTGCGCAACAGGCGCTGCATCTCCTCGACCTTGGGCACGCGCGGCGAATGGATGTCGTAGACGCCGGGCCCGATGTCGTTCGGATAATCGAACTCGCCGAAACCATCCAGCAACTCCATGTCCGAGCGCGACGTCTCGATCGTAATCACATCCGCATCCATCGCTGCGATCCACGGCAGGATGTCGTTGAATTCCGAATAGCACATGTGCGTATGGATCTGCGTATCGTCGCGCACGCCGGAAGCGGTGATGCGGAACGCACGCACGGCCCAATCCAGATAATGCGGCCAGTCTGCGGCTTTCAGCGGCAGGCCTTCGCGGAAAGCCGGCTCGTCGATCTGGATCATGCCGATGCCGGCCTTTTCCAGATCCGTCACTTCGTCGCGCAGCGCCAGTGCGATCTGCAACGCCGTCGTCTCGCGCGGCTGATCGTCGCGCACGAACGACCATTGCAGCATCGTCACCGGGCCGGTCAGCATGCCCTTCATTGGCTTGGCGGTCAGACTTTGCGCGAATTCGCTCCAGCCGACCGTCATCGCTTCAGGACGATAGACATCACCGTAGATGACCGGTGGCTTCACGCAGCGCGAGCCATAGCTCTGCACCCAGCCGTTGGCCGTGAAGGCATAACCCCACAACTGTTCGCCGAAATATTCCACCATGTCGTTGCGCTCCGCTTCACCGTGCACCAGCACGTCGAGGCCGATCTCTTCCTGCTGCTGCACGACATGGCGGATTTCGTCACGCATGCGATTCAGGTATTCCAGATGGCCGATCTCGCCGCGCTTGTATTGCGCACGCGCCTGTCGGATATCCATAGTTTGTGGGAAGGAGCCGATATTAGTCGTCGGAAAGGCCGGCAGCTGAAAACGTGCCTGCTGCCTGACGATGCGCTCAGCGAACGGTGTTGCACGCTGTGCCGGTACGGCGGCGATTTCCTGCAAACGTTTTTGCACCAGCGGATTGTGGATGCGCGGCGACACCTTGCGCGATGCCACGGTCTGCGCGGAAGCGGAGAACTGCGCAGCGACGGCATCGCGCCGACCGTTCAGCGCCCGCGTCAGCACAGCGACTTCCTCCACCTTTTGTGCAGCGAACGCCAGCCAGTTTTTCAGTTCGGCATCGAGCTTGTTCTCATGCGCCAGATCGACCGGCACATGCAACAGCGAGCAGCTGGAACCGATCCACAACCGGTCGCCCAGTTTCTGCTGCAAGGGCTGCAGCGTCGCCAACGCGCTTTCCAGATCGGCACGCCAGATGTTGCGACCATCGACGACACCGGCAGACAGCACGCGATCGGCAGGCCAGTTGTCGATGAATTCGTCCAGTTGTCCCGCGCCGCGCACCAGATCCAGATGCACGCCGGCCACCGGCAGCGCACGCAACAGATCCGCGTGACGGCGCACGTGGTCGAAATAAGTCGTCAGCAGTAGCGACGGCGCATTACGCGACAGTTGCGCATAAGCCGGCGCAAACGCATCGACCCACGCGACATCCAGTTCGAGCGCGAGGATGGGTTCATCGATCTGCACCCATTGGACGCCGGCCTGCTTCAAACGCGCCAGCAGATTTTCATAGCCGGCGATCGCGCGCGGCAGCAGTTCCAGCTTGTCCGCAAAACCAGACTTGATCTTGCCCAGGTAGAGCAGCGTCAACGGACCGACCAGCGTCACCTTGGTCTGATGGCCGAGTGCAACGGCCTCGGTATTTTCCTCGAACAGCCAATCGATGCCGCCGTCGAAACTGACATCCGCCGTCCATTCCGGCACCAGATAGTGGTAATTGGTATCGAACCACTTCGTCATCTCCATCGCGAAGTGATCGGGATTGCCGCGCGCCAGCGTGAAGTAATCGGCCAGCGCCAGCTTCTTCGGATCGAAGCCGAAACGCGTCGGCACCGCACCCAGCAGCGCCAGCGTATTCAGCACCTGGTCGTACCAGGCGAAATCGCCGACGGACACGACATCCAGCCCGGCTTGCGCCTGCAGCGCCCAATGCCGCGCGCGCAACGTCTTGCCGGTCTGGTGCAATGCGGCTTCGTCGATCTCGCCGCGCCAGAACGATTCCACGGCGAACTTCAGTTCGCGCTGTGCGCCGATGCGCGGAAAACCCAGGATATGTGCCTTTGCCATGCCGAAAACTCCAGATCGATTTCAAGGCTTGCCATGGTGCCCGTTACAGGAATATGATTCAAACGATAAATATTCAGATTTATCTTGAATTTAATTCATAATGCAATCCATCCTGGAATTACGGCACCTGAAAACGCTGGTCGCGCTACGCGAAGCCGGCAACCTGCTGCGCGCGGCAACGCTGCTCAACGTCACGCAGTCCGCGCTGTCGCACCAGATCAAGCAACTGGAGGATCATCACGGCACGCAGCTGTTCGAACGCAAGTCGGTGCCGGTGCGCTTCACGCCCGCCGGCGAACGACTGCTGAAGCTGGCCGATGCGGTACTGCCGCAAGTGGCGGAGAGCGAACGCGACCTCGCGCGGCTGGCGCAGGGTACGGCCGGCCAGTTGCGCATCGCCGTCGAGTGCCATACCTGCTTCGACTGGCTGATGCCGGCGATGGACGTATTCCGCGGCCGCTGGCCGGAGGTCGAGCTGGACATTGTCTCCGGTTTCCAGGCCGATCCGGTCGGCCTGTTGTACGAACACCGTGCCGATGTCGCCATCGTGTCCGACATCGATCCCGACGAAACTGTCGATTACCACCCGCTGTTCCGCTTCGAGATCGTCGCGCTGCTGGCGCACGACCATCCGTTGGCGAAAAAGGAATATCTGACTGCCAGGGATTTTGACGGCGACACGCTGATCACCTATCCGGTGCCGGACGACATGCTGGACGTCGTACGTCAGGTGCTCAAACCAGCCGGTGTCGAAGTCGCACGCCGCACCACGGAACTGACCGTCGCGATGCTGCAACTAGTCGCCAGCAAACGCGGCATCGCGACGCTACCGGTGTGGGCTGCACAGAATTATTTGAATCGGAATTATGTGTTGGCGAAGCAAATTACGCCGGATGGTTTGACGGGGCATTTGTACACGGCTTGTTTGCCGGAAGTGTCGCAGAAGCCTTATCTGGCGGATTTTGTGACGACGACGCGGGAGAGTTGTTATCTGAATTTGAATAGTGTGGAGTTGTTATGATGTTCACCAACTTACTTAACATCAACTAAATTGTCAGATATGACTATTGATTCAACACCCGTATCAATAAATAGAAAAACGTTTTCTATTTATTGGGCTTCTGCTTATTTTTTAATCACCTCAATTCTTTATCTTTGGGGATATTGGTCTGTATTCGATATTAATATTTTTGAATATTCGGACATATCCGACATTGCCAAAAGCGCAGCGTATCCAATTGCCTCAACATTTATTTTTGTCGTAATAGGTGCTGTTTTAGGAGAAATAATTTTTCCACATAACGCCCTTCCCCCCGGCGGAGGCAAAGACACTGTTTTAGGGAAATTCTTAAATCGCTTTGTTTTTATTTTTGTTGCGGGATACACAATAGCTACCGTTCTACTATTTATGTTTGGTCCTGACGAAAAATGGTGGTTAGTACCGATGTTAATAGCTATTCCAGTTTCACTTAGCTTAAAAAAAATTGGCTTTTTGGAAGACATCATCTTGTCTGACGGAGCCAGATCAACGGTTATATTTTTGCTAGCTATACTCCCGCCGTTCTCATATGGACACGGCCATTTAAAAGCTTTATCGATACATACTGGTAGCAAATTTATTTATACAGTTAGTTCGATAGAGGGAACAGGACAAAAGGTCGACAATGCTCCTTTAGAACAGCCGAGATATATAGGGCAAGCAGGCGAACAAATATTCTTTTTCCTACCTAAAAGCAATTCAGTTTTACTGACAAAATTGGATAACATAAAAAACCTAGAATTAAAGACCTATTCCTCAACGGAAACGCCGAAGATTGCCACAAATGCTAAATCGAATTAACGTTCGCAAGTTGTTTTGATCAAAAGTTCAAAGCAATAGAAGATTGATTTCAATCCCCTCCAAAAAAAAGACGGCCTCAAGGCCGTCTTTCATTTCCAACTCCAACATTACGACGCTTTCACAAACGCCAGTTCGCCGTTTTCCACGCTGACCTCGATGACATCCTTCGGACCGAACTGCCCTTCGAGAATAGCCTTCGACAGCGGATTCTCGATCTGCTGCTGGATCGCACGCTTCAACGGCCGCGCGCCGTATACCGGATCGAAACCGGCTTCGGCCACTTTCTGCAGCGCAGCCTCGCTGACATCCAGTTTCATGTCCATGCGCGCAAGACGCTGTTCGATAACATGCAGCTGGATCTTCGCGATCGAACCGATGTTTTTCTCATCCAGTGCGTGGAACACGACGATCTCGTCGATACGGTTGATGAATTCTGGACGGAAGTGCCCTTGCACCTCGGCCATCACCGCCATCTTGATCAGCGACGGATCGCTGCCTTCCATCGACTGGATCTTGTGCGAACCCAGGTTGGACGTCATCACGATCACCGTGTTCTTGAAGTCCACGGTGCGGCCCTGGCCGTCGGTCATGCGGCCGTCGTCCAGCACCTGCAGCAGCACGTTGAACACGTCCGGATGCGCCTTCTCGATTTCGTCCAGCAGGATCACGCTGTACGGCTTGCGGCGCACGGCCTCGGTCAGATAGCCGCCCTCTTCATAGCCAACGTAACCCGGCGGCGCACCGATCAGTCGCGCGACCGAATGCTTTTCCATGAACTCGCTCATGTCGATACGGATCAACGATTCCTCGGTATCGAACAGGAAGGATGCCAGCGCCTTGCACAGCTCGGTCTTGCCAACACCCGTAGGCCCCAGGAACATGAAGGAACCGTACGGCCGGTTCGGATCGCTCAAGCCTGCACGCGAACGGCGGATCGCATCCGATACCGCGACGATCGCCTCGTGCTGGCCGACCACGCGCTTGTGCAATTCCTCTTCCATCCGCAGCAGCTTGTCGCGCTCGCCTTGCATCATGCGCGAGACCGGAATGCCGGTTGCGCGCGAGACGACCTCGGCAATTTCCTCCGCGCCGACCTGCGTGCGCACCAGTTGCCGCTTCTCCGACGTGTTTTCGCTGGATACCGCATTCTTCAGCTTCGCTTCCAGGTCCGGCAGCGTCTTGTACTGCAGTTCTGACACGCGCTGCCAGTCGCTCTTGCGCGTGGCTTCTTCCATCTGCAGGCGCACTTTCTCGATCTCTTCCTTGATGTGCTGGCTGCCCTGCGCGGCGGATTTTTCCGCCTTCCAGATTTCTTCCAGATCCGCATACTCGCGGCCGAGGCGCTCGATTTCTTCCTCGATCAGTTGCAGACGCTTCTGCGACGCTTCGTCGGTTTCCTTCTTCACTGCTTCGCGTTCGATCTTCAACTGAATCAGGCGGCGATCCAGGCGATCCATCACTTCCGGCTTGGAATCGATCTCGATCTTGATCTTGGACGCAGCCTCGTCGATCAGGTCGATCGCCTTGTCCGGCAGGAATCGATCGGTGATATAGCGATGCGACAGCTCTGCCGCGGCGACGATGGCCGGATCGGTGATCTCGACCCCGTGATGCACTTCGTATTTCTCCTGCAAGCCGCGCAGGATCGCGATCGTCGCCTCCACGCTCGGTTCGTCGACGAGAATTTTCTGGAAACGGCGCTCCAGCGCGGCATCCTTCTCGATGTACTTGCGGTATTCGTCCAGCGTGGTCGCGCCGACGCAATGCAGTTCGCCGCGTGCCAGCGCGGGCTTGAGCATATTGCCGGCATCCATTGCGCCTTCGGCCTTGCCGGCGCCGACCAGCGTATGCATCTCGTCGATGAACACGATCGACTGCCCTTCGTCTTCGGACAGTTCGGTCAACACCGCCTTCAGGCGTTCCTCGAATTCGCCGCGATACTTGGCACCGGCCAGCAGCGAAGCCATGTCCAGCGACAGCACGCGCTTGTTCTTCAGGCTTTCCGGCACTTCGCCGTTAACGATGCGCTGCGCCAGCCCTTCGACGATGGCCGTCTTGCCGACGCCGGGCTCGCCGATCAGCACCGGATTGTTTTTCGAGCGGCGCTGCAGCACCTGGATCGCACGACGAATCTCGTCGTCGCGGCCGATCACCGGATCGAGCTTGCCGAGACGAGCGCGTTCGGTCAGGTCGAGCGTGAATTTCTTCAACGCCTCGCGCTGGCCCTCGCCCTCGGCGGAATCGACCTTGCTGTTGCCGCGTACGGCCTTGATTGCGGCTTCCAGCGCCTTACGCGTCAGGCCGTTCTCGCGCGCGATGCGGCCTGCTTCCGATTTGTCTTCGGTCAGCGCCAGCAACACCATTTCGGTGGCGATGAACTGGTCGCCGTGCTGCTGCGATTCCTTGTCGGCCAGATTCAGCAGTGATGCCAGATCGCGGCCGATCTGTACGGCGCCGCCGGTGCCCGATACCTTGGGCAAACGCTCCAGCGCGCTCTTCAACGCCGTCACCATGCCACCGATGTTGGCGCCGGCACGCTGCAGCAGCGAGCGCGTGCTGCTATCGTCCTGGCTCAGCAGCGCGCTGAGCACATGGACAGGTTCGATGTATTGGTTGTCATTGCCGACCGCCTGGCTCTGGGCATCTGCCAGCGCTTCCTGCAATTTGGTCGTGAGTTTGTCGAGACGCATTGCATACTCTCCCGTAAGAAGATTTTCCGATGCAACGAAAGATTGGGCCGGGGAAACCTCTTTTCAAGCATGGGTACCCCGTCGATACCGCCGACGTCCCTGGCATTTGGCGGCCGGATACAGTTTAGACGGAAAAGGCCCGGTAGGAAGCGAAACCGGCCATGCAGAAGAGCACGGAACCAAACAGATGCAGCGCGGCGTGCGCCATCGCCCATAGATAGTCGCCACGTTGCAGCAACAGGAAGGATTCGGCGGAAAAGGTGGAGAAGGTCGTCAGGCCGCCAAGGAAGCCGGTCACGGCAAACAGCCGCCACTCGGCCGACAGCCCCGGATGCGCGGCGAAGAAGCCGACGGCCAGGCCGATCAGATAGCCGCCCGCCAGATTGGCGATCAGCGTGCCGAAAAAGACCTTGGAATGCAGCGTATTAAGCCACAGCGTCAGCCCCCAACGCAGCCATGCGCCGAACGCGGCACCGATGCCGACTGCCGCCCACGACATCATCCGGCGTTTCCTTCGCTACCGGCCTTGTTATCCGATGTGCGCCATTTCTCCAGCGCCTCGTCGTCAGTCACGCGTGCATCGACCCAGCGCGCGCCTTGCGGCGTCTGTTCCTTTTTCCAGAACGGTGCTTCGGTCTTCAGATAGTCGATGATGAATTCGCAGGCATCGAAGGCTTCGCCGCGATGAGCGGATGTGACGGCAACCAGCACGATCTGGTCGCGCGGCAGCAACGGGCCGACACGATGGATCACCAGCGCATCGGCGATGTTCCAGCGTGACTTCGCCTGCTCGACAATGGTCTGCAGCGCCTTTTCCGTCATGCCCGGATAGTGCTCAAGTTCCATCTCGGCAACACTGGAGCCATCGTTCAAATCACGCACGGTACCGATGAAAGTGACGACGGCACCGACCTTCGGATCATGCGCGCGCAACGCAGCCACTTCCCGGCTGACGTCGAAATCTTCGGTCTGAACACGTACGGACATATTGCCTGCCTGCATCAAGAATCAACCGCCAGTGACCGGCGGGAAGAAAGCCACTTCACCGCCTTCGCGGATCGGCGTCGCGGCATCGGTCATCTGCTGGTCATAGGCCATGCGCAGCGACTTGCCATCGGCCAGCACTTCAGCCCACTTGCCGCCGCGCTCGCGCAGGAAGGCGCGCACATCGCCCACGGTCGCCACGCCAGCCGGCAGTGCCACGGTTTCCTGCGACACGCCCAGCGCTTCACGCACGCTGGCAAAAAAACGGAGTTCGATATTCATTGTTTTTACCTCAATACATCAGGTCGCCAAATGGCAGGAAGCGCACCAGGTCTCCCGGTGCGATCGAATTGTTCGGCGGATTGTCGATCAGGCCGTCGCCCCAGACGGTGGAAGTCAGCACGCCGGAACTCTGGTTCGGAAACAGATCCAGCCCGCCTTGCGCATTGATGCGCGCACGCAGGAATTCGTTGCGGCGATCGCCCTTCGGCAACGCAAAGTCGGCGCGCAGCGTCACCGCCTTCGGCGCCACGTTCTGCACGCCCTGCAAACGCAGGATGAACGGCCGCACGAACAGCAGGAAGGTCACGAAGCTCGATACCGGATTGCCCGGAAGTCCCAGGAAAAATGCACGTCCTGCATGCGTAGCACGATTGACTTCGCCGAACGCCAGCGGCTTGCCCGGTTTGACGGCGATCTGCCACATGTTGACGCGCCCTTCCGCTTCCAGCGCCGGCTTGATGTGGTCTTCTTCGCCGACAGAGACGCCGCCGGACGTGATGATCAGATCGTGCTCTTCAGCTGCGCGGCGCAGCGTCTCGCGCGTCGCCGCCAGCGTATCCGGCACGATGCCGAAATCGGTGATGTCGCAGTGCAGATTCTCCAGCAGTCCGCGCAACGTGAACTTGTTCGAGTTGTAGATCGCGCCCGGCTTCAGTTCGTCGCCCGGCATCGCCAGTTCGTCGCCGGTGAAGAACACGGCCACGCGCAGCTTGCGCACAACCGGCAACTGCGCCAGTCCGACCGAAGCGGCCAGTCCCAGCTCTTGTGCGCGCAGCCGCGTGCCGGCTTCCAGGATCGTGCTGCCGGCGCGGATGTCTTCGCCTGCACGGCGTATCCATTCGCCGGAGGCCGGCGCATGGTTGATCGTGACAACGTCACGCTCGCCATCCTTGCGCGCCGTGCAGACCTCCTGCATGACGACCGCATCCGCGCCTTCCGGCACCATCGCGCCGGTGAAAATGCGTGCTGCCGTGCCGGCCTTCAACGGTTGGCCGACATGGCCGGCAGGAATGCGCTGCGCGACTTCCAGCACCGCGTTGCCGCTGGCGCAATCGGCGGCACGCACGGCGTAGCCGTCCATCGACGTGTTGTCCATCGGCGGCACGTCGAGTGTCGACTGCTGGGCAAGCGCGAGCACGCGGCCGTTGGCCTCCAGCGTCGGCAGCGTCTCGGTATCCGTGACGGCGACGGCGCCTGCGAGAAGAAAGTCGAGCGCCTCGGCCACGCTCAGCATCGGCTTGGGTTGGTTCATGTCAAATCTGGCTTGTCCTGATGGGCTGATTGTAGCCGGAAGCGCCTGCTGCCGCAGTATGACCGCAACGGCAACGGCCGCGGCAACACCCGCGGCCATGCCTTTATGCAGACGACTTACAATCCGGTGCGGGCCGAAATATAGGCCTTCATCTTGTCGATGTCGGCCGGCATCACGTCGAATCGCTGCGGCAGGCTTTCGATATTTTCGAATCCGGCCGGGCGCTCCGCATCGCGGCCCAGGGCTTCGCGAATGGTTTCGTTGAATTTCGCCGGCAGCGCCGTTTCCAGCACAATCATCGTCGTACCCGGCGCCAGGTTTTCGCGTGCGACCTTCACGCCGTCGGCGGTGTGCGTGTCGATCATCAGCCCGTATTTTTCCTGCAGATCGCGAATCGTCGCGATGCGATCGTCATGCGTGGACTTGCCCGAAACGAAACCGAATTCCGCGACGCGCTTGAATTCATCGCCATCGCTGCCCGGCTTGCCTGACAGATCGAAACCGCCATGCGTTTCGACCTTGCGGAACAGCGCACGCACGCGCTCGCCGTCGCGGCCCAGCAGATCGTAGATGAAACGCTCGAAGTTGGACGCCTTGCTGATGTCCATGCTCGGGCTGCTGGTGTGATAAGTCTCGGCAGATTTGCGCGTACGGTAGACACCGGTACGGAAGAATTCGTCGAGCACGTCGTTTTCGTTGGTGGCGACCACCAGTCTGTCGATCGGCAGGCCCATCATGCGCGCGATGTGGCCCGCGCAGACGTTGCCGAAATTGCCGGACGGTACGGTGAACGACACCTTCTGGTCGTTGCTGGTCGTCGCGGTCAGATAGCCGCGGAAATAGTAGATGACCTGCGCCACCACGCGTGCCCAGTTGATCGAGTTGACGGTACCGATCTTCTGCTTTTCCTTGAATGCGAGATCGTTGGACACGGCCTTCACCATGTCCTGGCAATCGTCGAACACGCCTTCGACGGCGATGTTGAAGATGTTCGGGTCCTGCAGGCTGAACATCTGCGCAGTCTGGAACGCACTCATCTTCTTGTGCGGCGACAGCATGAAGACACGAATACCCTTCTTGCCGCGCATCGCGTATTCGGCCGCACTACCGGTGTCGCCCGACGTTGCGCCGAAGATGTTCAGTTCTGCATGCTGCTTGGCCAGCGCGTATTCGAACAAGTTGCCGAGCAACTGCATCGCCATGTCCTTGAACGCCAGCGTCGGGCCATTCGACAGCGCCTGCAGCATGATCTTCGTGCCGCCGGTTTCTTCGACCAGTCGCAACGGTGTGATGCGCGATGCATCTTCACCATGGCGTGCGTTGCGATAGATGTCAGCGGTGTAGGTCTTGTGCGCCAGCGCGTGCAGGTCCGCATCCGGAATGTCGGTCGCGAATTTCTTCAGCACTTCGTAGGCAAGGTCCGCGTAGGACAGCGTACGCCAGGCATCCAGTTCGGCGCCCGTCACTTGCGGATAATCGGCCGGCAGATAAAGACCGCCGTCAGGCGCGAGGCCGCCAAGCAGGATCTGGGAAAAGGACTGGGCAGCGGCTTCACCGCGGGTGGAAATGTATTGCATGTCGGAAGATGTGTTGGAGAGCGAAAGCAAGCCGACATTATACCTGCTGACCATCGTTCGCTCGCGTACGGGAATGGTCGTGGACTTACTGGATCATGCCATTGCGGCAACGTGAAACGGCGCGGCCGTCGCGCGGACAAAAGAGAAAGGCGCCGCAGCGCCTTTCTCTTTTCAGCTCAGGTGCTCCAGCCGCAACTTGGTCACCTTGCCGAGCACCGTCGGCAATTGCTCGATCTTGCCGATTGCAACCTCCACGTTCTTTTCCTGCGTCTGATGGGTCAGGATGATGATGTCGGTCTGCGTCTCGCCCAGCGAAGGTTCCTTCTGCAGCATCGCGTCGATTGAGATCGTCGATTCGGCCAGGATGCTCGTCACATCGGCCAGCACGCCGAGCTTGTCGGCCACATGCATGCGCAGGTAGTAGCTGGACGTGACTTCCGAAATCGGCAGAATCGGCGTATCGGTGATCGCTTGCGGCTGGAAGGCCAGATACGGCACGCGGTGCTCCGGCGCGGCATCGGCCAGGCGTGCGATGTCGACCAGATCGGCGATCACGGCCGACGCGGTCGGCTCGGAGCCGGCGCCCTTGCCGTAGTACAGCGTGGCGCCGACGGCATCGCCCTGCACCAGCACCGCGTTCATCGCACCCTCGACGTTGGCGATCAGGCGCTTGGATGGAATCAGCGTCGGATGCACGCGCAGTTCGATGCCTTTCGGCGTGCGCTTGGCGATACCCAGCAGCTTGATGCGGTAGCCGAGCTGTTCGGCGTAGCGGATGTCCACCGCTTCCAGTTTCGTGATGCCTTCGATGTGCGCCTTGTCGAACTGCACCGGAATGCCGAATGCAATCGACGACATCAGCGTCGCCTTGTGCGCGGCATCGACGCCTTCAATATCGAAGGTCGGGTCGGCTTCTGCGTAGCCGAGGCGTTGCGCTTCCTTCAGCACCGTGTCGAAATCGAGACCCTTGTCGCGCATTTCGGACAGGATGAAGTTGGTCGTACCGTTGATGATGCCGGCGATCCATTCGATGCGGTTGGCCGTCAATCCTTCGCGCAATGCCTTGATGATCGGAATACCACCGGCCACTGCTGCCTCATACGCAACCATCACACCTTTTTGCTGCGCAGCCTGGAAAATCTCGTCGCCATGCGTGGCAAGCAATGCCTTGTTGGCCGTCACGATGTGCTTGCCGTTGGCGATTGCCTTCAACACCAGATCCTTCGCCACGCCGTAGCCGCCGATCAGTTCGACGACGACATCGATGTCGGGATTGGAAACGACCAGATTGCCGTCGCTGACGACCTCGCATGCGCCACCGGTGACTTCCTTCGCGCGCGCGACATCCAGATCGGCCACCATCACGATCTCGATGCCGTGACCGGCACGGCGCGCAATCTCTTCCTGATTACGTTTCAGGACGTTGAATGTGCCCGCACCGACGGTGCCGATTCCTAGCAAGCCTACTTTGATGGATTTCATTGAATGTCTGCGTAATTTTGATGCTGTTGATGCTGCTGCCGGATGCTTTCGGCAGCAGCACTGAGATATTGAATGCACGGATGCCGGCAATGCGGCATCCGTTGTCAGCCGGCCCTTCTGCGGTATCCGTCGAGGAAATGCGCAATGCGGCCGATCGCCACTTCCAGATCGTCGGAATTGGGCAGGAATACTACCCTGAAATGATCGGTGGTCGGGCAGTTGAAGCCCGTGCCCTGCACGATCAGCACGCTCTCCTCGGCCAGCAACTGATAGGCGAATTCCTGGTCGTCGGCGATCGGGTACATGACCGGATCGAGCCGCGGGAACATGTACAGCGCCGATTTCGGCTTGACGCAGGTAACGCCGGGAATGTCGGTCAGCAGCTTGTGCGCCAGATCGCGCTGTTTCAGCAGGCGTCCGCCAGGACCGACCAGGTCGTTGATGCTCTGGTAGCCACCCAAGGCGGTCTGGATCGCATACTGCCCCGGCGCGTTGGCGCAGAGGCGCATCGAGGCCAGCATGTTCAGCCCTTCGATGTAATCCTTCGCATGACGCTTCTCGCCGGAGACGATCATCCAGCCGGCACGATAGCCGCAGGAACGATAGTTCTTCGACAGGCCGTTGAACGTGATGAACAGCACGTCGTCCGCCAGCGAGGCGATCGACACGTGCTTTTCGCCGTCGTACAGCACCTTGTCGTAGATTTCGTCGGCGAACACGATCAGCTGGTGCTGGCGCGCGAGTTCGACGATCTGCTCCAGCAGTTCGACCGGATACAGTGCGCCGGTCGGATTGTTGGGATTGATGACGACGATGGCTTTCGTGTTCGCGTTGATCTTGCGCTTGATGTCGTCGATATCCGGCAGCCAGCCGGCCTGCTCGTCGCAGACGTAATGCACGGGCGTACCGCCCGAGAGGCTGACGGCCGCGGTCCACAGCGGATAGTCGGGCGACGGCACCAGCACTTCGTCGTAGCTGTTGAGCAATGCGTTCATGCTCATGACGATCAGTTCGGATGCGCCATTGCCCAGGTAGATGTCATCGATGGTCACACCCTCGATCTTCTTTTCCTGCGAATAATGCATGATCGCCTTGCGTGGCGCGAACAGGCCTTTCGAATCCGTATAACCGGACGCATTGGACATATTGCGGATCATGTCCTGCACGATCTCGTCGGGCGCATCGAAACCGAAGGTTGCCAGATTGCCGATATTCAGCTTGATGATCTTGTGACCGTCTTCCTCCATCTGCCGTGCCTTTTCCAGCACGGGGCCGCGAATGTCATAGCAGACGTCAGCCAGTTTTTTCGATTTTTGAATCGGTCGCACAGCGAATATTCCTTGTGGTTTTCTGCGGAAGCGGCGGGCGCTCCGATGGGAAGGACGTGCGGCGGGAAAGATCGCATGCAGCCATCGGATGGCTGACGGATGTTGCGCCGCGAAAGAGAGCCATTTTGCCGAAAGGAAGCGATTTTATCAATCGATACCCGCCGATATCGCCTCATAGTCGCCGGATCACCGCCGGTTCGCAGCCGTTATGGTCGTTCCTGCAAGTTCTTGCCGGCACCGTGCGACGGCACATGAACCGTTACAATAGACGACCACCGACTTTCCCTGCCGGATTCCGGCCATTGTCATGAAGCTCCACAACACGCCTACCCAGCAATACCAGACCGTGACCGCATACGACGAGGACGGCGTCGAAATCAACATGAACCGCTTCAGCTACAGCCTGACGGTGATGCCGGAAACGCCGCCGACCGCGTGGCCCGTCTCGTCATTCGAAGCATTGCAGATCGAGCATTTCGAGCAGATCAGCGCAGCCTCGCCCGACGTTGTCATTCTCGGCACCGGCACGCAGCAGCGTTTTGCCCACCCGCGCCTGACCACGCCGCTGACGTCGCGCCGCATCGGCGTCGAATGCATGGACAACCAAGCTGCCTGCCGCACCTACAACATCCTGATGGGCGAAGGCCGCAAGGTTGCGCTGGCGCTGATTTTCGAAAACTGAACTTCAGGCCGTACACCACGCCGAACCAATGACGGCGTATTCGGTCCATTTCGCTGATGTCGAACTGACATGCCTACTGCCATGGAAACGATCGTTGATGGATACTTCATCAATTTCCGGTGAAATAACTTGAAGAATGGAAAGTTGCCCTCATGTCCATTGGCGATCGATCATCCTTCACGAAAGAAAGCGAACACATGGATCAACAAAGTGCCCCGGCGGAACGCCCTTCGGCCCTCAACATGATGGTGCCCGAATTCTCCGCACCGATGACAGGCGGCCGCGATTTTCAACTGTCTGATTACAAAGGCAAAAAGATCGTCCTCTATTTCTATCCGAAGGACAACACGCCAGGCTGCACGACGGAAGGCATGCAGTTTCGCGACCTGCATGAACAGTTTCGCGCCGCCAATGCGGAAATCATCGGCGTCAGTCGCGACAGCATCCGTTCGCATGACGGCTTCAAGGCCAAGCTCGGCCTGCCGTTCGAACTGATTTCCGATCCGGATGAAACGGTCTGCGTCATGTTCGATGTCATGAAGATGAAAAACATGTATGGCAAGAAAGTGCGCGGCGTCGAACGCTCCACTTTTGTCATTGACGAGTCCGGCAAATTGGTGAAAGAATGGCGTGGAGTCAAAGTGCCTGGACACATCGACGAAGTGCTGGATTTCGTGAAGGCCCTTGCCTAGGGTGATAGAACCCATTGAATTCAAAAGAATATTCATCTGAAAAAGCCGTTTGCGGATCAGGCCTCGCGCCGTCCCAAACGGCTTTTTTGCTTTTCGATCCGCGACGTACGCTCCTGCCGTGCGCCGCTGCCGTTACCATTTTTTCCCTTCCCTCAACCCTCTTCCATCGTTCTTTGGCTGTAGTCGTCTGTACGCTGTTTCCCATACTTTCCAGATCGAGGTCCTGATGCCCCTACCAAAAATTCCGACCAAGCCCGCTGCATTACTGTCTCCGCAAGACTATCCGAAGGCTGACAAGGAAAAGATCGTCAAATCGCTGACCCTGATCGAACCCGCTGCACGCAAGATCGATACGCCACCTGCTCCACCACGCGCCAAGATCGACAAGATTCCCGTCGAAAAACCACGTGCTGTCTCTTCGCAACCGACATCCTCCGCATCGAAAGCGACAAGCCGTCGACCGATCGCCAAGGTCGGCGGCATGACGAAATTGTTCGTGCTCGACACCAACGTGCTGATGCACGATCCGACTTCCCTGTTCCGTTTTGAGGAACACGACGTCTATCTGCCGATGGTGACACTGGAAGAACTGGACAACCACAAGAAGGGCATGTCCGAAGTGGCACGCAGCGCACGCCAGGTATCGCGTTCGCTGGATGCGCTGGTCAGCGGCGTCGAGGAAAACGAAATCGACGAAGGCATTCCGCTCTCCAAACTCGGCAACAAGGATGCGCGCGGGCGCCTGTTCTTCCAGACCAAGCTGCAGAATGCCTCGCTGCCTGACGGCCTGCCGATCGGCAAGGCCGACAACCAGATCCTCGGCGTGGTCCGCGCACTAGAAGACCAGTTTCCGGGGCGCGCCATCGTGCTGGTGTCCAAAGACATCAACATGCGCATCAAGGCGCGCGCGATGGGCCTGCCGGCAGAGGAATATTTCAACGACCACGTTCTCGAAGACACCGACCTGCTCTACTCCGGCATCATGCAGCTGCCGGACGATTTCTGGACCAAGCACGGCAAGGGCATGGAATCGTGGCAGGAAAACAAGCACGGCACCGGCTACACTTTCTATCGCCTGACTGGTCCGCTGGTGCCGCAGATGCTGGTCAACCAGTTCGTCTTCATGGAACCGCAGAACGGTGAAGCGTCCTTCTATGGGCAGGTGCGCCAGATCAACGGCAAGACCGCCGTGATCCAGACGCTGCGCGACTACACGCACACGAAGAACAGCGTGTGGGGCGTGACGGCGCGCAACCGCGAGCAGAACTTCGCGCTGAACCTGCTGATGGATCCGGAATGCGATTTCGTTACGCTGCTCGGCCAGGCCGGTACCGGCAAGACGCTGCTGGCGCTGGCTTCGGGTCTGGCGCAGGTGCTGGAAACCAAGCTCTACAGCGAGATCATCGTCACCCGCGTAACGGTTCCGGTCGGCGAAGACATCGGCTTCCTGCCGGGTACCGAAGAGGAAAAGATGTCGCCGTGGATGGGCGCCTTCGACGACAACCTCGAAGTGCTGAACAAGGCCGACACTGATGCCGGCGAATGGGGTCGTGCGGCGACGCAGGACCTGATCCGCTCGCGCATCAAGATCAAGTCGCTGAACTTCATGCGCGGCCGCACCTTCGTCAACAAGTACCTGATCATCGACGAGGCGCAGAACCTGACGCCGAAGCAGATGAAGACGCTGGTCACGCGTGCCGGCCCGGGCACCAAGATCGTCTGTCTCGGCAACATCGCGCAGATCGATACGCCTTACCTGACCGAAGGTTCAAGCGGTCTGACCTACGTCGTCGATCGCTTCAAGGGCTGGACGCACAGCGGTCACGTGACGCTGGCGCGCGGCGAACGCTCGCGCCTGGCGGATCACGCAAGCGACGTGCTGTAATCGCGGTACGTCACAAACAAAAAAGCCTGCCAAATCGGCAGGCTTTTTTTATTGCGGCAGGACTCAAAGAATCATCGTACCGATCCACCAGGCGATTGCCGCGGCAAAGGCCGAAGCGGGGATCGTGAAAATCCATGCCCAGACGATGTTGCCCGCCACGCCCCAGCGCACGGCCGACATCTTGCGCGACGCGCCGACGCCGACGATGGCACCCGTGATCGTATGCGTGGTCGAAACCGGCACGCCCAGCGCCGTCGCCAGGAACAACGTGAAGGCGCCACCGGTCTCCGCGCAAAAGCCGCCGACCGGCTTCAGCTTGGTAATCTTCTGTCCCATCGTCTTGACGATGCGCCAGCCGCCGAACAACGTGCCGAGACTGATCGCGCTGTAGCAGCTGATCACGACCCACATCGGCAGCGGATCTTCAGGGGCCGAGACGCCTGCAGCGATCAGCAGCATCCAGATGATACCCATTGTCTTTTGCGCATCGTTGCCGCCGTGACCCAGACTGTACATGGCCGCGGAAACCAGTTGCAGACGGCGGAAGATGCGATCGACCGTACGTTGCGACGATCGCACGAACAGCCACGACACGATCACCATCATCAACGCTCCGAAAATGAAACCGAGCAGCGGCGACAGCACGATGAACAGGATGATCTTGATCAGGCCGGAAGCAACCAGCGCATCGGTGCCTGCCTTGGCGACGGCAGCACCGACCAGGCCGCCGATCAGCGCATGCGAGGAAGAGGACGGCAGCCCGAAATACCAGGTGACGACGTTCCACATGATGGCGCCGACCAGCGCACCGAATACGACGTAATGATCGATGACGTGCGGATCGATGGTGCCCTTGCCGATCATCGATGCCACCTGCAGGTGGAAGACGCCGATCGCAATGAAATTGAAGGCTGCCGCCATCGCCACCGCCGTCTGCGGTTTCAGCACGCCGGTCGACACGACAGTCGCAATGGCGTTGGCTGCATCGTGGAAGCCGTTCATGAAATCGAACACCAATGCCAGCACGATCAGAAAAGCGAGCACGGTAAGGCTCATGTGAAGAGTTTGCATGGGGTATCTAGTCTTGGTTCAATACACCCGGTTCAGACTGCGCAGCAACCTAACCGGAAGAGACGCCTGCGCGTCGATCATGCGTTTTCGACGATGATGCCTTCGATGATGTTGGAAACGTCTTCACAGCGATCCGTCACCGTTTCCAGCAGTTCGTAGATCGCCTTCAGCTTGATGAGGTTGCGCACATCCGGTTCCTCGCGGAACAGCTTGGACATGGCCGCACGCATCACATGGTCCGCATCGGATTCGAGACGATCGATTTCCTGGCAGATGCCGAGGATTTCGCGCGAATTGTCCATGTTGTCGAGCAGCTTGACGGCCGCGGCGACCTTCTCGATGCAGGCCTGGCACAGTTCGGCGAGGCGCTTGGCTTCCGGCGTGATGGTCTTGATGTCGTACAGCGAAATGGTCTGCGCCGCATCCTCGAGCAGATCGAGAATATCGTCCATGCGCGAGATCAGCTGGTGGATGTCGTCGCGATCCAGCGGCGTAATGAAGGTCTTGTGCAGCGCATCCAGCGTCGCATGCGTCACCTTGTCGGCCTGTTTCTCGATGCTTTCGATCGCATGCACACGAATTTCGAGATCGTCGAAATTGGTCATCAATGCGACCATTTCCTTCGCACCCTTGACGCAGTATTCGGCATGCTCGTTGAAGAGGTCGAAGAATTTGCCGTCTTTCGGCAGGAGTCGTCCAAACATGATTATTCTCTTTGAAAATTAGAATAGGGAAACCGGATAGAGAACCGCTCTTATGTGGCGGCGATGAATCGAGGAAGTCATGGCGCAGCGAATCATGTCAGTCGCCCTGATACACCGAGTTGGAACCGGTGTAATTTTCGAATTTCGTGTACTGGCCGAGGAAGGTCAGGCGCACCGCGCCGATCGGGCCGTTACGCTGCTTGCCGATGATGATCTCGGCCGTGCCCTTATCGGGCGAATCGGGGTTGTAGACCTCGTCGCGATAGATGAACAGGATCACGTCGGCATCCTGCTCGATGGCGCCGGATTCGCGCAGATCGGACATCACGGGGCGTTTGTTCGGACGTTGTTCCAGCGAGCGGTTCAGCTGCGACAACGCAATCACCGGGCAATTCAGCTCTTTCGCCAGGCCCTTCAAGTTACGCGAGATTTCGGAAATTTCGGTTGCGCGGTTTTCGCCTGCCGAATTCGCCGCCATCAGCTGAAGGTAATCGATGATGATCAGGCCCAGCTTGCCGCACTGGCGTGACAGACGGCGCGCACGCGCGCGCAATTCCATCGAGTTCAGCGCCGGCGTTTCGTCGATGAACAATTGCGCATCGTTCATCTTCTGAATCGCATGCGTCAGGCGCGGCCAGTCCTCGTCATTCAGGCGGCCGGTGCGCAGGCGATGCTGATCGAGACGGCCGACCGAACCCAGCATACGCATCGCCAGCTGCGTGCCGCCCATCTCCATCGAAAACACGGCGACCGGCAGACCGCTGTCGATCGCGACGTTCTCGCCGATGTTGACCGAAAATGCCGTTTTACCCATCGACGGACGGCCGGCGACAATGACCAGATCGCCCGGCTGCAGGCCGGATGTCATGCGGTCGAGATCGGCGAAACCGGTCGGCACGCCGGTGATGTCGCTGGTGCTGTCGCGGTTGTAGAGTTCGTCGATGCGTTCGACGACCTGCGTCAGCAGCGGCTGGATTTCCTGGAAGCCTTGTGCGCCGCGCGCGCCCTCTTCCGCGATCGCGAAGATCTTGGATTCGGCCTCGTCCAGCATCTGCTTGACTTCCTTGCCCTGCGGATTGAAAGCGGCGCCGGAAATTTCGTCGGAAACGGTGATCAGCTTGCGCAGCACGGCGCGGTCGCGCACGATTTCGGCATAACGCCGGATGTTGGCTGCCGACGGTGTGTTCTGCGCCAGCGCGTTCAGGTAGGCGACGCCACCGACCTCGTCGGCCTTGCCGCTGTTGGTCAACGCTTCGAAAACGGTGATGACGTCGGCCGGACGCGAGCCGTTGATCAGCTTGGCGATGTGCTGGAAGATGATGCGGTGATCGTAGCGGTAGAAATCTTCCTGACTGACGAAATCCGCGATACGGTCCCATGCCGCATTGTCCAGCAGCAGACCGCCCAGAACCGATTGTTCCGATTCGATGGAGTGCGGCGGAACACGAAGGGAGTCGAGCTGCGGATCGGCTGGCGTATTCATGGCGCGCATTATACCTGCTGGCGACCGATGCTTAGAGGAAGCGGACAAGAAAAAAGCCGGGAAAACCCGGCTTTTTGTTGCATCGAATGCAGTGTTGCTTTTAGGCCTGTTCGCCGACCACGGAAATCGTGATATCGACGACAACGTCGGTGTGCAGCGCTACCGAAACCGGGTGCTCGCCGGTCATCTTCAGCGGGCCTTGCGGCATGCGGATGTTGGCTTTTTCGACGCCGAAACCTTGCTTGCCCAGCGCTTCCGCGATGTCGAAGTTAGTGACGGAACCGAACAGGCGGCCATCCACACCGGCTTTCTGGCCGATCTGGATCGATTGACCGGACAGCTTCTCGCCTTGCGCTTGTGCAGCAGCCAGTTTTTCTGCAGCGATCTTTTCCAGCTCGGCGCGCTTGACTTCGAACTCTGCCAGCGCAGCTGCCGTTGCACGGCGTGCCTTGCGTTGCGGGATCAGGAAGTTGCGTGCGTAACCGTCCTTGACTTTGACGACTTCGCCCAGGTTGCCGAGATTAACGACTTTTTCCAACAGAATGACTTGCATGTTTTTTCTCCTGATTCAGTCGTTGATTAGGCGTTGTGCAGATCGGTGTACGGCAGCAGCGCGAGGAAACGTGCGCGCTTGATCGCCGTATCCACTTGGCGCTGGTAGATTGCCTTGGTGCCGGTCAGGCGTGCCGGCATGATCTTGCCGTTTTCCTGAACGAAATCCTTCAGCGTGTCGATGTCTTTGTAATCGACCTGCTCGACGCCTGCAGCGGTGAAGCGGCAGAACTTCTTGCGTTTGAACAGCGGGTTCTGCTGTTTGCGTTTTTCTTTCAGTTTGTTCTTGTCGAATTTTTTACCGAATGCCATTTTTGGCTCCTGTATCTAAATGTGTTTTTCGAAATCTGTGAGATGGAAAACAAGGCTTTTGCCGTTGCGTCCCTTGCGTGCCAGAAAACCTGTGAATCTGAATGTCCCGCCCAGTTCGGCCTGGTTGAATCTGCCCGAAATCTCGCCCGCGGCAATCGCGGCAACTTCAAACTCGACCAACCTGGGGGTTCCCGCTTCAATTTGCTGCGAACTGTGCAGCAATCTTGCTTCCACTATCGGTACGCCTGCCGGCGTGTAACGCAGAATTTCGCGCTCGGCGATGGTGGCAACAAATTGAAACTGGTTCACGAAACGGCTTCAAAAACCTGATTCACACTCCCGGTACGCCAGGACTTAGGCAGCAGGCGCCTCGTTGCGATGGCTCTTGGCAGCGTCTTCCTTCTGCACGGCCTTCATCATCGGCGAAGGTGCGGTTTCGGCCTTCTTCATCTTCACGGTCAGATGACGCAGAACGGCATCGTTGAACTTGAAGCCGGTTTCGATTTCAGCCAGCGTTTCGCTGTCACATTCGATGTTCAGGCAGACGTAGTGTGCTTTCGCCAGTTTCTGGATCATGTAGGCCATTTGACGACGACCCCAGTCTTCCACGCGATGGATAACGCCGCCGCGTGCAGTGACGATACCCTTGTAGCGCTCGATCATTGCAGGCACTTGCTCGCTCTGATCGGGATGCACGATGAATACGATTTCATAGTGACGCATGTAAGCTCCTTATGGACTTGATTAAACGCCCACCCCGGCGTCAGACGAGTGTGGGAAGAGGAAAAGCCCGCAACTATACCGCGAATCCGGCGAAAATTCAATTCATTCAAGCATTTAGGGCCATGCCCACTGCCGTTTCGGCCACATGCGACGAGGCGCCTGGCACATGGCGCTTGCATTGATGCAAATACTGTATAAAATCCCATACTGTCTGCATTCACAGCACAAGCCGCCATGATCAAGCTTACCGCCCGCCAGGAACAAATCCTCAACCTGATTCGCGACGCGATCGAAAACACCGGTTTTCCGCCCACGCGCGCGGAAATCGCCGCCGAACTTGGTTTCCGTTCTGCCAACGCGGCGGAAGAACATCTGCAGGCACTGGCCCGCAAGGGCGCGATCGAAATCTCGCCCGGCACCTCGCGCGGCATCCGTTTGCGCGACAGCGGATCGAACGAACGCGAGGCGCCGTCGCAGATGGCACTGCCGCATCCTGCACTGATGCAGTTGAGCCTGCCGCTGGTCGGCCGCGTCGCCGCCGGTTCCCCCATTCTGGCGCAGGAACACGTGGAACAGACGTACAACGTCGATCCGTCGATGTTCCCGGTCAAGCCGGACTACCTGCTGAAAGTGCGCGGCATGTCGATGCGCGACGTCGGCATCCTGGATGGCGACCTGCTGGCAGTGAAGAAAACCGATCAGGCGCGCAACGGCCAGATCGTGGTCGCCCGCATCGGCGACGACGTAACGGTCAAGCGCTATCGCAAGACCGGTTCGGCGATCGAACTGCTGCCGGAAAATCCGGACTTCAAGGTCATTCGTGTCGGCGATGGCGACGATTTCGCACTGGAAGGATTGGCGGTGGGTCTGGTGCGCTCCTGGCACTAAATCGCCGAAGCATTCGCTGAAATCTTCGTTGGCGCAGCCACCGATACGCTGCGCCAGCATCAATCCAGCCGGCGCCGCCTTTCGATGATCTGGCGCGCAATGCCGCGCAGGATGTTGACCTCTTCCGTCTCCAGCTGCGTACGCGCGAACAGGCGTTTCAGGCGCGGCATCAGTTTCTTCGGATTCTGCGGATCGAGGAAGTCGATCTCCATCAGTGCCTGCTCCAGATGCGCAAACATGCCTTCGACCTGCTCTGCGCTCGCCGGCTCACCCTGGAAGCCGATACCGGCTTCCGTCAGATTCTCTCCCGATGCAGCCATGCGGCATTCGTAAGCCAGCAATTGCACCGCCTGTGCCAGATTCAACGAAGCGTATTCAGGGTTGGCCGGAATGTTGATCAGCGCATTGCACTTCTCGACGATTTCGTTCGGCAGACCGTAGCGCTCGTTACCGAACACCAGCGCCACCGGCGCCTCGATAGCCGACATCGTTGCAGATGCCGTACGAGGCGACAGGATGGGGGGCGAATATTCGCGCAGCCGCGCCGATAGCGCCGCAGCAAAATGCACCCCCTGCAAGGCCTCGTCGATCGACGTAACGACGCGCGCGGCATTCAGCACATCCAGCGCACCGCTGGCAAAGGCAATGGCTTCCTCGTTTTGTGCAAATGCCATGTCGCGCGGATTGACCAGCACCATCTCGGCAAATCCCATCGTCTTCATCGCGCGCGCGGCGGCGCCGATATTGCCCGGATGGCTGGTTTCCACCAGCACGAAGCGCAGGCGTTTGAAAAGAGGCGTGTCGGTTTGCGGCTGGTTCATTTAAAATAGCGGCATTGCGCGGCAATCCGGCTGGAACGATGGCCTTGTGCGATTTTTCGCACACTCGACCAGCCCTTTATGCCGCATCGCTCATTAATTCGAATCGGGTAGCGCGTTCGTACAGGCGAAGCGCCGCCATTTTAACGGAATCCCTATGCACCCCATGCTCAATACGGCGGTTAAGGCCGCGCGTCGCGCCGCCGCCGTCATCAACCGCGCCTCCTTCGACCTGGATCGCGTGAAGGTCACCGACAAGGGACACAACGACTTCGTCACCGAAGTCGATCGCGCCGCCGAACAGGCGATTGTCGAGATTCTGTTGAACGCGTACCCCGATCATGCCGTGCTCGCCGAAGAATCCGGCGCATCGGCCAACCTGCACGACGAATCCGAAAATGTCTGGATCATCGATCCGCTCGACGGCACCACCAACTTCATCCACGGCTTTCCGCAATACTGCGTATCGATCGCACTGCAACAGAAAGGCCAGATCACGCAGGCCGTCGTCTACGATCCGACACGCAACGACCTCTTCACCGCAAGCAAGGGCGGCGGTGCCTTCCTGAACGAGAAGCGCATCCGCGTCTCCAAGCGCGACAAACTGTCCGAAGCATTGCTCGGCACCGGCTTCCCGTTCCGCGACATGCGTCGCCTCGACGAATACATCGAGATGTTCAAGGCCATCATCAAGAATTCCGCCGGCCTGCGCCGCCCCGGTTCGGCTGCACTGGATCTGGCCTACGTGGCGGCCGGCCGTTTCGACGGCTTCTTCGAAAAAGGCCTGAAGCCGTGGGACATCGCCGCAGGTTCGCTGCTGGTTACCGAAGCGGGCGGTATCATGGGCGATTTCACCGGCGAATCCGACTATCTGTACAAGGGCGACATCATTGCCGGTTCGCCAAAAATCTTCGCGCAGATGGTTTCCCTGCTCGCTCCATACAAATAAACATCGCAAATAGCGGCGCTGCGCAGGCAGCGCTGCTATACTGCAGCCACGCGGCATCGCACCAGTCCTCTGCCGCCGTCCATAACGACGCTCCCAACACCGAATCCGTTTGCCTGCGACTGGCGCCACGCGGCGACAGGCCGATCACTTTTTTCATCGAGTTTCACATGTCATTTTCCGACCTCGGCCTGGCCGAAGGCATTGTTCGTGCCGTGACCGAACAAGGTTACAACGCTCCCACTCCCATTCAGGCGCAGGCGATCCCCGCCGTGCTGACCGGCGGCGACTTGCTGGCCGGCGCACAGACCGGCACCGGCAAGACCGCCGGCTTCACGCTGCCCGTACTGCATCGTCTCGCAACCAGCGGCACGCCGCATAAGACACGCACGTCGCCACGCGCCATCCGCGCGCTGGTGCTGACGCCGACCCGCGAACTCGCCGCACAGGTCGAGGAAAGCGTGCGCGCCTACGGCAAGTACACGAACCTGTCGTCGGCCGTCATCTTCGGTGGCGTCGGCATCAATCCGCAGATCAAGCTGCTGCAGCACGGCGTGGATATTCTCGTCGCGACACCGGGCCGCCTGCTGGATCACATGCAGCAAGGTACGGTCAATCTGGATAACATCGAAATCCTGGTGCTGGACGAAGCCGACCGCATGCTGGACATGGGCTTCATCCGCGACATTCGCAAGGTGCTCGCCGCCTTGCCGCCCAAGCGCCAGAATCTGCTGTTTTCCGCCACCTTCTCCGACGAGATCAAGGCATTGGCGAACGGCCTGCTGAACAATCCGGCGACGATTGAAGTCGCGCGGCTGAATTCCACCGTCGAAATCATCGAGCAGAAGATCCACCCGGTCGATCGCGACCGCAAGCATCCGCTGCTCGCACATCTGATCAAGAGCCGCAGTTGGTCGCAGGTACTGGTCTTTACGCGCACCAAGCACGGCGCCAACCGTCTGGTCGAACAGCTCGGCAAGGACGGCATTTCCGGCATGGCGATCCACGGCAACAAGAGCCAGTCTGCGCGCACCAAGGCGCTCGCCGAATTCAAGGACGGCAAACTACAGGTACTGGTCGCTACCGACATCGCCGCGCGCGGCATCGACATCGACCAGTTACCGCACGTCGTCAACTACGATCTGCCGAACGTGCCGGAGGATTATGTCCACCGCATCGGCCGCACGGGCCGCGCCGGCGCAACCGGCGAAGCCGTCTCGCTGGTCTGCGTCGACGAGCACGTGATGCTGAAGGACATCGAAAAGCTGATCAAGCGCAAGCTGCCGGCGGAAGTCATCGTCGGCTTCGAACCGGACCCGAATGCAAAGCCGCAACCGATCCAGTTGCGCAGCCAGGGCCACGGCGGGCGCCGTCCGCAGCAGCCGGGGCGCGCAGCCGGCGGCGGATCGCGCCAGTCGCAGCCGGCAGCCAAGCCGGCCAATGGCGCGCCGCGTCCGAACAACCGATCGGGAGCCTCCTCCGCCAATCGCAACGGCAACCAGCCACAACGCAACGCAGGGCGCGGACGCTAACCCTCGCGATCCCGGCACTTGCGGCACACCGTCGCAAGTGCCCGCCCCGCCATGCCGGTCTACAAAGACGGTGGCGTCGCATACAATGTCGTCTTTATCCTGGGCGCACCGCCGATGCACACCATCCGGCGGCTCGCGCGCTGTTGACGAACCAGAACCGACCATGTCATTGCCGGCAAACGAAAACAGATCCTCTCCGTCGCACGAAAAACACACGCCGATGATGCAGCAGTACCTGCGTCTCAAGAGCGATCATCCGACGACGCTGCTGTTCTACCGGATGGGCGATTTCTACGAACTGTTCTTCGACGATGCCGAAAAGGCGTCGCGCCTGCTCGGCATCACACTGACGCAACGCGGTTCTTCCAACGGCAATCCGATCAAGATGGCTGGCGTGCCATTCCACTCGGTCGAGCAATATCTGGCGAAGCTGGTCAAGCTCGGCGAATCGATTGCGATCTGCGAACAGATCGGCGATCCCGCCACCAGCAAGGGGCCTGTAGAGCGCAAGGTCGTACGCGTGATCACGCCCGGCACCTTGACCGATTCCGATCTGCTGCCGGAAAAGGCCGAACGTCCGCTGCTCGCATTGAACAGCAGCACGCAACGCAAAAACGTCACGATCGGCCTCGCCTGGCTGTCGATGGCCAGCGGCGCGCTGAAGCTGATGGAATTCACCGTCGATGCACAGCAGGTGGAAATGCGCCTGAAGCAGGAACTGGAACGGATCGCGCCGGCCGAAATCCTGTTGTCGGGCGGCATTGACCAGCCGTTCGACGCATTCGGTGACTATGCCCTCGCCCGCACTACGCTGGTGCCGGACTGGCACTTCGACAGCGAGCATGGCGGCAAGGCGTTGCTTGAACAATTGCAGGTTGCCACACTGAGCGGCTTCGGCGCCGATCGACTCAAACCGGCAATCGGCGCCGCCGGCGCCCTGTTGCGCTACGCGCAATCGACGCAAAGCCAGGGACTACAGCATGTACGCACGCTGACCGTCGAAACCGAGAATGAATTCATCGGCCTCGATGCCGCCACGCGCCGCAATCTGGAACTGACCGAATCGCTGCGCAACCAGGACAACGCACCGACACTGTTCTCGCTGCTCGACCATTGCCGCACCGCGATGGGCTCACGCCTGCTGCGCCACTGGCTGCATCACGCGCCGCGCGACCAGCGCGTTGCCGTTGCACGCCACGCCGCCATCAACGCACTGATGCGCGCCGACGCCACCGGCGGCATCTCGTCGACGCTAGCCTCGGTGCCCGACATCGAACGCATCACCACACGCATTGCACTGATGAGCGCCCGCCCACGCGATCTCGCCGGCATGCGCAACGGCCTGCAGCAACTGCCGTCGCTGCGCACCTATGTATCGATGTGCAACAAGGATGCCGATGCGCCGTTGCTGAAATCCATCCACGATGCGCTGGCGACGCCAGGCGAATGTCTGGATTTGCTGGAGCGCGCGATCGCAATGGAACCCGCCGCAATGGTGCGCGACGGCGGCGTCATCGCGCGCGGCTACGATGCAGAACTGGACGAACTGCGCGGACTGTCCGAAAACGCCGGCCAGTTCCTGATCGACCTGGAAACGCGCGAGCGCGAACGTACCGGCATCGCCAACCTGCGCGTCGAATACAACAAAGTGCATGGCTTCTACATCGAAGTCACGCACGGCCAGACCGACAAGGTGCCAGACGACTATCGCCGCCGCCAAACGCTGAAGAATGCCGAGCGTTACATCACGCCGGAACTGAAGGCATTCGAGGACAAGGCGCTGTCGGCACAGGAACGCGCACTGACACGCGAGAAATTCCTGTACGACCAGTTGCTGCAGCAACTGCTGCTGCACATCCCGGTTCTGCAAAGCATTGCACATGCACTGGCGCAACTGGACACGCTGGTGTCGCTCGCCGATCATGCCTTGCGCAACAACTGGTGCGCGCCGCAACTGGTGGCCGAACCCGCCATCGCCATCGAACAAGGCCGCCATCCTGTCGTCGAGAATCACATCGAACGCTTCATCGCCAACGATTGCATGCTGAACGACGAACGTCGCCTGCTGCTGATCACTGGCCCCAACATGGGCGGTAAATCGACCTACATGCGGCAGGTTGCGCTGATTACGCTGCTGGCCTACGTCGGCAGCTTCGTCCCGGCTGCCAGCGCTGTCATCGGCCCGATCGATCGCATCTTCACGCGTATCGGCGCGGCCGACGATCTGGCCGGCGGCCGTTCCACCTTCATGGTCGAGATGACGGAATCGGCCGCCATCCTGAACGGTGCCACCGAACACTCGCTGGTGCTGATGGATGAAGTCGGCCGCGGCACGTCGACCTTCGATGGCCTGGCGCTCGCCTGGGCGATCGCACGCCATCTGATCGAATCCACACGCAGCTTCACGCTGTTCGCCACCCATTATTTCGAATTGACGCAATTGCCGGAAGCGCATCCGACTGCGGCAAACGTGCATCTGTCCGCCGTCGAGCACAAGGATCGCATCGTCTTCCTGCACGCAGTGCAGACCGGACCGGCATCGCAGAGCTATGGCTTGCAGGTGGCGCAACTGGCCGGTGTGCCGCAAACCGTGATCCGCGCCGCGCGCCGGCATCTGGCTTCGCTGGAAGCGCATTCGGTGCAGCAGACGCCGCAATTCGATCTGTTTACGGAACGCGACGGCATCGCAAGCGAGCCGGAAATCACCGCACCGCAATTTTCAATGGTCGATGATGCCATCGCCGACATCGATCCCGATGCGCTGTCGCCGCGCGAAGCGCTCGAAGCACTGTACCGGTTGAAAGAGCTGAGCAGACAGTCGGGCAGTTAAGGCCAACTCAGGCATAACCAAGGCATAGTTAAGGCACAACCAGCGAAGCAGACAAGGCCCCGCATGAAATCGTCCATTCTTCGTTCGCTGCTCTGCCTGATCCTACTGTGCCCGCTGCTGGCGCAGGCAAGCGAAGCCTTCAGCTTCGGCGTCATCGCCCGGCCTGCGCACGCAGCCACGGCAACAACGCTGCTGCGCAAGGCGATCGATGAAACCGATGCCGACAACCTCGCCTTTGTCGTCGCCAACGGCATCAAGGCCGACGACGAGTCCTGCACCGATGATCTGTACAACGAGCGGCATGCGCTATACGAAAGCGCGAAGAACGGATTGATCGTCTCTCCCACTTCCGGCGACTGGGCAGACTGCGTCAATGCGATGAAACAGTCGATCGCCATCGAACGTCTGCGCCGTTTGCGCGAACTGTTCTTCGTTGGCGAATTCTCGTTTGGCCAAAGCCAGATTCCGCTGATCCGGCAGTCGACGATTCCGACATTTCGCATGTATGCGGAAAACATGCATTGGCGCATCGGCGACGTACTGTTTGCGACGATCAATCTGCCATCCAACAACAACAATTTCCAGAACGCGGCCGGCCGCAACAGCGAATACGAAGATCGTCAGGTTGCCAACAATGATTGGCTTAAGCGGCTTTTCATCACCGCCAAGGCAAGCAGATTGAACGGCATCGTGCTCTTCTGCGACGGCAATCCGATGGCCGCCCATGGAGAACATGATTCCGGCATCTTCTTCGGCGGCAAACGCGGCGGCTATGCCGAGATCCGTCACCACATTCTGAAATCGGCCGCGACCTTCCAGGGCCGTATCCTCATCGTGCATGCAGAGCAGGATGCGCACTCAGCGAAAGGCATCCTCTGGCACGACAACGTCGGCATGCTGCGTGCGGCCGCACCGTGGACCAAGATTAAGGTGAACCCTGCACAGCCGCAGCTGTTCGCCGTCGTAACACCGGCTGTCGCATCCATCACGGGACACAACGCCTCCACGCCTTGATGCCGTCGCTCCACGCAAAAAACAAAAAGGATGCCGAAGCATCCTTTTTTAATGGGTGAAACGATCTCAATGTATCGGATGGCTGCGGAACTGGTCGCCCGCGCTATCCTCATCGTCGTCGCCATGATGGTGGTGACCGTGCGGACCGTGCACGTGACCATGGGCGATTTCCTCTTCGGTCGCTTCGCGTACGCCCGTCACCTTCAGCGTGAAACGCAACGCCATGCCGGCCAGCGGATGATTCCCGTCGAGCACCACCTTGTCGTCCGCGATGTCCGTCACCGTGAAGATCACCGGCATCTCGTCATCGTCTGGCGTTTCCGGCGAACCTTCGAACTGCATGCCAACTTCCAGCGGCGTCGGCAGGCGATTACGCGGCTCGATCTTCACCAGCTCAGGATCGTAGTCGCCGAAAGCATCATGTGGCTCGACCTGGATCGTGTCCTCGAATCCCACTGTCTTGCCTTCCAGCGCTTCCTCAATCTTCGGCAGCGTATTGTCGTATCCGCCATGCAGATACGTCATCGGTTCGCGGCTTTCCTCGATCAGTTCACCCTGAGCGTCCGACAGTTTGTATTCCACGGTCACGACCGTGTTCTTGGCTATCTGCATGATGATCCTTTCATTGAATGCGGGCATTATACTCCGAGCCGTTTTCATACCCTTTCGCTCTCTGTCGGGCAGGTGCCTGACCTATAATGGCACGATGAAAAAACTGACTCTGCTGGGCGGGTTGACCGCTGCCGAATTCCTGCGTGATTACTGGCACAAGAAACCTCTGCTGATTCGCCAGGCCATTCCCGATTTCAAGCCTTTGCTGTCGCGCGATCAACTGTTCGATCTGGCAGCCCGCGACGATGTGGAATCGCGGCTGATCACACGCGAAAAACGCCGCTGGAAAATGGACAGCGGCCCGTTCAGCGAGGTTCCACCGCTAACGCAAAAAAACTGGACGCTGCTGGTACAGGGCGTCAACCTGCACGACGATGCGGTCGATGCCTTGATGCGCCAGTTCAGCTTCGTGCCTGACACGCGACTGGACGACCTGATGATCAGCTACGCCACCGAAACCGGCGGCGTCGGCGCGCATTTCGATTCCTACGACGTGTTCCTGCTGCAGGCCCAAGGCCACAGGCGCTGGCGTATCGGTGCGCAAGCCGACCTGACACTGCAGGAAGGCGTACCACTAAAAATCCTCAAGCATTTCGAACCGGAAGAGGAATTCGTGCTCGCGCCCGGCGACATGCTTTACCTACCGCCGAAATATGCCCACGAAGGCACGGCAATGGACGAATGCATGACTTATTCGATCGGTTTTCGTGCACCGTCCTATCAGGAACTCGGGCAAGCTCTTCTGGAATCGCTGATCGACACAATCGACCTTCCTGGCCGCTACGCCGATCCCGATCTGAAACCGTCGAAGCACCGTGCGGAAATCGGTAACGCGATGCTGTCGCGCATCACCGCAGAATTGAACAAGGTACGCTTCACGCAGGATGACATCGCACTTTTTCTCGGCGAATATCTGTCCGAACCGAAGCCACACGTTTATTTCGATGCTCCCGATACGGAACTGACAAGGGCGCGCTTCGTCCAACTGGCGAAGAAGTCAGGAATCAGACTGTCGCGCAAGACGCAAATGTTGCATCGCAGCAATTACATTTTCCTCAATGGAATGTCCTTCGAAACAGCTGGTGTCGACAAGGAAATTCTTGTCATGCTAGCTAACGAAAGAGAACTTGCCGGAGAAGCAATCAAGTCGGCATCCGCGGAACTGCTCGAAGGCTTGCATGGATGGTACAAGGACGGTTGGCTGCATTTGAAATCAACATGATTCGACCGATTGCGTATCTTCGTTCAACACGGAACAATGGCACGAAATCCGCGATCAAAAATACCTGCCCGAACCTTTTGTATCATTCGTACATCGACCTTAACAAAGTGTAAAACCGTTGTGTCATAGGCAAAAAGAAGCGCTATAATTTGTTGCTAGGACGCTTGCGTTGCGTCGCACCGCAACAATGGTCGAAACAACAAACAGGCACCTACGCGCGATAATGACCGGTAATTATTGATCGCCATATCACAATCAACCACGTTATTTGAAAGATAAATCATGACCAAATCCCTGCTGATCGCATCCCTGTTGGCTATCGCCCTGACCGCTTGCAGCAAAAAAGAAGAAGCACCGGCAGCTCCGGCCGCTACTGAAGCTCCTGCAGCCGCTCCGGCCGCTGAAGCTCCGGCAGCTGCACCAGCAGCAGAAGCACCAGCAGCTCCGGCCGCTACCGAAGCTGCTCCGGCTGCTGAAGCTCCTGCCGCTCCGGCAGAAGCTCCTGCAAAATAATTCAGCCTGTCTGAATGAAAAAAGCCGACCTGCGGGTCGGCTTTTTGTTTGGCTAGGCATTTCGGCCTAGCCGATTCTTGCTTTGCTCTCTTAAACCGCAACGGTCATTCTTTTACGGCTAGCAATCCGTCCAGTCGAACCCTTCTTCCTGACAAGCGGTCGTCAGTGCAACGGCACCCTGCACCACAGGCGTCAATGCGGCCAATGCCAGTTCCGGCGTATTGTTCTTCAAGCTCAGATGCGCTCCCACCACGCGCGTCAATCGCGTGCGATCTACTTCGGCAAGAATCTCGGCCGCAGACTCGTTCGACAGATGGCCATAATCGCCGCCGATGCGCCGCTTCAGCGACTCGGGATAACGCGAATCCTTCAGCATCTGCCGATCGTGATTGCATTCCAGCATCAACGCGTTGCAACCGCCCAGCGCAGCAATCATGTGCGCAGTTGCATGGCCGGCATCTGTCAGCACGCCAAGCTTGCGATTGCCGTCGTGCGCAATGTATTGCACCGGCTCGCGTGCATCGTGCGGCACCGTATAAGGCGTCAATTCCATATCTCCGATGACGAAGCGCTCCGAATCTCGGCAAAAATGCAGTGACACGCCGTCGCAATGGCTTTGCATCGCCTGATACGTGCCGTAGGTCAGCCAGACCGGTATGCGATAACGACGGGCCAGCTTGAACACGCCGCCGATATGATCCTGATGTTCGTGGGTGACGATGATGCCCGAAATGTCGTCAGGCGCGAGTTGCAGCCGCGCAAGACGCCGCTCGGTTTCGCGCACGGCAAAGCCGCAATCCAGCATGACCGTGGTGCGCGTCGTGCCGGATTGGGTGAAAATGAGGAGGGAGTTGCCTTCACTGCCGCTGCCGAGGCTGGCGAATTTCATGCACGCACCTCGGCAGCAACAGACATCGTTGCGATGTTATTTGAGCTGATCGTTCAGCAGGGTCAGAATGCGTTCGCCCGTCTTGGATGCTTCTGCCTTGCCGTTATTGTCCAGCACGGTGATCTGGCTGGCGTCGCCCGAGCCCTTGACCGCGATACGGTAGCGCACGGCCTTTTTGTCCTTGTCGTCCTTGGAACCGAACGAGAACAGGTTGCCGAAGAAACCTTTCTTCTGCGTGGTCTGCGCATCTTCGTTCTGATCTACGTAGCGGACGAAATACAGACCTTGCGAACGATCACGGTCTTCGACCGTGAAGCCGACGCGGTCCAGCGCCAGGCCGACGCGACGCCATGCGCGTTCGAATCCTTCATCCACCTGGACGTAGCTGCCCTGCACGCTCTTCAGCAGTCGCGAACGCGGCGCTTGCTGGACGGCACCGCCGGCCACCGCTTCACGCGCACGTTTTTCCTCGACGCCGAGATAGGTCATCATGCGCGACAGGAATTCTGCTTCCAAGCCCGGATCCGCAGGACGTGGCGTCCAGATCGTGGTTTCCTTGTCGGAGCCGGTCAGTTCCTCTTCCGCACCGCGGTGGCTGATATAGATTTCCGTCACGCCGTCGGCACGACGTTCCAGGCGCGTGCGGAACTTGTCGCGCTCGCCGGTCGAATACAGCGAATCGAAGATCTGACCGATAGTCTTGCGCAGGAAATCCTGTGGAATCTTGGCGCGGTTTTCCGCCCAGTCGGTTTCCATGATGCCGGTCTGCGGCGAATCGATATCGATCAGGAAGCCGTTCTCCTGCCAGAAATCCTTGATGCGCGGCCACAGTGCTTCCGGTGCCTGACCGACGACCAGCCAGCGTTGTGAACCGTCACGCTCGATGTGGATGTCCGCAATCTTGTTCGGCGCCACCGTCACGACCTGGCGTTCGTCGCGCGCATCCGCCTGCTTGTTGTACTGCGATGCCGTCGCGGTACCGCGCGCCGCATCCGGCAGCGCATAGCGGTTATCGTGCTGCAATTGCGTCAGATCCGGCGGCACTTCGAGCGTCGGCGTTTTCTTGGTCTCACTCTTGTAATCGATGTGCCCTGGTTCGAGTGCCGAATTGAGGGAACTGCACCCTGCCAGACCGGCAAGCATGAACAGCGAGATCAATCCGCGTTGTGCGAAACTGCGTGGAGCCATTGACGAATCTTCCGAGATAAATGATGGAATGCTGCAGGCGCGCCGAGAATCGGGCAACGCTTATTGTAATACACCCGATTCGCGCATCGCCGCACGCACGACATCGTGATATTCCTTGGCCAGCGGGACGATCGGCAGACGCATGCCCGAAGGAATCAGGCCGATTTCCGCCATCGCCCATTTCAGCGGCACCGGATTCGGCTCGATGAACAGCTTGCTGTGCAACGGGAACACTTTATTGTTGATGGCGATTGCTTCGGCGACGCGGCCGTTGATCGCGGCATCGCACAGCTCGTGCATTGCGCGTGGCGCAATGTTGGCAGTCACCGAAATATTGCCCTTTGCACCGCAGAACATCAGCGCCATCGCGGTCGGATCGTCGCCCGAATAAACGGCGAAATTCTTCGGCGCCAGACGCATCAGGTCGACGCCGCGCGCGATGTTGCCGGTCGCATCCTTGACGCCGATCACGCCCGGCACCTGCGCCATGCGGAGAATCGTTTCGTTCGACATGTCTGCCACCGTGCGGCCCGGCACGTTGTACAGGATCGCTGGCAGGTCAACCGCTTCGACGATCTTCTTGAAGTGCTGGTACATGCCTTCCTGCGTCGGGCGGTTGTAGTACGGCACGACGAGCAGCGAGGCATCGGCGCCGACCTTTTTCGCATATTCGGTCAGTTCGATCGCTTCGGATGTGGAGTTGCCGCCGGTACCGGCGATGACAGGGATGCGCTTTGCCGTATGCTCGACCGCGATGCGGATCAGTTCGCTATGCTCTTCGACCGAAACCGTCGGCGATTCGCCGGTGGTGCCGACGATGACGATGCCGTCCGTGCCTTCGGCGATATGCCAGTCGATCAGCTTGCGAAGGCCCGGCAAATCGAGTGAACCGTCTTCGTGCATGGGAGTAACGATTGCGACAATGCTGCCCTGAATCATGATAAATGTGAGCGAAAAAAAGAGAATATTTGATTGTAGCGGATCGCCGCCCGAATAGCGCGGCGACGGCCGAATATAAGCGTCAATTCAGTGCAAAATCCTGCGCCTTTACCGCCGAAGCCGGCTTGACTGCGCAAATCCGCTGCAGCATTGCCGGCCGCGGCTCGGCCACGTAGCCGTCTTCGTAGGCGACGACGCGCAAGCCGTGTTCGCGCGCCACATCCAGCAACTCACCGTTCGCCAGCAGGAAATTCGGATTCGACGGCTTACCGAATTGTCCATTTCCCTGCGCGAACGTCTCGTAGATCAGTACGCCGCCTTCCTTCAGGCTGGCGATCATCGACTGCCACAACGGACGGTGCAAATAGTTGGTCACGACGATGCCGGCAAAACGGCCGGCATCGAACGGCCACGACTGCGCAAGATCGCCGGTTTCCAGATCGACTTCCAGCGTGCGGATACCTTCCGCGGCGAGCAGCGCCAACGTATCGACCTTGCGGTCGACCGCCAGCACCGGATGGCCTGACGCCACCAGCAGCCGGCTATGCCGTCCGCCGCCACAGGCCACGTCCAGCGTTTCGCCTTCCGGAATCAGGGAAATAAAACGCGCAACCCAGGAAGAAGGTTTACCGGTTGCCTCGTGCGGATCGGGCTTTTTGCCGGGATCGCTCATCAGCGGTAAGTCAAACCCATCGCGTCGCGCACTTCGCGCATCGTTTCCTGCGCCAACGCACGTGCCTTGTCGCGGCCGTCGGCCACGATCGCGCGCACCAGCGCCGGATCGTCGACGTATTTCTGCGCACGCTCGCGCATCGGTTCCTGTTCCTTCAACACGCCGTCGATGACAGGTTGCTTGCATTCGATACAGCCGATGCCGGCAGATGTGCAGCCCTTGACCACCCAATCTTTCGTCGCTTCATCCGAATAGACGAGATGGAACTGCCAGACCGGGCACTTTTCCGGATTGCCCGGATCGGTACGACGCACGCGCGCCGGATCGGTCGGCATCGTGCGGATCTTCTTCGTCAGCGTTTCCTTGTCCTCGCGCAGCGTAATCGAATTGCCGTAGCTCTTCGACATCTTCTGACCGTCCAGCCCCGGCATGCGCGACGCTTCCGTCAGCAGTACCTGCGGCTCGGTCAGGATCTGCCGGCGCGCGCCGCTGACATTGCCGAGCAGGCGTTCGCGATCGATGGCGCTGATGCTTTGTGCGCCATCCAGCAAGGCTTTCACCTGTTCCAGCGCCGTGGCATCACCCTGCTCCTGATAGGCAGCACGCAGTTCGCCATATTGCTTCGCCTGTTGTTTGCTCAGCTTTTTCAGCGCGTCGGCAACCTTCTGTTCGAAGCCTTTTTCCTTGCCGTAGATCGAATTGAAGCGGCGTGCGATCTCGCGCATCATCTCGATATGCGGAATCTGGTCGGCGCCGACCGGCACCTGCGTCGCGCGATAGATCAGCACGTCGGCCGCCTGCAGCAGTGGATAGCCGAGGAAGCCGTAAGTCGCCAGATCACGGTCGGACAGCTTTTCCTGCTGGTCCTTGTAAGTCGGCACACGCTCCAGCCAGCCCAGCGGCGTCACCATCGACAGCAGCAGATGCAGTTCGGCATGCTCCGGCACCTGTGACTGGATGAACAGGCTCGCCTTGGACGGATCGATGCCGGCCGCCAGCCAGTCGATCACCATTTCCCAGGTGCTGGTTTCGATGATGCTCGGATCGTCGTAGTGCGTGGTCAGCGCGTGCCAATCGGCCACGAAGAACAGGCACGGCGCTTCGGATTGCAGCCTGACCCAGTTCTTCAGCGCACCGTGGTAGTGGCCGAGATGCATGGCACCCGTGGGGCGCATGCCGGAAACAACGAGATCAGTGGACATAGCTTAGTTGAGTAGAAAAGTCAGCGGAGAAACAAGCAGTTGCAGCACGGTGCCGGCAAGCGCCATCACCGGCGTCATCCAGTAGTGCAGCACATGCAGGAAGACCAGCGCCAGCACAATGAAAAATCCGTAGGGTTCCAGTCGTGCAAACTTGTACGCATAGCGATGCGGCAGCAGACTGGTCATGATGCGGCCGCCATCCAGCGGCGGAATCGGAAACAAGTTGAAGGCGAAGATCACCAGATTGGTCAGCACGCCGGCTTGCGCCATGCGCATGAGGAATTCCTCGTTCATGCCGAATGCACGCAGCATGATGGCCAGCACCAGCCAGCCCAGTGCCATCGCCATGTTGGCCATCGGACCTGCCAGCGCGACGAAGGCCATCTGCTTTTTCGGATTGCGCAAGTTGCCAAAGTTGACCGGCACCGGCTTCGCGTAACCGAACAGGAAAGGACTGCCGGCAAAATACAGTGCGATCGGAATCAGCAGCGTGCCGATCGGATCGATGTGCTTGATCGGATTCATGCTCATGCGCCCTTGCGCATAGGCGGTGGTATCGCCGAAATACTTGGCGGCGTAGGCATGTGCCGCTTCATGCAAGGTGATCGCGAAAACGATCGGCAATGCATAGACGGAAAAGGTCTGGATCAGGTCGTTCATCAACGGAATTCTATCAGAGGGAGGCTACCCGCCCCTGCACCAGGGCAGATGCGAAAGCTCAAGTAGAGGCGGTCAGAGCCCGAACAGCGACGCATCGCCCCGCCCCTGGCGGCGCAGGATCGGCTCAGCTTCGGTCAAGTCGATGACGGTGGTCGGCTGCAGGCTGCAGGCGCCGCCATCGACCACCAGATCGACCTGTTTGGCGAGGCGCTCGCGCACTTCGTCCGGATCGGTCAGCGGTTCGTCGTCGTCCGGCAGGATCAGCGTCGTACCCAGCAGCGGCTGCGCCAGCTCCTCCAGCAAGGCGTGGGCAATGCGGTTTTCTGGCACGCGCAAACCGATCGTCTTGCGCGACGGATGGCTGAGGCGGCGCGGCACTTCCTTCGTCGCTTCAAGGATGAAAGTGTACGGTCCCGGCGTGGCGGTCTTCAGCATCCGGTACTGCTGATTGTCCACCTTCGCATACTGCGCAATTTCGCTCAGGTCGCGGCACAGCAGCGTCAGATGATGTTTTTCATCGACGTTGCGGATACGGCGCAGGCGCGTGACGGCATCCTTGTCGTCCAGATGGCAGACCAGCGCATAGCAGGAATCGGTCGGCAAGGCGACGATGCCGCCGCTGCGCACGATCTGTGCTGCCTGCGCGATCAGGCGCGGCTGCGGGTTGTCGGGATGAATTTGAAAAAACTGGCTCATAAAAACAATGGCGGCGGAGATCTGACGATCGCCGCCGCCCAGATCGGTTGTTCAAACAAGAATTAACGTGCGTTGCGCAGCGCTTCGATGCGATCCTGGATCGGCGGATGGCTGGAAAACAGCGCCATGAAACCCGGACGATCGGTAATGCCGAACGAAGCCAGATTTTCCGGCAGCGGTGCCGGCACGATGCCGCCCAGACGCGCCAGCGCATTCATCATCGGCTGCGGCGAACCCATCAGCTTGGCGGCCCCCGCATCGGCACGGAATTCGCGATGGCGCGAGAACCAGGCGACGATGACCGAAGCCGCGATACCGAACACGATCTGGCAGACCAGCACCGTCACCATGTAGCCAATGCCGTGGCCGCTATTGTTGTTGTCGCGCGAAATCGCACGATCGACGAAATAGCCGACCACACGCGACAGGAACACGACGAAGGTATTCACCACGCCCTGCACCAGCGTCATCGTCACCATGTCGCCATTGGCGACGTGCGCGACTTCGTGCGCCAGCACGGCTTCGACTTCTTCGCGATTCATGCTCTGCAGCAGGCCGGTCGACACCGCAACCAGAGCCGAATTCTTGAAAGCGCCGGTCGCAAATGCATTCGGCTCACCTTCATAGACAGCTACTTCCGGCATTGCGATGCCGGCACGATCGGCCAGCTTGCGCACCGTATCGACCAGCCACAGTTCCGTGCTGTTCGATGGCGCATCGATCACGTGCGCGCCGGTGGACCACTTGGCCATCGGCTTGCTGATCAGCAGCGAAATGATGGAACCAGTGAAGCCGACCACCAGCGAGAACACCAGCAGCATCGGCAGGTTCAGGCCCGACTGCGTCATGTAGCGGTCGACACCCAGCAGCGACAGCACGATGGACATCACCGCGATGACTGCGATGTTCGTCAGGACGAACAGGAAAATCCGTTTCATTCAAAAGCCTCCAGTAAGGGGGTCAAGGGCGATAGATAAATAGCGTTTGTGCACAAAATTTCAAGTGCGCAAGATACCGGAATCCCGCGCCGTGTCAACGCTCGGAAATTCGCTCGGGAAAATCAAATCCCCCAGTCATGCCAGACGGGCTGTACACCCGGCGGCAGTGGCGGCAAGGTGCCGATGTCGACACGCGATTCACCGGGACCATGAAAATCGGAACCGCGCGAAGCGAGGAATCCATAGTTCTTCGCGATCTTCGCGTATTCGTCATATTGATCCGGTGTATGGCTGCCGGTCGTCACTTCGATCGCGGTGCCGCCCAGATCCTTGAACTCGCTGAACAGTGCACTGAATGCCGTATCGCTGAATTTGTAGCGCCCCGGATGCGCGATCACGGCAATGCCGCCGGCTGCGCGTATCCACTCGACCGAATTCTGCAGCGTCGCCCAGCGATGTTCCACATAGCCGGGCTTGCCGTCGCCCAGATACTGGGAAAACGCTTGCTGCAGGTCGGTGCAGACCCCGGATTCCAGCAGGTAGCGGGCAAAATGCGTGCGCGAAATCAGATCGGGATTGCCCACGAATTTCAGCGCGCCTTCGAACGTTCCGGGAATGCCGACGGCCTCCAGTTTCGCCGCCATCTCGCGCGCACGAAGTTCGCGGCCACCGCGTATCGATGCCAGTCCATCGACCAGCACCGGATTGGTTTCGTCGATCTGCAGGCCGACGATGTGCACGGTCTGTCCCGACCACGTGATCGAAATTTCGACGCCCGGCACATAGGGAAGATTCAGCGCTTTCGCAGCAATGCGCGCTTCCGCGATGCCGCCGATTTCGTCGTGATCGGTCATTGCCCATACATCGACGCCGTTGGTCTTGGCACGCTCGGCAAGCGCGGTCGGCGTCAGTGTGCCGTCGGAAACATTGGAATGACTGTGAAGATCGAAATTGCGCATGTCGGTTTTCCTGCTACTGCTTTTACTGCCTGATTATCACGGTTGTCTGCCGCGCATGAATTCATCTTGTATGTATCGATTCGATTGTACGCGGGCCGGAATGTTCATGCCGTACAGAAAATAATTTCGCGCATATCGGCGCCGAAGCATCAGAACGAAACGCACCTACACCGTCGGCCGAAGCAAAATTGCAAGATTCAAGCCAGAAACGACTCGATGGCTTGCGCCAGAATTTCCGGCTGATCATGCTGAACCATGTGCCCTGCATTCGGCATCTTCAATATGGTGGCGTTTGCCAAATGCGCAATGCGGCTATCCAGTTCGGTGCGTATCTCGTTCGGCGTACCGAAACGCGGCAGCAATTCGCTGTTTTCCGCCTCTACCCACAGCACCGGCGCCGTGATCACGCGCCAGCAGGCCAATACTTCCTCGATCCGATACAGCACCGGGTTCGTCAGCTTGTGCTGCGCATCGGCGCGCAAGATCCAGCTGCCGTTCTCATTCGGCGCCGCCCAATGCGTTGCCAGAAACATCGCGCGCTCTTTCGTCAAACGCGGATTGTTTTTCTGCAAGCGCATGGCGACTGCCTCCTGCGATCCATACGGACGCAGCACAGGCAGACTGCGCAACTCGTTCAGCCATGTCGCATAACGTTGCGGCGCCTCTTCCGGCGTCATGGCCGGTCGACCGAATCCCTCCAGCAGTATCAATTTGGCAATGCGCTGCGGACGCACGCCAGCATAAATGCCGGCAACATTTGCGCCAAGACTGTGACCGAGAAGATTGACCGGTTGTACCGGCGCGTAGCGATCCAGAATTTTCTCCAGATCGGCCAGATAATCCGGCTGCCAATAGCCGGACGGCGCATTTTCCGTCAGCCCGAAACCGCGCCAGTCCGGCGCGATCACATGCCAGTCGCGCTGCAGCGCATCGACCAGAAACTGGAACGACGCCGAAACATCCATCCAGCCGTGCAGCATGAACAATGCCGGGGCATCGTCATTGCCCCAATGCCTGATGTGATACTGCAAATTGCGAACCGGGATGAATTCTGAACGGGAAGGCTTCATGCGATGGGAGTAAACACTGCGGCGCAGTACATGGCGAAAACAACAAGATCGTCATTTTACCTGTCATGCATGCATCCCCTGTGACGAGCGGATGTTGTGCAAAAAAGCGCGCATCGACGGCCTTCCCCATCGATGCGCGTTGCAGACGACTGGTTTATTTCTTGGCGTCTTCGGCAGATTTCTGGATGCTGTTTCCGACCTCTTCCATTTTCTTCCCTGCGTTTTCTGTCGCTTGATCGATTTTTTCGCCAGCGGTTTCGGTTGGTCCCTTCTTTTCGCAGGCAGCCAGACCGGCTACCAGAAAAGTGATGGCAAATAGCGAAACAAACGTTTTTTTCATGGATTGCATGATGAGGCCCCTTTTCAAGTTATACGAACTGACGCAGACGGTGACACGCAAACTTGCATCAGTTCAGCTTCTGACTGTGAAAATTTTGACAAGTTCTTGCAGCCGGGTAACAGGATGTAACCGGCACAATAACTGGGATTCATTGATCGCGATCGACTGCCGCTAACGCCCCGGCAGATAATGCATGCAACTCTGCATCGCTGAATCCGGCATCGCGTCGTGCCTGCAGATTGAACGGACCACGCAGAACCGGTGCCTTGTACTGTTGCGCCAGCAAAGGATAAACGGCCACCGGATCGAGGTTGCGCTGTGCGCACAGCATGTTGTACCAGCGGTTGCCGATGGCGACATGACCGATCTCGTCGCGCAGGATAATGTCGAGGATTTCCGCCGCCGCCTGATCGCCGGCCTGCGCCAGCTTGGCGCGCATCGGCGGCGAGGCATCCAGCCCGCGTGCCTCCAGCGTGCGCGGCACCAGCGCCATACGTGCCAGCACGTCGCCGGCGGTCTTCTCGGCCATTTCCCACAGGCTGTTGTGCGCGGGGAAATCGCCGTAGCGCCAGCCCAGCTTTTGCAGATGATCGGACAGCAGCGAAAAATGCAGCGCTTCCTCGCCCGCCACTTTCAGCCAGTCTGCGTAGTAGTCGTCCGGCATGCCGGCGAAACGCCAGATTGCATCCAGCGCCAGATTGATCGCGTTGAATTCGATATGCGCAAGCGCATGTATGGTCGCCGCCCGCCCTTCTTCCGTATGCATCGCGCGTTGCCGCACGAACTTCGGTGAAATCAGTTCGGGCTTCTTCGGCCGGCCGGGAATCGTGCAGGATGGCTGCAGCGCCGCCTGTGAATCCAGTGTCAGTCTGCCTTCCTGCCAGGCTTCGGCAAGTGCAATCGTATTGCCTGCCTTGCGCACGGGATCGCTCTCTTCCGTCAGGCGCAGCGCGGCCAGACGCAGCTCGGCCTTGCGCGGCTCGGCCGAACTTTCATCGGATGCAAAAGAAGAAACGGGAGAACGCATCTGGGAGAGTGGGTGCGGGTGACGTAAAATAACGCCTTTGTCTGCTAACGCTGTATTGTTTTCAGCCGGTGCGCGGCCAGTACGGAAAGCTCTTTCCGTTTCATGAATCGTCCCCATCTAACCGGATGGAAGACTGGCATGGCCGAGCATGCAGCAACCGCTCATTGTACTGAAATCATGCCCATCTACCAATTAGGCGAGCACGCTCCCGAGATTGCCTCGTCCGTCTATCTGACCGAATCCGCCACTGTCGTCGGCCGCGTGAAGATCGGCGAGGATTCCAGCCTGTGGTTCCAGGTCACCGTGCGCGGCGACAACGAAGACATCACGATCGGCCGCAACTGCAATTTGCAGGAAGGCGCGGTACTGCACGCCGATCCCGGCTTTCCGCTGACGATGGCAGATCATGTCAGCGTCGGCCATCAGGCGATGATCCACGGTTGCACGATCGGTGAAGGCTCGCTGATCGGCATCCAGGCCATCGTGCTGAACGGTGCGAAGATCGGCAAGAACTGTCTGGTCGGTGCCGGCGCGCTGGTCACCGAAGGCAAGGAATTTCCGGACAACTCGCTGATCGTCGGCGCGCCTGCACGCGTGGTGCGCACGCTGACCGACGACGATATCGCCAGACTGCGCCGCATTGCCGACGGTTATTCCGAACGTGCGCGCCAGTTCCGACAATCATTGAAAAGAATAGGTTGAACATGACCGACACCTTGCAAAAATTCCTGTTCGAAAACGCATCGGTGCGTGGCGAACTGGTCGACGTTTCCGAGACATGGCGCCACGTGCTGGCACGCCGCGATTACCCGAAAGCCGTCAAGATGGTGCTGGGCGACATGCTGGCGGCCGCCGCACTGCTGTCGGCCAATCTGAAATTCAACGGCGCCATCGTCATGCAGATTCACGGCGACGGCCCGCTGCGCCTGCTAGTGGTCGAATGCGATTCGGACCTGAACATGCGCGCCACGGCCAAGCTGGCAGAGAATGCCGTCATCCCCGATGCCGCCACACTGGAGCAACTAGTCAACGCGCACGGCGAAGGCCGCTTCGTCATTACACTGGACCCGAAGGAAAAACTGCCGGGCCAGCAAGCGTACCAGGGCATCGTGCCGCTGGATGGCGATTCGGTGGCCATCGTCATCGAAAACTACATGCTGCGTTCCGAACAGCTCGATACCAAGCTGTGGCTCGCCGCCGACGACCATGTCGCGCGCGGCCTGCTGCTGCAGAAGCTGCCGCGCGAAGGCGGTATCGGCGCACCGGGCGACGACATCTCGACCTGGGACCGTACGGTGATGCTGGCTTCCACACTGCGCCGCGAAGAACTGCTGACCACCGACGTCGAAACGCTGATGCGCCGTCTGTTCTGGGAAGAGACGATCCGCATCTTCGATCCGCGCCATCCGCAGTTCCTGTGTTCCTGCACGCGGGAAAAGGTCGGCACCATGCTGAAAATGCTGGGACAGGAAGAGATCGATGCGGCGCTGCAGGATCTCGGCAAGCTGGAGGTCGATTGCGATTTCTGCGGCCAGCATTACGAATTCGATAGCGTCGACTGCGCGCAATTGTTCGCGGGCGGCTCGGCCGGCGAATCACTGGCGGCCATGAATCCGGAAAATCCGGTCAAGCATTGAAGCTGAATGGCTGAAGAACGGCTGAAATGACTGAAATAAAAAACGCGCCCGAACGGCGCGTTTTTTATTGCTGCGAACCTTGCTGCTGCGCCGGCTTTTCCTCCGGCGGACTGGCAACAGGTGCCGTCTTTTGATTCGGATCGATGATCTGAACGAACACTTCGTTTTCCTTGATCATGCCCAGTTCGTAACGCGCCCGCTCTTCCACTGCGCCGGTTCCTTCCTTCAGATCCTGCACTTCGGAATTCAGCTTCGCGTTACGCGCCTTCAGCTCGTCGTTCTTCTTCTGCGCGGCAACCACCTGCTGATCCAGATCCCAGACGCGCAGCCAGCCGCCCTTGCCCAGCCAAAGCGGGAACTGGATGAGAATGACCAGAGCTGCGAGGCAGATGATGATGAGGCGCATGAGACGCTGCCGATGGAGAACCGGCCATGCATTGCATGGCCGGCGTGACGATTACTTCAGGTTGTAGAACGCGTTGCGGCCGGGGTAGCTGGCGATGTCGCCCAGGTCTTCCTCGATGCGCAGCAACTGGTTGTACTTCGCCATGCGGTCCGAACGCGACATCGAACCGGTCTTGATCTGCAGCGCGTTGGTGCCGACGGCGATGTCGGCGATGGTCGAATCCTCGGTTTCGCCCGAACGATGCGAGATCACCGCGGTGTAGCCGGCGCGCTTGGCCATTTCGATCGCGGCGAAGGTTTCGGTCAGCGTGCCGATCTGGTTGATCTTGATCAGGATCGAATTGGCGATGTCCTTCTGGATGCCTTCACGCAGGATCTTGGTGTTGGTGACGAACAGATCGTCGCCGACCAGCTGCACCTTCTTGCCCAGCGCCTTGGTCAGCGTGGCCCAGCCTTCCCAATCGTTCTCGGCCATGCCGTCTTCGATCGAGATGATCGGGTACTTGTCGCACCAGGTTGCCAACAGGTTTGTGAAATCGCCGGACGACAGCGTCAGGCCTTCGCCGTGCAGTTCGTACTTGCCGTTCTTGTAGAACTCGCTGGCCGCGCAATCCAGGCCCAGCGCGATCTGCGTGCCCGGCTCGTAGCCGGCCTGCTCGATCGCCTGCAGGATCAGCTTGATCGCCGCTTCGTGGTTCTCGACGGACGGCGCGAAACCGCCTTCGTCGCCGACCGCGGTCGACAGACCCTTGTCGTTGATGATCTTCTTCAGCGTGTGGAACACTTCGGCGCCGTAGCGGATCGCTTCGCGGAAGCTCGGTGCGCCGACCGGGATGATCATGAATTCCTGCAGGTCCAGCGTGTTGTTTGCGTGCGCACCGCCGTTGATGACGTTCATCATCGGCACCGGCATCTGCATCGCGCCTGAACCGCCGAAGTAGCGATACAGCGGCAGGCCGGATTCTTCGGCGGCTGCTTTCGCTACCGCCATCGAGACGGCCAGCGTCGCGTTGGCGCCGAGGCGGCCCTTGTTTTCGGTGCCGTCGAGATCGATCAGGGTGCGGTCCAGGAAAGCCTGTTCGTTGGCATCCAGACCCATGATCGCTTCCGAGATTTCGGTATTGATGTTTTCGCAGGCCTTCAGCACACCCTTGCCCATGTAGCGGCTCTTGTCGCCGTCGCGCAGCTCGATCGCTTCGCGCGAACCGGTCGATGCGCCAGACGGCACGGCCGCACGGCCCATGACGCCGGATTCCAGCAGCACGTCGCATTCGACGGTAGGGTTGCCGCGGGAGTCGATCACTTCACGGCCAATGATGTCAACGATTGCACTCATCCATTTCTCCTAGCAAATTTCTTGTTCGTTACGGTTCCGCATCCTGTGCGGATTCTTGCGCATTTTCTTATGCGACTTTCTTCGCCTGTGCCTGTTTATGCGCCAGCGCCGCCTTGATGAACGAGATGAACAACGGATGTCCATCGCGCGGCGTTGACTTGAATTCCGGGTGATATTGCACGCCGACATACCATGGATGCGCATTGTCGCCGCTACGCGGCAGTTCCATGATTTCGCACAGCGATTCGGTCGGCGTGCGCGCCGACACAATCAGACCCGCTTCCTCGACACGGCCGAGGTAGTGGTTGTTCGCCTCGTAACGGTGACGATGGCGTTCGGTCACCGTGTCACCATAAATTTCGGCAGCCAGCGTGCCCGCCTTGACCGCGCAGGTTTGCGCGCCCAGACGCATCGTGCCACCCAGATCGGAATTGGCATCGCGGCGCTCGACCTTGCCGTCATGGTTCTGCCATTCGTTGATCAGCGCGACGACCGGCTGTTCGGTATCCGGATCGAATTCGGTGGAATTGGCCTTGGAGAGGCCGGCCATATGGCGCGCATATTCGATCAGCGCGACCTGCATGCCAAGGCAGATGCCGAGGTAAGGAATCTTGTTTTCGCGCGCGAAACGGGCGGAGGCAATCTTGCCTTCCACGCCGCGCTTGCCGAAGCCGCCCGGCACCAGAATCGCGTCGTACTTGGCCAGGCATTGCGGGCCGCCGGCTTCGATTTCCTCGGAATCCAGATATTCGATATTGACGCGGCTTTCCGTATGGATGCCGGCGTGGCGCAAGGCTTCGGTCAGCGACTTGTACGATTCGGTCAGATCGACGTACTTGCCGACCATGCCGATGGTGACCGTATGCTTCGGATTTTCCAGCGTATGCACCAGCTTGCTCCAGATCGACAGATCGGCCGGCTGCGGCGTCAGGCCCAACTTTTCGCAGACGATGCGATCCAGCCCCTGATCCAGCAGCATCTGCGGAATCTTGTAGATGGTGTCGACGTCCCACACCGAGATGACGGCTTCTTCCTGCACGTTGGAGAACAGCGAAATCTTCGCGCGCTCATCGTCCGGGATACGGCGGTCGGCACGGCACAGCAACGCATCCGGCGAGATACCGATCTCGCGCAGCTTCTGCACGCTGTGCTGCGTCGGCTTGGTTTTCAGTTCGCCGGCGGAGGCGATGAAAGGCACCAGCGTCAGATGTACGAAAGCGGTCGCATTACGGCCGGCGCGCAAGCTCAGTTGACGCGCGGCTTCGAGGAACGGCAGCGATTCGATATCGCCGACCGTGCCGCCGATTTCCACCAGAGCAACATCGAAGCCTTCGGCGCCGCGATGGATGTAATCCTGAATTTCGTTCGTGATGTGCGGGATCACCTGCACGGTCTTGCCCAGATACTCGCCGCGACGTTCCTTGCGGATCACGGATTCATAGATCTGGCCGGTGGTGAAGTTGTTCACCTTGCGCATCTTCGCGGTGACGAAGCGCTCGTAGTGGCCGAGGTCCAGATCGGTTTCGGCGCCGTCGTCGGTGACGAACACTTCGCCGTGCTGGAACGGGCTCATCGTGCCGGGATCGACGTTGATGTAGGGATCGAGCTTGAGCAGGGTGACTTTGAGGCCGCGCGATTCGAGGATCGCAGCGAGGGAAGCGGCGGCAATCCCCTTACCCAGGGATGAAACCACGCCGCCAGTGACAAATACAAACTTGGTCATTGCAATTGGTGCCGAACGGCACGTGCGGGAAATTCAAATTATACCGCAAGGCGCGCGGTTCTTGAACGCCGGGCGCGATTAAAATCGCACCGCGACGATGCATCGCCGAAGCTAACGGCCATGCCAATAGCGCGGCTGCTCCTTCCGATACTCGGCTACCTCCAGCACCGGACCGAAGCGCAGCGTGACGGCTCCCGCCGTATCACTGCGCAGCCGCATGATGCCTAATTCACCATAGCGATCGAACACTTCCTGCTTCGGATGGCGATAGCGGTTGCGATAACCGACCTGGAACAGCGCAATCTGCGGATCGACCGCACGCAGGAAAGCCGGCGTCGACGACGTGCCACTGCCGTGATGCGGCGCCAGCAGCACGTCCGCTCGCAGGCGATCAGGCTCGCGGGCCAGCAGTTCCGCTTCCTGCCCTGCCTCTATGTCTCCGGCAAGCAGAATCGCATGTCCGCCCGCCGTGATTCTCAGCGTGCAACTGCGCGCATTCGGTTTACCCAGCGGATCGTCGTACATTCCTGCGGCAGGATGCAGCATCTCGAACTGCACGCCATCCCATTGCCACTCCTCTCCCGCTTCGCATCGCCGATGCGCAGGCGCCGCAGCGACAACAGGATGCTGCAACGGCAGCGACGACGACAGCCAGCCGGTATCGACGCTTTCCAGTACGGACAGCGCGCCGCCCGCATGATCGGTATCGCTGTGCGAGACGACGATGCCGTCCAGTGCAGCAATGCCGCGTGCGCGCAGATACGGCACGACGACACGATTGCCGCCGTTACTCTCGGGCGAATAGGCCGGCCCCGTGTCGTACAGCAATCGATGGTTTTGCGTTTCGACTAGCAACGCCATGCCCTGCCCGACATCGAAGGCGGTCACCCACATCTCGCCGGCCTGCGGATGCGTCGGCGCGTTCAGCAACAATGGCAGCCACGTCAACGCGCCCAGGTAACGCGCCGGCCAGCCGCGCGGCGCCAGCATCCACAAGGTGCCGAGCATCGCCAGCGCAAACATCCACCAAGTCGGCAGCGGTGCAGTCCATACCGCAAACGACAAACCGGACAACCACGTCAAACCGTATGCCAGCCATTCGACAAGAAAATGCGCCGACAGCAGGCACCAATCCGACAAGGGCGCCGGCAGCACGCTGCCGACCAGCGCCAGCGGCGTCACGAAAAAGCTGACGAGCGGAATGGCAATCGCATTGGCGATCGGACTGACCAGCGACACCTGGCCGAACAACAGCATCGTCAACGGAATCAATCCGATCGTCACCGCATACTGCGTCAGCACCGCCGTATCCAGCGCCACACGCCAGCCAGGGCGCGGCGCAACTCCCGCCGCCGATGCACGACCGATGCTGGCATAAAGAATCACCGCCACCGCGCCGAAAGACAACCAGAATCCTGCACCCAGCACCGCCCATGGATCCAGCAGCACCACCGCAAACAACGCCAGGCAGAGCACATGGGATACGCTGGCAATGCGGCCGAACCACAGCGCCAGCGCCACGACCGTCAACATGCACAAGGTACGCTGTGCCGGAATGCCCGCGCCGGCCAGCAGCACGTAGATGACAGCAGCCGACACGCCTGCCAGGGATGCCGCTTTCTGCGCCGGCAGCAGCAACGGCAATTGCATGCCGGTGAAGAAAGAACGTCGCCACAGTGCAAAGACGATTCCCGCAAACATCGCCGCGATCATCGTGATGTGCAAGCCGGAAATCGAAATCAGATGCCCGATGCCGGTACGATTAAAGACATTCCAGCTTTCCTGCTCCACTGCGCGCTGATCGCCGACCACGAGCGCCACGATCACGCCCGCATACGGCTTGCCTTCCAAAGTGCGCTGCACACGTTCGCGCAACCAGCCGCGGCTACGCTCGACAATGGCGCGAAAGCCCGGCACGAATGCATCCAGCCGTGCATTGGCATGTTCACCGTGCGACCCTGCCCGCACATAGCCGGTCGCGCGCACGTTCTGCTCCAGCAGCCATTGCTCGTAATCGAAACCATGGGGATTCGCATTGCCATGCGGACGGCGCAAACGCACCGTCAGGCGCCAGCGTTCACCGGGCTGTACGACGATGTTCTGCGACACCTCTTCGTCATCAAAGGAGGAATACCATGACAACGCGATGCGTGAAGGCACGACTGGCATCTCGCCGTCGATCGGCAGTACTTTTTCGACGGCAAAGCGGAAACGCAGGCCGCGCGCAAAATGATCGGGAAGACTGTCGACCGTTCCGACAAGCGTGATATCCCGTCCTTCCCATTCGCGCGGCAACTCCTGCGACAAGTAATGATGCGCAAACAGCGCCGCCCATGCGAAGCCGAGCGACAAGCCGGCTGCAACCAGCAAAGGAACACGTATTCTCGCTCGCGCAGAGATACGTGCAATGCCGATCGAGAATGCGCCAAAAACGCATAACAGCAGAAGCATCGGCCAGGACGGCAACGCCGCCTGCGTCTGCAGCCAGCCCGCACCGACGACGAAGCCGATGATCGCGCCGCGCATTGTGGTTTAAAGCAGCGCTTTCAGGCGCGGCATCGCCGCACAGGCGTTGCGCGACGTCGCCTCGGCAACGTCGGCGACCGGGATGCCGCGCAATTCTGCCAATACTTCCCCGATACGCGGCAATTGCACCGGGCTGTTGCGCTGCGGATGCAGCCACGCCGGCGAAATATCGGGAGCATCGGTTTCCAGCACCAGCGCGTCCAGCGGCAATTCGGTTGCCAGCCTTCGAATCTGCAACGCACGCGTGAACGTCATTGCACCGCCGAAACCGAGACGAAAACCGAGATCGATGAAAGTCCGTGCCTGCTGGAAACTGCCGTTAAATGCATGTGCGATGCCGCCCGGCACGGCGATGCGGCGCAGGTATTTCAGAATCTGGTCTTGCGATTTGCGCACATGCAGCAAGACAGGCAAATCGAAATCGCGCGCGATCTTCAGTTGCTCCGAATAGAAAAATTCCTGGCGTTCGCGCATTTCCGGCGTCGTCAGCATCGGCACGAAGAAATCGAGTCCGATCTCGCCGATGGCGACCAGGCGCGGATCGTCGATAACTGTCGCGACCGTATCCCGCAACCGTTGCAGATCGTGTTCTTCCGCCTGCGGCACAAAGATCGGATGGATGCCAAGCGCATAGCTGCAGTTGGCGTGGCGATGCGCCAGTTCGACGACGATGGAAAAATTGTCGTACGCCACGGCAGGAACGACGATCATGCCGACGCCGCTTTCGCGCGCCGCCACGGCGATGTCATCGATCGCGGCGCCGAACTCCGACGCGTCGAGATGGCAGTGCGTATCTATCCACATGGCTGCAGATGGGAAATAGAACGTGAAAGCGGCAGCATGTGCATCGCCATCGCTTCAGCACGCATCATTTGTTGTCCGCATGCAGCCCTGTTTCGGACAGCCGCAGAATGCGGTCGCAGTGCGCCGCCAATTCCTCGTCGTGCGTGACGATGACAAATGCGGTACCCAGCGTACGCGACAGTTCCAGCATCAGGTCGAACGTCTTCTGCGCGGTCGGCCGATCGAGATTGCCGGTCGGCTCATCCGCCAGCACGCAGGCCGGTTGCGTAACCAGTGCGCGCGCCAGCGCCGTACGCTGCCGCTCGCCGCCGGACAATTCGCCCGGACGATGGCTGGTGCGATGACCGAGACCGACGCGTTCCAGCATCGTCTTCGCTGTCTGCTGCGCTTCGTCACGCGGCACACGGCGGATCATCAACGGCATCGCAACGTTATCGACGGCCGTGAACTCCGGCAGCAGATGATGAAACTGGTAGACGAAACCGAGCGACTGGTTACGCAGATCGCCGCGCGCCTTTTCGTCGAGACTGGCGAAATCGCGCCCTTTCAGCGTCACCGAACCGGTCGATGGCGTATCCAGCCCACCCAGCAGATGCAACAGCGTGGATTTGCCAGAGCCGGAAGCGCCGACGATTGCGACGCGCTCGCCACGTGCGATGTCGATATCGACGCCCTTCAACACATCGACCGCGTATTTTCCCTGCGTGAATGTCTTCGCCAGATTGCGGCAGGACAGAACGATCTCGCCGTATTCGGTTTCAACGTTGTTTTCATTATTCATAGCGCAGCGCCTCCGCAGGTTTGACACGCGCGGCCGACCAGCTCGGATACAGCGTCGCAAGGAAAGACAGCACGACGGCAACGCCGCCGATCGTATAGACGTCCGGCCAGCGCAGATCGGACGGCAGTTCGCTGATCAGATAGACGTCCTTCGGCAGGAATTGAACATGCAGCAGCCGCTCGATGAACGGCACGATGACGTCGATGTTCGAAGCGATCAATACGCCGCCGGCGACACCCAGCGCCGTACCGCACAGTCCGACCAGCGCCCCCTGGATCATGAAGATCTTCATGATCGAGCGCGGCGATGCGCCCAACGTGCGCAGGATCGCAATGTCAGCCTGCTTGTCGGTCACCGTCATCACCAGCGTCGAGACGAGATTGAATGCGGCCACTGCGATGATCAGCGTCAGGATGATGAACATCATGCGCTTCTCGGTCTGCACGGCGGCGAACCAGTTGCGGTTCTGGCGCGACCAGTCGCGGATCAGCAAGTCGCCGCTCAGCATGCGCGACAAATCGTAGGCAACCTCTGGCGCGCGCTGCATGTCGGTCAGTTTCAGGCGCAGGCCGGACGGCGCGCCGAGCTGGAACATTTTCATCGCATCGTTCAGATGAATGAAAGCCAGCGTCGAATCGAATTCGAAATGGCCGGAATCGAAGATGCCAACCACGGTGAACTGTTTCAGCCTCGGAATCACGCCCGCCGGCGTCACCTGCCCCTGCGGCGCAATCATCGTCACCTTGTCGCCCACGCGCACACCCATGCTGCGCGCCAGTTCGGTACCGAGCACGATGTTGAATTCACCGGGCCGCAAATCGTTGAAACTGCCTTGCTTCACTTCGGATGCCACGTCGGACACCTTCGGCTCTTCCTCCGGCAGCACGCCGCGCACGGCCACGCCGCGCAGCGTTTCGTCGCGCGTCATCATCGCCTGTGCATCGACATAGGGCGCGGCGCCGATCACTTCCTTGTCTGCGAAGGCTTCCTGCGCGGTCTTCTTCCAGTCCGGCATCGCTCCGGTCGGATCGAAGATTTCGACATGCGCCAGCACCGACAGCATGCGGTCGCGCACTTCCTTCTGAAAACCGTTCATTACCGACAGCACGACGATCAGCGCCGCGACGCCAAGCGCAATGCCCGCCATCGAGATCAGCGAAATGAAGGAAATGAAACTGTTGCGGCCGCTTCGTTTACCCGCACGCGTATAGCGCACGCCGACCAGCCATTCGAAAGACAGATTTTTTATGATGCTCAAAGAAGGCTCCTGAATGCAGCACGCAGTTTGCCATACATTGCCAAATCGTTACCAAATCATTGCAAAGTACCGCGAAGGCTGCAGCACATTGACTGTAACGAACATATTTCCGTTCCCGCTGGCGCTGCGGCGCATAAGCACGGGCATGAATTGACCTACAATCGCGTGCATGACGCAACTCGATCTTCTTTTTCCTTTTTCGCTGTCGCCTCAAGAGCTGGCGCGCGACCTGCTGCGCGAGCTGAAGGCACCGTCGCTGGCACTATTGTTGGCGCGCGCACGACCTGTCGCCGCGACGTCGAACGATGAATTTTCGCGTGCCCTGCCGCATGAACTGTGGCTGGCACAACGTCTCGGCCTGTCCGCGGCACAGGATAATTCCAGCCCGCCGCTGGCCGCCTGCGTGCTGCGCACGGCCGGCATTGACGCTTCGGATGGCTTCTGGTTTCTGCTGCAGCCTGCCAATTTCCACATCGCCCGCGATCATTTGGTACTCACCGATCTGCGGCAATTGGTCCTGACGGAACAGGAAGCGCGCACGCTGTTCGACAGTGCTGCGCCATTGTTCGCGGAAGCCGGCAAGACGCTGCATTACATCGACGCTGCCACCTGGCTGCTGCGTGCCGACGATTGGCAGGCATTGCAGACTTCCACGCCGGATGCCGCCTGCGGCCACAACATCGATATCTGGATGCCGCATGGCGCACAGGCGCGCGACTGGCGCAGATTGCAGAACGAAGTACAGATGCACTGGCATGCGCATCCGGTCAACGAAGCGCGCGAAATGCGCGGCCTGAAACCCGTCAACACGATCTGGTTGTGGGGTGGTGCTACAGCAAATACACAGCAGGATGGCAATACGACATTCGATACCGCGTACACGTCAGGCGATCCGCATGCGCCGATTGCGGCGGTAGCCGGTGCAACGCATGCGGATTCGATGGAAAATGTGCTCAGTTCGCCGAGGCAGCATGCGCTGCTGCTAATGGACGATCTGCTCGCACCGTCGCTGGCCGGCGACTGGGCGGAATGGCTGGCGCGCTTCCAGTCGGCGGACGAACAATGGTTTACTCCATTGCTGGAAGCTGTTCGCACCGGCCGTATCGCACAGTTGTCGATGACCTTCAGCCACGGCACGGCAACGGCAAGTTACCGGATCAACAGATCCGCACTGCGCAAATTCTGGCGTACGCCCTCCCTTTCCCGCTTGTCCGCATGACCCGCATCGCCACTCGCAGCTATTCCTACCGCGACGCCGAACGTCTGCATCAAAGCGGCATCCATCCGGTGATGGCGCGCCTGTATGCGGCACGCGGCCTGCTCGACACGAAGGAACTTTCCAGCGAACTGACTGCGTTGCTGGCTCCGCCCGGCCTGCTGCATATCGATGCCGCTGCCGTCTATTTGGCGGATGCAATTGCCGCTCGAAAAAAACTGGTCATCGTCGCCGATTACGATTGCGACGGCGCCACCGCTTGCGCGGTCGGACTGCGCGGACTGCGCGCCATGGGTGCCGTCGTCGATTACATCGTGCCGAACCGCTTTGAATACGGCTACGGCCTGACGCCGGAGATCGTCGCGCTCGCGGTCCGCGAAAAATCACCGGACGTGATCGTCACTGTCGATAACGGCATCGCCAGCATCGACGGCGTGGACGAAGCCAACCGGCGCGGCATCGACGTCGTCGTCACCGATCACCATCTGCCGGGCGAGCATCTGCCGGCCGCGAAAGTGATCGTCAATCCGAATCAGCCCGATTGCGGATTCCCCAGCAAGAATCTGGCCGGTGTCGGCGTGATGTTCTACGTGCTGCTGGCACTGCGCGCAGAATTGCGGCGGCGCGGCGTATTCGATGCGCAAACGCAGCCAAAGCTGGACGCACTGCTCGATCTGGTCGCGCTCGGCACGGTGGCCGATGTCGTCAAACTGGATGCGAACAACCGCATCCTCGTCGCGCAAGGGTTGAAGCGCATGCGCAGCAGCCGCATGCATGCCGGCGTCGCCGCGCTGTTTCGCGCCGCCGGGCGCGAGGCTCGGCGCGCATCGCCGTTCGATCTCGGCTTTGCATTGGGACCTCGGCTGAACGCGGCGGGCCGCTTGTCCGACATGTCGCTCGGCATCGAATGCCTGACGACCGACGACGAAGGCCGCGCCTGGTCCATCGCGCAACAGCTCGACGAAATCAACCGCGAACGCCGCACCATCGAAGCCGACATGCAGGACACGGCATTGATGTTGCTCGACACCTACAATCCACAGGACAGGACGACGATCAGCGTCTTCGATCCAAGCTGGCATCAGGGCGTGATCGGCATTGTCGCCTCGCGACTGAAGGACAAGTTCTACCGCCCGACGATTACCTTTGCCGATGCCGGCGATGGCTGGATCAAGGGCTCAGGTCGTTCGATCGCCGGCTTCCATCTGCGCGATGCTTTAGACCTCGTTTCCAAGCATGCGCCCAGCCTGATCGACAAGTTCGGCGGTCATGCGATGGCAGCCGGCCTGACTATACGTGCCACCGCACTTGGCGCGTTTACCGATGCGTTCGAAGCGGTCGGCAAATCGCTGCTGGAACGCCATCAGCTGGAACGCGTGATCGAAACCGACGGTCCGCTGGAATCGGCCTATTTCACGACGCAATTCATTGAACTGCTGGAGTCGCAAGTGTGGGGACAAGGTTTTGCGCCGCCGCTGTTCTGCGACGAATTCCGCATCGTCAACCAGCGCATCCTGAAGGAACGCCACCTGAAGCTGACGGTAGAAAAGGACGGCAGCCGCTACGATGCAATCTGGTTCGGTCACGCCGACTCATTGCCGGAACGCGCACGCATCGCCTATCGGCTCGACGCCAACGAATTCAACGGCGTCACGCGCGTGCAATTGCTGGTCGAGCACGCCGAGGCGGCCTAATAAATCAACGCACCGGCAGGAACTGCAGGAAAGACGCGCCGAGGATGTTCTGCACGTAATTGATGCCGGCGCGCCGGTATTTCTCGGTAACGAACTCCGCCAGCAGATCGAGTCTGCCGACGATCTTGCCGAATTCCCGCTCGAAACTCAGGTTGCGCCCCTGCGCGCCAATCTCGTCCGACAGCAATAGCACGCGACCGTCGGTATTGCGACGGTTCGACAGCAGCCAGACCGCGATCTCGATATTGCGCGCGGCATTGTAGACATGCTGCGCGTCCAACCCATCGGTCAGATAGAACTCCGTCCTGCCGCCATGCGCGGTGATGATCATGTCGGCGCTGCTGTAAATGAAGGCTGCCACGCGGTCACCGCTGAAATCCGGCGCCAGCGCCAGCGACATCGCCCGGATATCGTGCTGGCCCTGCAAAGCCGGCCATGGCTGCCGCAGTTCGATCGCATCGCGCACGCGCTTGATGCTTTCCTCGCGGCTGGCAGCAGTCTTTTTCCATTCGGCCGGGTTGCGGCGATACAGCTTGTCCATCAGCAGATACAGGCTGTGCAGGTTGTCGCGCATGCCGAGCGTTGCCACGCGGTTCAGATCCGACTGGCCCATCTCGCTGCCGCTAGCCGACACGCCCTGTACCTCGCCGCGCGTGGTCGGTGCGTCGTTCATCGTCGAACAGCCCGCCAGCACGCACAGGCAGAACGACACACAACAGCGCAGGCAGGCGCGAGGCGGCTGCTTCATATTTGATTGCTCCCTTGACAAGAATGATCGAAAAACCGCAATGCGGAAAATCAGGTCCTCTGATGAGCCACTGCCGTCCCCGCGCTTAAAAGCGCCGGCTGGCTCGGATATAATGTCTGGTTTGATCGCAAAAGAAAATATCATGGAAGCCGAACGCTTAAATTCCCTGCAATCGCTGCTCGACGATCTGACGACGCGCGCAGCCGAACTCCGGAGGTATCTTTGACTTCGATGTGAAGTCGGAGAAACTCGAACAGGTCAACGGAGAACTCGAAGACCCCGAGGTCTGGAACGACCCGAAACGCGCCCAGGACCTGGGCAAGGAAAAGAAATCGCTGGAAGCCGTCGTCCACACGCTGACGAAGATTGATAGTGAACTCGCCGATGCGCGCGACCTGTTCGCGATGGCACGCGAGGAAAAGGACGACGACACCATCGTCTCCATCGAAGCCGATGCGCAGGAACTGCTGAAGCTGGTGGAAGGCATGGAATTCCGCCGCATGTTCAGCAATCCGATGGACGGCAACAACTGCTTCATCGACATCCAGGCCGGCGCCGGCGGCACCGAAGCGCAGGACTGGGCCTCCATGCTGCTGCGCCAATACCTGCGCTACTGCGAACGCAAAGGCTTCAAGGCCGAAATTCTCGAACAATCGGACGGCGAGGTCGCGGGTATCAAGACTGCCACGATCAAGGTCGAGGGCGACTACGCTTACGGCTTCTTGCGCACGGAAACCGGCGTGCACCGTCTGGTGCGCAAGTCGCCGTTCGATTCGGCCAACGGCCGTCACACGTCGTTCTCCAGCCTGTTCGTCTATCCGGAAGTCGATGATTCGATCGACATCGAAATCAATCCGGCCGACGTGCGCATCGATACCTACCGCGCATCCGGCGCCGGCGGCCAGCACATCAACAAGACCGATTCCGCAGTACGCCTGACGCACGGCCCTACCGGCATCGTCGTGCAATGCCAGAACGATCGTTCGCAGCATCGCAACAAGGCCGAAGCCTGGGACATGCTGAAGGCCAAGCTGTACGAACTGGAGCTGCGCAAGCGCATGAGCGAGCAGCAGAAGCTGGAAGACTCCAAGACCGACGTCGGCTGGGGTCACCAGATCCGCTCTTACGTGCTCGACCAGTCGCGCATCAAGGATTTGCGTACCAACTTCGAGACCGGCAACACCAAGGCCGTGCTCGACGGCGATCTGGACGACTTCATCGCCGCTTCGCTGAAACAGGGTGTGTAACCGGTCAGCCGCTCACGCCAACCTATTGCGCAAACCCATTTTTGATTTCACTCACTGACTTTGCCTTTCATGAACACGCCCAACGACAACGCCGCGCCACAGCTTGACGACAACAAGATCATCGCCGAACGCCGCGCCAAGCTCGCCGCGCTGCGCACGCAAGGCGTCGCCTTCCCCAACGATTTCCGTCCGCAGCACAAGGCGGCCGACCTGCATGCGCAGTACGGCGACAAATCGCGTGAAGAACTCGAAACCAATCCGGTCACCGTCGTCGTCGCCGGCCGCATGATGCTGCGCCGCGAAGCCGGCAAGAAAGCCGTGTTCGCCACGCTGCAGGACGCATCCGGCCCGCGCGCCGACGGCCGCATCCAGATCTACGTGACGCTGGACAACACCGGCGAAGTCGCGATGGCCGCATTGCACGGCTACGATCTGGGCGACATCCTCGGCGTCACCGGCACGCTATTCAAGACCAAGACCGACGAACTGACGGTCAAGGTGTCCGAACTGCGCCTGCTGACCAAGTCGTTGCGCCCGCTGCCGGACAAGTTTCACGGCTTGGCCGATCAGGAAACCAAGTATCGCCAGCGCTACGTGGACCTGATCACCAGCGAGGAAACGCGTCGCACATTCAAGGCGCGCACCGCGGCCATGAACTCGATCCGCAAGTTCATGGCCGAGCACGAGTTCATGGAAGTGGAAACGCCGATGCTGCACCCGATTCCGGGCGGCGCGGCGGCCAAGCCTTTCATCACGCATCACAATGCGCTGGACATGCAGATGTTCATGCGTATCGCGCCGGAGCTGTACCTGAAGCGCCTGGTCGTCGGCGGCTTCGAGCGCGTGTTCGAAATCAACCGCAACTTCCGCAACGAAGGCGTATCGCCGCGCCACAATCCGGAATTCACGATGATGGAGTTCTACGCGGCCTACGTCGATTACAAGTGGCTGATGGACTTCACCGAAGCCGTGATCCGCCAGGCTGCGATCGACGCGCACGGCACGGCGGTGCTGACCTATCAGGGGCGCGAGCTGGACCTGTCCAAGCCCTTCCACCGCCTGACCATCGTCGGCGCCATCAACAAGTTCGCGCCGCAGTACACGAACGAACAGCTGAACGATGCCGACTTCCTGAAGGCAGAGCTGAAGAAATTCGACGTCAAGCCGCATGCCCATGCCGGCCTCGGTGCACTGCAGCTGGCGCTGTTCGAGGAAACCGCCGAAGCGCAACTGTGGGAGCCGACCTATATCGTCGACTACCCAGTCGAGGTGTCGCCGCTGGCGCGCGCTTCCGACACCGTGCCCGGCATTACCGAGCGCTTCGAACTTTTCATCACCGGTCGTGAAATTGCCAACGGCTTCTCCGAGCTGAACGATGCGGAAGACCAGGCCGCGCGCTTCCAGGCCCAAGTCGCGGCAAAGGATGCTGGCGACGAGGAAGCGATGTATTTCGACGCCGACTACATCCGCGCGCTCGAATACGGCATGCCGCCGACCGGCGGTTGCGGCATCGGCATCGACCGCCTGATGATGCTGATCACCGACTCCCCGAACATCCGCGACGTGATCCTGTTCCCGCATCTGCGCCGAGAAGATTGATTTCCACAAGGAAATTTCCCATAAAAAAGGACCGCTCTGCGGTCCTTTTTGTTTCGGCAACTTTGTAGGATATTTATGATCCAAGTTACATCGGCTTACATCTGACACAAGATCCTGCTTTTCATTTGGTAGCGACCCGGCAATACTGCATTCACACAAGAATATGTGTGCACTTTGGAGGAACACCATGGAAACGCAAAGCACATCACGTCGCATTCATCCGCTGGTCGCTGCCGCTGCTGTCGGCGTCCTGCTTTTCAGCCTGGTCGGCGTCGCCGCGATGACTGGCCTACTGCCGAATTCCAACAGCACAAACAATCCGCAGGAAGAAGTCGCGACCGTCGATACGAAGACGGATAAGGTCGTCAGCGACCAGAAATCCCAGGCTCCCGTACGCGAAAGCACGCCAACGCGCACAGCGAAGGCAACAGCCGCCTGCACCAGTTGCGGTCGCGTGGAGGCCGTGCGTAGCGTGCAGTCTGCTGCACCTCCGAGCGGCGTCGGTGTGGTCGGCGGCGCAGTCGTCGGCGGCCTGCTCGGCAACCAGATCGGCGGCGGCAGCGGCCGTACGCTGGCTACCGTTGCCGGTGCAGTCGGTGGCGGTTATGCCGGCAACGAAATCGAGAAGCGTACGCGCACCCGCACGACCTACGAAGTACGCGTCCGCATGGAAGACGGCAAGATCCGCAACTTCCCGTACAACAACCCGCCGCCGTGGCGTGAAGGCGATCGCGTGCGTGTGGTCGACGGCTATCTGCGCGCAGCCTGATTTCCAGCAGATTCACGCGTCGGATCAAATACGCAATGCATGAAAAAAGCGGCCTCACGGGCCGCTTTTTTATTTCCGAATCCTGACGATTACTGCGCTTCCTCGATCCATGCCATCTGGATCGCTTCCAGAATCTTTTCTCCCGAACGTTCGGGATCGTCATCGAAGCCGTCCAGTTCGCACACCCAGCGATGCAGATCGGTGAAACGCACAGTCAGCGGGTCGATGTCCGGAAACTTGTCGTTCAGTTCTTCCGCGATGCGGATGGTATCGGTCCATTTCATGATGACGTTCCTCAGTGGTTTTCGCTGGCGTGGTTGATCGTGTAGCGCGGAATCTCGACGACCAGATCTTCGTCGGCCACGATCGCCTGGCAGGACAGGCGCGAATTCGCTTCCAGTCCCCATGCCTTGTCCAGCAGATCTTCTTCCTTTTCCTCGGCTTCATTCAGCGAATCGAAGCCTTCGCGCACGATGACGTGGCAGGTCGTGCAGGCGCAGGATTTCTCGCACGCATGCTCGATGTCGATGTCATTTTCCAGCAAGGCATCGCAAACCGACTTGCCGGCCGGCGCTTCAATAACCGCCCCGTCCGGGCATAAGGTGTGATGGGGAAGAACGACGATTTGGGGCACTTGTCACCTCGGAGTTGATTGCTTGCCGGATAACCCGGCGTTGTGTGTTTGTGTCAGATTTCTTCCAGCTTGCGGCCCGACAAGGCGGCGCGTACGCTGCGGTCCATGCGGCGCGCGGCAAAGTCTTCCGTGCCATGGGCCAGCGCCTCGATCGCCATCTTGATGGCCTGATGATCGCTGCCCTGCGCCTTCGTCCGCACGTCAGCCAGCATCGCATCGATGCCGGCACGTTCGTCGTCGGACAGCAATGCGCCGTCCGCTTCCAGCGCCGATTCGGTCGCGAGAATGATGCGCTGCGCTTCGACCTGCTCTTCGCGGAGTGCACGAGCGGCCATATCCATTTCCGCCGACTTGAACGAATCCTGCAGCATCTGCGCCACTTGGTCGTCGGCCAGCCCGTACGATGGCTTGACCTCAATCGACGCCTCGACGCCGGAACGCAGTTCGCGCGCCGCTACCGACAGCAAACCGTCGGCATCGACCTGATACGTCACGCGGATACGCGCCGCACCGGCCGCCATCGGCGGAATGCCGCGCAACTCGAACTTCGCCAGTGAACGGCAATCACTGACCAGTTCGCGCTCGCCCTGCACGATATGGATCGCCATCGCGGTCTGGCCGTCCTTGAAGGTCGTGAACTCCTGCGCACGCGCGCATGGAATCGTGGAATTGCGCGGAATGACTTTTTCGACCAGTCCGCCCATCGTCTCGATACCGAGCGACAACGGAATCACGTCCAGCAACAGCCAGTCATCACCTGCGGCGCGATTGCCGGCCAGCAGATTGGCCTGCACCGCCGCGCCAAGCGCGACGACCTTGTCCGGATCGATATTGGCCAGCGGCGTGGACTGGAAGAAATCGCCGACCGCCTTGCGCACGTGCGGCATGCGGGTGGCACCACCGACCAGCACCACACCATCGACGTCGTCAACGGTCAGCTCCGCATCGCGCAGCGCCTTGCGGCTCGGCGTGATCGTTTTGGCGACCAGATGCTGCGTCATTTCGACAAATTCTTCGGCGCGCACCGTCACGTGCACTTCCTCGCCGGTACTCAGCACGGCATCGATATGCGTTTCGGCCTTCGACGACAGCAGTTCCTTCGCTTCGCGCGCCTTCGTCATCAGCAGGCTGGTGTCTTCCTCATTCAGCGGATCCAGCTTGGCTTGGTTGATGATCCAGCAGAACAGGCGATGATCAAAATCGTCGCCGCCCAATGCCGAATCGCCGCCCGTCGCCAACACTTCGAACACGCCCTTGGTGAGCTTCAAAATGGAAATGTCGAAGGTGCCGCCGCCAAGATCGTAGACCGCATAGACGCCTTCCGAACCGTTGTCGAGTCCGTAGGCAATTGCTGCAGCCGTCGGTTCGTTCAGCAGGCGCAGCACGTTCAGACCGGCCAGCTTCGCCGCATCCTTGGTTGCCTGGCGCTGCGCATCGTCGAAATAGGCCGGCACCGTGATGACGGCGCCGACCAAGTCGTCGCCCAGCGCATCTTCCGCGCGCTGGCGCAGCGTCGCCAGAATTTCGGCCGATACCTCGACCGGACTCTTGATGCCGGCCGCCGTCTTCAATTGCACCATGCCGGGCGAATCGATGAAATCGTACGGCAGGTTTTCCGCATAGGCGATGTCCTTCAGCCCGCGTCCCATGAAGCGCTTGACCGAGGCGATCGTGTTCTTCGGATCGGCGTTCTGTTCCGCCTGCGCCTTGTAGCCGATGTGTGCGTGACCGTTCGTCAGATAACGCACGACGGAAGGCAGCAACGAGCGCCCTTCCTCATCATTCAGGACTTCGGGAATGCTGTTGCGCACCGTCGCCACCAGCGAATTGGTGGTGCCCAGATCGATGCCGACCGCCAGCCTGTGCTGGTGCGGCGCAGTGGACATGCCGGGTTCGGCGATTTGAAGAAGAGCCATGTTCGTCGATTCGTTCCGATGCGGATCACCGGTCGAGGCACAATCCGCGTCATTGATCTTGTATGCCGGTCAATCCGGCAGCAGTTCGAAAGCGTTCGCCACTTCGTCGGCAAACCTTTCCAGAAACATCAGTTGCCGCACCTTTTCTGCAGCCTGCGTGAAATCCTGCGCATCCAGCAATCCGCCGACCTGCGCCAGTGTGTCCTTGCGCGCACCGCGCAGATCGGCTTCCAGTTTTTCCAATCCGGCGCGATCCTTCTGTCCGCGCGCATCGTCGAGCGCTTCGCGCCATTCCATCTGCTGCATCAGGAAATCGACCGGCATCGCCGTGTTCGATTCGGTCTGCAGATCGACGCCGTTCAGTTCGCACAGATAAGCGGCGCGCTTGTACGGATTCTTCAGTGTCTTGTAGGCCTCGTTGGCGCGCGTGGCCCATTGCATCGCCACCCGCTTTTCCGCGTCCGATGCGCTGGCGAACTTGTCGGGATGCACCTGGTTCTGCACTTCGTGATAGGCAGCATCGAGCGCCTTCGCATCGATGTCGAACTGCTGCGGCAGATGGAATAGCTCGAAATGGTTCTGCAACTGGCAATGCCTTCAAATAAAAAAGCCTGCGCGAATTCGACAGGCTCATCAAACATGCGCCACTGGCGGCATCAGCGCCGCCGGCGAATCGTCAGATACGGAAGCTTTCGCCGCAACCGCATTCGTCCTTGACGTTGGGATTGTGGAACTTGAAGCCCTCGTTCAATCCCTCGCGGGCGAAATCGAGTTCGGTGCCGTCGATGTAAGGCAGGCTTTTCGGATCGACGAAGACCTTGACGCCGTGCGATTCGAACACCGCGTCTTCACTGGCGCTTTCGTCCACGTATTCGAGCTTGTACGCCAGACCGGAACAGCCGGTCGTGCGCACGCCGAAGCGCAGGCCGATACCCTTGCCGCGTCGCTCCAGATAACGGTTGACGTGTTTCGCCGCTTTTTCAGTCAATGTGATTGCCATGTTTCCTGCCTCGCAAACCGCACCCGGCACGCGTCATGCGCGCCGCCTTAAACTCAAGCCGCTTCTTTCGCGTCCGCGCCACCGTGACGGGACTTATAGTCCTGCACGGCTGCCTTGATCGCGTCTTCCGCCAGGATCGAGCAGTGGATCTTCACCGGCGGCAATGCCAGTTCTTCGGCAATCTGCGTGTTCTTGATCGACAGTGCCTGATCCAGCGTCTTGCCCTTGACCCATTCAGTCACCAGCGACGACGAAGCGATCGCCGAGCCGCAGCCGTAGGTCTTGAATTTCGCATCTTCGATCACGCCATCGGCGCCGACCTTGATTTGCAGTTTCATCACGTCGCCGCATGCCGGCGCGCCGACCATGCCGGTACCGATGGTGTCATCGCCCTTGTCGAAAGCGCCGACATTGCGCGGGTTTTCGTAGTGGTCGAGGACCTTGTCCGAGTAAGCCATTTGAATGCTCCTTGAATAAACCGTTGCTATGCCGCGATCAGTGCGCAGCCCACTGGATCGAATTCAGGTCGATCCCTTCCTTGTACATGTCCCACAGCGGTGACAGTTCGCGCAGCTTGGCGACTTTTTCCTTGATCAGATTGATCGTGAAATCGACTTCGTCTTCCGTCGTGAAACGGCCGATCGTGAAACGGATCGAGCTATGCGCCAGTTCGTCGCTGCGACCCAGCGCCCTCAATACGTAAGATGGTTCCAGACTGGCCGAAGTACAAGCGGAACCGGAAGAAACTGCCAGATCCTTGATCGCCATGATCAGCGACTCGCCTTCGACGTAATTGAAACTGACGTTCAGGTTGTGCGGCACGCGATGATCCATGTCGCCGTTGATGTAGACCTCTTCGATCTCGGTCAGGCCTTTGGCCAGACGATCGCGCAGGCCGCGAATGCGTGCCAGTTCGGAATCCATTTCCTCACGGGCAATGCGGAACGCCTCGCCCATGCCGACGATCTGATGCGTCGCCAGCGTCCCGGAACGCAGACCGCGCTCATGGCCGCCGCCGTGCATCTGCGCTTCGATACGCACGCGCGGCTTGCGGCGTACGTACAGCGCGCCGATACCTTTCGGGCCGTAGGTCTTGTGCGCGGAGAAACTCATCAGATCGACTTTGGTGTTTTCCAGATCGATCTTCACCTTGCCAGTCGCCTGCGCCGCATCCGAATGGAAAATGATGCCCTTGCTGCGGCACAGTTCGCCGATTTCGGCGATCGGCTGAATGACGCCAATCTCGTTGTTGACCAGCATCACGGAGACCAGGATCGTGTCCGGGCGGATCGCTTCGGCCAGTTGCTCAATCGTGATCAGGCCGTTGTCCTGCGGCTGCAGGTAGGTCGCTTCGAAGCCTTCGCGCTCCAGTTCGCGCACGGTATCCAGCACAGCCTTGTGCTCGGTCTTGACCGTGATGATGTGCTTGCCCTTGGTCTTGTAAAAATGCGCGGCGCCCTTCAGCGCGAGGTTGTTGCTTTCTGTCGCGCCGGAAGTCCAGATGATCTCACGCGGATCGGCATTGACCAGCGCAGCGACTTCGGCGCGCGCATCTTCCACTGCCTTTTCCGCCGCCCAGCCGTACATGTGGCTGCGCGAAGCCGGATTGCCGAACTGCTCGCGCAGATACGGAATCATCTTGTCCGCCACACGCGGATCGATCGGCGTCGTCGCCGAATAGTCCATGTAGATCGGAAAATGGGGCGCCTTGATGGTGTCGATCAGGCTTTTATCCAGCGGGGCATTCATGTTGACTCCAGGTTGTCTATCAAGCCGCGGCGTGGTTGCGATGCACCACCACGACGCTTTGTTGTTCCGCGATCTTCTGGTTCTGCTGATCGACCAGATCTTTCAGCGAAACCGAATCCAGGTAATCGACCATCTTCGCATTCAGCGTGGTCCACAGATCGTGCGTCATGCAGCGCGGTCCGTTCTCGTGCTCCGGGCTATGGCAATTTTCCTTGCCGCCGCACTGCGTCGCGTCCAGCGGTTCGTCGACGGCGATGATGATGTCGGCCACCGTCACCTGTTCTGCCGGGCGCGCCAGGTTGTAGCCGCCACCCGGACCGCGCACCGATTCCACGATCTCGTGGCGGCGCAGCTTGCCGAACAGTTGCTCCAGATAGGAAAGGGAAATTTCCTGACGCTGGCTGATGCCGGCAAGCGTGACCGGGCCATTGCCCTGGCGCATCGCCAAGTCAATCATCGCCGTCACGGCAAAACGACCTTTCGTAGTCAAACGCATGAGAATCCCGACCTCAAAATCCGCCCAAAACCGGAGTTGTTGATCATTTTTGTCAAGTATAACAAAGTTGACTGAATCTGTCAGGTAAGCACTATCACCTACAAATCAAGGACTTGCCATCGAAAGCAAGTGTAGATCACCCCATGAAACGGATCATTGATCAAGGTCACGAAGCACAAAAATGGCCGTTGGCTGTCGGCACGAAACGATTCTGCTCCCCATATGATCCAGCATGAAAAACGATGACACGACCCTTCTGTCTCCGCCGCCTTCCCGACTCCCGATCACAAATTTGAATGATCGATCAGTCTAATAATTTCCACAAAACAACGTCTTCTCGCAAGAGGAATCACGGCAAAGCCCGCAAGAAAATTTCACAGCAAAATGGATGTAATTCAATAGTGAATTGAATGAGCATTCAATCTATACTTGAGGCTTCGTTTATTGACTGAAACTTCGTTATCTTCCATCGCATGGCTTCCCGCACACCGCAATCCCCCACTCCAAAAGCCGACAAGAAACGCGCCGAAGTTTTAAAAGCCGCGGCCAAATGCTTCCGCAAGAGCGGTTTCCATCAGACGTCGATGCAGCAAATTTGCACGGAAACCGGTCTCGGCCCCGGTGCCGTCTATCGCTACTTCACCGGCAAGGAAGCCATCATCGAAGCCATGGTCGAAGAGGAGCGCCGTCAGGCACGGGCTATCCTGTTGCAAATGCGCGACGCGGAATCGCTGCCGCAAGCGCTATACGCCACCACGCGGGTCTTTGCCGAACGCTATCGCGCCGGCGGCGATGCCGGCCTGATGACGGAAGTTTATGCGGAAGGCATGCGCAGCAAGCGCATCGGCGCCGTGCTGCGCAAGATTGAAGCGGAATGGGTGATGGGGTTGACCAACATCCTGCGCGTGGCGCAGGCGCGCGGGCAACTGGATGCATCGCTGGATGCCGCACAGACGGCACTGTTCCTGACCGGCATGTGGGACGGCATGATCATTCGCCAGCATTTCCACGCGCATGATGATCCGAACGCGCTGCCGGCCTTCTACGAAATGATGATCGACCGTCTTCTGGCACGCGACATCAAGGCCGACAACCGCAAACCCGCCGCTGCGCCGGCCTCCTTGTTCGCCGAACTCGACCAGCGCATCGCTGCCGCTCAGGACAAGCGGCAGATGAGCCTGATCTGATCTCTTGCTGCCGATCTTACTGCTTCCGTAGCAGGTGCATCGGCCCGAACAGCTGCTGCATCGTCGCATTGCCGATGAAACTCAGGTTGTACGGATGCTCGGACGTCTTCTTCGGGAAGCGGCTGTTAGCCGGCAAGGCTTCCAGCTGCACCGCGATCTTGCCCCATAGCACCAGCGTCGGCGGCTCCTTTCCTTGCTTTACCGCATGATCGGCCAGCGCCGCCAATACCGTTTGCAGGAATGGCAGCCAAGCCTTGGCTTCGCGCAAAGGCGGCACTTCCGGACGGTAGACCAGCGTCGCGTTCAGCAGCAGGAAGCCATGCTTCGTTAGGTTCGCCTGCAGTTCGGGCAGCGTCTGAATCACTTGGTCGGAAGTGCGCGCCTTGTGCGCCACATCGGATAGCGCCTCGCCGGTCGTCTGCTCCGGCTTCAACCGGCCGTCCGCCACTAACAGCATTTTCATGAAATTGCGCAGCGACGTCGCGCGATTGACCGGCTTGGACAAACCTTTTTCCGACCACAGCTGCGATACGGCACCGTCCATGAAACAGACGCCGGTGGCGCTGTCCGGTCGCGGATAAGGTCCCTCGCCCACCAGCACGTAGCGCACCACGTCCAGTGGTTGTGCGAAAGCGGCAAACACCCGTCCGCCGTTCGGCAGGTAATGGCCGTCCGCCAGCGTCGCCAGATAATCCGGATAAGCTTCGTCGATCGCCTGCAGGCCCGCTTCGATGATCGGCCGCCACGATGAATGGGCCTGCGCGATCTGGGACGTGAATGAATGGGGAATCACATTTGCTCCTGTAAGGATTGAAGCGAAAGCCGGGAAACAGCAGCAATAACGGGAATCACAGAAACAGGCAGCCAACGGCAAAACCGTCGACGGCCTTCCTCGCACGCGTCACTTGCCCGTCCCGGAAGACAAGTGGTCGCCGACGTTCGCGCCGAACAACTGTTCTTTCAGAACGCCCAGCTGATCGCGTACCTGCGCCGCCTTCTCGAACTCCAGATTCTTGGCGTGTTCGATCATCAGTTTTTCCAGACGCTTGATTTCCTTGCTGACCTGCTTTTCGCTCATCGATTCGTACTTTGCCGCCTCCTGCGCAACCAGTTGCTCCTGACGCGCTTCGTGCGGGCTATAGACGCCGTCGATCAGTTCGCGGATTTCCTTGCGGATGCCGGCCGGCGTAATGCCGTGCGCCTCGTTGAATGCCATCTGCTTGGCGCGGCGACGCTCGGTCTCGCCGATCGCGCGCTTCATCGAATCGGTCATCTGATCCGCATACAGGATCGCCGTACCCTGCAGGTTGCGTGCGGCGCGGCCGATGGTCTGGATCAGGCTGCGCTCGGAACGCAGGAAACCTTCCTTGTCCGCATCGAGGATTGCCACCAGTGACACTTCCGGAATATCCAGACCTTCGCGCAACAGGTTGATGCCGACCAGCACGTCGAAAGTACCGATACGCAGATCGCGGATGATCTCGACACGCTCGACCGTGTCGATGTCGCTGTGCAGGTAGCGCACCTTGATGCCGTTGTCGCTGAGGAATTCGGTCAACTGTTCGGCCATGCGCTTGGTCAGCGTCGTCACCAGCACGCGCTCGTTCTTCTTCACGCGGTCCGTAATTTCCGACATCAGATCGTCGACTTGGGTCGAAGCCGGCCGCACGTGAATGATCGGATCGACAAGGCCGGTCGGACGCACGACCTGCTCCACTACCTGATCGGCATGCTGGTTTTCGTAATCGGCCGGCGTGGCGGAAACGAACACGGTCTGCCGCATCTTGCTTTCAAACTCGTCGAAGCGCAGCGGCCGGTTGTCCAGCGCTGACGGCAGACGGAAACCGTAATCGACCAGGTTCGTCTTGCGCGCGCGATCGCCGTTGTACATGCCGTTCAGTTGGCCGAGCAACACGTGCGACTCGTCCATGAACATCAGCGCATCCGGCGGCAGGTAATCGACCAGCGTCGGCGGCGGATCACCAGGCTTGCCGCCGCTCAAATGCCGCGAATAGTTTTCGATGCCCTTGGTAAAACCGATTTCCTGCATCATTTCCAGATCGAAGCGCGTGCGCTGTTCCAGCCGCTGTTCTTCGACCAGCTTGTTTTCCTTGCGGAAGAATTCGAGACGGCCGCGCAATTCCTCCTTGATCGTCTCGATCGCGCGCAACACAGTCGCGCGCGGCGTCACGTAGTGCGAGCCCGGATAGACGGTGAAGCGCGGAATCTTCTGCTTGACGCGGCCGGTCAGCGGATCGAACAGCTGCAGGCTTTCAACCTCGTCGTCGAACATCTCCAGCCGCACCGCCAGTTCGGCATGCTCGGCCGGGAAAATGTCGATCGTGTCGCCGCGCACGCGGAAGGTGCCGCGGCCGAAATCGACTTCGTTGCGCGTGTACTGCATCTGGATCAGGCGCGCGATCACGTCGCGCTGGCTGATTTTGTCCTTGGCGCGCAGCGTCAGGATCATCTGGTGGTATTCGTTCGGATTGCCGATACCGTAGATCGCCGAAACCGTTGCCACGATGACCACATCACGCCGTTCCATCAGCGATTTCGTGCACGACAGGCGCATCTGCTCGATATGCTCGTTGATCGACGAATCCTTCTCGATGAACAGATCGCGCTGCGGAACGTAGGCTTCCGGCTGGTAGTAGTCGTAGTAGCTGACGAAGTATTCCACCGCGTTCTGCGGAAAGAACTCGCGGAATTCGCTGTACAGCTGTGCCGCCAGCGTCTTGTTCGGCGCAAACACGATGGCCGGACGCCCCAGGCGCGCAATCGTGTTGGCAACCGTATAAGTTTTTCCCGAACCAGTCACGCCCAGCAGCGTCTGGTAGAACAGGCCGTCGTTGATGCCCTCCACCAGCTTGTCGATCGCCTCCGGCTGGTCGCCGGCGGGCGGAAACGGCTGGTACAGGCGGAACGGTGACCCGGGGAAAGTAACGAACTTCGATTCGTCTGGAGATGTAGGAACTTGGGATAAATCAGACATTGACACCTGACCTTTGGTAGAATTATGAGCTGCATTCTCCACGCAAGACTTGTGGCCTTGCGCTTCATACAACCCGTCTGCAATCACGTCCTTGCAGCCAACTTTTGATGTTATCACGATGAACGCACCTATTCCTGCCTCGCTCCTTACCGCCATCGAGATGGCGCCCCGTGATCCTATCCTCGGCATCACCGAAGCCTTCAACGCAGACAAGAACCCGAAGAAAGCCAACCTCGGCGTCGGCGTCTACTATGATGACAACGGCAAGCTGCCGTTGCTCGAATGCGTACGAAAGGCCGAAGCGCAGATGATGGAAAAGCTGTCGCCACGCGGTTACCTGCCGATCGACGGCCTGGTCGCTTACGACAAGGCAGTGCAAGACCTCGTATTTGGTGCCGATAGCTCGGTTGTCAAGGACAAGCGCGCAGTAACCGCGCAAGCCATCGGCGGTACCGGCGCACTGAAGCTGGGTGCCGACTTCCTGAAGCGCTTCTCGCCGAACGCGCAAGTCTGGATCAGTGATCCAAGCTGGGAAAACCACCGCGCGCTGTTCGAATCGGCCGGCTTCGTCGTCAACACCTATCCGTACTATGAAGAAGCATCGCACGGCGTGAATTTCGCCGGCATGCTGGACACGCTGAAATCGGTTCCAGCCGGTTCCATCATCCTGCTGCACGCCTGCTGCCACAACCCGACCGGCGCCGATCTGACCGATGCACAATGGAAGGAAGTCATCGCCGTCGTCACGTCGCGCGGCCTGATCCCGTTCCTCGACATGGCCTATCAGGGCTTTGGCGATGGCATCGAATCCGACGGCAAGGTCGTGCGCCAGTTCGCCGAAGCCGGCGGCCCGGTGTTCGTCTCGAACTCGTTCTCGAAATCGTTCTCGCTGTACGGCGAACGCGTCGGCGCATTGTCGATCGTTGCCAACAACGCAGAAGAAGCCGCACGCGTGCTGTCGCAACTGAAGCGCGTGATCCGCACCAACTATTCGAACCCACCGACACACGGTGGTCAGGTCGTCGCGACCGCGCTTGCCAGCCCGGAACTGCGCAAGCTGTGGGAAGACGAACTGGCCGGCATGCGTGTGCGCATCCGCGAAATGCGCCAGGCTTTCGTCGAGAAACTGAAAGCGCAAGCGCCGAGCCACGATTTCGATTTCGTGATCCAGCAACGTGGCATGTTCTCGTACTCCGGCCTGACGAAAGCGCAAGTGGATCGCCTGCGCGAAGAGTATTCGATCTACGCTGTCGACACGGGCCGCATCTGCGTGGCTGCACTGAACAGCGGCAACATCGATTACGTCGTCTCGGCGATCGCGAAGGTCTTGTAAAAACGGGAATGAAGGCTGCGCGAAAATTTTCTGCAGAAAAATAGAAAAATTGCTGCGCAGCCTTTGACAACTTCCGATTAATCCGCCATAATTTCGTTCTCTGTTCCCTGATAGCTCAGTCGGTAGAGCGACGGACTGTTAATCCGCAGGTCCCTGGTTCGAGTCCAGGTCGGGGAGCCACAGAATACAAGGCCCTACGTGAAAACGTGGGGCCTTTTCTTTTGTCTTTAGGCAGAATAATAGACAAACGTCTCATTGTGATTCATTGAGCCATCGCACGGCATGAATCGTACCGGCAGACGCAACTGGCCCACTCAACAATGTCTCGAGGAAAACATGGCGACACCGGAAGAACTGCTCCATCGACTTGAAGCCATCCAGACGCTCTTTACCGCCGAAGGATTGAGCACACGCGTACGCGGCGAACTCGAAGCGATCGAGGAAGCGCTTGTCCAGTCCAAACAGGAAAATCCCGATCTCGACTACGACGACGTCTCGGACGACATCGTCGATTTCTCCATCTTCGCTTTCGGCGGCTGCTACTGATTCCTAGCCGACAGACTTGCCGGCGTAGATGTCCTGGCGCGTCAGGGGCACCGGCGTGATGCCATTGTTCCGTCTCGACGACAGGATCTGATAGATGCCGGTTCCACCCAACTCGAATTCGCGCGCGCAGGCCGCCATGTAAAGCCGCCAGACGCGGTATGCAGCTTCACCGACATGCTGCAGCGCTTCCTCGCGATGCGCCTCCAGCCGGTTGACCCAGTGCCGCAGCGTCATCGCGTAATGCGGACGCAACGCCTCCACGTCGTGAATTTCGAAACCGGTTTGCTCCATGCGCCGCTGGATGTTGCTGACCATATCCAGCTCGCCATCCGGGAAGACATAGCGATTGATGAATTCGGTATCGACCGTGTGTTTCCAGCCTTCCGAATCGTGCGTGATGCCGTGATTGAGAAACAGGCCGCCCGGTTTCAGCACGCGCATCACCGTCGCGTTGTAGACCGGCAGGTTCGCCAGGCCGACATGCTCGAACATGCCGATGCTCGATACCTTGTCGTACACGCCCTCACCTTCCAGATCGCGGTAATCGCGCAATTCCACCGTCACAAGATGTTCCAGGCCTTCGCGGCGAATGCGTGCCTGCGCATATTCGAACTGTTTCTCGCTCAGTGTGATGCCATGCGCCATCACGCCGTAATGCTTGGCCGCCCAGCACACCATCGCGCCCCAGCCGCAGCCGATATCGAGCAGGCGTTCGCCCGGCTTCAGACGTAATTTGCGGCAGATCAGATCCAGCTTGCCGCACTGCGCCTTCTCCAGCGACTCGTCCGGCGTCTCGAAATAGGCACACGAATAGACCATCTGTTCATCCAGCCACAGCCTGTAGAAATCGTTCGAGACGTCATAGTGGAAGGAAATCGCTTCCTTGTCGCTGTTGCGCGAATGCCGATGCCGGAATCCGCCGGCGGCGAACTGGCCTGCCGGGAATTCGCGCGGCTTCGAAGGCAGGCGCAAGGCATCGCGCACCAGCGCCCAGCGCTTGCCTAGCGAGAAATCGAAATTCTGGAAATACTGCTTCAGCCCCAGTGCCGCATACAAGTCGCCCTGCACGTCGATCAGTCCGTTGATATAAGCATCGGCCAGCGGCAGTGGGCTACGGTTGAAAACCAGCTTGCGCAACACCGACAGATCCCGTAGCAGCAGCTTGAATTTCGGCGTCGCGACCTCGATCAGGTTCAACTCGTCACCCACGGTTCGCAGCACGGTCGCACCCGGAAAACTGCCCAGTAGCTGATTGAGTATACGAACGGCAGCGTCAAGTTGGGAAGAATGGGCGGCGTCGATTTCCGCCAGTGAGGAAGAAGCCGAAAGATTGCGATCGTTCATTGTTGCTCCCTATCTGAAGAAGTACGAACGGCGTGCCGTCGGACTATCCGACATCAACGACAGGATAGTGCCGCCGGACAACGGCGATTGAGCTCAGGCAAGAAAATGAAGTTCGTGGCGTTCGCGTACCTTGCCGTGCAAGGTGCGCGCTGCCGCGAAACAGACGCGGGCAAAAGAAAGATGTGCATGCGCAGAAATGGGCAGACGACGAGACTGTCGCGGATGAAATCTCATGTAACGCTCTCCTTCTCGAGGCAAGGCAGAAATCGGTTACGTCAATTCGTTCCGCCCCGGCAGCATGGCCGGGACAAGGCTGTGGGCCTTACGGTTCCAGCAGCAAGATAGCAGATAAACAATGAATGTGCAGAAAGACTGTCGCTGCACAGGATATTCGTGTGCACAACATTGCGGGCCATGGGAAATTGCAGGCAGACCGCGAAAGCGGAATGCACCGGCGGCGGCCGATGAACCAGGCCGCCGCCGGCATGGATGCATTCCGTCAGAACCTAGGCAGATCCATCAATGAACGTCCCGGCACGTTGTGATCGATCGTATCGATATCCTCAATGCCATGCTGATGCACAACAATGTGCACGCGCGGTCCCAGCACCATCTCACCACCCACATGGAAGGCGGTCGCCACTTCGTCGCCAAAATGCAGCGCATCGACGACGAGATTCACATCCTGTTCGACCGTGACAGCTTCCCAGCCCGGCGAACCATTCCCCTTGCGATGGCCTCTTCCCCATCGCACCATTTCCACCTTGTCTCCTGCATCGTTGAATCGCACCGCTTCTATCAAGTGGACTGCCATCGATTCCTCCGTCAAAGATAAAGTGAGCTGCGTGCCCATGGTACGCGCGCTGTTGGATGACAGCAAGACAGCAAGAGTTCTCCATTCGCCCCTTTGAATAAGCTTTTTTCGGGCGGATGGAATGTTAATTCTTCGTTTGCCAAAAGGACGGTCTGCCGTTTTTTGTTAAACCATGAAGGACAACAACAGCCGGAAAGTGCGCCAATACGGTGTTGTTACGCCACATCGTCTAAAACCTTCCACCCAGCGCACGCATTTGTTAATTGCATGGATGCGCTTCGTCGATCCCCCCATGAACATGGGATACCCATCCTGCGATGAATCACTACACTGCCCCGCTTCGATTGCCTCATGGAAATATCGGTTAGCTCGATATATCGCCATCGCACCGGATTCCTCCAACCTTTTCGCTCTTCCCGGCCGCTCCATGCATCTGAAGATTCCCGAAAATCGTTTTCGTGACGGCTGGAGCCTCTTCATCAGGCACAACCTGCGGTTTCTGCTGTTGTATCCGGGTATAGCGTTGATTCTGAGCGCTCTCCTCTGGAGCGTCATCGACGCCAAGCTCGACGACGACAAGGCCTCGCTGGAAGAACAGGCATACCGGCAGGCAACCTCGATCTCACGCACCTATGCACAATATCTGACACGCACCGTCGAACAGCTGGACCAGCTATCGCGGCAGATCAAATACAGCTGGGAACGATCCGACAATCGCACCAGTTTCGGTGACATGGCCGCCAACGGCCTGTTGAGCATCCCGCAGTTCGTCTCGATTTCCATCTATGACGAAACCGGCAGGCCGGTCACGGCATCGATGCCGATCACACGTCAATTCACGGTCAGCGACCGCGATTATTTCCGCATCCATCGCACCAATCCCGATAGCGAACTGTTGCTCGGTGCACGCACCGTCGGGCGACTGAGCGGGCGCGAGATCATCCAGGCCACGCGCCGCATCGACAAGCGCGACGGCTCGTTCGGTGGCGTGCTGGTGATGGGCGTGGCGCCCGCATTCTTCTCGCTGTTTGCCGGCGATCCAGTGCTCGACAAGGGCGGTATCCTCGCCTTTCTCGGCGAGGACGGCATCGAAAGAATGTGGCAGGCCAGCGGCATGGCCGACAGCACACCCGGCCTGCTGAGCGCGCAACGATATATCGTCGCCGAGCAAAAGCTGAACGGCTATCCGTTCGTCGCCCTGGTTGCGCTGGATCGCGCGCAGGTAATGCAGGCTTACGCACGCGATGCCGCGCTGTATCGTCAGATCGCCATTGCAGTCAGCATCGCATTGTTCATATTCGCCATCGTCGCAAGCTGGGTATCGATTCGCCTGAACTGGCGAAAACGGCAGGCCGAATCGATACGCGAAACTTACCGGCTCGCGACCGAAGGCGGCAACGAAGGTTTCTACATCCTCGTGCCGTATCGCAACCGCAGCGGCCGTATCGTCGATTTTGGCATCGGCGACTGCAACGAAAAAGGCGCGGCACTGTTCGGCATGAACCGGCGCGATTTTCTTCGCACGCGCATTTCGACCTTCTATTCCGGCGAATACCTCGAGCGGTTGATGCATACCTATCGCAGCGCGATGGAAACCGGTTTCTACGAGGATGATTACCGGGTACCGGAAGAAAGTCCCATCTCCGCCGAATGGCTGAACCGCAAGTTCGTGCGTTCCGACAACGGCCTCGCCGTCACCGTGCGCGACATCAGCGAATCCAAACGCCACGAACGCGAACTGGCCCGACGCGCCTCCGAAGACGGCCTGACCGCGCTGCCCAACCGCCGCTGGCTGATGCAATACCTGCCGCAGGCACTGGTCGCCGCGCACGACAACGCGGCACAAATTGCCATTCTGTTCATCGACCTCGACGACTTCAAGATCATCAACGACACGCTCGGCCATTCAGCCGGCGACCAGTTGCTGTGCGCCGTTGCGGCACGGTTGAAATCGGTGCTGCGCTCGACCGACAAGGTGATACGCATCGGCGGCGACGAATTCACCGTCGTGCTGGAAGGCGTGCATACCGAAGAAGAAGTCGCGCACATCGCATGCGCACTCAATCAGACGCTGTGCGAGCCGTTCGAACTGATGCGCGGCCCGGTACCGCAAAAGCATCGCATCGGCGCGTCGATCGGCATCAGCATGTTTCCGCGCGACGGTCGTGACGTCGATACGCTGTTGAAGAATGCCGACATCGCCATGTACGCTGCAAAGAACGGCGGCAAGGGACGCTTCCGTTTCTACGACTGCATGCTGTATGAAACCATCCGGAACCGCCTCGATACCGAACAGGAACTGATGCAGGCAATCCACGACGATCAGTTCCTGATCCATTACCAGCCGCGCGTACACGCCCACTCGGGCAAGCTGCTCGGCGCCGAGGCGCTGATCCGCTGGCAGCATCCGGAACGCGGCCTGATCCAGCCTGCCGATTTCATCGCGCTGGCAGAAGAAACCGGCATGATCGGCCAGATCGGCGACATCGTGGTCGACAAGGTCTGCGCGCAAGTGACGGACTGGCGCAGCCAGGGGCTGGACGTCGTGCCGATCTCGGTCAACATCTCGGCACGCCAATTCGACGACGACAAGGTGCGACGCACGATCACCGCCGGCCTGGAAAAATATGCGCTGCCATCGTCGCTGCTGGAAATCGAACTGACCGAATCCGCGATGATGCATAGCGACGGCGCCCTCTTCGACCAAATCGCCGGCCTCAGCGGCATGGGCATCGGCATCCACATCGACGACTTCGGCACCGGCTATTCGTCGCTGTCGCAATTGCACCGGATGGATACCGACGTGTTGAAAGTCGATCGTACGTTCACATCGCAACTTGGACGTGGCAAGGACGGCGAACGCTTCTTCACCGCCATCGTGTCGATGGCAAAGGCGCTCGGCATGCGCGTCGTTGCCGAAGGCGTGGAAACAGCGGAGCAGTTGTCCATCCTGCGCACGCTGACCTGCGACGAAATCCAGGGCTTTTTCATCGCCCACCCGCTACCAGCCGACGAAATGCGCGAACTGATGCGCCAGCCGCATCTGTTTGCCTGAAACGCTCCGGTCGGTCGATAGCGCGGCTATTGCCGCCATTCGCAAGCTGCTGGCGAATACGGCAATTTCCCTCGATGCCGCAGTTATAATAGCCGGCGCCCGATGCGGCTCCGCTTCTGCAGCAATGCATTCCGCACCGCATCCATTCACGTCTGTTTCAACGCATAGCAATTTCTGTCGAGATGAACACTTCCAGTACGCGTCCCATCGTTCTCTGTCTTTCCGGCCACGATCCGAGCGGTGGCGCCGGCCTGCAGGCCGACATCGAAGCGCTGATGGCGCAGGGCTGCCACGCTGCGCCGACTGTCACGGCGCTGACCGTGCAGAACTCGATCGACGTTTCCGATTTCCGCGTACTCGATGCCGCATGGGTACTGGCGCAGGCCGATGCCGTGATCTCGGACCTGACGATCGCCGGCGTCAAGCTCGGCATGCTGGGTTCGGTGGAAATGGTGGATACCGTCGTGCAGATCCTGAAGCGCCTGCCGAACGTTCCGATCGTCTGCGACCCGGTGCTGCGTGCCGGCGGCGGCGGTTCGCTGGGCAAGGACGACGTCGGCTATGCGATGCGCGAGCGCCTGCTGCCGATCGCCACGATCGCCACGCCGAATCTGCCGGAGGCACGCATCCTCGCCGAACTGCCGGACGGCACGCCAGATCAATGCGCGGAGAAAATCCTGCCTTTCTGCCAGCATCTACTGATCACCGGCGGTCACGGCAGCGAACATGAAGTGCACAACCGCCTGTATTCGCGCGACGGCGCGTTCAAGACTTTTGTCTGCGAACGTCTGCCGGGCAACTATCACGGCTCGGGCTGCACGCTGGCCAGTACACTGGCCGGCCGTCTGGCATTAGGGGAAGACATGATGCAGGCCGTCGAAAATGCGCTGGCCTATACCTGGCGCGCATTGCGCGACGCCGACAAGCCCGGTGCCGGCCAGCATTTCCCGCGCCGCTTGCCGCTGGATTTCTGCAACTAAAACTGAAGCACTGCTGCGGCGCAATCGCCACGGCGATGCGCGCCCTATCTTTCAGATGTACGCATTTCCCGCGCAAACTTTCCATGCAAACAAAAAGCCCGCCTTTCGGCGGGCTTTTTGCGGAATGTCCTGGTGGGAAGTACAAGTTTCGAACTTGTGACCTATCGCGTGTGAGGCGATCGCTCTACCCCTGAGCTAACCTCCCGGAGAGACGCGGATTATGGCACAAAAGTGCCGCCGCATCAATGTGCTTCTTCGGCGGCACGCCACACGGATTGACCTCTTACTTCCTTGTCGAGACCGTCCAGCAGCGATGCGTGCGCGGCAAGCTCCTCCGCATCGGCGACATGCACGATGATGTCCGCCAGCGCCACCACTTCCAGCTCCACACCGGCCGTCGCCACTTCGGGTTCCAGATCCATCGACAGGCTGTTCTGCCCGCGCGTCATCGCCAGATAGACTTCGGCGAGCAGTTCCGCATCGAGCAATGCGCCGTGCAGCACGCGATGTGCATTCGAGATGCCGTAGCGATCGCACAAGGCATCCAGCGAATTGCGCTTGCCCGGATACAGGCTCTTGGCTTCCATCAGCGTATCGATGACACCGGCGACATGATCGGTGAACTTGCCCATCGAAACCCGCTTGAACTCTTCGTCCAGGAAGCCGAGATCGAACGGTGCGTTATGAATGATCACTTCGGCATCGCGAATGTAAGCGTGCAGTTCATCTGCAATTTCCGCGAACTTCGGCTTGTCGCTAAGGAATTCGGTCGTCAGGCCGTGGACCGCCAACGCGCCTTCTTCCGAATCCCGCTCCGGATTGATGTAGCGATGGAAATTGTTGCCGGTCAACTGGCGATTGACCAGTTCCACGCAACCGATCTCGATGATGCGGTCCCCCGAACGCGCATTCAGGCCGGTGGTTTCGGTATCGAGCACAATTTGTCGCATGGGTTATTCCTTCTGCAATTTCTGCAATGTCTGTCTATAGGCTGTGTCAGTCCGCCGCCACGGTTTCCACGCCGCGATTTGCCAGCGCATCGGCACGTTCGTTCTCCGGGTGGCCGTTATGCCCGCGCACCCAGCGCCATTCGACCTGATGGCGCGCCTGTGCAGCGTCGAGCTCCTGCCACAAGTCGGCATTCTTGACCGGCTCCTTCGCCGCGGTCTTCCAGCCGCGCGCCTTCCAGCCGTGTATCCATTCGCTGATGCCTTTCTGCACGTACTGGCTGTCGGTATGCACGATCACTTCGCACGGGCGCGTCAGCGTATTCAATGCCTCGATCACGGCCTTCAGTTCCATGCGATTGTTGGTCGTGCCGGATTCGCCGCCGAACAATTCCTTCTCGTGCTGGCCGAACATCAGCAGCGCACCCCAGCCGCCCGGCCCCGGATTGCCCTTGCATGCGCCGTCCGTGTAGATTTGTACCTTATCCATTCCCGCCTTGTTTATGTATCTTGTTGGCCGCCGGCACACCTTGCCGCGCCTTTGCCTTGTGCGTCTTCCAGGCCGGTCCGATCAGCCGCATGCCCTTGACACGCTTGATCGCCTGCACGATGTAGACCGCGCCCAGCACCGGCCACCAGCGTTCGCCGGCATTTTCCATGAAGGTAAAACGGTTCAGCCACTTTTCTGTTTCGCAAGGCGGTGCATAACAACCGAAACAGCCATTTGCCGTTTCCATGTTCAGCAGCTTCAGCCAGTCCTTGATGCGTGGCAAGCCGATGAAGTCACCGTCCTGCGGCAGGAAATAATCGTCGCTGATGCGGCCGAGCATCTGGCGCGCCCCCCACAGGCTCCACGGATTGAAACCGCAAATGATGACTTGTCCTTCGGGAATCAGCACGCGCTCCACTTCGCGCAGCACCTGATGCGGTTCGGTCACGAACTCCAGCACATGCGGCAGCACGACCAGATCGATGCTGGCGGAGGCATAAGGCAATTCCTCGAATTCCTGGATCGCCACCAGCGGCCGCGCCGTATTATCGTGATCGGCCGCTGGAAGTTGTACATCGGTCAACCACGTATGCGGCATGCGGCTGCCTCGCAGTGCTTCGATCTGTGGCAAGCCGATCTGCGTGGCATGGAAACCGAAGATGTCTGTGGTCAATTTTTCCAGGCAGTCCTGTTCCCAGCCGCGCACATAACTGCCGGCCGGGCTTTGTAGCCAGGCGCCGAGCGATATAATCGATTTTTCAGACGAAATATTGTCCATGCCATGCTGAATGTACTGACCGTCCCGGCGTTCAACGACAACTATCTGTGGATCATCCACGACGGCAACGCTGCCGCGGTCGTCGATCCGGGCGACGCCGCGCCTATCCTGGCGGCATTGAAAAAGCACAAGCTGTCGCTGGTTGCTATTCTACTGACACATCATCACGCTGACCACGTCGGCGGCGTCCCGACCTTGTTGCAGCACGCAAAAGTACCGGTCTATGCGCCGCGCAACGACCGCATTGCCAACGTCACCCAAACACTGGGCGAAGGCGACACGGTCCGTGTTCCCGAACTAGACCTGACGCTGTCGGTGCTCGACGTGCCTGGCCATACGCTCGGCCACATCGCCTACTTTGCGCCGGAACAGCACTGGCTGTTCTGCGGCGACACGCTTTTCGCCGGCGGCTGCGGCCGCATGTTCGAAGGCACGCCGAAACAGTTCCTTGCCTCGCTCGACAAGCTGGCGGCGCTGCCTGACGACACAAAAGTCTATTGCGCACACGAATACACGTTGTCCAACCTGCGCTTCGCGCAGGCCGCCGAACCGGGCAATACCACCATCGACGCACGCATGCGCGATGAACAAGCCAAGCGCGACAGCGGCGTACCGACCGTGCCGTCGACAATCGGACTGGAAAAGGCGACCAATCCCTTCCTGCGCACCCGCGAGCCCGGCATCGTCACGCAGCTGGAATCGGAAGGCCGCGCAAACAATAACGATCCGGTCACTGTGTTCGCCGCGCTGCGTGAGTGGAAGAACAGTTTCCGCTGACGCTGCCCGTATAACGATTGCGAAGAAACGATCGCAAATATCGTCAGTATCGCGTCGTTCATGGATGCACAATCGACAATCTGTCCGTGCATCGCTTGATCTTTTGCCATCTTTCCTCGCTGCAAAGCCTTGCCAGCTCTACAAATCTGCTTGACGCAGGAAAGCGGCTTTCCTTACACTCGGTACTTATTTTTTCAGCCGGCTAATGGGTCGGTCATTCTGCGAGAACCCATGCACCCGCCCGCATCCAGCCGACTGTTCAAAATTCTTTGCACCGCTGCATTTCCTCTTCTTCTCTCCGATATTTCCCATGCTAGCGATCTGTCGTTGCCACCGTATGACTGGGCCAAGGATGCCGCGCTGCAAAACAATCCCGAACTTGCCAACGATCCGCTGAGCCAGTTCACCGTCGACAGCGAGACCGATATCTGGATGCGCATCCGCCATGGCTTCGCGATTCCCGATCTGGTGGACAATCCCTTGGTCAATACCCAGACCACGTGGTACGCCTCCCGTCCCGACTACATCGCCCGCACGACCAAGCGCGCCTCGCTCTATCTGTACCACGTCGTCGAAGAACTGGAAAAGCGCAACATGCCGACCGAGCTCGCGCTGCTGCCTTTCATCGAATCGGCCTTCAATCCGCAGGCCTATTCATCGGCCAAGGCCGCCGGCATGTGGCAGTTCATTCCGTCGACCGGCCGCAGCTACAATCTGAAGCAGAACCTGTTCAAGGACGAACGCCGCAGCGTTATCGCGTCGACCGACGCCGCGCTGACCTACCTGCAAAATCTGTATGACATGTTCGGCGACTGGCAACTCGCGCTGGCTGCCTACAACTGGGGCGAAGGCTCGGTGCAGCGCGCGATCAAGAAGGCCGAGAGAGCAGGCAAGCCGATCAACTTCAACAGCCTGTCGGCCTACATGCCGGCCGAAACACGCAACTATGTACCCAAGCTGCAGGCCGTCAAGAACATCATCGCCACACCCGAAACCTATAACATCGTGCTGGAGAAGGTAGACAACGAGCCCTATTTCGTCAGCATCGCCAAGACACGCGACATCGACGTCAAGCTCGCCGCCCAGCTGGCCGAGATACCGATGGATCAATTCAAGGCGCTGAATCCGCAGTTCAACCGTCCGGTCATCACCGGCAGCAGCACCACCGAAATCCTGCTGCCGCAAAGCAATGCCGAAAAGTTCAAGGCCAATCTGGCGAAATGGACGCATGCGTTGTCTTCCTGGACGGCACACAAGGTGACCAGCGCACGCGAACGCATCGAAACCATCGCCGCCAAGTTCCACACGACTCCGCAAGTCATCCGCGAGGTCAACAACATTCCGCCGAAAATGGTGTTGAAGGCAGGCTCGACGATTCTGGTGCCACGTACCTCCGACATGCAGAAGGACATCACGCAGGAAGTCGCGGACAATGCCGTGCTGGCCATGGCACCGGAAGTGCCGGAAGGCAAGCGCATCCGCCTGACGGTCAAGAGCCGCGATACCTTGTGGTCGCTGGCCAATCGCTACAAGGTCTCCGTTGCACAAATCCGCAGCTGGAACAACCTGAATGGCAACCATCTGGCGGCCGGACAAAAGCTGGAGCTGTATGTCCGTGCAGTACGTAGAACCGTCAAGAGCCGCAAGACACACACGACGCGCCACGCTGCGGTCAAGCCGCATGGCAAGGTCAGGCTGGTTTCGACACGCGCGTCGGATACCGTCGCAATCAAGTAGGCGTCACGTCACCCATCGATTGCCGCAGTCTGTCCGGCATCGATCTGCCGCGCATCGGCTCCGCTTCTTTTCGCCTCTTTTCATCGCCGACAATTGACTAGGCTGCAGCAGCTTCTCCGGCATCCGCGTAGACGGCCGCTGCCAGCAATCGCTGCGTATAGGTTTCGCGCGGATCCGTCAACACTTCCATCGCCGCACCGCTTTCCACCACGCGACCATCCTTCATCACCATTACGCGATGCGCCATCGCGCGCATCACCGCCAGATCGTGGCTGATGAAAATATAGGCGATGCCGTATTTGCGTTGCAGGTCCGCCAGCAGCATCAAAATCTGCTGCTGCACCGAAACATCCAGAGCAGACGTCGGCTCATCCAGCAGCACCAGCTCGGGCTTCAGTACCAGCACGCGGGCGATCGCGATGCGCTGGCGCTGCCCGCCGGAAAATTCATGCGGATAGCGCGACATCATCGCCGGCGACAGCCCGACTTCCGTCAGCACATCCGCCACTGCGCGTCGAACGCCTTCCTTGTCCAATTGCGGCTGGTGCAGCGCCAGACCTTCGCCGACGATCTGCTCGATCGTGCGACGCGGCGACAGCGAAGCAAACGGGTCCTGGAACACGATCTGCATGCGCGCCCGCAGCGGCCGCAATTCGCGATTGGGCAATCGGCCGATATCGCGGCCGTCGAAATCGACTTCGCCGCTCACGCGTGCCTGTGACAGGCGCAGCAAGGCAAGACCTAGCGTCGACTTGCCGGAGCCCGATTCGCCAACAATGCCCAGCGTTTCGCCGCGCTTCACCGCCATCGTCACATCATCGACGGCAACGAAAGGCTCGCGCTTGAACCAGCCTTTCTTGATATCGAAAGTGCAGCGCAGATGTTCGCCGCGCAGCAATGAAGACTTGTCGGAAACCGCATCAGGGGTCACCTTGGGGGCCGTGTCATCGACCAGGCGATGCGGCTGGCTCGCCAGCAATTTCTTCGTATAGGCTTCGCACGGCTGTGCGAACAGTTCGGCGGTCGGTGCAGTTTCCACCATCCTTCCCTTTTCCATCACGCCGACACGATCGGCGAAATGGCGGACCAGATTCAGATCGTGCGTGATCATCAGCACTGCCATGTTTTCCTCGCGCTGCAGGCGGTTCAGCAATTCGATGATCTGCACCTTGATCGTCACGTCCAGCGCCGTGGTCGGCTCGTCGGCGATCAGCAGCTTGGGCCGGCAGGCCAGCGCCATCGCGATCATCGCGCGCTGCCGCTGCCCGCCCGACAATTCATGCGGGTACGACAGCGCGCGCCGCTGCGGTTCCGGAATACCCGTCTTGTCCAGCAGTTCCACGGCACGCAATGCCGCCGCTTTCGCGCTCAAGCCTTCGTGCAACATCAGTACTTCGGCGATCTGGTTGCCGATCGTGAACAGCGGATTCAGCGCCGTCATCGGCTCCTGGAAGATCATCGCGACATCCTTGCCGCGCACTGCGCGCATCGCCGCTTCGCTGCGCTTGAGCAAATCGTCGCCTTCGAACAGGATGTTGCCGTCGTAGGCTGCGTCCTGATTCAGTCGCAGGATGGACAGCGCGGTCACCGTCTTGCCGGACCCCGATTCGCCGACCAGCGCGAATTTCTCGCCGGCTGCGATCGAAAAACTCACGTTGTCGACCACCTTCGTACCGTCGAAGGCCACCGTCAGGTTGCGTACGTCGAGCAGGCTCATGCGCGCCTCCGCACGTCCAGCGCGTTGCGCAAGGCATCGCCGATGTTTGTCAGCAGCAACAGCATCACCGTCAGCACGGCGAACGTGGAAACGGCGATCCACCACGCATCGAGATTGTTCTTGCCCTGCGCCAGCAGTTCGCCGAGGCTGGCGGTGCCGGGCGGCACGCCGAGGCCGAGAAAATCGAGACTGGTCAGCGACAGGATGGCCGCGCTCATGCGGAACGGCAGAAAGGTAACGACCGGTGTCAGGCTGTTCGGCAGCACATGGCGCCAGATGATCTGCCGGTTCGACAAACCCAGCGCGCGCGCCGCCTGCACGTATTCCAGGTTGCGGTTGCGCAGGAAATCGGCGCGCACGTAATCGGACAAGCCCATCCAGCCAAACAACGACAGCAGGATCAGCAACAACCCGATGCTGGGCTGGAAGATCGATGCAAAGATGATCAGCAGATATAGTTCCGGCATCGAACCCCAGATTTCCATGAAACGCTGAAAAAACAAGTCAGTGCGTCCGGCGAAGTAGCCCTGGATCGCGCCGGTGACAATGCCAAGCAGCACGCCGGTCACCGTCAGCGCCAATCCGAACAATACCGATACGCGAAAACCGTACAGCAGGCGTGCCACTACGTCGCGGCCGCGATCGTCGGTGCCCAGCCAGTTCTCCGCCGACGGCGGCGCGGGGTTCGGCGATTTGGCGAAATAGTTCAGCGTATCGTAGTGATAATGATTGAGCGGATAGATGGCCCAGTTGCCGTTCTTCTCAAATTGTTTCTGGATGAATGGGTCAAGATAGTCGGCCGGCGTTTCGAAATCGCCGCCGAACTTCTTCTCCGAATAATCGTGGAAAACCGGAAACACGATCTCGCCGTCGTAGCGCGCAACCAGCGGCCTGTCGTTCGATACCAGTTCGGCGAACAGGCTGATGAAAAACAGCACGCAGAAAATGACCAGGCTCCAGTAGCCGCGCCGATTGCGACGAAAACGCAGCCAGACACGCCGCCCCGGCGAAATCGCAGCATTCGAGATTGCGGCCTCTGGAACCATTGCAGTGGAAACGTCGCTCATCGATTCAGGCTTTCGAACTGCAGGCGCGGATCGGCCCATACGTAGCAGAGATCGCCAATCAGCTTGACCACCAGGCCGATCAGCGTGAACAGATACAGCGTACCCATCACGACCGGATAGTCGCGGCGGATCACCGACTCATACGACAGCAGGCCGAGTCCGTCCAGCGAGAACAAGGTCTCGATCAGCAGGCTGCCGGCGAAGAAGGCGCCGATGAAGGCGGCCGGAAAACCTGTCACCAGCGGAATCAGTGCATTGCGGAACACGTGCTTGTACAGCACCGTGCGCTCACTCAAACCCTTGGCGCGCGCGGTCAGCACGTACTGCTTGCGAATCTCTTCGAGGAAGGTGTTCTTCGTCAGCATCGTCATCACCGCGAACGAACCGGCAACCGAAGCCGTGACCGGCAGCGCGATGTGCCACAGGTAATCGAGCACCTTGCCGACCAGCGACAGTTGCTCCCAGTCGTCGGACGTCAGCCCGCGCAGTGGGAACCACTGAACGAAACTGCCGCCGCCGAATACCACCAGCAGGAACACGCCGAGAATGAAGCCGGGAATCGAATAGCCGATCAGCACGATCATGCTGGTGATCGCATCGAAGCGGCTGCCTTCGCGCACCGCTTTCGCGATACCCAGCGGCAGCGAGATGAAATAAGTCAGGAAGAAAGTCCACATACCGATCGTGATCGATACCGGCAGCTTGGAAACGACCAGCTGCCAGACGTCCATGTGGTGGTAGAAGCTTTGCCCCAGATCGAATGTCGCGAAGCCTTTCAGCATTTGCCAGAAGCGTTCGCTGGCCGGTTTGTCGAACCCGTACAGCGCCTTGATCTCCGCCACGCGCTCGGCATCGATCCCTTGTCGTCCACGGTATTGCGAACCGCCACCGCTGGCTTCGCCGGCTGCGCCCGCATGCTTCAGTTCGGTCAACGCCTGTTCCACCGGCCCGCCCGGCACGAACTGGATCACCGCAAACGTGATCGCCACCACGCCGAACAGCGTCGGCAGCATCAGCAGCACGCGTTTCAGGATGTAGGACCAGATATTCATCGCATCTCCTTCATCTTTCCTACGTTATATTCCTACTCATCGCGGCGCGCGCTGCCACCACGTACTGATCACGTACGGGTCGGCACGGTAATACAGCGGCAGCCGCTCCGGCATGCCGAAGCGGTTCCAGTAGGCGATGCGGTGCGTCGATGAATACCAGTGCGGAATGACGATGTACTTGTTCAGCAGCACGCGATCCAGCGCACGCGCGGCCGCCGTCAACTGCCGGCGCGTATCGGCTTTCACCAGCGTCGCCACCAGACTGTCGACTGCCAGGTCCTTCAGCCCCCACACATTGCTCGATCCCTTTTCGTCTGCTGCCTTGGACCCGAACATGTCGAACATCTCGTTGCCCGGACTGTTGATGTCCGGGAAGCGAATGCTGGTCATGTCGAAATCGAAGTCGTCCATCCGCTGCTGGATCAGCGCATAGTCGGCCGTACGCTGCGTGACCTGGATTCCCAGCTTTTGCAAATTACGTGCATAGACGCTGATGATGCGCGACATCGCGCTCTGGTCGTCGAGAATCTCGAAAGTGAAGGGTTCACCCTTCGCATTGCGCAACGCGCCATCGCGATACGTCCATCCGGCCTGGCGGAACAGTTCGACCGCCTCCAGCAGATTGGAGCGTAGCGAATGCGGCGGTGCCGTCGTCGGCGGTATCGGCGCCGGACCGAACACGGCAGGATCGAGCTTGCCGCGCAACGGTTCCAGCAATGCCAGTTCGTCGGCAGACGGCAGGCCGGTCGCTGCCATCGGACTGTTGTTGAAGAACGAATAGATGCGCGTATACGAATCGAAGAACAGCTGGCGGTTCAGCCATTCGAAATCCAGCGCCAATCCCAATGCGCGGCGCACGCGCACGTCCTGGAATTGCGGACGGCGCAGGTTCATCACGAAGCCCTGCATGCCGGCAGTGTTTTCATGCACGAATTCGCGCTTGACGATGCGGCCCTGGTCGAACGGCTTGCCGCGATAGCTGCGCGTCCAGTTCTTCGCACTGTATTCGACGACGACATCGAATTCACCGGCCTTGAATGCCTCCAGCCGCGCCAGATCGTCCTTGTAGAAACGATAGTGAATACGTTCGAAATTGAACATGCCCTTCCGGACCGGCAGATCCTTCGCCCAGTAATCTGGATTGAGCTTGTACGTGATCGCGCGGCCGGTATCGTAGCGATCAATCAGATAGGGACCGCTCGCGATCGGCGGCGTCAGCTGGATTTTGTCGAAATCGGTGCCTTGCGCCCACTTGCGCGAAAACACCGGTACGTCGCCGACCAGCAACGGCAATTCGTGGTTGCGCGACTTGAAGTCGAAGCGCACCGTGCGTTCATCAATGACCACGCACCCCTTCACTTCCGCATAGATGACCTTGAATTGCGGCGCGCCTTTCGACATCAGCGTATCGAACGAATACTTGACGTCTGCCGCCAGCACCGGATCGCCATTGTTGAAACGCGCTTTCGGATTCAGGTGAAAAGTCATCGACAAGCGATCCGGCGCCAGCGTCATGTCGTCGGCCAGCAGACCGTACATCGTCGCGATCTCGTCGGCCGAACCGGTCGCCAGCGATTCGAACATCAGGTTGGAGACGCCGGCCGCCGCCACACCCTTCAGCGAAAACGGATTGAACTTGTCGAAGCTGGTGCGCCGGTCCGGATTGGCCAGATACAGGTCGCCGCCCTTGGGCGCATCGGGATTGACGTAATCGAAATGCGTGAAGCCGGCCGGATATTTTGGCGTGTCGTACAGTGAAAATGCCTGGGCGGCGAAGACGTCGCCACCACGGGCGAACAGGAAGACCAGCAGAAAGGTGATGAAGGACTTGGCCATGCGCCGCTTTATCAGGATGCTTGAAGTGCTGCGATGAAGTTACCGCCGGCTATTCTACAGAAACGTCTGCTCCCGTGGCCGCCGGGCAAAGGTTGCTGATGCGCGCGTCAGCCCCTACAATCCTGTCCATTCCGCCGCAGCCGCGGCACAACCGACACAACACTGGAGTCGCTCATGGCGTTCTTGCAAGGCAAAAAAATCCTCATCACCGGCGTACTGTCGAACCGGTCCATCGCATACGGCATCGCCGCCGCCTGCAAGCGCGAAGGTGCTGAACTGGCGTTCACCTATGTCGGCGAACGCTTCAAGGACCGCATCGCCGAATTCGCCAAGGAGTTCGACAGCGAACTGATCTTCGAATGCGACGTCGGCAGCGACGAGCAGATCAATGCGCTGTTCGCCGATCTCGGCAAGAAGTGGGACAAACTGGACGGCCTGGTACATGCCATCGGCTTCGCCCCGCGCGAAGCGATCGCCGGCGATTTCCTCGACGGCCTGTCGCGCGAAGGCTTCAAGATCGCCCATGACATTTCTGCCTACAGCTTCCCGGCAATGGCGAAAGCCGCGCTGCCGATGCTGAGCTCGAACGCCGCGCTGCTGACGCTGAGCTATCTCGGCTCGATCCGCGCGCTGCCGAACTACAACACGATGGGCCTCGCCAAGGCATCGCTGGAAGCCAGCGTGCGCTACATGGCCGAATCGCTCGGTCCGAAAGGCATCCGCGTCAACGGCGTATCGGCCGGCCCGATCAAGACGCTGGCCGCGTCCGGCATCAAGGACTTCGGCAAGATCCTGAACTTCGTCAAGGAAAATGCACCGCTGCGCCGCAATGTGACGATCGAGGACGTCGGCAATGCATCGGCCTTCCTGCTGTCCGATCTGGCTGGCGGCATCACCGGCGAGATTACCTATGTCGACGCCGGCTTCTCGCAAGTCGTGCCGGGCATGGGCGGCGAATAACATCGGTATCGCAATCAATGATGATGAAAAAACGGCATCTTCGGATGCCGTTTTTCTTTGCCGTTCCCCTGCGATGCAGGAATTGTAGGAATGTTTCCTTTCGCATATCGAATCGCCGCATCCGTGTGGATGTGCAACACGCCTCGACAGCAAACCGCCTCTGGGTGTAGAATGCTATCCATGCGTTGCAACAGGCAACGCATTTTTGCAGCATCGCGAACCGTTTAGCAGTAACGATAAAGCCCTCCCGCCTATCAGGTGTCGAATCCAGACACCGTCCCGGCGCAAAGCTTTTTGTGCCGGAATCTCTCCCAGATTTTTTCACGCTGTTTCGTTGGTTGGCGTTGCATTTTTGCGTACGCGATTTTCATGATAACGACCGCCATGTCGTTGGCTTTGTCACGAATGTTGCAGCGCTGATTTCACGAAAGAAGATATGACTTTTGAATCACTAGGCCTCCACCCGTCCATCCTCAAGGCATTGACCGAAGCCGGCTATACCGAGCCGACGCCGGTACAGGCGCAGGCCGTTCCGGCCGGCATCGAAGGCCGCGACATGATGGTCTCGTCGCAGACGGGTTCGGGCAAGACCGCCGCCTTCATGCTGCCGGCGCTGCACAAGATCGCCGTGCAGGCCGATGCGCAGCCACAAGGCGGCAAGACCCACAATCAGCAGATGCAATCGGCGCGTTCGCGCGGCGAACGTCCGCGCTTCCAGCCTGCCCAGCCGAAGATGCTGGTGCTGACGCCGACGCGCGAACTGGCGCTGCAGGTGACGACCGCAACCGAGAAATACGGCTCCTACATGCGCCGCGTGAAGGCCATCTCCATTCTCGGCGGCATGCCGTATCCGAAGCAGATGCAACTGCTGTCGCGCAATCCGGAAATCCTGGTGGCAACGCCGGGCCGTCTGATCGACCACATGGAATCGGGCAAGATCGACTTCTCCGAACTGCAAATCCTGGTGCTGGACGAAGCCGATCGCATGCTGGACATGGGGTTCGTCGACGACATCGAGAAGATCGTCGCCTCCACGCCGGAAAATCGCCAGACGATGCTGTTCTCCGCCACGCTGGACGGCATGGTCGGCAACATGGCCAAACGCATCACGAAGGATGCGCAGATCATCCAGATCGCCAGCTCCACCACCAAGAACGAAAACATCCAGCAGCGCGTGCATTTCGTCGATGATCTGTCGCACAAGAACCGTATGCTCGATCACCTGCTGCGCGATGAAACGCTGGATCAGGCCGTCGTCTTCACCGCCACCAAGCGCGATGCGGACAACATCGCCGATCGTCTGAACATTGCCGGCTTCGCTGCTGCTGCACTGCATGGCGACATGCATCAGGGCGCGCGCAACCGTACGCTGAACGGCCTGCGCCGCGGCCATATCCGCGTCCTGGTCGCAACCGACGTCGCCGCACGCGGCATCGACGTCCCGGGCGTGACGCATGTCGTCAACTACGATCTGCCGAAATTCCCGGAAGACTACGTGCACCGCATCGGCCGTACCGGCCGCGCCGGCCGCAAGGGCATCGCCGTCTCGCTGGTCAACCACGCAGAAGGCATGCACGTGAAGCGCATCGAGCGCTTCATCAAGCAGACGATTCCGGTCGAAGTCATCGAAGGTTTCGAGCCGAAGCGCAGCGCACCGCCGCGCTCCGGCCACAAACCGGGCTGGAAGCCGGGCGATGGCCGTGGCTACAAGGGCAACGGTAGCCAGCGTACGTTCTCCAAACCCGGTGCGCCGCGTCAAGGCGGCCAGCGCCAGGGCGACGGTTATCAAGGTCGCCGGGACGGCAACGGCGGCGGTGGTTTCCGCAACGGTCCGCGTCCGGATGGCAATACCGGCGCACCACGCCGTTCCTATGACGAACGTTGATCGTGTATTGATCGAACACCGATCTGCGCTTCTGTAAAAAACGGGCCCTGCAGGGCCCGTTTTTCATGGTGCTTGCCGATACGACTCCCCGGTAACAGATGTAAAGAAATGCTTCCTTTTTGGCAAAAACCGCTTGGTACGTCTATATTTCAGACGTTGCGTTCAACGAAAAGGCCATCCATGAAAACCTTGCTCGCTTCCTTATCCATTCTTGCTGCAGCAACCGTCATCGGCGCTACCGCCCTGCCGCTTCCTGCAGCCGCACAAGTCGGCGTCAGCATCAGTATCGGCACCGCACCGCCGCCGCTGCGATACGAACCGGTGCCACCGCCGCGCAACGGTTATGTCTGGGCGCCCGGCTACTGGGACTGGAACGGCCATACGCACATATGGGCGGCAGGTCATTGGGTACAGGCGCGTGTCGGCTATGACTATGAACCGGCGACCTGGTATCAGGACAACGGCCAGTGGCATCTGCGCAAAGGCAAATGGAAGCAAGGCAAGCACGGCTACCATTGCCCGCCGGGACAAGCCAAGAAAGGCAACTGCTGACGAATCCGTATTGGCAGGCCATCGACAACCGGCGCCTTCAGGCGCCGGTTGTCTTTTCCGCTATCCGGACAGCCAGATAATCGACAAAGGTGCGCACCTTGGCCGACAGATGCTTGCGGCTGGGGTACAAGGCATAGACGCCGATTTCCGGTGGCGGAAACTTTGGCAGCAACGGCTGCAGCCGTCCTGCCTGCAAATCGTCACCGACGATGAAATGCGGCTCACGAATGATGCCCGCACCGTCCAGCGCCGCGGCACGCAGCATTTCCCCGTTATTCACGCGCATCGGGCCGGTAATGCGCACGGCATGCCGTTTGCCGTCATCACCCTCCAGCACCCATTCGTCGCCTGTACTGGCATAGCTGTAGATGAGGCAGGCATGCTCGCGTAGCGCTTCCGGCGTTTGCGGCGTGCCGCGTCGTTGCAGATAGGACGGGGCCGCGCACAGTACCACGCGTTCGGTCGTCAGCTTGCGTGCGATCAATCCCGACTCCGGCACATAGCCGACGCGAATCGCCAGATCGTAGCCATCCTCCACCAAATCGGCCCGGCGATCCGACAGGGTCACATCCAGTTTCACATCCGGATAACGGTGCATGTAATCGTTCAGCAGCGGCGCAATGCGAATCCTGCCGAACGAGACCGGCATCGTCACCCGCAGCGTGCCACGCGGAATTGCCGTCAATTGCCCGGCAGCCTGCTCGGCTTCCTCCACGTCGGCAAGAATCTGCACGCAACGCTCGTAATAGGCACCGCCCGATTCCGTCAAACTCAACTTGCGTGTGGTGCGATTCAGCAGGCGCGTGCCAAGGTGATCTTCGAGATGGCCAACATATTTCGAGATGAGTGCCTTCGACAAATCCAGCCGTGCGCCGGCCGCCGTGAAACTCTCAGTTTCCACCACCGCGGCAAAGACACGCATGCAATTAAGAATGTCCATTGCGGACCTCAATTATCAACAATATGGAAACAATTTTTATCAATATAGCTTATTTATAAATACATTGAAGACATCTATGCTGCAAACATCAGAGAAAGAAAAATCGAACGCATGACCTTCGTCGTCACCGAACCCTGCATAGGCTGCAAGTACACCGACTGCGTCGCAGTCTGCCCGATGGATTGCTTCTTCGAAGGACCAAACTTCGTCGCCATCCATCCGGACGAATGCATCGATTGCTCGATGTGCGTGGCCGAATGTCCGGTCGGCGCCATCGTCGGCGACCGCGAGCTGTCGCCGGAACAGCACCGCTTTCTCGCCCTGAATCGCGAGTTGGTCGGCCAGCCTGGCTGGCAGAGGCTGACCGCACGCAAGCAACCGCTGCCCGACCATGCACAGTGGGCTGCCGTGACCGGCAAACTCGATGAACTGAAACGATAAGGAATCGTCATGAGCGCACATCAATACCGCATCACCCTCGATTACCTAGGCGGCAAGCATGCCGGCCCGGAAGCGCACGAGCCGGTCAGTTTCGAAGCTGGCAACCATGACGATCTGTTCGTCATCATCGAACGGGTGCGCGCCGCCGGCCTGACCGATGCCGACGAAGCGGCCGCCCTCGCCCTTGGCATGAAACTGTTCGGCGAAGTCATGCTGGCGCATCGCAAGGATCCGCTGTTCGCACCGCTGCAACCTGCCTTCCGCGAATTCATCAATACATTCAAACAGCGCGTTCAGAGCGGTAACGAAGGCCAGCCCGAATCCTTGCAATAAATACGCCCAGAACAAACCGGAGGACATGCACCATGACCGACACACGTCTGCCGACACTGTTCATTCCGCACGGCGGCGGCCCATGCTTCTTCATGGACTGGCCCGGCGATCCGCATATGTGGGATCGCATGGCTGCTTTCCTGCGCAGAACGGGTGAAACATTGCGGCCGCGCGCCATCCTGATTGTTTCCGGTCATTGGGAAGAAAAGGCCTTCACCGTCAATGTGCAGGCACAACCGCCGCTGCTGTACGACTACCACGGCTTTCCGCCGGAAACCTATACGCTGACTTATCCCGCGCCAGGCGCGCCGGCGCTGGCAGCACGCGTACAACAGCTGTTGACCGATGCCGGCCTGCCGACCGCCGCCGATACGCAGCGCGGCTGGGATCACGGCGTTTTCATTCCGCTGAAGGTCATGTATCCGGATGCGGATATTCCCGTCGTCCAGCTGTCGATGCAGCACGGCCTTGATCCACAGATGCATCTGCGCGCCGGTCAGGCATTGCAGGCGCTGCGAGACGAAGGCGTACTGATCATCGGCAGCGGCATGAGCTTCCACAACATGCGCGGCTTCACGCCAGCATTTCGCGAAGCGTCTGCACGCTTCGACGACTGGCTGGCGGAAATGGCTGACACCAACGAAACCGAGCGCAATGCCCTGCTGCAGAATTGGCAACAGGCACCGCATGCACGCGACGTGCAGCCGCATCCCGATCATCTGCTGCCGCTGATGGTCGCTGCTGGTGCGGCGGGCGCCGATCAGGGGCGGCGTATCTATCGCGATACGGTGATGAATGTCGTCGTATCCGCATTGGCATTCGGCACTTTCCCGCAGGAGCAGAAGCAGAAGCAGAAGCAGGCGGCGGCATAAATGAAATGCGTAGTGTTGTGCTGATTGTCATCAGGGCAACGCTCGCCCACACCTGTGGCGAATTCGCAATATCTGCTGCGATCCTCCCAAAACCCCGCGTCGCGTCGGCATTTTCCTTGACAATCACGGCACAACTCCCTAAAGTAGAATGTATGTTTTCCGCATCTTTCCTCTCCGCACTTCAGTTCGCCGGCATCCGCCAGGCAGAACTATCGCTGCGACTACTACGCCTACGTTAATCAGGCGTATCTCCGGCTGCGCGCTTCAAGCCTTCTCAGCCACCAGTTTCATCCCGTTGTTGTATAGTTTTCGTTTCGGCCCGTTTGCCGACAGATTTACCGGATTCTTTCCAGCCATGCCCGTCAAGCCCTTTTCAGTCATGCGCGTCAACTGCGATCCGAGCGCCGGAACGGCGATCTCGCGTATTCGCGTTCATTTCGCGCTGCTACTGCTACCGATCGGTTGCCTGACCTAGCGCAAGTGGCAGTCAGGCAGCCCCGTCGCCACGCCTGACATGTATCGCCCCATATATCAAGGAACGTCGCTAATCAGAACAAGACGTTCGCAGTAAAGAAAACAAAAGGAAAATTCATCATGATGCTCAAGAATCCGGAAACCAAATACCGCGCATTTCCCGTCGTCGGCCTCAAGGACCGCACCTGGCCGAACAACGTCATCGCCAAGCCGCCGATCTGGATGAGCACCGACCTGCGCGACGGCAACCAGGCACTGATCGACCCGATGGATTCGGCCAAGAAACTGCGCTTCTTCGAAATGCTGGTGAAGATCGGCGTCAAGGAAATCGAAGTAGCCTTTCCGTCCGCCTCGCAGACCGATTTCGATTTCTGCCGCAAGCTGATCGAGGAAAAACGCATCCCGGACGATGTCACGGTCGAAGTGTTGACGCAGGCACGTGAAGACCTGATCCGCCGCACCGTCGATTCCGTCGTCGGCGCACGCCGCGCGATCGTCCACATGTACAACGCCACCGCCCCTTCCTTCCGCAAGATCATGTTCAACATGAGCAAGGAAGAAGTGAAGGAACTGGCCGTCAAGGGCACCAAGCTGATCCGCGAACTGACCGACGCGCATCCAGAAACCGAATGGGTCTATCAGTATTCACCGGAAGCCTTCAGCATGACCGAACTGGATTTCGCGAAGGAAGTCGTCGACGCCGTCTCCGAAGCATGGGGCCCGACGCCGGAACGCAAGATGATCGTCAACCTGCCGGGCACCGTCGAAGCCAGCACGCCGAACGTCTACGCCGACCAAGTCGAATGGATGCATCGCAATATCGAACGCCGCGATTCCATCATCATCAGCCTGCATCCGCACAATGACCGCGGCTGCGCCGTGGCCGCCGCCGAACTCGGCGTGATGGCCGGTGCCGACCGCGTCGAAGGCTGCCTGTTCGGCAACGGCGAACGCACCGGCAACGTCGATCTCGTCACGCTCGCGCTGAACCTGTACACACAGGGCATCGATCCGGGCCTCGACTTTTCCGACATCGACGCAATCCGCCAGACCGTCGAGGAATGCAACCAGATTCCGGTGCATCCGCGCCATCCGTATGCAGGCGACTTGGTCTTCACCGCCTTCTCCGGTTCGCACCAGGACGCGATCAAGAAAGGTTTCGCCAAGCAGAAAGCCGACGCAATCTGGGAAGTACCGTATCTGCCGGTCGATCCGGCCGATCTCGGCCGCAGCTACGACGCCGTCATCCGCGTCAACAGCCAGTCCGGCAAGGGCGGCATGGCCTACCTGCTCGAACAGGAATTCGGCCTCGTCTTGCCGCGCCGCCTGCAGATCGAATTCAGCCGCGTCGTGCAGCGTGTCACCGATGAAACCGGCCGCGAAGTTGTTGCCGGCGACATCCACAAGATCTTCAAGCAGGAATACGTGGATGCGATGACGCCTTACTTCTATCGCAGCCACAAGCTGGTCGATACGAACGGCAACATCGAGATCGAAGTGCAACTGGAGAAGGACGGCCAGCCGATGACCGTCAAGGGCAAGGGCAACGGCCCGATCGATGCCTTCGTTGATGCGCTCGGCCTGGACATCAAGTTCATGGATTTCCACGAACACGCGATCGGCTCCGGCGCCAACGCCAACGCCGCCAGCTACATCGAACTGCGCGTCAACAACGGCCCGACCCGCTTCGGCGTCGGCATCGACAGCAACATCGTCACCGCCTCGTTCCGCGCTGTACTGAGCGCCGTCAACCGCGACAGTGTGTTGAACACGAAAGCTGCCTGATACACAACGGGCAATATAAAAGCCGCTGGAATCCAGCGGCTTTTTTTATGCCTGAATGACGACAGTACCTGTGCAATCGCGTTGACGGGACCATTAGCCAGACTTACCATGAATCAACCCACGAAACCGCAGGCGGCATCATGTCCGACAAAACTCCCGAAGGCAGCAACATCCTCCCGTTCAAGCGCGTCGCCAAACCTGCCCCGCCGAAAGAAAGTGCCATCCCCGAACTGCGCGAACTGCTGGCTGTCTACGATCAGTTGATCGGTCTGCTGCGTGAAACCGACGACGACAGCCTGCACGCACTGACCGACAACCTCGTCAAACTGGTCGTGCATTGCCGTGACGCGATGAAGGACGGTACGAGCAACGATACTCTGTGGGAACTGATGAAGGAATTGCGGAAGGAGTTGCGGGAAATGCCGCAGACCTTGCGGTCATTGTTGCCGGGAATTGGGCCGCGCCTAGGGGAAAGTATTCAGCAGAAGTTGGGAATTCAATTTTCCCAATACTAGTCTGGGACCGACTATTCGGCACTTACAAAGACACTACCGAATCTCTGACAGATGTGAATTTCCAATGGAGGCAAACAAAGGTTAAGCGCAATGCTAGCCTTCAAGGACATCTACCGGGAAGATATATCGATCAAATAAAGGTTGAAGAGCAACGAGCCATTGATTACCAAAAGTAGTCGCAGATTGCTTTTTACTGCGCCAGCCGAATCCCCATCACCTGCCACCGCGCCGTCGCCGGAAAGAAATTCCGATAACTGATCCGCGCATGTCCCTCCGGCGTTGCACTGGACGAACCGCGCAGCACATACTGATTCGACATGAACTTGCCGTTGTATTCGCCGAGCGCACCGTCGGCCGTCCTGAATCCCGGATACGCGGCATAACTGCTGGACGTCCACTGCCAGCATACGCCGAACAACTGCTGCAATTCCTTTCCCCTACGCGCCGCATGTTCCCATTCCGCTTCAGTCGGCAGGCGCACACCAGCCCAGCGTGCATAAGCATCCGCTTCGAAGTACGAGATATGCGCGGCTGGCGCGTGAGGTTCCAACTCCCGCAAACCGTGCAGGCCGAATATTTTCCAACCGTCTGCATCACGCTGCCAATAGATCGGGCACGTCAGCCCTTCCCTGTTCACCCAATCCCATCCTTCCGACAGCCATAGTGACGGATCGCGATAACCGCCAGCTTCGATGAAGGCGAGATATTCGCCATTCGTGACGAGGCGCGATGCCAGTTGAAAACGTTCGACGAACTGGCGATGCCGCGGCAGTTCATTATCAAAACAGAAGCCGTCGCCGTCGTGGCCGATCTCGACGATGCCGGCATCGAACTTCAGCCATTGCAGCGGCGCGGCAGGCATATGTTCTCCCGGCTTTCCGGTCGCATAAGCAGGAAATAACGGATTGCATGAAAACAAATGCAACACGTCGGTCAGCATCAGTTCCTGGTGCTGCTGTTCATGTTGTAAACCGAGTTCGACGAGCATCGCCAGCTCTACGTACGTATCGCTTCCGGCATGCGACGCGAGCAATGCCTGCATGCGCGCATCGACATTGCGGCGATAGGCAATGACTTCCTTCAATGCCGGCCGCGTCAGCAAGCCACGCTTCGGCCGCGCATGCTTGTCGCCGACACCGTTGTAATAGGAATTGAAGAGCATGCGGAAGGCAGGGTGAAAAGGTTTGAAGTCGTGCTCGCAGCGTTCGAGCAGGAAGGTTTCGAAGAACCAGGTCGTATGCGCCAGATGCCATTTGATCGGACTGGCGTCCGGCATCGATTGCGCACAACAATCCTCCTCGGAAAGCGGTGCAGCCAGTTCCAGAGAATGCGCGCGCACCTGCGCAAAGCGGCGCGCGAGCGGATCGATCGTGTTGAGCGGAAGGCGGTCGGCTTGTGCGTTCATGTCAGCCCCTGATATGGCAAGTTGAACCTGCTTTTTTGATCGGTGGAACGGATTCGATCCGTTTCCGGTAAATGTGGTTCCTATAGTCGTTACGGTCAGGCCGCTCTGGCGTGGCAGACAAGGAACCAGCCGGCAGGATCGGTCCATGCGGCAACATCGCCGAACCCTGCCTGCCGCAGCATGGCGATGAAGTTCTCCCGCGTGTATTTATAACTGTTTTCGGTATGTATGCGTTCACCGCGCGCAAATTGGCGTTCACCGCCGCTCCAGGAAACAGTCTGGTCGATTTCCGATTCCAGATGCATTTCGATGCGGCTGCGCTCCATATTGAAGAAGCCGCGATGCCGCCATGCGCGCAGTTCGAAATCGGCGTCGAGAAGAACATTTAGGTGACGCAATATGTTCAGGTTGAAGGCAGCGGTAACGCCAAGTGCATCATCGTAGGCAAGATCGAGCACGCCTTTTTCCTTGACGAGATCCACACCGATCAAAATGCCGCCATTCGCTTTACCGCCGCTCGTGCACGCTGCACGCACGCGCTTCAGAAAAGCCAGCGCTTCATCCGGCGTGAAATTACCGATCGACGAACCGGGGTAGAAGAAAAGACGGTTGTCGTCGTTGACCGCATCCGGCAACGCCAGATCGGATGAAAAATCCATGCCGACACCGACCATATCGATCTGCGGAAACTGCATCTGCAGGCGATCCACTGCATCGCGCAGGAAATCGACCGAAATGTCGACCGGTGCATATTGCGACGGCTGCAACGATAAAAACAGTTTCGCTGCCTTCGCGCAATTGCCGGCACCAAGATCGATCAGCGTGGCACCGCGGCCGACCGAAGCGGCGATCGCTTCGGCGTGCTCGGCAAAGATGCCAGTTTCGGTGCGTGTCGGGTAATACTCGGGAAGTTCGCAGATCGCTTCAAACAGTTTGGAGCCGAGCGCATCGTACAGATACTTGGGCGAGACGTTCGCGTGTTCCGCGTTGAGCCCTGCTTTTAATTCATCGCGGATATCGCGTTGTGGTGCGGTCATGCATTGGATGAACCGTGTCAATGATTTCTCCCGTTTTGAATGGTGCCGAAAATCGTGCCGCTCGGCTGATCGTTCATTATTGCGGACTGCTGCTGACAACTACCGTCAGCAAGGCTGTCTGGCTGATACGTAATCAATACGTATAACAGACGGAAAAAGTTACATGCAATGCAGGATCATCGAATCGCGATTGGTGCTACTCTACTCTGCTTCGCGCCCCGGCGTTCGTATCCGATACGATAGAGACAAGGCAGCGCGCTTTGCGTTCGCGTTTCGTGCCACATTTTATTGGTGCCTTGCGTTAAATTACGTACAGAATCAAGCAATTACATGAGTTCCACCATCACGAGTACTCCTCGCAAGGGCAGCCTCGCCACGCTGCGCGGTCTGTCGCGCTTTCTGGTTCCGTATCGCAAACAGTTCGTGCTGGCCGGCATTGCACTGGTCGTCGCCGCAGCGGCAACACTGGCGATCCCGTATGCATTCCGGCAGATGATCGATCTCGGCTTCGGCGCGGCCGGCGTGCAGAGCACGTCGCACATCAACACGTATTTCATTGCGCTGTTCGCTACCGCCTGCGTGCTGGGCGTGGCGACCGCCGGCCGCTACTACATGGTGTCGTGGCTCGGCGAGCGCGTGACCGCGGACATCCGCGATGCCGTCTATGCGCACGTTGTCACGCAAAGTCCGCAATTCTTCGAAACCACGCAGAGCGGCGAAGTGCTGTCGCGCCTGACCACCGATACCACGCTGATCCAGACGCTGGTCGGCACCAGCATCTCGATGGCCTTGCGCAACATGCTGCTGTTCCTCGGCGGCCTCGTGATGCTGTTCGTCACCAGCGTCAAGCTGACCTCCATCATCTTGCTGATGCTGATCGCCGTGGTGCTACCCATCGTCTGGTTCGGCCGCCGTGTGCGTTCACTGTCGCGCGATTCGCAGGACCGTGTGGCCGATGCGTCGGCGCTGGCCGGCGAAATTCTGAACGCGATGCCGACCGTGCAGGCGTTCACGCATGAACGCATCGAGGCCGAGCGCTTCGGTTTTACCGTCGAGGAAGCCTTCCGTACCGCCGTGCGCCGCATCCGCGCACGTGCCTTGCTGACTGTCGTTGCGATCCTGCTGGTGTTCGGCGCGATCGTGTTCGTATTGTGGCTGGGCGCGCATGCGGTGATCGACGGCACGATGAGCGGCGGCCAGCTCGGCCAGTTCATCCTGTATTCGGCGCTAGTGGCCGGTTCCATCGGCGCGCTGTCCGAAGTCAGCGGCGATGCACAGCGCGCCGCCGGCGCGGCCGAACGCCTGCTGGAACTGCTGGCGGCGCAATCGCCGATCGTGCCGCCGGCACAACCGACACCGCTGCCGCCGCGCCGTGCCAACGGCGCTTCGCTAATCTTGGACGGCGTGACTTTCTGCTATCCGTCACGTCCCGGCACGCCGTCACTGTCGGATCTGTCGCTGACCATCGCCGCCGGCGAAACAGTCGCCATCGTCGGCCCGTCCGGCGCGGGCAAGACCTCGCTGTTCCAGCTGCTGCTGCGCTTCTACGATCCGCAGCGAGGCTCGATCGCGCTGGACGGCGTGGATATCCGCGAGCTGGATCTGCACGACCTGCGCGACACCATCGGCATCGTGCCGCAGGATACGGTGATCTTCTCCGCCAACGCGATGGAAAACATCCGCTACGGCCGCCCGGATGCCAGCGACGAAGAAGTCACCATTGCCGCCAAGCTGGCCGCCGCGCACGAATTCATCGAACGCCTGCCGGAAGGCTATCTGTCATTCCTTGGCGAGCGCGGCGTGCGCTTGTCCGGCGGACAGCGCCAGCGCATCGCCATCGCACGCGCATTGCTGAAGAACCCTCCGCTGCTGTTGCTGGACGAAGCCACCAGCGCGCTGGATGCCGAATCCGAACGACTGGTGCAAGGCGCGCTGGAAGCCGCCATGGTCGGTCGCACGACGCTGGTCATCGCGCACCGCCTGGCGACAGTGCAACGCGCCGATCGCATCATCGTGATGGAACACGGCCGCATCGTCGAAACCGGCACGCATGCGTCGCTGGTCGCGCAGGGCGGACTATATGCCGGACTGGCTGCCCTGCAGTTCGGCCACCCCTGAGCGCGAACCCGAACGCCGCCTGCCCTCGCGTTAAAATAGCGTTTTTCCCAATGCCCGCGCGCAGCCTTTTTCGGTTTTTCGGCTGCCCGCCCACTCGAACGGACCATGCATGAAACAGTATCTTGACCTGGTACGCACGGTACTCGATACCGGCACATGGCAGGACAACCGCACCGGCATCCGCACCATCAGCATTCCTGGCGCGATGCTGCGCTTCGATCTGCAGAAGGACGGCTTTCCGGCCGTCACGACCAAGCGCCTCGCCTTCAAATCCGTCATCGGCGAACTGGTCGGCTTCCTGCGCGCATCGCGTAGCGCCGCAGACTTCCGCGCGCTCGGCTGCAAGGTCTGGGACCAGAACGCCAACGAAAACGTCGAATGGCTGGCCAATCCATACCGGCTGGAAGAAGACGATCTCGGTCCGGTATATGGCGTGCAGTGGCGCGCGTGGCCAGCCTACAAGCTGATCGAGGCCGACAAGAAGGCGCAAATCGTGCATGCGCAGGAACGCGGCTTCCGCGTCGTCGGCGTCGTCAAGGATCAGGGCGTGGACAAGGTGCTGCTGTACAAGGCGATCGACCAGTTGCGCGATTGTCTAGACACCATCATCAAGAATCCGCAGAGCCGCCGCATCCTGTTCCACGGCTGGAATTGCGCCGATCTGGATGCGATCGCACTGCCGGCATGCCATCTGCTGTATCAGTTCCTGCCGAACGTAGCAACCAGGGAAATCTCACTGTGTCTGTACATCCGCAGCAACGATCTCGGCCTCGGCACGCCATTCAACCTGGCCGAAGGCGCGGCGCTGCTGCATCTGGTCGGTCGCCTCACCGGCTACAAGCCGAAATGGTTCACCTACTTCATCGGCGACGCGCACATCTACGAAAATCATCTGGACATGCTGAACGAGCAGATGCAGCGCGATCCGTATCCGGCGCCGCAACTGAAAATTTCGGACCGCATTCCCGATTACGCCGTCACCGGCAAATACGAACCCGAGTGGCTGGAACAGATCGAGCCTTCCGATTTCTCGCTGGAGGATTACCAGCATCATGCGCCGCTGACCGCGCCGATGGCCGTCTGAACGAAAGACCTTCATGTCCCAACTGACCCTCGTCGTCGCCGTCGACGCCAACAACGGCATCGGCATCAATAACCAGCTGCCATGGCATCTGCCGGAAGATCTCGCGCACTTCAAGCGCACCACGTCCGGCCGTCCGATCATCATGGGCCGCAAGACTTTCGATTCGATCGGCCGCCCGCTGCCGAACCGCCGCAACATCGTCATCACGCGCAATCCTGACTGGAAACATGACGGCGTGGAAGCCGTGACATCGATTGCAGCCGCCAAAGCGCTGGTCGGCGACGCGCCGGCCTTCATCATCGGTGGCGGCCAGATTTTCGCCGATACGCTGGCCGAGGCCGACCGCCTGATCGTCACCCATATCGACAAGAGCTTCGACTGCGACGCCTTCTTCCCCGCCATCGATCCAGCGCATTGGAAGGAAACCGCGCGTGAAAACCACCATTCGGACGCCAACGGTTTCGACTTTTCCTACGTGACCTACGACCGCGTCCGCTGACGGCGAATCGAGACCAAAGCGAAGCCGGGGCGAAACCAAAGCGTCACGATTCCGTCATATACAACACCGGCGGCATTTGCCGCCGCAAAACTGGCGTTTTCTCCACACAATTTCCGCATATCTGCGAAAATTCGCATCTTTCGGGCGGCCGTCGCCCGGCACGCGCCTTTCCAGCTGGAGACCTCATGAAATTTCGCTTCCCCATCGTCATCATCGACGAAGATTTCCGTTCCGAGAACACCTCCGGACTCGGCATCCGCGCGCTCGCCGACGCGATCGAGAAGGAAGGCATGGAAGTACTGGGCGTGACCAGCTACGGCGACCTGGCCCAGTTCGCGCAACAGCAATCGCGCGCTTCGGCCTTCATCCTGTCGATCGACGACGAGGAATTCGGCACCGGCTCCTATGAAGACACCGACTACGCGCTGAAATCGCTGCGTGCCTTCGTCGGCGAAATCCGCCACAAGAACGCCGACATTCCGATCTATCTGTACGGCGAAACGCGCACCTCGCGCGATATTCCGAACGACATCCTGCGCGAACTGCACGGCTTCATCCACATGTTCGAGGACACGCCGGAATTCGTCGCGCGCCACATCATCCGCGAAGCCAAGTCCTATATGGACAGCCTGTCGCCGCCGTTCTTCCGCGCGCTGGTCGAATACGCCAACGACGGTTCCTACTCGTGGCACTGCCCGGGCCATTCGGGCGGCGTCGCCTTCCTGAAATCGCCGATCGGCCAGATGTTCCACCAGTTCTTCGGCGAAAACATGCTGCGCGCCGACGTCTGCAACGCGGTGGAAGAACTCGGCCAGTTGCTGGACCACACCGGCCCGGTCGCCGCGTCGGAACGCAATGCCGCGCGCATCTTCAATGCCGATCACTGCTACTTCGTGACGAACGGCACGTCGACGTCGAACAAGATGGTCTGGCACTCGACGGTCGCGCCGGGTGACATCGTCGTGGTCGACCGCAACTGCCACAAGTCCATCCTGCACTCGATCATCATGACCGGCGCGATTCCGGTGTTCCTGATGCCAACGCGTAATCACCTCGGCATCATCGGCCCGATTCCATTGAGCGAATTCTCGATGGAAAACATCCAGAAGAAGATCGAAGCCAACCCGTTCGCGCGCGAAGCGAAGAACAAGAAGCCGCGAATCCTGACGATCACGCAATCGACTTACGACGGCGTCGTCTACAACGTCGAGGTGCTGAAGGACATGCTGGACGGCAAGATCGACACGCTGCATTTCGATGAAGCATGGCTGCCGCACGCGACCTTCCACGACTTCTACAAGAACATGCACGCGATCGGCAAGGATCGTCCGCGCGCGAAGGAATCGCTGATCTTCTCCACGCAATCGACGCACAAGCTGCTGGCCGGCCTGTCGCAGGCATCGCAGATCCTGGTGCGCGAATCGGAGAAGGTGAAACTCGATCAGGACACCTTCAACGAAGCCTATCTGATGCACACGTCGACTTCGCCGCAGTACTCGATCATCGCCTCGTGCGACGTCGCCGCCGCGATGATGGAAGCGCCGGGTGGCACCGCGCTGGTCGAGGAAAGCATTCTCGAAGCGCTGGACTTCCGCCGCGCGATGCGCAAGGTTGAAGCAGAATGGGGCGACGACGACTGGTGGTTCAAGGTCTGGGGCCCGGACAATTTCGCCGACAACGGCATCGGCTCGCGCGAGGACTGGATGATCCGTGCAGAGGACGAATGGCACGGCTTCGGCAACCTGGCACCGGGCTTCAACATGCTGGACCCGATCAAGGCGACTATCGTCACGCCGGGTCTTTCGCTGGACGGCAAGTTCGGCGACACCGGCATCCCGGCATCCATCGTCACCAAGTATCTGGCCGAGCACGGCGTCATCGTCGAGAAGTGCGGCCTGTATTCGTTCTTCATCATGTTCACCATCGGCATCACCAAGGGCCGCTGGAATACGCTGCTGACCGCGCTGCAGCAATTCAAGGACGATTACGACAAGAACCAGCCGATGTGGCGCATCCTGCCGGAATTCGCACAGGCGAATCCGCGCTACGAGCGTGTCGGCCTGCGCGACCTGTGCCACATGATTCACGATTTCTACAAGGCCTACGACGTCGCACGCCTGACGACGGAGATGTATCTGTCCGACATGCAGCCGGCGATGAAGCCTTCCGATGCGTTCTCGAAGATGGCGCACCGCGAGATCGAACGTGTCGCAATCGACGATCTCGAAGGCCGCGTCACGTCCATCCTGCTGACGCCGTATCCGCCGGGCATTCCACTGCTGATCCCGGGCGAGCGCTTCAACAAGACCATCGTGGATTACCTGCGCTTCGCACGCGACTTCAACGAGAAGTTCCCCGGCTTCGAAACCGACGTCCACGGCCTGGTGACGCGCGAAGTGGACGGCAAGCGCGGCTACTTCGTCGATTGCGTCAAGCAGTAAAGCGACAGCCAGGGCAACGGTAAAAGCGCCGCCATGAAACCGCGCATCACCGTCATCACGTTGGGAGTCGATGATCTGGAACGCGCGGTCGCTTTCTATCGCGACGGTCTCGGCCTGCCGACGGACGGCATCGTCGGGACGGAATTCCCGCATGGCGCGGTCGCCTTCTTCGATCTGCAGGCCGGACTCAAACTGGCGCTGTGGCCGCGTGCCAGCATTGCGCACGACAGCGGACTCGCGCTCTCCCCTTCCTCGCCGATCGAATGCACGATCGGCCACAACGTCGCGTCGCAAGATGAAGTCGATGTCGTGATGGCGCAGGCCAAAGCAGCCGGTGCTGTCATCGTCAAACCCGCGCACGCCACGTTCTGGGGCGGCTATGCCGGCTACTTCCAGGACCCGGATCGCCATTTGTGGGAAGTGGTCTGGAATCCGCAATTCGACCTCAGTTCACCCGCCTGCGATTGAATTGCGGTAAGGTTAGCCACAGGGGCCATGCCCCATGATTTCTTTCCGAAAGCACGTATCGCCAAGGAGGCATCATGGTCGTACGCATCGTCAGACTGGGCAGCGCGCGCAGCAGCAACGAAGGACTGCGCATCGGCACCGTACGACGTCCGCCTCGCGGAATTCCCAAATCCGAATTCGCTGCGCAGAACTGGTACGACGTCTGGTTTCCCAATCTCTCGCCCTCGCCTGAAGCCGTCAAGCTCGCACATCAGGCAAAAACGGCGGCAGACTGGCGCGCCTTCTTCAACAAATATCGCGCCGAAATGGCAACGCCGGAAAACCAGCGCGCCATCGCGCTGCTGGCTGCGCTGTCGCACCAGACGGATTTCTCTGTCGGCTGCTATTGCGAAGACGAAAAGCATTGCCACCGTTCCGTATTGCGCTCATTGCTTGCGCGCCAGGGTGCGCGCATCGGCAGTTGAAAATACGGTTGAAAACACGATTGAAGGCAGCGTGAAACTGCGTTTGGTTTGCACTCTACAGAAAGGAACCAGATCGATGAACAGGATGCCGGCATTGCTGCTCTGTCTCGCCCTTTTCACCTCCGCCGCTACAGCCGCGTCGAACGACGACGAACGCATCGTCCGGCACGACGCTCTTCCGCCGACACAGGCGACGGTCGTCGTTGCCGAAGGCGATCTCGAACCGCGCAGCATCGGCAGCTACAGCGTGCGGCTTTATGCGAAAGGCGAACCGGGCTTTCCCTACGACAGTTTCGTCACCGGACTCGTGCGGCCGCGCGACGGCGGTATCGAGAAACTGCTGTTCGCCGATGTGGACGGCGACGGCAAGTCAGACATTGTCGTGACCGTGCGTGCAGCCGGCAGCGGCGGCTTCCTGTCGGCCGATGCCTTCCGCTTCGACGGCAAGACATTGACGCTGCTGTCGTCGGTCGCCGGTCTGGACGGCAGCGCCGATCCGGTCACTGCACTGAAAACCGCATTCAGGAATCGCCGCTGATTGACAGCCTGCGCAGCCAACAGGCCGGCGCGCAACAGCACTCGTCTCTTAAAGACTGTGCCTACACCCAGCCTTCAACCGCCAGCGAAACCAGGCCGCCGCCCAGCAACAGCCACAACGGATGAATGCGCGAGCGCCATGCCAATAGCGCAGTCACCACCGTGATCGCCGTCAACAGCACATTGCGGTCGGCCGCATGCGCGATCACCGCTGCACTGGCTGCCACCACGCCGGCCGTCACCGGCACCAATCCGGCCTGGATGATGCGGCGCCACGGATTGTCCTTGAAGCGTTCCCAGGCATGCAGCGCCACGATCGTCAGTATGGATGACGGACCGAACTTGGCAACCGACGTCACGATGAAGCCCGCCCAGCCGGCGACATGCCAGCCGATCAGCGGCACGATCATCATGTTCGGACCCGGCGCCGCCTGGCTCAACGCGAACAACGCGCTGAATTCCCGCGCCGTCATCCACTGATGCACTTCCACCACCTGCCGTTGCATCTCCGGCAGGATCGTGTTGCCGCCGCCGAAGGCCAGCAGCGCCAGCTGCGAAAAGATCAGCGCCAGCGCAATCAGCGTCGCAATCATTTACGCAACCCCTTCCCGATTTTCACGATGCAGATGCTGATCGGCGTCATCGCCAGCATCGTCCACAACAACGGCAGACGCAGCAAGGCAATCGCACAAAAGCAGACGGTGGCAACCGCCAGCATCGGCAGATTGCCGCGCAACTGACGCACGATCTTGATCGCCATCGCTACCAGCAGTCCGGCTGCCGCTGCGGCCAGCCCGGCGAACAGATGCGCCACTTGCGGATCGTCCTGATAGCGCTCGTACAGCATGCCCAGCAGCACGACCACCATCGACGGCACGGCGATCAGTCCCAGCAGCCCGGCGATGCCGCCGCGCACGCCGCGGAACCGCATGCCGACTGCGACAGACATGTTGATCATGTTGCCGCCGGGGAGAAACTGGCACAGCCCCAGCATTTCCGTAAATTCCTCTTCGCTGAGCCAGCGCTTGCGCTCGACCAGCATCCGATGCGCCAGCGGCAGCGCGCCGCCAAAGGCCATCATCCCCAGCCCGAGAAAGCCGAGGAACAGTTCCATTGTCGTCGGCACGGCATCGATATCCGTCGATACCGTCTCGACGGCTGCCTGCGTCGCTTCCTGTTGTATTTCGTGCTGCGTTTCCATGCGCAAAGATTACGCTCGCACAGCCATGCTGTCTAATATATGATTTAGCACTAATCCATACTTTTTAGATATGTCAGCAATCGATTTGCGCCTGCTGCGCTACTTCGTCGCCGTCGCCGAAGAAGGACATCTGACCAAAGCCGCGCAGCGCCTCGGCATCCAGCAACCGCCGTTGAGCCAGCAGATCCGTGCGCTGGAAAGAGAGCTCGGCGTCGCGCTGTTCCGCCGCCTGCCACGCGGCATGGAACTGACCGAGAGCGGCCATGCGCTACTGGCCGATGCGCATCTGATCCTCGAACAGGTCGGCACGACGATCGACAGCGTGCGCCGCATCGCGCGCGGCGAGCGCGGGCGCATCGCAATCGGCTTCACCGAAACCGCCTCGCTGCATCCGCTGATTCCTTCGGTCATCCGCGCCTTTCGCCAAGGCTCGCCGGAAGTCGCACTGACGATCGAAGAAAGCAATACGGCCGAACTGGTCGAAGCGCTACTGAGAAATCGGCTGGACGTCGCCTTCATCCGCTCGCCCGTCGGCAATGCTGCCGGCCTGAAGATGGAAACGATGCTGGTGGAAGAAATGATCGCGGCGCTGCCGGCCACGCATCAGCTGCTGCGCGGGACAAACCGTCGCCGCAAGAGCCTGCCGCTGACTGCGTTGCAAAAAGAAGACTTCATCCTGAATCGCCGTCCCAGCGGCCCCGGCCTGTACGACACCGTGATCGCCGCCTGCCGCGCCGCCGGCTTCAGTCCGCGCGTCGTGCAGGAAGCGCGCAAGTATCTATCGACATTGAGCCAGGTCGCCGCCGGCATCGGCGTCACCATCGTGCCGGCGTCGATGCGGTACGTGCAACTGGAAGGCGTCGTCTATCTGCAACTGGAACAGGCGCCCGGCCTGCGCGCGCCGCTGCATCTGGCGTATCGCGATGCGCCGCAATCAGGCGCAGTGGAAAGGATGCTTGCCGAAGCGAGGAAATTTGCCGCGCCACCGGAAGACGGCTGACGCGACAGAAAAACAGCTAGAAACGAGAATCAGGTCTTCGGCAGCGTCACGCCATGCTGGCCTTGGTACTTGCCGCCACGATCCTTGTACGAGGTTTCGCACACTTCATCGCTCTCGAAGAACAGCACTTGCGCGCAGCCCTCGCCCGCGTAGATCTTCGCCGGCAGCGGCGTCGTGTTCGAAAATTCCAGCGTCACATAACCTTCCCATTCCGGCTCGAACGGCGTCACGTTGACGATGATGCCGCAGCGCGCATACGTCGATTTGCCGAGGCAGATCGTCAGCACGTTGCGCGGAATGCGAAAGTATTCGACGGTGCGCGCCAGCGCGAACGAGTTCGGCGGAATGATGCAGACGTCGCCCTTGAAATCGACGAACGATTTCTCGTCGAAGTTCTTTGGATCGACGATGGTCGAATTGATGTTGGTGAATATCTTGAATTCGTCCGCGCAGCGAATATCGTAGCCGTACGACGAGGTGCCATAGGAAACGATCTTGTGCCCGTCCGACTGGCGCACCTGCCCCGGCTCGAACGGTTCGATCATGCCGTGCTGCTCCGCCATGCGGCGTATCCATTTGTCGGATTTGATGGACATATGCTTTGCTTTGCGTTGGAGGTTGAGGAAAATCTGGCAATTTTACGCGAAATCGAAGGGGCAGCCTGCCAAAACAAACCTCTGATGCGATTCCTCAATCGCTTTAACCTATCCCGTCTGCTCACATACAAAGACGCTCATCTGGTCTGACGGGATACAAGTATCACCCAGCCCTTACCAAACTATTTATGCGCTCCAAATCCCATGTTTATGGCAAATATTCTTATTTTTCAATGACATGCATTTTTCGTTTATTGACTTAGGCAATGTCACGATCATATGATGCGGCGATCTAAATATAGTTAGGGGGTGCACCGACTATGATCGAGTTCCTAACAGCACTTCTGGTCATCATTACCGGCTTCTACGCATGGGTGACCTATCGCATTCTCAAAGCCAACGAGCGCGTCGTGGAGGCCATGCGAGAACAGTCTGAGGCCACTTACCGCCCATACGTGACCGTTACGCCGTACTTGGAGCCGGACAACCCAATCTTCTACCTTCGCATAGCAAATCTTGGCAAAACCGCTGCAACTGACCTTCACCTGGCAATCGATCGCTCCTTCTTCAAGTTTGGTGAGCGTTCCGAACACAATGATCTAGCGTCGTTCGCCGCCTTTAACCAGCCAATTGACTCGCTTCCGCCAGATTCGGAGATTGTCTTTGGCTTGGCACAAGGGTTCGTAGTCTTTGCTGATGGCGCGGATCCAAGTACCTGCCCCACAACCTTCACTGTCAATGCGACCTACAAATTTGGCGCAAAGCGAGTTGAGGAGCGCCATGTCATTGATCTCAAGCCTTACGTGCATGCCGACGTTCCTCAAGACCCGGTCATTCGCAAACTTAAAGCAATCAATGATTCAATTGGCAAGCTCACCGTGGCCGTCAAAAGCGCCCCCTAACAATTCATTCAAGCGTTAGGCAGCTATGAAAATCGCCGATTACATTAAGCATTCCCTAGATTCTTGTGACGCCGGAGATGTGGAAAAGGCGATGCTATTCGCGTGCCTGGCAGTCGATGGAACTGCGAAAAAGATGTATCCGCAGATCAAAAAGGTCGGCGAAAGATTTAGGAAGTTCCTTGTTGATAATCTCGACATCATGGAGCTAATGCACGGTGGCCTTGATCTTCAAGAGACAGTCTTCCCGTTCAAAGACAACAAGGGCAATGTCGGCATTAAGTTCGAGGACATCGTCTACGAAAAATTCCGCTGCAATCTCGCACATGGCAATGAACTGCCGGATGGATATGGCATAACAGTCAAGGTTGCGAACGGTATTCAGCAGTTCATGATCGACATTCAGAACCAGTCGATGACTTTGCCGGAAAGCGCCGTTTACGCCATTGGTCTGCCCTGTGTTCTTGCGCCCGTAAACGCGGATCAGAAGATCGGGAGCAATCTCTACCACTATCGCGATCCGATCAATCAATATGTCATTGATCGATGGTGGGGAAAAGTTGATTGCGCCAGAAAGATCATGGATTTTGAGAATCAGATTAAGATCAAGATGGATTTTTCGAATGTTTGGCCAGCGGCATAAGCTACCTAACAATGGCATGCAACCGACACGCAGGAAGCCAGCGCGGCTGATGCTGGACGTTAGCCTTCTCAGGACACGTTATGCCTAGTCCAAAAGTCTTTGTTTCCTCCACTTGCTATGACCTCGGGATGGCGCGAGAGCAGCTTCGGGCATTTCTTCTCCGCCTAGGCTACGACCCAATTCTGAGCGAGTACTCTGATGTGCTCTATGACCCTCGTACACACACCCACACTAGCTGCATTCAGGATGTTCCGAATGCAGACATGGTTGTGCTCCTCATAGGTTCGCGCTTCGGTGGTCGAGCGGTTCCGGAAGCATTGAGTTTGATTGATCTAGAGAACCTCGTTAACTCAAGCTTCGACGTAACAGTTCTCAAAGACCCGGAAAAGCTTTCGATAACCCAACTTGAAGTTCTGAAGGCGATCGACGCATCCGTTCCTGTTTTCGCCTTCGTCGAAGAGAAGGTAATGCATGATCAACTTGTCTATCAGAAGAACAAAGACCTCTCGGAAAAAATCAAGTTCCCTTCAATTGATAAGCCGGATACAGCTAAGTACATTTTTGAATTCATCAGCTTCCTTCACCACAGGAATAAGGGAAATGCTGTAATTCCGTTTAGTCGTATATCGGATATCGAATCCCATCTCCTCAAGCAGTGGGGATCATTGTTTCAAAAGCTCTTGAGAGAGCAGCGCGAAGGAGCTAGCGAATCACGGAAGATGTTCACTATCTCTGAGCAGATCGAAGACATAAAAACAGCGATCATCTCAACTATTGGAAACAGTCAGAGTCGAGAAGTCGCTCGCGGCGTCATTAAATATCGTCGCCTTGCGGACTTTCTGAGCGGATTGCAATTCCCCAACTACTCTCTAGTGACGCAGGGGACAATTCCCTTCGATGAACTGCTAAGCGAGGCTGGGATTGTTGCAGTGCGAGACATTCCAGGTCCACGACCGACTTTCGGGCGGTCCGCACTTATAAAGCCAGACGGGACGTTCTATGAAATGCGCTTTCCGCGTGATTATTTGATGCGAATTGGAGTGGACTGGACGAGCTTTGCAGCTTTGGCAGCGGATGTCCGCGGCATCATATTTGACGCGATCTCTGACATGGGCCATATGGGGCCTGGGTTGCTTCGGTACCGTGCCGAGCAGTTTGACGAGTACTTCGCAGAGCAGCTCGCCAAGGAAGAGATCAAGGAGCTTTCTCTCAAAGATCTTTTGAGCGATAGCAGCGCGCCTACCGAGGAAGAAGGCTAACTCAAGCGTTAGAGTTCCACTCCTCTATCTCTGCATCGACTCCCACACCTTCTGCAACCGCTTGACCGACACCGGCATCGGCGTTCGCAATTCCTGCGCGAACAGTGACACGCGCAACTCCTCCAACATCCAGCGATATTCGTTCATTTTCGGATCGCCGTACCTATCCTTCAACGCGCGCTGCCACGGCTGCGCGGCCTGCAGCCACTCGGCCATCGCTTTCGCATCGCGTGCGGGATCGGCGCGCAGCTTGTCGATGCGCGTGGCGATGGCCTTCAGGTAGCGCGGGAAATGCGATAGCTGCACGTAATCGGTATCGGCGATGAAGCGCTTGCCGATCAGGCCTTGCAGTTGTGCCTGCATGTCGTTGAACGACTGCGTGTGCGCCTTCGCCGTCTGAAGCTTCTTCGGCAATGCGTGATATTCGGTCAGGATGGTGCCGGCCAGTCGTGCGATCTCGTTGACCAGCAAGCCGAGACGCCCCTTGCCTTCGTCGCGGCGCGTGTTGAATTCCTGCGCGTTCTTCGGCAGCGGTTCCTGCAGGCAGGCGCGCTCCAGCCCCTTCTCGATGATCTGGTCGCGCAATTCTTCCTGCGAACCCAGCGCCATGAACTGCATGCCCATCTGCTGCAGGCCGGGGATGTTCTTGTCGAGGAACTTCAGCTGTTCCTTCAGTTGCAACGCGAATAGGCGGCGCAGGCCGATGCGATGCGTGCGCGCGGCTTCGTCGGGATCGTCGAAAACTTCGACGTCGCAATGCGTCTTGCGATCGACCAGTGCCGGGAAGCCGATCAGCGTCTGCTTGCCGCGCTGGATTTCCAGCAGTTCGGGCAGTTCGCCGAAGGTCCAGGCGGTCAGGTTTTGATGTTCGGCTGAGGCAGATACGTTCTGTTGCCCGCCCTTAGCCGGCGCGGCAGACGACTTGCCCGCTTGTGTCGTCGGTTCAGCCACGGTCGGCGTCGTGTTCTCCGCCAGACGCTGAAAACTCTCGCGCGCCTGTCCACCAAGTTCGGAACGCAGCACCCCAAGGTTGCGCCCCATCTCCAGCTGACGGCCGTGCTCGTCGATCACCTTGAAGTTCATGAAGTGATGTGCGGGCAACGTCTCCAGCTTGTAGTCGGTGGTCTTCGTCATCACCGTGGTCTGCTCGCGCACGTCGGCGATCACGGCGTCGAGCAGGCTGCCGCGGCCGAAGATGTGCCTGTCCTGCACGCGATCGCAGAAACCGGCCGCGTAATCGGGCAGCGGCACGCAATGGCGACGCAGCTTCTGCGGCAACGATTTCAGCAGCAGATGCACCTTTTCTTTCAGCATGCCGGGCACCAGCCATTCGCTGCGCTCGGCCGAGACTTGGTTCAGCGCGTACAGCGGCACGGTCAACGTGACACCGTCGCGCGGCGAGCCGGGTTCGAAGTGATAGGTCAAACCCATCTCGATGCCGGCGACGTTCATCGCCTTCGGGAACAGTTCGGTTGTCACGCCGGCTGCCTCGTGGCGCATCAGGTCGTCGCGGTTCAGGTAGAGCAGTTTCGGTTCGTGCGCCGACGCATCCTTGACCCACTTCTCAAAGCCGATGCCATTGACCACATCGGCCGGAATCTGCTTGTCGTAGAAGGCGGCGATCAGGTCGTCGTCGACCAGCACGTCGATGCGACGCGACTTGTGTTCGAGGTTTTCGATCTCGCGCACCAGTTTCTGGTTGTGCGCGAAGAACGGCAGGCGCGTGTCGAAATCGCCGCCGACCAGCGCGTCGCGGATGAAAATCTCGCGCGCTTCGGCCGGATTGATGAGGCCGTAGTTGATGCGGCGCTGACTATAGACGACGAGGCCGTACAGCGTCGCGCGTTCGTAGGCCGAAACCTGCGCCGTGCGCTTTTCCCAGCGCGGCTCGCCGTAGGATTTCTTCAGCAGGTGGCCGGCAATGCGTTCCAGCCATTCCGGCTGGATCTGCGCGATGCAGCGCGCGTACAGTCGCGACGTGTCGATCAACTCGGCGGCCATGATCCACTTACCGGCTTTCTTCGACAGCGACGAACCGGGCCAGATGTGGAACTTGATGCCGCGCGCCCCCAGATAGTGAGGTTCGTCCTCGGCCTTGAAGCCGATGTTGCCCAGCAGGCCTGTCAGCAGCGCCGTATGCAATTGCTCGTAGGTCGCCGGCAGTTCGTTCAGTCGCCAACCCTGCTCGCGCACGATGGTCAGCAGTTGCGAATGCACGTCGCGCCATTCGCGCAGCCGCAGCTGCGACAGGAAATTGGCTCGGCATTCTTCCTGCAATTGCCGGTTGGTCTTCTTGTGCTCGATGGCTTCCTGAAACCACTTCCAGATTTTCAGATAGCTCTGGAATTCGGATTTGTCGTCGGCGAATTTCTTGTGCGCGGTGTCGGCCGCGTTCTGCGCTTCCATCGGCCGGTCGCGCGGATCCTGCACCGACAGCGCCGAGGCGATGATCAGCATTTCGGTCAGGCAGGCGTTCTGGCGCGCGGCAAGGATCATGCGGCCGACACGCGGATCGAGCGGCAGGCGCGCCAGTTCACGGCCGAGCTTGGTCAGGCGATTGTCGTCATCGACCGCGCCGAGTTCCTGCAGCAGTTGATAGCCGTCGGCGATCGCGCGGCCCAGCGGCGGTTCGATGAAGGGAAACTCCTCGACGTCCGTCAGATGCAGCGACTTCATCCGCAGGATGACGGATGCCAGCGACGAGCGCAGGATTTCCGGATCGGTGAATTTCGGCCGCTGCAGATAATCCTGTTCGTCGTAGAGGCGGATGCAAACGCCGGCAGCGACGCGGCCGCAACGGCCGGCGCGCTGGTTCGCCGCCGACTGCGCGACCGGTTCGATCTGCAACTGCTCGACCTTGTTGCGGTAGCTGTAGCGCTTGACGCGTGCGAGGCCGGCATCGACCACGTAGCGGATGCCCGGCACCGTCAGCGAGGTTTCGGCGACGTTGGTCGCCAGCACGATACGGCGCGCGTTGGTCGGCTTGAAGATGCGTTCCTGCTCCTGCGCCGACAGGCGCGCAAACAACGGCAGGATTTCCACGTGCGGCGGATGATGCTTGCGCAGCGCTTCGGCCGCGTCGCGAATTTCGCGCTCCCCGGGCAGGAACACCAGCACATCGCCGGAACCGATGCGTGCCAGCTCATCGACGGCATCCACCACCGCGTCCATCAGGTCGCGCTGGCTGCGCTCCTTCGCCGCCTGGGAAGAACGCCGTGCAGCGGCTGCATCAGAGGTTGCGTTCGGATTGTTCTGCACATTCGGCACGCGATCCGGCTCGACCGGACGATAGCGGATTTCCACCGGATACAGTCGTCCCGACACCTCGATCACCGGCGGCAACTTGTCACCGCGAGCGAAATGGCGTGCAAAGCGTTCGGCATCGATCGTCGCCGATGTGATGATGACTTTCAGGTCCGGCCGCTTCGGCAGCAATTGCTTCAGGTAACCGAGCAGGAAGTCGATATTGAGGCTGCGCTCGTGCGCCTCGTCGATGATGATGGTGTCGTATTGGCGCAGCAAGGGATCGGTCTGCGTCTCGGCCAGCAGGATGCCGTCGGTCATCAGCTTGATCCAAGCGCCGCCGCTCAGCGTGTCGTTGAAACGCACCTTGTAGCCGACGTGCTCGCCCAGCGGCGAATTCAGTTCCTGCGCGATGCGCTTGGCGGTGGACGATGCCGCGATGCGGCGCGGTTGCGTGTGGCCGATCAGCCCCTTCTCGCCGCGCCCGAGTTCGAGGCAGATCTTCGGCAACTGCGTGGTCTTGCCGGAGCCGGTCTCGCCACTGACGATGACGACCTGGTTGTCGCGGATCGCCTTGGCGATGTCGCCGCGCTTGCCGGAAACCGGTAGCTCTTCGGGAAATGTGACGGGCGGCAGCGGATTGCGCACCGGCGGCACGGCAGAAGACGGTTTGCTGCCGGCAGGACGATGACGCGGGGAAGACGGTTTTTGCGGGGTGTTTTCAGGTGCGGACATGTGGACGGAATTATACAGAGCGCCTGCTTTCGCCGCCCGCGTCTGCCCGTTGTGCCGCATGGCTGTTTATAATGCGCGGATGGAAAACGCCGAACAATTCGTCCAGTGGCTGCGCTCAGTCGCGCCCTACATCCATGCCTTCCGTGGCAAGACCTTCGTGGTCGCCTTCCCCGGCGAATTGGTGACGGCCGGTGCGCTGCCGGTGCTGGCGCACGATCTGTCGCTGCTGCATGCGCTCGGCATCAAGATCGTGCTGGTGCATGGCTCACGCCCGCAGGTGGCCGAGCAACTGGGGCTGCGTAACGTCGAAGGCCGCTTTCACAACGGTATTCGCATCACCGATACGGCTGCGCTCGAATGCGCGAAGGAAGCCGCCGGTGAACTGCGCCTCGATATCGAAGCCGCCTTCAGCCAGGGCCTGCCGAACACGCCGATGGCGCACGCGGCGATCCGCATCATTTCCGGCAACTTCGTCACCGCACGCCCGCTCGGCGTGATCGACGGCGTCGACCACGAACTGACCGGCGTTACGCGCAAGATTGCCTACGAAACCATCCATCCGATCCTGAACGCAGGCGGCCTGGTGCTACTGTCGCCTCTCGGATTCTCTCCGACCGGCGAAATCTTCAACCTGACGATGGAAGACGTGGCCGTTTCCGCTGCTACCGCACTGCGCGCCGACAAGCTGATCTTCATCACCGAAACGCCAATGATCGTCGACAACACGGGGGCGGAAATCCGTGAATTGTCGTCGCATCAGGCCAATGCCGTGCTCGACTACAGCTGCATTCCGGCCGACTCCGCCTTCTATCTGCAGCATGCGGTCAAGGCCTGTAACGCCGGCGTCGGCCGCGCGCACATCGTGCCGTTCTCGACCGACGGCTCGGCACTGCTGGAGCTGTTCACGCATGATGGCGTCGGCACCATGGTCACGTTCGAGAACGTCGAAAGTCTACGTGATGCGACCATCGAGGACGTCGGCGGCATCATCAAGCTGATCGAGCCGTACGAAGCCGACGGCACGCTGGTCAAACGCGGCCGCGAACTGATCGAGCGCGAGATTCATCACTTCTCCGTTATCGAGCATGACGGCGTGATCTTCGGCTGCGCGGCACTCTACCCGTTCCCGAACGACGGCATGGGAGAAATGGCCTGCCTGATCGTCAACCAGGATGCGCAGACGCAGGGCGACGGCGAACGTCTGCTGAAACACATCGAAAATCGCGCGCGTGCCGCCGGCATGAAGAAGCTGTTCGCACTGACGACGCGCACCGCGCACTGGTTCCTGAAACGCGGTTTCGTCCCGGCAACCGTGGACGACCTGCCGAAGGACAGGCAACATATGTACAACTGGCAGCGCAAATCGCTGGTCTTCATCAAGAAGCTTTAAACATTCCGGCCGCCGCCTCCATCGATGTGCGTGGCGGCCTTGTTCAACAAGCCGCGCCAATACGAATACGCGCCGGCCTTTTCAAGGAAACAGAAATGACTCGCATGATCCACTGCGTCAAACTCGACAAGGAAGCCGAAGGACTGGACTTTCCGCCTTATCCGGGCGAACTCGGCAAGCGCATCTACGAAAGCGTCTCGAAGGAAGCCTGGGCTGGCTGGCTCAAGCACCAGACGATGCTGGTCAACGAAAACCGCCTGAACCTGGCCGACGTGCGCGCGCGCAAATATCTGGCGGCGCAGATGGAAAAACACTTCTTCGGCGAAGGCGCGGATCAGGCCGCCGGCTACGTGCCGCCGACGTACTGAATCTGCGACGTTCTGCCGCATCAGAAAAAAGCCCGCTGCAAGCGGGCTTTTTCATTGAGACCATGGACGATCAACTGAATCAGTAGAACGCCACTTCACCGCTCTTCACATCCAGCATCGCGCCGACCACCTTGATCTCGTTCTTCGCCACCATCTGGCGCAGTACCGGGCTCTGATCCAGCAGATTCTGTACGGTCAGGTGCACGTTCTTCTCGGCCACCGCATTGACGAAGGCATGATTGTGCGAACTACGATCCTTCCCATGCACGTCAGGCGTTGCATTGACGGCCGGACCGATCTTCTTCAGCAAGCCGGTCAGATTGCCCAACGCCACGTTGTCGCAAGCGCCCTTGACCGCGCCGCACGACGTATGGCCAAGGATGACGATCAACTTGGCACCCGCCACTTTCGCGCCGTATTCCAGGCTGCCGAGAATGTCTTCATTGACGATATTCCCCGCCACGCGCGAGCTGAAGGCATCGCCCACGCCCAGATCGAACACCTGCGTCGGCGAGGAACGCGAATCGATGCAGCTGACGATCTGTACGAACGGGAACTGGCCGTTTTTGCCGGTCGCCGCAATCTGCGCGCGATGATCGGCTTGCAGCGGCTGTCCGGATACATAGCGCGCATTGCCGTCCTTCAGCAATTGCAGCGCCTGGTCCGCCGTGATCTGCTGCTGCAACGATTGCGTCATGACCGCCGGATGGTCAGTCGAATGTACAGTTGCCTGCTGTTGCTTCGCCGGCTGCTGGGCACATGCCGCCAGCGCCAACGCCATTACCCCTGCCGATACCAGCACGCTCGCCTTGCGCATGCCTGCCGCCTTGCCTGAAAACCGCATACTTTCTCCTTATTCGTCGCAGATATTATTAAAAATGCAATTTCTTGCGCGACGAATTTTAATGTTTTTTTAACATCTGTGAAATCGTTTTTTCAGGAAAGCATCGCTCGGAAATTCCTGACCGAAGCAGCGTGCGAGAGGTTATGCGTAGATGCTATTTGGGCAGGCGCACGACCGTGCGCATCGTCTGTGTGGCGAGGAAGATTTCGCGCAGTAGATAACTGAAACTCGCCAGCAAGCTGACCATCGCCAGTACGAAGAAGGCAGCGATGTATTTAGACAGATCGATATTCAGCGCATCGCCGACAAACAGCGAGATGATGACCAACGAGATCATCAGCGCGCAGGCCGTCGCCAGCACGATGGCGCGGTTGATCAGGTGGGAACGGGAATACAGCGTGATCAGTTCGTCTCGATATTCGCCGGCATGCGCCTCATCCTCTTCCTTGCGGAACTTATCCTCGAGAATGCGCGAACGGTCGACGATACGAGCCAATCGGTTGGTCAGCACGGTCAGCGTCGTGCCGACGCCCGTCAGCAGGAACACCGGCGCGACGGACAACTGGATGATGTGACCGATATCGTTGAGTTCGATTTGCATGGCGTTGTGCTCTTTTCGACCGTACGCGGATTGAAGCGGATGGATTGAACCGGATTGAATCTGATGAAGCGCGCCGCTGGATCGCCGCGACAATTGCCCGCCGCAGCGATTCTGCATTATGCATCAGGCCGTCCGGCCTGCGCCGCTTTCCTGCGCCCCGCAGCCCACTGATTTCACGCTGAAACCGCAATCGGCGAAGCAGCTCAGGCGGCTGCCTTCTTCTCCATTTCGCCGCCCAACGCGGCAACCAGATCGGCCAGCAGCTTCGCCAGTTCACCCGTCATCAGCGTGGCATCGGCATCGAAACGCTCATCGTCGTTCTGCGCCGTTACATCGGAATCTTCCTTCAACACATCGAGCGGCGCGACGCGCTTGATCGTCAGCGATTCGGTCAACACGAAGGAAATACGGTCGGCCCAAGTCATCGCCAGCCGCGTGCATTGCTTGCCGGCCTCGATATGGCGACGCACGTCGTCAGCTTCCAGCGTGTGGCGCACATAGCGCACTGTGGCCTTGCCTTCGGTATTGGAACGCAGCTCGGTATCCTGGTCGACGGTGAAGTTGTGCGGCGCTTCGTCGGCCAGCAGCCACGACGTCATCGCCGCCATCGGCGACTGCACGACGTGCAGCGATTCCAGCGGCAGCTTGTCGATAGCCTTGAACAGCAGCTTCAGCACTTCGTCGGCCTTGGCGGCGCTGGCCGCATCGACCACCAGCCAGCCGTTGACCGGATCGATCCAGACCCAGGTCGAACGCCAGACGCTGAACGCGCGCGGCAGCAGTTCGTCGGCAACCTGCTCCTTCAGTTCCTTCATCTGCCGGCGGCCCGGTTTGAAGCCCTGCTGTTCTTCCAGTTCGGCCGCCTTGATCTTCGTCACCTGGTTGACGACGCTGGATGGCAGCAGCTTCTTCTCGGTGCCCAGCAACAGCAGCATCTGCTTGCCGACCGCATGCACCAGCGAGCCGTTATCGCGCGGCGAAATCCAGCCCTGGCTTTGCAGTTCAAGGCTGGAGCACGGCTGGAAGGCGAACGGCGCAAGATCCGCTTCAAGCTGCGCGGACGTGACCGGCCAATGCGACGGCAGACGATAAACCTGGAGATTCTTGAACCACATGAGCAATGTCCCGGCGAAAAAAAGCGGCTATTCTACACGCGCCGACTGCGCAGCACGACCGAAGATTTCGCAGCGCAGTTGCCCACAGAAAATTGCACGCGGCAAGAACGAAAACATGGCGCCAATACGGCGTAAACGCCTGCAATCCCGACAAGGGGAGCAGGTATAATAGCGGCCATTCGCACTCCGGCATCGCAGGCGCAGCGCGCGTTACCAGACAGAAACGGCTGCAATGCAGCATCGGAGCGGCAGACGCAACCAAGCAGCAGCATTCACAGATCTACATGTCCAAAAGCTCACCTCGCAAGCCGATCGAAATCAAGATTTCCACTGTCGTCGCCGTCTCCGCGATCCTGCACGAGGCAGACCTCGCCGTGCTTGACGCCGCCATGCACGATATGACGAACGGCGACGCCGATTTCTTCGACGACGAATTCGCCGTGATCGATGTCGGCGCGCTGGAAGCCGACACCGCGATCGACTGGGCTGCCATCGCTGCCCTGCTGAAATCCTACCGGCTCAATGCCGTCGCCGTGCGCAATGCATCGCCCGAGATGGCACCGCACATCCTGGCTGCGGGACTGAGCCTGGATGGCTCGATGAAGCCGCGTGTCGAGGTCGCGCCTGCTGCACATCAATCCGCGCAGCCCGAACAGACGGAAATCGATCTGGAACCCGTAGCCGATTCAATCGCCACGAAAACCGCGCCGGCCGATGTCAGCGCCCCCGTCGCAACGCATCCTGCAACGAATCCCGCAGTCAACCGCACGATGATCGTCGATACGCCAGTGCGCGCCGGCCAGCGCATCTATGCGCGCGGCGCCGATCTGATCGTGACCGCCGCCGTCAACAACGGCGCCGAAGTCATCGCCGACGGCAGCATTCACGTTTATGCACCGTTGCGCGGCCGCGCGCTGGCCGGTGCCAACGGCGATACCGATGCGCGCATCTTCACGCTCAGCATGGAAGCGGAACTGGTTTCCATCGCCGGCATGTACCGCACCTTCGAGCACGGCTCGGAGCGCGCACAGCAACCGACACAAATCCGCCTGATCGGCGACCGCATCGACATGCAGCCGATCAAAGCAAGCGCATAACCCATACACATATATCTCTTTAACGAAAGGGGCATCCTTTGGCAAAAATCATCGTTGTGACGTCCGGCAAGGGCGGCGTCGGCAAGACCACTTCCAGTGCGAGCTTTGCATCTGGCCTCGCCATGCGCGGCCACAAGACCGTCGTCATCGATTTTGACGTCGGCCTGCGTAATCTCGACCTGATCATGGGTTGCGAGCGTCGCGTCGTGTACGACCTCATCAACGTCATCAACAAGGAAGCCACGCTGAACCAGGCGCTGATCAAGGACAAGCACTGCGACAACCTGTTCGTGCTGCCCGCCTCGCAGACGCGCGACAAGGATGCGCTGTCGGAAGAAGGCGTCGAACGCGTGCTGACCGATCTGGCCGCGATGGATTTCGAATACATCATCTGCGATTCGCCGGCCGGCATCGAGCACGGCGCCGTGATGGCACTGACCTTCGCCGACGAAGCAGTCATCGTCACCAATCCTGAAGTGTCGTCGGTGCGCGATTCGGACCGCATCCTCGGCATCATCCAGGCCAAGTCGCGCCGCGCGCTGAACGGCGGCGAGCCGGTCAAGGAACATCTGCTGATCACCCGCTACGTGCCCAAGCGCGTCGACGCTGGCGAAATGCTGTCGTACGCCGACGTGCAGGAGATCCTGCGCATCCCGCTGATCGGCATCATCCCGGAATCGGAATCGGTGCTGCATGCATCGAACTCCGGCAATCCGGCAATCCATATCGAAGGCAGCGAAGTGTCCGAAGCCTACAAGGACGTCGTCGCCCGTTTCCTCGGCGAAGAAAAGCCGCTGCGCTTTACCGATTACGAAAAGCCGGGCTTCCTTTCGCGCATCTTCGGAGGAAAATGACATGTCGCTGCTCTCTTTTCTGTTCAACAAGGAAACGAAATCTGCCAACGCCGCCAAGGAACGTCTGCAGATCATCATCGCGCGCGAACGCAACGGCCGTGCCGGCCCCGACTTCCTGCCTGCACTGCACAAGGAACTGATCGGCGTGATCTCGAAATACGTGAAGGTCAATCCGGAAGACATCAAGATCTCGCTCAACAGCCAGGGCAACCTGGAAGTGCTGGACGTAAACGTCGTGCTGCCGGAAGACATGGAAGCCGTCAAATAACCATCGCACGATGCGCTGCGATACAAGGGCAAGAACAAGGTATCGCAGCGCTCGCTCAATCATTCATCGGAGCTCGCCATGAAAACCAAAGCCGCCGTCGCCTGGAAAGCAGGCCAACCGCTGACGATCGAGGAAGTCGAACTCGCTGGCCCGAAGGCCGGCGAAGTGCTGGTGGAAATCAAGGCCACCGGCATCTGCCACACCGATTACTACACGCTGTCGGGCGCGGACCCGGAAGGCATCTTTCCGGCCATCCTCGGCCATGAAGGCGCGGGCGTCGTCGTCGACGTCGGCGCCGATGTGAAAAGCCTGAAGAAAGGCGATCACGTCATTCCGCTGTACACGCCGGAATGCCGCGAATGCAAATTCTGCCTGTCGCGCAAGACCAACCTGTGCCAGAAAATCCGCTCCACGCAAGGCCGCGGCCTGATGCCGGATGCGACATCGCGCTTCTCGATCGACGGCAAGCCGATCTTCCATTACATGGGCACGTCGACCTTCTCCAACTACGTCGTCGTACCAGAAATCGCGCTGGCGAAAATCCGCGAAGACGCACCGTTCGACAAGGTCTGCTACATCGGATGCGGCGTGACGACCGGCGTCGGCGCCGTGCTGTTCACGGCGAAGGTGGAAGCCGGCGCGAACGTCGTCGTGTTCGGTCTCGGCGGTATCGGTCTGAACGTAATCCAGGCTGCACGCATGGTCGGCGCGGACAAGATCATCGGCGTCGACCTGAATCCGGAACGTGAAGCGATGGCGCGCAAGTTCGGCATGACGCACTTCATCAATCCGAAGAATGTCGAGAATGTCGTCGATGCCATCGTGCAGTTGACCGACGGCGGCGCCGACTACAGCTTCGAATGCATCGGCAACACGACGACGATGCGCCAGGCACTGGAGTGCTGCCACAAGGGCTGGGGACAATCGATCATCATCGGCGTGGCGGAAGCCGGCGCGGAAATCAGCACGCGTCCGTTCCAGCTCGTCACCGGCCGCGAATGGAAAGGCTCGGCCTTCGGCGGCGCACGCGGCCGTACCGATGTACCGAAGATCGTCGACTGGTATATGGAAGGCAAGCTGAACATCGACGACCTGATCACGCACACGCTGAAGCTGGATCAGATCAACGAAGGCTTCGATCTGATGAAGCGCGGCGAATCAATCCGCTCGGTCGTGATTTATTGATCGCACGAAGTACGAACGAAAGACAAACGAAACACAAACGGAATTTTGCGGGGAAGAAGTGGATATCGTCAGCCAGCACAAGTGCTTCAACGGCACACAGACTTTTTACAAGCACCAGTCGATCTCGACCGGCTTGCCGATGACGTTTTCGGTGTACGAACCGCCGCAGGCCAAATCGCGCAAGGTGCCGGTGCTGTTCTATCTCGCCGGCCTGACCTGTACCGAAGAAACCTTCATGATCAAGGGCGGCGCGCAACGCTATGCGGCCGAGCACGGCATCATGCTGGTGTCGATGGATACCAGCCCGCGCCGCACCGGCATCAAGGGCGCGGCGGAAAGCTGGGACTTCGGCCACGGCGCCGGCTTCTACATCGATGCGACACAGCAGCCGTGGGCATCGCACTTCCGTATGGAGACTTACGTCGTACAGGAACTGCGCAACATCATCCTGGAAAACTTCGCCGCTCTGCCCGACCGCATCGGCGTATTCGGCCATTCGATGGGCGGCCACGGCGCGCTGACGCTGTCGCTGCGCCATCCGGATATCTTCAAGTCGGTTTCCGCCTTCGCGCCGATCACCGCACCCAGCCTGTGCCCGTGGGGCCAGAAGGCGTTCTCGAACTATCTGGGCAGCGATCAGTCGACATGGGCGGAGCATGATGCGAGCGAACTGATGCGCACGCGCAAGACGCCTTTCCCGCAAGGCATCCTGATCGACCAGGGACTGGAAGACGAGTTTCTCGACATCCAGCTGCTGCCGCATCATTTCGAAGCCGCCTGCTGGGCCGCGGAACAGCCGCTGACGCTGCGCCGCCATTCCGGCTACGACCACAACTACTACTTCATCTCGACCTTCATGCAGGATCACATCGCCTGGCATGCAGCGATCCTGAACAAGTAACAGCCCGTTGTAATAGCCCACTAGCCCCCTCTGCACGACGCCGGCAAGAACAGCCGGCAAACAAAAAGGGAGCCTGCAATGCAGGCTCCCTTTTTTACATTCGGGCTGACGCCCTCAGGCCGCGATCAGAATTCTTCCCAATCGTCGGTATTGGTGTTGACCACCGGTTTCGGTGCCGGCACGCTGCGACGTGCGGGTGCCGGAGCCGCCACGGCGGCCGGCTTGGCTGCCGCAGGCGCCGCTGCGCTGGACGAAATCGCGCGATGCTGCGTCGTCGCCTGCACGCTTGCCGCCATATTGCTGCCGGTACGGAACACGCTGACGGCCTGCGCCAGTTGCTTGGCTTGATCCTGCAGCGAATCGGCAGCGGCTGCCGCTTCCTCGACCAGCGCCGCGTTCTGCTGCGTCACCTGATCCATTTGCGTGACGGCCTGATTCACCTGCTCGATACCGTCGCTCTGCTCCAGGCTGGCTGCCGTGATTTCGGCCATGATGTCGGCCACGCGCTTGACGCCGTCGACCAGCTCGTCCATCGTCGTGCCCGCTTCGGCCACCAACTGGCTGCCGGCTTCGACCTTCTCGACGGAATCGCCGATCAGGCCCTTGATTTCCTTCGCTGCCGCTGCGGAACGCTGTGCCAGCGTGCGCACTTCGCCCGCCACCACGGCAAAGCCGCGGCCCTGTTCGCCGGCACGTGCCGCTTCCACCGCTGCATTCAGCGCCAGGATGTTGGTCTGGAAAGCAATGCCGTCGATGACGCTGATGATGTCGACGATCTTGCGCGACGACGTATTGATTTCACCCATCGTATCGACCACCTGCGCCACCACCGTGCCGCCCTTGGTTGCCACTTCCGATGCCGAGACGGCAAGCTGGTTCGCTTGGCGCGCGTTGTCTGCATTCTGCTTGACGGTGGAAGTCAGTTCTTCCATCGACGAAGCGGTTTCTTCCAGCGAGCTGGCCTGCTCTTCGGTACGCGACGACAGGTCGAGGTTGCCGCTGGCGATTTCGGACGATGCCGTCGCGATCGCATCGGTACCCATGCGAATCTGCGAAACGATACGAATCAGGTTGTTCTGCATGCGGGCAATCGAATCGAGCAACTGGCCGGTCTCGTCCTTGGTGATCGGCAGGCTGCTGCGCGTCGTCAGGTCGCCTTCGGCCACCGATTCCGCCACCTTCACCGCTTCCTTCAGCGGACGCGTGATGCCGACGGTAAGGCGCCATGCGATCAGCGCACCGAGCAGCAGCGCAATGATGGTGCCGACGATCAGCGTATTGCGGCCCATACCGAAATCGGCAGTGATCGATTGATCGACGCGGCCGACTTCGTCATCGTAGTAATCCAGCACATTCTTGACGCTTTCCACATACGCATCCAGCGCAGGGACCAACTTGGCGTCGATCTGCGCATTCGCACCGGCGACGTCACCGGTCTCCTTGAGCGCGATGATGCCCTTGCGCGTGTCGATATAGGCTTTGCGCCGGTTAGCCACTTCGGCGAACAGATCCTTCTCCTTGTCCGTCGTCAGCTGTTTTTCGAGCTTTCCCTGAATCGCGCTGATCTGCTTGCTTTGCGCAGCCATCGCCTTCTGGAAGAAATCTTCCGTGTTCGGGTCCGTCGTCTTCACCACGGCCAGCGTGCGCGCCGCGTTGACGCTGGTGCCCAGCAGCCAGCTTTGTGCGGCCTTCTGCTTTTCCAGGGATTCGTCCACCATGTGGCGCGTGGATGCATTGATACTCTGCAGGCGCAGGATGCCATTGGCCCCCATGACCGCAACCAGCAGCAGGATCAGGCCGAAACCCAAACCAAGACGCGTGCCTATTTTCATGTTTGCGATGCGCATCATTCTTCTTCTCCAAGAATTGTTATCGGTGCTACAACTTCTTCACGATTGCCGCGACCGTCATCGCAGTCTCCGGCTATCGCTGTACAACATTGACAATGACATGCCATTACATGCCGCTGTCCTTCGCAGGATGAAAAGATGCATCCTGTATTCAACAACGGCCGTTTACAGCCAAAGTTGACGGTGCCGCGCAAAATACATTGCGGCTTGTATTCACGTCTTGACGAAACGATCAGGGAAACCGCGAAACCGGATCGGCTTCTTCGGCATGCATGCTGGTTGAATCGGCATGCGAGGCATGAATCACTTCAATCGCTCAACGGAAAATCAGAAACAACAAGGGCGAACGGTTCGCTTCCTGCGGCGCCAGTGTATTTTTCCGATACACATGACAGCGTGAAAAATATTCACCGCTTACTTCTGCCGCATATTGAAATCGAACCTCATTGCTTACCGCTTCGTGCCGCACTTTATAACCGATTCATTTCTCTATGCCAATATTTCATAGACGAAATATGTGAGCACATGGCCTTTCCGACAACTTCTTTGCGCATCGCAATCGACGTATGCGATCACATCATGCGGTCCGTTCGACAAAATTTTTTCGCACTACCAATTTGGTAGTCACACATAAAAACAACATGGCACAAGCCCGTGAAACGCTCGTCATTGCTGCGCTTCAGCGTCTTCACTCTTTGGCGACAGGCTGACCGTATCGCCTTCCGGCATACCGTCGCTTTGCCAGCGATCGAATTCAGCCATGATGACTTCGTGCGTCTTCTGGCTGATCTCCGGCAATGTGCCGCCGAGCATCTCGGCAGCTTCCTTGAATCCCTTTTCGACGGCAGCGCGAATGGCGTCCAGCTTCGACGGATCGCCGCCGATCGCCATCTTCGCGAAACTGAGGATGCGGTCGGCAACCTGCTTCACGCCGAATTCGCCATCCTCGGCAATCGCCGCCTTCGCCTTGGCAATCGTCGCCGCATCGACGGTCAACTGCTGTTCGCCGCTGACGACCTTCGCCATGCTTAGGCCCTGCTGCTTCACCAGCGGCACGATCAGGTCGATGATGGCCTGTGCCTTGCGGTTGGATTCTTCCAGCATGCTCGCCAGATCCGGCGCAGCCTGTGCGGCGCCGTTGCGCGGATCGGCGTAGGTGACGGGTTCGGGCGACTGCCCCTGCAGCGTCACCTTGTCGGTAGCGACCGGCGTTGCCGTATCGGCAACGGATGCATTGCGCGCGCTCGCAGGCGCAGACGGCAGAGACGGTGTTGAATAATTGGAAATCACGATGCTCATGGCGTGCCTTTCACGATCGAAACGGTGATTGCAACAAGTAGGTGCATAACGCAATGGCAACATTGCGCACGCTGCAATCCCATGATCGAAGTAACGGCAGAAAATCGAAAAAGATGAGCGCCGCAATCCACACTAAAAAGGAAAAGCATGCGTTCCCACAAACACATTGTTCTTCGATTGCGTCGCATCCTTGTCTTTGCAACAACGCCGCCCGAGTGCCATACAGGGAAAATGTGCATCGACCGTATCGCCCGCGATCAAAGCTGTCATACTGTCGCCTTTCCCGCCTGTTTACCTGTTTTTATTACGCGGCATCGCCGCCACCGCCGGTATCGTCCGGCTCGTCTGTCCATGAGTGCTCAACCGAAAAACCTGTTCGCCCACGCAAAACGCGCGGCCAAACCTGCCCCTTTCCTGCCGATGTCGCGCGCGGAAATGGACAAACTCGGCTGGGACAGTTGCGATGTGATCCTGGTGACAGGCGACGCCTATATCGATCATCCGAGTTTCGGCATGGCGCTGATCGGCCGCCTGCTGGAAGCACAGGGCTACCGCGTCGGCATCATCAGCCAGCCGGACTGGCATTCGGCCGAGCCGTTCCGCGCATTGGGCAAACCGAATCTGTACTTCGGCGTCACCGCCGGCAACATGGATTCGATGATCAACCGCTATACGTCGGATCGAAAGATCCGCTCGGAAGATGCGTACACGCCGAACGGCGAACCGAACAAACGCCCCGATCGCGCACTGACCGTGTATGCGCAGCGCGTACGCGAAGCATATCCGGGCGTGAACGTCGTCATTGGCAGCATCGAAGCCAGCCTGCGCCGCATCGCACATTACGATTACTGGTCGGACAAGGTGCGCCGCTCGGTGCTGCCTGATTCGAAGGCCGACATCCTGATCTTCGGCAATGCCGAACGCGCACTGGTCGATCTCACGCGTCGCGTTGCCGCCGGCGAACCGATACAGAACATCCGCGACCTGCGCGGCACCGCGTTCATGGTGCCGCGCGGCTGGAAGCCTGGCAACGACTGGGCGGAAACCGATTCCACGCGCGTCGATACGCCGGGCAAGGTCGAGCCGCATCCCGATCCGTATGAAATGAAGATGAAGGATGCGAGCTGCAAGACGAATGAGGCGGACGAAACGAAAGACGGCACGTCTGCCGAAACAAACGTCAAGCCGATCCGCATCATGAGCCGCGAAGAACGCCGCGCCGCCGAAAAGGAAGTGCGCAGCCGCACCGTCGTGCGCCTGCCGTCGTTCGACGACGTGAAGGACGATCCGGTGCTGTACGCGCATGCATCGCGCGTGTTCCACCTCGAATCGAATCCCGGCAATGCACGCGCGCTGGTGCAGGCGCACGGCGAGCGCGACGTCTGGCTGAATCCGCCGCCGCTGCCGCTCGCGATGGACGAGATGGATGGCGTCTACGACATGAACTATGCACGCGCGCCGCACCCGAGCTACGGCAAGGCACGGATCCCGGCGTGGGAGATGATCCGCTTCTCGGTCAACATCATGCGCGGCTGTTTCGGTGGCTGCACCTTCTGTTCGATCACCGAGCATGAAGGCCGCATCATCCAGAGCCGTTCCGAGCCGTCCATCCTGCGCGAGATCGAGGAAATCCGGGACAAGGTGAAAGGCTTCACCGGCACCATTTCCGATCTCGGCGGGCCCACTGCCAACATGTACCGCCTCGCCTGCCGCGACAAGCGCATCGAGGAATCGTGCCGCCGCCTGTCATGCGTGTTCCCCAGCATCTGCTCTAACCTGAACACCGATCACGGCAAGCTGATCCAGCTGTACCGCAAGGCGCGCGCGATTCCGGGCATCAAGAAGATTCTCGTCAGCTCCGGCCTGCGTTACGACATCGCCGTGCGTTCACCCGAGTACGTGAAGGAACTCGTCACGCACCACGTCGGCGGCCTGCTGAAGATCGCCCCCGAGCATTCGGAAGAAGGTCCGTTGTCGAAGATGATGAAGCCGGGCATGGGCTCGTATTACAAGTTCAAGGAACTGTTCGAAAAGTATTCGAAGGAAGCCGGCAAGGAGCAGTACCTGATTCCCTACTTCATCGCCGCGCACCCGGGTACCACCGACGAAGACATGCTGAATCTGGCGCTGTGGCTGAAGCAGAACGATTTCCGCCTCGACCAGGTGCAGACCTTCCTGCCGACGCCGATGGCGATGGCAACGACGATGTACCACACGCGCAAGAATCCGCTGCGCAAGATCGGCGCCGATTCGGAAACGGTGGAAACGCCGCGCCTCGGCAAGATCCGCAAATTGCACAAGGCATTCCTGCGCTACCACGATCCGGAAAACTGGCCGGCCCTGCGTGAAGGTTTGCAGCGCATGGGACGCAGCGACCTGATCGGCAGCGGCGAACATCATCTGGTGCCGCGCCACGATCCGTCGCCGGCCGTCGCAGCCGCCGAACGCCGGCGTGAAACGCCGGGGCCGAACCAGCTGGCAAGAAAGTTCGGCCAGAACAAGCCGCGTCCCGGCGCCGCCGTGGTACGCACATCGGGCACATCGGGTACGTCGGGCCGGCCTGCTGCTCCGGCACGCAAGGGCACGGTCGTCGTCGCCAAGCGCGGCCGCCGCTAAATCTGCCGAATCCGACGGCTCCTGCGTCCGAACCTCGCGCCCGAACTCGCACCGTTCTTCGCTCCCGGCGCGATCGTTTGCCGTCGCCAACCCGCTTTTCCGTTTTCGGTTATTCTTCCGCCACTTGCCGCGCACGCGTCAGCGCAGACATGAACCGGGAGCATCCATTTGAGTACTATTTTTTCGCGCCGACTCGCGTTACTGGCAGATGACAAGCATCGCCATCTGCTTGGTGAAGGCCGTCGCGGCATCGAGCGCGAAACGCTGCGCGTCGATGCCAATGGCGACCTCGCGCTGACGCCGCACCCGATCGCGCTCGGCTCCGCGCTGACCAACGAACAGATCACCACCGACTATTCCGAATCGCTGCTGGAATTCATCACGCCGGCCGAACACGACATCGCCGATGCGCTGGACGAACTCGATCGCATCCACCGTTTCGTCAACGGCAGGCTCGACGGCGAAATGCTGTGGAGCCAATCCATGCCCTGCCGCCTGCCGGACGAGGAAACCATTCCGATCGCCTGGTACGGCACCTCCGACATCGGCATGATCAAGCACGTCTACCGCCGCGGTCTCGCCGTGCGCTACGGCAAGGCCATGCAATGCATCGCCGGCCTGCATTACAACTATTCACTGTCGGAAGACCTGTGGCGCGTGCTGAAGGCGGACGCACAGTCGAGCGCCGACGACAAGACCTACCAGTCGGAAAGCTACATCGCGCTGATCCGCAATTTCCATCGCTACAGCTGGCTGCTGATGTATCTGTTCGGCGCATCGCCCGCGCTGTCAGCGGACTTCCTGCGTGGCCGCGCGCATCAGCTGAAAAAATTGTCGGGTGACACGCTCTACCTGCCCTATGCGACCAGCCTGCGCATGAGCGATCTCGGCTACCAGAACAATGCGCAAGCCGGCCTGATGCCGCCCTACAACGATCTGGACAGCTACATGCGCAGCCTGTCGCGCGCGGTGCGCCAGCCCTATCCGGCATACGAAGCGATCGGCACGCAGCGCGACGGCGAATGGATACAGCTGAACACCAACCTGCTGCAGATCGAAAACGAATACTACGCAACGATCCGTCCGAAGCGCGTCATCAACAGCGGCGAACGTCCGGTCGAGGCGCTGTGTGCGCGCGGCGTGCAGTACATCGAAGTGCGCTGCATGGACATCGATCCGTTCGAGCCGCTCGGCATCAACCTGCAGACTTCGCGTTTCCTCGACGCCTTCCTGCTGTTCTGCGCGCTGCACGACAGTCCACCGGTCGACGAAGCCATGCATCGCGAGAATGCCGAAAATTTTGCACGCACCGTCAAGGAAGGCCGCCGTCCGGACCTGATGCTGCAACGCGACGGCCAGGCAATTTCGTTGCGCGACTGGGGACTGCAGCTGCTGGACAGCATTGCACCGGCAGCCGAACTGCTGGATGCGCAGCGCGGCGACAACCAGCATGCGCAAACGCTGACGCTGCAACGGGAAAAACTGCACGATCCGGCGAAGACGCCTTCCGCCCGCGTACTGCAGGCCTTGCAGGAAAACGGCGCATCGTTCGAACGCTTCGGCCTGCAGCAAAGCCGTGCGCATGCCGAATACTTCCGCACGCATCCGCTGAACGCGGACGAAACCGCCTTCTTCGAACAACTGGCACGGAAATCCCTCGACATGCAGCAGGAAATGGAACGTCGCCGCAGCGACAATTTCGACGACTTCGTTGCGGCCTACAACCAGCGCACGCCGCAACGGCTGTGCGACGGCGTCTGATTTTCATCTCCCGTTCTCCTGTTTCTCCATCCTTTCCTTTTCATACAGGCGTACCGATACCGCATCCTGCGCGCTGTGTTCGCCAGCGAACCGACGCACGCTCGCGGCAGGCGCATGATCGTTTCATAGCCACATCCGGCCGACGGATGACGGCCGGGGCAGCACAGCTGATACAAGCTGAAACAACTTCATCTGAACCTCTCGCTCTGCCCGGCGTCCATCCTGCATGGGCATCCAATTGACCTTACGGAAGGGGTAAGAAATGAAAACAATGAGGAAAACGATGAATCGATTTGCGCTCGTTGCAGCAACAGCCGTTACCGCACTCAGTCTGACAGCCTGTTCCGGCATGTCCCAACGTGACAAAAATACGGCAATCGGCGCCGGTGGCGGTGCCGTCGCCGGCTCGATATTGACCGGCGGCAGTGCAGTCGGTACCGTCGGCGGTGCTGCCGTCGGCGGCTTTATCGGCAATCAGGTCGGCAAGCCGAACCGCTAACCCGGTCAGCTTCCTGCCTGTCGAACGGCCTTTGCGATCGCGCAAAGGCCGTTGTCGTTATGAATCGCTGCCGTCTTGTGCAGACAGTTACATTCGGCGACATTTTGCCCTGCTTGCACTGCATCAATCTGCATTATGATGATTGCCGGAACAGAACAAATCGCTGCACGCCGTCGCGTGCGGAAACGATAGAAACAAAGGAAAACATCATGCGTAAATTCATTCTCACTGCCACCGCTGCAAGCGTGCTGCTTGCCGGCTGCGCCAACATGTCCGAAACGGAACGCGGCACCGCGCAGGGTGCAGGTATCGGCGCCGGCATCGGCGCCTTGATCGGCGTGGCCACCGGCGGCCACACGCACGCCGTCGGCGGTGCGGCATTGGGCGGCGTGATCGGCGCGGTCGCCGGCAACGTCTGGTCCAGCCGCATGGAAAACCAGCGCCGGCAGATGGAAGAAGCCACACGCGGCACCGGCGTCGAAGTCACGCAGACCGCCGACAATCGCCTGAAGCTGGATATCCCCAGCGATATCTCATTTGCCACCGGCCGTTCGGAAATCACCGGCAACTTCCGCCCGATCCTCGATCGCTTCGCCACCGGCCTGATCGACAATCCGGCGGCAACCGTCACCATCATCGGCCACACCGACAACACCGGCACCGATGCGATCAACGATCCGTTGTCGCTGGACCGCGCCTCGCGCACGCGCGACTATCTGGCCGGCCGTGGCGTGGCGCCACAACGCATCTTCGTCGACGGCCGCGGCAGCCGCGAACCGATTGCCAGCAACGCCACCACGGAAGGCCGCGCGCGCAACCGCCGCGTGGAAATCTTCGTGGCCGAACAGCAGCAGCAACCGGCACAACAGCAACAGCCTTATCAAGGACAGCAATATCCGGCACGCTGATCACCGATGCAGCTCCCAAAACAAAAGCCGCCGTATGGCGGCTTTTGTTTTTCCGGTCGCAACCGGGTCAGTTCAGCAGCAATCCTTCGTAGACGCGCTTGATGCTGGCATAGCATTCGCAAATGTGATCTTCCAGCCCCGCGCGATCGACCACCGTGATCTGTCCGCGGCTGTAGTGGATCAGACCCTCCTCCTGCAGCTTGCGCGCCGCTTCGGTCACGCTTTCGCGGCGCACGCCGAGCATGTTGGCGATCAGGTCCTGCGTCATGCTGATCTGGTTCGACTGCAGGCGATCCAGGCTCAGCAGCAGCCAGCGGCATAGCTGCTGGACGATCGTGTGATGGCGATTGCAGGCGACCGTATGCGCCATTTGCGTAAAGAGTGCCTGCGTAAAACGCAGCAACAGTTGCTGCAAGGCACCGCCACGGGAGAATTCATCCATCAATACCGAAGCGCGTACGCGGAAACCGTAACCAGCACTCTTGATGAAAGCGCGGTTCAGCGAAGCGCCGCCACCCATGAAAACATCGTGTCCAACCACGCCCTCGTAGCCGATCACGGCGGTTTCCGACGATGCGCCATCGGCCGTCTCGTAAAGCAGCGAAACGATGCTGTTGGTCGGGAAATAGACATGCTGCATCTGCTCGCCCGCCTCGCAGATCGTCATGCCGAAAGGCATTTCGACGAATTCCAGATGCGGCAGCAGGCGTTCGTAATCGGCGGCCGGTAACGCTGCCAGCAAACCGTTGTGGCGCGGATTGTGGCCGTGCAGGCCGGCCAGCGCGCGCGGCGCGGAGCGGGTCGCCTGTTCGGTGCAGGTGCCCTGTTTTTCCTTGGTCTTCAACGCGGCAATCGCGTTGGCGTTGATGATCTGGTGTGCTGAAGAACGGGAAGTGCGGACATTCGAGACGTGTGCCATGGGTATCTCCCTCAGTCGTCATTGCTCAGGGCTTCATGATCACACCTGCAACCGGCAGATAAAATCAGCGTTCTTCCCATTCTGCTGTGAGAGAACGCTGACAAAAAGATAATAAATTGCCGTTCAACCCCTTAAAGTCAGGGTATCCACTGTTGCAGCAGCGGAAATTTTTCCACGAAGAAATTCAGCAAGGGCTTGGCTGCAATTGCACCGACGACGCCCAGCGCCGCGGTCGACAGCGTTGCTACGCCGAGCCGCATAGTCAGCCGTCGGTTATGCGCGCGCAGCACCAGCGGCAGGTTGATCAGCACGCTGGCCAGCGAGGCCAGTACAGCACCCGTCGAGGCGACATGTGCCGGCACTTCGCCGCTGCCGACCAGGCTGGCGGCAGCAGCCACTGCACTGGCGCTGGACACCACGCCGCCGATCAGGCTGACCGCATAGAAACCCGCTTCGCCGAACGCGCGCTGCGCAATCACGCCGGCAATATGCAGGATCAGAAATACCAGACCGTACTTGAGCGCAGCACGCAGCGAGAACGGCAGCGGCAATTCGACCTGTTCGGCATGGTTGACGTTTTCCTTCGTCGTTGCATTGCGGTCGACGAAGAACCACGCCGAACTCAGCAGCAGCATCAGCACGAAAGGCAAGGTGGCCGGCACCGCTGCCGCCGGCGCCAGAATCACCAGCAAGGCGCCGTTGCGAATGATCATCGCGCCGGTCGCCAGCAGGATGCCGCGATAGGCGGCACTGACCGTTTCCGGCTGATTGTCACGCGCACGTGCGGCCAGTTCGCTGACCGTGATGCTGCTGTTCACCAGACCGCCGAGAAAGCCCGCCATCACGATGCCGCGTGTACCGTACATCTTCCACAGCACATAGTTGGCGAAACCGATACCCGCGATCAGGATCACGGTCACCCATGCGGCACGCGGCTCAATCAATTGCCACGGACCGATCGCGCCAAGCGGCAGCGCCGGATAGATGACGATCGCCAGAATCGCCAGCAGCAGCGCCGAGCGCATTTCGTTTTCGGTCAGGCCGAGGCTGAAGCCGGTCAGCCTGTCCTTCCACGCCAACAACGCGGTGACGATGACGATGACGGACGCAGGCGTCGCCGTGTGTCCCTTGCCGCACAGGATGCCGGCCACGCAGGTCACCAGCATCGCAGCCGATGTCGTCAGCTCGTTGCTACCGCTGGTGCGCAGACGCTGCACGTTGAGGAAGACAGCGAGGATGCCGGTCAGGAAAAGAATCAGGTAGGCGTAGTTGTCGCCCAATGTGCCGCCCATCGCACCGAGCAGCGCGATCAGGCCGAAAGTACGCAGGCCGGCGTCCTTGCCGCGGCGTTCGCGCTCCAGGCCGATCAGCAGGCCGAGCGCCAGCGCCAGGCTCAGGCGCGTCAGGCTGACCAGATACGGCCATTTGACTTCAGGCAGCGACATCCCTACCTGGATCAACGGGGCGGAAACTGCCTGAACGGTGTGGGGGTCGACGATGCTCATGTGTATACAGAAATGCGATAGGGAAACTATAAACCAGTCACTATCGCTTGTCTGCGCGAATCATGCATATCCTTATGCGCACAGCACACAAGATGTGCGAAACACGAACAAGCTTCGGCAGACGGATGCTACACAACAGGCGCTGTTCAACGCTCCGGTTCTGCCAGCAAGTCGTCGATTTTGTGACGCGTGTCGACCAGCACGGCTTCTCTCGCCATATCGGCGGAATCGGCATCGCACGGTCCGCCGAACTCCTGGAACACTTCCAGTCCTTCCGCGCCATTGCGTTCGACTTCGCTTGTGGCCGACCAGCGTCCGCCCTCCAGCGGCACCAGCATCACGAAAATCTCGAAACCTTCGTATACACCTGCGGGCGTTCTGCTCATGGCGTTCTCCCTATCGTCGTTGCCGGGTTGCTTGAGGTAGTCTACTCCTCCGGATGTTCATCAATATAGCGTGCGATGAAGGCATGCGCCTCGTCGAGCGCTTCGGCTTCGGTGCCGACCACGCCGGTATCGTGGATGCGTTCGGGAATGTCGGGCCGGCCTTCCACTGTGTGCGAGACGTGGCCGGAAAACGTGCCGTCCGGACGTTCGGTAGCGTAGGCGCGGAAAACATGCCGCGACGATTTTTGCTGATCGTTCATGCGAACCTCCAAACCGTTTCTCTATCTTCCACAGATACCGAAATCGGCAAAATGTTTCAATGAAGGGACATGTAGCGCATGGAAGCCCTACGACTCCGCATGCATCTGGTCAGTCTGCGGACGGTAGCGGGTTTCTTCACACTGCCTCAAACTTGCTCAACAAAAACATCGCCTTTCGAATCAATCACTTGCAAACAAGCCCACGGGTTATCCACAAGGTAGCCCACAGAATCTGTGGGTATCTGTGAATATCCGGGGAACGATCAGTTTTTCTTCAGCAGTGAGAGGATTCGGCCATAGATGAAGATGAATGAACGCCGGATTAACGCAATCCGGCGCTCCGGGGCTGACCTTGTTCAACTCCTCCCGCGCCCGGTCTTGGGCGTGTCTCCGGGCGAAGGGACCGGGCGCGGGAAGGAGTTGGCTTGCTCCATAACTCATCAGGCTCAAACCCACTCGGCATCCAGCAGGTTCTGACCTTGGGCTCGCGCTCGATGGGTCTCCTGTTGCGTGCGAGCCTGTGGCGCAGCGTTCTCTAGTCGATCCTCCAGCGCCAGCTTGAGCGGTAGATAGTCTGGTCGTTGAAAGTGTTCCACTTGACCGCCTCCCACATCGACGTGCCATTAGAAGTTTTGGCTTCATCAGCGAGCTTCTTGTAAACACTTTCTGTTATGTAGGTATAGGTCGAGGGGAGTGAGGTCAGCTTTGCCGCATAGTTCGCCGCCCTGCCAACCCAAACCAAGTCATTCGCACCGCGAGCACCCGTTTTCGCCACAAAGAGGGAGCACGTGTCGATACCAGTCACATGCTTCAAGGCGAATTTGTTGTCCGTGTAGCGCGCGTTCTTCTTGGGCATGATGATTTCATCCACGGCCCACTTGATCTTCAACGCGGCTTTCGCGGCGTTGGTGTTTTTCCTGTCACCAATGAAAACCGCCATGACTCGATCACCGTCGTAGGCGGTTACAACTCCGCCTTCGGCAGCGATGATCCGCGCGCAGCAATACAGATAAGTCTTGTAGATTTCGGCGGCGAACCAGTTCTTGTATTCGTCCACCATCGCCGTTGATCCGTCGAGGTCGGCATACAGGACAGTTCCGTCGATGGTAATTGCCGTGTTCTTCAGGGTAAGCTTGCTGTCCTCATCAGGGACCTTTCTGCCCTCCGTCGTCTCCCACTTGCTATGGAATACCTCATGGCAAAAACTCGTCAATTCGTCTTTGAGCGCCATCCCCCCCTCCTAATCCTTCGGGCCTGCGGCTAGAATCAACTCGCGAAGCCTCGCGCAGGCCGGTGCGATGTAATGCTCTGCGTCCTTCCCTTCCTCGTAGCGATAGGGAATTGTCGTCATACCCGCCAAGTCGCTGGGTAACTGAATCTCCGCATCGCGCGGCTCCATCAGGAAAGCGCGCCGTCGTCCGAGCCGCCCCATAAAAAGTCCAAGCTCGAAGGTCACGTTGTCCCGCATCGCAGGCCACGTCGTCTCACGAGTGATGACCACGTCATCGGGCTGCGCTACGGCAATCGCAAAGTCTGAGTCATCCAATTGAGCTTCTAGTTCGTCCAAGGTGTAATTCGAGGCTCGGAATACGCCGTTCTTCCACGCCACGGTTAGGAACGAATCATGCTGGAATTGCTTGATAAGCAGATCCACGATGGGAAGCGCCTCCGCCGACGACACTATGAAGACACGGACCCGCTCCCGTTGGGCAGTCACCAAGTGATTCCGCTCTGCGAGCCTCCGAGCGAGCGTTGCCGCAATCCTTCTCCACACGTCAGGGAACTGCTCCGCAGCCGCAGAGAACTCGGCCTCGCTGACTTTGAGTAGCACGGTTGTCTCAACCGGGATAACTGATGCCGCACGAGGCTGTGTAGGCTCGATTGCTGCCATCTCGCCAACCAGATCGCCCGGAAAGCGGTTCGCCACGACCTTGCCGTTGACCCGAACTTCGACCTTGCCTGCGATGATGAAGAAAACGTCCGAAGATTGATCGCCTTGATTGATGAAGGCAGTCCCCGCTGGAACCTCCATCAACTCACCCGCGGTAACAAGTCGTTCCGCAAGCTCCTGCCGGTTCGCGATCAACCGATGTTCTGTCAGTGCGGCAACCAAACGCCGCCGCCCTTGATCGCCCTGGAATCGCTCAATCATCCCGCCCCCTTGTGTGCTATTCGTTTTGTCCTTCTGCCACAGCTATGTATGTATGCTACCCGCAAATGATAAAGCCGCCTCAAGGGGCGGCTTTCTTCGTCGTCTCACAGGGCCTTACCCCATCGCATCCCATCACTTCGGGAAAGGCGGGTTTTTAGGCGGGTGCGCTGCCTAAACCCTGCGGGAAGTCCAGAAAAACTGGCAAAATTGGCGGAGAGGGAGGGATTCGAACCCTCGGTACGCTTGCACGTACGCCTGATTTCGAGTCAGGTACATTCGACCACTCTGCCACCTCTCCTGATGTCTTTCGGTCGTTTCGCAGCAGAAGCCGCGAAGCCAAAGAGTATAGCAGAGTCTCGCCCAACTTGAAACTGCATTTTTATGCATGAACGATGCGACCGAAACCTGCCGGCTCGGCCAGGCAGGGTAAGGCACATATCGACTCCCGATCGCCGCAGCCGCTGCAAAAAAGACAATAACAGGCAGCATCTGTCGCATATCCGTCAGCATTGCCGGCGATCATCATCCTGTCATAAACCGCCGTTAGCATGACAGCCGAGATCATCCGCTCACAGCACGCAATCCGTACACAGATGCAATCCTCTTCTGCACAACCGGCGGGACCACGCATCGTTTCCCCGGCAGACAAGGGCGAAGCATCGGCTCTTTCGCTTTTGCCCCCTTTTCGGTTCAGGACCAGGGAGCCTCAATTGTCCACCGCCGCCCACGATTTCATGACGAGCACACGCGCCCAGCCGGCCAACGACCAGGACGACCATATCGCGAGCCGCCTGCGCGACGTCCTGCTGCATCGGCGGGTGACGCCGCTGTTCCAGCCTATCGTCGACATGCAGAGCGGGCAGATCATCGGCTATGAAGGATTGATCCGCGGTCCGTCCGACAGCCCCCTTCACTCGCCCCTGAATCTGTTCAAGGCGGCGCATGCCGCCAGCCTGAGCGTGGAAGTCGAACATCTGTGCCGCCGCATCACGCTGGAAAAATTCGCCGAACTGCAGTTGCCGGGCAAGCTGTTCCTCAACGTCAGCCCGGAATGCCTGGTCCAGCCGGACGTGCGCCTTGGCGAAACCCTGGGCTACATCCATGAAGTCGGCATCAATCCGGACCGCGTGATCATCGAGCTGACGGAGAGCCATCCGACCTACGACTACGACCTGCTGCGCGAAGCGGTCAAGCACTACCGTGCAATGGGCTTCGTGATCGCGATCGACGATCTGGGCGAAGGTTTTTCCAGCTTGCGCCTGTGGTCGGAAATCCGCCCCGAATATGTGAAGATCGACATGCACTTCGTGCAGGGCATCAACCAGGACCCGATCAAGCTGCAATTCGTGCGCTCGATCCAGGAGATCGCAGAAAAATCCGGCACGCTGGTGATTGCGGAAGGCATAGAAACCGATGCCGAACTGCTGATGATTCGCGACCTTGGCGTGCGTTTCGGACAGGGCTACAAGATCGCGCGGCCGAATGCCCATCCGGTCACGACGCTGCCGGCGGAGCTGTGCGCGCTGCTGAACCAGAACAACGTGGCCGTCTACCCGCACGAAAAGGGCCGCAGCCATGACGTACTGACTGCCGCCAAGCTGCTGCGTCACGTGAAAGCCGTTTCGCCCGAGGTGCAGAACAATCGCATCTACGAAATGTTCAATAACGATCCGACGCTGGAAATCATTCCAGTCGTATCCAACGGCGTGCCGCTCGGCCTGATCACGCGCGCCAACCTGATTGACAATTTTGCGCGGCCTTACCTGCGCGAACTGCACGGCAAGAAATCCTGCACGCTGTTCATGGACGCCAATCCGCTGATCGCCGACAAGAACACGGCGCTGCATACACTGAGCCAGCTGATCGTCGACGCGGATCGCCATCATCTGTTCAATGGCTTCATCATCACCGACAACGGCCAGTATGCCGGCATGGGTAATGCGCACGACCTGATGCGCGAGATCACGCAGATGCAGATCAATGCCGCACGCTATGCCAATCCACTGACGCTGTTGCCGGGCAACGTGCCGATAGACGAACACATCGATCGCCTGCTGGGCAATGGCGCGCACTTCTGCGTCTGCTATGTCGACCTCGACCACTTCAAGCCGTACAACGACGTCTACGGCTATCGCAAGGGCGATGACGTATTGCGGCTGACCGGTCGCATCCTCAGCGCGCACTGCGATCCGGAACGCGATTTCGTCGGCCATATCGGCGGCGACGATTTCATCATCCTGTTCCAGAGCACGGATTGGGAATGGCGCTGCCGCCAGATCATCGATGTATTCGCCGCTGCCATCTCCGGCTTCTACAGCGAAGAACATCGCAATGCCGGCGGCTATATCAGCGAAGACCGGCGCGGAAAGAAAGTCTTCCACGCACTGGCGACGATTTCGCTCGGCTTGCTAAAGGTCGAACCCGGCGTGTACGGTTCGCATCACCAGATTGCAACCGCGGCAGCCGACTCCAAGAAACAGGCGAAAAAAATCCCGGGGAACAGTCTGTTCATCGACCGTCGCCTGGGACCTTGCATCGGCGAGCGCACCGACAGCGAAGAAAGTGCGCAAGCCGATCCGCTTGCGCCTTGATACTGCTCTTTATGTATTGTTGATTGCGGCTCAGGCGGCCGGCGCCAGTCTTTCCTGCCCGCCCATGTATGGACGCAGCACTTCCGGCACGATGACGCTGCCGTCGGCCTGCTGGTAATTTTCCAGCACGGCGACCAGCGTACGGCCGACCGCAAGGCCGGAGCCGTTCAGCGTATGCACCAGTTCCGGCTTGCCCTGCGCATTGCGGAAACGCGCCTGCATGCGGCGCGCCTGGAAGGCTTCGCAGTTCGACACCGACGAAATCTCGCGGTAAGTATTCTGTGCTGGTAGCCACACTTCGATGTCGTAAGTCTTGGCTGCGCCGAAACCCATGTCGCCGGTGCACAGCGTGATGACGCGGTACGGCAGGCCGAGCTTCTTCAGAATGTTCTCGGCGTGACCACACATCGCTTCCAGCGCTTCGTACGATTTTTCCGGATGCACGACCTGCACCATCTCGACCTTGTCGAACTGGTGCTGGCGGATCATGCCGCGCGTGTCGCGGCCGTAGCTGCCCGCTTCGGAACGGAAACAAGGCGAATGCGCGGTCAACATCATCGGCAACGATTCGGCCGGCAGGATTTCATCGCGCACGATGTTGGTCAGCGATACTTCCGCCGTCGGGATCAGGTACAGCGATTCACCCTCGCCTTCCTGGCCGCCTTTCTTCACCGCGAACAGATCGGCTTCGAACTTCGGCAGTTGGCCGGTGCCTTTCAGCGAATCGGCATTGACGATGTACGGCGTATAGCATTCGGTGTAGCCGTGTTCGCCGGTGTGCGTGTCGAGCATGAATTGCGCCAGTGCGCGGTGCATGCGGGCGATGCCGCCCTTCATCACGGCGAAACGCGAACCGGTCAGCTTGGCAGCAACGTCGAAATCGAGGCCGAGCGGCGCACCGACATCGACGTGATCTTTCACCTCGAAATCGAAGCTGCGCGGCGTGCCGACCTTGCGCATCTCGACGTTGTCCGCTTCATCCTTGCCGACCGGGACCGATTCGTGCGGCAGGTTCGGAATCGACAGCATGAATTCGCCGAGACGATTCTGCAGAACGTCCAGTTGCGCGGCCGAATTCTTCAGTTCGTCGCCGATGCCGGCCACTTCCGCCATCACGGCCGACGTATCCTCGCCCTTGCCCTTCAGCATGCCGATCTGCTTGGACAGCGTGTTGCGCTTGTTCTGCAGTTCCTCGGTGGCGGACTGGATCCGCTTGCGCTCCGCTTCCAGTGCGTTGAAGGCGGCGACGTCGAGCTGAAACTTGCGGCCAGCCAGACGGGCGGCGACGCTGTCGATGTCTTTGCGGAGGAGTTGGATGTCGATCATGGCAGGCGGAAAGCGTAAGAATGCAAAAGCCGCCATTGTACCAAGAGCGGCCCTGCATCGGCCGTGTTCCATCGAGAGCTTGTGCATCTGCCCGACCGCTTGTCGCAGCAATGTACGCTTGCTTTCCCGGCTTGATTCATGTCCGGTTTATCCGTTCTGCTTTCGGCCTGTTTTAGCGATGCGCCTGGATTACTTCTCTTGAATTACGCCTCTTGAATTACTTTTGCTGCATTACTTCTGTTTCTTGCGCGCTTCGCGATCAAGCTGGCGCAGGTAATCCAGCTTCTCGCCGATCTTGCCTTCCAGCCCGCGCGGCGTCGGCTCGTACCAATGCGGCTCGGCCATGCCGTCCGGCAGATAGGTCTCGCCGGCAGCATAAGCATCCGGCTCGTCGTGCGCGTAGCGGTACAGCTTGCCGTAGCCGAGCTCCTTCATCAGCTTGGTCGGCGCGTTGCGTAGATGTTCCGGCACGGGGCGCGACTTGTCCTTGGCGACGAAGGCGCGCGCCTGGTTATAGGCCTTGTAGCCGGCATTGCTCTTGGCGGCCATCGCCAGATAGATGACGGCCTGCCCCAGCGCCAGTTCGCCTTCCGGCGAGCCAAGCCGTTCGTAGGTCGCGGCCGCCTCGTTGACGATCGTCATCGCACGCGGATCGGCCAAGCCGATGTCTTCCCACGCCATGCGCACGATACGGCGCGCCAGATAGCGCGGATCCGCGCCACCGTCGATCATGCGACAGAACCAGTACAGCGCGCCGTCGGGGCTGGAGCCACGCACCGACTTGTGCAGCGCCGAGATCTGGTCGTAGAAGGTATCGCCGCCCTTGTCGAAGCGGCGCAATGCATCGCCGAGGCAGGCTTTCAGCAGATCGGCATCGATCTCGTTCTGCTTCTTCGCCTGCGCAGCGCGTGCGGCAATTTCGAGATTGTTCAGCAGCTTGCGGCCGTCGCCGTCGGCGCTGGCGACCAGCATCGCCTTTGCATCCGGCGTGAACGTGATGCCGTCCAGCTCTTCGTGGGCGGCACGATCGACCATCGCGCCGAGATCGTCTTCGCCCAATGATTTCAGCACGTAGACGGCGGCACGCGACAGCAGCGCACTGTTGACTTCGAACGATGGATTCTCGGTCGTCGCGCCGATGAAGGTAAACAGACCGCTCTCGACGTGCGGCAGAAAGGCGTCCTGCTGGCTCTTGTTGAAGCGATGCACCTCGTCGACGAACAGAATCGTGCGGCGTCCCATCGCGCGCGACAGTTCGGCGCGTTCGACCGCTTCGCGGATGTCCTTGACGCCGGACAGCACTGCCGACAATGCAATGAAGTCGGCCTGGAAGCTGTCCGCCATCAGACGCGCCAGCGTCGTCTTGCCGACGCCCGGCGGCCCCCACAGGATCATCGAATGCGGCTCGCCCGATTCGAAGGCAACGCGCAACGGCTTGCCGGGGCCGAGAATGTGCTGCTGGCCGATCACGTCGTCCAGCGTCTGCGGCCGCATGCGTTCGGCCAGTGGCGTGGTTTTCATCAAAATGATGTCCCGATCAAAAAGCAATCGACGCCAGCCCTTCCGGGCCTGGCGTCGCATCGTCATGTAATGCCGGTACTTCCGGCTGTCGTGCCGTGATTTGTGTCGCTATGCGTCGTTACTGGAAGACGTCCGCGCCCTTCGGCATCGTGAACCTGAACTGGTTGGCAGGCATTGGCGGATTCCTTTCGAAACTCTCGAACGTCAGCAGCGACACCTGGCCGAACGAATCGCGCAGTTCCATCGCAGCCGGCACGCCGTTCTTCATGCCGATGCCGATGCGATCGAACGTGGTGTCCTTGGCCTTCGGTGTCACTTCCAGCCATTCCATGCCGTCCTTGGCTTCGCCTTCCTTCAGCGTGAAATTCTTTTCCAGATCGTTGCTGCCGAACAGGATGGCGGCCGGCGACGAACCGAGCGCATCGCCCAGTTTCTTCACCGTGACCTGGTTCAGGTCCTTGTCGTAGATGTACAGTTTTTCACCATCGGCCTGCAGCACCTGCTCGTACGGCTTTTTGTACGTCCAGATGAACTTGCCCGGCCGCGCGAAGATGAAGGTGCCCGACGACTGCTTGCCCGGCTTGACGGTACCGCTGTCGATCTTCACCAGTTGCTGCCTGAATTCGCCGCGCGCCGATTGCGTGCCGGCGACGAAGCTCTTGAACTGGTCGAGCGCCGACGCATGCGCAAACATGGGAATCGACAGCACCGCAGCAATCAGCAGCACGCTGGCGACGGTCCACCAGATGCGGCGCTCGTCGCGCTTCGCAGTCGTCGCGGCAGTTGCGGTTTTCCTATGGTTCATCTCGTTCCTTTATTCGTTTCCGGCTTCTGTTCGTTTCGACTATTCGTTTCCGTTCCCGGCCGGCACCAGGATTTCGCGGTTGCCGTTCGATTGCATCGACGACACCAGCCCACTCTGTTCCATCTGTTCCAGCAAGCGCGCCGCGCGGTTGTAGCCGATGCGCAGATGGCGCTGCACCAGCGAGATCGATGCGCGACGGTTCTTCAGCACGATCGCGACCGCCTGATCGTACAGCGCATCGCCTTCGCCGCCACCACCGACGCCGTCCAGACTCAAGCCGCCTTCGCCGTCTTCACCGGTACCGCCTTCGAGGATGCCCTCGATGTAGTTCGGCTCGCCCTGCTCCTTCAGATGGTTGACGACGCGATGCACCTCATCATCCGAAACGAACGCGCCATGCACACGGATCGGCAGGCCGGTTCCCGGCGGCATGTACAGCATGTCGCCCATGCCGAGCAGCGCTTCCGCACCCATCTGGTCCAAGATCGTGCGCGAATCGATCTTGCTGCTGACCTGGAACGCGATGCGCGTCGGAATGTTGGCCTTGATCAGGCCGGTGATCACGTCCACAGATGGGCGCTGCGTCGCCAGAATCAAGTGGATGCCGGCCGCACGTGCCTTTTGTGCAATACGCGCGATCAGTTCCTCGACCTTCTTGCCGACGACCATCATCAGGTCGGCCAGTTCGTCGATGATGATGACGATGGTCGGCAGTTTTTCCAGCGGTTCCGGCGCGTCCGGCGTCAGGCTGAACGGGTTCGGGATTTTTTCTTCGCGCTTTTCGGCTTCGGCGATCTTGGTGTTGTAGCCGGCCAGGTTGCGCACGCCCAGCTTGCTCATCAGCTTGTAGCGGCGCTCCATTTCGTTGACGCCCCAGTTCAGCGCGTGGCCGGCCTGGCGCATGTCGGTCACGACCGGCGCCAGCAGATGCGGAATGCCTTCGTAGATCGACAGTTCCAGCATCTTCGGATCGATCAGGATCATGCGCACCTGGTTCGGATCGGATTTGTACAGCAGCGACAGGATGGTCGCGTTGATGCCGACCGATTTGCCGGAACCGGTGGTGCCAGCCACCAGCAGGTGCGGCATCTTGGCCAGATCGGCCACCACCGGATTGCCGGCAATGTCCTTGCCGAGTGCAACGGTCAGGCTCGAGGCACTGTCGTTGTAGACCTTGGAGCTGATGATTTCAGTCAGGCGCACGATCTGGCGTTTCGGATTCGGCAGTTCCAGCGCCATGTAGTTCTTGCCGGGAATCGTCTCGACCACGCGCAGCGAGGTCAACGCCAGCGAACGGGCGAGGTCGCGCGCCAGATTCACGATCTGGCTGCCCTTGACGCCGGTGGCCGGCTCGATCTCGTAGCGCGTGACGACCGGGCCCGGATAGGCGGCCACGACCTTTACCGTGATGCCGAAGTCCGACAGTTTCTTTTCGATCAGGCGGCTGGTGAATTCCAGCGTTTCGATGCTGACGGTTTCCTGCGATTCCGGCGGCTCGTCCAGCAGCGACAGCGGTGGCAGGTTCGTATCCGGCAGATCGTGGAACAGCGACGACTGTTTCTCTTTCTCGACACGCTCGGATTTCGGCACAGCGACGATCTGCGGTTCGATGCGGATCGGCGGCGCTTCGACGATCTTGGCGCGTTCCTGCACCACGGCTTCCTCGCGCTTGACGGCGGCGACTTGCCCCATCTGCCTGTCCTTGCGCGCACCGTACAGATTGCGCACGAACTGGAACGAGCGTTCGATGAACTCGCCGATGCGCTCGGCCACGCTCAGCCACGACACATGGAAGAACAGGCTGAAGCCGACGCCGAACAGCAGCAGCAACAACAGCGTCGCGCCCATGAAACCGAAGGTATTCTGCACGGCATTGCCGATCAGTTCGCCCAGCACGCCACCTGGGGCGCGCGGCAGCTGCGCCTTCATCGAATACATGCGCAGATATTCGATCGCCACGCTGCCCGACATCATCAGCACGAAGCCGATACCGCGGATCAGATTTTCATGGCGATGCGGTTCTTCCGGCTCCTTCTTCAACAGATAGCGCTGCGACAGGCGGCGATAGCCGAGCCACACCAGCCGCAGCAGGAAGACGCACAGCCACCAGGCCGACGCACCGAAGATGAACAGCAGCAAATCGGCCAGCCACGCGCCGACGCGTCCGCCGAGATTGTGCAGCTTGGCGACGACGTTCGCGTGCGACCAACCCGGATCGACCGGCGAATAAGTCAGGAAAATCAGCATCAGATACAACGTGACGACGGCCAGTATCAGCCAGCGCGCCTCGGATAGCAGGCGGGCGATTCGCCCCGGCGGCTGATTCTTGGGAACATCTGTTTTACGGGTATAGGCTTGGCTTGTCTTGGTCATAAATCAGGACGTGTGAACGTCATATCAACTGCGCGTTTGTCAACGCTGAACCGGCGCCGTGGCGGCGCATCGATCCGTGTGGCACGGCAGGCGAAAGCCGAACAAGGATAAAGGAAGAGGAACGGCTTGCCTTCGCGCCGGCCGCCGGTCAGAGCGGCGGCATGGCGCTTCCTCTATAATCTTAACCATTTTTCACCCTTTGCACCCAATAATTCCGGGAGCGGTTGAAATTTGATGCCGCGCCGACATATACAAGCGACCGGCAGCAGTTTCGCCAATCACACGGCCATCCATCCACTGTCAGAAGAACATCATGTCCACCGTCAAACACGCCAAAGTCCTCATCCTCGGTTCCGGTCCTGCCGGCTACAGCGCGGCCGTCTATGCAGCCCGCGCCAACCTGAAACCGGTCATGATCACCGGTCTCGAACAGGGCGGCCAACTGATGACGACAACCGACGTCGAGAACTGGCCGGGCGATCCGCTGGGCGTGCAAGGCCCGGAACTGATGCAGCGCCTGTTGCAGCATGCCGAACGCTTCAACACCGAAATCATCTTCGACCACATCCACACGACCAAGCTGAACGAAAAACCGATGCGCCTGATCGGCGACGCCGGCGAATACACCTGCGACGCACTGATCATCGCCACCGGCGCCTCGGCGCAATACCTCGGCCTGCCATCGGAACAATCGTTCATGGGCAAGGGCGTCTCTGCCTGCGCGACCTGCGACGGTTTCTTCTACCGCGAGCAGGAAGTTGCCGTGGTCGGCGGCGGCAACACGGCCGTCGAGGAAGCGCTGTATCTGTCGAACATCGCGAAGAAAGTCACCGTCATCCATCGCCGCGACAAGTTCCGTGCCGAAGCGATCCTGATCGATCGCCTGATGGCAAAAGTCGCCGAAGGCAAGGTCGAAATCCGCTGGAACCACACGCTGGACGAAGTCGTCGGCGACGACAGCGGCGTGACCGGTCTCAAGATCAAATCGACGGTGGACGAAAAGATTACCGAAGTGCCGGTGCACGGCGTCTTCATCGCGATCGGCCACAAGCCGAACACGGACATCTTCATCGACCAGCTGGACATGCACAACGGCTACATCAAGACCAAGACCGGTCTCGAAGGCATGGCGACCTCCACCAGCGTGCCGGGCGTGTTCGCCGCCGGCGACGTGCAGGATCACGTCTATCGCCAGGCGATCACCAGCGCCGGTACCGGCTGCATGGCCGCGCTGGATGCACAGCGCTATCTGGAAAGCCTGGAGTAATCCGCACGGGCGCGGCCGACGCCGCGCCCCGCATCTTCGTCACCTATCTTCGATCAGGAGGGCGTCATGCCTGGCCCGCTCAAGGATTTCGCCGGACTCAAATCCCTGCACAAGGATCTGAAGAAGCAGGAAGAAGCGCGTCGTCTGGCCGAAGCTAAAAAACTGCGCGCCGAAAAGGAAGCGCAACTGGAGGCCGATCTGTTCCGCCGCAGCATCGGCGACATCGCGCCGCTGAAGACCAGTAGCAAGGCTGACATTACCCTGCCGCGCCCGCAACCCATTCCGCGCCAGCATCTGGCGGACGAACAGGCGGCGCTGCGCGAATCGCTGTCCGACGAATTCACCATCGATTCGCTGCTCGATACCGACGAAGCGCTCAGCTATGCGCGCACCGGCATCGGGCCGGACGTGGTGCGCAAACTGCGCCGCGGCCACTGGGTGATTCAGGCACAGCTCGATCTGCACGGCATGCGCACCGACGAGGCGCGCGATGCATTGGGAGAATTCCTGCGCAATGCCGTCAAACGCGGGCTGCGCTGCGTGCGCATCATCCACGGCAAGGGGCTGGGATCGGTCAATAAGACGCCGGTGCTGAAGAGCAAGGTGCGCAACTGGCTGGTACAAAAGGATGAAGTGATTGCCTTCTGTCAGGCGCGTGCGGCAGACGGCGGCGCCGGTGCGCTGATCGTGCTGCTGCAGGCGAGTTGATTGCTCTGATCTTCGCCCTCTTCATCAGACCTGATTGGCGCAATTCAATCGCCAAATGAAACGGGCCGGCAATGCCGGCCCATTTTCGTTTTCATCGCACCGTCAGACGGCCTCGCTGCCGACCTCGCCGGTGCGAATGCGAATGACCTGTTCGACGGCGCGCACGAAAATCTTGCCGTCGCCGATCTTGCCAGTTCGCGCGGCCTTGATGATCGCGTCCACTGCCTGCTCCAGCACGCTGTCGTCCACCACGGCCTCGACCTTCACCTTCGGCAGAAAATCCACGACGTATTCGGCTCCGCGATACAGTTCCGTATGGCCCTTCTGGCGGCCGAAACCCTTGACCTCGGTCACGGTCAGGCCGGTGACGCCCACTTCCGCCAGCGCTTCGCGCACTTCGTCGAGTTTGAACGGCTTGATGATGGCTGTGATCTGTTTCATTGAAACTCCTTGGTTGGATAGCGCTGGCGGATCGGTATCTGCGCCGCCGGCTTGCCGCTATTGTGCGCTTGTTTGCCGCTTTCGCGAAGCATCGCGCTATATCTTCCGCTCGTTCAGTCCCGCATCTCAGTCCGGCACGTTGGCTAGATCAGCCAGCCAGACCTTCGATTCCGAATCGCTGGGCGCGCGCCAGTCGCCGCGCGGCGACAGCGAACCGCCGGAGCCGACCTTGGGCCCGTTCGGGATACAGGAACGCTTGAACTGGCTCTGGTGGAAGAAACGGTCGAGGAAGATTGCCAGGTTCTTCTTGATGTCAGCCAGTTCGTATTGCCGACGCGCCACGTGCTCGCCTTCCGGCCATGCGCCCTTTTCCCGGTCGCCCCATGCGTGCAGCGCCAGAAAGGCGATCTTGCTCGGTGCAAAGCCGAAGCGCAGTACGTGGTACAGGTTGAAATCCTGCAGTTCGTACGGGCCGATCACCATTTCGGTCTTCTGCTCCGGCGCACCGTTCGACTTGCCGGGCACCAGTTCCGGGCTGATGTCGGTATCCAGCACGCGCAGCAGCACGTCAGCACCCGCGGTGCCAATCTCGCCCTTCTCTGCCACCCAGCGCACCAGATGGCTGATCAGTGTCTTTGGCACACTGGCGTTGACGTTGTAGTGCGACATGTGGTCGCCCACACCGTAAGTGCACCACCCCAGCGCCAGTTCGCTCAGGTCGCCGGTGCCGATCACGAAAGCCTGATTGTGGTTCGCCAGCCGGAACAGATGATTGGTGCGCTCGCCCGCCTGCACGTTCTCGAAGGTGACGTCGTAGACTTCCTCGCCCGACGCATAGGGATGGCCAAGATCCTTCAGCATCGCCATGCAGCTCGGCCGGATGTCGATCTCCTGCGCCGTGCAGCCGACCGCTTCCATCAGCTCGCGCGCCTGCCGTAGCGTGCGTTCGCTGGTGGCAAAACCCGGCATCGTATAGGCAAGAATATTGGTGCGCGGCAGGCCAAGCCGGTCCATCGTCTTTGCGCAGACCAGCAGCGCATGCGTGGAATCCAGTCCGCCAGAAACGCCGATCACGACCTTCTTCAGTCCGGAAGACGCCAGTCGCTGCATCAGCGCCTGCACCTGGATGTTGTAGACCTCTTCGCAACGCGCATCGCGGTTGCGCGCATCGGCCGGCACATAAGGGAAGCGCGCTACCCTGCGCTGCAGCGGCAGCTTGCCGTCGGCATCGACCGGGATTTCCATCGACACGGTACGGAAGCGTGCCACCTCGTCCGCATGCCGGCGCACCGACTGGCCGAAGGTCGTCTGGTGCATGCGCTGCGACGACAGGCGTTCGAGATCGATGTCCGCATGAATCAGATGCGATTCGTCGGAAAAGCGTTCGGACTCGGCCAACAGTTCGCCGTTCTCACAGATCAGTGACTGGCCATCCCAAGCCAGATCGGTTGTCGATTCGCCCATGCCGGCCGACGAATACAGATAGGCGGCCAGGCAACGCGCCGACTGCTGCGACACCAGTTGATGTCGGTAGCCGGACTTGCCGATCACGATGTTCGATGCCGACAGGTTGACCAGCACGGTCGCGCCGGCCAGCGCGGCGAACGACGATGGCGGAATCGGCACCCAGACGTCTTCACAGATTTCGACATGGAAGCGCAACAACGGAATGTTCTTCACGTCGAACAGCAGCGATGCGCCGAATTCCACTTCCTGCCCCAACAGCGTGATGCGCTGCACATTGGTGCAATCGCCGGAACTGAATTGCCGTGCTTCGTAGAATTCGCCGTAGTTCGGCAGATAGGTCTTGGGAACGACGCCGCGCAGCCGGCCTTCGGCCACCACCACCGCGCAGTTGAACAACTGGTGTTCGACACGCAGCGGCAGACCGACGATCATCGCCAGCGGCAATGTGGCCGACGCATCGACAATTCGCCCCAACGCCTGCAGGCAGCCGTCCAGCAAGGCGTTCTGATGAAACAGGTCGTCGCAGGTATAGGCGGACAATCCCAGTTCAGGGAAAGCGACCAGCGCGGCGCCGGCATCGGCCGCCTGTTTCGCCAGCGCGATGGTCTGCTGCGCATTGAACAGCGGGTCGGCCACCTTGCAACGCGGCACGCCGACCGACACGCGCGCAAATCCATGCGCATACAGATTGAAGAAATTGCCTTTCATGTTGTCCTTGTCCTGACGTCGTTCCTTGCCGGCTATTGCGATGCAACCTGCCTCATCGTGCTGCATCCGACGGGCGGTTTTCCAGTCGTCCTGTAAAGCCATATTGCGAAGTCGTATTGTAGTAGCAGTTCGCTTCGCAAGGCTGCCGCACATGGCGATGGCGTTTTTTGCGTAGAATCGGCAGGCATCACCGCACAATCGACACCGTACAGCCAACGCAGCATCCGATCTCCGTATCCCACATGCCCTTCAACCTTTCAGCCGTTCAATCACCGTTGCATGGATAGCGCACCGTCCATCGGACCATCCGCCGAACAGCCCGCCTATCGCCCGCGCATCGTGTCGTCGCTGGCGGAAATCGGCCAATCGGCCTGGGATGCGTTGCTGGCCTTGCAGGATGACGCCACGCCGTTTCTGTCCTATGCCTTCCTCGATGCGCTGCATGAAAGCGGCAGCGCGTCGGCACGCAGCGGCTGGCAGCCGCAGTACCTGACGTTGTGGCGCAACGTCGACGGCGTGGAGCGACTCGAAGCGGCGCTGCCGCTGTACGCGAAAAGCCATTCCTACGGCGAATATGTATTCGACTGGGCCTGGGCCGATGCCTATCGCCGCAACGGCCTCGACTATTACCCCAAGCTGCTGTCGGCCATTCCGTTCACGCCGGTCACCGGAACGCGCCTGCTGGCACGCGATGCTGAGTCGCGTGCCGCGCTGGTTGCCGCGCTGTGTGCGATCCAGCAGGGCAACGATTTTTCGTCGACGCACATCCTGTATCCGCCGCCGCAGGAAGCCGAGCAATTGCAGGAAGCCGGTTTCCTGCTGCGTAGCGGCGTACAGTTTCACTGGCTCAATGCCGGCTACCACAGCTTCGACGATTTCCTCGACACGCTGGAACGCAAGAAGCGCAAGAACATTCGCGCCGAACGCCGCAAGGTACAGGAAGCCGGCGTGACGTTCCGCCACATCTCAGGAAGTCAAGCCGACGAAGGCGACTGGCGCTTCTTCAAGCGCTGCTATGACCACACCTACGCCGCCCATCATTCGACGCCTTACCTAAACCTGGATTTTTTCCTGCGCATCGGCGCCACGATGCCGGACAACCTGTTGTTGATCGTCGCCGAACGCGATGGTCAGCCGATCGCATCGTCTCTGGTCGTGCATGACGACAAAACGCTATACGGCCGCTACTGGGGCGCGCTGATGCACGTCGACTGCCTGCATTTCGAAACCGCCTACTATCAGCCGCTAGAATTCTGCATCGCGCACGGCATCGCCTGCTTCGAAGGCGGCGCGCAGGGCGAACACAAGATGGCGCGCGGTTTCCTGCCGCAAAAGACATGGTCGGCGCACTGGCTCGCGCATCCCGGTTTTTCGCATGCAGTAGAAGAATTCCTGCAGCAGGAAAGCAGCGGCATCGCCGGCTACATCGACGAATTGAACGAGCACAATCCATTCCGGACCTGACTGCGTCCGAGAATGTCCGACACGCTGTAGCCGCCGTGCAATTACCCAGAACATGGGGCTTGCCACCCTGCGAACGTCAGTGCATGCTACGTCCACGATGACATCGACCATTACGCCTCTGCAACCGATCCACGACCGCCCGGCACGGATAGGACGGTTTTCCATCAAGCACGAACTGGGACGCGGCTCCATCGGCGTCGTCTACCTGGCGCACGATCCGGTCATCGATCGCGATGTCGCGCTGAAGACCTTCCGCAACCGGATGCCGCTGGCAGAGAAAAAACAGTACGAGCAACAGTTCATCAACGAGGCGCGCGCCGCCGGCCGTCTGGCGCATTCCAACATCGTCACGATCTACGAAGCATCCAGCGAAGGCGACTGGACCTACATCGCGATGGAATACCTGCCCGGTCGCGAACTGAACAAGACGATGGCCGCCGGCCACCGCTTCTCGCCGGACGACGTCGCCTCGATCTCGTGGAAGATCGCCGATGCGCTGGAACACGCGCACCGCAACGGCGTCATCCACCGCGACATCAAGCCCGCCAACATCTTCCTCGTGACCGACCACCAGCCCAAGATCGTCGACTTCGGCATCGCACGCGCGCCCAACCGCGTGCCCGATGCGCGCAACGTAGAAGAACCATTCACGCTGTTCCACGACAACCTGCTCGGCACGCCAAACTACATGTCGCCCGAACAGGCGCTCGGCCACACGGTCGACGCCCGCACCGACGTCTATTCGCTGGGCGCCGTCATGTACGAAATGCTGACCTTCCGCAAACCGTTCCATGCCGCCGATACCGACAAACTCCTGCAGCAGATCGCCTTCAAGGCCGCACCGGAACCGCACATGGTCGAGGGCGGCGTGCCGATGTGGCTGTCGCGCATCGTCGTCAAGGCAATGAGCAAGAAGCCCGAAAAGCGTTATCAGACAGCGGAAGAAATGTCGCTCGACATCAAGCGCCACCTGACGCGCACGCGCCGCGAACACGAACGCATGCCCAAGCAGGAGCTGGCCGAGCAGCCTGCAAACGCACCGGATTTTCAGAAGTCGCGGCTCTTCTGGCCGATCTGCAGCGTTCTCGTCGCAGGCGCCATCGCCGCCTACACGCTGCTGCGCTGACGGCAGAGATCGCCGTACTTCGATACAATGCGCAGGCTGGCTGCATCCGCGGCCGCCTCACCGCAACGTATCCCTCTCCATGAATCCTGCCGACATCCTGACCGCCATTGCCGTCGTCGGCATCTGGGGAATCAACTTCGTCGTCATCAAGGTCGGCCTGCAGGATTTGCCGCCGATTCTCTTCACCGCGATGCGTTTCATGTTCGCCGCGTTTCCACTGGTCTTTTTCGTGCGCAGGCCGACGATTCCGTGGACGCTGCTGGTTGGCTACGGCCTGTTCCAGTTCGCCGTGCAGTTCACGCTGCTGTTCTCTGGCATGAAACTGGGGCTGTCGGCAGGGCTGGCCTCGCTGGTCATCCAGTTGCAGGCCTTCTTCACGATCGGCCTGGCAATTCTGCTGCTGGGCGAACGTCCGCGGGTAACGCAATGGATAGGCGCGCTGATCGCGCTGGCCGGCATGCTGCTGGTCGCCCTGCATCTGGAAGGACATGCGACCGTGCTCGGTTTCCTGCTGGTGATTACCGGCGGCCTGTCATGGGCGATGGCCAACATCCTGACGAAAAAGATGCATGACGTGCGCCCCGTTCCGCTGGTCGTCTGGGGTTCGCTGGTGGCGACGCCGCTGCTGCTGTGCGCATCGCTGCTGATCGAAGGACCGACGGTCTGGATGCAGACGCTGCATCACGCCGGATGGCCGTCGGTAGGCGCGATCCTGTTCCAGTCCTATCCGAACACCCTCATCGGTTTCGGCATCTGGTCGATCCTGATGCGCAAATACCCGACCGCCACCATCGCACCCTTCACGTTGCTGGTACCGGTGTTCGGCATGCTGAGCGCAACGCTGCTGCTGGACGAACCGCTGCAATGGTGGAAGATCGTCGCCGGCCTGCTGGTACTCGGCGGTCTGGCGTTCAACCAGTTCGGCAGCCGGCTGATGCGACTCCGCTAGATTTTTCTAGATTGTTCGTCGCAGGATCGAGCACGGAACCCCATAAAAAAAGCGCACCGAAGTGCGCTTTTTTACTGTTGCAGAATGTACGAAAAACGTACGAAGAACCGCAGTCGAATCAGGCCTTGGCCTGTTTCTTGTAGTTTTCGACGCCGGCCAGAATCTCCGCCTTGGCTTCGTCCGGACCGCCCCAGCCTTCGACCTTGACCCATTTACCTTTTTCCAGATCCTTGTAGTGCTCGAAGAAATGCTGGATCTGCTGCAGGCGCAGGTCGTTGATGTCTTCCGGTTTCTGCCAGTGCTGATAGATCGGCAGGATCTTGTCGACCGGTACCGCCAGCAGCTTCGCATCGCCGCCTGCTTCGTCGCTCATCTTCAACACGCCGATCACGCGGCAGCGCACGACCACGCCCGGGTGCAGCGGAAACGGCGTGATCACCAGCACATCCACCGGATCGCCGTCGTCGGCGATGGTCTGCGGAATGTAACCGTAGTTGCACGGATAGTGCATCGCCGTGCTCATGAAGCGATCGACGAAAATCGCGCCGCTTTCCTTGTCGACTTCGTACTTGACCGGATCGGCATTCATCGGGATTTCGATGATGACATTGAAATCGTTCGGCAGATCCTTGCCGGCCGGGACATTGTTCAGACTCATGGTGTGTTCTCGAAAGTGGGGAAATCGGAGGGATGCTGCAAACCCGTGATTATAGCGATTTTCCCGCCGGCCCCGTTCGGCATCCTGCCGCCCGCCATCCGTTTCCGGGCGGACAGACGAAGCCTGCCGCAGAGAAAGTGCGGAGAGAAATATTCGGAAGAAAAGTTACAGCGCCGTGGCGACGGCGCACTGGCGGTAGTGGGAAGCCGCCTGTTCCGGCTGGTTCAGCGCTTCGTGCATCTGCGCCAGCTTCAGATGGATTTCCTGCAACATGCGCGGATGCGTCGCATCGGACAGCGCCTGTTCCAGATGACGCTGCGCCTTGCCCCACAGATGCTGACGCAGGCATAGCGTGCCCAGCGTCAATTCCAGCTCCGGATCGCCCGGATGCTTGCGGTTCCAGTCCTCGCAACGCTCGATCTGCGCCAGCAGCGCCGGCTCGCCGGCCTGTGCGGCTGCAGCACGATACGGCTTCAGCAGGCGCTCGTCCCATTCGGCTTCCATCGCCTTCTCGATCGCCGCACGCGCATCGTCATGCAGCCCGCAGCGATTGAATGCCTGCGCACCATGCAGCGCGACATAAGGATGCACACGCTCTTCGGCCGGAATGCTCCACCAGACGTTGCGGATCGATTCCGCATCGTTGGCCGGATTCTGCAGCAGGTCCTGATAGGCCAGTTCGCGCAGGCGCGTCGACAGCGCCGGATGCAAGGCACGGTTCTTGTCCAGCGAACGCACCAGCCGCAGCACTTCCGGCCAGTTGCCGGCGCGCTGGTTAGCCTTCAGCGCCATACGCAACGCGTGAATGTGGCGCGTGCCGTTGGCGTTCAGTTCCTTGACGACTTCCAGCGCCTGTTCCGGCTGGCGCTCGTCCACCAGCAATTCGATTGCCGTCATCAGACGCGCCGTCTTCAGTCCCTGTTCGTCATCAACCGTCGCCAGCCAGGTATCGCGCCTGTCGTTCTGCTGCATGCGGTGCGCGGCACGGGCCGCAATCAGCGCAGCCAGTCCGGCGTTTTCCGGCGACTCGGCAGCACGCGTGGCAGCCTTTTCCGCATGGCCGAAACGGCCTTCGAAAAACGATTTCAGCGCATCGCGCAGCGCCTGGTTGCCCTTGCGTTCGAGCTTCTCGCGCCGATAGGCGGCAACGCGTCCCGGCATCGCCTGCGCCACACGCACCGTCTTCAGCACGGCATAGATGGCCACGAACAGCAGGATCGCCAGCAGGATGAAGAAATTGAGCGACAGATCGACACGGTATGGCGGATAGAAGAACACCACGTTGCCGACATTGAAGTGCGCCGCCACGGCCAGGCCAATGGCGGCGGCGAACAGTATCAGGATCCAGAGAAAGAAGCGCATGTCAGGTACGGTCGGCTGTCAGGTGGGCGGATCAAGGCTTGGCCTTGAAGTTGCGAACGGCGTTCAGGCTTTCGGCCAGAGTCGGCATTTCGATCGCCAGATTGCTCGATTGCACCTGCTTCAGGAGGGCCTGCACGGTTTGCGTCTGCTTGGCACGGGTATCGAAGTATTTCGCGATGCTGTCCTGCGCGGCGGCCATGTCGCTGCGGAAGGCGCTTTCATTGCGCGAAAGCAGTGCCAGACGCGCATTCAGCAGGCGCAGCTTCAGGTTCTCGCGCGCATAGTAGGCCTGGCTCGGCGACAACAGCAGCGCATCCGAACTGTCCACGCTGCGCACGCGAATCAGCTGGCGCACGTCGTTCCACATTTCGCTCGACCAGCTTTCCCAGCGCGCCTTCACTTGCGGCCACCAGTCGTTCGTCTCGTTCGCTGCTGCGGCATCCGCGTTTGCCTTGCCGGCCTTCACATGTTTCGCCTGCGGCAACGGACGGTTCTTCGGTTCGGTGGCAGGCAAGGCCGGATGCTCGTCGGACAGCAGCGGCATGCGGTCGATCTGGCTGATGACGCTGTCCAGACGCAGGGCGATGCCGGTCAAATCCAGATTCGGCAAGGCTTTCAGGCGTTCGATGTCATGCCCGATGGCGCGGCGGATGTTGACGAACTGCGGCGTCTCGGCGCGCGCCAGTTTGGCATCCGCATTCTGCAGCGCAATCAATGCGCCCTGCACGTTGCCGGCCAGTTGCAATTGCTGGCTGGCGGTCGACAGCACCTGTTCGACTTCGGCCAGCGCCCAGTCGTCGCGGCGCTTGAACAAATCCTGATACAGCTGCTCCAGCGCGAGTTGCTGGCTCTGCGCTTCGACCTGCTTGTTTTCCAGCACATTGACCTTGGCCTGCAGCTCGGTCACGGTTTCCTGGACCGACTTGGCGATGATGCGCGTTTCGTTGCTGATGTTGTCGCCGCTCTGCATGCGGCGCGCAACCTCGGCGCGGACTTCCGACAGTTCGCGCTGCGCATACCATGCATGCGCCGCCAGCAAGGCGGCCAGCAGGATCACGACGACGAATAGGACACCTTGTCGGCCGCCCTGCTTCTTGCTCTTTACAGGCTTGGCATCGATGACGGTATGGGACGGAGCCGCGGCAGCCGGAATGGCTTGCGGCGCTGGGTCGGGGGAAGTCGGCATGTCATTCATGAAAGAGATTGTAACGCGGCTAACAAGCCGTCGTCGCCTGAAGCGCTGCGAATGACATCGCGAAAACCCAGCGATTCCGCGGTTTCAGCGATGCGTACGTGCGATGCGATGATTCTTTGCTGTTGCATTTTTGCGACGGCCTCCCCTTCATCCTCGTCATCGAGTTGCCCAACCATCTGCGCCAGAAAGCGCAGCGCTTCGGAACTGGTCACGATCCAGTCGTTCTGACCGTCCAGCAGCCGCTTCAGTTCGCCGCGCCGCTGTTCGGTGAAGGCAGGCATCGCACGCCGGTATGCGGCGACCGGCGTCACGCGTGCGCCGGCGGCGCGCAGAGCATCGCCCAGCAGTTCACGCCCGGTTTCGCCTCGCACGATCAGGATGTCCTTACCATGCAGCGCGGGCAAATCCAGCGCTTCCAGCAAGGTTTGCGAATCGGTACGCTCCCGATCGTGCGGGATGAAGATGGTGCTGTTGTCCGGCGTGATGCCGTGACGAGCCAGCGCCGCGCGGCTGCCGTCGCCGACCACGGCCAGCCGCAGGCCATGCGGCCAGTCCGGCCGTGCGGCGAACGCGGCATCGATCGCATTCGGGCTGACGAAGGCGATCAGCGCATAGCGGTCGAGCTCCGCCAGCGCCGCACACAGCGGCGCCGTATCGGGCAGCGGCAGGATGTCGAGCAACGGGAAAAGGACAGGTGTGCGCCCCAACGCCGCGATACGCTGCGCCAGCACGTCGGCCTGCGCTATTGGCCGCGTGACGACGACATGCGGCAATTCATGCACGAGTTCAGGCATCTCCGACGGGGTCCGCCTTGCAAGCCTCCAGGATCGCATGCGCGTCCTGCAGCTGCAGTTCCATCGCGATACGCGTGCCCAGCTCTTCCGGCGCCGCAGCGGGACCGGCCAGATCGGCGCTGGCGACGCGCTTGCCGTCCGGCGTCGCGATCATCGCGCGCAGCCTCATCGTCTCGCCGTCCAGCGTGGCGAAAGCTGCCAGCGGCACCTGGCAACTGCCGCCGAAATTGCGCGATACGGTGCGTTCCGCGCTGACAATACGCGCGGTCGCGTCGTGCTCGAGCGGTGCCAGCCATTGCCGAAGATCGTCACGGTCGGCACGAATCTCGATCGCCATTGCGCCCTGCCCCGGCGCCGGCAGGCTTTGTTCGGGCGGCAGAATGGCGCGTATGCGCTGTTCCATGCCCAGCCGCTTCAGGCCGGCGGCGGCCAGGATGATCGCGGCATATTCGCCGCGGTCGAGACGGCCGAGGCGCGTATCCAGATTGCCGCGCAACGGACGCACGACCAGTTTAGGGAAGCGCGCGGCAATCAGCGACTGGCGGCGTAGGCTGCTGGTGCCGACCACCGCGCCGTCCGGCAGCGCATCCAGCGAATCGTAGTCGTTGGAGACGAAGGCATCGCGCGGGTCCTCGCGTTCCAGCACCGCCGCCAGGCTGAAACCGTCCGGCAGCGTCATCGGCACATCCTTCAGCGAATGCACGGCCAGGTCGGCGCGTCCGTCGGCAATTGCCGTTTCCAGTTCCTTGACGAACAGCCCCTTGCCGCCCACTTTCGACAGCGCGCGATCCAGGATCTGATCGCCGCGCGTCGTCATTCCGAGAATCTCCACCGTGCACTGCGGATATAATAGGGCCAGCTTTTCGCGCACATGCTCGGCCTGCCACATGGCAAGACGGCTTTCGCGCGAGGCGATGATTAATTTTTTCGGGGGTGGGAATTTCAACACGGCTTCTTTCGATTTTTCTGTCGGGAAGCTGGCGAGCCTGTAAATTGCAGCCGCGCTCTACAGGTTCGGCAACTGTCGATGACGCCGCACAGCGGCCGTCTCCATCGCGGATTCACATCTAAGGTATCGCTGAAATTCTAGCATGCGTCCTTTCGGCGAAACGGCGCATCTTCCCTCGTTATCACCATCAACAAGCTGACTGTATTTCGACCATGGCAAAACAATCGAACACCCGACCGCGCGCGACTTCTTCCGCCCGGAATGCCCCCGACCGCGACAAGGATGCACCGCTGAAGGAAGACATCCGCCTGCTGGGCCGCCTGCTCGGCGACGTGCTGCGCGACCAGGAAGGCGATGCCGTGTTCGAAGTGGTGGAAACCATCCGCCAGACCGCCGTGCGCTTCCGTCGCGAATCCGACGACCAGGCCGGCGCGCAGTTGAACCGCCTGCTGAAGAAGCTGGACCGTGAGCAGACCATCACCGTGGTACGCGCGTTCTCGTATTTCTCTCACCTGGCCAACATCGCCGAAGATCATCACCACAACCGCCGCCGCCGCGCGCATCTGCTGGCCGGCTCCACGCCGCAGGAAGGCAGCGTCGCCTTCGCGCTGGAAAAACTGGACAAGGCCGGCGTCACCGGCGCCCAGGTGCGCGACTTCTTCAAGGATGCGCTGATCTCGCCGGTGCTGACCGCGCACCCGACCGAAGTGCAGCGCAAGAGCATCCTCGATTCGGAAAACGATATCGCCCGCCTGCTGGCGCAACGCGACCTGCCGATGACGCCGAAGGAGCGCGCCGACAACACGCAGCTGCTGCACACGCGCATCACGATGCTGTGGCAGACGCGCCTGCTGCGCTACTCGAAGTTGTCGGTCAAGGATGAAGTCAACAACGCGCTGTCCTACTACCGCATCACCTTCCTGAACGAACTTCCTGGCATGTACGAAGACATCGCCGAGGAAGTGGCCGAACAGTTCCCGCAACGCGCCAGCAGCAAGTCGAAGAACACGTTCTCGCCGTTCGTGCAGATGGGCAGCTGGATCGGTGGCGACCGCGACGGCAATCCGAACGTCAATGCCGACACCATGCGCTATGCGCTGTCGCGCCAGTCGACGACGGTGCTGGACTTCTATCTCGCCGAAGTACATGCGCTGGGTGCAGAGCTGTCGGTTTCCGGCTTCCTGGCCGGTGTCAGTCCGGAACTGCAGGCGCTGGCCGATGCATCGCCCGACCAGTCCGCGCACCGCACCGACGAACCTTATCGTCGCGCACTGATTTTCATCTACACGCGTCTGGCGGCTACCGCGCGCGCACGCGGTGCCGCCACGATCGCGCGCCGCGAAATCGGCTCGGCCGCGCCCTACGCGTCGCCCGACGAATTCGCGCAAGACCTGCAGATCCTGATCGATTCGCTGAAATCGCATCACGGTGCCGCACTGGCACGCCCGCGTCTGGCCAAACTGCGCCGCGCAGCCGACATCTTCGGCTTCCACATGGCCACGCTGGATATGCGTCAAAGCTCCGACGTGCACGAACGCGTGCTGACCGAACTGTTCCGCTGCGCACAGGTAGAAACGAACTACACTGCGCTGACCGAAGAACAGAAAGTCGCGCTGCTGCTGTCCGAACTCGACAAGCCACGCCTGCTGTTCTCGCCCTACATCGACTATTCGGACGAAACCAATTCCGAGCTGTCGATCATGCGCGCTGCGCACGACATCCGCAAAATGTACGGCTCGCGCGCGATCCGCAACTACATCATCTCGCACACGGAAACCGTTTCCGACATGCTGGAAGTATTGCTGCTGCAGCGCGAAACCGGCCTGCTGCGCAACGGCAGCAGCGACGACGATATCGAACTGATGGTGATTCCGCTGTTCGAGACCATTCCCGACCTGCGCCAGGCCGCCGCCATCATGGAACAGACGATGGCGATCCCGCAGGTGCGAAAGCTGATCGCCAAACAGGGCGACCTGCAGGAAGTCATGCTCGGCTATTCGGATTCCAACAAGGACGGCGGCTTCCTGACGTCGAACTGGGAACTGTACAAGGCAGAAACCCGTCTGGTCGAAGTATTCAATCGCGCCGGCGTCAAGCTGCGCCTGTTCCACGGCCGCGGCGGCACCGTCGGCCGCGGCGGCGGTCCAAGCTACGATGCGATCCTGGCGCAACCGCCGGGCACCGTGAACGGCCAGATCCGCCTGACCGAACAGGGCGAGATCATCGCATCCAAATTCTCGAACCCCGAAATCGGCCGCCGCAACCTGGCGCTGCTGGTCGCCGCCACGCTGGAAGCCAGCCTGATGCCGCATCCGTTCAACGGCCGGCATGCAAAGAAACTGGCCGAATTCGAAAACGTGATGAGCGAATTGTCCGAGCTGGCCTATGCCGCCTATCGCGATCTGGTCTACGAAACGCCGGGCTTCACCGACTATTTCTTCTCGGCGACACCGATTGCCGAAATCGCCGAACTCAACATCGGTTCACGCCCCGCATCGCGCAAGGCATCGCGCCGCATCGAGGACCTGCGTGCGATTCCGTGGGGCTTCTCGTGGGGCCAGTGCCGCCTGCTGCTGCCGGGCTGGTACGGCTTCGGCGAAGCGATCGAGCAATGGCTGGCTGCCGACAACAACAAGCGCCAGCGCGTTGCCATGCTGCGCGCGATGTTCAAGGAATGGCCGTTCTTCGCCACGCTGCTGTCGAACATGGACATGGTGTTGTCGAAAACCGATCTGGCCGTCGCTTCGCGCTATTCGGAAATGGTGCAGGACCGCCGTCTGCGCAACAGCATCTTCAAGCGCATCGTCGCCGAACACGAACGCGTGTCAGATGCCTTGACGCTGATCACCGGACGCAAGGAACGCCTGGCAAACAACCCGCTGCTGGCACGTTCGATCAAGAACCGCTTTGCTTATCTCGATCCGCTGAACCACCTGCAGGTCGAGCTGATCAAACGCCATCGCCTGCTGATGAAGGAAGGCAAGGTCGACGATCGCGTGCGCCGCGGTATCCATCTGTCGATCAACGGCTTGGCGGCCGGCCTGCGCAACACGGGCTGATCGGACGCTGTCGCATACGGCGACGTACATACGCGCAACGAAAAAGGGAAGCCTCGGCTTCCCTTTTTGCTTTTCGACCGACTCGCCGACTAGCGCACCAGCGCCTTCACCGCCGGCCACTGGCGGCGCGAGATCGGTAGACGATCGTCGATGCCGCGCAGCATCACCTGCCACGATTCCTGCGCCTTGCCGCCGTCGCCCTCTTCTTCCGCATCCGCCGTCTGCACACCGCGTTCGACGCCGACGATCGCATCGCGCGCCACCAGTGCATTGCGATGCACACGAATGAACTGCGCCGCGAATTCTTGTTCCAGCGCGGACAAAGCACTCTCGATCAGATATTCCCGTTCACGCGTGCGCAAGGTCACATATTTCGCCTCGGCCTTCAGATACAGCACGTCGCTCACCGGCACCAGCAGCAGACGGCCGCGCTCCTGCACCGAAAAATGCCGGCGTGGCGCCTGCAATGCCGCCGCATCCGCGATTGCCTGTTTTTGCGTCGCTGCACTCCGCCGCATCGCAACGACACGCCGGAGCGCATCGGCCAGACGCGTGGCGCGCACCGGCTTCATCAGGTAATCAAGCGCATGCACCTCGAAGGCCTTCAGCGCATATTCGTCGTAGGCCGTCACGAAGACGATCGCCGGCGACGTTTCCCGATGCTGTGCCAGATGCGCCGCCAGTTCGATGCCCGTCATGCCCGGCATTTGCACGTCCAGCAGCACCACGTCCGGCGCCAGCTCGGCGATACGATCCAGCGCCTCCTGCGCCTGCGTCGCTTCGCCGACCAGCCGGTGCGGGCATTCGGCAGCGATGTCGGACAGCAGCGTCATCAGCCGCGCACGTGCCGGCGCTTCGTCGTCGACGATCAGGATGCGCGGAATCATGCGCCTGCCTTCCGGTACGGCAGCGACAGATGCACGGCGAACAGGCCGTTGTTGATGCCGGTGGTCAATTCGCCTTCGACGTCGTACAGCAAGGCGAGCCTTTCGCGGATATTGTTCAGTGCCATGTGGTTGCCGGTCGAAACGACGTTGGCGTGAAAGGGGTTGGTGATCGCGATCTCGATGCGATCACGTACGCGGCGCACGCCCACGCGCACCAGGGCACGCTGCGGCGACGGTTCGACGCCGTAATGGATGGCATTCTCCAGCAGCGGCTGCAGCAGCAATGCCGGCACCGTTGCACGTTGCAGCGTATCGCCGGAAATTTCGTTCAGGTTCCATTCAACTTGCAGACGCTCGCCAAGCCGCACCTTTTCGATCGACAGGTACTGCATGCCGATACGCACTTCGTTGCCCAGCGTCGTCACGTCACGCGCATCGCGCATCAGGATGCGGTACAGATCGGCCAGATCTTCCAGCGTGGCTTCCGCGCGGCGCGGCTCGGTGCGGATTAGCGACAGCACGGCATTGAGACTGTTGAACAGGAAATGCGGCCGTATGCGCGCCTGCAAAGCCTGCAGCCGCGCTTCGGCCAACGCCGGCGAAAACGCGCGTGTACGCAATTCGAAATAATGCTGCAGCACCCCGCCGAACAGCGCCGCGCAAAGAATGCCTTCCGGCACACCGACCTTGCTCAGACTGAAAGCAGCGCCGTTGTCGCTGAGCACGTAATGGATGATCAATCCGGTGATGGCCGCCGGCACCAACACGCAGGCCAGCCGCTGCGCCCATGATGGAATTGTCCGGATCAGCCGGCGCATGCCGCACAACGCAAACAGCGACGTCAAGCAGGCCAGTTCGACCAGCATCGACGCCTCGACAAAAGCCAGCATGCCCGCCTGCAGGCTGGCAGCCGATATCAGCATCGCTGCCAATACCGTACCGTTGACGAACAGCAGCGCCCTGACCATGATGCCGATATTGCAACAATCCGGAATCACGATCTCGATCGGCGCATCGATGGCCGATGCGGGCGTCGGGATGGACGCCGATGCCGCACGTTCCGGCTGCTTGGACTGGGCTTTCACGTCGTTTGCGAAATGGGAGAAATGTGCGTGAAAATGGATTACGTCATGGTGTGCAATACGGTACGCAACTCGGTTGCTTTATAATCGCGTATTCCTCAGGAATCCCATTATGACAGCACAACTTTCCAAGAAAAGCGAGGCCTGGTCGGCGCGTTTCAGCGAACCGGTATCCGATCTGGTCAAGCGCTATACCGCATCGGTCTTCTTCGACAAGCGTCTGGCCGACGTCGACATCCAAGGTTCGCTCGCGCACGCCGAGATGCTGGCGCATCAGAAAATCATCAGCCAGCAGGACTATGAAGCCATCCAGCGCGGCATGGCGCAGATCCGCGACGAGATCGCATCCGGTAAATTCGAATGGCTGCTGGATCTGGAAGACGTGCATCTGAACATCGAGAAACGCCTAACCGAACTGGTCGGCGATGCCGGCAAGCGCCTGCATACCGGCCGCTCGCGCAACGATCAGGTCGCAACAGACATTCGCCTCTACATGCGTGGCGCGATCGACGACATCGTCGGCCTGCTGCGCGAATTCCGTCTTGCGCTGCTCGATCTGGCCGAACAGCATGCCGATACCATTCTGCCTGGCTTCACGCACATGCAGGTGGCGCAGCCGATCACCTTCGGCCACCACATGCTGGCCTACGTCGAGATGTTCAGCCGCGATGCCGAACGCATGCTGGATTGCCGCAAACGCGTCAACCGCCTGCCGCTGGGCGCCGCCGCGCTGGCCGGCACCACCTTCCCGATCGACCGAGAACGCGTAGCAAAGACGCTGGGTTTCGACGATGTCTGCCGCAATTCGCTGGATGCCGTCTCCGACCGCGACTTCGCGATCGAATTCTGCGCCGCTGCCGCACTGGTGATGACGCACATCTCGCGCATGTCGGAGGAGTTGGTAATCTGGATGAGCCCGCGCGTCGGCTTCATCGACATCGCCGACCGCTTCTGCACCGGCTCGTCAATCATGCCGCAGAAGAAAAATCCGGACGTGCCGGAACTGGCACGCGGCAAGACCGGCCGCGTCAACGGCCACCTGATCGCGCTGCTGACACTGATGAAAGGTCAGCCGCTGGCCTACAACAAGGACAATCAGGAAGACAAGGAACCGCTGTTCGACGTGGTCGACACCGTCGTCGATACGCTGCGCATCTTCGCCGACATGGCACGCGGCATCACGGTCAAGCCGGAAGCGATGCGCGCTGCTGCACTGCAGGGCTATGCAACGGCCACCGATCTGGCCGATTACCTGGTCAAGAAAGGCCTGCCGTTCCGCGATGCGCACGAAGCCGTCGCGCTGGCAGTGCGCACCTGCGTCGATCGCGACTGCGATCTCGGCGACCTGAAGCTGGATGAACTGCGTGCGTACTCGACGCTGATCGAACAGGACGTATTCGACGTGCTGACGCTGGAAGGCTCAGTCGCCGCGCGCGATCATGTCGGCGGCACCGCACCGGCACAGGTACGCGCTGCAATCGCAAGGCATCGCGCAGCGCTCGGCTGAGGCGCATGCGCGACACACGAATCCCGCCGCCGGCGGGATTTTTTTTGCCTGCAATCATCTGCATACCTCATATGCGTGCCTCATGTGCATGTCGGCAGTTTCCGACAACAAAATGCGAAGAAATGGAGCACGCACCGGTGCTACGATCCTCTCGACACATCAATCATGCGGAGGCCATGATGCAGGAGACATTTCGCAAGTTTTCGGTCAGGTGCGCCAATATGGTCGGTTCGTCATGGGCTTTCCTGCTGGCGCTTCTGGTGGTGACCGCCTGGCTGATCACCGGCCCCTTGTTTCATTATTCCGATACCTGGCAATTGCTGATCAACACGGGTACGACGATCATCACCTTCCTGATGGTTTTCCTGATCCAGAATGCACAGAACAGGGAAGCGCAATGTACGCAGCTGAAACTGGACGAACTGATCCGCGCCATCGATGGCGCACGCACGCGTCTGGTCAATATGGAAGATCTTTCCGATGCCGATCTGCAAAAACTGAAGGAAGAGTTCAATCGCATCGGCCGCACGACGGGCCAAAGTGCGGTGCCTCCGACACAGACGTGAAAACACAGAGGTAAAGAAGCAGCCATGAAAAAACCCGCAGAGCTTGCGCGCTGCGGGTCATGCGGAGACTGAAACCAGTCGCTATTGCATCGGCGTTTACTTGCGTCCGATCATGAAGTTCTGGATCGGCGCTTCGGCAACCGAATACCATTGGTTCTGGTCAGCACGGAAACGCTTCCACGGTTCGTAGATCTTCTTGAACTTTGGATTCTTTGCCGCTTCCTCGTTCATCACGTCGGTCGCTGCCTTGTAGCAGGCTTCCATGATCGGCTTCGAGAAACCACGCAGCTTGACGCCGTTCTTCAGCAGACGCGCCAGTGCAGCCGGATTGCGTGCATCGTACTGCGCCTGCATGACGACGTGCGCATCATACGAAGCCGCCTCGATGGCTGCCTGATAGGCCTTCGGCAGTTTTTCCCATTCCTTGATGCCGATGTAGAACGACAGCTGCAGGCCGGGTTCCCACCAGCCTGGCGTGTAGTAGAACGGCGCAACCTTGTTGAAGCCGAGCTTTTCATCGTCGTACGGACCGATCCATTCTGCTGCATCGATCGTGCCCTTTTCCAGCGCCGGATAGATATCGCCGCCGGCGATCTGCTGCGGCACCAGACCCAGGCGCTGCATGACGGCACCGGCGAAGCCGCCGATACGCATCTTCAGACCTTGCAGGTCATGCACTTCCTTGATTTCCTTGCGGAACCAGCCGCCCATCTGCGTGCCGGTATTGCCGCCCATGAAATTGATGACGCCGTAATCCTTGAAGAATTCGCGCGTCAGTTCGCGACCGCCGCCCTGATCGAACCATGCTGTCTGCTGGCGCGACGTCAGGCCGAAAGGTACGACTGCGTCGAATGCGAAGGTCGGATCCTTGCCGTAGTAATAGTAGGAAGCCGAATGGCCCATTTCGACAGTGCCCGCCTGCACGGCATCCAGCACTTGCAGTGCCGGCACGATTTCACCGCCTGCAAACGGACGGATGTTGAATTTGCCGTCGGTCAGCTGCGATACGCGCTTGACGAAGGTATCGGCCGCACCATAAATCGTGTCCAGCGATTTCGGGAAGCTCGATGCGAGACGCCAGTTGAGGGCCGGATTGGACTGCGCAAAGCTCGGTGCGGCAATGGCGCCGGCCGATGCGCCGACGGCCGCTTTCTTTAGGAATGAACGACGTTCCATTTTGTCTCCTGAGTAGTTGGACAGCTCTTTGTGTGGCTTTTTGTATCGTGACAGGCGAGGCACTGCGGCATCGCATGCAACGGACATTACCTTACTACGAAATCGCGATTCTTAACTACCGGCAACCACCATATTTTCGATCAGGATCGAACCGGTCTGCTTGGTACCGCGCACCAGCGTATCGGCACCGATGGCCGCGATCTGCATGAACATGTCCTTCATGTTGCCGGCGATCGTGATTTCCTCCACCGGATACTGGATCACGCCCTTCTCGACCCAGAAACCGGAGGCGCCGCGCGAATAATCGCCGGTCACGTAGTTGACGCCCTGGCCCATCAGCTCGGTCACCAGCAGACCGGTATCGAGCTTCTTCAGCATGGCCTTGAAATCGTCGGATGGCTGTGTCAGCGCAGACGTGATCGACAGGTTGTGCGAACCGCCGGCATTGCCGGTCGTCTTCATGCCGAGCTTGCGCGCCGAATAGGTGGAAAGGAAATAGCCCTGCACCACGCCGTCGCGCACCACGTCGCGCCGCGCCGTGCGCACGCCTTCCTCGTCGAATGGCGCAGAGCCGACCGCGCCGATCACATGCGGCTCTTCGACGATCTGCACGTGCGGCGCAAACGCCGCCTTGCCGAGCGAATCGAGCAGGAAAGTCGATTTGCGGTACAGCGCACCACCTGACACCGCCTGCACGAAGGCGCCCAGTAGGCCAGCCGCAAGCGGCGCTTCGAACAGCACCGGGCATTTGCGCGTATCGAGCTTGCGCGCGTTCAGCCGCGCCAGCGCGCGTTCCGCCGCATAGCGGCCGACTGCCTCCGGCTGCGCCAGCTTCTTCGGATCGCGCATTGACGAATACCAGTCGTCGCGCTGCATGTTGTTGCCCCTTCCGGCGATCGGCGCCACCGAAATCGTATGGCGCGAATATGGATAGCCGCCGATGAAACCGCGCGAATTGGCCGCGACAAAATGCGACTGCTGCGCATACACGCTGGCGCCCTCGCTGTTAGTGATGCGCTTGTCGACCGCCAGTGCGGCCGCTTCGCCGCGGCGCGCCAGTTCGACCGCTTCCTCGGTCGAAATCAGCCATGGGTAGCACAGCTTCAGATCCTGCGGATGGCGCTCCAGCATGTCTTCATCCGGCAGGCCGGCGCAATCGTCCTCGGCCGTGAAGCGGGCGATGTTGTAGGCAGCTTCGACGGTATCGCGCAGCGCCTGCGGCGAGAAATCGGATGTGCTGGCATTGCCGCGGCGGATATGGCCTTCCGCACCGAGATAGACGGTGACGCCCATCCCCTTGTCCTTGTTCTGCTCGATGGTTTCCACGCTGCCCTTGCGCACGCTCACCGACAGGCCGTTGCCTTCGTTGATTTCCACTGCCGCGCCGGAGGCGCCCTTTTCCTTCGCGTAACGCAATACGTCCTGCGCGAACTGCTTCAACTGGTCCTGGCTGTGGGTAAATACGGAGTCGCTCATCGGGGTCGTTTCTTCGGGAAAATCGGTAAAGCGGTTATCATAGCAGCCTGTCACAAATCGGCTCGCCGTCTCGAGAAAATCCCATCATGCCCAACTCCAACCGCGGCTCCGTCGGCTTCAGTTCGAACGAATTCGAACAGGAGTACGAACGCCCGTCCAAGTCCGAACTGAAGCGCCAGATGACAGCGCTGCAAAAACTCGGCGAAGAACTGGTCGCCGAACCGCGCGATCGCTTGAAACGCGTGCCGATGCCGGAAGACGTGCGCGACGCGATTCTCGAATGTCAGAGGATCAAAGATCATGAAGGACGGCGCCGCCAGCTGCAGTATGTCGGCAAGGTGATGCGTTCGCTGGAAGAAGACGAGATCGCCGCGATCCGCAAGGTGCTCGACAGCTGGAAAGGGGCGTCGAAAGCCGAAACCGCCGCGCTGCACGCGATCGAACGCCAGCGCGAGAAACTGCTGGCCGACGACAAGGCATTGACCCAATTACTGCAGGACCATCCGCAACTCGATGCACAGCAATTGCGCACGTTGATCCGCAATGCGCGCAAGGAACAGGCCGAAAACAAGCCGCCCAAGGCCTATCGCGAAATTTTCCAGATTCTGAAACAGCTGCAGGCGCCGGCCGCACAACCCACCGACGAGGATGATCAAGAAGACAATGGCGACGAAAAACAATCCTGACGAATTGAAGATCGGCCTGGTATCGATTTCCGACCGCGCTTCCAGCGGTGTCTACCAGGATGAAGGTATTCCTGCGCTGCAAGCCTGGTTCACGGCCGCGCTGACCAGCCCGTGGCAGGCCATTACGCGCCTGGTGCCGGACGAAAAGCCAGCCATCGAACAAGCCCTGATCGAACTGGTCGACAGCGAACGCTGCGATCTCGTCATCACCACCGGCGGCACCGGTCCGGCGCGGCGCGACGTGACGCCGGAAGCGACACTGGCCGTCGGTACCAAGGAAATGCCGGGCTTCGGCGAACAGATGCGGCAGGTCAGCCTGCATTTCGTACCGACCGCCATTCTGTCGCGCCAGGTGGCCGTGATCCGCGAAACCGCCGATCACGCCGCGCTGATCATGAATCTGCCGGGCCAGCCGAAATCGATCAAGGAAACGCTGGAAGGCCTGAAAGACGCCGACGGCAAGCAACTGGTCGGTGGTATCTTCGCAGCCGTCCCCTACTGCATCGACCTGATCGGCGGCCCCTACACTGAAACGAACGATGCCGTATGCAAGGCATGGCGTCCCAAGCATGCGATCCGGCCCAGGCAATAAGCAAAATCTGCTTGCAGTAACAGGGATTACGGGAAAAGCGGTCTGACGGCCGGTGTTATCATTGTTCGCTTTCGTTCGAGACGAGTGTCCGTATGCACCTTGACCACATCATTTCGGAGTTCCGGAATCAACCGCCGGGCACCGATGCGTATCAGAACCTGAAGGACCAGGTTCTGCAATTGACCGGTAACGATCCATCCAACGCGACGGCCTATTTCCTGATCTTTGGTTTCGCGCGATCCTATGTGCTGCTGTACGAGGAAGAAGCGGTTACCGTCGATACCGCCCACGCTGCAAAAGCGCAGATGCTCGACTACCTGGAACGCATACACAAGGCGCTGGGGCTTCCCGCCGAAACCCGCCTGCAGGTCCTGAACGACATTACCACCCACTATCTGAACAGCGCGAGAATATTCTGATTCCCGTGATCTACCCATGACCCTGAAAACCGTCGAACTGCAAACTTCACCGAATCCCACCGTTTCCATCATCTGGATGCATGGCCTGGGTGCCGATGGCAACGATTTCGTCCCCATCGTCAAGGAACTGGACCTGACCGGCTGCCCCGGCATCCGTTTCGTCTTCCCGCACGCGCCCATGCTGCCCGTCACCATCAACGGCGGTCGCATGATGCCGGCATGGTTCGACATCTGGTCCACCGAATTCGGCCGCGACGACGATGAAAAAACCCTGCGCGATTCGCAAGCCGACATCAATGCGCTGATCGAACGCGAAAAGGAACGCGGCATCGCCGCCGACAAGATTCTGCTGGCCGGCTTCTCGCAAGGTTGCGCGATGACGCTGCAGACCGGCTTGCGCCATCCGGAAAAACTCGGCGGCCTGATCTGCCTGTCCGGTTACCTGCCGCTGGAAAATTCCTTCGAAGCCGAACGCAGTGAAGCGAACAAGGCCACGCCGATCTACTACGGCCACGGCATTGGTGATCAGGTAATTCCGATCACGCGCGCCCAGCATTCGCTGGCGCTGCTGCAGAAGCTCGGCTACGACGTCGAATGGCACGAATACAACATGCCACATTCGGTCTGCATGGAAGAGATCAACGACATCAGCAGTTTCCTGCAGCGCATCCTGAAGTAATCCAGCCTGCCGGTAGGTCGCCGCAAATCGACCGCTCGTAAAAAAGCACGCAACCGTTTCCGGTGCGTGCTTTTTTATTGCGCAGGTGCGTCGCCTCAGGTTGCGAAGCGCACAGCAACACTCAGGAGCCATCGCAAACGGCGACTCCTAAAAGATTACAGGCAAGCGGCAAGACAGCCGCTTGCGCGGCGTCAGGCGCCCTTGGCGACGGACAGATTCTTCGCCGCAGACGACGCAGTACCTACCTGCACGTCGCCGGCCAGCTGACCGCCTTCTTCAATCACCACGTTGCCGTAACGAATCTTGCCCGAGACCTTGCCCGACGCGTAGATCACCAGTTTCTGGCGCACCGTCAGGTCGCCATCGAACTCACCGTGGATTTCCGCGATGTCGATGCCGGCCGATCCCTTGAACGAACCGTTCTTGGCGATCTGGATCACGCGCGAATCCATCGTCGCCTCGACGAAGCCTTCGACGACCAGCGTGTCGCAATCGGTGATTTCGACGCCCTTCAATTTGATGTTGGGACCGACGATCAGCTTGCTGCCGACTTCATTGGTGGTCGATGTGGTTTGCTGCTGCATGCTGTTCAGGCCGCCCGATGAAACGGACGACTTGTTGAAGCCGTTGCCGGCGGAACTGCCGGGTGTATTGAGTACCGAAGATGCGTGGGTTGAACCGAGTGGCGGGTTAGGCGAATTGGTGTCGCGCTTGCCAAAGAGCGTATCGGAACGAAGCATGAAGTCTCCTGAGTGATGTCGATTTGTCGCAATGACGAGATAAAGCAGATCGCGCGTGCCCCGCAAAATTGTGTCGGCCACGCAGAACCGCCACACCGGAAGACAGGATATGCACGCATCGATTTTTGCACCCTGGAAATGCGCTGCATGCGTGACTTTCCAGAGGGAAAATCACGCACAACGCAAAACCTTCGCTTGGTTCGTCGAAGCTTGCGAAAGTTCGTATTTGTTACATTTTTTGTAAAATTTGTTCTGCCTAAATTTTAGGCAATCATCAAAAGAAGTCTCACAATTGTGCTGCCGGGAAATCCTTGTTCGGCAACATGAGGAACAATCGCGCACATCCCATGCATGTGGCTTGACAAGCAATTACCGGCAGGTAATGCTGCGCGGGCGTCAAACAAGAATAATTCTCAGGGAGCCAGCATGATCGAATCATCCGTTTCCGCCGTACCCGCTTCGCCCTTTTCCGACGAGCCGCAACGTTTTACCTTCAGCGGCACCGGCAGCGAATATTTCCGCATCTGGATCGTCAACCTGCTGCTGTCCATCGTCACGCTGGGGATCTATTCTGCGTGGGCCAAGGTACGCCGTACCCGCTATTTCTACGGCAGCACGCAGGTCGCCGGCAGCAGCTTCGAATACCACGGCAATGCGGTCGCCATCCTGAAGGGACGCATCGTCGCCTTCGTCCTGATCGTGCTCTACAACATCGCTTTCGAGATTTCCGATCTGGTCGGCCTACTGTCGATCGCTGCACTGCTGATCGTCGCACCATGGCTGATCTGGCGCAGCCTGCAATTCAAGCTGTATAACACCAGCTATCGCGGCATTCGTTTCGGCTTCCGCGGCGACGGCAAAGGCATCTATACCGCCTTCCTGCTGTGGCCGCTGCTGGCGATAGCCACGGTTTATCTGGCCGCGCCTTTTGCGCATCAGCGCATCAAAAAATATCAGCACGAACAAAGCCGCTTCGGCGCCACGCATTTCTCGTTTGACGGCACGGTCGGCCGCTTCTATATCGCTTATCTCATCGTGTTCGCAATCTGGCTGGCGGGTATCGTGGCCATCTCGGTGACGCTGGGCGGCGCGCTGTTTGCCGCCGTCGCCGGCGGACTCGATCGCCAGGCATCGTCAAACGCCGGCACGTTCGCCATCTTCACTTTCCTGCTGGTGCTATATACGTGGATGTTCATCCTCATCCCCATCTTCGCCACGTTGATCCAGAACCTGATCTGGAATCACACCCAGCTCGGGCCGCATCGTTTCACCAGCGAGATGAAATGGACACGCATGGCTTTCATCGCCATCACCAATATCATCGGCATCATTTGCACGCTCGGCCTGTTCCTGCCGTTCGCGACGATCCGCGCAATGAAATACCGTGTCGAATCGATGACGCTGCTGCCCGACGGCAGCCTTGATCATTTCATCGCCGCTGAGCAGGAACAGGTTTCCGCTACTGGCGAAGGCATGGCCGATCTGCTCGACTTCGATCTTTCGCTGTGATGATGGAACAAGTGTGACAAAGGCAATCCCGGCACTCTATTTCGACGGCAGGACATCGCGCGTGCACCGTGTGATGCTGTCCGTCGAAGACGGCATCGCCACCATCGACGGCGACGTGCAGCGCGGTTGTGCAATCGATCAACTGCGCGTTTCAGAACGCGTGCGCCATGCGCCGCGCAAGGTCACTTTCCCGGACGACGCCTATCTGGAAATTCAGGACACGCAGGCTTTCGATGCATTGCTGTCCGCCACCGGTCATCGCGATTCGACCGTGGTGCGCATGCAGCAAAGCTGGCGCGGCGCGCTGGCCGCCTTCGTCGCCACGGCCATCGTGCTGGTGCTTGCCTATCTGTACGCCCTGCCGCTGGCGGCCGAAGCCATCGCGAAAGTGCTTCCAGCCAGCACGGAACGCACGATCAGCCGCGGCATGCTGAGTTTCCTCGACAAACGGCTGCTGGCGCCAAGCGCGCTGCCACCGGCACGGCAGGCTGCCATCGTCGCCCACTTCAAATCGTTGACCGCGCCACAGGCCGATGCACCGGACTATAAGATCGTGTTCCGCAAGAGCCGCATCGGTCCGAATGCCTTCGCATTGCCATCCGGCGAGATCGTGCTGACCGATGAACTGGTGGCGCTGATGGACAACGACGATCAGATCGCCGGCATCCTTGCACACGAGCTGGGACATCTGCACGAGCATCACCTGATGCGCCGCGTTGTGCAAAGTTCAGCAATCGGCGCGGCGGCAACCGCCATCTTCGGCGATGCATCGGCCATCGTCGCCAACATTCCGACGCTGCTGCTGGACCTGAAATATTCGCGCGATGCCGAACGCGAAGCGGACGACTACGCGATTGCGATGATGAAGAAGAACGGGATTTCGCTCACGCAGCTGGTCAACGGCTTCGAGAAACTCAAGACGGCAGCCGGCAACGGCGATGAAGTATCACCTTACCTGTCCTCGCATCCGCCGACCGACGAACGCATTGCGCACATCGAGAATGCGCGCTGACCTGTTGCACGTCGGCTATTAGCGCATATTCAGTAAATCACTGAATGCATAAAAAAACGCTGCCCAAGGGCAGCGTTTTTTGTGTGCGATCAATGACTGCTTAGTCGCGCACGACTTTCTTGTATTCGTTGGTGCGCGTATCGATCTCGATGACGTCGCCCTGATCGACGAACAGCGGCACCTGGACGATGTGCTGCTTGCCTTCGATGGCGTTCTCGATCTTGGCTTCCTTCAGCACGTTGCCGGAGGTATTGCCCTTGACGGCCGGTTCCGAATAGACGATCTGGCGCGCGATGATGGTCGGCAGTTCGACAGAGATCGCCTTGCCGTCGTAGAACACGGCTTCGCATTCCATGCCGTCCTTCAGGTAGTTCAGCGCATCGCCGAGGTTTTCCTCTTCAATTTCGTACTGGTTGTACTCTTCATCCATGAAGACGTACAGCGGATCGGCGAAGTACGAGTAGGTCACCGGCTTCTTGTCGAGCACGACGACATCGAACTTGTCGTCGCCGCGGAACACGTTTTCCAGCGGCGCGCTAGTCAGAAGATTCTTCATCTTCCATTTGTAGGTGAAACCGGTACGGCTGGAGCCGTTGACGTCGGAACGCAGCACGATGAAAGGCTTGCTATCCACCATGATGATGTTGCCAACGCGAATTTCTTTTGCGAATTTCATAGAAAGTGATCGTAAAAATGGGGTTGCATGAAGATCATCTGCCGCTACATGGCACGATGGCGCCATCAGCCCGACGTCTGACCGGACGTAAATTAACCGTGCATTATACCTTGTTTTCGCCGGCTTCCGAGCGCAGCGCGTCGGCAAATTTCAACAGATTCGTAGCCAGATCGCCGTTTGCCAGCACCTGCCGCAGCCAGTCTGCTGATCGTTCCTCCATTCCCGGCATCGCGTCTTGAAAATTCGACCACAGTCCCGGCCATTCCGACGGTTCGACGATGACGCCGTTCCAGCGCAGCCACAATGCCGAAAGATCGTCGATGCCGACTGCATAACGCTGCAGGAAGGCGCGCAGCTTTTTGTGATGCAGATTTTCGTCCTGCGGATAGATATGCCAGACGAATGAGCGTCCCGCCCATTGCGCGCGCACGAAGGAATCCTCGCCACGCACGAAATTCAGGCCGCAGGCCCACAGCAACTTGTCGTAATCCTGCTGCGAAACGAATGGAAGCACGCGCACGGTCAGCGCGCCGCGCGTACATGCCATTCCCGGCTTGCCATCCGCGCCGAGAAAATCGCGTACCGTATCGGACGCTACGCCTTCCGGTACCAGACAGGTAACGGGCCGATCGCCGTTTTGCCAAGCGTCGAACAATGCTGCCACCGGCGCATGCGGATAGCAGAACAGTGAAACCTTCAGCGCATCCGCTTCCTGCGGCATCACGCCGAATTGCGCAAGAAACGTCCTCATGGCCGCCACATCGGACTGGAAACGGCGGCGCTCCTCGTCCAGCCCTGTTTCACGCAACAAGCCGCCCGTCTTGTCCGTGAAACCCGGAAAGAAGAAATGCTTGGTCAACGACAGGCGCGGATGCATGGACGGCAGTCGATGGCAGCCTTCCACCCATTCCTCGGCCGTTAGCCCTTCCAGATTCAGCCAGACCGGCCGCGGCGTGCATTGCGCCATCGCTTCGATGTAACCGGGCGGAATATCGCAGGCAAAGAATTCGATGACGATGTCCGCCACGTCTTTCGGCACGAATACACCTTGCTGATCACACCAGTGGCGCACCGTCACGCCGGCAATCTGCTGAACGTCCGTGTCGATTTCGACATCCGGGCAGATGCGCCGGAAGCTGCACAGATCGTCGACCCAGAGCGTAACGGCAATGCCATGCTCGGCTTGCAACTGCCGTGCAAGACGCCAGCAGATGCCGATGTCGCCATAGTTGTCGACGACCTTGCAAAAGAGCGCAAGCGTCATTGCCGTCGTCATCCCTGTTTTTCCTCTGCTGTCCATCAATGCGCTCCGCCCGCGTCCACCGGCGCGGCCGATTTGCTCGGCCTGGTCAGCCAGACGAAACCGATCAGCACCACGAACAGGATGCCCGAAATCCAGAATATATCGGTCGCGCCCAACGTACTGGCCTGCACCGTCATCGTCCGTTCCATCACGGCCCAGGCTTCCTGCTGCGACATGCCGCGCGCCATCAGGCCATCGACCGCCTGCGTGAATGCAAGATTATGCGGGCCCGTATATTCGGCCAGTTGCGCATGGTGCAGGATCGAGCGGTCGTCCCACATCGTCGAGATGATCGACGTGCCCATGCCGCCGAACATGATGCGCACGAAGTTGGACAAACCCGCCGCCGCCGGAATCTTCTCCGGCGGCTGGCCCGACAGAATGATGGACGTCAACGGGATGAAGAACATCGCCATCGCCGCGCCCTGAATCACCGTCGGCACCATCAGCGTGTAGAAATCGACGTTCTCGTTGAACTGCGCGCGCATGAAGAACACCAGCGCGAAGATCAGGAAAGCCATCGTCGCGACGATGCGCGCATCGACCTTCGGCAACATCTTGCCGACGATAGGCGACATGATGATCGCGAGGATGCCGACCGGCGCCATCACCTTGCCGGCTTCGGTCGCCGTGTAGCCGAGCTGCGTCTGCAACCACAGCGGTAGGATCACGAGGCTGCCGAAGAACAGACCGTAGCCGACAGAGATCGCCACCACGCCGCCGCTGAAATTGCGGCCGGCGAACAGCGACAGATCGACCACCGGATGTTTCTCGCCGATTTCCCAGATCACGAAATAGATGAAGGCAACGACAGCGATCACCGCCAGCGCGATCACGATGCCGGAGTTGAACCAGTCGAGTTCCTTGCCCTTGTCCAGCATGACCTGCAGCGAACCGACCCAGATCACCAGCAGGCCGAGGCCGACCTTGTCAATCGGCAGCTTGACCGTCTTGCCTTCACGGTGCTTGTAGATCGACCACGTGGCCCAGGCAGCAAACAGACCGATCGGAATGTTGATGTAGAAGATCCACGGCCACGTGTAGTTGTCCGAAATCCAGCCGCCCAGCAACGGCCCGGCCACCGGCGCCACCAGCGTCGTCATGCCCCAGAACGCTAGCGCCATTCCACTCTTGGCCGGCGGATAGCTGGCCAGCAGCAAGGCCTGCGACAGCGGGATCATCGGCCCCGCAACCGCGCCCTGCAGCACGCGCGCAGCGATCAGGATGCCGATGCTGGGTGCCAGTCCGCACAGCGCAGACGCGATGATGAACAGGATGATCGACGATACGAACAGCTTCACCGGCCCGAAGCGCATCGTCAGCCAGCCGGTCAGCGGCACCGAGATCGCGTTCGACACCGCGAACGACGTGATGACCCAGGTACCCTGCTGCGGCGACACGCCGAGATCGCCCGAGATCGCCGGGATCGACACGTTGGCGATCGACGAATCGAGCACGTTCATGAACACCGCCAGCGACAGCGCCAGCGTGCCCAGTATCAGCGGCGTGCCGGAAAGCGGCGGCAAGCCGCCGGCTTTATTGGGAGTGGCACTCATGGTCAGTGTGCGGCTTGATTGGTCTCGTTCGATTTTGCGGCAGGCACAGGCTTGGCTGCGTTCGTAATGCCTGCAGCATTTGCAGCGCCTGTCTCGCCGTTCGCATTGGCAGCGATGATCTGCGCCACGCGCGCCTCGGCTTCCTTGCCGATATTGTCGAATACGGCGGTTTCATACGCCGGCTCGCTACGCACCGGCTCGGTCGACGTCAGCGACGTGCCTTCCGCATGCGAGACATCCACCGTCACCAGCATCGACAGGCCGACGCGCAACGGCTTGTCCTGCAATTCCTTCGGATCGAGCGCGATACGCACCGGAATGCGCTGCACGACCTTGATCCAGTTGCCGCTCGCGTTCTGCGTCGGCAGTAGTGCGAACGCTGCACCGGTGCCGGCCGACAGGCCGACCACCTTGCCGTGGTATTCCACCTTGCCGCCGTAGACGTCCGATTCCAGCGTCACCGGCTGGCCGATACGCATCTTCGCGACCTGCACTTCCTTGAAGTTGGCATCGACCCACAACGAATTCAGCGGCACGATCGCCAGCAGCGGCGTGCCGGGCGCGACACGCTGGCCGACCTGCACGGAACGCTTGGCGACATAACCGGTGATCGGTGCCGGCAGCGTGGTGCGTGCGTAGGCCAGATAGGCAGCATGTACTTGCGCCGCAGCGGCCTGCACGTTCGGATGCTGCGCGACGGTCGTATGATCGGTCAGCGCCTGATTCGATGCCAGTTGCTTGCGCGTGGCCTGCAGCGAGGCTTCCGCCGTTTCCAGCGTCGTGCGTGCGTGTTCCAGTTCCTCCTTCGACACCGCACCGGTGCCAGCCAGTTGCTGGCGGCGTGCCAGATCGGCACGCGCACGTTCCACTTCCGTACTGCGCTGCGCGATGTTGGCGTTCAGCGTCGCATTGTCGACAAACAGCTTGCGTACTTCACGCACGGTCTGGCCCAGTTGCGCTTCGGCCTGTTCCAGCGCGACCTTGGCATCGCTGCGATCCAGATCGACCAGCGGTTTGCCGGCCTGCACCAGCTCGGTATCGTCGGCATGGATTGCGACCACGGTACCGCCGACCTGCGGCGTCACCTGCACGATGTTGCCGGCGACATAAGCATCGTCGGTATCCTCGAAATGCCGCGCGTAGATGAACCAGTACGCACCGTAGGCGATGGCCAGCAACGCCAGCACAAGCGTCGTAATGATCAGCTGGCGGCGGCGCTTGCCGTTTCCGTTACCGCTTCCATTATCGGTTTTCTGGATTTCCTGATTGGTCGTATTCATGATGCATTGCTCACAGAGGGAGAATCATTGTTCGAAGAAGAATTACCGTCATGCGACAGGCTTTGTGCCCGCGCATCGAAACCGCCGCCCAGCGCCTTGATCAGCGCGATGTGCATTTCGCTGCGGCGCGCCTGCGAATCGAGGTCGATACGTTTCTGGAACAGATAGAACAACTCGGATTGCAGCACCGGCAACATGTTGGTGGTGCCGACACGCTCGCGGTCGCGCGCCAGCTGCAGCGTGTTTGCAGCGGCCTGAGTCGCCAGTTGCTGCTGACGGCTTTGCGCAATCGACGATTGCAGCGATTTCACCTGATCTGCCACGTCATGCAGCGCTTCGGTCAGTGTCTGGTTGTAGGTGGCGACCTGTGCATCGTAATTGGCGACACGCTGCTTCAGACCGCCGCGCAAACGCGTACTGTCGAGAATCGGCACGCTGATCGCAGGGCCGATGCCGGCGACACGACTGCCGCTTTCCAGCAGGTTGTCCAGACCGATTGCAGAGAAGCCGGCGAAAGCAACCAGATTCACATTCGGATAGAACGCCGTCTTGGCCGCATCAATATCTCCTTGTGCGGCTTCCACACGCCAGCGCGCGGCGGTAATGTCGGGACGGCGGCCGAGCAACGCCAGCGGCAATTCATCCGGCAATGCAATCGCCTCTTCCGCCGGCAACGTCGGCCGTGGAATGCGCAGGCCGCGATCCGGCCCCTGGCCCATCAATGCGGCCAGCTGATTGCGAGTCAGCACGATCGCTTCATCCAGCTGCGCCTGCGTGGCACGCAGGCTGGCGAGCAGTTGCCTGATCTGTTCTTCGTCGCTCTGCGTATCGAGTCCGGCGTTGTAGCGCAGGCGCATCAGTTTTTGCAGTTGCTCGCCGACGCCCAGTTGCTGCTGGTTCAGATCGCGTTGTTCGTATTGCTGCGCCAGCTGTACCCAGGCGCGCGCGACGGCCGTCGAAATCACCAGGCGTGCGTTGTACTGCTCAGCCTGTGCTGCCTTGTCCTGCGAGATTGCGCTGCGGAATTCGGCCGCGTGCCGGCCCCAGAAATCGAAGTCGTAGGAAAAATTCAGCGCCAGTTGACTGTCGGTCTTGTACGAACCGGCCAACGGCGGCGGGATGATGCCGTTTTCGGTATAGCGCTGGTAGGTCGCATCGAAGGTCGCCGACCATACCGGATCGCCGTTGGCGCCTGCCACTTCGGCCGCCGCCTTGGCCGCCGCCACGCGTGCCTGCGCCACCTGTAAGCCCGGATTGCCGGCCAGCGCTTCATCGATCAGCGATTGCAGCGACTCGCCGCCGAGTGCGTGCGCCCACGATGCATCCGGCCATTGACCATGCTGTCCCGGCAGCGATTCGGCCGCTGCGTAATTCGCCGGCTGCTGCAGTTGCGCCGACGGCGCGATGCCGTCAAAGCTGGCGCAGGCCGTCAACAGCACGGCGGCGCAACTGGCCGTTACCAGACCGCGGAAAGAGCGCATCGCGCCCGGTATTGGATTGGATAAGGAATGGTTCATCTTGCGTTCCCGCCTGTGATCACTTCGCGTCCTGCTTGCTGCTTTCGGTTGGCACTTCCGTCGCCAGAAACTTGCGCAGCAACGTTTTCAGCAGCGCCACTTCCTCGGCGCTGAAATCGACGAAATTCCGGCTCAGCACCGTGCCGTACAAATTCGGCAGTTGGTCGGCCAATTTGTTGCCCTCTTCCGACAGCTTCAGATTGATGACGCGACGGTCGTTGCGGCACGGCATGCGCACGATCAGGCCGCGTTTTTCCAGCCGGTCCAGCATGCGGGTAATGGATGCGGAATCGATGTAAAGCTCGCGCGCCAGCTCGGCTGCCGTCGAATAATGTCCGGAATACAACATCAGAATGATGCTGCCTTGCGCATGCGTGATGTCGTGCGACGCCAGCACGATGTCGACTGCCTTCGCCAGCTTGATTTGCGAGCGCTTCAGCAGATAGCCGACGCTCTCTTCCACGCACCAGGCCCCGGAGGGAAACATTTTCTTGAAATCCGTCATGATATTTGCCTTGTCAATAACTACCAGGACAATAATTACCTGAACAATTACTGCTTAGGCAGCAATATAGCAGGTTATCCGGATTTGCGCAGGCGACGGCAGGAACTGCGGCAAATCCGCTACACCTGTCGATGGGAACATTTGCGCAGCCTGGCTCTCAACACTGGAGGGAGCGGCGCATGTTGGTTCACTTCACATGCACGCAGACAAACATGGAGAAGCCATGGCATCGATACGTACCGGCATTTCGGGCTGGCGCTACGCCGGCTGGCGCAATGCGTTCTATCCGCCGCAATTGCCGCAGGCGCGCGAACTGGCGTTTGCATCCCGCGCGCTGCAGACGATCGAAATCAACGGCTCGCATTACGCATTGCAGACACCGGCCAGTTATCAGTCCTGGTACGAAGCGACGCCGCCGCAATTCATGTTCAGCGTGAAGGCGCCGCGTTTCATTACGCACATCCTGCGGCTGCGTGGCGAACGGTCTGCAACCGCAATCGCCAATTTTCTCGCCTCCGGTCTTTTCAATCTGCGCGAAAAACTGGGCCCTATCCTGTGGCAGTTCCCGCCCAGCCTGCGCTTCGACCCGGAGTTATTCGAAGTCTTCCTGCAAGGATTGCCGCACGATACCGAAGCCGCCGTCGAAGTCGCAAAACATCACGATGCGCATATCAAGCACGTTTACCTGAAAACGGACCGCAAGCGCCCGCTACGCCATGCCGTCGAAATCCGCCACGCCAGTTTTTGTAACGAAGCGTTCGTTCAAATGCTGCGCAAATACCGCGCCGCGCTCGTGTTTTCAGATTCGACGGCAAACTGGCCCTACGCGGAAGACGTCACCACCGATTTCATCTACATGCGCCTGCATGGCACTGAAACGCTGTACAGCGGCGCCTATTCCGACGACGCGCTCGATTACTGGGCGAAACGGATCAAGACATGGGAAAGCGGCGGCGAACCACGCGATGCGCAACGCATCGTGAATGCGCCGTCACACAAAACAGCTACACACAAGAAGACCGCACGCGACGTCTTCTGCTATTTCGATAATGACCAGAAAGTGCGTGCACCTTTCGATGCAGCACGGCTGGCAAGTCGGCTGCGCGGCAGCAAAGTGGAAAATGACATGGAGGGATTGCAGCATTCGTTGTGGAATGCCGCAGAAATCAGCGATCTGCTGAAAAGAAAACGGCGCTGAAGACAGCGCCGTCGATCATGAAACCAATTGCGAGCCGAATGGAATCGTCTTGTCAGGACGGCGACTTCGGTTTGCGTTCATTGCCGATCTCGGCAATCGCATCCTGGAATTCGGCCACGTCCTCGAAGCTTTTATAGACCGAAGCGAAACGGATGTAGGCCACCTTGTCCAATCGCTGCAGTTCGCGCATCACCAGTTCGCCGATCTGGCCGGACAACACTTCGCGCGCGCCGCTGGACAGCAGCTTTTGCTCGATGCGATGGATGGCCGCATCGACCGCTTCGGCCGGCACCGGCCGCTTGCGCAACGCCAGTTGCAGGCTCCCGCGCAGCTTGGCCGGATCGAAATCGATGCGGCTGCCATTCTTCTTGACGACCACTGGCATCGTCAGTTCGACCCGCTCGTAAGTCGTGAAACGCTTGTCGCACTGCGCGCAACGGCGACGACGGCGAATGCTGTCGCCCTCCTCCGACACGCGCGTATCGAGAACCTGGGTATCTTCGCTCTGGCAAAAAGGACACTTCATGGCAATGCACCTTGACGTACCACACCACGATCAACGGAGGCGAACCTCCGGCCATCCCAAAATGGCCTTGCCGAACACCGTTCGCACAAGGCCATTTCATTTACTGCTTGTGCGGCACCCACGGCACCGCAATCTTCATCGCTTGATCAACCGTACACCGGGAAAGCGTCGGTCAATTTCTTGACCTCTTCTTTCACGCGCGCGATCGTCGCTTCGTCGTTCGGATTATCCAGCACGTCGGCGATCAGGTTGCCGACCTTGGTCGATTCCGCTTCCTTGAAGCCGCGCGTCGTCATCGCCGGGCTGCCGAGACGGATGCCGGAGGCAATAAACGGTTTTTCCGGATCATTCGGAATGCCATTTTTATTGCAGGTGATATGCGCACGGCCGAGCAAGGCTTCCGCATCCTTGCCGGTGATCTTCTTCGCGCGCAGGTCGACCAGCATCACGTGCGATTCGGTGCGATGCGACACGATGCGCAAGCCGCGCGCGATCAACGCCTTTGCCAGCGCGTCGGCATTCTTCACGACCTGCTGCTGATAGGTCTTGAATTCCGGGGCCAGCGCTTCCTTGAAGGCGACGGCCTTGCCCGCGATCACGTGCATCAGCGGACCGCCCTGCAGGCCGGGGAAGATCGCCGAGTTGATGATCTTTTCGTGCTCGGCCTTCATCAGGATGAAGCCGCCGCGCGGACCGCGCAGCGACTTGTGCGTGGTCGACGTGACGAAGTCGGCAAACGGTACCGGATTCGGATATTCGCCGGCAGCGATCAGACCGGCATAGTGCGCCATATCGACCATGAAGTAGGCACCGATTTCCTTTGCGATCTTCGCGAAGCGTTCGAAGTCGATGCGCAATGCATAGGCGGAAGCGCCGGCGATGATCAGCTTCGGCTTGTGCTCGCGCGCCAGACGCTCCATCTGCTCGTAATCGATTTCTTCCTTGTCGTTCAGGCCGTAGGAGACTACGTTGAACCACTTGCCCGACATGTTCAGCGCCATGCCATGCGTCAGGTGGCCGCCTTCAGCCAGCGACATGCCCATGATGGTATCGCCCGGCTTCAGCACGGCGAGGAACACACCCTGGTTCGCCTGCGAGCCCGAGTTTGGCTGCACGTTGGCGGCTTCCGCGCCGTACAGCTGCTTAACGCGGTCGATCGCCAGCTGCTCGACGATATCCACGTATTCGCAACCGCCGTAGTAACGCTTGCCTGGATAACCTTCCGCGTACTTGTTGGTCAACTGCGAACCCTGCGCCTCCATCACGGCCGGCGACGTGTAGTTCTCCGACGCAATCAGCTCGATGTGCTGCTGCTGGCGGGTGTTTTCCTTCTGGATTGCATCCCACAATTCCGCATCGACTTTGGCGAGGGTTTGGTCTTTCGAAAACATGCAATGACTCCAATCGTTCAAAATGGTCCGTGACACGCGATGACGCGTACAATGGACAGCGACACAATGCTGACGGATCGAGTGAGGGACGGACAACATGCGACAGCCTCAGTCTTGCCTGCCATTCGGCTGCCCAGGCGCACGGCGGATCTGATCTCACGCTTCACGGTGGCTCGATCCACCTTTTCGGCCCGATCTTCCGGCAACATTCGGGAAATCGGCCGATTTTCGCCAGTTACGTGAGACGAAATGGTGCAAGGATTCTACGGGAAGGCCGTCCGTTCAGCAAGTCGCCGCCCCGCCGGGAACCCGTGCGGACGCTGGCACGGATGGCTGTCGGCAATAGCGTTTCGAGAGATGCAAAATGATTTCACCTGAACTCTGCACGGACGAGGAAGTCGCCGATTTCGTCCGCAAATTTTATGCAAAGGTCCGGCGCGACGATTTGATCGGGCCGATCTTCAATGCCCGCATCGAGGACTGGGACCATCACCTCGCGCTGCTCACCGATTTCTGGACTTCCATCCTGCGCGGTACCGGCCGTTATTCCGGCACACCGATGCAGAAGCACGTCGCGCTGCCCGAACTGAATCCCGCGATGTTCGAACGCTGGCTGTCGCTGTTCGACGAAACGCTGGCGGCACAACCCAATGCAGCGCTGCGCGAACGTGCCAAGGGAGCCGCTCAGCGTATCGCGCAAAGCCTGTGGTACGCATGGCAGATGGGCAATCGTCCGGACAAGCTGCCGACCGATCTGCCGCGCACCTGAAGCCACGTTCTGCAACGCCGGCTCCACCTTGCATTCCAATAAAATCGGCAACTGCCAATCTGCCGGGCCCGGGTAGCCAGACGATGCAACGCGTGCACCTCGCATCCATAAGCATTTGAAGAAAAAGGAAATTTTCCATCACATGAAGATCGCCACCTGGAACGTCAATTCCCTCAAGGTCCGCCTGCCGCACGTGCTGAAATGGCTGGAGGAAAATCCGGTCGACATCCTGTGCCTGCAGGAACTCAAGCTCACCGACGACAAATTCCCGATCGCCGAAATCGAGGCCGCCGGCTATCACGCTGCCTTCACCGGCCAGAAGACCTATAACGGCGTCGCCATCCTGTCGCGCCATCCGATTGCCGACGTGGTAAAGAACAATCCGCTGTTCCCCGACGATCATCAGCGCATCATCGCCGCCACCATTGCAGGCATGCGCATCGTCTGTGTCTATATCCCGAACGGCCAGTCGCTGGATTCGGAGAAATTCACCTACAAGATGCAATGGCTGAAGGCGCTGCACGACTGGCTCAAAGCCGAATGCGCCACGCATCCGCAACTGGCGCTGCTGGGCGACTACAACATCGCGCCGGAAGACCGCGACGTCTGCGATCCCGCCGCATGGGAAGGCCAGACGCACGTGTCCGAACCGGAACGCAATGCCTTCCGCGATCTGCTGTCGCTGGAGATGAAGGATGCCTTTCGCATGTTCGAGCAGCCAGAAAAACTCTACAGCTGGTGGGACTATCGCCAGATGGCTTTCCGCCGCAACATGGGCCTGCGCATCGACCACATCCTCTTGACGCAGCCGCTGGCGGATCGCTGTACCGAATGCGTGATCGACAAGGTGCCGCGCAAATGGGAACAACCTTCCGATCACGCGCCTGTGGTGGCGACACTGAACGACTAAATACGCACAACGCATTCGTCCATCGCGCGTTGTCGCCGTCGACTTCGCGATCCGGCTGCCGTCACGCGCATCGATTCAGTTTGACAATGCATCTGCAATAAAAAGCCCGTCACGAGGACGGGCTTTTTGTTTGCTTTCGGGGCAGCCAGATCAATCGACCGTCGCACCGCTTTCCTTGACGACCTTCGACCACTTGATCGATTCGGCCTTGACGAATTTCGCAAAATTCTCCGGCGTATCGCCGACAAAATCCGAACCGGTATCGGCCAGAATGCGCTGGAATTCCGGCGCCTTCATCGCCTTCAGCGTTTCGGCATTGATCTTGTCGACCACGTCTTTCGGCGTGCCGGCTGGTGCGAAGAAGCCATACCATGCATACGACACCACCTGCGGCAGGCCTGATTCGGCGAAGGTCGGCACGTCAGGCAGCAACGGCGAGCGCTTGTCGCTGGAGACGGCAATCACCTTGACCTTGCCGCTCTTGATGTGCGGCATGATGGCGATCATGCTGTCGAACATGATGGGCACGTGGCCGCCCAGCAGATCGGAAATCGCCGGTGCCGAACCCTTGTACGGCACGTGCGTCATGTCGAGATGCGTAACGCTCTTGAACAGTTCGCCCGTCATGTGCTGCGGCGTACCCGAGCCGGCAGACGCATAAGAGAAATCGCCCTTCTTCGACTGAATGTAGGCCATCAGTTCCTTCAAGTTGTTGGCCGGCACCGACGGATTGGCCACCAGCACCAGCGGTACGCGCAACAGATTGGTGATCGGCGTCAGGTCCTTCGACGGATCGAACGGCATCCGCTTGTACAGGCTCGGATTGATGACGATAGGCGCGCTCGATGTGATCAGCAGCGTGTTGCCGTCCGGATGGGCACGCGCCACCACGGCGCTGCCGATATTGCCGCCACCGCCGCCGCGATTGTCGATGACGAATGGCTGGCCCAGATCTTCCGTCAGGCGCTTGGCGATCGGACGCGCCGCAATGTCCGACGGGCCGCCCGGCGGCCAGGGAACGACGACGGTGACGGTGGAATTCGGCCAGCTCTGTGCCAAGGCGCTGGCGGAAAAACTGGCTGCCGCCAGGGCGCAAAGAAGAAGTTTGCTGCCGCGGGATGCTTGTCTCATGTTGTGTCCTTGTAAAAGTGAATCACGCTTCAGGCTTTGGGATATTCGGGATGCGTGCGCAGCACCGGGGTGCGGCGATGCGTCCGTGGCTGAAGCATACCGTATCCGGCAACGGATGTCGGCAATACGCTATGCGGAGGCGTCGGCATATGCCGAACCGAGCGGGCCGAAACGCAACCGGTAGCCTGCTTCGTCCAGCACCTTGTTCGCCTGTTCCAGAAAAGCACGCGCCTCTGCATCGGGCTCATGAATGCAGCGCAGCTGGATGACGAACTCACCAAAATCACCATCCACGGCCTCGGGATGAGAAAGCAACAGTTCGCCGCTTTCGATCGCCCGCAGGCAAAGATTGATACGCTGCTGCAAGTCGTATAGATGCTGCGCATCCCAGGGCAGATGATCGATCAGCGTCAGCACGCATTCGCCGGACACACGATCCAGACTGATCGTATCGAAACCCTGCTGCACCATCGTCGGGCTATTTTTTGGCCAGCTGCTTTTCGAACGCCAGATCGGCTTTCGTCGCCTTGCGCGGTTTCTGCGGACCGAAGGCCTTGACGAAGACGACGAACTCTTCCAGCGGCAAACGTTCGCTAACGACCTGCGGCTCGCCGTCTCCTGAGCGATCGACCAGATAGAACAGGCCGTCGCCGGTCATCACCATTGCGTAATGTTCGTTGCCGCTGCGTTCCTTCAGCCGCTCGACGGCGGCCGTGGCCTTGGTGGATCTCATGCCTGCTCCTTGTTACCGCCTATTTCAATCTGGCGGTCAGCATCCAGTAATGATCATGACGGTGCACGCGCATGTCGCGTAGCAACGGACCCAACCGTTTGCGCAGCGTGCTGTCGGTATGATAATTCTTGACGATCTCGTAGCGGTCGCCGCCCGGCACGGTATGAATCTGGTAGGTATTGCCTTCCGCATCGGTACGCGCGATCACAGTCTCGCCTTCAATGAAGGAATTATCGACAAGCACCAGCAGCCCGCCCTTACCGACGATCTTCGTCAAACGCGCAATGACATCTGCCTGATCCTGCCGCCGCACATGCGACCACCAGAAACCGGCGAAGCATGCGGTGAAATCGCCTGTCTGAGCATTTTCCAGTTGCGGATCGAGCGCATCGGCAACGGCAAACTGCACAACCTCTTCCGGCAGCTCGCGTGTCTGCGCCAGCTCCAGCAAATTCGGGTTGATATCGGTCGCCAGCACCGATTCCGCGTATTCAGCCAGCTCGTCGGTCCAATAGCCGTCGCCGCAGGCCAACTCCAGCACGCGCTGGCCTGCCATCAGTTCGCGCAGCCTGTCCATGATGTCGTCCAGCGCATCGGCTGCATCCGGATTCTCGACATCCTCTTCGTCGAAGTTGTCGCGCCGCGCATAGTACTCGGCTATGTCGGTTTTGACCGTATCGCTCATTTCACTCCTTTGCTACTGGCGTCGCCACTACTGTCACAGTTCATAGACGTCTTTCTCGCCGCTCAGCACCTGCTCCACCAGCTTGCGGTTCAGCGCCGGCGCCAGCAGTTCGATAAAAGTAAATACATAACCGCGCAGATATGCGCCCTGTTTCAGCGCCAGCCGCGACACATTGGTACCGAACAGATGACCGACCGGGATTGCACACAGGTTCTTGTCGCGCTCGGCATCAAACGCCATGCCGGCAATGATGCCAACGCCCAGGTTGAGTTCCACATAGGTCTTGATGACGTCGGCATCGATCGCTTCCAGCAGGATGTCCGGCTTCAGGCCGCGCAGCTGGAAGGCGTGGTCGATCTTGTTGCGGCCGGTGAATGCGTTGTCGTAGGTGATCAGCGGATAGGCGGCAATTTCCTCCAGCGTCACCGTTTTCGATTTCAGCAGCGGATGCTCGGGCGGCACCACCACCAGATGTTCCCACTGGTAGCACGGCAGCGAAATCAGGCCGTCGATATCGGCGATCGATTCGGTCGCGATCGCCAGATCGGCCTGATCCATCAGCACCATGTCGGCCACCTGCTTCGGATTGCCCTGCAGCAGCGACAGCCGCACCTTGGGAAATTTCTGCGAAAAAGCCTGTACCACCTTGGGCAGCGAATAACGCGCCTGCGTATGCGTGGTGGCGATCGTGAAGCTGCCGCTATCGTGCGCGGCGAATTCGTTACCGATGCGCTTCAGGCCGTCGACTTCCTGCATGATGGTCTCGACCGACTTCAGCACGGCACGGCCGGGTTCGGTCAGGCCGCGGATGCGCTTGCCATGACGTGTAAAAATGTCAACACCTAACTCTTCCTCGAGTTCAATGATGGCCTTGGACACGCCCGGCTGCGATGTAAACAGCGCTTTGGCCGCTTCGGTCAGATTGAAATTCTGGCGTACCGCTTCGCGGACGAAACGTAGTTGATGAAGATTCACGATTTTCCTCCCGGCATCTTCCGCATCGTCGTTTTCCGTGGTTGCTTATAAACAAATCGCATATAAGCAAATAATTAGTAAATAGTTTGGAATAAGACATAAGTTTATTACCATTCGCCCTACTTTGCGCGAGGTCTTATGTCTGTTTCTTATATGGTTTCCGGATTCGCCGTCGGCCTGCTGGTCGGTCTGACGGGCGTGGGCGGCGGGTCGCTGATGACACCGCTGCTGACGCTGCTGTTCGGCGTTTCGCCGTCGGTCGCGGTCGGGACCGACCTCGCCTTCGCGTCCGTGACCAAGGTCGCCGGCACCGCCGCGCACCGCTACAAGGGCAACGTCCACTGGAACGTCGTTCGCCAGTTATGCCTGGGCGCGCTGCCGGCTGCCGTCGTGACCACGTTCGCGCTCAAGCATTTCGGCGGACTCGGCCCTGAAGCCGCGCACATCATCCGTTATTCGATCGCCGGTTCGGTAGGCCTGACCGTAATCGCGCTGATTTTCCGCACCCGCCTGCAGAACTGGATGGCGCAGCACCCGAACCGCCAGCTGCACGGCGGCAAACTGTTGTTCGCGACGATTCTTTCTGGCGCGATTCTCGGCACATTGGTTACAATCTCATCGATCGGCGCCGGTGCCATCGGCGCAACGATTCTGGTTCTGCTTTATCCCCGCCTGACGCCGGCCGAAATCGCCGGCACCGATATCGCCTACGCCGTGCCGCTGACCTTCATCGCGGCGCTCGGTCACTGGTGGCTCGGTTCCATCGATTGGGTATTGCTGGCGACCTTGTTGCTGGGTTCCGTGCCCGGCATCACGCTCGGCTCGCTGGTATCGCGAGCCATACCGGAAAAAATCCTGCGCGTCCTGTTGGCCACCACGCTGACGACCGTCGCTATCAAGCTCGTTTTTTGAGGACATCAAGATGTATCGCTACGACCAATACGACCATCAAATCGTCAAGGAGCGCGTCGCACAGTTCCGCGATCAGGTGCGCCGCCGCATTGCGGACGAATTGACAGAGGAAGAATTCCTGCCGCTGCGCCTGCAGAACGGCCTGTACATGCAGCGCCATGCCTACATGTACCGCATCGCCATTCCTTACGGCCTGCTGTCGTCGACGCAGCTGCGCAAGCTGGCCTTCATCGCACGCAAGTACGACCGCGGCTACGGCCACTTCACGACGCGCCAGAACATCCAGTTCAACTGGATCAACCTGGAAGACTCGCCGGACCTGCTGGAACACTTGGCCTCGGTCGAGATGCACTCGATCCAGACCTCGGGCAATGACGTGCGCAATACCACCGCCGACGAATTCTGCGGCGTGGCGCCGGACGAGCTGGTCGATCCGCGTCCGTATGCCGAACTGATCCGTCAATGGAGTACCTTCCATCCGGAATTCGCCTACCTGCCGCGCAAATTCAAGATCGCCTTCAACGCTGCAGCCGAAGACCGTGCTGCCACCGCGATGCACGACATCGGCATCACCGTCGTCAAGAACGAACAGGGCGAACTCGGCTTCCGCGTGCTGGTCGGCGGTGGCCTGGGCCGCACGCCTATCCTCGGCAGCGTGATCCGCGAGTTCCTGCCGTGGCAGCACCTGCTGACCTACATCGAAGCCATCCTGCGCGTCTACAACCAGTACGGCCGCCGCGACAACAAGTACAAGGCACGCATCAAGATCCTCGTCAAGGCGATCGGACCGGAAGAATTCGCCAGCAAGGTCGAGGCCGAATGGGCCGATCTGGCCGATGGTCCGGGCACGCTGACGGAAGACGAAGTCGCGCGTATCGCCGCCTACTTCGCGCCGCCGCCGTACGCCGCACTGACCAACGAAGACGCCTTGCTGCAACAGCAGCGCAGCGAGCACAAGGGCTTCGACAACTGGATGAAGCGCAACGTCAAGCCGCACAAGGTTCCGGGCTACGCAGCCGTCGTGCTGTCGCTGAAAAAACCGGGCGTGCCGCCGGGCGATGCCACTGCCGAACAGATGGATTTCGTCGCTGACCTGGCCGACCGCTACAGCTTCGGCGAACTGCGCGTCACCCACGAACAGAATCTGGTGCTGGCCGACGTGCAGCAGGCCGACCTGTTTACCGTGTGGCAGGAAGCAAAATCGCATCAACTCGCCACGCCGAACATCGGCCTGCTGACCGACATCATCTGCTGCCCCGGCGGCGATTTCTGCTCACTGGCAAATGCCAAGTCGATTCCGATCGCGGCGGCAATCACCGAGCGCTTCGAGAACATCGATTTCCAGCATGACATCGGCGAGATCGAACTCAACATGTCGGGCTGCATCAACGCCTGCGGCCATCATCACATCGGCAACATCGGCATTCTCGGCGTCGACAAGGACGGTTCCGAGTGGTACCAGATCTCGCTGGGCGGTGCGCAAGGCAACGACAGCGCGATCGGCAAGATCATCGGCCCGTCGTTCTCCGCGCAACAGGTGCCGGAAGTGATCGACCGCCTGCTGCAGACCTATGTGACGAACCGCGTCGACGGCGAACGCTTCATCGATACGGTGCGCCGTGTCGGCGTCGAACCGTTCAAGACGCAGGTCTATGCGACCCCGATCAATATTCAACAGAACGCCGGCGAGGATGCATATGCGTGAAATCATCAAGGACAAGGCCGTCGTCAATGACGATTGGGAAGTGTTGCGACTGGCCGAAGGCGAAACCGCAGAAAGCGTCACCGTCCCGGCCGGCAAGATCATCGTGCCGCTGACCGTATGGCATGCACAGCGCGATGCGCTGCAAGGCCGCGCCGAAATCGGCGTATGGATTGCCAGCGACGAGCGCCCGGAAGAACTGAAAGGCGAAGTCGACAAATTCGCAGTGATCGCCGTCGATTTCCCGAAATTCTCGGACGGCCGCGGCTATTCGATCGCCTACAACCTGCGTACGCGCCTCGGCTACGAAGGCGAACTGCGCGCGATCGGCGACGTATTGCGCGATCAGATGTATTACATGCAGCGCGTCGGCTTCAATGCCTTCGCAACGCGCCCAGACCGCAACATTCACGACGCGCTGAAGGCGTTGACCGATTTTTCCGAGGCTTACCAGATCTCGGTGGATCGCAAGTCGCCGCTGTTCCGTCGCGTCGATCGTCAAGCAGTGGCACCGAAATGACAAACGCCGCAAACACTGCCGCAGACACCGTCGATTTCGACGCGCTGGTCGCGAAGACCGTCGAGACACTGCAACGCGTCGCCGACCAGTTCGCGCCGGCCGTGCTGGCATCCAGCCTGGCCGCAGAAGACCAGGTGCTGACCGACATCGTGCTGCGTCACAAGCTGCAGGACCGCATCGGCATTTTCACGCTGGAAACAGGCCGCTTGCATGCGGAAACGCTCGCCGTGATCGACAAGATCAAGGAAACCTACGGCTACGACGTCGAACTGTATCGTCCGCAGCCGGAAGCCGTCGAAGCGTACGTCAAGAACAAAGGCTTGAATGCCTTCTACGACAGCGTGGAGTTGCGCAAGGAGTGCTGCCACATCCGCAAGGTTGAGCCGCTGAACCGCGCACTGCAGGACAAGCGTGCATGGATCACCGGCCAGCGCCGCGCACAATCGACCACGCGTGCAGAACTCGCCGTGCAGGAACATGACGATGCGCACGCGATGGAAAAATTCAACCCGCTGGCGGACTGGTCGGAAGAAGACGTCTGGCACTACATCCGCAGCAACAACGTGCCGTACAACGCATTGCATGATCGCGGTTATCCGTCGATCGGCTGCGAACCGTGCACGCGTGCGATCCAGCCCGGCGAGGACGTTCGCGCCGGCCGCTGGTGGTGGGAAAACGCGGACTCGAAAGAATGCGGCCTGCACGTCGTCGATGGCAAGCTGATCCGCATCAAATCGGTTTCACCTTCTGCTTAATTTTTGTTGAGAACCTCATGAACACTGCAGTCGACAAACACTTTCTCGACGCCGCCAGCAGCAAGCATCTGGACTGGCTGGAATCGGAAGCGATCCACATCATGCGCGAGGTCGCTGCCGAATGCACGAACCCTGCACTGCTGTTTTCCGGCGGCAAGGATTCTGTCGTGCTGCTGCGCCTGGCCGAAAAGGCTTTCCGTCCGGGCAAATTCCCGTTTCCGCTGGTGCACATCGATACCGGCCACAACTTCGACGAAGTCATCCAGTTCCGTGACAAGCGCGTGGCCGAACTCGGCGAGCGCCTGATCGTCGGCCATGTGGAAGATTCGATGAAGCGTGGTACCGTGCGCCTGCGCAATCCACAGACCGATTCGCGCAACGCTGCACAAGCCGTGACGCTGCTGGAAACCATCGCCGAACACAAGTTCGACGCCTGCATCGGCGGCGCGCGCCGCGATGAGGAAAAGGCTCGCGCGAAGGAGCGCATCTTCTCCTTCCGCGACGAATTCGGCCAGTGGAATCCGAAGGCGCAGCGCCCCGAACTCTGGGATCTGTACAACACCCGCGTCCATCCGGGCGAAAACATGCGCGTGTTCCCGATCTCGAACTGGACCGAACTCGACGTGTGGCAATACATCGCTCGCGAAAAACTGGAACTGCCGTCGATCTACTTCGCGCACCAGCGCCAGGTGATTCCGCGCAACGGCCTGCTGGTGCCGCTGACGCCGTTGACGCCGGCGAAAGAAGGCGAACAGGTCGAAACACAGACCGTGCGCTTCCGTACCGTCGGCGATATCTCGTGCACCTGCCCGGTCTCGTCCGATGCTGATTCGGTCGCGGCCATCATCGCCGAGACCGCCGTCACGCAAATTACCGAACGCGGCGCAACCCGCATGGACGATCAGACGTCCGAAGCATCGATGGAAAAACGCAAGAAGGAAGGATATTTCTGATGAGCGCCCAATTGAATACCGCCGTGGCGGACCAACAAACGGCCGAGCGCGGCCTGCTGCGCTTCATCACTGCCGGCTCCGTCGACGACGGCAAGAGCACGCTGATCGGCCGCCTGCTGTTTGACAGCAAAGGCATCTTCGCCGACCAGCTGGCCGCCGTTTCGCGCGCCAAGAACAAGCGCACCGTCGGCGACACGATCGATCTGTCGCTCTTGACCGATGGCCTGGAAGCCGAACGCGAACAAGGCATCACGATCGACGTCGCCTACCGCTACTTCGCCACGCCGAAGCGCAAGTTCATCATCGCCGACACCCCGGGCCACGAGCAGTACACCCGCAACATGGTGACCGGCGCATCGACTGCCGACGCCGTCATCATCCTGATCGACGTATCGAAGGTGAAACTGAACGACGACGGCAGCGTGGACTTGCTGATCCAGACCAAGCGTCACTCGACGATCGCACACCTGCTGCAGATCGAGCACGTGATCGTGGCCGTCAACAAGATGGATCTGGTGAACTACGACCAGACCGTCTACGACCGCATCATCGCTGCCTATTCCGAATTCGCGAAGACGCTGGGCCTGAAGGATATTCGTCCGATCCCGTTGTCTGCACTGGCTGGCGACAACGTCGTCGTGCGCGGCGACAACCTGCCGTGGTACAACGGCCCGACGCTGATCGAACTGCTGGAATCCCTCTCCGTCTACGACGAAGACTGCGGCGAACCGTTCCGCTTCCCGGTGCAGCTGGTCGCACGCCATAACGGTCACGAAGCCAACGACTTCCGCGGGTACATGGGCCGCATCGAAGCCGGCCGCATCGCCAAGGGTGACAAGATCGTCGTGCAACCGGGCGGCCAAAGTGCAACAGTCAAGGACATCCAAACGTTTAACGGTTCGCTGAACGAAGCGACCGCAGGCCAGTCCGTTACGCTGTTGCTGGATGAATACGTCGACATTTCGCGCGGCGACATGCTGGCCGAAGCGGCACGTCCGGCCACGCTGCTGAAGACCGTCAATGCCGAAATCTGCTGGCTGTCGGAAGAACCGCTGGATCTGCGTCGCAAATACTGGCTGAAACACACGACGCGTCGGGTTGCTGCACGCGTATCGAAGATCGAATCGCTGCTCGACATCAATACGCAGCAGCGTCATGCAGCCGATGAAGTCAAGCTGAATGGCATCGCGACCGTCTCGATCAACGTGCAGCAGCCGCTGGCGGCCGATGCCTACGATGCCAGCCGCTCAACGGGCGCCTTCATCCTGATCGATGAAGTCACGCATCAGACGGTGGCAGCCGGCATGATTCGTCTCTGATCATCCTTATCGGAAACACGAACGCATCATGACGCAGCACACGGCGGCGCCTGGAACTGGCAAGGTCTATCTGATCGGCGCCGGTCCCGGCGCCGCCGATCTTTTGACGGTACGCGCGGTGCGCATTCTGGCGCAAGCCGACGTCGTGCTGTATGACGCACTCGTCACGCAAGAGGTTCTCGCGTTGTGCCCGCAGGCGGAACTGATTCCCGTCGGCAAGCGCAGCGGACAGCGTTCGACGGCGCAGATTGCCATCAACGAACTGCTGGTCGATTGTGCGCGCAAGTACCGACTGGTCGTGCGATTGAAAGGCGGCGACCCGATGCTGTTCGGCCGCGCCGATGAAGAACTGACGGCGCTGGAATCGCACGGCATCACGGTCGAAGTGGTTCCCGGCATCACCACGGCATTCGCCGCAGCAGCCTCCACGCTGCAACCGCTGACCAAGCGCGGCATCGCACGCAGCATTGCCTTCTTCACCTCTGCCACCGCACCGGGCGAACCGGATCTGTCGACCATCCCGAGTACCGATACGTTGATCCAGTACATGGGCGGTCGCGAAGCCATCATCACCGCGAAGAAACTGCTGGAGCAAGGACGTTCACCGGCGTTGCCAGTCGTCGTCGTCGAGAACTGCAGCCTGCCGAACGAACATATCTCGCGCATGACTTTGCGCGATCTGGAACAGGGACTGGGGGAAAGACAGGGGCCGGTGCTGGTGATGATCGGCGAAGCGATGGCGGAACGCGAGACATCGCCGAACAAGAAATCCTGAGCATTCCCACGAAGCCAAGCGGCTCCGCACAAAACTACTTAGCAGACAAACAGCTTCAGTCCCGAATCGAATGCAGACAATACGCAGCCATCGCCTGCAGCACGCTGTCATCCTCACCGACGGCGCCCGCCACTTGGAACTGTACGTCGGGGTATGTCTGCCGCAATTCTTCCACGATGCCAGGCAGATCACGCATCACGTGGCCACCCTGCCCAAGGAAGACCGGCACGATCGTCACATCCGATACGCCCTGCTCCGCCAGCGTCGCCGCCAATTCCGGCAGGCGTGGTGACATCAATTCGAGGAAAGCCAGTTCGACAACCAGTTCGGGCGACTGCCTGCGTACGATCTCCTGCAAACGCCGGAACGGCTCCGCCCAACGTGGATCGCGCGCGCCATGCGCGAACAGTACCAATGCGCGTCTGCCGTTCATCAGTGACGCTCCACCCACATCAGCGCAGCAATCGCCGTCAGCATGAAAAGCAAACTAGGCAGAATCGCTGTCGCGAACGGCGGCCAGGTATTGAGCAAACCCAGATGCGCAAACAGGCTATTGATCATCTGGAAGCTGACGCCGATCATGATGCCGGTAAAGATCTTCAGACTGACGCCGCCCGAGCGGAAATGCAGATAGGCGAACGGCAACGCCAGCGCCATCATCACGAATACCGCGAACGGATAAACCACCTTCTTCCAGAAGGCGATTTCGTAGCGCACCGTATCGCGCTTGTTCTCGGAAAGGTATTTCGTGTAGCTGACCAGATCGATCGCCGACATGCGCTCCGGATCGGAAAAACCGACCGACAGGATTTCCGGCGTGACCTCCGAAATCATCTTCCGGCTGTCGAATCTGGATGTCGAAATCGCGGTCGTCAGCTCGGCCGCGGTCGTCACGTTCTGCAGTTCATTTTCAGCAAAGCGCGCTTCGGCGCCGTTCAGCAGTTCCCACGTGTTGTTGCCGCGGTATTCGGCCTGTGCAGCGGTGATCAGCGAAAGCAGATGGAAGTTGTTGTTGAATTCGTAGATCTTGATACCGCTCATCTGTCCGTTCGGTTTCACCGTACGGATGTTCAGGAAGCGTGAACCGATCTGTTCGCCGGTGAGTCCATCAGTGCGGATCACGTCCTTGGTCCACAGGCCCGAACGGAATTCCTGCGACACCGATCGCCCCATTCCCTCCAGACGCACCCGCTCCGCAGCCGTCGAGCTATAGGGCACGACGAACTCGCCCAGCACAAACGTCGCCAATGCGAAGATCACACCGATTTTCGCCAGGATCACGCCTGCCATGCCGGTGGACATGCTGGAGGCGCGCATGATCGTGAACTCGGAACGCGCCGCGAACTGCGACAGCGCCCAGATCGAACCGATCAGCGCAGCGATCGGCATCAGTTCGTAGGCATAACCTGGCAGCCCCAGAAACACATACATGGTTGCCTGCTGCAGCGTATAGCCGCCGCGCCCGATCGACTTCAGCTCGTTGACCATGTCGAAGAAGGCAAACAGCGCGAGGAAGGCAATCAGCACGAACAGTACGTTGCGGCCGATCTCCTGTGCAAAATAGCGTTGCAAGATCTTCATGCCGCCATCCTCCTGCCGAACAGTGCGCGCTTGAACTTGGACCAGACTGCCAGCGGATGCCAGCGGCTGTTGACTTTCAGGCGCCACAGGAAGAACACCGTGATCACGATGCCGGCGACCAGATGCACCGGCCACCATGCGATCAGGAAAGTCGATTTCTGCTGCACCACGGTCGCCTGTGCATAGTTCAGCATGTTGCTGTAGAAGACGAACAGGAACAGCGCAATCAGCAGATTGGCCGACCGGCCGCCGCGCGGATTGACGAAACCCAACGGAATTGCCAGCAGCATCAGCAACGCACCCATCAGCGGCAGCGACATGCGCCACAACAGTTCGCCATCATTGAAGTTGGAACGATTGCGGATCAGTTCGATCGTCGGCAGCGCACGGGCCGACGTATCGCCCACTGTAGCCTGCGACTGGCGGCCGACCAGCACACCGTAGCGGTCGAACTCCATCAATTCGAAATCGGATTGCGTCGGCACGCCGTCATAGCGGCGCCCCTTGCTCATGACGAGAAACTTGTCGCCGTTCTTGTCGACTTCGACCGTCCCCTCCTTCGCCACCACCACACTGGTCTTGCCATTGCGCTGGCTGCTGACGAAGACGTTCTTGACGCGCGTCGAATCGCCGGTCACACCCTCGACGAAAAAGACACGATCGGCCGACGACGACTCCTGGAACTTGCCGGGCGACACGCGCGCGATGTCTTCACGGTTCGCGTAGCGTTCCTTGTAGATTGCGCTCTGCTGGTTGGACCATGGCGTCAGGAAAAAACTGAGCGCGGCCGTCGTCGCCACCAGCGGCACGGAAAACATCAGCACTGGCTTGATCCAGCGCGACAGGCTGAGGCCGGATGCGAACCAGACGACCATTTCGGAATCCTGATAGCTGCGCGTGACGACCAGCAGCACCGACACGAAGCCGGTCAGATTCAGGATGATGGGCAGATAGTTGAGCGCGGAGAAACCGAGCAGTGCGACGACGTCTCCTGATGCAATCTTGCCGCCCGCAGCCTGGCCCAGAATCCGGATCAGCGTGATCGTGATCGTGATCGTGAAGAGAGTGGTGAAGACGGCGCCAGCGGTACTAAGCAAGTCGCGTCGGAGCGCGCGCTGAAAAATCATCGGAAGGCTATAATCGAGGGATCGTCAAGGAGAGCAACGCATGGACTTTAGCATAAAACCATTGGACGCAAAAAGCGGCTTCGCCAGTCTGAAAACGGGCTGCATCGCAGTCGCCGTCTTCGAAAACAAGATCCTCTCTTCCGCTGCCCGCGCCCTCGACGGCAAGGGTGAAATCAGCGCCGCATTGAAGTCCGGCGACATCACCGGCAAGGCCGGTTCCACCTTGTTGCTGCGCAACCTCGCCGGCGCCAGCGCCGAGCGCGTTCTGCTGGTCGGCCTCGGCAAGGAAGACGGCGTGACGGAAAAGGATTTCCTGTCGTCGCTGCAAGCCGTTGCGCGCACCTTTTCCGCGCTGGGCACCGGCGATGCGGCACTGGCGCTGCCGTTCGACGTCGTCAAATCCCGCGACACGGCCTGGGCTGTACGCAGCTATGTGCTGGCCGCGCGTGAAGCCGCCTACCGCTTTGATACGCTGAAGAGCAAGAAGGAGCCGGCACCAGCCGGCGTCGGCAAGATCGCCTTCGCCGTGCCGGCAGCGCAGGCCGATGCCGCCAAGGCGGCCGTTGCGCAGGCGACCGCTGTCGCCAATGGCATGGACCTGACCAAGGATCTCGGCAACCTGCCGGCCAACGTCTGCACGCCGACCTATCTGGCGAACACGGCCAAGAAGATCGCCAAGGAATTCAAGCTGGAAGTCGAAGTGCTGGACCGCAAGCAGCTCGAAGCCTTGAAGATGGGCAGCTTCCTGTCCGTCACCAACGGCAGCGTGCAGCCGCCGAAATTCATCGTACTCAAACACAAGGGCGGCAAATCCAAGGATGCGCCCATCGTGCTGGTCGGCAAGGGCATCACCTTCGATTCCGGCGGCATTTCGCTGAAGCCAGGGGCGGCGATGGACGAGATGAAGTACGATATGGGCGGCGCCGCTTCCGTGCTGGGCACGATGCGCGCAATCGCCGAGATGAAGCTGAAGCTAAACGTCTTCATGCTGATCCCGTCCTGCGAAAACCTGCCGTCCGGCAGCGCCACCAAGCCGGGCGACATCGTCACGTCGATGTCCGGCCAGACCATCGAAATTCTGAACACCGACGCCGAAGGCCGCCTCGTGCTGTGCGATGCGCTGACCTATGCGGAACGCTTCAAGCCAACCACCGTGATCGACGTCGCCACGCTGACCGGTGCCTGCATCACCGCGCTCGGCCATCACAATTCCGGCCTGTTCACGCGCGGCGACGACGCGCACGATGCGCTGGCGAACGAACTGCTGGCCGCCGGCAAGCAGGCGGGCGACACCGCTTGGCGCATGCCGATCGAGGACAGCTATCAGGAACAGCTGAAATCCAACTTCGCCGACATGGCCAACATCGGCGGTCCGCCGGCCGGCGCCGTCACCGCAGCCTGCTTCCTCGAGCGTTATACGAAGAAGTACACGTGGGCGCACCTGGACATCGCCGGTACCGCATGGAGAAGCGGTGCGGCGAAAGGCTCGACCGGCCGCCCGGTGCCGTTGCTGACCACTTTCCTGATCAACCGCGCGCAATCGGATAACAAACCCAGCGTCAAGTCGGCCAACAAACCGGCACGCTGATCCGACACAACGGCCGCGCCAGACGCGGCCGCTTTTATTCTCCGATATTCTCCGATTTCATTTTGCAGGGGAAAACCATGATCGTTCTCGTCACCGGCGCCACCTCCGGTTTCGGCGCTGAAATGGCGCGCAAATTCGCCCGCCACGGCCATCGCGTGATCGCCGCCGGCCGCCGCAAGGAAAGGCTGGATGCATTGGCTGCAGAAGTCGGCCCGTCGCTGCTGCCGGTCGTCATGGACGTGACCGAGCGCGCCTCCATCGAATCCGCTTTGAACAACCTGCCGGCCGACTGGAAAGAGATCGACGTGCTGATCAACAATGCCGGCCTCGCGCTGGGCGTCGCGCCGGCGCAGCAGGCTTCGCTGGAAGAATGGGAAACCATGATCGCCACCAACTGCAAGGGGCTGGTCACGATCACGCGCTTCCTGCTGCCCGCCATGCTGGAACGCGGTCGCGGCCACATCATCAACATCAGTTCCGGTGCCGGTGCGCATCCCTACCCCGGCGGCAACGTCTACGGCGCGACCAAGGCTTTCGTCGACCAGTTCTCGCGCAATCTGCGTGCCGATCTGGTCGGCACGCCGGTGCGCTCGTCGAACATTGCGCCGGGCCTGGCCGGCGGCACCGAATTCTCGAACGTGCGCCTGAAGGACGACGCGGCTGCCGCCAAGGTCTATGAAGGCACGACGCCGCTATCGGCCGCCGACATTGCCGAAACCGCCTACTGGATCGCCACGCTGCCGCCGCACGTCAACGTCAACCACATCGAGGTGATGCCGACCTGCCAGGGCTTCGGACCGATGAACATCAAACGCCTGCCCTCTGCGAGCTGAACCCGACTTCCGCGCCAAATATCATGTCCGATTTCACGTGGACCATCCGCGTCTACTATGAAGATACCGACGCCGGCGGCGTCGTCTTCTACGCCAACTATCTGAAATTCTTCGAACGGGCACGTACCGAGTGGCTGCGCGCCGCCGGTATCAGCCAGCAGATCATGACCGCAACTCACGGCGCAATGTTCGTCGTCAAGAGCACGGCGCTCGACTATCACGCGCCGGCACGGCTGGACGATGAACTGAAATTGACTGTCGTAGTCGAAAAGATGGGCCGCGCCTCGGTGCAGTTCGTCCAGCAAGCCTTCCGCCTTGCGGACGGCCGCGAAGAACTGCTTGCCACCGGGCGCATCAAAGTGGGCTGCGTGGATGCGCAGCGCTTCCGGCCCAGCGAAATTCCGGCGGAAGTACTCGCCGCCATCCGGCAGCTTGACCCACGCACATAAGGCGTTGCCGCGGTGCGCACCGGAATGACGCAAAACAAAATCGCGTCTGTCAACCGTATGCATGCGAATACGTTGCCGGCAACGCGTAGAATGGCGGTTTGACCGCATTCGGCCGGCATCGGCCACAGCATGCAAACGACAGACGCAGTACAACATTTGACGACCAACATCGACCTCGCAAGCACAACATGACCGTCACCCAAGACCTCTCCTTCGTCCATCTCATCACCAACGCCTCGGTACTCGTGCAGCTCGTCATGGTGCTCCTGCTCGGCGTTTCCGTCATGAGCTGGACCTACATCTTCCGCAAGATGTTCACGATCAAGAACGCGCAGGCGCAGACCGAGGAATTCGAGCGCGCATTCTGGTCCGGCGGCAACCTGAATGCCCTGTATGCCGAAGCCACGTCGTCGCGCCGCCGCAGCGGCACCGGCGCACTGGAACGCATCTTCGAATCCGGCATGAGCGAATTCAACAAGGCGCGCGCCTCAACCGACACGCTCAACGCCAGCGCCCGCCTCGACGGCGCCCGCCGCGCGATGCGCGCCGCCTACCAGCGCGAAATGGATGCGCTGGAATCACACCTGGCCTTCCTTGCCTCGGTCGGTTCGGTCTCGCCGTACGTCGGCCTGTTCGGCACGGTCTGGGGCATCATGAACGCCTTCCGCGGCCTGGCCAACGTGCAGTCGGCCACGCTGGCGGCCGTCGCCCCCGGCATCGCCGAAGCGCTGATCGCCACCGCCATCGGCCTGTTCGCCGCAATCCCGGCCGTAGTCGCCTACAACCGCTACTCGCACGACATCGACCGGCTCTCGATCCGCTTCGAAACCTTCGTCGAGGAATTCCTGAACATCCTGCAGCGGCAGGCGCGGTAAGGAGCGGCCATGTCACTTTCCTCCGGAGGCCTGCGCGGCGGACGCGCACGCAAGTTCAAGTCGGAAATCAACGTCGTTCCCTACATCGACGTGATGCTGGTGCTGCTGATCATCTTCATGGTGTCCGCGCCGATGAAGGATCCGGGCGAGATCCAGCTGCCGAATGCCGCGCAATCGACGCAACCGCCGACCGAATACATCCGCATCGACCTGAAGCCGGATGCCTCGGCGACCATGGTGATCGCCGGCGGCAAGGGCGCGCCGCGCAAGGAAACCGCCGCCAACCGTGCCGAGCTGGCGCAGAAACTGCAGGCGCTGCACGCCGACCATCCCGAGATGCCCGTCATGATCGCCGCCGACAAGGAGATCAAGTACGACGAAGTGATCCAGGCCATCTCGGAAGCAAAGAAAATTGGAATCGATCGTGTCGGACTCGCTACGCGATGAACTGACCCGCTGAACTGCCCCGATGAACTGCCTTCATGACTGACCGCGACAAGCCTTACTCCGTACCGAAAGAACCCGGCCGCTGGCGTGCCATCACGCTGGCGGCTGCCGTCCATCTCGCATTGCTGCTGTTCTTCTGGATCGGCATTGACTGGCAGAGCGAAACACCGCAAGCCATCAAGGCGGAAATCTGGGATATGCAGGCGCGCGAAGCCGCGCCGCTGCCGCCCGCGCCGGAACCGAAACCTGAACCCAAGCCCGAACCCAAGCCGGTCGTGAAGGAAACGCCGAAACCCGAACCGAAGCCGGTTACCCCGCCTCCGCCGAAAGTCGACATCGCGCTGGAACAGGAGAAAAAGCGCAAGGAGCAGGAACGCAAGGAACAGCTCGCCAAGCAGGAAAAACTGGAAAAAGAAAAGAAACAGAAGGAAGAACAGGAACGCAAGCTGGCCGAGGAAAAGAAAAAGGCTGACGAAAAGAAAAAAGCCGAGCTGGAAAAAAAGAAAAAGCAGGACGCGATTGACGCCAAGCTGCGCGAACAGGCGCGCGCCGAAGAAATGAAGCGCCTGACCGGCGCTGTCGGCAGCGGCGGCACCGGCCAAGCCGCGAAGTCGACCGGCAGCGGCCGTGCCGACGCCAGCTACATGCAGAAGATTGCCGCGAAAATCCGCTCTAATACGGTATTCAACGTGCCGGAAAACCTGAGCGGGAATCCTGCAGTGGAATTCGATGTCGAACTGCTGCCCGACGGTTCGCTGCGCGGCTTGCGCATGCGCAAATCGTCCGGCATTTCCGGTTTCGACGAGGCGGTCAAGCGCGCAATCGAACGTTCGCAACCCTTCCCTCCGGACCAGTCCGGCACCGTTCCCGGCCGCCTGACCGTTGTTCACAAACCCAAAGACCAGTGAGACCCATGACACATCTCTCCATCACACGCATGTTTCCTCGCCTGTTCGCCTTCGTGGCGCTTCTGGCCGGCCTGCTGGCCGGCAATCTTGCGCATGCTCAACTGCGTGTGGAAATCGCCGGCGTAGGCGCCAACCAGATTCCGATTGCTATCGCAGCCTTCGGCAACGAATCGATCGCGCCCCAGCAGGTCAGCGCCATCATCAAGGCCGATCTGCAGCGCAGCGGCTACTTCCGCATCATCGAGACGAATGCTGTATTGACCGAAAATTCGCAAGTCGATCTTGCCGACTGGAAATCGCGCGGCGCGGATGCGGTCGTCGTCGGCAGCGTGCAGAAACTGGCGGACGGCCGCTTCGACGTGCGCTACCGCCTGTTCGACACGGTCAAGGCAGCGCAGCTGTCTTCACTGGCACTGGCTGCACCGACGCAATTCCTGCGCGTCTCCGCCCACAAGGTCGCCGATGACATCTACGAGAAGCTGACCGGCATCCCCGGCATCTTCGCCACCCGCATCGCCTACGTTTCCCGCAGCGGCCGCGAATATCACCTGGAAGTCGCCGATTCCGACGGCCAGGGCATGCAGGTCGCGCTACGTTCGAACGAGCCGATCATCTCGCCGGCCTGGTCGCCCGATGGCACCAAGGTCGCCTATGTCTCGTTCGAAAACCGCAAGCCGGTCGTCTATGTGCAGAACCTGGTCACGCGCCAGCGTTCCGTCGCCGCCAACTACAAGGGCAGCAACTCGGCACCCGCCTGGTCGCCTGATGGCAGCAAGCTGGCAGTCGCCCTGTCGCGCGGCGGCCTGACGCAAATCTACTCGGTCAATGCCGACGGCACCGGCCTGCGCCGCCTGAGCAATTCGTCGGGCATCGACACCGAACCGCAATTCTCGGCAGACGGCCAGAGCATCTACTTCACCAGCGATCGCAGCGGCGGCCCGCAAATCTATCGCATGAGCGCCAACGGCGGCGATGCCCGCCGCATCACGTTCAACGGCAACTACAACATCAGCCCGCGCATCTCGGCCGACGGCAAATCGCTGGCCTACATTTCCCGCCGCGACGGCAAGTTCCAGCTTTACCTGCTGGACCTGACCAACGGCCAGGAACAGCGGCTGTCCGATACCGTCCAGGATGAATCGCCAAGCTTCGCTCCGAACGGCAAGTACCTGCTGTATGCCACCAAATCCGGCGGCCGCGGCACGCTGGGCGTCGTCTCGGTGGACGGTCGCGTAAAACAGACACTGACGATGCAGGCAGGCGATATCCAGGAGCCCACTTGGGGCCCGTTTATGAAATAATGCGGTTGTTTTTCTTACACACCAACACTTCCACTTAAGAGGAATATCATGCGCGCACTTTCTTCCGTTCTGATCCTGTCCAGTGCCATGCTGCTGGCAGCCTGCTCGTCCACCAAACTGGACGACAAAGCACCTGTCGAGGACCGCGCCGGCGCGGACGCTCGCTCGGTTGGTACCGTCAACGCCTCCGCCGATCCGCTGAACGATCCGCAAGGCGTTCTGGCCAAGCGCAGCGTCTACTTCGACTTCGACAGCTACTCGGTCAAGAGCGAATACCAGCCGGTCGTGGAAAACCATGCTGCCTACCTGAAATCGCACAAGGATCGCAAGATCATCATCCAGGGCAACACCGACGAACGCGGTGGCGCGGAATACAACCTGGCGCTTGGCCAGAAACGTGCGGAAGCCGTACGCAAGTCGATGTCGCTGCTGGGTGTAGCGGAATCGCAGATGGAAGCCGTTTCGCTGGGCAAGGAAAAACCGAAGGCACTGGGTCACGACGAAGCATCGTGGGCTGAAAACCGCCGTGCCGATATCGTTTATTAATCTCCGTTTCCGATGATTAAAAACATCCTTTCTGCGGCCTTCGTGGCCGCATTTTCTTTGGCGTCGCTGACGGCGCATGCAGCGCTGTTCGGCGACGACGAGGCGCGTCGCGCCATCCTCGAAGTCCGTACCAAGCTGGATAGCAAGGCCGATGCCTCTGCCCTGCTCGACCTGGCAAACCAGAACGAGCAGCTGCGCCGGGAAATCGCGCGTCTGAACGGGCAGATCGAAGTGCTGACCAATGAATTGTCCACTGCTCAGCAGCGGCAAAAGGACTTCTATACCGATCTCGACAATCGTCTGCGCAAACTCGAACCGCAGACCGTCAGCGTCGACGGTCAGGACGCTTTGGTCGGCCAGTCCGAACAGAAGGATTACGATGCGGCGCTCACCTTGTTCAAGGGCGGCGACTACAAGAAGTCCGGTGCTGCGTTTACCGACTTCATCCAGCGCTATCCGCAATCGGCTTATGCGCCGTCCGCACAATACTGGATCGGCAATGCGCTGTATGCGCAGCGCGATTATCGCGATGCGATTTCTGCCCAGCAGACGCTGCTGAAAAAGTATCCGGACAATCCGAAGGCCGCCGATGCGATGCTCAACATCGCCAGCTCCTACATGGAACTGAAGGATCGCGCCGCGGCGAAGAAGACGTTGCAATCGCTGGTATCGAAGTATCCGAATGCACCCGCTGCACAGACGGCAAAGGAAAGGCTGGATCTGCTCAAGTAGGCAAGTGGAACGTCATCACCCTGAGCATGCTGCAGTAGGGGCGTACCGGAACGATGACAGCAGAATAAAAATCGCCTCTTCATCGGGGCGATTTTATTTTTGAGCGGCGTCTTTTTCGGATACAAGACAGGCATAAGGAAAAAACGCCGCCGTCGGCAGAAAAGTTTTGAAGAAAAAAGTGCAGAGGTGATTGACACTAAGGATATTGCTTCTCTATAATAGCTGTCTTTCGGGTCGTTAGCTCAGTTGGTAGAGCAGCGGACTTTTAATCCGTTGGTCGCTGGTTCGAGCCCAGCACGGCCTACCAAATACAGAGGGTCTGGATCACAAGTCCAGACCCTTTTTGTATTCTCCGCATGCCATTCGCGCATGCCGCCTCCCTCTCCAGATTGCTTTCCGAAGAGAATCATTCTCAATATTCGGAATCGGGATTAGAATGCTTTTCCCACACTTCAGTCGGAGAATCGCAATGAGCGCAGCTACCGTGGAAGAACTGGCACAGGAAGTTACGCGCATGAATCGCGCCATCGTGCGATGCCTGAACTATCTGGCCGAAGAAATTCCCGAGTCGCGCCGCGGCGATTACATGGTGCTGCTCAACGACGTCCACATCAAGCAGGCTAGATTAGCTAATGCATTAAGCACGGAAGAAGCGCACAACGACGCCCACACAACGGTGTAGCATCTCGCCGCCGGAATCATTCTTCTTTTCCACTGTCCGACCGTAACGGAGGGCACATGGCAAACGACATCACACCATTTGAAGCCGAAATGAAGCAGCGTTTCGAAGCGCTGGTCGCGTGGGCATTAGAGAACTGGCCCGACAAAACACGTTCGCTCACTCACGCGGATTTCGACAAGATCAGGCAGGAGCTGATGCGCCTGACAGAAGGCGGCACCGACATCGGCGAACGCAATGCCGAGATTCCCGAACCGTCGGAAAACGGCCCGCAATACGTCAACAGCAATCCGGCTCCGTGGCCATAATCCCAATTCAGAAAGTGAACTTTTAGGCAAGAAAATGCCCTAAGGAATGCTGCTGTTCAGTTTCCAAAACTGGCCGCGGCTCGCTCCGTTCGGAGATCACAAAAGAGAGGCCACCGCACGCTTCGTTTCAACTTGAAAAGGAAAATCATCATGAAAAAAATCATTTCCATCATGTGCGTTCTTGCAATGGGTTTTGCACTCACTGCCTGCAACACCGTCCAGGGATTCGGCAAGGACGTGGAACGAGGCGGCGAAAAAGTGCAGGATGCCGCCAGCGGCAATTAATCCAGTATGCATGCAAAAAGGGCGTGACACGGTCACGCCCTTTTTGCATTGTTTCCCGCCGTGCGCTCTTCATACGGCAACGTACCGGGATAACCGCAACACACCTCGACATCTCTCATATCGACCGATGCGCCGTCGGCTTGACTTCCCGATCCTTACTTCTTGATCGACAGGTTATTGACGACGGACTTGACGCCTTCCACCTCACCCGCGATCTTGCCTGCACGATCGATCTGGGTCTGGTTGGCGACTTCGCCCTTCAGCGTCACAACGCCCTGTGCAGTATCGACGTTCACATCCAACCCCTTGATGTCGGAGTCGGCCAGCAATGCCGTTTTTACCTTGGTGGTGATCACCGTATCGTCGATCACGGCGCCGGCGGACTTGCTTTCCTCACCTGCAGGCGTCGTATCGGCCGGCATGGTCGGAGACGGTGCAGCCGGTGCAGTTTCCGGCGTCGTGGCAGGGGCAGACGGGCTGCTGCTCGTGGTATCTGCCGGCGCCTCCGTACGGCGTTCGCAACCGCTTGCAAACAGCACGGCCAGCAAAGCGGCACCGATGGCGACTTTCGAATTGTTCGGCAATGTTTTGATCATGATTTTTCCTTTCTTGGCAAAGAGGATTCTCATGCCCGAGCCAAAAGTGCATGGCGCGCACATTGAATCGCAATCCGATTTGGCCTGATGCAACATGCCCAAAATCAAATCGGTTATCTTCTTGACCACACTTTTTTCAGAAGGTTCGAAAGGAATTCCGCATAGACAAACATGCGCCTCCCGACCGGTAAAAGTTACAGGGAGAAGAAATTCTTACAGCCAGGAAAGACCATATGCGGCAAAAGCCGCAGCATCAGGCCGCCAGCGGCTGCATGCGCTGCAAGGCTTGCAGCAGCAGATCCGGATCGCCGAGTGCGAGCTGTTTGGAATCGGACAAGGTCTGGCGGAAGCCGCGTGCATGCGGCAGGCCCGCCATCAGACCCAGCATGTGCCGCGTGATGCTGTTGAGCTTTAGGCCGCCCTTTTCATCCTTGCTGCCGTATCGTGCCAGTTGCTGACGAATATAAGGAATCATTGCCTGAATCACGTCGCTGCGCGAACGCGGCTGAGCATCGTCGCCGTAATAGCGCGCATCGAATGCCGCCATCAGATACGGGTTGTGATAAGCCTCTCGCCCCAGCATCACGCCATCGACATGTGCCAGATGCGCATCGATTTCCTCCAATGTCTTGATGCCGCCATTGACGATGATTTCCAGTTCTGGGAAATCCTTTTTCAGCCGATACGCAAATTCATAGCGCAGCGGCGGAATCTCGCGATTCTCCTTCGGACTCAATCCCTGCAGGATCGCGTTGCGCGCGTGAACGATGAAGGTTTCGCAGCCGGCATCCGCAACCGTGCCGACGAAATCGCGCACGAAATCGTATGAGGTCACGTCATCCACGCCGATACGATGCTTGACGGTGACATCGATCTGCACCGCATCGCGCATCGCCTTCACGCAATCGGCAACCAGCGTCGACTCCTTCATCAGGCAGGCGCCGAAAGCACCCTTCTGCACGCGCTCCGACGGGCAGCCGCAATTCAGATTGATCTCGTCGTAACCCCACTGCTCGCCCAGCTGCGCGCTCTTTGCCAGATCGGCCGGTTCGCTGCCACCCAGCTGCAATGCAACCGGATGCTCTTCATCGTTGAAATCCAGATGGCGCGGCACGTCGCCGTACTGCAGCGCGCCGGTCGTCACCATTTCGGTATAGAGCCAGGTATGACGTGTGATCTGCCGATGAAACATGCGGCAGTGCCTGTCCGTCCAGTCCATCATCGGAGCGACAGTGATACGGCGTGACGGTTTTTCTGCTTGTTTCATGCAGCGAATTTCCATTGAATGATCGATACGGCGCGAACCGGCCGGACACAGACGGAAGCACAGACAGAAGTATACGCAAGATGGCCCGAAACCGCCGGCATGCACACGCATCCGCTCTTCCCGGCATCACGATTGTCGACGAGCGCCAAAAACATAATAAGATTGTTCATCCTTCACTTCGCCACATGCGTAATGAACCAGCCTGTCGATACCGATCATCTGTGGATGCCGTTCACCGCCAACCGCCAGTTCAAGGATCACCCCCGGCAGCTGGTTTCCGCATCCGGTATGTATTACACAGCGGATGACGGCCGCAAGATCCTCGACGGCACTGCCGGACTCTGGTGCGTCAATGCCGGACATTGCCATCCGAAGATCGTGCAGGCAGTGCAGCAGCAAGCCGCCAGACTCGATTACGCTCCGTTATTCCAGATGGGTCATCCGGATGCCTTTGCAGCGGCCAGCGCATTGACGTCCATCACACCGCCTGCGCTGAACCGCGTATTCTTCTGCAACGATGGCTCCGAGGGCGTCGACACCGCCCTGAAGATCGCGCTCGCCTATCATCGCGTACGCGGCGAAGCCGGCCGCACACGCCTGATCGGCCGCGAACGCGCCTATCACGGCGTCGGCTTCGGCGGCATCGCAGTCGGAGGCATCGCGGGCAATCGAAAACAATTCGGCCCCACGCTGGCAGGGACAGATCATCTGCGCCATCCGCTCGATCTTTCCCGCAACGCTTTCTCGCGCGGCCTGCCGCTGCATGGCGCCGAAATGGCCGATGAACTGGAACAACGCCTGCTGGCATTGCACGATCCGTCCACCGTCGCTGCTGTCATCGTCGAACCGGTACAGGGTTCCACCGGCGCCATCATGCCGCCGCGCGGCTATCTGGAAAAGATCCGCGCCATCTGCGACAAATACGGCATCCTGCTGATCTTCGACGAAGTCATCACCGGCTTCGGCCGTCTCGGCGCTCCCTTCGCCGCGCAGTATTTCGGTATCGAACCGGACATGATCGTCTGCGCCAAGGGAATGACGAATGCCGCCGTACCGATGGGCGCCGTCGCCGTCCGCCAGGATATCCACGACACCTTCATGCACGCGGCGCCGGACAACGCGATCGAATTCGCGCACGGCTACACCTATTCCGGCCATCCGCTTGCCGCAGCCGCTCTGCTGGCGACGCTGCAGGTCTATCAGGAAGAAAATCTGTTCCAGCGCGCTGCCGAGATGGCCCCCCGCTTCGAAGATGCCGCGCACAGCCTGAAGGGTCTGCCCTTTGTCAAGGACATCCGCAATCTGGGATTGGTGTGCGGTATCGAACTGGAAGGCATACCCGGCAAGCCGGGTGCACGCGCCTATGAAGTCTTCAACAGGGCTTTCTGGGAAAAAGGCTTGCTGATACGTGTTACCGCCGATGTGATCGCACTGTCACCGCCGCTGATCATCAGCAAGGAACAGATCACCGAACTGTTCGACGGCCTGGCTGCCATCCTGAAAACGCTGAAGTAATTTCCTGCCGATTCCTGAACGAAAAAGACCGCTGCTGCCAGCGGTCTTTTTTCAGCAGACGACGATTATCTCGTCACCCGATATTACGCTGCGTCGCGGCTCGCCTTCTTGCGCTCGTGTTCCTTCAGGAAGCGCTTGCGCAGACGGATGCTCTTCGGCGTCACTTCCACCAGTTCGTCGTCGTCGATGAATTCGACCGCGTATTCCAGCGACAGTTCGATCGGCGGCACCAGACGCACCGCTTCGTCGGTACCGGATGCACGCACGTTGGTCAGCTGCTTGCCCTTGATCGGGTTGACAACCAGATCGTTCTCGCGCGAGTGGATGCCAATGATCATACCTTCATAGACCGGATCGTTGTGATTGACGAACATGCGGCCGCGATCCTGCAGTTTCCAGATCGCGTAGGCGACGGCTGCACCGTCATCCTGCGAAATCAGCACGCCGTTGCGACGGCTGCCCAGATCGCCTTTCGACGGATCGACCGGCGCATAGTCGTCGAACACGTGGCTCATCAGACCGGTGCCACGCGTCAGCGTCATGAATTCGCCCTGGAAGCCGATCAGGCCGCGCGCAGGAATGTGATATTCGAGACGCACACGGCCCTTGCCATCCGGTTCCATATTGCGCAGATCACCGCGACGACGGCCGAGTTCTTCCATCACACCGCCCTGATGACCTTCCTCGACGTCGACCGTCAGGTTTTCATATGGCTCGTGACGCACACCGTCGACCATCTTGAAGACCACGCGCGGACGCGACACGGCCAGTTCAAAACCTTCGCGGCGCATGTTCTCGATCAAAATCGTCAGATGCAGTTCGCCGCGGCCCGACACTTCGTACGTCGAGTCGTCGCCGTCCGCCTGCTTCACGCGCAAGGCCATGTTGGATTTCAGCTCACGGTCCAGGCGATCGCGAATCTGGCGCGTCGTCACGAACTTGCCTTCGCGGCCGGCCAATGGCGACGTGTTGACCATGAAGTTCATCGTCAGCGTCGGCTCGTCGACCTTCAGCATCGGCAGCGCATTCGGCGAATCGGGATGGCAGATCGTCGAACCGATGCCGATATCCTCGATACCATTGATCAGCACGATGTCGCCGGCTTCCGCTTCGTCGACCAGCACGCGATCCAGGCCCTTGAATTTCAGCACCTGATTGATGCGCGCCTTGGTCGGCTTGTCTTCCGGCCCGTTCATCCAGACCACGTCCTGACCGCCCTTGATGCGGCCGGCCAGAATGCGGCCGACGCCGATCTTGCCGACATAGGAAGAATATTCGGTTGACGTGATCTGCAGTTGCAGCGGCGCATCCGGATCGTCTTCGCGCGCCGGCACGTGCTCCAGGATCGCTTCGAACAACGGCTCCATCGTGCCATCACGTACTTCCGGAGTGAGACCTGCATAACCGTTCAGGCCGGATGCATAGACGACCGGGAAGTCCAGTTGTTCTTCCGTCGCGCCCAGCTTGTCGAACAGTTCGAACGTCGCGTTGATCGCCCATTCAGGACGCGCGCCCGGACGATCGATCTTGTTCAGCACGACGATCGGCTTCAGGCCAAGTCCCAGCGCTTTGCGCGTAACGAAGCGCGTCTGCGGCATCGGACCTTCCTGCGCATCAACCAGCAACAGCACGCTATCGACCATCGACAGCACGCGCTCGACTTCACCACCGAAATCCGCGTGTCCCGGCGTATCGACGATGTTGATGTGCGTGCCCTTGTATTCGACCGCACAGTTCTTCGACAGAATGGTGATGCCGCGTTCCTTCTCGATGTCATTCGAATCCATCACGCGCGTATCGACCTGCTGGTTCTCGCGGAAGGTGCCCGATTGACGCAGCAATTGATCGACAAGAGTGGTTTTGCCATGGTCGACGTGGGCGATGATGGCAATGTTGCGGATGGCGCGTTTGGAATTTGACATGGTTCGTGAAGCCTGAATGCGGGAAACCGAAAATTATAGCATGCCGCCTTGTTTGAATTGAGAAAATCCTTGGAATTTCAATGGCTTGCCATGCATTGAATGCCAACATGATGACCTGCCGATGACATGTCACGACCTCGGCATGCCTGTCGACAAAAATGCAACGATGACAATCTAAAATTCGGGTTCAGAGGCTCGCAGTCGCGATCAAGCGTTCGGGCGCCAGCACGCCCCATGTCTGTAGCAGACCGGTGCCCAGTAGCGCGCGATCTTCCTGCCGATAGACGCGCACCCGACCGCCGCCTTCCGGATAGGCAACGTTTTCCTTGCCCAGTGCCAGGCGCTGCCCATGCAGGAATCGTCTGGCGAGCGCTTCCGGCAGTTGCACGGAAGGAAACGATGTCAACAAGGCATCTACCGGCGCCAGTGCTGTCTCTCTTTCCTGCTCCGGTTTTTCCGCAAGGGCGTCCAATGTCAGTGCCGTATCGATCGCCAGATTGCCAACGTGTATACGCCTCAGGGCTTGAAGGTGCGCACCGCAACCCAGCGCCGCACCGATGTCTTCACCCAGCACGCGTATATATGTGCCCTTGCTGCAGCACACGCGCAGCGTCAGATACGGCGTTTGCCAGTCCAGCAGTTGCAACGCATGAATCGTCACGGCACGCGCCTCGCGCTCCAGCGTGATGCCGGCCCGCGCGTATTCGTATAAAGGTTTGCCGTCGCGCTTGAGCGCCGAGTGCATGGGCGGCACCTGTTCGATGTCGCCCGTGAAACGCGTCAGCACTTCCGCGATGCGTTCGCGATCGATATCGACGGCACGCGTTTCGACCACTTCACCTTCCGTATCGCCCGTCGTCGTCGTGATGCCGAGATGAACGACTGTTTCGTAGGTCTTGTCCGCATCGAGCAGATCCTGAGCAAACTTGGTCGCCTCGCCGAAACACAACGGCAGCAAGCCGGTGGCGAATGGATCGAGCGTGCCGGTGTGGCCGGCTTTTTCCGCATTCAACAGGCGTTTCGCCTTGATCAGCGCATCGTTGCTGGACAGACCGGCCGGCTTGTCCAGCAGCAGCACACCGTGCACCGGCACCCGCTTGCGTTTGGGAGAGGAGGACATGGAATGAATGGGAACGGAACGCCGTCGTCGGCATCACGATCGATGCCGAAACAACGGAAACGAAATGAAAAACGGCTCAGTCTTCTGCGTCGCGCGCGCGCGTTGCGTTGGCTTCATCGATCAGCTTGGACATTTCGATACCGCGCGCCGTCGAGGTATCGTGCACGAAATGCAGCTCCGGCAAGGTATGGATCGTCAGGCGACGGCCGAGCTGATTGCGCAGAAAACCGGATGCCGCCGACAAGCCGGCGATCGTATTGCGGATCGCGTCCTTGTCGTCGACCAGCGTGGTGAAGAAAATCTTCGCATGCGCATAGTCCGGCGTCACCTGCACTTCGGTGATCGTGACCATGCCAACGCGCGGGTCCTTCAATTCGAAGGCGATCAGTTCTGCCAGATCGCGCTGGATCTGATCGGCGACGCGCAAGCCGCGTCCGGGAATGGATTTGCTGTGTCTGGCCATGGTGTGCCCCAGAAACAAAGCGGCGCATCAATGCGCCGCCCTTGTGAAAAATAATCGCTGATCGGCAAGCGAAACCTATTCGCTCGCCGATCAGAATGCTTACAGCGTCCGTGCCACTTCCTGCACTTCAAACACTTCCAGCTGATCGCCTTCCTTGATGTCGTTGAAGTTCTTCAGTGTCAGGCCGCATTCGAAGCCGGCCTTCACTTCCTTCACGTCATCCTTGAAGCGCTTCAGCGAATCGAGTTCGCCGGTCCAGACCACGACGTTGTCGCGCAGCAGGCGGACCGATGCGCCGCGACGCACCAGACCTTCGAGCACGTAGCAACCGGCGATCGCGCCGACCTTGCTGACCAGGATGACCTGGCGAATCTCGACCAGACCCAACGCCTGTTCGCGCTTCTCCGGTGCCAGCATGCCGGACATCGCCGCCTTGATCTCGTCCACCGCATCGTAAATGATGTTGTAGTAACGGATGTCGACGCCGTTGGCTTCGGCCAGCTTGCGAGCCGACGCATCGGCGCGCGCGTTGAAGCCGATGATGACGGCTTTCGATGCCACCGCGAGGTTGACGTCCGATTCGCTGATGCCACCGACTGCCGCATGCACGACCTGCACGCGCACTTCGCTGGTCGACAGTTTCTGCAGCGAACCGACCAGCGCTTCCTGCGAACCCTGCACGTCGGTCTTGATGATGAGCGGCAGGTTCTTGACTTCGCCTTCGCCCATGTTCTCGAACATGTTCTCCAGCTTGGCCGCCTGCTGCTTGGCCAGCTTGACGTCGCGGAATTTGCCCTGACGGAACAGGCCGATCTCGCGCGCCTTGCGCTCGTCCGCCATCACGACGACTTCCTCGCCGGCGTTCGGCACTTCGGTCAGACCCTGAATCTCGACCGGGATCGACGGGCCGGCTTCGGTGATCGCCTTGCCATTTTCATCCAGCATGGCACGCACACGGCCGTATGCCGAACCTGCCAGTACGACGTCGCCACGCTTGAGCGTACCGCCCTGCACCAGAATCGTCGCCACCGGACCACGGCCCTTGTCGAGCTTGGCTTCCACCACCAGGCCGCGCGCAGGCGCATCGACCGGGGCTTTCAGTTCCAGGACTTCGGCTTGCAGCAGCACTTGCTCCAGCAGGCTGTCGATACCCTGGCCGGTTTTCGCGGAGACCGGCACGAACGGCGAATCGCCACCGTATTCTTCCGGCACCACCTGTTCGGCGATCAGTTCCTGCGTCACGCGATCCGGGTTGGCACCCTGTTTGTCGATCTTGTTGATCGCCACGACCAGCGGCACGCCGGCAGCTTTCGCATGCGCGATCGCTTCCTTCGTCTGCGGCATCACGCCATCGTCGGCCGCCACCACCAGAATGACGATGTCGGTCGCCTTCGCGCCACGTGCACGCATTGCGGTAAACGCTTCGTGGCCCGGCGTATCGAGGAAGGTGATCATGCCGCGCGGCGTCTCGACGTGATAAGCGCCGATGTGCTGCGTAATGCCGCCAGCTTCGCCGGACGCAACCTTGGCGCGACGAATGTAGTCCAGCAGCGAAGTCTTGCCGTGGTCGACGTGCCCCATCACGGTCACCACCGGCGCACGCGGCAGTTGTTCGGCATCGGTATGCTCTTCGCCGGTCGTCAGCATCGCTTCCGGATCGTCCAGCTTGGCCGCATGCGCGGTATGGCCCATTTCTTCCACCACGATCATCGCGGTTTCCTGGTCCAGCACCTGGTTGATCGTGACCATCTGACCGAGCTTCATCAATTGCTTGATGACCTCGGAAGCCTTGACAGCCATCTGGTGCGCCAACTCAGCCACCGTAATCGTTTCCGGCACGTAGATATCGCGCACGATCGCTTCGGTCGGCACCTGGAAGTTGCTTTCACGATCGTCCGAATGCGACTGGCGACGTCCCTTCGGACCCGCACGCCAGCCGTCACGGCCGCCACCGGCCGGACCGCCGCGCGTCTTCAGACCGCCGCTGCGCTTCTTCGCATCGTCCTGCCAGGTCGACGACACATTGGCCGACTTGATCGATTTCTTGTCGCCCGGTTTCTTGTCGTCCTTCTTCTCGCTCGGCTTCTTGTCAGCCGGTTTGTGCAGCGTGCCTTCCGCCGATTTGGCGGCAGGTGCCGGTTCCGGCGCCTTGATCGCACGGCGCGGCGCATTCATCATGGCCTTGATCTGGGCAACCTCGTCGGCCACCGCTTTGCGCGCTGCTTCTGCCGCTGCTGCACGCTCGCTCGCTTCGCGCGCGGCATCCTTGGCAGCCTTCTTGCTGGCTTCTTCCGCTTCCAGGCGTTTCTTTTCTTCCTGCGCGGTTTCGTCCGCCTTGACCTTGGCCGACTGCTCGGCGGCAGCTTTCTCCGCCTCTTCGGCTACCTTCAAGGCTTGCGCCTGCTCTTCCTTCTCGGCTTCCAGCTTCGCGAGACGCTCCTGCTTTTCGCGCAGATCGGCTTCCTGACGCGCGATCAGTTCTGCCTGACGACGCGCTTCCTCGGCACGACGTTCCTGCTCTGCCTCATCGATAACCGGCGTTGCTGCCGGCTTGGCCGTTTCCTCGGCGATATCGTCGCGCTTGACGAAGGTGCGCTTCTTGCGAACCTCGACCTGGATCGTGCGCGATTTGCCGGTGGCATCCGCCTGCTTGATTTCTGTCGTCTCCTTGCGCGTCAGCGTGATCTTTCTTTTCTCGCCTTCAGGCGCAGCGCCATGCGCGCGACGCAGATGGTCAAGGAGCTTGTCCTTGTCCGCCTTGGACAATTCATCGGACGCCGAGCTCTTCTCGACACCGGCATCGCGCAATTGCGTCAACAGCACGTCTGCAGGCATTTTGAGCTCGGTGGCAAATTGGGCTACGTTGTTACTCGCCATTCAGTCCTCTTTTCTATGTGACACGTTGGATGAAAATCGCCGCGGATTACTTCGCTTCCACGAGGCTCCATGCCTTGGCTTGCAATGCCTTCGCATGCTCATCGTATTTGGCATCGATGAGCTTCATTTCATCGTCGGTCACATCTTCAAATTCATTTTCAATCAATTGACGCGCGCGATCGGCAGACAATGCCAGAATCGCGCCGAATTCGTCATACGCCAGTCCGGCAAAGGCATCCAGCGATTTGATACCGGCCAGACCCAGCTTGCCGGCGATCGTGCGGTCCATGCCTTCCAGATTGGCCAGCGCATCGTCCATGCCTTCCATGCCTTCTTCCGAAGCAATCGCTTCGGTCAGCAGCGCGTCGCGCGCACGGCTGCGCAGTTCGTTGACGGTATCTTCATCGAACGCTTCGATCTCCAGCATTTCGCTGATTGGCACGTAGGCGATTTCTTCCAGCGTGGCGAAACCTTCTTCCACGAGGATGTCCGCCACTTCCTGATCGACGTCGAGTTTTTCCATGAACAGCGTGCGGATCGCAGCCGTCTCGGCTTGCGATTTGTCCGCCGATTCCTCGGCCGTCATGATATTGATCTGCCAGCCGGTCAGTTCGGAAGCCAGACGTACGTTCTGGCCGCCACGGCCAATTGCGATGGCGAGATTTTCCTCGTCGACGACAACGTCCATCGCATGCTTTTCTTCATCCACAACGATCGACGACACGTTCGCCGGCGCCAGCGCGCCGATGACGAACTGCGCCGGATCGTCGGACCACAGCACGATGTCGACACGCTCGCCGCCCAGTTCACCGGTGACAGCCTGCACGCGCGAACCGCGCATGCCGACGCAGGTGCCGATCGGATCGATACGCTTGTCGTTGGTGAAGACGGCGATCTTTGCACGCACACCTGCATCGCGCGCTGCCGATTTGATTTCCAGCAGGCCCTGTTCGATTTCCGGAACTTCCAGTTCGAACAGCTTCATGATGAATTCCGGCGCGGTGCGCGACAGGATCACCTGCGGGCCGCGTGCATTGCGATCAATGCGCAGGATGTAAGCGCGTACACGGTCGCCGATGCGCAGATTTTCTTTCGGAATCATCTGATCGCGCGGCAGACGCGCTTCGATGCGGCCAGATTCGATGATGGCATCGCCGCGCTCCATGCGCTTGATCGTGCCCGTTACCAGCGAGTCGCCACGTTCCAGGAAGTCCGCCAGGATCTGTTCGCGCTCGGCATCACGAATACGCTGCAGGACGACCTGCTTGGTGTCCTGTGCAAAGCGGCGTCCGAACTCGACCGATTCGATCGGCTCTTCGATGTACTCGTCGACTTCGATATCGGGAATCTGTTCCTTGGCTTCGAAATGAAGAATTTCCTGATCGGGCAATTGCAGACCGGCTTCATCGGGAACGACATGCCAGCGGCGGAAGGATTCGAATTCGCCGTTTTCGCGATCGATGGAAACGCGAATATCGACGTCGCCTTCATAACGTTTCTTGGTCGCCTGGGCAAGCGCATGCTCCAGCGCTCCGAAGACGATGTCCTTATCGACGTTTTTCTCGCGCGCCAGTGCATCGACCAGCAACAAAATTTCGCGACTCATGCTTTGCGACTCCTAAAATCCACTTTTGGCACCAAATGCGCCTTGTCCACATCGGCAAGCGTAAATTCCAGCTTCGCCGGCCCGTCTTTTCCTTCAAATTCCAGTGCCAATGTCTCACCGACCGGTTCCAGCAGGATGCCCTGAAAGGACTTGCGATTCGCCGCGGCCGGCATCGGCATGCGCAATTTCACCAGCACCTCGGCACCGGCAAACCGCACATAGTGTGACAATTTCTTCAGGGGGCGATCCAGTCCCGGCGACGACACTTCCAGCCGTTCGTAGGCGGCGTCCTCGACGGTCAGCACATGCAACAGCTGATGCGTGACTTTTTCGCAGTCTTCCACCGTGATGTTTCCGTTGTCGGCGTTCTCAGGCGCAAAGTCGATGTACACGCGCAACAAACCGCGCGCGGCCTGCTCGAAATTGACCAGTTCGTACCCCATGCCTTCCAGGGTTTTTTCAATCAGTGCCGACAACTGCAAGGAAGCTCTCCGAAAACATCAATCGCGGCTCCGCATAGAAAACCGGATCGAAATACAGCATGCAAACTGTTTAACAAAAAAAAAAATGGGCATCTGCCCATCTTTTTATCGTTCTGACAACCGGACCGCCTCCCAGGAAAATACGTGTCCCGGATAGCCGATCTTTATCAACTGTCAAATTATAGTCGATTATGGCTGTCGTCGCAATGTCGACAAGCCGGCAAAACAGGCAGAAACAACGAAAAAGCCCGGAAAAACATTCACTTAGGCTGCTTCAGGCCCCGCAAGACAGGAAAATCAGACCTTCGAGCGCCGACGCATCCCGCCGCCGCCCATACCGTTTCCTCGTGCCGGACCACCTGTCCGCCCCTGCCCGCCACCACGACGTGGCTGTCCCATGCCGGGGAAACCGAGGGCTGTCTGCAACGGGTCCGGCTGACGGCTGCGCGATTGCTGGCGCCCTGTCTTGCCCGGATTCTGTCCTTGCGAACGCCCCTGGCCCATGTTCTGCCATTGGCTCGGACTTTGCGGTTGGCCGAGTCCACCGTCGAAACGCGGCGCACGGTTGCCGTTCTGACGTCCGCCGCCACCAGACGCGGCATTACGTTTCTTGTCGCCGCCACCGGCCTGTTTTTCAAGTCCGCTCATGGCCATCAGCGCACGCACGCCATGCTCGTCCATCTCTTCCCAGCGACCACGCTTCAAGCTGCTTGGCAATGTCATCGAACCATAGCGGGTACGGATCAGGCGCGACACGGTCAGGCCGATCGCCTCGAACATGCGACGCACTTCGCGGTTGCGGCCTTCGCCGATCGTCACGCGATACCACTTGTTGACACCTTCGCCACCGCCATCTGCGATGCGCGAAAATTGTGCGAGACCGTCTTCCAGTTCGACGCCGGCCAGCAGCTTCTGCCGCATGCCTTCTTCCAGTTCACCCAGCGTGCGCACCGCATATTCGCGATCGATACCGTAACGCGGGTGCATCAGCCGGTTCGCCAGATCACCGGAGGTCGTAAACAGCAGCAATCCTTCGGTATTGAAATCGAGACGGCCAACGGCCAGCCATTTACCGGTCTTCATGGTCGGCAGACGGTCGAAGACCGATGGACGACCTTCCGGATCGTTCGTGCTAACGATTTCACCAGCCGGCTTGTGATAGACCAGCACGCGCGGTGGGCGCTTGCTGACCTTTCGTTGAATCAGCTTGCCATTGATACGCACCTGGTCGGTCGGCAGGATACGTTGTCCGATATGTGCAGGCTCACCGTTGACCGATACGCGACCGGCAATGATCAGCTCTTCCATATCACGGCGCGATCCCAGTCCGGCCTCTGCCAGCACCTTGTGCAATTTTGGCGCATCGTCGTCTGCCGTCAAATCGCGGCGGACATTCTTTTGTTCCTGACGACGTTTGCCACCATGATCGTCACCGCCTGCCATTGCATCGAATGCATCGGATGTCACAAAAGAAAAAACATCGTCGGCATCGCTCTTCTTCGCATGCTTTCCGTTACCGGCATTTTGATTCTGACGACCTTGCTTGGCAGGCTTGCCTTGCCCCTGACGACGCGGGCGCTCCTGCGGTGCATCACCTTGCGCATCAGTACGCACACCATCGCCGCCTTGGGCGGTCGACACGGCATCGCTGCTCTGGTCTTTTTCCCCGTTGTTCTTGCGCGATGCATGGCGCGCGCGACGCAGGCTGCGCGGACCGCGCAAGCCGCGTTTCGCAGGTTTTGCGCCGGTGTCGCCTGTTGCAGTGGTTTGTGCGTTTTCGCCTCGGTCCTGACCTTCCGACGAAGAAGTGTCATCGGAAGGCATGTCGGACGGATTATTTTTCGTTGGGCGATTCATCATTCGGTTCTTCGTTGTATTGACCTTGAGCGTCAATGATCGTGTCGGCCGCCGCGTTGGCGGTTTCTTCGGCATCGGCGGGCATCGCCGCTTCGATCGCCGTATTGTCTTGTTGGTGTTGTTCCTGATCCAGACCGTCGCCAGCCATGGAAAGTTCTTCGACGGATTCGACCACGACAGCAACTTCATCGATCGTCGTCTCGACTGCCGTCATATCTTCCGGCGCTGCGCCACCCTGTCCATCCTGATCTTCGCTGTCGGCCTCGGCCAAATCCATGACTTCCTGCCCCAAATGGGCAGCAAATCCGGCTTCCAGACCCTGAATTTCCAGAAGCGCATCGCCCTGCATCTCGCCTTTTTCGACTTGCTGCAATGGTGGCAATTGATCCAGCGACGTCAATCCCAGATCGTCCAGGAACTGCTTGGTCGTGGCAAACAATGACGGACGGCCGGGCACGTCACGATGGCCGATGCTTTCGATCCATCCGCGATCCTCGAGCATCTTGATGGTCTGCGAGTTGACGGTGACACCGCGGATTTCCTCGATATCACCGCGCGTGACGGGCTGGCGGTACGCAATGATGGCCAGCGTTTCCAGCGTGGCACGCGAATATTTTGGCGGCTTCTCCGGATTCAGGCGCTCCAGATAAATTTTCATCTCCGGGCGGCTCTGAAAACGCCAGCCGGTAGAAAGATGAACCACTTCGATGCCCTTGTCCGCCCAATCGTCCTGCAATTCATCCAGCATCTGGCGGATATCGTCGGCGCCGATCGCACCTTCAGCATCTTCCCCACCTTCGGTCTCGACATAAAGCTTCTTCATGTCGTTGATGGATAATGGCTCGTGCGCGCAAAGCAGCGCTGTCTCGAGGACTTTCTTGGCCTCAGCGATGTTCATTTACGATATGGACGGCTATAGGTTGTAATTGCAGAGCTTATATTCAACGACAATCATCATCGATGATGTTCGGCATGGATACCCGTTGATACTGCTTATTCCGACGCCCGTTTAGAGGAGATTGGGTTGGGCGGGATTCAAGACTTCGAAGACTTTGGTTGCGGGGGCAGGATTTGAACCTACGACCTTCGGGTTATGAGCCCGACGAGCTGCCAGACTGCTCCACCCCGCGTCTGAAGATTTGAAGTATACATGGTATCGACGAACAACGCAATCGTCATCGCAGTTTCTTTCTGCAGCAGTTCCTTCATGCGGTGCTAAACTTCCCGCAGACATAACGGACTGCTACGCCTGCATTACTTCTTCAATAAGCTTCTCGACATTTGCATCCCATGAATTTTTGCTCAGAATGCGCGCACCCGGTTTCGCTGACAATTCCCGACGGCGACAACCGTCCGCGCTACGTATGCGGCAATTGCGGCGCCATTCATTATCAGAATCCGAAAATGGTGCTCGGCTCCATTCCCGTCTGGGATGAAGATGGCGACATGCGCATCCTGTTGTGCAAACGTGCGATCGAGCCACGCTACGGCTACTGGACGCTTCCCGCCGGCTTCATGGAAAACAATGAGACGACGACCGAAGCCGCCATGCGCGAAACCATCGAGGAAGCCGGCGCCAATATCGAATTGCACGAACTGTTCTCGCTACTCAACGTACCGCACGTGCATCAGGTACACATGTTCTATCGCGCAACCTTGCTCGACCTGAACTATGAAGCCGGTCCAGAAAGTCTCGAAGTTAAGTTATTCGCACCGGAAGATATACCGTGGGACGACATCGCCTTTCAGACCGTCGGCAACACGCTGAAATTTTTCCTGGAAGACCATGCTGCGCGCAGGAAAAGCGGCGGCTACCGCTTCCATACGATGGACATTCTGAAGCCGATGCCGCACGCCGAATCGACCGCTGCAAGCTGATTTCGGCATTGCACTCATGACGAAAAAACGGCAGCCCATCAGCTGCCGTTTTATTTGTATCACCAGTATGTTTCCCGCTCGGGTGTCGCACTGATCTTGTGGATCGACAGATCGGCGCCATCGAATTCCTGCTCCGGGTCCAGGCGAATTCCTACCGTCGCCTTCAGCACGCCATAGATCACCGCGCCTCCAATCAATGCAATCGCAATGCCCAGGGCTGTGCCGATCAATTGCGACATGAAAGAGACGCCACCCAAACCGCCCAAGGCCTTCGCCCCGAAAATTCCGGCCGCGAGACCGCCCCACGTGCCGCACAAACCATGCAGCGGCCACACACCCAGCACGTCGTCGATCTTCCATTTATTCTGCGTCAACGCGAACATCCGGACAAAGATGAAACCGCCGATCGCGCCGGTCACCAGTGCACCGAGCGGATGCATCAGATTCGAGCCGGCGCAAACCGCCACCAGACCCGCCAGTGGACCATTATGTACATAGCCTGGATCGTTCTTGCCCGCCAGAAAAGCTGCCAGCGTGCCACCAACCATGGCCATCAATGAATTGACGGCGACCAAGCCGTTCATCTGCTCCATCGTCTGCGCACTCATCACGTTGAAGCCGAACCAGCCGACCGTAAGAATCCAGGCTCCCAGCGCCAGAAAGGGAATGCTCGATGGCGGATGCGCGGCAATGGCGCCGTCCTTCGTGTAGCGGCCACGCCGTGCACCGAGAAACAGCACAGCCGGCAATGCGATCCAGCCGCCGACCGCATGCACGACGACCGAACCGGCAAAATCATGAAAGTCCTCCGAAAACGTCGCATGCAGCCATGCCTGAATGCCGAAATGCTGGTTCCATGCGATGCCTTCGAAGAATGGATAGACGAATCCGACGATCAATGCCGTTGCCAGCAATTGCGGATGAAAACGCGAGCGTTCGGCAATCCCGCCCGAGATAATCGCCGGAATCGCCGCGGCAAACGTCAGCAGGAAAAAGAATTTCACCAATTCAAATCCGTTGCGCTGCGACAGCACGTCGGCACTGCTGAAAAAGGTGGTGCCGTAGGCAACCGCGTAACCGACAAAGAAATAGGCGATCGTCGACACGGCAAAATCGACTAATATTTTGACCAGCGCGTTGACCTGGTTTTTCTTGCGTACCGTGCCCAGCTCCAGAAAGGCAAACCCGGCATGCATCGCCAGCACCATGATGGCGCCGAGCATGATGAACAAGGCATCGGTGCCGTTTTTAAGTGCATCCATGCAAAAAATCTCCCAATTAATGTGCATCTCAAACAAAATGACGCACCATAAAAGCAAAAATCGTTCCTTTTTGGGAATATTTGCAAGCACATGATTATTAATGGTTATTTTTTGATCCTCTTTCAGTTTTCGGCAGGCGCACCACAGCCGGGCAAAATAACGAGCCAATTTGGGGAGAGGGCATGATCCCTTGGCTGGAAGCCGAAGATCCTTTTCCGGACGTTTCCACGGCACTGACCGAAGCCGACGGCGCCGCAGGCCTTTTGGCCGCCGGCGCTGACCTATCACCGAAACGCCTGCTGGCGGCTTATCGGGCCGGCATCTTCCCGTGGTTTTCGGACGGCCAGCCAATCTTGTGGTGGAGCACGGATCCGCGCATGGTGTTGTTCGTCGACGAATTCAGAATTTCGGACAGTCTGCGCAAAACCTTGCGCAAGGTGCAGCAAAGCATGGCAACCGCAGGAGCATGGGAAGTACGCTTCGACCATGCATTCGAGGAAGTGATGCGCAATTGTGCGCAACCGCGGCGCGGTGAGGCGGGAACCTGGATATCCGACGACATCATCGCCGGTTACAGCGCCTTGCATCGCAGCGGGCATGCCCATTCGTCGGAGGTCTGGCTCGACGGCAAGCTGGTCGGCGGGGCCTACGGCGTGAGTATCGGTCGGATGTTTTACGGTGAATCGATGTTTGCCCGTGTCAGCGATGCATCCAAGATCGCGCTGGCCTACCTGGTTCGCTTCCTGCAAAGCCACGGTGTTTCGATGATAGACTGCCAGCAGCAAACTGCGCATCTGGCTTCACTTGGCGCACGGCCGATTTCGCGTGCCGAATTCGTTTCATTGCTGCGCCATCAAGTCGATGCACCGCAAATAGAAGACTGGAAACCAATCGCACCGCTGCCTGTCAACTGAACATAGTCCTCGCGCAAGCAACCATGACGCATCCCAAGGAATTACCGTTCTCGACGCTGCAGTTCTACGCGACTGCTCCCTATCCGTGCAGTTATCTGGATGGCAGGCAGGCGCGTTCACAGGTTGCGACTCCATCGCATCTGATCAATGCGGACGTTTATGCAGAATTGGTCAGGAACGGCTTCCGCCGCAGCGGCATCTTTACCTATCGTCCCTATTGCGACGGCTGCCAGGCATGCACGCCGGTTCGCATTCGTGTCGATGACTTCGCACCGAACCGCAGTCAGCGGCGTGCATGGGCTCGGCACAGCGACTTGCAGGCTTCGGTTACCAAGCTGCTGTATCTGCCGGAACACTACGACCTGTATCTGCGCTATCAGACGGCGCGCCATGCAGGCGGCGGCATGGATCAGGACAGCCGCGAGCAGTATGCGCAGTTTCTGCTGCAAAGCAAGGTCAATACGCGCCTGGTCGAATTCCGCGACGGGGAAGACGATACCCTGCGCATGATCAGCATCATCGACGTGCTCGGCGACGGCCTGTCGTCCGTCTACACTTTCTACGATCCGGAATTTCCCGGCGCATCCTACGGTACGTACAACATCCTGTGGCAGATCGAGCAGGCACGTCTGCTGAACATGCCTTACATCTACCTCGGCTACTGGATCGCGGAAAGCCCCAAGATGTCGTACAAGATCAACTTCCAGCCGCTGGAAGCGCTACGGCAGGGAGAATGGCAGCCTCTGCTGCCGGACTGAATCGGGTCCGTCCGCGTTAAAATGCCGACTTTACGGCAAGCCGCCCGGTAGCCGCCTTGCTCATCGCCTGATGGCGCATACATCGTGTCCGAAAAATTTTTCTATTCCCTTGCTCGCCCCTTCCTGTTTTCCATCGATCCGGAAGCAGCTCACAATCTGACCTTGCCGGCTCTGCGCCGCGCCGCATCGTGGGGCCTGACATCCTCGTTCACGCGCCCGACCGATGATCCGCGCACCGTGATGGGCATCACCTTTCCGAATCCGGTCGGACTGGCTGCGGGACTGGACAAGGATGGCGCCTACATCGACGGCTTGGCAACATTGGGCTTCGGCTTCATCGAAGTCGGCACAGTCACGCCTCGCCCGCAACCGGGCAATCCGCTGCCACGCATGTTTCGTCTGCCAGCCGCAAAGGCGATCATCAATCGCATGGGCTTCAACAATGGCGGCGTCGACGCCTTCGTTGCCAATGTCCAGGCTTCGCGCTTCTACCAGAACAAGGAAGGCGTGCTCGGCCTGAACATCGGCAAGAATGCCGATACGCCGATCGAACGCGCGGTCGACGATTACCTGATCTGCCTGCAGAAGGTCTATCCGTATGCAAGCTATGTGACCGTCAACATCTCATCGCCGAACACAAAGAATCTGCGACAACTGCAAGGCGCATCCGAACTCGACGGTTTGCTCTCCCGTCTGAAGGATGCGCAACAGCGCCTGGCCGATCAACACAAACGTTACGTGCCGATCGCGCTGAAGATTGCACCGGATATTGATCACGAACAAATCCAGACGATCGCGCAAGCGCTGCTACATCACAAGATGGATGCCATCATCGCCACCAACACCACGATCAGTCGCGAAGCCGTGCAGGGCTTGAAACATGCCGAAGAAACCGGCGGACTCTCCGGCGCACCGGTTTTCGAAGCCTCGAATGCCGTGATTCGTGCATTGAAGAAGGAAGTGGGAGATGCGCTACCTATCATTGGCGTCGGCGGCATTCTTTCCGGTGACGACGCTCAAGCAAAAATCGAGGCAGGAGCCTCGTTGGTCCAGCTCTATACGGGATTGATCTATCAAGGTCCGGCTCTGGTGCGGGAATGCGCGGCCTCCCTGCATGGACGGTAATCGCCCCATCGTATTCACCGCACCACGACTGGTGGCCGGTAATAAAAAAGCCCAAACGATGTTTGGGCTTTTTTGCATGTGAACAGTCTGGCTGGCGCTTATTCCACTTCCACCGTTTCCGGTGCAGCCGTCGGCGGCGTCGTATCGCTTTCGCTGAAGTCCAGCTTGATCTGTTCCTTGTCGTCGAGATCGACCGTCACCTTGCCGCCGGAAACCAGACGTCCGAACAGCAATTCGTCGGCCAGCGCCTTGCGGATCATGTCCTGGATCAGGCGCGACATCGGCCGCGCACCCATCAACGGATCGAAGCCCTTGCGCGCCAGGAACTTGCGCAGGTTCTCGCTGAAGATCGCCTCGACCTTCTTCTCGTGCAACTGCTCTTCCAGTTGCATCAGGAACTTGTCGACCACACGCAGGATGATTTCCTCGTCCAGCGCACGGAAGCTGATAATCGCATCCAGACGATTGCGGAACTCTGGTGTGAACATCCGCTTGATGTCGGCCATCTCGTCGCCGGCTTCTTTCTTCTCGGTAAAGCCGATCGAACGCTTCTGCAGGCTTTCCGCGCCGGCATTGGTCGTCATGACAATGATCACGTTGCGGAAGTCCGCCTTGCGACCGTTGTTGTCGGTCAGCGTGCCGTGATCCATCACCTGCAGCAGGATGTTGAAGATATCCGGATGCGCCTTTTCAATCTCGTCGAGCAGCAGCACCGCATGCGGCTTCTTCGTGATCGCCTCGGTCAACAGGCCACCCTGGTCGAAACCAACGTATCCCGGCGGCGCGCCGATCAGACGGCTCACCGCATGGCGTTCCATGTACTCCGACATGTCGAAGCGAATCAGCTCGATGCCCATGATGAAGGCCAGCTGCTTGGCAGCTTCGGTTTTACCAACACCCGTCGGACCAGAGAACAGGAAAGCGCCAATCGGTTTGTCCGCCTTGCCCAAGCCTGCACGCGCGACCTTGATCGCCGACGCCAATGCCTCCAGCGCCGGATCTTGTCCGAACACGACGTTCTTCAAGTCGCGCTCGATGGTCTGCAGTTTCGAACGATCGTCCTGGTTGACAGTTTGCGGCGGGATGCGCGCAATCTTCGAAATGATGTCCTCGATCTCGGACTTGCCGATCGTCTTCTTCTGCTTCGACTTCGGCAAGATGCGCTGTGCCGCGCCGGCTTCGTCGATCACGTCAATCGCCTTGTCGGGCAAATGGCGATCGTTGATGTAGCGCGCAGCCAGCTCCGCCGCCGAACTCAGTGCGGAAGACGAATACTTGACGCCGTGATGTTCCTCGAAACGCGACTTCAGGCCACGCAGTATCTGCACGGTCTGTTCGACGCTCGGCTCGTTGACGTCGATCTTCTGGAAACGACGCGACAGCGCATGATCCTTCTCGAATACGCCACGGAATTCGGTGAACGTGGTCGCGCCGATGCATTTCAGCTGGCCGTTCGACAATGCCGGCTTCAGCAGATTGGATGCGTCCAGCGTGCCTCCCGACGCCGAGCCGGCACCGATGATCGTATGAATCTCGTCGATGAACAGGATGCCGCTCGGATTGTCCTTCAGCTGTTTCAGAACGGCCTTCAGGCGCTGCTCGAAATCGCCGCGATACTTTGTACCGGCCAGCAAGGCACCCATGTCGAGCGAATAAACGACTGCATTCTGCAGCACTTCAGGAACATCGCCCTGCGTGATGCGCCATGCCAACCCCTCCGCGATCGCCGTCTTGCCGACACCGGCTTCGCCGACCAGCAGCGGATTGTTCTTGCGACGGCGGCACAGCGTCTGGATCACACGTTCAACCTCGCCCTCGCGACCGATCAGCGGATCGATCTTGCCTTCGGCGGCCATCTTGTTCAGATTCTGGGTGAACTGGTCGAGCGCACTTTCCTTCTGCTGGCCTTCGACCGGTGCCGCATCTTCCGCGCCTTCCGATGCCTTCTGCGCATCAGGCTGCTGATCCTTGCGTACGCCGTGGGAAATGAAATTGACGACGTCCAGCCGCGTTACGCCCTGCTGGTGCAGGTAGTAAACTGCGTGCGAATCTTTCTCGCCGAAGATGGCGACCAGCACATTCGCGCCGGTCACTTCCTTCTTGCCGTTGGACGCAGACTGCACGTGCATGATCGCGCGCTGAATCACGCGCTGGAATCCCAGCGTCGGCTGCGTATCCACCTCAGCCGTGCCCGGCACGGTTGGCGTGTTGTCGTTGATAAAGTTCGTCAGCGTCTTGCGCAAATCGTCGATATTGACGGCGCAGGCGCGCAGGACTTCCGCCGCTGACGGATTGTCGAGCAATGCCAGCAGCAGATGCTCGACGGTAATGAATTCATGACGCGCCTGTCTTGCCTCGACAAACGCCATGTGCAAACTGACTTCCAATTCCTGCGCAATCATACTTCCTCCATCACGCACTGCAGGGGGTGTCCCGCCTTTCGGGCGTGGTTCAAAACCAGCTCAACCTTTGTAGACGCAATATCCTTTGGATAAACGCCACAAATCCCTTTTCCGTCGCGGTGAACCATGAGCATGATTTGCGTCGCATTCTCACGATCTTTATTAAAGTATTCCTGAAGAATCATCACGACGAATTCCATCGGCGTGTAGTCATCGTTCAGCAATAACACCTGGTACATCGACGGCGGCTTGAGTTTCTGCTCCTGCCGCTGAAGAACCGTTCCTTCGTCATGCTTGATTGTCATAGGCTTATTCTAATACGTTCGCCCAGACGCACAATGCCCGGAAGAGCGAAGAAATAAATCGTCAGTTCAAATCTTACGCGTTTTCTTCTGTCGATGCAGATGACGCTAGACGAGCCAAAATCAAGGGGCGGGACAGTCGTTTTAGGGATACTTTCGAGGTCGAAACAGACTTGTAAAATCGCCATCAAAACTTCTTGACTTTTACATTTTTTACGTAAAGAATGAATCTATTGACATCCTTGACAACATCTGCGGTGTCAATAAAAAAAGAAGTGAGCAAGTTCTAAGAAGGGGCAACGGTTAGGCGAGGCTTCTTACTTTTGCGGCTCGTGTGATTAAGTCTATATCAAGAAAGACGCTTTTTATGGCAACAGGTACAGTCAAGTGGTTCAACGATTCTAAAGGCTTCGGCTTTATCACGCCGGACGACGGCGGCGAAGATCTGTTTGCACACTTTTCCGCAATCCAGATGAACGGCTTCAAGACGCTCAAAGAAGGTCAGAAAGTCCAGTTCGAAGTCACGCAAGGCCCTAAAGGCAAGCAAGCTTCCAACATTCAAACTCCTTGATTTGTTGTGGCTTACAAAAACCCCGCCAAGGCGGGGTTTTTTTATGGCAATGGAATATTCGACTGCCTGCATCCCACCTATCATTGCGCCCATGCACCTGATTCTGTTCAATAAACCTTTCCAGACCATGAGCCAGTTTTCGCCGCACCCCACGCGCGACACCCTGGCCGACTACCTGGACATCCCCGGCATCTATCCCGCCGGCCGGCTCGATGCCGACAGCGAAGGGTTGCTGTTGCTGACGGACGACGGGAAATTGCAGCATCAGATCAGCCACCCCGATCACAAACAGACGAAAACCTACCTGGCCCAGGTGGAAGGCATACCGGATACCGCGTCGCTCACGCGACTGCGCGCGCCGCTGGATCTTGGTGACTTCGTCACGCAAGGCTGCGATGCCCGACGCGTCGAAGAACCAGGCTGGCTATGGCCGCGCAATCCGCCGATTCGTGCGCGCGCCGACATCCCCACCAGTTGGTTGGCGATTACACTGGCCGAAGGCAAGAATCGACAGGTACGGCGCATGACTGGTGCGATCGGCTTTCCCACCTTGCGGCTGATTCGCATCGGCATCGGCCCCGTTTCGCTACAGACACACCCGTTGTGGCCCGGCGAATGGCGGGAAATTTCGGTAGCGGAACTTGGATTCGATTCCCCTTCCGTCCGAAAATAATGCGCCCGCACCTCAAAACGGAGATCACGCTTTTCCTTTACACTCGCCGATGCCCTTCAACTTGCAACCGTCACTCATGAAAAAATTTTTTGGTGCATATGCAACAGCCTTCGCACTCGCAGCCGTTGCGCTTCCTACCGCATTTGCCCAGCAAATCACGAAATTCCCTGTCATTCAGCTGACGGCCGGCATGAATGTCATTCATGCAGAAGTGGCTGCCAGCGCGGCACAGCGCGAGCAGGGGCTGATGTTTCGCGAAAGTATGGGGACGAACGAAGGCATGGTTTTCCTGTTCGGCGCACCGGCCAGTGCCTGCATGTGGATGAAAAATACGCTGATCCCGCTTTCGGTCGCCTTCATTGACCGCAACGGACGGATTGCAAACATTGAAGAGATGAAACCGCAATCACTGGAATCGCATTGTTCCAAAGGGCAGGTGTACTACGCGCTGGAAATGAATGCCGGTTGGTTCAAGAGCAGAAATATCAAACCCGGTGCCATCATCGACGGATTGCCGCCGGCACGTTGATTGGCAATTTCTTCTGAAAACACCAAAAGAAAATCCCGCCTGATGCATTACATCAGGCGGGATTTTCATGTACCGATCGCCGGATGGCGATCAGAGCAAAATTGCTTAGGCCAGTGCTTTCAGGGCAGCTGCCAGACGGCTCTTGTGGCGAGCTGCCTTGTTCTTGTGGATGATCTTCTTGTCAGCGATACGATCGATCGTCGACACGGAAGCCAGGAAAACCTGGGAAGCTGCAGCCTTGTCGCCTGCATCGATTGCCTTGCGAACAGCCTTGATAGCGGTGCGCAAGGTGGAACGCTGACTGGAATTGTGAGCGTTCAGCTTGACTGCCTGACGAGCGCGTTTGCGTGCTTGTGCGGTATTTGCCATGAATAAATTATCCTAAAACTGGTCGACACGCATTTGCACGCATTTGCAAAGTACGCATCCGTAAGTGAGACGGAATTCGGTAAAGCATTGGATTATAGCGGCATTTTGCAGATCGGGCAAATGAATGTTGCTTCCCTGCCGCTCCGCGCTTCCTCGAAGGGAAATGCAGGAAAAATATCAAAAAATCATTATTCTTCGATCCTGACTGCTCCGGTCGCCCGACCTCCAAGCTGCCATCATCGGCGGCCGACAGACTATAATCGCGCTCCATGAACTTGCACAAAACGCTTGCAGCAGTCTCCGGCATGACCATGGTTTCTCGTGTGACGGGACTGATCCGCGAGATTCTGTTTGCCCGTGCATTCGGCGCGTCGGCCTATACCGATGCATTCAACATCGCCTTCCGCATTCCCAATCTGTTGCGCCGCCTGTTCGCCGAAGGTGCTTTTTCCCAGGCTTTCGTCCCGATTCTGGCCGAATACAAAAGCCAGCAAGGCGAAAAAGCCGCCAAGAACCTGGTCGATCATGTGGCAACCGTCCTGATATGGACAATGCTGGCGACCTGCCTGCTCGGCATCGTTGCGTCACCAGTCATCATCTATCTGATCGCCACCGGACTCAAGGGCAACAAGGAAGTATTCGATGCCTCCGTCTGGATGACGCGCCTGATGTTTCCGTATATCGGCTTCATGGCTTTCGTCGCGCTTTCCGGCGGCATTCTGAACACCTGGCGCGAATTCAAGATTCCGGCATTCACACCCGTGCTGCTGAACCTGACTTTCATCGGCGGGGTACTCTTTCTGGCGCCGCACCTGCAACAACCGATCTATGCGATGGCGATTGCCGTGCTGATCGGCGGCATTCTGCAAATGGCCATCCAGATTCCCGCCTTGATGCGCATCGGCATGTTGCCGCGGCTCGCGATAAATCCGCTGACGAGCCTGCGCGATGAGGGCGTGCGCAAGGTTTTGCGCAAGATGGGGCCAGCCGTTTTTGCCGTTTCTGCCGCGCAAATCAGTCTGATGATCAATACGAACATCGCCTCGCGGCTGCAAAGCGGCAGTGTGTCGTGGCTGTCTTATGCGGATCGCCTGATGGAATTTCCCACGGCACTGCTGGGCGTGGCGCTCGGGACCATCCTGCTGCCCAGCTTGTCGAAGGCGAATTTCGAAGGCAACAAGGAAGAATATTCGGCGCTGCTCGACTGGGGGCTGCGGCTGACCTTTTTACTGGCGCTGCCCTGCGCTGTCGGGCTGGCGACGATTTCGCAGCCGCTGACGGCGACACTCTTCCATTACGGAAAATTCGATGCGCTGTCGGTTGCGATGACGTCGAAGGCGCTGGTTGCCTACGGTGTCGGGCTGCTCGGCCTGATTCTCGTCAAGATTCTGGCGCCCGGCTTCTACGCCCAACAAAACATCAAGACACCGGTCAAAATTGCCGTCGGCGTGCTGATCGCCACGCAGTTGATGAATCTGGTTTTCGTTCCATGGTTCGCGCATGCCGGGCTGGCGCTGTCGATCGGATTGGGCGCATGCCTGAATGCAGGCTTCCTCTACTGGGGCCTGCGTCGCCGTGGCATCTATACGGCACTGCCTGGCTGGCGCATCTTCTTCATTCGCTTGGCCGGTGCATTGCTACTGATGGCCGGCGTCGCATCATGGACGGCGGCCCAGTTCGACTGGGTAGCGTTACACGCGGTGCCGTTCCAGCGTGTCGGCGCGTTGGTGTTGGTTCTCGCGGCTTGCGGGATCAGCTACTTCGGCGCGTTGCTGGCCATGGGATTTCGTTTTCGGGATTTCAAGCGCATTGCAAATTGATCGCGTAACATGTGACTGACATGGCGTTCTCATCGAATGGGAGGCATATGACGACTCAGTCCCTTGAATACTTTGCCATGCTCGTGCAACAGGACGACAGCATCCCGCTCTTCGAGGCCGCGCTGTCGATCGCACAAGACGTCTATCCGAATCTCGATCTGGACGAGCCCCAGACCGAAATCGACGAGCTTGCCGACCGCCTGCGCCAGCGACTGCCGGCCGATGCATCGAATCTGCAAAAGCTGCGCGTACTGAACCAGTACTTCTACAACGAGCTCGGCTTCAGCGGCAACGTCAACGATTACTACAATCCCGACAACAGCTATCTGCACCGCGTGCTGCACACGCGACGCGGCATTCCGATCTCGCTGGCCGTCGTGTACATGGAACTCGGGCGGCAGATCGATCTGGATGTGCAGGGCATCTCCTTCCCCGGCCACTTCCTGATGAAACTGTCGGTGCAATCCGGGCAGGTCGTGCTGGACCCGTTCAACGGCACCAGCCTGTCGCGCGAGGAACTGGAAGAGCGCGTCGAACCTTACATCCTGCAACAGGAATTTCCCGACGACTTCCAGCTCGGCGCCTATCTGTCGTCAGCCACGCCGCGCGACATCCTGGTACGCATGCTGCGCAACCTGAAGGCATTGTTCATGCAGCAAAAACGCTGGCAGCATTTACTGTCCGTGCAGGAAAGACTGCTGGTCCTGCTGCCGCACGACATTACCGAGCGCCGCGATCGCGGACTGGCATTCGCGCATCTGGATTGCCCGCAGGCGGCATTGCAGGATCTGGAGGCCTATCTCGCACAACGCCCGTATGCGATGGATGCGGCAGAGGTACAGGCAAGACTGCCGGAACTGCGGGATGCGATCGACAGGATGAACTGAATCATCCTGTACCGCCGTTCGCAGGTGCCGGCATGCTGCCGGCTTGATGCCGTTATCCTTTTGCGCGCTTTTCGATGTCTTCCCAGCGCTCCAGCATCTCCAGCAGCGACGCATCGATTTCTTCGAAACGCTGATTCAGGCGTTTCACTTCATCCGGCTGTTGCGTGTACAAGGCCGGATCGGCAAGCTTTTCCGTGATGCCCTTCTGCTCTTCTTCCAGTTGCGCGATCATCGTCGGCAACTGTTCGAGATCGCGCTGCTCCTTGTAGCTGAGCTTCTTCGGCTTCGCGGCAGGCGCAGTCGCCTGTGCCGCGGGTTTTGCCTCTGCCTTGGGAGCCGGTTTCGGTGACGTGACTGCCGCCGGCGTTGCCGGCCGCACGCGTTCCCAGTCGCTGTAGCCGCCGATGTATTCCTGCCAGCGCCCGTCGCCTTCGGCAACGATCACCTGCGTCACCACATTGTCGAGGAAAGTTCGGTCGTGGCTGACGAGGAAAACCGTTCCCTTGTAGTCTTCCAGCAGTTCCTCCAGCAATTCCAGCGTATCGATGTCCAGATCGTTGGTCGGTTCGTCCAGCACCAGCGCATTGGCCGGCTTGGCAAACAAGCGCGCCAGTAGCAGGCGGTTGCGTTCACCGCCCGATAGCGACTTCACGGGCGAACGCGCCCGCTCCGGCGCGAACAGGAAGTCGGACAGGTACGTCATCACATGCTTGCGCTGGCCATTGATTTCGACCCAATCGCTGCCCGGCGCAATCGTGTCGGCCAGGCTGGCTTCTTCGTTCAGTTGCGCGCGCATCTGGTCGAAATAGGCGATCTGCAGGCGCGAACCCTGTTTGACCGTGCCGCTGTCCGGCGCGTCCTCGCCGAGGATGATCTTCAGCAGCGTCGTCTTGCCGGCGCCATTCGGTCCGATCAGGCCGACCTTGTCGCCGCGCAGAATGGTTGTACTGAAATCGCGCACGACGACCTTGTCACCGAACGCCTTGTTCACATGTTCAAGTTCCGCCACGATCTTGCCCGAGCGATCGCCGGTCGCGATATCCAGCTTGACCTGCCCTTGCTGTTCGCGCCGGTCGCCACGGATGCGGCGCAATTCCTCCAGCCGGCGCACGCGGCCCTCGTTGCGTGTGCGGCGTGCTTCCACGCCCTTGCGTATCCACACTTCTTCCTGCGCCAGCAGCTTGTCGAACTTGGCGTTCTCGACCTCCTCGTTCGCCAGCAACTCTTCCTTGCGCGCCTGGTAGGTACTGAAATTCCCCGGGAAGGAAAGCAGCCGGCCGCGATCCAGTTCGATGATGCGGGTCGCCACGTTATCCAGAAATCGACGATCGTGCGTGATGAAGAGCACGCTGCCCCTGAATTCGCGCAGCAATCCCTCCAACCACATGATGGAAGTGAAATCCAGATGGTTGGTCGGTTCGTCCAGCAACAATACATCCGGTGCACCAACCAAGGCGCGCGCCAGCGCCACGCGTTTCTGCATGCCGCCGGACAAGGTGCCCATCGCCGCATCGCCGACAAGGTTCAGACGATCGAGCGTGGCTTCCACCTTGTGGTTCAGATTCCAGGCATCGGCTGCATCCAGTCTGACCTGAATGTCATGCATGCGCGCCATCAATGCATCGTCATCGCCGCTGCCGAACTGTTGCGTCAGCCCATCGTATTCGGCCAGCAACGCCTGCAGATCGCCCATGCCGGAAGCTACCGCGTCGAAGACGGAACTGTCCGGCGCAAACTGCGGCTCCTGCTCGACGTAGGCGATCTTGATGCCCTGCTGCATGACCAGCAAGCCATCGTCCAGCCGCGAACTGCCGGCGATGATCTTCAGTAGCGACGATTTGCCGGTGCCGTTGCGTCCGATCAGGCCGACGCGCTCGCCTGCTTCAAGGGAAAACTCGGCATGGTCGAGCAGAGGAACATGGCCGAACGCCAGCTGCGCATCGGAAAGGGAAATGACTGCCATAAGAAAGGAAAAGAGGCGCGCATGACACGCGATTGGACAACGAAGTTCACATTGTACCGGTCGCGCAGCGCAGCTGCGACCGCACACGTCATTCCACACGCGCATTCCATACCGTCGTTGCACATGCCATCGGCTATAATCCCGGACGGAAACGACGAGCAACGCCGCCCGTCTCCCCGCGTCTCGCCGTAGTTCAATGGATAGAACGAGTGCCTCCTAAGCGCTAGATACAGGTTCGATTCCTGTCGGCGGGACCAGACCCAGCTTCTCCCGTCAAACTACCCGGCCGCTTCCTGATGCGATCTGCGCATCGCAAGCAGCACGACTTCCATTCGCTATTCGTACGACAGATATTTCTTCCTGCATCAAAAAAGCCCTTGTTCCGGCGGCAAACGTATAATCGATACCGTCCATCAACAGCGACGACAATCGGAGCGGAATATCGGGGCTGAGCACATGATCACGGAAGAACAGATACAGGCACTGCAATCTGAAATGGAAGGGAATGGCGAGAACCAGGCCCAGATGGCCTATCGCATCCTGGAAGAGATGATCGTCACGCTGAAGCTGCCGCCGGGCAGCAAGATTTCCGAGAAGGCGTTGAACCGTTCGCTCGGTTTCGGTCGTACACCGTTGCGCGAAGCGCTGCAGCGCCTGGCCATCGAAGGCAACGTGAAGATTCTGCCGCGCTCCGGTGTCATCGTATCCGAGATCGATCTGGCCGATCAGTTGAACATGATCGAAGTACGACGCGAACTGGAAAAGATCATCGCCGGCCGTGCCGCGCGTCTGGCGATGGACGATCAACGCCAGACCTTCCTCAGGCTGGCAGACGACTTCGATCGTGCCGCACGGCAGGACGACGGCACACTGTTCATCGAAACGGATCGGGAATTCAACGGCCTGTGCATCGATACCGCACAGAACAAATATCTCGCCTACGCCATCGGCCCGATCGAGGCGCAGACACGACGTTTCTGGTATCTGCACTTCAAGCGGTTCGGCGATCTGCAACGCGTGGCAACACTGCACGCCGGCATCGCACGCGCCATCGCCGCCAACGACGAACCCGGCGCACGCGATGCGGCAGACAAGCTGATCGACTACGTCGAGGAATACACGCGCAAGACGCTGCACTTCATGGGCGGGATGTAACGCTTCGCGCTACATCACCCCATGCTCCTCATGCCGGTTTAGAACCCGGCAACGCCGCCGTTGCTGCGCGGATCGCATCCACCTTCGAACACCCCCGACGGATCGCGCACGATTGCGGCTGCATGGCCGACCATTTCGTCAAAGTCAGCCAGCACGTCCACTTCATGTCCCAGGGAGCGCAAACGGCGAATGACACCTTCGGTAAAGCGGCTCTCCACTTTCAGAGACTCCGAGCTTTTCCCCCAGGTACGGCCCAGCAGCCAGCGCGGCGCGGTAATCGCCTGCTGGATAGACTGGTTGAAGATGGCGTAACGGGTAAATACGGCAGCCTGAGTCTGCGGCTGGCCGTCCCCGCCCATCGTGCCATACACCATGGTTCGTCCGTCCTTGAAACGGGCCAATGCAGGATTGAGCGTGTGAAACGGTTTTTTCCCCGGCATCAGGCAATTGATATGCTCCGGGTCCAGCGAGAACGAGCAGCCGCGGTTCTGCCAGTTGATACCGGTGCGTGACAGAACGACACCGCTGCCAAATTCATGATAGATGCTTTGAATGAAGGAGACCGCGCGTCCTTCGCCGTCGATCACACCCATCCAGATCGTGTCGCCAGGGCCTTTACCCTTGCCCCATGGCTGTGCCTTGTCGATGCTGATCTTCGCGACATACGGTGCAAGGAACTCTTCCGTCAGCAGCGACTGCGGATCGACCTTCATGTAGGCAGGATCGCCAACGTACTGATCGCGGATGGCAAAGGCCTGCTTGGTCGCCTCTACCACCAGATGAATGTATTCCGGGCTGTCCTGCTGATATTGCTTGAGATTCAGCTTGTCCAGAATCGCCAGAATGATCAGCGAAATCACGCCTTGCGTCGGCGGCGCCGTGTTGTAAATATCCGCTACGCTGTGATCCAGATGAATCGCTTCGCAGGTACGCGCGCGATAGGCGCGGAAGTCTTCCAGCGTAATCGGGTTGCCGATCTCTGCCAGATCCTTTGCAATGTCTTCGGCCAATGCGCCGCGGTAGAAGCTGTCCAATCCGTCCGCAGCCAGCCTGCGCAACGTCTTGCCCAGGCGCGGCTGCACGAAACGGCTACCTGCAGACGGTATCTTGCCGTCTACCAGGAAGGTCTCCTTGAAACCCGGCTGCACTACCAATTCATCCAGCTTGGCACTGGTGCTCGCATACTGCGATGCAGTGACGGCAATGCCTTCTTCCGCATAATGGATTGCGTCTTTCAGCAAGTCGGACAACTGCAGCTTGCCGCCCCAGCCCGCGCTGATGTTCAACGCTTCCTGCCAGCCGCTGATGGTGCCGGCCATCGTGTTACCCGCAATCGGGCCACGCATGGGAATGCTGGTCAGCTGGCGGCTGCTATAGAACTCTTGTGATATCGCGGCGCCCGCGACACCGCATGCTTCAATCGCCAAGACCGGTTTACCCGGTTCGGAAATTACCCAGAACCCATCGCCACCGATACCGTTCATATGGGGATAAACGATGGCAATGGTCGACGCTGCTGCAACCATTGCTTCAATGGCGTTGCCGCCTTCCCTCAGAACTGCCAAGGCAGCTTGCGATGCAAGTGAATGTGGCGCAACCGCCATACCACGAGTAGCGTGGGTCGTATTAAGCATGTTTCAAACCTTAAAAAATCAATAAAAAAACCAATCTCTCCGCGAACGGAGAGAGGACGAAAACAAAACTTTCCGAATGTTGCCTGGAGGAGAAAACATCCTTCCTCCAGGCATGCAATGGCTAACCGTGTCGTCTATCGCCCGGCGAGTTTTCTGGTTTGTTCCAGAAAACCTCTGCGCAACGGCTTCAATACGACCATTGCCAGAATTGCCGTGGCAAAGTCCATGCAGATCACAGTTGCAAAAACCGGCGTCCACGAACCGGTCGCGTCATGCAGTATCGCCGCCAGCGGACCGCCGATGACCGATCCCACACCCTGTGCCATATAGAGAAAACCGTAGTTCGTCGTCGCATGCTTGGTGCCGAAAGTATCGGTCAGGATCGACGGGAACAGCGAAAAAATCTCTCCCCAGCCGAAGAACACCACGCCCGACAACAGCACGAACAGCACCGGGTTATCCGTCGTCATCAGCCACAACGTCATCGCCACGCCTTCCATGCCGAATGCGATGAACATCGTATTCTCGCGTCCGATACGATCAGACACCCAACCGAAGAACGGACGTGTCAGACCGTTGGCGAAACGGTCGATCGTCAATGCCAGCGGCAGCGCGGCCATGCCGAACACCATCGCATCATGCACGCCGAAATCCTTCGCAAACGCACCCATCTGCGAAATGACCATCAAGCCAGACGTGGACATCATCGTCATCATGATGAAGAGCAGCCAGAAAATCGGCTTCTTCAGCATCTCCGCCGGCTGGTAGCTGTGCGCGCTTTCCGTATTGGTCACAGGAGGCTTGAACCGCTCGGCCAGCTCCGTGACTTCACCGCCCCGAGGACGGCGCATGCCCTGCGCAGCCAGGAAGCCGACCACGCCGAGAATCAGACCGAAAGTGATCAGCGTGCTCGGCACGCCGGACGATTTGATGTGCGACGAAATCGCAAACGTCGTCAGGATCGCGCCAAAACCGTAGCCGGCTGCCACCATGCCGACCGCGAAACCGCGCCGATCAGGGAACCATTGCACCATCAGGCCGACGACGCCGACGTAGATGATGCCGGTACCCACACCGCCCAGCAGGCCGTAGGTCAGATACAGACCCCAGACGCTAGTCACCTGCGATGCCAGGATCCAGCTCAGCGCCGTCAGGATCGCACCCGCCGAAAGCAGCAGGCGTGGCCCGAACTTGTCGATCAGGAATCCCTGGCATGGCGAGAGAAAAGTCTGCGCGACGATCAGGATCGCAAACGTCACCTGCACTTCTGGCAACGTCGCACCGAGCATCGACGTCAATTCCGTCGTAAACAGCGCCCAGACGTACTGCGGGCTGGAGATCGCCATCATCGCCACCACGCCAAAGAAAAGCTGCCACCATCGCGTACTGGTCGCCATTGCTGCCGTCATCGTTGCGGGATGGGTATTTGCATGATTCATAGAGCCTCCAATAATCAGGGTCCAACTACGCCTCACATCACATGACGATTACTGACATGTCAGTTTTGGTGCAAGTTAGGCCGAATAAATACACTTGTCAAGAAAAAGGGGGAGAAAGATGGGAAACGGATCGTAGAAATCCGTAGTTTTTACAAACCACCCCACACTAAGCAAGCTTGGTGCCATGCACGCCGCGAGATACGCGAAGACATGCAGCTACAGAGAAGAACCGCACTATCGTTCAGTCAGATGAAAACGATAGCGGCAAATGGAAGTGCGACAGCATGCATCTTTCGATGCCCGCACAGCACAGGCAGAAAGCAAAAATGCCCGCCTTGCACAGCCAAGGTGCAAAGCAGGCATCTGCGAAGAAATGGGAGGATAAAAACCGACGGAGAAAATGCGCAATGACGCGGCGATGGCATCAAGGAGCAAGGCCGATGACCTTGGCGATCATCACCCCTCGCCGAGATAAGCTTCCTTGACGCGCGGGTCGCTCAGCATCTGCCTTGCATCGCCCTGCATCGTGACAAGTCCGGATTCCATCACATAGGCACGATTGGCCACCTGCAGCGCCAGTTTCGCATTCTGCTCGACCAGCAGAATCGTCACGCCTTGTGATGCCACATCGCGAATGACCTCGAAGATGCGCTCCACCATGATCGGTGCCAGTCCCATCGACGGCTCGTCCAACAACAGCAGCTTCGGATGGCTCATCAGTGCACGCGCCATCGCCAGCATCTGCTGCTCGCCGCCGGACAGCGTACCGGCCATCTGGGCCGAGCGTTCCTTCAAGCGCGGAAAGATATCGAACCACTTGTCGACGTCGGCCGCGACACCGGTCTTGTCGTTGCGCATGTAGGCGCCCATCAGCAGGTTTTCGTGGATGGACATGCGCGTGAATACGCCACGCCCTTCCGGCACCATCGCCATGCCGCGCTCGACCAGCTGGAACGAATGCAAACCCTTGATCGGCTTGCCGTCATATTCGATATGCCCTTCGACGCGGCTGCCAGGCAAGGTTCCTGTGACGGCCTTCAGCGTCGTCGTCTTGCCTGCGCCGTTGGCACCGATCAGCGCAATCAGCTCGCCTTCACACACGTCGAGATCGATGCCCTTGACAGCCTGGATGCCGCCGTAGGCCACTTTCAGACCGGCGATCTGCAGCAGAGGTTTCGCCATCAGTGCGCTCCTCCCAGATAGGCTTCGATCACCGCGGGATCGTTCTGCACTTCAGCCGGCGTGCCTTCCGCGATGATGCGGCCGTAATCGAGCACCGTGATGCGGTCACACAAACCCATCATCAGCTTCACGTCATGTTCGATCAAAAGAATCGTGACGCCGGCTTCGCGGATGCGCTGCAGCAGATCACGCAGCCCGAGCTTTTCGGTCGCGTTCATGCCGGCCGCCGGTTCGTCCAGCGCCAGCAGTTGCGGATCGGTCGCCAGCGCACGGGCGATTTCCAGACGGCGCTGATCGCCGTAGGACAGATGCCGCGCGGTACGCTCGGCGAATTGTGCGATGCCGACGAATTCCAGCAATTCCATCGCACGCTTGCGGATGCCGGCTTCCTCCTCGCGCGCAGCGCGGTGATGCAGTACCGCACCCAGCAAACCCTGGTGCGTACGCACATGGCGGCCGACCATCACGTTCTCCAGCGCCGTCATCTCGCCGAACAGGCGGATGTTCTGGAAGGTACGCGCAATGCCGGCCTTTGCTACCTTGTGTGGCGCAGATGGCGAATACGGCTTGCCCGCCAGTTCGAAGGTGCCGTCGTCCGGCTGGTACAAGCCAGTAATCACATTGAAGAAAGTCGTTTTGCCCGCGCCGTTAGGGCCGATCAATCCGTAGATCTGGCCGCGCCGGATGCGCACGCTGACGTCCGACAGCGCCTGCAGGCCGCCGAAGCGTTTGCTGACGCCGGCGATCTCGAGCATGATCTGCGCTTCCGTCATTCCCCTGCCCTCTTACGCTGCAACCACATCGTTCGATTCCTTTTCGATGTCGTTATCTGTAACCGGCCTGTCTTCGACCTTCGGCGACGGCCACAATCCCGCAGGACGATTCAGCATGATCAGCACCATCGCCAGTCCGTACAGCAGTTGCCGCAGAATCTCCGCGTCGATCAGCACCTTGCCGAACAACAGGCGCTGCGCCGGCTCAACGACGTGACGCAGCACTTCCGGCAATGCTGCCAGCAATACGCCACCCAGCACGACGCCAGGAATGTGTCCCATGCCACCCAGCACCACCATCGCCAGTACCGCGATCGATTCGGTCAGCGAAAACGATTCCGGCGACACGAAACCCTGGAACGAGGCGAACATTGCGCCAGCCACGCCGCCGAACGACGCGCCCATCGCAAAGGCCAGCAGTTTCACGTTGCGCGTGTTGATGCCCATCGCCTTGGCCGCGATCTCGTCTTCGCGGATGGCAACGAAAGCGCGGCCGAGCCGCGAATGCTGCAGGCGTACGGAAATAAAGATGATCGCAATGCACAAGGCAAGGAACAGGAAGTAATACGCATTCACCGACGGCATGCTGAAGCCGGCGATCTTCACTATCGAACCGGAACCCGGTTCGCCGGCCAGCGACACGCCGAAGATGCGGATCGGATCGATCAGGTTGATGCCTTGCGGGCCGTTCGTGATGTTGACCGGCGCATTCAGGTTGTTCATGAAGATGCGGATGATCTCGCCGAAACCGAGCGTGACGATCGCCAGATAATCGCCACGCAATTTCAGCGTCGGCGCACCGAGCAAGGCGCCGAACAGCGCCGCGATCAGCGCCGCCAACGGTACGATGGCCCACAGCGAAAGATGGATGCCGTCCTGCGCGATTTCCGGCCCGAAGATCGCCAACAGCGTCTCGCCTACGACCGGATACTGGTTGACAAAGGATTCCAGCACGGCGGCGAACTGCGGCGAAGCCAGCAACCCGGTCAGGTAGGCGCCGATCGCGTAGAACGCGATGTAACCGAGATCGAGCAGGCCGGCAAAACCGACAACGATGTTCAAGCCAAGCGCCAGCATGATGTACAGCAGCGCCAGATCCATGATGCGCACCCAGGAATTGCCGAAGTGCTGCGCGACGAACGGGAAGATCAGTGCGAGGATGAAAATCGCTGCAATACTGATACGCGCCTGGCGTGGATGATTGGTCAGATCAAAATAGCGGGACATGGCGGCTCCTTCACGTCGTCATGCACGATCGGGCACACGCTCGCCCATGATGCCGGACGGCCGCAGCGTCAGAACGATGATCAGCACGACGAACGCGAAGATATCCTGATAGTTGCTGCCGAAGAAGCCGCCGGTCAGATCCCCGATATAACCCGCCCCCAGGCTTTCGATCAGGCCGAGCAGGATGCCGCCCAGCATCGCACCGTAGATATTGCCGATGCCGCCGAGCACAGCAGCCGAAAAAGCTTTCAATCCCGGCACGAATCCCATCGCAAACTGCGCCGATGAATAATTGGCGGCCCACATCACGCCGGCGATCGCCGCCAGCGTCGCACCGATCGCAAAGGTCATCACGATCACGCGATTCGAATCGACGCCCATCAATCCCGCCACGCGCGGATTTTCGGCAGTCGCGCGCATAGCCCTTCCCATTTTCGTTTTCTCGACCAGCAAGGCCAGCAAACCCATCGCCACAGCGGCAAGAATCAGCAGCATCACCTGCGTCGGCGAAATCAGTGCCCCCATGACGTGCATCGGATCGGACGGCATCACTTGCGGAAACGGAATCGGGCTGCGGCCCCAGATCATCATCGAAAGCGTCTGCAGCAGGATGGACACGCCGATCGCCGTGATCAGCGGTGCCAATCGCGGTGCATTGCGCAGGCGACGGTAGGCGACGCGTTCGATGACGATGTTGACGATCACGCAGACCGGGATCGCACCCAGAATCGCGATGATCATCTTGACGATGCCCGGCAGGCCCGGCGCCACCGATTCCAGCATGTGCAGAATCGTCAGCCCCGCCATCGCGCCGATCATCAGCACGTCGCCATGTGCAAAGTTGATCAGGTTCAGCACACCGTAGACCATCGTATAGCCAAGCGCCACCAGCGCATACATGCTGCCGAGTACCAGGCCGTTGATGATCTGCTGGATGAAAATATCCATGTCGAATCCGCTCTCAGAAGAAGATTGCCGCAAACAACGTTATTACAACGTTATACAGCCGCGTCACACGCAAAGATCGTTCCGGATAACAAAACGGCACTCTGATCAGTCAGAGTGCCGCATCGTGTGTCTGCCGCTTATCCGGCGAGACGAATGACGAACGCGAAAATGGCGGAAAGGCGAAAGTGCGTCATCTTCATGGTCTCCATTCTTGTCTCTGTATTGGTGCCGCAACGCGATGCCACGGCAAATCGGGCCGGATTATACAGAATACCTTCGCGAATACACGTATTGGACGAAGGCTGCCTGGCTGCATCATTGGATTGCGGCACATCGTCCGTCGTTTCCGTTGCTTCGACCGGCGTGGAATGCCTGCGTTCCACCGCCGCATGAAGAATGGCGACGCACCGTTATTTCTTCAGCCCCTTGGGCAACGGAAAGGTGACGTTTTCCTCGACGCCTTCCAGTGTGCGCACATTTTTCGCACCGCATTCCTTCAGGCGGTCGATGACGGCCTGCACCAGCACCTCGGGCGCCGAAGCGCCGGCCGTCACGCCAATGCGGCGCTTGCCGGCCAGCCATGCCGGATCGATCTGCGCTGCATTGTCGACCATGTACGCCGGCACGCCGCGCTTTTCGGCCACTTCGCGCAGGCGGTTGGAATTGGAACTGTTCGGACTGCCGACGACGATCACCAGATCAACCTGCGGCGCCATGAACTTCACGGCTTCCTGGCGGTTCGTCGTCGCGTAGCAAATGTCGGCCTTCTTCGGCTCGGAGATATTCGGAAACCGGTTCTTCAATGCGGCGATCACGTCGCGCGTATCGTCGATCGACAGCGTCGTCTGCGTCACGTAGGACAGCAGATCCGGATCCTTCACCTGCAGCTTTTCGACATCGTCGACGGTTTCCACCAGATGCATGCCGTCCTCGGTCTGCCCCATCGTGCCTTCCACTTCGGGGTGGCCGGCATGACCGATCATGACGATCTCGCGGCCGTCGCGGCGCATCTTCTCGACTTCGATGTGCACCTTGGTCACCAGCGGGCAGGTTGCATCGAAAACGCGCAGGCCGCGCTGTTCGGCTTCCTGCTGCACCGCCTTCGAAACGCCGTGCGCGGAAAACACCACCGTATTACCGGCTGGTACGTCGGCCAGTTCCTCGATGAAGATCGCGCCCTTGCTGCGCAGATCGGTCACCACATAGGCGTTGTGCACGATTTCATGGCGCACGTAGATCGGCGCACCGAATTCGACCAGCGCGCGTTCGACGATCTCGATTGCCCGATCGACACCTGCGCAAAAACCGCGCGGCTGGGCCAAGAGGATTTCACTTTCCATTTCGTTCCTGTTTCGTTTCTTCATGTCCCACAGCGTGCAATGCGTGCACAGCCGATGCGGTCATTACAGTATGCCGATGATCCTGACTTCGAATCGCAGCGGCCGGCCAGCCAGCGGATGATTGAAGTCGAACAGCGCCGTATCGTCATCCAGTTCGCGCAGCACGCCGGCGAATTGTCCGCCGCCCGGCGCTGCGAATTCCACCAGATCGCCGATCGCATATTCCTCGCCCGGGCCGGAGCGATCGTCCAGCGTCGCACGCGAAATGCGCTGCAGCAGTTCGGGATTGCGCGGGCCGAAGGCGCGCTCTGGCGGCAATTCGAACGTGCGGTGTACACCTTCTTCCAGGCCGATCAGACATTGCTCCAGAAAAGGCGCCAGTTGCCCCTGTCCCAACTGCAGCGTCGCCGGATTGTCGGCGAAGGTGCTGACGATGTCTTCACCCTCTTCCGAAGCCAACCGGTAATGCAGCGTCAGGTGCGCGGATTCGGTGACGACGGGATGTGGTAAATTTGACATGACATTTCCGGTTTGCACGACAGGCGTCATTTTAAGCCACGTTGCCTGTATCGGCTTGCCGGGCGAACGATAAAAATCCGCGGCGAAACACCCCGACCGCGACCGCTTTTTCCCTTCTCGACAGGATAGACATGGCGATTACAGACTGGCCGGCGGACCAGCGTCCGCGTGAGCGGCTGATCCGGCACGGCGCAGCCAAGCTTTCGGATGCCGAACTGCTGGCGGTATTCCTGCGCGTCGGCGTGGCCGGCAAAAGTGCCGTCGATCTCGGGCGCGACATGGTCACGCATTTCGGCTCGCTGAGCGGCCTGTTTTCCGCCTCACTGACGGACTTCTCCAGCATCAACGGTCTTGGCCCGGCCAAATACGCGCAGCTGCAAGCCGTGCTGGAACTGGCGCGGCGCTCGCTGTCCGAAGAATTGCAGAACGGCGTCACGCTCGGTTCGCCACAGGCGGTCAAACAGTATCTGCAACTGCTGCTCGGCGGCCGCAGCTATGAATCCTTTGCTGTCCTGTTCCTCGACGTGAAGAATCGCCTGATTGCCTGCGACGAACTGTTCCGCGGCACGCTGACGCATGCGTCGGTCTATCCACGCGAGGTGGTCAAGGTCGCGCTGGCGCACAATGCGGCCGGAGTCATCCTTGCGCACAATCATCCGTCCGGCACGCCTGAGCCCAGCCAGGCCGACCATATGCTGACGCAGGCCCTGAAACAGGCGCTGGCACTGGTCGATGTCCGCGTGCTAGATCATTTCGTCGTCGCCGGCCGGCATGTCCATTCGTTCGCCGAGCATGGCGAACTGTGACGGAAAAGCACTGAGAAAATCTTTTCCTAGCTTGTCTCGAATTGTTAAATTATTGAATCAACAAAGACACAATTGTTTTTCACAAGTCATTGAATAATCGCGTCTTTTTTGCTATACTCGCTGTTTTTCCAATTCTGGAATCTTTTAGGAGCGCATCATGGCACGTGTATGCCAAGTCACCGGGAAGGGGCCGATGGTCGGCAACAACGTTTCCCATGCAAACAACAAGACGAAACGCCGCTTTTTGCCTAACCTGCAAAACCGCCGCATCTTCGTTGAATCCGAAAACCGCTGGGTTTCCCTGCGCCTGTCCAACGCCGGCCTGCGCGTGATCGACAAGATCGGCATCGACGCCGTTCTGGCCGACATGCGCGCACGCGGCGAAAAAATCTAACCAGCAGAATAACGAGGAACCATCATGGCGAAATCTGGCCGCGACAAAATCAAGCTGGAGTCGACCGCAGGTACGGGTCACTTCTACACCACCACCAAGAACAAGCGCACGATGCCCGAAAAAATGGCGATCATCAAGTTCGATCCCAAAGCTCGCAAGCACGTCGAATACAAGGAAACCAAGATCAAGTGATTGATCTGTTGGTTGCAAGAAAGCCGCTCTCATCGAGCGGCTTTTTTATTGGCGTTTGTTGGAGCGCCACCCACCTACGATCCGTGACTACCATATAAAAAAGCGGAGTCACAACGATATCGACCGGCATGGCGCCGTGGCAGTTTTTGTAATTCTGCGACACCAATCGAAAGGTCGCTCCCATTCATGCCGAGCCTGATGGACGTCGCGTATCGAGGCAAATTTCCCGACAAATCACGCCTGCACAAAGTCGCTCATCAATGCATATGGAAACAAAAAAGCCCGGCTGTAAGCCGGGCTTTTTCATGAAAAATCACTAGATCAAGCGTAGCTACGCAATCTCAGCGAGAACTCGCGCAATGCCGAAATGCCGGAAGCCTCGGCGCGTGCACACCAGTCCTGCAGTTGATGCAGCAACTGCTCGCGGCTCGCATGCGAACGCTCCCACAATGCACCCAGTTCAATACGCATCTCGTGCATCGTCTTCAGCGCCTTGCTGTGCGCGAACAATTCGGTCAGCTGTGCCTTGTGCGGCTCTTCCAGCTTGGCCGGTTCGCGATGTAGCAGTTTCTTCGTCGAACGCAGGAAACCGGATTCCAGCTTGGCCTTCTCTTGCAGATGCTCGCGCTCTTCGCGCCAGGTTTTCTTCAGCGATTTTGCATACTTGGCCGTCACGTCGTAACGGTTCGCGATCACCGATTGCAAGGTGTTGAAATCAAGATGCGACTTGCCATGTTCGAACTTCGGCTCTGGCGCAACCTTCTTTACCTTGGCCAATCCCACCGATTCCAAGATACGAATGTACATCCAGCCGATATCGAACTCGTACCACTTCGACGACAACTTGGCCGACGTACCGTAGGTATGGTGGTTGTTGTGCAGCTCTTCACCACCGATGATGATGCCGATCGGGAAAATGTTGGTCGCAGCATCGTTGCATTCGTAGTTGCGATAGCCCCAGTAGTGGCCGATACCGTTGATGATGCCAGCCGCGGTCAGCGGAATCCAGATCATCTGCACCGCCCACACGGTGACGCCGATCACGCCGAACAGCATGATGTTAATGAACAGCATGATCGTAACGCCCAGCGCACTGTGCTTCGTGTAGACATTACGCTCCATCCAGTCGTCCGGTGTACCGTGACCGTACTTCTCCAGCGTTTCCTTGTTCTTCGCTTCTTCGCGATACAGTTCCGCGCCTTCGAAGAAAACCTTCTTGATGCCGCGCGTAACCGGGCTGTGCGGATCTTCTTCGGTCTCGCACTTCGCGTGGTGTTTGCGATGGATCGCGACCCATTCCTTCGTAACCATGCCGGTCGTCATCCACAGCCAGAAGCGGAAGAAGTGCATCATCACAGGATGCAGATCCAAACCGCGATGCGCTTGCGAACGATGCAGGAAAATCGTGACCGCGGCGATGGTGATATGCGTCATCACCGCCGTGAAAATGAAGACTTCCCAGCCACTGGCGTGAGTCAGGCCGTTGGAAAAAAAGTCGAGTACTGCGTCTATCATTGTGTCTCCGTATCAAATGCCGAAAATCGGCATGGCGCTCAAGTGGGGTCGCCTTTTCGAAATACGAGGGGTAACCGGCGAGAAATTACCCAAAACAATAGAGAATTGTACCGCCTTTAGGTCGGCAAATCGGGTTTTGCAACCGCTTGTTGCACATTTAGGCGCTCTTTTACCACCGTATATTGCTCATCCGCCAACCTGATTTCGCGTTGCGGAAAAGGAACGTTGATCTGATGCGCCTGAAACAGTTTCCAGATTGTTCGATTGACATCGGAAAGCACGCCGCCGCGCTCGCTTTCATTCACCCAGAAATTCAACTGCAGATTGATGCCGTCGGCGCCGAATCCCATCATCAAGGCCTTCGGCGCGCGATCGCCGTCACGACGAATGCGGGATTGGTCCTGCGTTGCCTGTTCCAGCAATTGCAACGCCAGATCGATATCGGTGCGGTAATCGACGCCGACGGTCGTCGACATCTGCACCACACTGTCCATCAGCGAGAAATTCTGCACGGAACCGGAGACAAACAGATCGTTCGGTACCACGGCGCTCGAACCGTCGCCTGTACGCAGCACCGTATAACGCGTATTGATCTGCGCAACGCGACCTGAAAAACGATCGACCGACACCATGTCGCCAATCGACAGACTGCGCTCCAACAAAATAATGAATCCAGACACGTAGCTGCTGGCGATCTTCTGCAAACCGAGACCGAGACCAACGCCCAGAGCACCGCCAAAAACCGACAGCACGGTGAGGTCGATGCCGACCATCGACAGGCTGATCAGCAGCGCCAGCAGCACCAGCACCGCGCGCGCCATGCGCGACAGCACGGCACGCATCGACGAATGCACGGTAGTGAGATGCATCAACCGTTCTTCCAGCAGTGCGGAAGCCCACAGCGCGACAATCATGGTGACGCAGACCGACAGCGCCGCCTGCAACGCCGTCATGATCGACACCCGGTTCGTGCCCAGCGGTATCGTCGTCTGCTCCAGGAAGGCTTCCAGATCCGGAAGCAAGCCGGTGATATGCAGCGCCACAATGCCCCAAACCAGCAGCGCGAAGCTCTTTTCGAACAGCAGGACGAAATTGCCGACCCTGCCGCCCTTGGCAAAGATGCGCCGCATGACGTAGAAGGACAGACGGATCAACGCAAACGAACCGATCAGCGGGATCGCAATGCGCAGCAAGTCCACATTCGCGATCAGCGGTTCCAGGATCAGTCTGGCGATCACGATCAGCACCAGCGTCAGCAGCGGCCACAGCACGCGCGAAAAGCTCGCCACACCGAACCGGCGCACGCCCTGCTTCTCGCCCTCTGCGACGAACATGCCGCGTATCAGGCGTGCCAGCAGCCAGCCGACTGCGATACACAAGAGCAGCGCTCCTATCTGCCAGCGCAATCCGGGATTGCCGAGATCGGTCGACAGATCGGCCCAGAAGGTTGAAAGCAGATTCGGATTCATTGCGTCACGCCTTTCCCTTGCGTTCCAGCACTGCGGCAAAGAAACCGTCGGTCTGGTGCCGGGTCGGCAGCAGCTTCAGGTAGTCGTCCATTTCCAGCGAAATCTTCTGTTCTGCCAGCACATCCTTCATCGGCACCAGCACAAAATCGTCGCGCGACGCAAGAAACTTCGCGACGATCGCTTCGTTTTCCTCATCGAGAATGCTGCAGGTCGCATAGACCAGCCGGCCGCCCGGTTTCACCAGTCGTGCCGCGCCGTTCAGGATGGACAATTGTTTCTCGTTCAGTTCGGTCACCGCCTGCGGCGTCTGCCGCCACTTGATATCCGGATTGCGGCGCAGTGTACCGAGTCCGCTGCACGGCGCGTCAACCAGCACGCGGTCGATCTTGCCGGCCAGGCGTTTGACCTTGGCATCGTTCTCGTGCGCGATCACGACCGGATGCACGTTCGACAGGCCACTGCGCGCCAGCCGCGGCTTCAGCTTCGCCAGACGCTTGTCGGAAACGTCGAATGCGTATAGCCGGCCGGTATTGCGCATCGCCGCGCCCAGCGACAACGTTTTGCCGCCGGCGCCGGCGCAAAAATCGACAACCATCTCGCCGCGCTTGGCGCCAACGAGTTGCGACAGCAACTGGCTGCCTTCATCCTGCACTTCGATCGCGCCATCCTTGAACAACGGCATGTTCTGCAGCGCCGGCTTCTTGCGCACACGAATGCCCAGCGGCGCATAAGGCGTCGGCTCGCACTGGATGGGTGCCTTTGCCAGTTCGGCGATCACATCGTCACGCCCGGTTTTCAATGCATTGACGCGCAGATCCAGTGGCGCCGGCTGATTCATGCTGTGTGCCAGTTCCAGCGTCACAGCTTCACCGTCGCGCTCGACCAGTTTATCGAACAGCCATTGCGGCAGATTGGCGCGCAAGGCGACAGGCAAGGTGTCGCGATCGATCTGCATCACGCGCGCCAGCCAGCCGTTCTCCTCTTCCGTCAATCCACCCAGCGATTCCGCACCGACTGCCTCCGCCAGGCCCAGCAGTGCCATGCGCCGCATCGCCGGACCGCTGCCCGATTCTGCAAAATTGGTATAGACCGCGCGGTTTCGCAGGATCGCATAAACCGCTTCGGCGATCACGCCGCGCTCGCGCGAACCCAGCTTCGGATGGGCGCGGAAATAATGCGACAGCGTGACATCGGCCGGGCCGGTAAAACGCATGACCTCGCGCAGCACTTCTTCAGTGCCGCCGATGACGACGGGGGACAATCTCATGCCAGTTCCTTCGGTTCTATTCTTCAGGTTTGTTCGGATTTGCTCGACTTATTACTTATCGGCGATACGGACAATGCCGTCGCGCACCGACAGTTGCCCTTCAAGGAAGCAGCGGATCGCGTGCGGATAAATGATGTGTTCCTGCGCCAGTACGCGCGCCGCCAATGTCTGCTCGTCATCGTCCGGCAAGACACGAACGGCCGCCTGCGCGATGATCGGCCCATGGTCCAGTTCGGCCGTGACGAAATGCACGGTCGCGCCGTGGATCTTGACGCCGGCTTCCAGCGCACGACGGTGCGTCGCCAGGCCGGTGAAGCTTGGCAGCAGCGACGGATGAACATTCAGCATACGCCCTGCGTAATGCGCGACAAATTCGGCAGTCAGGATGCGCATGAACCCGGCCAGCACGACCAGATCGGGCGCAAAGCCGTCGATCGTACGCTGCAGTTCGGCATCGAATGCCTCGCGTGTCGGATAGGCGCCGCTGGCGATCACGATGGCAGGAATGCCTTGCACCTGTGCGATCGCCAGACCAGGCGCATCCGCACGGTTGCTGATGACGGCGGCAATCTGTACCGGCCATTTTTCCTCCCGGGCGGCGCGCAGGATGGCTTCCATGTTGCTGCCGCGCCCGGAAATCAAAATGACGATCTTTTTCATGGCGCGCATTGTACCGTACCGCCGCCCTGCCGATCCGGCGGATGCAAGCAAAGATGCGGCATTCCGCCTCGCCAAGAGGAGCCGGACGAAACGGAAGGATTCAGGGGAAACAGCCGTCTCACGACGGCCGGAAAAGAACTGCCGGGGAGAACTACTGGAAGGAATAGAAGACGCGGAAGGCGATTTTCTTGTCAGCCCAGAATTCGGCAGCATCGCGGAACACGTCGAGCAGTGTTTCGCGCGCTTCCTTGTCGAATTTCGGGGTGTTCGGCAGTTGTTCCAGAACGATCAGAAAACCGGGCTGCACGCCGGCCTTGTGCGGCAGGCTGGTCAGGCAGTCGGACAGTGCATCGAAATTCTTGCCGAAATGGCGGGGGAAATGGAACGCTTCGGCGATCGTCGTCAGCACCTGCTGCTTCGTCACCGCATGTGCGCAATGCGCGTACAGAAAATGCTGCCCAAGCTGCGCAGCCTCTGCCTGCAGATCGGTCACGCGGAAAGCGCGGATCGACTGCACCACGTTCGGCGGCACGGTTTTAAGCAAACTCATCGGTTCCTCTACCTCCAGGAAATTTTTCATCGGCGACAGGGCCATATTTACTCTACGACACGTTTGAAACTTCTATAGTGATCGGCGGTGTAATAGTATTCGCTTGGCTGCTCGATTGGCTGCTTCTCGCCGCCCGTAACGATCCTTCTGGCGCCCCTATTGCGCGCACGCGGCGTTTTTACGGTGAATTCGCGATAATACCCGCGCTTTCGCTGCGGTAAAACCTTTTCGTAATTTCCGAATATCGCTCCGTCCTTTTCATAAGGGTACGGACCGCCTTGGCGGATGAGTGCGATCGTTCGCTGCGCCTCCGGCGGCAGCTCGGTGAACGAAATAACGCCTAATTTGCCCGAATCGAAGGCAAAAACGTTAAAAGAAAGCAGTAATGTAGCGAAAAACAGCCAAAAAGGCCGAATAAATTTGGTTTGCACAAATATTTCCCTCGTTTCAAGGCTGCTTTTACCAATTCAGCCACATTTCGGCATCGAGCGTACCGTGTTGTTGGCAAGGAAGCAATAGATCAATCGCAGAGCCGTAATATCAGCGGACGAGCACCGCTCAACTGGCGGCGCGCAGCACCGGTGTCACGCTATCGCCCTGTTCTTGTGTGAAAAAGGCAAGTATCTCCGCCTTGTGAGCCAATGCATCCTGGCGGCCGAGCGCGATCAGCTCCGACGTGTAACTTTTCTCGAACAACAGATAAGACGCCAGCGCCGCACCGCGCACTTCAGTTGCACCGATACCGGCCAACAGCATGCGCACCGGTCGCGGCAGGCTGCCGATATGACGGCTGGCAATCGTGTCCAGCCGTTCCGATGGCGAAATCGACAGCATCTGGATCGGCCGCAGCGGCGTGCGGGCCAGTTGCTCCGGCGTCAAAAATGACAGCGTCTCGTTGATCCGGTTCAGGCGTTCGACATCGCCGGCGATACTGTCGAGGAAAATGCTGGACATCGCATGGCCGGCAATCTGCGCCAGCGTCGGATACTGCGCATGCGCGGCAGGATCGATCGCCGGCTCCAGCAAACGGCCGGAGCCGATCACCAGCACCTTGTCTGCACCGAGATGGATGGCCGGAGAGATTGGCGCCAACTGACGCATCGATCCGTCGCCGAAATATTCGCGGCGGCCGGCACAGAAAATCGGCGTGGCCGGGAAAATCAGCGGAATCGCTGACGACGCCAGCAGATGTTCGATGCCGATCTGCGCACGCACTGCGCTGCGTTGCGTACGCACCCACGGCTCGATGTCGGCCTCGCTCTGGTAAAAAGTGATGTGCTGACCAGCCGTATAAGACGATGCTGTCACCGCCAGCGCATGCAGCTTGCCTTCCGCCAGCGCCTTGTCCAGCTTCGGCAGATTCAGCATACGATTCAGCAGATTGACCAGCGGCGTATTGTCCAGCAGCGACATCGGCGGGTTCGCCCGCCACTTCCGCATCAGCCAGCCGAACGACAGCAGCGACAGCCAGCGTGCGCCGGATCGCAACACGCCCAGCGAATCGGCGCGATAGACCTGTTCTGCCGTGAAGTTTTCCCAGACGTTGGTAATACGATCCAGTCCAATGCTGAAATCATCGGCATGACAGGCCAATGCGGTGGCGTTGATCGCGCCTGCAGACGTGCCGCAGATGATGTCGTAGGGATTGCGGTCGGGCGACCATCCCGCCTCGCGCAGAATCGCGGACACGCTCTGCAGAACGCCCATCTGGTAGGCAGCGCGCGCGCCGCCGCCGGTGAGGATCAATGCGATTTTTTTCCGATCTTGCATACGATCCATTATTAAGGCGTTTGCGGTTTCGGGCAAGCAAGCGGCGGCTATCGCTGCATTGGCTGCTGCATTGATTGCGGCGTTCAGTCGCCGCGCGCAATTCCTTCGCGGCGCGGGTCCGCGCCACCGAACCAGGCATCGCCGCTTCGCATGCGCATGATGCCGTGCAGCCCTGAAGTCTGCTCTTCGATCAACACTTCATGACCGCGCGCCTGCAATGCGGCAACCAGCGCCGGCGATACGCGCCCCTTCTCCAGTTCGGTCGGGCCGTTGCGGCTACCGACGTTCGGCAGATCGATCGCACGCTGCACATCCAATTCCCAGTCCAGCGTACCGATCAGCACCTTCGCCACATAATTGACGATGGATGAACCACCCGGTGAACCGATCGCCAGAATCAGCCGATTCGACTTGTCGAAGACGAAAGTCGGCGCCATCGTGCTGCGCGGCCGCTTGCCAGGCTGCACGCGATTGGCGACCGGTCCGTGCTCGTCTTCTGCCACTGCGGAGAAATCCGTCAGCTCGTTATTCAGCAGAAAACCATCCACCATCAGCCGCGAGCCGAATGCATTCTCGATCGTCGTTGTCATCGCGACCGCATGGCCGTCCGCATCGACGATCGACATGTGTGAGGTCGACGGCAGTTCCGGCGATGCATCATCGCCCCATACCAGCTGCCAGCCTTGCGGCACGCCAGCTTCAGCATGGCCCATCGAACGTTCACCGATCAGTGCGGCACGCTGTGCCAGATACGTCTTGTCCAATAGCGGCGCGTAGCTATTGCCAGGGAGCGGCACGAAATCAGTATCGCCAACATAGCGGTTGCGATCGGCATAGGCCAGCCGGCCTGCCTCGGTAAAAAGATGAACTGCTTGCGCATTCCACTCGCCGCCTTCCGGCCTCAACGCCGAGAGGTTCGTCTGCGCCAGAATGCCGAGCATCTGCGCAACCGCGATGCCGCCCGACGACGGCGGCGGCATGCCGCAGACCACCCAGATCCGGTAAGCGCTGCAGACCGGCGCGCGCACCTTCGCGCGATAGTCGTCCAGATCGGCCGCCGTCATGCCGCCGGGATTGGTCGGATGACGCGCAACCTTGTCGGCAATATCGCGCGCGATGCGGCCTTTGTAAAAAGTATCGGCACCGCCTTCGGCAATCTGCCGCAGCGTCTGTGCCAGCGCGGGATTCTTCAAACGATGTCCGGCCGGCCATGGCTGACCGTTGCTGTCGTAAAAATAGGCAGCCGCTGTCGCATCCTTCTTCAGGTACGGGTCTCCCTTCAGCAACATCGCCAGCCGCGGGCTAACAGCGAAACCGTCTTCAGCCAGCCGGATCGCCGGTACGAACAGCGTAGACCACGGCAACTTGCCATACTGGCGATGCGCCAGCTCCAGCATGCGCAACACGCCCGGCACGCCGACCGAGCGGCCACCGACGACAGCATCGAAGAACGGCATCGGCTTGCCGTCAGCATCGAGAAACAGTTTCTCGGTGGCTGACGCGGGCGCGGTCTCGCGCCCATCGAAAGCACGCATATCCTTGCCGTCGAAATGCAGCAGGAATGCACCGCCGCCGATGCCAGACGACTGCGGTTCCACCAGCGTCAGCACCATCTGCACGGCAATGGCCGCATCGACGGCCGACCCACCCTGCTTCAGCATTTGATATCCGGCGTCGACCGCCAGCGGATTGGCGGCGGCAACCATGAACTTCTTCGCGGTCCATCCCGGCTTGGCGCTGTAGCCGCTGGCCGCTTCCGGCGTGACCGGCAGTGGTTCGCGCAGAGCGGTTTCGGCCCGTGCTCCTGCAAAGACTGCACACAGAATGACGACAACGACGAATCGGGACATGCAGATGCTCCGCAGAAAGGGCCTCAAGATAACCAGCAGCAGTGTAATCGCGTTACGCATACTCCGCAGCGCGCCCGGCGATGTACGTCCATGCCGACACAAACAAAAAGGCAGCCGAAGCTGCCTTCCCAAAATCATCTTGCTTTACAGATGACGATGCGACACCTGCCTCACTGGGCATTCTGCGACGTATCCTCCTGCTGTTGCGCTAGAGCGTTCGGCACGGCGACCACCATCGCGGTCTTGGTTTCCTGATGAATGGCAGACACGTCCATGCCGGACAATGGCAGCAACGGTACCAGCAGCAATGCGACGATGTTGATGATCTTGATCAGCGGATTGACTGCCGGGCCGGCGGTGTCCTTGTAAGGATCACCGACGGTGTCGCCGGTCACCGCCGCCTTGTGCGCTTCGGAACCCTTGCCGCCATGATTGCCGTCCTCGATGAATTTCTTCGCGTTGTCCCACGCACCACCGCCGGTTGTCATCGAGATTGCAACGAAGATGCCGGTGACGATCGCGCCCATCAACAGACCGCCCAATGCAGCCGGGCCGAGCAGCACGCCGACCGCGATCGGGATCACCACCGGCAGCAGCGACGGAATCACCATTTCGCGGATCGCCGCCGAGGTCAGCATGTCGACGGCCTTGTCGTATTCCGGCTTGCCGCTGCCGTCCATGATGCCCTTGATCTCGCTGAACTGGCGGCGCACTTCGACGACGACGGCACCCGCAGCACGGCCGACCGCTTCCATCGCCATCGCGCCGAACAGATACGGAATCAGGCCGCCGATGAACAGGCCGATGATGACCATCGGATTCGACAGATCAAAGAACGTGCCCTTGCCGACCGAATCGAGCGCATGCGTGTAATCGGCGAACAGCACCAGTGCAGCCAAACCTGCCGAACCGATCGCATAGCCTTTGGTGACGGCCTTCGTCGTGTTGCCGACTGCATCCAGCGGATCGGTAATTGCGCGCACCGATTCCGGCATCCCTGCCATTTCCGCGATGCCGCCGGCGTTATCGGTGATAGGGCCGTAGGCATCGAGCGCGACGATGATGCCGGCCATCGACAACATCGCCGTCGCGGCAATCGCGATGCCGTACAGCCCGCCGAACCAGTAGGAAACGAAGATCGCGATGCAGACCGCCACCACCGGCCACGCGGTCGCCTTCATCGAGACGCCGAGGCCGGCGATGATGTTGGTGCCGTGGCCGGTCGTCGATGCCTGCGCGACGTGGCGCACCGGCTTGTAGTCGGTGCCGGTGTAGTACTCGGTCACGTAGACCATCACCGCCGTCAGCACGATACCGGTCGCCGCGGCGCACAACATCGGCACGAACAGCGGCGGTGGCATCACCAGCCACGTCACGATCGCGAAGCCGATCAGCGACAGGCCCGCCGCCCACCACAAGCCGGTGTACAGCGCCGACATGATTTTCTTGCCTTCCTTCGCCTTCACCATCGCGCAGCCGACGATGGAAGCGATGATGGATACGGCGCCCAGCAGCAGCGGATAGATCGCGGCGGTGAATTCCATGCCGGTCATCATCAGCGAACCCAGCAGCATGGTCGCGATCAGCGTGACGACATAGGTTTCGAACAGATCGGCCGCCATGCCGGCGCAATCGCCGACGTTGTCGCCGACGTTGTCCGCGATCACGGCCGGGTTGCGCGGATCGTCTTCAGGAATGCCGGCTTCGACCTTGCCCACCAGATCGGCGCCGACGTCCGCGCCTTTCGTGAAGATGCCGCCGCCGAGACGCGCGAAGATCGAGATCAGCGATGCGCCGAATGCGAGGCCGACCAGCGGTACGATCGCATCGTGCAATGTGCCGACGAAGGAACCGTGCTGTGCAGACAGGATAAGTATCAGGAAGAAGATCGCCACACCGAGCAGGCCGAGGCCCACCACCAACATGCCGGTGATCGCACCGCCCTTGAATGCCACGTCCAGCGCTTCGCTCATTCCCTTGGTCGCAGCTTGCGCGGTACGCACGTTGGCGCGTACCGAGACGTTCATCCCGATGAACCCGCAGGCGCCGGACAACACTGCACCGACCAGGAAGCCTGCCGCAGTCAGCCAGCCGAGTGCGAAAGCGATGATGATGAACAGGATGACGCCGACGATGGCGATGGTTCGATATTGCCGTGCAAGATAGGCCGCTGCGCCCTGCTGCACGGCCGATGCGATTTCCTGCATACGCGCATTGCCCGGATCGAGTCCGAGAATCCAGCTGCGCGACACCAGCCCGTAGACCACCGCAACAATACCGCACGCAATGACCAGCCATATGGAGATGGACATATCGACTCCTCTTGTTATCACGACAAAGAATTGACCGCTACGACATTCCGGCGGACATCAAAGTCGTCCGCCGTGCTGCGTACTGCAAGACTTCCGTCGCCCTTTTTATTGTGTCGTGCGTGCCAGGGCTGGCTGATTTGATGCTATATCGAGTTGCAGGTTCAAACAAGCAGGCAAGAAAAAAGCGGACACATGGTCCGCTTGCTTTGCTCTTTAGCCTTGCAGCGCAGCGAAGGCGCTGTCGCGAATTTGCTCCACCGGTCCGACACCGGCGATCTTCCGGTACTTCGGCGCACCGGGCTGTCCCGATGCGGCCCACTTGTTGTAGTAGTCGACCAGCACTTCGGTTTGATCGTGATAGACGGCGAGACGCTTCTTGACCGTTTCTTCCTTGTCGTCGTCACGCTGAATCAGCTCTTCGCCAGTGACGTCGTCCTTGCCTTCCGCTTTCGGCGGATTGAAGGTGACGTGATAGGTACGGCCCGATGCCGGATGCACGCGACGACCGCTCATGCGTTCGACGATGGCTGCGTCCGGCACGTCGATCTCGAGTACGTAGTCGATCGCAACGCCGGCTTCCTTCATGGCGTCGGCTTGCGGAATCGTGCGCGGGAAACCGTCGAACAGATAACCTTGTGCGCAGTCCGGCTGCTTCAGGCGATCCTTGACGAGACCGATGATGATGTCGTCCGACACCAAACCGCCTTCGTCCATGATTTTCTTGGCGGCAAGGCCGAGCGGCGTACCTGCCTTGACGGCGGCGCGCAGCATGTCGCCCGTCGAGATTTGCGGAATGTTGAATTTTTCCTTGATGAAACCAGCTTGCGTGCCTTTACCGGCACCAGGCGCTCCGAGGAGGATGAGGCGCATGAAATTTCCCTAAAAAACGAATTGAAATGCTATTGACCGAAGGGCGCGCGTCGGATCGGCGCCGCGGTGACAATCGTGAATTGTCGGATTTGGCTTATGAGCAGAGCCCGAAAGTTACCACAAAATGACCGCAAATCCGCGTTTCGGCTTTGATGCGGCGCATCATTGGTGAAAGTGGCGACGCACCCTTTCCAGGTCTTCCGGCGTATCCACACCGGCTGCCGGCGCATGTTCGGTGACGTGCACGGCGATCGGAAAACCGTGCCACAGCACGCGCAACTGCTCGAGCGCCTCGATCTGTTCCAGCGGCGATACCGGCAGTTGCGGGTAATCCTGCAGAAAGCCATTGCGAAATGCGTACAGGCCGATGTGGCGCAGCGGCGCATAGTTCTTCGGCAAGGCGTCTTTGCCTTGCGCGAAACCATCGCGATGCCATGGAATCGTTGCTCGAGAGAAATACAATGCGCGATGGTTCTTGTCGAGCACGACCTTCACCACGTTCGGATTGAAGACATCGGCTGCATCGTGAATCGCGTGTGCAGCAGTCGCCATCGGCACGTCGCGTGCGACCAGTGCTGCAGTCGCCGCAATCAGCGATGGATCGATCAGCGGTTCATCACCCTGCACGTTGACCACCACCGCATCGTCAGGCAAACCCAGCTTTGCCGCCACTTCGGCGATGCGGTCGGTGCCGGACGGATGATCGGCGCGCGTCATCTGCACGTCAATGTCATTGCTGCGACAAGCGTCGTAGATGTCTGCATGATCAGTGGCGACGACCACTTGCTGCGCACCGGACTGCGCCGCGCGTTGCGCGACGCGCACGATCATCGGCTTGCCACCGAGGTCGGCAAGCGGCTTGTTCGGCAGGCGGGTGGAAGCGAGACGGGCAGGAATGATGACGGTAAAGGACATGCAGACTTCCGAAAAGGCAAACGGGGCAAACGCAACAGCTGCGTCAGTCGTACTTCAGTTCGACGACGGCGCAGCCTGCAGATCGCGCGCCTGATCGGCCCACATGATCGGAATGCCGTCGCGGATCGGATAGGCCAGCTTGTCGGCGTTGCAGATCAGTTCCTGCGCCTTCCTGTCGTGCTCGAGCGGACCTTTGCAGATCGGGCAAACCAGAATATCAAGCAGTCGAGTGTCCACGGAGTTTCTCCACAATATGTTCGGCGAAGGCGCGATCGAATTGCGCCGTCACGGGTACGACCCACAGGCGTGGATCGTTTTTCAATGCATCGATTTGCCGACATTTTACTGCATCCTTCTCCGTGATCAGGATGACGTCCGCCGCTACGTCAGCGAACGGATTGTCGGCAAAATCGTAATGGTCGGGCAGCGCCATTTCATCGAACTGCAAGCCGGTCTCGCGCAGCAGCGTAAAGAAGCGTCGTGGATTGCCGATGCCGGCCGCCGCCACGATGCGCGCCGGCGAATAGCCGCTGACCGTTGGTGCAAACGAACGCAGCGCTCGCGGCATATCTCCAGACGAATCGCCCGACGACACCAGATGTTCGGCAAGCAGCCCGGCCAGACGCATGCGGATCGCGCCGGGCATGATTTCGGTTTCTTCGTGGGAGCCGTTGACGACGGTGAAATCGCGGCGGCGCGTCGCCGGTTCGCGCAGCGGACCGGCCGGCAGCAGCCAGCCGTTGCCGACGCCACGGCTGTCGAACAACACGATCTCGATATCGCGCGCCAGCCGGTAATGCTGCAGGCCGTCGTCCGCGATCACGATATCGATGTCCGGATGCGCCGCCAGCATCGCCTGCGCCGCCGCCACGCGGTCACGCCCGACATACACCGGGCATTGCGCGCGGTGCGCGATCAGCAGCGGTTCGTCGCCGACGTCCTGCGCACGCGATTGCGGTAGGACCGGGCGAGCTTCGTCATTGTCCGCGCCATAACCGCGCGACACCACGCCCGGATGAAAACCCGCCTCGCGCAACGATTGCGCAAGCCAGATCGTCAGCGGTGTCTTGCCTGTGCCGCCGACAAAGATGTTGCCGACGACAACCACCGGCACCGGCAGGCGATGTGTTTTTGCAAGACCACAGCGAAAGGCCAGGCGGCGCAGCGCCGACAGTGCGCCAAACAGCCACGACAGCGGCAGCAGCAACCATGCCGCCACGCCACGCCGCATCCAGGTGCGGGCGAAGAATTCTTCGAGAGTGGAATGCTGCAGAGCCAAGGCGGAGTTATTCAGTCCAAGAAAAAGGCCGCCACAGCGGCCGTCGATCGGTATCTACTTCTTGCTTTGCGCGGCGAAGGTTACTTTCGCATAACCGGCTATGCGCGCCGCTTCCAGCACATTGATCACTGTCTGGTGCGCGGCCGTCGCATCGGCGGCGATGATGACGACCGGATCGGGATTCGTCTTGCCGGACGCATTGGCCGCCGCCGTCAGCTCGGCCGCCAGCGCATCGGGATTCTGCACGGCGACGCGTGCATTGTTGATCGAATAGTGACCCTGCGCGTCGACGCCGACGTTGATCTCCAGCGGCCGCTCCATCGCCTTCTCGGCATCGGCGGTCGGCAGCGTGATCTGCAGCGCGGTGAACTTGCTGTAGGTGGTCGTCACCATCAGGAAGATCAGAATCACCATCAGCACGTCGATGAAGGCGATCAGGTTGATCTCCGGTTCCTCGCGCCCCTGCCCTCTGCGGAAATTCATGCGTGTCCCCGCTTACCGGCGCGCGCCGTGCACGATGTCGACGAACTTGACCGCCTGCTGCTCCATGTCAACCACGAAGCTGTCGACCAGTGCGCGGAAGTGACGGTAGAACACCAGCGACGGCATCGCGATCGCCAGGCCGAAGCCGGTGTTGTACAGCGCGATCGAAATACCGTGCGCCAGTTGCGCCGGATTGGAACCGGTGCCGCTGGCATTCTGCGAACCGAAGATCTCGATCATGCCGACCACGGTACCGAACAGGCCCATCAGCGGCGCCAGCGATGCGATCGTGCCGAGCGTGGTCAGGAAGCGTTCCAGTTCATGCGCCGTACCCTGCCCGGCTTCCTCGATCGACTCCTTCATCACGTCGCGCGGCGCGTTGACGTTACGCAGGCCGGCAGCCAGCACACGGCCCAGCGGCGAATTCTGTTCCAGCGTGGCGATCACGTTGGTATCGATCTTGCCGTTGTGATAGACGCGGATCACTTCATCCAGCAGTGTCGGCGGCAAAATACGGCGACGACGCAGATACAGCGAACGTTCGATGATCAGCGTGAGGGCAATGATGGAAGAAATCAGCAGAAGCCAGATCGGCCAGCCAGCCGCATGAATAATGGAGAGCAAAACGGGCTCCTTGGTCGATTCGGTGAAGAGTTGGAAGCGTTACGGATGGAGAAATGTAACGGTTTGACGCAGCGAGAGCAAGTAGCGCTTCCTTGACGTTTTCTTCATGTGCACAACTGCCGCGGTTGTGCACATTTTCTGTGGATAACATTGTGTGCAACCGATGAGAAAACATCGAAGCGTTTGATTTCAAAGAAATTTTTTCTTCTGCTCGCAAAACAGGCGGTGCACATCCGTGCACAGAAACAGGAATAGGTGTGCATAAAAAAACCGCCGCGACGCGGAATGCGCAGCGGCGGTATATCTGAAACGTACCTGGATACGTGCGTTATCTGTGCATCATTTTTTACGCGTCACTTGATACCGCGGAACACCGCACACTGGCGGAAGGCTTCCTCCGAGAATGGAATCTGCTTGCGCTTGCAATACTTGGTCGTCAGCTTCAGCAGTTCCTTGATGTCGCGGCCGCTGCATTTCGCATAGATGTCGCTAAGCCTGTCGATCAGTTCGTCCGACAGGTCGGCATTGAACTGCGTGGACAGCGATTTCCACAGGCGCATGGCATCGTCCTTCGGCGGCAGCTCGTACTGGATCGTCGCGATGCAACGCGACAGGATCGCATCGTCCACGTCCTCGATACGGTTCGTGGTCATGAACAGCAAACCCTTGAAGTACTCGAGCGTGCGCAGGAATTCGGCAACGATCGCATTGTGCTGCAGATCGTTGTCGCGGCAACGGATGTAGACGTCGGCTTCATCCAGCAACAGAATCGCATCCCAGCGCGCGGCACGGCGCAGGATGGACGACAGGTTCTGCTCGACCGAAGCCGCCGTGATACCAAGCTGACCCGAATGCACGCGGTACAACGGCTTGCCCACTACTTCCGAATAGACCTCTGCCGTCAGCGTCTTGCCAAGACCAGGCGCGCCCTTGCACAGGATGGTGGTGCCGCCGGACTTGCCTTCGACGATGTCCTCCATCAACGCGCTCATGTCGGCCGTCAGAATATCGATCAGATCGCGGTGGTGTCCCGGCAGGATCAGCTTCTCGCGCAGTTCCGGCTTGTATTCATAAGGCGTGACGTTCTGTACATGCACCCAGACGTTGTGGTGCATCTCCAGATGGAACAGATGCAGATAGCAATGCAGCGGAATGCGGTCGAACGACGTATCGTAATCGGCATCGCGCCAGAATTCGGCATCGGTCATCATCTCGAAACGGCGTTCGAGGATTTCCTCGTCGTTCACGCAGCGCGCAGCGACGCCGCTCTTCAGCGGCAGCATCGTGGGACGGCCCTTGTCGTCCATGATGAATGCCGCGTTGGAGGCGATGAACTGCTTGCCGAACTGGCGCTGGTACGCCAAGAAACGCTTGGCCTGCTTCTCGTATTCCTGCTTGAATTCCTTGCATTCCTTGAAGTAGCCGAACTCGCTCAGCAATTCCGGAATCGTGCGATTGACGATGTCGTGCCGATTGATGACGATCGCATTAGTCATGCCGGCGCGGCGCATGCGCATGTCCGACGCTTCTTCGCGCGTGGCAGCCTGCATCGTGTTGGCCAGCAGATCGACCACGACATAGGGTGCGCCCTGATCGGGCACCACGTAGCGCAGCCGATGCACGAGCCACGGTAGCATCACACCGTCCTTGTTGCGGCGATACAACCAGCCGTCGATCACGTCGCGCGCCAGATAGGCGGCCAGGCCCGGCACCAGTTTTTCCAGATCGGGAATCTTGCGTGCCTGCGGCGCGTTGTAGATGTTGTCCAGCGCCAGCATCTGGAACATCAGCGAGCGGTCCTCGTGCGACTTGCTGAGGGTGTACAGCGTATTGAGCGACTTGGCGTCGAACAGCTTGCTGGAGACGATCATGCGGCCGTGGCAGACGCCATGTTCGGACAGGCGTTTCGCCAGCGGCGTGTCGGATTCGACCATCTCCAACAATACGTTGACCAGCGATTCCGGTATTTCAAAATCCATTACAACTCCAGTATCGTGCCCGCTTAGCGGCATCGGGATTGTGAGAATAGTTATCAGATGCAGCCGGAGGGCCGTATTTCAATCGCGCCGCTTTCCTGTCGCATGCGATGTCCGTTGCAGGAACGGCAAAAGAAAACGGCCTCCATCGTGGGAAGCCGTACCTTGTCGCTGCCAAGACCGGAATGCCGCCCTGCGGGCGATTCCTGCCACCTCTCATCAACTCCTTGCTTCCAATTCATCGCTGAAGAGAGGTTCCTGCTTCATCGCGAGACCATCATAATGCAATACGCAGCACGAGGAAAGGCAAGTCCGGCGTCCCGCAGACGCACATGCACGCAATTACGGACATCGGTTCGCGCAAATACGGACATGCTTTTTCGATACTGCCGAAAAGCCGTTTTTCCGAGGAAGAAGCCATATCCTGCGGATAAAGCCCGGCTGACGGCAGGACGTCGCCCTTGTCTGCCATTGTCAATTCGTGGGGAGTTTGCGTGTCCAGAGGTGTCCTTTTTTCAATCATCGGCTCGGTGTTGTTCGCCGTGCTGTACTTTTATTCGACGCTGCTGGCTCCGATGGACGGCGAGCAGATCTTCGGCTGGCGCACGCTGCTGACCTTTCCCTGCCTGACCGCCTTCATCTGGTGGCGCGGCAAACAGCAGATGGTCATCGGCCTGGCGCAGCGCATGCGGCGCGATCCGCGCATCATCATCGGCGCGCTGGCGACTTCCGCCTTCCTCGGCCTGCAGTTGTGGCTGTTCATGTGGGCGCCGCTGCACGGCCGCGCGTTGCAGGTTTCGCTCGGCTATTTCCTGCTGCCGCTGACAATGCTGCTGACCGGCCGGCTGCTCTATCGCGAACGGCTGTCGCGCCTGCAGAATGCAGCTGCAGTCTGCGCTGCAATCGGCGTGGCCAACGCCTTCATCCAGGTCGGCAGCCTGTCGTGGGAAACGCTGGCGGTCGCCCTCGGCTACCCGTTCTATTTCGTCATCCGCCGTCGCATGGATGCCAATCATCTGGGCGGCTTGTGGTTCGACATGGCGCTGCTGCTGCCGGCGGGACTGTATTTCATCGTCACAGGCAACGTCGGCATGGAAGCGCTGGACTCGCATCGCGCCTTGCTGCTGCTGGTCCCGCTGCTCGGCGTGCTGAGTTCGACGGCGCTGGTGTTCTACATGCTGTCGAGTCAGATGCTGCCGCTCAGTCTGTTCGGCCTGCTCGGCTACGTGGAACCGGTGCTGCTGGTGCTGGTGGCGTTGCTGCTCGGCGAAACCATACGCGGCGGCGAATGGCTGACTTATATCCCGGTATGGATAGCCGTGGCGCTGCTGGCTACAGAAGGCATGCGCGCGCTGCGCCTGCCGCGCAGCAGCGCCATCGACTAAGCAAACTAAGCATTTTGCTTTACCATCTGGCTTCACATCGGACTTCACGTCGCCGCCTCGGCAGCACGAGCCGGACTTTGCCCTGTACATCTTCATGACCGATTCTTCCGCTTCCACCGTTCTCACCGTCTCCGCCCTGAATCAGGCGGTGGCCCGCATGCTGGAACGCGGTTTTCCGCTGTCGTGGATCTCGGGCGAAATTTCGAATTTCACGCGCGCCGCGTCCGGCCACTGGTATTTCACGCTGAAGGACGATGCGGCGCAGGTGCGCGCCGTGATGTTCCGCGGCCGCGCGCAATATGCGGATTTCACGCCGCGTGAAGGCGATCGCGTCGAAGTGCGTGCACTCGTCACGCTGTATGCGCCGCGCGGCGATTATCAATTAAACGTCGAAGCGATCCGCCGCGCCGGCGTCGGCAATCTGTACGAAGCCTTCCTGCAACTGAAAGAAAAGCTCGCTGCCGAAGGCCTGTTCGACGCTGCACGCAAACGTCCGTTGCCGGATTTCGTCCGCACCATCGGCATCGTCACCAGCCCGCAGGCCGCTGCACTGCGCGATGTACTGACCACGTTGCGCCGCCGCGCGCCGCATGTCAGGGTCATCCTGTATCCGACGCCGGTACAAGGCGAAGGCGCGGCATCGAAGATCGCGCAGGCCATCGCCACCGCATCGGCCCGCAACGAGTGCGACGTGCTGTTGGTCTGTCGCGGCGGCGGCAGTATCGAAGACCTGTGGTCGTTCAATCACGAAATCGTCGCACGCACCATCGTCGGCTGCGATATTCCGATCATCGTCGGCGTCGGCCACGACACCGATTTCACGATCGCCGATTTCGCCGCCGACCTACGCGCGCCCACGCCGACCGCCGCCGCCGAACTCGCCACGCTGCCACGCGCCGACTGGCTGACGCAACTGGAAGCGCATGCCGACGACCTGCAGTACGCGTTGCGCCGCCGCCTGTCCGACGCATCGCAAACGCTGGACTGGCTGTCGCGCCGCCTGATCAGTCCGTCGGCCTACATCGCTCATGAGCGCGTCAAGTTGCAGAATCTGCAGACGAGGCTGCATCATGCCCATCGAATGCCGCTGGATACCGCACGCTTCGCACTCGCACAATTGCGCCAGCGCTGGCAGGCCCAATTGCCGGATACGCGTGCGCCGCGCATCCGCATCGCCGCCCATGCGCACCATCTGACGAGCTGCGTGCGCGCCCATCTGGATCGCCGGCAGCGGCATCTGGCCGCGCTAAGCGCGCAACTGGAGATGCTCAATCCGCAACGCACGCTGGAACGCGGCTATGCGATCGTCACCGACGAGAAAGGCCAGATCGTGCGCACGCCCCGGCAATTGCAGCCGCACAGGCACGTCACGCTGCGGCTGGCCGACGGCACCGCGCAGATCGGCATCGCCAGCGTGCAGCAGCAACTGGACGAAGACTGATAAACCTGCATGTCGGCAGGAAATTCCCGACGGGTATGCAGGCAAGGCATAACCGCTTTACAATAAGGCCCTTTCAAAAACAACAATCGTTGCAGTTTTACTTTCAACCCCACAAAGGACGACCATGGAACATACCCTGCCGGCACTGCCCTATGCGTTGGATGCGCTTGCTCCCCACATCTCGAAAGAGACGCTTGAATTCCACTATGGCAAGCATCATCAGACCTATGTGACCAATCTGAACAACCTGATCAAAGGTACCGAATTCGAAAACCTGTCGCTTGAAGACATCGTCAAGAAATCTTCCGGCGGCATCTTCAACAATGCAGCGCAAGTCTGGAACCACACCTTCTACTGGAACGGCCTGAAGCCGAACGGTGGCGGCGCGGCAACCGGCGCAATCGCCGATGCGATCAATGCGAAATGGGGTTCCTTCGACAAGTTCAAGGAAGAATTCACCAAGTCCTGCGTCGGCAACTTCGGTTCCGGCTGGACCTGGCTAGTGAAGAAGGCCGACGGTTCGCTCGACATCGTCAACACGTCGAACGCCGCCACCCCGCTGACGACCGGCGACAAGCCGCTGCTGACCTGCGACGTCTGGGAACACGCCTACTACATCGACTACCGCAACGCACGTCCGAAATATCTGGAAGCGTTCTGGGCGCTGGTGAACTGGGATTTCGCGTCGAAGAACCTCGCGTAATTCTTTCGCGTCACGCCATGCAAAAGCCCCTGCCTTCACCGGCAGGGGCTTTTTGTTTGTGCGGCAGCCACGACACAAGCACATTAGCAAGAAAGCAAGAGCGCGCAAATTCTATATTTCTTTTTCGCATGATCAAATACAAAAGTTATCGTTTGAGCGTATAAGGAACTTTGTTATAGTCGGTTCGCTTCTGCATCGACTTGCGTCAAGACAATAAAAAGCGGATGTTCGCGCCGCTTTCACCAACATGGAGTGAATAAATGTTCAAGAAAATCGTCCTGCTGGCCGCTACTGCGACCCTGCTGTCCGGTGTTGCACATGCACAGGAAAAGCCGCTGCTGAACGCGTCGTTCGACGTCGCGCGCGAAACCTTCGCTGCGATCAACCCGAAATTCCAGGCCTACTGGAAAAAGGAAACCGGCCAGGATCTGAAGATCGACCAGTCGTTTGCCGGCACCTCGCGCCAGGCACAGGACATCATGCAGGGCAAGAAGGTCGACGTCGTCACCTTCAATCAAGTCACCGATATCGACATCCTGGCCAAGCGCGGCCTGGTGCGCAAGGACTGGCAGAAAGCCTTCCCGAACAACAGTTCGCCGTACTACAGCACGATCGCCTTCCTGGTGCGCAAGGGTAATCCGAAGAACATCCATACCTGGGACGATGTGGTGCGCAGCGACGTGAAGGTCGTGTTCCCGAATCCGAAGACTTCCGGCAACGCACGCTACACCTATCTGGCCGCATGGCTGTATGCGAACGAAAAGTACAAGGGCGACGAAGCCAAGACCAAGGAATTCGTCGGCAAGCTGCTGCACAACGTCGTGAACTTCCCGACCGGCGGCCGCGGCGCGACGGTGGCCTTTGCACAGAACAATCAGGGCGATGCGCTGCTGACCTTCGAATCGGAAGTGATCAACATCGCCAAGAGCGACGAATTCAAGGCCGGCGGTTATGAAATCGTGGTGCCGCCGGTTTCCGTGCTGGCTGAATTCCCGGTTGCCGTGGTCGACAAGGTGGTCGATGAAAAAGGTACTCGCAAGGTCGCCACTGCTTACCTGAACTATGAATACACGCGTGAAATCCAGCTGCTGCTGACGACGTTCAACTACCGCGTCAATCATCCGGACGTGGCCAAGGTCGTGGCCGACAAGTATCCGAAAGTTCGCCTGATCGATCCAACCAAGGTGCTGGGTTCGTGGGACAACATCCAGGCGGCGCACTTCAGCAGCGGCGGCATCCTCGACCAGTTGCTGGCACAGCGCCACTGATCGGCCGCTGACCGACATGGCGCTGCCAATCTGGCAGACCGCATCACGGTGGTTTACAATGCCGCTCGTTCACACGACCATCCCGACCGGATGGTCGTTTGTTTTGGCGCAAGGCCGTTCGCGGCGCTGCGCGGTCGTTTCTGAAAACCGCCCCCTATCGTGACTTCACCGCTCCGCTTCTTCCGCAGCACGCCGGTCCTGCCGGGCTTTTCGCTCAGCTTCGGCTTTTCGACGCTGTATATCAGCCTCGTCATCCTGCTGCCGATCTCCGCGCTGCTGATCTATATCAGCGGCATGACGTGGTCGCAATACTGGTTCGCTATCAGCGATGCGCGCATGATCCAGAGCTACAAGGTCACGATCACCGCCGCCTTCTATTCGACCGTCATCGTGACGATGATCGGTTTCCTGTGGGCGTGGATCATCACGCGCTACAACTTCCCGGGCCGTCGCCTGCTCGATTCACTGGTCGATCTGCCGTTCGCACTGCCGACGTCGGTCGCCGGCATCACGCTGTCGGCGCTGTTCATCCCGAGCGGCTGGCTCGGCCGCTGGTTCGATGTCTTCGGCTGGAAGATTTCGTACGCCTTTCCCGGCATCGTGGTGGCGATGATCTTCACCAGCATCCCGTTCATCGTGCGTTCGGTGCAGCCGGTGCTGGAAGACATGGATGCCGAACTGGAAGAAGCCGCGCTGATGCTGGGTGCGAACAAATGGCAGATCTTCTCGCGCGTAATCCTGCCGACGCTGCTGCCGGCACTGATCACGGGCTCGTCGCAAGCCTTCATCCGTAGCCTCGGTGAATTCGGCGCGGTCATCATGATTGCCGGCAACATTCCGTACGAAACGGAAGTCACCTCGCTGATGCTGTTCGTACGTCTGCAGGAGTACAACTACCCCGCCGCCGCCGCCATCGCCTCGGTCGTGCTGTTCGCATCGCTGACGCTGCTGTTCCTGCTGCAACTGGCGCAGGGCAAGCTGTTCAACAAATCGTAAGGAGCGCGAAGATGGCACGCAAGATGAAACGCCCCGGCGAAACCCATCAATGGCTGCTGATCGCCGCCGGCATCGCGCTGGCGATCATGCTGCTGGTGCTGCCGCTGATCCTGATCTTCGCGCAGGCGCTGCAAGGCGGCATCGAACTGCTGCGCGCCAACCTCAGCGAAGACTTCATGCAGCATGCGCTGAAGCTGACGCTGCTGGCTGCGGTCATGACGGTGCCCATCAATCTCGTGTTCGGCATCCTGCTCGCATGGTGCGTCACGCGCTACGATTTCTTCGGCCGTCGGCTGCTGATCACACTGGTCGAAATTCCTTATGCGACGTCGCCGGTCGTGGCCGGCTTCTGCTATCTGGTCGTCTACGGCCTGGAAGGCGCGATCGGCAAATGGCTGTACGCGGAAGACATTCAGCTGATGTTCGCCTGGCCCGGCATCATCATGGTCACCGTATTCGTCACTGCTCCCTACATCGCACGCATCCTGATACCGCTGATGCAGAAACAGGGCACCGAGGAAGAGATTGCTGCGCTGTCGCTTGGCGCCGGCGGCTGGAAGATTTTCTGGCACGTGACGCTGCCGAACATCAAATGGGCATTGCTGTACGGCGCCGTCATCACCAATGCGCGCGCGGTCGGCGAATTCGGTGCGGTGGCCGTAGTCTCCGGCACCATCATGAACCAGACGCTGACGCTGCCGCTGCTGGTCGAGCAATTGAACAACGACTACAAGACCGCCGCCGCCTTCACCGCGGCCGCGCTACTGGCCTGCATGGCGCTCGTCACACTGATACTAAAGACGCTGATGGAATGGCGTCAGGAAAAACGCGAAAGCGAACCGGTCGACGTACGCGCGGCCTGATCTTCTTATCATATTGGTACCGACTTTTCTGTCAGGTTTTTCCGTCACGTTTTTCGGCGGAATGATGTTAGACTTCCGTCACTGCCGGTAAGGGCGTACGCCCCCCATCCACAGCAGTCGAACCTCGCGGTTCGCACAATTTGTCGGCATTTTCCTACGCCAACATGGGGAAATGACCGATCGCCATCGAACGAAGGCTCCTCTATTCTCGCAACTCGACAGTCGCGCAGAAATTGTTTGTCCGGGATTGAAGTGTGACGGCAGCAGCTTGCAGTCCGCGCACCGATTTCCATTTCGAGAAAGGAAACGACATGTACAAGAATCAGGACGACCTCGCCTCTCCGCTGCACGCCAGCCGCCAGGATGACGAACGGGAAGACATCCCGGTGGAAGAACGCGATATCGTCGCCGACGCCAACTCAGAAGAGGCGCTGCCCAGCCACATCACAATCGTTCCTTTCAGCACGACCAAAACCGGCTCGTTCCAGTAAATACGTTTTGCGGGGCTCGCTGCCCCAAATAAAAAGCGCGGTCGATGACCGCGCTTTTTTTGCTTCTCCTCTGTCCATTTTATCTTGCCTGTGCCGCACGCATCGCGGAAGTGGCATCCGCTACGGTAATATCCGTCGATGCCGTTGCTGCATCTGCAGCCGTTGCAGCGCCAACCGTACCGGCCTTGTCCGCATCGACAGGCCGTGCAGCGAGTTCGTACGACATCTGCAAACGGGCCGGCGTCATGACCGGCTGCTGTGCATTCCATTCGGTGGCATTCTGCTGCATTGCTGCCGGTTGTAACTGCACCGGCGCTGCGACATCCTGCACATTCCATGCAGCCACACCGACGAACAGCGCAATACCCGCAGCCAGCGCAGCAAACGTACGGGCAGCCGCCGGCTTGCGTGACGCTATCGCCACAGGCGCTTCGGCCAGCACTGCCGCCGCACGCGATTGCCACGCCTCGTGTTGCGCGCCACGCTCGCCGATGCGCGTGATCAGTTCATCGGCCAGTTTCTGTGCCTCGATGCGTTCGCGCTCGAGACGATCGCGATCCGATTGCGACAGCTCCAGCGCCATTGCGGCAGCACGCGCATGCTGTTGCGCCAGTTCTGCAGCTTCGCGCTCCGTTGCCGTCTTCGCTTCCTGTGCCGCACGCAGTTCGGCCTCGGCTGCAGCGATCTGACGCGCCAGCTCGGCTGCTTCCATTTCCGCGATCGCAGCGAGCTCGGCTTCAGTGCGTGCCTGTTGCTCGGCGAGCAGTTTTTCCTGTGCGGCGTACATGGCGATTTCATTTGCTTCGACGCGTTGCAGTTCCGCCTCAACCCGTTCTTCCAGCATGGCCAGCGTCTGTTGCTCGGCTTCTGCACGCTGCGCTTCGGCCTGCGCCAATTGCGTCGCCTGCTGCGCCTGAAGCGCAATCGTTTCGGTCGCAAGACGTTGCGCCTCGGCCTGCGCCGCTTCCTGTGCCAGCGTTTCCTGTTCGGCAGCAATCGCCGCGGCAGCGGCAGCGCACAATGCCTGTTGCGCACGTTCACGGCTGCGCATGACGGCGGCCTGTTCCTGCTCGGTACGCACGCGCGCTTCGGTCGCTTCCAATGCTGCCTGTTCGGCTGCCAGTTTTTCCTGCGTGGCGCGCAGCATGATCTCGGCAGCATCGGCACGCTGTTGCTCGGCAATCAGCTTCTGCTCGATAGCATCCATCGCGCGCTGTTCAAGCTCCGCGCGAGCACGCTCCTTCTGCGCCAGTTCGACAGCGCGACGCGCCTTGGCTTCGGCGATTTCCGCCGTCGCGCATTGCAGGTTCACCTGCCGCGTCAGCTCTTCCAGCTGTTGCTTTTCGGCTTCGACGATGGCAGCAGCAGCTGCATGCAATGTGCGTTCGTTTTCCGTGCGCGCCTGCAGCAGTTCGGCCTGTTCCTGTTCGATCTGCTGGCGGGCTATGGTTTCCGCGTGCAGCAGCTGCTCCATCGCGAACTTGTTGCGCACAGCCTGCAACGCCTGTTGTTCGGCATCGCTGCGCGCGCGTTCCGCCTGTGCCAGCGCCACCGCTTCTGCAGCACGTTGCTCCGCTGCCGTCGCTGTCGCCTGCTGCAATTCCGCCTGTGCACGCGTCTGCTCCAGTTGCACGCGTGTGGCATTGCATTCGGCTTCGGTCGCTTCACGAATGCTGCGTTCCGCCAACTCACGTTCGCGCAGCAATTCCATCTGCTGCAGTTCGGCCTGCGTTCGTGCTTCCGCTTCCGCACGTGCCGCGGCTTCAATTTGACATTTTTCCTCGACGGCCTGCACCGCCATTTCTTCCGCCTCGACGCGCTCACGCTCGGCACGCGTCAGTTCGATCATGCGGCGCACCTTCGTCAACGAGACGTGAGTGGTCTTGCGCTGCAATTCCGTCTTGGCACGCGCCTGCGCAAGAATGTGCTGCTGCGCAACCTGCTCGGCTTCGCAGGCGGCACGCAGTTCGCGATCGGCTTTTTCCTGTTCCGCCAGCAAGGCAGTCTGTTCGTCGTTGGCACGGGAACGCGCCTCGGCTTCGACGCGCGCTTTTTCTTCCTGCGCGATGCGGGCGCGATGGCTTTCCATTTCCTGCTGCACGGCGGCGGCATGGCGACGCTCGGCTGCCAGCTTTTCCTGCATCAGCGCCAATGCGGCCTGTTCGTCCTGCAAGCGCTGCGCCTGCACCTTGGCCAGGGCCACGGCTTCCTTTGCCTTGGCGACGGCGGCTTCGGCGGCGGCGCTCTTCAGATCGGCCTGCGCCATCGTCTGTTCCAGCGTCACGCGCGCAGCTTCGCGCTCGGCTTGTTGTGCCGCCAATGCCTTCTGTTCGGTTTCGTCCTTCATCCGCAGCAGCGCAGCTTCTTCCTTTTCGGCTTCGGCGCGTGCTGCCGCCGTGACGGCGAGCATGCCCTCGGCGCGAATCTTTTCGTGAAGCGCCTGCATCGCCTTCTGTTCCGCGACGATGCGCGCCTGTTCGGCATCGGCCAATGCCAGCGCCTGCTGTGCCTTCTGTTCGGCAGCTTCGGCCAGCTGCTGTTGCAATGTCAGGTATTCGGCCGCCTTGTCGAGCGCCAGTTGCTCTGCGACGGCGCGGCCGGCTTCCATGTCGGCAGCGGCACGTTCGGCATGCAGACGCTGTTCGGCCAATGCACGTGCGCGTTCTTCTTCTTCAGCACGGACATGTGCGGCAGCGAGCGCCTGCTGTTCGGCCGTTTCGCGGCGCTGTGCTTCTTCCGCTGCGCGTGCTTCCACAAGGACGCGTGCACGTGCCTGTTCTTCCGCCTGATGTTCTGCTTCCACTCGCGCGACGGCAGCATCCTGCAACTGTTTTTCGACGTGGATGCGCGCCTCGGTGGCGACACGCACACGTTCGTCGGCTTCGCGGCGCGATTGCGCGGCGACGGCAGCCATCTGTTCAACGTGTTCGCGGCGTTCGGCGGCCGCGCGCATCTCGGCTTCGGCCTGCAGGCGTTGCTGCACGGCTGCCAGTGCGCGCTGTTCGGATTCGATACGTGCTTCGGCGATGCGCTGCTGTTCGGTTTCGATCGCGGCGCGTTCCAGCGCCTCTTCGCGCGCACGCACTTCGGACGGCACGCGGCTGAGCATGAGGCTCAGTGCCTTGCCTTCGGCTTCTTCGCGCTGCTGGGCGAGGAGCATCGAATCGCGCTTGGCGCTCAGCAGCAGCTTGCTGGTTTCCTGCGCTTCCTTTTCGCGGCGTTCGAGTTCGCGCGCCATGCGGGCCACCTGCGCTTCGAGCTGGCCGCGCTGTATCGCTTCTTCTTCGGCAGCGCGCGTGGCGCGTTCGGTGATGGCGATCCGTTCATTCAGACGCGCTTCGGCATCGCGGGCGCGTGCTTCGAGTTCGCGTTCCTGTTCGATCTGATCTTCAGCCAGTTTGCGCGCCTGCTCTTCGGCCTGCGCACGCTCGCTGGCGATGCGGCTCAGGTGTTCATCCGTTTCCGCACGGGCGCGCAGTTCGGCGATTTCCTTGTTGACGGCCTGGGCGCGCGCTTCGCTGGCAGCGCGTGCTTCGCGTTCGGCTTCGAGACGGGCGCGGCTGGCGGCGATCGCTTCCTCCGCCGCCGCGGCCTTGCGCTGGGCCTCGGCCGCGGCGGCGGCATCCGCCTGCGCGCGTTCTTCGGCCAGCGAACGGGCCTGCGCTTCGGCGGCTGCGCGGTTCTCCGCATTGACGGTGGCCTTGGCCTCGGCTTCGACGCGCGCAATCGCTTCGCGGATCGCCTTCAGGTCCATGCCGCCGACACGGCCGCCATTGCGCGGCGCGTGTAGCACGCTGTCGATGAAGTCGTCGTTTTCCGCTCCTGCGCCCTGCAGAGATAAGGTTTTGCGTTGCGCCTCGTTCGTTGCCATCATGGCTCCTCGTTGACTGTTCCGTTCCGGTCGATAGCATGCCGACCGGACTTCTTCCTGATAGGCATTATCGGGGGCTGCAAGTCAAACCAGACTTGGAAAAGAGGGGAAAAGCCGAGCCATTTCGGCAATATGCGGCGGCCGGCGGCCGTAGTTGACTATATGAACAACAGAGAAATCAGGTTTGGGAGGTCGCAGCCGGCAATCCCTGCAGGATGCCTTGCAGGCGTTCCATGCGGAACGGCTTGACGAGGAAATAATTCATGCCGGCATCCATGCAGGTTTGTATATCCGATAACGATCCGGCCGCCGTCAGCGCGACGATCGGCAGGGTCGAAGCCGGTGCCGGCAGGCAGCGGATCGCCCGCGTCGCGGCCGGACCGTCCATTTCCGGCATGTGCATGTCCATCAAGATGACATCAAATGCCTGCCGCTGTACCGCCAGCACCGCTTCATGGCCGTTCTGGGCGACTTCGACCGTGTGGCCGGATTTCGTCAGAAGTGCGACGGCGACCTTCTGATTGATCTCGTTGTCTTCGGCCAGCAGGATGTGCATGCTGCGCACACTTTGCGCATCGTCCGTTTTGGACATCGGCACGTCTGTCGATTGCACTTGCGGCATGGTTTCCGGCAAGGCAAACGCCAGCTCGAACCAGAAACGGCTGCCGACGTCCGGCGTACTGTCCACGCCGATGCGGCCACCCTGCATTTCGACGATCTTGCGGCAAATCGACAAGCCCAGCCCTGTACCGCCGAACCGGCGTGAAATCGAACTGTCGGCCTGCGAGAACGACTGGAACAGCCGCGCTTGCGCTTCCGGTGCGATGCCGATGCCGGTATCGACGACGGCGAAACGCAGCGTCACGTCATGTTCACCGCGTGCCAGCTGCTCGATCTGCAGCACGACACTGCCTCGTTCGGTGAACTTCAGCGCATTGCTGATCAGGTTCAGCAACACCTGACGCAATCGTCCTGCATCGCCGACCAGCATGCGCTCGACATCATCCCGCCACTCCACGCCGAGCGCGACCCGGTTTTCCTGCATGCGCGAAGCCATCAGGTCGATGACGCTGTCGACCGTCTTGCGCAGATCGAATTCGGCTTCGTCCAGTTGCAGATTGCCGGATTCCAGCTTGGAGAAATCGAGAATGTCGTTGAGGATGGCCAGCAGCGCCTCGGCCGAATACTGCGCCGTTTCCAGCCGCTCGCGCTGCACCGGATGCGTGGCCTCGGCCAGTGCCAGCTGCATCATGCCGAGCATGCCGTTCATCGGTGTGCGGATCTCGTGGCTCATCACGGCGAGGAATTCCGACTTGATGCGGTTGGCTCGTTCCGCTTCCTCCTTCGCCAGCTGGAGATCCCGCGTACGCGCTTCGATCTTCTGTTCCAGATCGTTGTACAGCCCGGCGTTCTCCAATGAGATCGCGATCTGCGTGGACAGGATCTGCAGCAGTTCCGCATGCTGCGGCGTGAACGCATCGACGGCAAGGCTGTTCTCCAGATAGAGAATGCCGACCAGCTGCCCCTGTTTCTGCAACGGCAGGCACAGAATGGATTTCGGCTGCGTGCGTTCGATGTAAGGATCGCCGCTGAAGCGGGTGTCTGCGGCGGCATCGCCCAGCACGATCTTCTCGCCGGTGCGCCGCACGTAATTGACGACTGCCAGGCTGATGCCTTCGCTGCGTTCCAGCGGCAGATGCTGCTGCACGGCGATTTCGTCGTCGGCCAGCGCCGCCTGCACATACAGGCGGCCATGTTCGATCAGCAGTAACGAGCCCTTCTGCGCACCGGCATTCTCGATCAGCAGATTCATCAGCCGCGCCAGCAGCTTGTCGAGCTGGATCTCGCCGGACAGCGTCTGCGATGCGCGGATCACGGTCTGCACGTCCACCTGCTTTTCATGCAGGCCGAGGTCGCCGTATCGCCCTGCGCGTTTGCGGGCGACGATCTGTTCCAGCAATGCGGAATGCCGTTCCTCCAGCTGCTGCGCCTTCGCGAACGCGCCCCATTCCTCGTATTTCGCATGCGCCTGCTCCAGATGCATGCGCGCATTGACGTCGCGCCCTCTGGCCAGATAGAACATGCCGGCACGCTCGTGGGCCAGCGCCTCGTCGTTGACGTAACCGTGCATGCGCGCACTCTTGATCGCCTGCTCGTAATACCGTTCGGCACGGCCGGCTCGGCCGGCGACGCGATGGCGTTCGGCTTCGACCAGTTGCCACTTGTGCTGATAATTCATCGGCGCATGTTCGGCCCATGGCCGGAAACGCCGCTGCATCGCACGCACGCCGGTCAGGATGCGCGCAGAGCCGGGGGCATGCGGCGCGAGTGGCGCCAGTGCGGCCAGCGAATGCACCCACATCAGGAAACCGGAAGACGGCGTGCCGAAATCGAAACCCGGCAGGCCGATCGCTTCTTCCGCGTGCATGCGCGCTTCGTCGAAGTCGCCGAAGAAGCATTCGCCGATCGCCTGGATCGCGCGCACATAGAACACGCCCCACGGATCGGACGCCTTGCGCCGCGCCTGCGCATATTCTTCGTGCGTACCTTGCGCCACGTCGTCGATCGGCTCGCCGACCAGCCGCGAGAACAGCAAGGCCCACGGGATCATCACGCCCAGCAGCGCCGCGTAATCCATCTTGCGATAGACGACGATGTCCTTGCGGATCGCAGTCAGCGCATCGCGCACATTGCTGCCGGACTGGAAACGCACCGCATCGGAGAACGACAGCGCCACCATCGCGCCGGGACGGTCGCCGATTTCCATCGCCTTGGCATAGGTATCCTGCAGCGGCTCCAGCGACAATCGCAGATGCTCGCAGCGATGGCGGATGATGCCGTGGAAAATGCCGACCGCGCCCAGCATCGGCTTGCTGCCGCCGAGCAGCGACGCCACCTTGCCGAACTTATAGCCGTCTTCGACGCCGCCCAGCCGGCCGGCCAGCGTGCGTCCCCACACCGCATAGGCATAGGCTGCATAGGCCGACGAACCGTGACGCACCGAGCGCCGCACGATCTCCATCGCGACCCACAGCACGACGATGGAATCGGCCAGATAAGTGAAACCATAGGCGAGGAAGGCCATCGTTGCCTGCACCTGCAGCAGATATTCCGGATCGGTGGCCGGCGGCATGTCCGCCAGTTCCAGCGGATCGCGGCCGCGCAGCGCCGCCTTCAGGCGCAGCCGCGCCAGCAGGATGTGCTTCTCGTTCAGGTTGTGCGGCAGCCGGATGCCGGAAATCTCCAGCATCTCGATGCCGGTCTTCATCAGATCCTGCGGTCGGTACAGCGCGCCGTAGCAGCGGATCAGGTAATCCTTGGCGGCGATCATCTCGTGCGGCGTCGCGCTGTTGTCGCAGACGACCTGGCACAGGCGTTCCATCTCGCGGTAGTCGGCGCGCGCGAAGGCTTCGTTGATGCGCTCCATGTACAGCGCATGCATGAAGGCCTGCTTGTCGCGCCAGTCTTCCACGCTGCCGTATTCACCGGCGATGGCAATGCATTCGCGATGCACGTCGAATGCCGCCGACTGCCGCGCACGCAGTGCCGCCTTCAGGTTCAGCTCGGCCAGTTCGTCCTTCTCATGCCGGCGCGTCAGCAACGCGCGGCCGCGATTGTGGTGATCGACGATGTCGAAGATGTGTTCGTCCTGTTCGGCCGGCGTCAGGCTGCTCAATAGCAGGCGTCCGATCTGCAGGTGGATCGCATCCGTTTCCTGCCGCTGGATGCCTTCGTATGCCGCCTGTTGCACGCGGTCATGCTGAAACTGATAGGCATGCGAGACGATCGTCGACGCCGCCACACGCGCCTCGGCCGGATGAATCAGTGCCGACTGCATCGCCTCGTGCAGCATTTCCTGAATTTCCAGTTCCGACTTTTCGCTGACGATGCTGAGCGTATGCACGTCGAACCGACTGCCGATGCAGGCCGCGATTGTCAGCAGACGTTGTGTCCCTGGTGGCAAACGATGCAGTTCACGCGTAAGCAGCTCGATGACGTTGTCGGTGATGCCGGCTGCCTCGATCTGGCCGATGTTCCATTGCCAGCGGCCGCCTTCGAAACGCAGCAGGCCGTCGCCGTGCAGGCTCTTGATGAACTGGTTGATGAAGAAAGGATTGCCAAGCGTCTTGCGGTAGATCAGGCGCGCCAGCGGCTGCATCTCCGCCGGATCGCATTTGAGCGTATCGGCCACCAGCTCAACGATGCTGTCCTTGCCGAGCGGGCTGACTTCCACCGTCGTCACCGTCGTCTCTTTACGGATCTGGTCGAGCGTCATGCCCAGCGGATGTGCGACATCCACCTCGTTGTCGCGATAGGCGCCGATCAGCAGCAGGCGCGACGTATCGAGATTCTTCATCAGCAGCGGAATCAGCTTGAGCGAAGCGGTATCGGCCCACTGCAAGTCGTCCAGGAACAGCACGATCGGATGGTCCGACTGCGTGAAGACGCTGACGAAATTCTGCATCGCATAATTGAAGCTGTTGCGCGTGCCGCTCTGCGGCGACACTTCCGGCTGCTTGCCGATGATGAATTCCAGTTCCGGAATCACGTCGATGATCAATTGGCCATTGGCGCCGAGCGCTTTCATCAGCTTGCCGCGCCACTGCGTGATGCGAGTCTCGCTCTCGGTCAGAATCTGCCGGATCAGCTCGCGAAAAGCCTGATTGAATGCCGAATATGGAATCGCGCGCTTGAACTGATCGAACTTGCCGGAGATGAAGTAGCCGCCCTGTGCCACCACCGGCTTGTGAATTTCGTTGACCAGCGACGATTTGCCGATGCCGGCATAGCCGCTCACCAGCACCAGCTCCGCACTGCCCGCCGTCACGTTCCTGAATGCCTGCAGCAGGCGACCGCACTCGACGTCACGACCGTAGAGCTTCTGCGAAATCTGCAGGCGGTCGCAAACGTCGTTGCGCGCCAGCGGGAAGGATTCGATGACGCCGGTTTCCGTCAGCGCACGGCGGCAGGTTTCGATGTCGGCCAGCAAGCCGTCCAGGCTCTGGTAGCGATCTTCGGCGTTTTTTGCCAGCAGCTTCAGGACGATATCGCCCAGCACGTCGGGAATCGCCGGATTGAGCCGGCTCGGCGGCACCGCGCGCCGCGCAATGTGGCTGTGCACCAGTTCCATCACGCTGTCGGATTCAAACGGCAATTGTCCCGTCAGCAGTTCGTACATGACGATGCCGAGCGAATAATAATCGCTGCGGTAATCGACCTGACGGTTCATGCGGCCGGTCTGTTCCGGCGAACTGTAGGCCAGCGGCACGGTGGCGTCGTTGCGGAACTCGATCGCGCCGTCGGACTGCACGCGCAGGTTCGCCAGGCACAGCGCCTGATGCAGATCGATATGCGCATGCACTTCGCGCAAGCCGCGTATCAGCGCGGCGAACAGCGCGAGCGCGCCTTCCAGATCGTAGGAAGCGGCCGGCGGCGCAGACGCGGCGGCATCGCCGACCGACGCCAGACGAAAGAACATCGTGCGATGCAGATGATTCTTCGTCGGCGTTGCCCGCTTTGCCGGGGTCCAGTCCGTTTGTTGGGGAAGTTTGATTTGAGGCTCCGGTTCAATCGCGGCCGGCGCATCGTCGCACCGGTTTTCCCTTGCTAAAAGCAGGCATTGCAGTTAATGATAGGCAACATTGCCGGGGCTTCCGCCACCCGCGTAATATAGTTGAAACTCCTTCCGTGCGGCAACGATGTAACGTTAAATCCATCGTCCTTCATGCCTGACAATCAATCCGAAAATCAACCTGAAAATCAGTCTGAAAACCGGTCTGCCAAGCAACTCGCCCAAGAACACATCCCTGCCAACGAAACCGCATGCACGCGCGACCTCGCCGCGCGCCTGCAGGCCAAGATCATCCACGACAACCGGACCGGCATCATGCGGCGCGACGCGCATCCGAAGATGCATGGCGTCGTCAAGGCGGAATTCAGCATCGAACCGAACCTGCCGCCAGAGCTGCGAATCGGCCTGTTCGCCGAACCGAAGACCTACCGCGCTTGGATACGCTTTTCCAATCAGGACGCCATCATCCAGGACGATCACAAACGCGACATCCGCGGCATGGCGATCAAACTGATGGACGTGCCCGGCGAAAAGCTGCTGGAAGCCGAGCGCGATGAACAGACGCAGGATTTCATCGTCATCAGCACCAATGTCTTCGTCACGCGCGACGTCGCCGAATTCGATGCGCTGATCAAGGCGATGACCGGCAGCCTGCTGGCCAAGATTCTGTTCTTTGGCACGCACTGGCGCGTGATCTGGAACCTGCTGCTGTCGCTGAAGAAGTTCGCCAATCCGCTGCAGATGCGCTACTGGAGCACCACGCCCTATCTGTTCGGCGACACCGCCGTCAAGTATTCGGCCATCCCGCACCGCTTCGACCATGCCGCACCGTCGTCCGGCGCCGGCCCCGACTTCCTGCGCGAAGCGATGGTTCGCCAGCTGTCGCAAGGTGAAGCGCTGTTCGATTTCACGGTGCAACTGCAGAAGAACGCCAACAGCATGCCGATCGAGGACCCGGGCAGGGAATGGCGCGAAGCCGAATCGCCTTTCCGCAAGGTCGCCACGATCCGCATCCTGCAGCAGGAATTCGACAGCGACGCACAACGCGTCTTCGGCGAAAACCTGTCGTTCACGCCGTGGCACAGTCTGCCGGCGCATCGTCCGCTGGGCGGCATCAACCGCGCACGTAAGGTCGTCTACGACGCGATTTCAAGATTCCGACACGAACGCAACGGCGTACCGCGTCGCGAGCCGACGAGCTGGGATATCTGACGCGGCCGCATCCATCACGATCTATCGCAATCACCCCATTCAAGGCATCCAAGGTCGCCGCCGAATCGATCACGCATCAGGTCGGATCGACAATGCCTTTCGCGATCATGCGCAGCGCCGTCAGGCTCGGCACGAAGAAGTAATCGCCACCGCGCGTCTCGACAAAGCGCGGAATCTTCGACAGGAAATACGGCGCGCCGTCGCTGTCCGGCTCGACTTCCAGCACGGCCCGGCTTGCCGCGCTGCCGTCGTGATTGCCCAGAATGATTTCCTTGTCGTTGCCGGCTTTGAAGTCGTTGCCGTAATTGACCCACTGCTGCTGCACGAATTCGAACTGACGGCTGATGCTGGCGTTCAGCATCATGATGACGATGCCATGATTGCCGTCGTCGCGTGCGGGGTCCTGCACCTCGCCGTACGGCAGGCCGCGCCGCAGCACGCGGCGGCGGTTCGACAGTGCGCCCGGCGTCTCGAACGCCTTCGGATTGAATTCCAGCGCGGCGCGCGGATTGATGCGGCGCAGATGCGCGCTGAACGGACACTTCGCGCCGTGCGGATCGCTGTCGAAGGTGAAGCCGCTCAGCATGCGATCGCGCTCGGCCGGATTGGCGGCGGCAAACTTCGCATCCCACTCGACCTTGCTCTGCGCATCCGGCGCGGATACCAGCGGCGCACCATTGTCGCGCCAGCGGCCGACGAACTTCGCCGCCAGTAATTCCTTGCCGCCCGGGTATTTCGCGCCTTCCTTTTCCAGATAAGCGTTGAAGGTGCCGACGTTTTCGTGCAGCTTGCGATAGACCATGTAGGTGCCGTTGCGCGACAGCAGCTGCGGCAGCGGTGCGGCCGGATACTCGTTTGCCTCGTCCTTGTGCCCAAGGATGAATTCGCCGGTCTCCAGCGGCAGCCATTCGCCGTTCTTCATCTGCTTGCCGCGCCCGACCACGCGTTCCGGCCGTCCCGGCAATCCCTCGAATACCGGATCGCCTATGCCGTCGGTATAGCCGAAGTGCTCCTTCGGCGTCGGTCGGCCGTTCTCGAACAGCGCATGCACATCCTGGAACGGCAGATGCTCCTGGCCGTCGTCGCCGCGATGGCCGGAAAGGATCGCCACGCCGCCGGCACTGTGCGTCACCAGTTGCTGCAGCCATTCGTAGCGATGCTGCACGTCTTCCTTCGACTGGCCGTTGATCGAAATCCAGACGTGCACATCCTTGTGCCTGTCCTTCTCGCGGCTGTCGCGCCAGATCGGGTCCCAATGCTCGGGCGCGCTGCTACCGTCGTCGCCGAGGATGTCGCGGCGCTTCTTCATGCCCATCACGAATTCCATCGGAAAACCGATCAGCGAAGCGCGCGGCAGTTCCAGTTCTTTCAGTCCTGCATAGGTGAACGCGATGTTGACGGTCGACAGCGGCTTCTTGATCGGATTCGGGCCGTCGTTCCAGCGCACGGCGCTCGTGACTTCCTCGGTCACGCTGCCGACGAATTCGCGGCCGCGACGATGATCGCGAATGTTCAGGAAGACGTAGCGGGCGAACGGAAAGTTGTAGCGGCCGTATGCGCGCACCACGTTGCCCTGGATGTCCAGCAGGTCGAGTTCCTTTTGCACGATGATTCTCCTATCCGTTCTGCAGGTGCGACTGGCCGGCACGCCAGCTCGGGCCTTCGACGTTCAGCGGCTGCACGCGCTGGATGAATGCCTGATACGCCTTCTGCAGTTCAGCCGCCGGCAAACCCTGATGCTCTTCGGCGAAGCGGGAGAATTCCTGCTTGATGTACAGCGACTTCAATTGTTCCGGCAATGGATCGTCGGTCGAACCGACGAAAAACAGCGACACGTCGAGCTGGCATTTGCGGATGTAGGCAGCGAACGATGCCGCATCGTGCACCAGATCGAAGCCGTAGCAGAACTGCCAGATGTGGCGGATGTCGTCGCTGATCGTGTTCCACATCGTGCGCAGGTAACTGTCCAGATCGCCATGCAGATTGCACGAGAAGACGATGTACTTGGATTTCAGATGATCCTCGCGCGGCAAGGCGCGACGGCGGAAACGGTCGGAAAAGATCGACAGGAAATCGAAGAAGGTGCCGCCGAACTCGGTGCCCGGCAGCGATTCGTAATAGACGTCGTCCAACACGAAGAAGCGGCACAGGTAGGTCTGCGGCACCTTCGCCATCGGACTGTGTTCCAGCAGGCCCCAGTTCTGCAGCCGGTGCCGCACTTCGTCGCTGTAGGCCGTTCCGTCGAAATGCCCTTTCATGATCGGGCACAGGCAGGTCAAGGCGTATGCGTTGCCGTTCACATTCGATGCCATCTCATTCTCCCTTCGCCTGGTCGGCCAGGCTGACGATCGGCAGCGGCTGCATGGTACCCATGTCGTGCTGCAGGCTGCGCAGCAGCGCGTTGTACTGCCTGATGAAATCGTCGGGCGCTGCATTACTGTGCTTCGCATCGAAATCGATCAGCGCCGCCTTCAGCTTCTTAGCCGACTTGATGTCGTTCGACGACGCCATCGGATAGGCGTTGTAGTAATGATCGGTCTGGATCTGGTTGTAGGTGATATAGGAGTGGAAAGGCGTCAGCGGCACCGAGCGCGGATAGCGGATGTTCCACTTCCAGAACAGGTCGAGGCCAGCCGGAATCGCGAACGTGAACGAATCGACGTATTGCGCCCAGCTGCCGTTGAAATTGCTGAAGAACAGCATGTACGAGTAATGCAAATCTTCCTTCGGCTGCTGCTCGTCCAGATGCGGAAACTGCTTGCGGCCGACGATCACCCAACGCGCGTAATGGATCAGCGACAGCGTGATCAGCCCGCTCAGCGTGGATGGAAATTTCAGCGCGAACCAGAAGATCACCTTATTGATCCACGTCATGTACCAGCGGATCGGCGTGATCACGTTCATCGCATACGCCTTGCCTGCAATATTGGACATTGCACTCCCCTTGTCTTTTCATTCTTCGGCAGCGGATTCGGCGACCTGCATGGGAATCGCCTGTTCATCTCCGCTGCCGTCGTCCGCAGCTTGCTGCATGCGGACGCTCCCGTTCTTTCTTTGTCGGCAGCTCGCAAGCGTACCCGAGCCGATATATTTCTGGCAAATATATTTCCCGCAAGACACGGATTGCGATTCAATTGCGCAAGGCTTTGCGATATGCTTGAACCGAACTGGCAGCAAGACCATCAACCATGCGGGATGTCATGCCTTCATTTCATTCAATTCATACTTTTCTTTCCGCCCGACGCACCGATGCGCAACGCGCGCGCATTGCGAGGCGTCGCAAAAAAGCGGCGCATGATGCGCAACCGGATGCGCGCCTGCTCGACAGGCTGCAACGCACAATCAATACGCAATTGAACGGCATCGTCGGCGTGCTGGAAATGATCCGCCAGCACGAATTGACGTCCGACCAGCGCGAGCTGATCGGCCTGGCGCAACGCAGCGCCAATACGCTGCTGTCGGATGCCGGACGGCTATTCGACGCAGAGACCGGCGACAACGATGATGCGTCGATGCACGTCGACGATGCCATGCGCGATATCCGCGTGCTGGTCGTCACGCCAGACGCCAGGTTGCGCACGCAAATCGAAAACGAACTGATGCACCGCGACATGCGCGCCACCGGTGTGGAACGCGCCGATGCGGCATTGACTGCGCTGGAACAGGCCGCCGCAGCCGGCGATCCCTACCGCATTGCGCTGCTCGACCAGGATATCCAGGGCATAGACGGCGAGACGCTGGGCACAGCAATCAGCAACGCGCCAACGCATCGCGACACGCTGATCGTGCTGGTCAGCAGCGAACACGGTCGCCACGATGCGGAGCGGCTCGCAGCAGCCGGCTTCTCCGCATGGCTGCCGAAACCCGCTCCACGCCCGATGCTGGTCGATACGCTGGCGATGCTGTGCGGCTGCATCGCGAAGAAGGATGCGCCGCGCTTCATCTGCGCCGGCGTGCAGGCGCTGCTCGAACAGCCTGTGCCCGATACCGTCGATTCCTTAGCCAATTCTTTTGCCGATTCCTTTGCCGAAGCGCGCGTGATGGTGGTGGACGACAACCCCGTCAACCTCGAAGTCGCGGAACGCATGCTGACGCGTTTCGGCTGCCTGGTCGACACTGCGGCCGGCGGCGAACAGGCGCTGGAGCTGGCAGATGCCCGCCGCTACGACCTGATCCTGATGGATTGCCAGATGCCCGGCGTCGACGGTTATCAGGCGACTGCCTTGCTGCGCGCGGCCGAAGGCGGGCTGAAGCACACGCCGATCATCGGCTGGTCGTCGCGCACCAACCGTAACGAACGCGATACCTGTCTTGCCATCGGCATGGACGATTTTCTCGCCAAGCCGATGCGCATGCGCGAACTGAGCGCCATGCTGGTGCGCTGGCTGCAACGCACCGCGAAGGAAACGCCGGCGAAGCAGGACGATGAACTCGATGCGACGCGGCAGATGTTCGGCGACGATTTTCCCGAACTGGCACGGCTGTTCCTCGCCGACAGTCCACAGCGGCTGACGGCGCTACGCGACGGCATAGCGCGCGACGATGCTATTGCGATCGCCAAGTTTGCACACGTGCTGTGCGGCAGTTCGGCCTCGCTGGGTGCCACACTGCTGGCCGCACTCTGCCGCGAACTGGAAGTGACCGCCCGCAACGGCGCACTGCACGAAACACGCGTACGACTGGACGCCATCGCATTCGAATACGCGCGGATAGAAACGCGGCTACACGGCATGCTGCAATCGCCGGTCCGCTGAACGTTTTCCGCAAACACGCTACGATCTGCATCGTGATCCCACCGGAACAGGAAAGCCTGCAACATATGAACCAGATTCCCGAATCGAAGAAGAACCACCTGTGGCGCAAGACCATCTGGTACACCGATCCTGAAATCGCCCCGCTCGGCCCGCATCATTCGGTCGAAGTCTATTGCTGCGAAGAGTCGAACGGTTATGCGGTGTGGTATGCGCGGCGCCTGGCGAAGGACGATGCGCGCAATGCCAGCGGCACCGACAACGGCGACTACCTGCTCGGCTACTACGGCAGGAACGGCCGCGATGCCGCCATCGAACGCGCGGTGCTGATCGCCAACAGCGATGCCTCGGACGACAACATCATCGCCGCGCTGGACGAACTGGCAAAGAACGCGCAGAAGGTCTGATTCGTTCACGCTCCATTCTTTACGCTAGCCCTGCCTTTGTTTCATCGCTGTTTTTCGCTGTTTTTCACTGTTTCCCCGCTGTTTCCCATTTCCCATGAAGACCCTGATCATTTTCAAGGCCGGCAGCACCTTCACCGATCTCGCGCAGGCACACGGCGATTTCGAGGACTGGATCGCCGACGGCATCGGTAATGCATTGCCGATCAGCGTCGTCGATGCGCGCAAGGCCGCATCGCTGCCCGTATTCGACGAGACGGCCGGCGCCATCGTGACCGGTTCGCATGCGATGGTGACCGATCGCGCGGCATGGAGCGAACGCCTGGCCGACTGGCTGCGCGAAGCGCACCGGCGCGGCATCCCGCTGCTCGGTATCTGCTACGGCCATCAGTTGCTGGCCCATGCGCTCGGCGGCGAAGTGGATTACCGCCCACAGGGCATGGAAATCGGCAGCGTGCCCATCGACAAGACGGCGGCAGCCGACAATGATCCGCTGTTCGCCAATCTGCCGCAGCACTTCATGGCCAATGTCGTGCATAGCCAGAGCGTGCGCCGCCTGCCGCCGGATGCGACATTGCTGGCAAACAATGCATTCGAACCACATCAGGCTTTCCGCGTCGGCCGCAGCAGTTGGGGCGTGCAGTTCCATCCGGAATTCGACGATGAAGCGATGCGCTGCTATGTCGAACGGCTGGCAGACGATCTGGCTGCGAAAGGCGTCGATGTCGCTGCCAAGCGGCGCGAAGTGGTGCCGACCGCCGAAGCCGCATCCCTATTGCAGCGTTTCGGCCATCTGGCTGCCACTCACGGCGACGCCTGAGCTGTTTGAAGTTACGTCGACGTCAAATCTGAAGTTGCGTCCGAAGTTGTCGCCGCAGCCACCAAGACCGCAACTGAAATCGTTACAGCCGGTTCAGGTCGGCCACAGCGGCGGCTCGTCCATCAGTGCAATCTGCTCACGCATTTCCAGCACGCGATCCTGCCAGTAGCGCTGCGTGTTGAACCACGGGAAGGCGGCCGGAAACGCCGGATCGTCCCAGCGTCGCGCCAGCCACGCCGAGTAATGCAGCAGCCGCAGCGTGCGCAATGCCTCGATCAGATGCAGTTCGCGCGCATCGAATTCGGCGAAATCCTCGTAACCGGCCAGCAGGTCGGTCAATTGCAGCCGCTGTTCGCCGCGTTCTCCCGACAGCAGCATCCATAGATCCTGGATCGCCGGTCCGGTGCGGCTGTCGTCGAAATCGACGAAGTGCGGCCCCGCGTCCGTCCACAGCACGTTACCGACATGGCAATCGCCGTGAAGGCGCAGCAACCGCACATCGCCCGCACGATCGTAACAACGACGCACGCCGTCCAGCGCCTGCGCCGTTACGCTCTGCCACGTCTCGCGCAGATCGGCGGGAATAAAATCGTGCGCCAGCAGCCAGTCGCGCGGCTCCTCGCCGAAGCTGGCGATATCCAGTGCAGGCCGTTCCGCGAACGGCTTCGCCATACCGACCGCATGGATGCGGCCGATGAAGCGGCCCAGCCATTCGCGCGTGGCGACATCGTCCAGTTCCGGTGCGCGGCCGCCGCGACGCTCGAATACCGCAAAGCGGTAACCGGCAAAAGTGTGCAGGCTGCTGCCGGCAATCTGCATCGACGGCACTGCGGGAATTTCGGCGGCGACCAGTTCGTCGACGAAAGCGTGTTCCTCGCGGATCGCTGCATCGCTCCAGCGCTCGGGCCGGTAAAACTTGACGACCAACGGCGGGCCATCCTCGATGCCGACCTGATAGACGCGATTTTCGTAGCTGTTCAGCGCCAGCAGGCGGCCGTCGCTGTACAGGCCGACGCTTTCCAGCGCATCGAGCACGCAGTCCGGCGTCAGCGCGGCAAAGGAAAAAGCCGGCGCGGCGGGTGGCGCCTGGTCCTGGAACAGGGAATCGGAATCGTCATTCATGGAGCAGCATTGTACGGCGACACCGTTGCAGCCATGCTCGCGCATGCTGCTACACTGTCGCCCTTCCCTCAGCCGCATAGAACAGACCGCCATGCATCTCGACCAGCCTCTTTCCGACAAGGAATTCGACGAACTCGACAAGTTCCTGCTTTCCGACCGCACCGCCGACGATTGCATGACGATGGACGCGCTGCATGGTTACCTGACCGCGCTGGCAATCGGCCCCGAAGAAGTGCCGCTGCTCGAATGGCTGCCGTCGATCTGGGGCACCGACGAAAAGGCCGCGCCGAAATTCAAGACCGAAAAAGAATACGAACGCATCATCGGCCTGATCGCGCGCTTCATGAACGAGATCGCGATCACGCTGGAAGTCGCGCCGAAGGAATTCGAACCGCTGTTCTGCGAACACGAATGGGAAGGCAAGCCGGTGCTCGACGGCGAAGCCTGGGCCTGGGGCTTTACCGAAGGAATGAATCTGCGCGCCGATGCATGGCAGCCGATCTACGAATCGGAAGTCGCGCCGCTGCTGCGCCCGATCTATCTGCTCGGCGCCGAAGAAATCGAGGAAGAGGAATTGCCGCTGGTCGACACGCCGCTGAAGACGCATCAACTGGCGATCGAGATGGAAGCCGCAATTCCGGCGATCCACAAGTTCTGGCTGCCGCTGCGCAAATCGTCGGTAAAGACGGTGCAGCGCGAAACGCCGAAGACCGGCCGCAACGATCCCTGCCCTTGCGGCAGCGGCAAGAAATACAAGAAGTGCTGCGGCGCGGACGGCAGTGAGGAATAATCGAATGAACTGAGCTGCTGAATCTTCCCCTTCCGCAGCCACGGCAATAAAAAGGCGTTCAATCGAACGCCTTTTCTTTTTACTGCTTCTCTTCGTCACTCCTTGATGAAGTGCTCGCGGTAGTATCGCAATTCCTCGATCGATTCGAGAATGTCGGCCAGTGCCGTGTGCTTCTGGTGCTTCTTGAAACCGTTGACCAGATCCGGCTTCCAGCGGCGGCACAATTCCTTCAGCGTCGACACGTCCAGATTGCGGTAATGGAAGAAGGCTTCCAGCTTGGGCATGCCGCGCGCCATGAAGCGGCGGTCCTGGCAGATCGTGTTGCCGCACATCGGCGACTTGCCGGCCGGAACGTACTGCTTCAGGAATTCGACCAGCACGGCTTCCGCCTGCGCCTCATCGACCGTCGACGCCTTGACGCGGTCGATCAGACCGGAGCGGCCGTGCGTGCCCTTGTTCCAGGCATCCATGCCGTCGAGGATTTCGTCGGACTGGTGGATCGCCAGCACCGGGCCTTCGCCCAAGATGTTCAATTGGGAATCGGTCACGACGACGGCGACCTCGATGATGCGGTCCTTGTCGGGGTCCAGGCCGGTCATTTCCATGTCGACCCAGACCAGATTGAATTCGTTCGGACGCGCCGGAGCGGCGGAAGGCTGAGGCGTTTGTTCGATAGCTTGTGACATAATTGTTTCCCTAATACAGCGCAGTCCGCCATTTTCTCACAGGAAAAGCATGTCATCACACGCGTTCACCGTTTTGTTCGTCGGCTTTCTGGTCGTCTCCCTGCTCGTGCGCTTCTGGCTCGCATCGCGCCACATCCGCCATATCCTCGCACATGCAAGCGCAGTACCGGCACAATTCGCCGACCGCATCCCACTGGACGCGCATCGCCGCGCCGCCGCCTACACGATCGCGAAGACCAAGTTCACGCTGTTCATCCACTTGTTGAACGCTGCCGTACTGATCGGTTTCACGCTGCTGGGCGGGCTGCAATGGCTGTCCGTGCATGCATTCGATATCTTCGGACCCGGCTATCGCTATCAGCTGGCGCTGGTGCTGGCGTTCGCCGTGATTTCCGGTTTGGTCGAACTGCCGTTCGACTATTTCCGCCAGTTCGTGCTGGAAGCGCGCTTCGGCTTCAACCGGATGACGCCGGCATTGTTCGTGACCGACACGCTCAAGAGCTCCGTGATCTCGCTGGCGATCGGCCTCGGCCTGGTGTGGATCGTACTGATTCTGATGGACAAGTCGGGCGACCTCTGGTGGCTGTACACGTGGATCGTCTGGTGCGCCTTCCAGTTGCTGATGCTGGTCATCGGCCCGCTATTCATTGCGCCACTGTTCAACAACTTCAAGCCACTGGAAGACGAAAGCCTGAAGACGCGCATCGAGAACCTGATGGTGCGCGTCGGCTTTTCGGCAAGCGGCCTGTTCGTGATGGACGGCTCGCGCCGCAGCGCGCACGGCAATGCCTATTTCTCAGGCTTCGGCGCAGCCAAGCGCATCGTGTTCTTCGATACGCTGCTGGAACGTCTGGCACCGAACGAGATCGAGGCGGTGCTGGCGCACGAACTCGGCCACTTCAAGCTGAAGCACATCGCCAAGCGCATCGGACTGATGTTCGCCGCGTCGCTCGCCTTCCTCGCGCTGCTCGGTTATCTGAAAACCCAGGTCTGGTTCTACACCGGACTGGGCGTCGAGCCTTTGCTGGGCGCTGGCGCCAGTAGCAACGACGCAATGGCGCTGATCCTGTTCGCGCTGGTGCTGCCGGTGTTCTCCTTCCTGCTGTCGCCACTGACGTCGCTCGGCTCGCGCAAGCATGAATTCGAAGCGGACGCTTTCGCGGCGCAGTACACGAATTCGCAGGACCTAGTATCGGCACTGGTCAAGCTGTACGAAGACAATGCGTCGACGCTGACGCCCGATCCACTGCACTCGGCCTTCTACGATTCGCATCCGCCGGCTACCGTGCGCATTAACCGTCTGCTGGCTGCAGGCTAAAGACCATGAATGTCGCCGATCTGCAGAATGGACAATGCGCACCGCAGCACAGCGCACTGTCCGCTGCGGAACGCGCGCAACTGCTGCCGGCGGTTCCGGAGTGGCGCATCGAGGATGAACGTCTGGTGCGCGAATTCCGTTTCGACAATTACTACCGGACGATGGCCTTCGTAAATGCCGTCGCATGGATCGCGCACCAGCAGGATCATCATCCGGAACTGACGGTCGGCTACAACCGCTGCACGGTGCGTTACGAGACGCACACCGCCAACGGCATTTCCCTCAACGATTTCATCTGCGCCGCCAAGATCGATGCCCTCACCGCGCAACCGCAAGCCTGACAATTCATCGCAATCGCACGACAGCGTCGGCACTATCATCGCGGCGCACGGCCGGCATTACGTGGCCGACGTCGATGGCGAAAAGCTGCAGTGCGTCACGCGCGGCAAGAAGAGCGACGTCGCGGTCGGCGACCATGTTGCGCTGAAACGCACGTCGGCCGACCAGGCCGTCATCGAAGCGATCAACGAACGCGCGACGCTGCTGTACCGCTCCGACCAGTACAAGTCCAAGCTGCTGGCATCCAACGTCACGCAACTGTTCATCGTCGTCGCCACCGAGCCGGGCTTTTCCGACGATCTGGTGTCGCGCGCGCTGGTCGCGGCCGACGCCGCCGGCATCGAAGCGCACCTGATCCTGAACAAGACCGACGTGACCGAAGCGCTGGACAAGGCGCGGCAGCGTGTCGATTTCTACGGCAATCTCGGTTATCCGGTGCATGCCATTTCGGCGCGCGCCGAACCGGATGCCACGCAGGCCCTGCTGATGCCGCTGCTGCAAGGCAAATCGACGATCCTGATCGGCCAGTCCGGCATGGGCAAATCGTCGATCATCAACCTGATCGTGCCGGACGCCGACGCCGCCGTGCGCGAGATTTCGGCCGCGCTCGATACCGGCAAGCACACAACGACCTTCACGCGGCTCTACACAATCGATGCCGACACCACCGTCATCGATTCGCCGGGATTCCAGGAATTTGGCCTCTACCATCTGACCGAAGGCATGCTGGAACGCGCCTTCCCCGAATTCCGTCCGCATCTCGGTCATTGCAAGTTTTACAACTGTCATCATGTCAACGAACCGGACTGCGCGATCCGCACGGCAGTCGAACACGGCGAAATCAGCGCCATGCGGCATGAGCTGTATCTGCAATTGCTGCACGAATCGTCGCAGAAGCTGTACTGACGACTGTCGCAGGCCCTAGTCCTGTATTTTCGCCCTTCACCCGCCTCCCCGCTCGAAACCGGGCAATGCCGATAGTGAACCTCGCCTGCCGCCCTTCGGTTCCTCCCCACAAGCAACGGAAATCGGCCATGAATCGACCGTGCATCTGCCCCGGATCGCCTCCGGTATCGGCCTTTCTCCCGGTCCGGCGTAGTTTTTGGGGGTAAATTCCCTTATAATTGAAGAAGTTAGAACAATCGGCGGCAGGCGCCAACCTCGCCGCCGTTTTCATTATGGCAATCAAACATTTTCTGCAGTTTTCGGATCTGAAGCTGGACGAGTTCGAATATTTGATCGAACGCACGCGCCTCATCAAACGAAAATTCAAGAACTATGAGCCGCACCACACGCTGGCCGATCGCACGCTGGTGATGGTGTTCGAAAAGAATTCCACGCGCACCCGCCTGTCGTTCGAGGCCGGCATGCATCAGATGGGCGGCGCCGCCATCTATCTGAACACGCGCGACAGCCAGCTCGGCCGCGGCGAACCGGTGGAAGACGCAGCGCAAGTCATGTCCCGCATGTGCGACGTCATCATGATCCGTACCTTCGGCCAGGACATCATCGACCGCTTCGCCGCCAATTCGCGCGTGCCGGTCATCAACGGCCTGACCAACGAACATCATCCCTGCCAGGTACTGGCCGATGTCTTCACCTACATCGAGCAGCGCGGTTCGATCAAGGGCAAGACCGTGGCCTGGGTCGGCGACGCCAACAACATGCTGTACTCGTGGCTGCAGGCAGCCGAAGTGTTCGACTTCCACGTCAAGGTTTCCACGCCGCGCGGCTACGACATCGATCCGTCGCTGGTCGCGCCGGGCAACACGCATTACACCGTACACGCGACGCCGACCGAAGCCTGCACTGATGCCGATCTGGTCACGACCGACGTCTGGACCAGCATGGGCTTCGAAGAGGAAAACGCCGCACGCCTGCAGGCCTTCGACGGCTGGATCGTCGATGCCGCCAAGATGGCACGCGCCAAGCCGGACGCCCTGTTCATGCACTGCCTGCCCGCGCATCGCGGCGAGGAAGTCGCTGCCGAAGTCATCGACGGCCCGCAGTCGGTAGTCTGGGATGAAGCCGAGAACCGGCTGCACGTACAGAAGGCGTTGCTCGAATATCTGGTGCTCGGCAAGCTCGACTGAACACCGCCGCCGAAAGACATCGCTCCATTCCCGATTTACTCATTCCCCCAACATCAATCAGCACATCAGGCAATCATGTCGACCATTCTTCAATCCGTTCCCGTCAACCAGAAAGTGGGCATCGCCTTTTCCGGCGGCCTCGATACCAGCGCAGCACTGCACTGGATGAAGCAGAAAGGCGCACAGCCTTATGCCTACACCGCCAATCTCGGTCAGCCGGATGAACCGGACTACGATGCGATTCCGAAGAAAGCCCTGCAGTACGGCGCAGAAAAAGCGCGCCTGATCGACTGCCGCGAACAGCTGGCTGCCGAAGGCATCGCTGCGCTGCAAAGCGGCGCCTTCCACATCTCGACCGGCGGCATCACCTACTTCAACACGACGCCGCTGGGCCGTGCCGTCACCGGCACCATGCTGGTCGCCGCCATGCAGGAAGACAACGTCGACATCTGGGGCGACGGCTCGACCTTCAAGGGCAACGACATCGAGCGCTTCTACCGCTACGGCCTGCTGATCAACCCGGCGCTGCGCATCTACAAGCCGTGGCTGGACGATGCCTTCATTCGCGAACTCGGCGGCCGCAAGGAAATGTCCGAATTCCTGATCAAGTCCGGTTTCGACTACAAGATGTCCGTCGAAAAAGCCTACTCGACCGATTCCAACATGCTGGGCGCGACGCACGAAGCGAAGGATCTCGAATTCCTCAACAGCGGCATCAAGATCGTGCAGCCGATCATGGGCGTCGCGTTCTGGCGCGACGACGTTGAAGTCAAGCGCGAAGAAGTCACCGTGCGCTTCGAGGAAGGCCGTCCGGTCGCACTGAACGGCGTGGCCTATTCCAGCCTGGTCGACCTGATCATGGAAGCCAACCGCATCGGCGGCCGTCACGGCCTCGGCATGAGCGACCAGATCGAGAACCGCATCATCGAAGCCAAGAGCCGCGGCATCTACGAGGCGCCGGGACTGGCGCTGCTGTTCATCGCCTACGAACGTCTCGTTACCGGCATCCACAACGAAGACACGATCGAACAATATCGCGACAACGGCCGCAAACTGGGCCGTCTGCTGTACCAGGGCCGCTGGTTCGATCCGCAAGCCATCATGCTGCGCGAAGCGTCGCAGCGCTGGGTCGCGCGCGCCGTCACCGGCGAAGTCACGCTCGAACTGCGCCGCGGCAACGACTACTCGATCCTCAACACCGAATCGCCGAATCTGACGTACGCGCCGGAACGCCTGTCGATGGAGAAGGTGGAAGATGCACCGTTCTCGCCGGCCGACCGTATCGGCCAACTGACGATGCGCAATCTGGACATCAGCGACACGCGCGACAAGCTCGGCATCTACAGCAAGGTCGGCCTGCTGTCCGGCAATTCGTCCGTCGCGCTACCGCGTCCGAACAAGGATGGCAACAAGAAGTAATTCACCCATTACTCATTACGAAGAAATCATGACCACTCAATTCGACAACGTCTCCGTCATCAAACAGGCCAATGTCTACTTCGACGGCAAATGCGTCTCGCACACGGTGCTGTTCCCGGACGGCAGCAAGAAAACCATCGGCGTGATCTTCCCCTCGACGCTGAAGTTCAACACCGGCGCCGCCGAGATCATGGAACTGAACGCCGGCAAATGCCGCATCAAGCTGGCAGGCGCATCCGACTGGAAAATCTACGAAGGCGGCCAGAAGTTCGACGTGCCGGCCAACTCCAGCTTCGATATCGAAACCATCGAAATGCTGGATTACGTCTGCTATTACCTGTAACGCGACACCCGTACCGCAGATCGAAAAAGCCCGGCGGTTGTCCGGGCTTTTTTTACGGGCGGCGGGACATTTGGCAGGACTTGCTTTCATCTTCGCCGCATACCTCGCGCAATGCATATCGCGCCATCGCAGCAGCAGAAGGTCAGCAAGAATCCGATGCAGTCCTACCGCCTATAATGGATGTTGTTGAAGGCCGGATGACGCCGATCCGTTCGAGTTAATTTACCCATCACGCTTCTGCCCGTCCCGGCAGTTGCCGTCTCTTCTTCGCAGGAAGGAAAAGCATGATCCTTGGCATTGATGTGGGAGGCACGCATACCGATTCGGTATTGATGCAAGACCGTAAAATCATCCGTAAATCCAAAGTACTGACCGACAAGAACGACATCCTCGGCTGCGTAATGCGTGCAACGCAGGCTGTCGTGACGCCGGAAGACATCAAGAAGCTGAAGCGCATCGTTCTCAGCACCACGATTTCCACCAACGCGGTCGCGCAGAACCAGCTCGAACCGGTCGGTCTGATCGTCATGAACGGACCGGGTGTATCGCCCAAGGATCTGCCGCTGTTCGATCAGGCGCATTTCATCACCGGCTACATGAACCATCGCGGTATCGAAGCCGAAGCGATCGACGAAGATGAACTGGCCGCGCTGAAACAGCAGTTCGCCGCCGACAAGATCGACAACCTCGCCATCATCGGCAAGTTTTCTACGCGTAATCCTGTACACGAACAGGAAGTGAGCGGCTTCTTTGCCGACCAAGCAGCGCATGTCTCGCTCGGCCATCACCAGTCCGGCGTGCTGAATTTCCCGCGCCGCATTGCGACCACCTATCTGAACTCCGCCATCTGGCGTTTGCACAGCCGCATGATCGACCAGCTGGAAAGCTATCTGCACGAACTCGGCGCCGATGTACCGCTATTCATCCTGAAGGCCGACGGCGGCACCATCGGCGTCAAGCAGTCGCGCCTCTATCCGGTACAAACCATCCTGTCCGGACCCGCCGCCACCATCATGGGCGTGCTGCCCTTCGTCTCTTCGACGGGCGATTCGGTATCGATCGATATCGGCGGCACCACCACCGACATCGCACTGTTCGCCGACGGCGCACCGCTGCTGGAACCGAAAGGCGTGGAGATTGAAGGCCACAAGACGCTGATCCGCGGCCTGCTCACGCATTCGATGGCGCTTGGCGGCGACAGCCATGTGCAAGTCGTCGATGGAAAGTTGCAGGTCGGCCCGGAACGCAAGGGCGCGGCAATGGCATTCGACGGCCCGGTGCCGACGCCGACCGATGCACTGATCGTGCTGGGACGCGCCACCATCGGCGACAAGGCCAAGGCGTTGCGCGCAATGGAAAGTCTTGCCGCCGCGCTGAAGTTAACGCCGAAACAGGTCGCGCAAGCCGTCATCGACGCCATGTGCGCCAGCATTACCGCCAAGGTTCGCCAGATGATCGCCGATGTCAACAGCAAGCCGGTCTACACGATCCACGAACTGCTCGAAGGCAAGACGCTGCATCCGCAGCAACTGATCGCCGTCGGCGGACCGGCGCCTTACGTGGCAAACCAGATCGGCGAATTGCTGGCGATGCCGGCCGTGGTGCCGGACAACTCCGAAGTGATCAACGCCACCGGCGCCGCCACCGCACGCACAACCGTAGAGCTGAACCTGCTGGCCGATACCGAATCGCAGGAACTGACCTTCGCCGAGGATGGCAGGAAGATGCAGATTTCGTCGCGCACCACGGTCGACGACGTGGTCGACATCGGCCGCGAACGGCTGATCGAAATCGCGAAAGCCGCCGGCGCACAGGACGAAGACGTGGAAGTCGAAGTCGCGGACTGCCAGTCGTTCAACGTGATCCACGGCTATTCGACCACCGGCAAGAACATCCGCGTCCGCTTGCAGATCAAGCCCGGACTGATCAAGCACGAACCAACGCAACAGAAACAAGTTTGAGAGGTGACATCGTGACCAACAAAACAGGATTGGTATTTTTCCCGGCATTCGACTACGCGATTTCGCCGACGCATCCTGAACGCGAAGAGCGTCTTTTGTACACGCAGGACCAGGTGTTCGAGGAAGGCCTGCTGGACTTCGACAACATCAAGGAATTCAAGCCGGGACTCGCGACCAAGGAAGACATCCAGCGCGTGCATTTCTGCGTGCCCGGCATCGACGAGATCGTGCATGCCTCGCACCTGATCGCCGTCGGCGGCTGCATCACCGCGGCCGACAAGGTAATGACCAAGGAAGTCGACAACGCGTTCGCATTGGTGCGTCCCTGCGGCCATCACTCCTTCCGTGTCGTGCATGGCAGCCGCGGCTTCTGCACGCTGAACATGGAAGCGATCATGGTGGAGTACATCCGCCACAAGTACGGCGTGAAGAAGATCGCGATCGTCGATACCGACTGCCACCACGGCGACGGCTCGCAGGACATCTTCTGGCACGATCCGAACACGCTGTTCATCTCGCTGCATCAGGACGGCCGCACGCTGTATCCAGGCTCCGGCTTCCCGAGCGAACTGGGCGGACCAAACGCCTTCGGCACCACGATCAACCTGCCGATGCCGCCGGACACCTGCGAGGAAGGCTTCCTGTACGTGCTCGACGAAATCGTGATGCCGATTTTGGAAGAGTTCAAACCGGACCTGATCATCAATTCGGCCGGCCAGGACAACCACTATTCTGATCCGATCACCAACATGAAATTCACCGCGCATGGTTACGCAGTGCTGAACCAGCGCCTGAAGCCGGACCTCGCGGTACTGGAAGGCGGCTACTCGATCGAGACCGCGCTGCCCTACATCAACACCGGCATCATCCTCGCGATGGCCGGCATGGATTTCAGCCACATCAAGGAACCGGACTACGACGCGGAAGACCAGAAGCAGCCGGCCGCAATCGGCGCCTATCTGGAAAAGCTGAAGGATGCGACCTTCTATCACTGGAACAACCGGGAAGCGTTGCGCGAGCAAGTGTATCCGCAGCAGGAATTCCACCATCGCACGCAGGACGTGTATTACGACACCGCCGGCATCCGTGAACACATCAACGAAACCGTGCGTTCGTGCACGGAATGCGGTGGCACGGTCGTCATCGATTCGCAATGCGAAGATACGCGCAGCCATATCCTGGCCGTGCAGATTCCGCGTTACGCATGTGCGGCCTGCCGCAGTCACGGCGAAGCGGAATACGAAAAGGCGAAAACCGGGCGTGGGGAATATACGCAGGTATTCCTGCAGGATAAGGACAACGATCGCTATCTATCCAAGTAAATCTGTCTAAGGAATACTGCATCGCTGCCATCGCTTCGCATGAAGCGATGGCAGGATGCAGAAGACGCCAATACGACCGTCGAACCTACAGACGAAGCAGCACGGCACCCACCAGGATCAGGTTCAGCAACACGGTCAGCCCGTACACACGCTGAAACGCACGCTTGCTGCATTTATGGCGCAAGACCTTCTGCGCCAGCCAGCCGCCCGGCCAACCACCCATCAGATCGAGAAAATGCAGAAGGCGTTCGGCAATCCGGCGTTCACCCTGGCGCGCAGCAAGTTTGTCTCGCGCGTAGACGATGAAAGTGATCGCGCTCAGCACGCCATAGACCGCCGGCACGAACAGCCAGGCGGTTTCGTGCAAACCCATCACAGGAAGACCGGCTCCGGCTCCAGCAACACGTCGAAACGCTGCGCGACGTCGGCTTGTATCGCCTGCGCAAGCCGCGCGATGTCGCTGCCGCTGGCGCCGCCGCGGTTGATCAGCACCAGAGCCTGTCTGTCATGCACGCCGGCCGCGCCTGCGGTCCTGCCCTTCCAGCCGCACTGATCGATCAGCCAGCCTGCCGCCAGCTTGTAGCTGCCGTCTGGCTGCGCATAGCTGACCAGTTGAGGATGCTGTGCCAGCAATGCATCGCGTTGCGCTGACGTGACCACCGGATTCTTGAAGAAGCTGCCGGCATTGCCGATCGCCGCCGGATCGGGCAATTTGCGCGTGCGGATGGCGATGACGGCATCGCCGATTTGGCGCGCCGTCGGTTCTGTAATGCCGCACGTCGCCAGCTCCTGCGCGACGTCGGCATATACGGCATTCGCCTGCCAGCGCTTCGGCAGCGCAAACGTCACGTCTAGCACGACGGCGCGCTCACGCAATGCATGTTTGAAGATGCTGTCGCGATAGCCGAATGCGCACGCCGCCTTGTCGAGCACGGCGGTTTCGCCGGTTTCGAAATCGAAGATGGTCAGCGCATGGAAACGGTCCTTGATCTCGATGCCGTAGGCGCCGATGTTCTGGATCGGCGCGGCACCGACGCTGCCGGGTATCAGCGACAGGTTTTCCAGCCCGCCGAGCCCCTGCGCCAGCGTCCATTGCACGAAACCATGCCAGTTCTCGCCAGCGGCAGCGCGGACGTAGGTTGCGTCATTGTCTTCGCCGATGACAGCTACCCCCTTCGACTGCATGTGCAGCACGAGGCCGGGGAAATCCCGCGTCAGCAGGATGTTGGAACCGCCGCCCAGCACCAGGCGCGGCAATCCGGCCAGTTCCGGGTCGCGACGTACCTCCTTCAGCTGTGCGACGTCCGTCACCGGCAGATAAGCGCGGGCGGTCGCCTCGACGCCGAAGGTATTCAGCGCGCGCAACGGGAAATCGGCCTGCACAACGGTCCGGACGGAAAGAGAATCAGCCATAGCCGGCGATTATAATCGCGCGACTGTTCACCCGGTTTTTTGTCCGCTAGAATGGCCCGTCAACAGGCCGCTTCCGTGCGGCCGCACCATTTATAGAGGAATCAAACATGCCTTCTTTCGATACCGTCTCCGAAGCCAACATGGTCGAAGTCAAGAATGCCGTCGACCAGGCCAACAAGGAAATCTCGACTCGCTTCGATTTCAAGGGCAGCGATGCGCGCGTCGAGCAGAAGGAACGCGACCTGACCGCCTACGCCGATTCGGAATTCCAGCTCGGCCAGGTACGCGACGTGCTGACCAACAAGATGACCAAGCGTAACGTCGATGTGCGCTTCCTCGATCTCGGCAAGATCGAGAAGATCGGCGGCGACAAGGTCAAGCAGGTGATCAAGGTCAAGAACGGCATCGAGACCGATGACGCCAAGAAGATCGTGCGCATCATCAAGGACAGCAAGATGAAGGTGCAAGCCAGCATCCAGGGCGATGCAGTACGTGTGACTGGTGCCAAGCGTGACGACCTGCAGGCGACCATGGCGATGCTGCGCAAGGAAGTGAAGGACCTGCCGCTGGAATTCAACAACTTCCGCGACTGATAGCACTGCAATCGACTACTCACAATAACTACCCGCAATTCCCACTGATTGCCCAACGGCACCGGCCGCCAACCACTTCGCGGAGATCGTCCGATGAACATGCGTCTGTTTGCCTGCGCACTTTGCATGACTTCGCTGCAGGCCTTTGCGGCGGACATCAGTGTCGTCGGCGTCTTTCCCGACAAAGCGGTGCTGGTCGTCGACGGCGGCATGCCCAAAACCTATTCGGTCGGCAACACGGTCGTCAGTGGCATCAAGCTGGTTTCCGTCGGCAAGAACGGTGCCGTCTTCGATACGAACGGTAAACGCCAGACGATCGAACTGGGCGGCTACGTCAGCCGAATCGCGCCATCTGCCGGCGCCAGCGTCACGCTGCAGGCGGACGGCCGCGGACATTTCGTGGCACAGGGCCAGATCAACGGCGGCACCTTGCGAATGCTGGTCGATACCGGTGCGTCGATGATCGCATTACCTGCTTCCGATGCGCAGCGTCTCGGCATCGATTACACGAAAGGCCGGCCGATTTTCATCAATACCGCAAACGGCACGGTACGCGCCTATCAGGTCCGGCTCGATACGGTGAAAGTCGGCGACATCGTGCTGAACCAGGTGGATGGCGTCGTGCAGGAAAGCGGCTTGCCGGTCGTCCTGCTCGGCATGTCCTTTCTGCGGCGTGTGGAAATGCGGCGCGACGGCGAACAGATGGTGCTGACGAAACGGTACTGACCGCTTGAAATCCTGACATGAAAAAAGCCCCGGCATGCCGGGGCTTTTTTCATGGCGAAGTCATGATGCAAAATGCGGATCACGCATCCGGGTCCTTCACATGGCGGCGTTGCTTGACAGCTTCCGCCAGCGTTTCCAGCACGCCCAGACTGTCTTGCCAGTTGATGCAGCCGTCGGTGATCGACTGGCCGTAGGTCAACTCCTTGCCTGGAATCAGATCCTGACGTCCGCCGACCAGATGCGATTCGACCATCACACCGACGATGCGCGTTTCGCCGCCGGCGATCTGCGCAGCGATGTTGGCATTCACCGGAATCTGGTTTTCCGGCTTCTTCGAGCTGTTCGCGTGCGAGGTATCGATCATCAGGCGTGATGCGAGGCCGGCTGCAGCAATGTCCTTGCATGCCTGGTCGACGCTAGCCGCATCGTAGTTCGGCGCCTTGCCGCCGCGCAGGATCACGTGGCAATCCTCGTTGCCGCTGGTCGACACGATCGCCGAGTGGCCGCCTTTGGTCACCGACAGGAAGTGGTGCGGCTGCGATGCCGCCTTGATCGCATCGACCGCGATCTTGACGTTGCCGTCGGTGCCGTTCTTGAAGCCGACCGGGCACGACAGGCCGGACGCCAGTTCGCGATGCACCTGCGATTCGGTCGTGCGTGCGCCGATCGCGCCCCAGCTGATCAGGTCGGCGATGTATTGCGGGCTGATCACATCGAGGAATTCGGTGCCGGCTGGCAGGCCGAGTTCGTTGACGTTCAGCAGCAGTTCGCGCGCCATGCGCAGGCCGTCGTTGATACGGAAGCTGTTGTCCATGTACGGATCGTTGATCAGGCCCTTCCAGCCGACCGTGGTACGCGGCTTCTCGAAGTAGACGCGCATGATGATTTCCAGCTCGCCGGCGAAGCGCTCGCGCTGCTTGACCAGCAGGTTCGCGTATTCCATCGCGGCCTTGGTGTCGTGAATCGAGCACGGGCCGATAACGACCATCAGACGGTCGTCCTGGCCGTGCAGGATGCGATGCAATGCCGTGCGCGCATTGGCTGCGGTGGTCGCCGCCTTTTCGGAGCAGGCGAACTCGCGAATCAAATGCGAGGGGGGAGTCAGTTCCTTCATTTCTCGGATCCGTAAATCGTCGGTGCGCGGCATGGTTTCTTCTCCAATCAAAACTTTTCGATGAAACAAAAAAACCGCCATCACTGGCGGTTCTGTCAGATATTCGGTTTAAGCTTTTTCAGTCTGCGCGCTTACCGCTTCTCCACCGCCATCGGGCTGGAATAGCTAAAGTAAAAATAAAACGAAAAGCGCAAAAAGGTCATTTCAGTACCGAAAAAACGAGATTTCCGAACAATATTGCAGCAATCGGCCCGGTTTGGCAAGTTTGGCGTTGCTTTCGTGGCCTGGGCGACAACAATGGCCTGATTGTCAACAACAACCGCTCAGGTCAGGCCGTGCCGCCCACCGTTACGCCATCCAGACGCAGTGTCGGCTGGCCGACACCCACCGGCACGCTCTGGCCTTCCTTACCGCAGACGCCGACGCCGCTGTCCAGACGCATGTCGTTGCCGATCATCGCCACGCGGTTCAACACGTCGGGGCCGTTGCCGATCAGCGTCGCGCCCTTCACCGGATAGCTCAGCTTGCCGTTTTCGATCATGTAGGCTTCGCTGGCCGAAAACACGAACTTGCCGTTGGTGATATCGACCTGGCCGCCGCCGAAGTTGACTGCATACAGGCCGTTCTTCACCGATGCCAGAATTTCTTCCGGGTCCTTGTCGCCGGCCAGCATGTAGGTGTTCGTCATGCGCGGCATCGGCAGATGCGCATACGATTCGCGGCGCGCATTGCCGGTCACCGGCATCTTCATCAGGCGCGCGTTCATCGTGTCCTGGATGTAGCCTTTCAGGATGCCGTCCTCGATCAGCGTCGTGCATTGCGTCGGATTGCCTTCGTCGTCGATGTTCAGCGAACCGCGGCGATCGGCGATCGTGCCGTCGTCGACGACGGTAACACCCTTGGCAGCGACCCGCTCGCCAATACGGCCGGAGAACGCACTCGAACCCTTGCGGTTGAAATCGCCTTCGAGGCCGTGGCCGATCGCTTCGTGCAGCAGCACACCGGGCCAGCCTGGGCCGAGCACGACCGTCATCGGGCCGGCCGGCGCCGGACGCGCTTCCAGATTGACCAGTGCGGAAGCCACTGCCTCGCTCGCATACTTCTCCAGCAATTCGTCGCTGAAGTAGCCATAGCTGTAGCGACCACCGCCACCGCTGGTGCCAACCTCGCGACGGCCATTCTGTTCGGCGATCACCGTGATCGACAGTCTCACCAGCGGACGGATATCGGCCGCCAATACGCCATCGCTACGCACGACGAGCACGACGTCGTATTCGCCTGCCAATCCTGCCATCACCTGCACGATACGCGGGTCCTTGGCGCGCGCGATGCGTTCGATACGCTCCAGCAGCTTGACCTTTTCGGTCGCGTCCAGCGACGTCAGCGGATCGTTCGGCAGATACAGCGAACGGCCGCCGCTTGGCTGGATAGATGATGCAACCTTGATCTTGCCGGCGCCCTGACGCGCAATCGTGCGCGTGGCCGTTGCCGCTTCGATCAATGCGCGTTCGGAAATTTCGTCCGAATACGAAAATGCCGTCCTGTCACCGGAAACCGCGCGCACGCCGACGCCTTGGTCGATCGAGAAGCTGCCGGTCTTGACGATGCCTTCCTCCAGGCTCCAGCCCTCGCTCTTGGTGAACTGGAAATACAGGTCGGCGTAATCGACGCGGTGCGTGAACATCGTGCCCAGCGTCTTCAGCAGCACGGATTCGTCGAGGCCGAACGGCGTCAGCAGGATGTCGCGCGCGGCGGCCAGCGTTTTCAGATTGGGTTCGAATGGCGTCATGGTCTTTCGGAAGCGCAGTCAGGCGGCGCATTGGATGAATTCGGGTTCGGATAGTGCATTGTAAAACATCCGCCGGCCATGCCTCCGGCGCGGCTCCGTTGTTGCAGGAGAAACCATATGCCAGATGTGCAACGGTTGCCGTTACAGTTTGCGATGGCGCAACGCCGGCAGATTCTCGCGGATACGCAATAAATGTTGGGGATCGATGTCGCCGATTGCAAGACCTTCGCCCTCGGCGCAGACGGAGACGATCTCGCCCCACGGATCGATCAGCATGCTATGGCCCCAGGTCGTGCGGCCGTTGACGTGGCGGCCGCCCTGCGCTGCTGCCAGTAAATAGCACTGGTTTTCGATCGCGCGTGCGCGCAGCAGGATTTCCCAGTGCGCGCGGCCGGTCGTATAGGTGAATGCGGCCGGCACCACGATCAGCATGCAATCGCCCATCGCGCGATACAGTTCCGGGAAACGCAGGTCGTAGCAGACCGACAAACCGACACGGCCGAACGGTGCATCGAAAGTGGCGACCTCGCTGCCCTGCACGATGGTGCGCGCCTCGTCGTACGATTCCTCGCCCTTGGTGAAGCTGAACAGATGAATCTTGTCGTAACGCTTCGCGCGCTGGCCATCGGGGCCATAGACCATCGTCGTATTCAGCACCTTGTCCGCGCACGCCGCCGCCATCGGCAGCGTGCCGCCGATCAGCCAGATGCCGAAGTCCTTTGCCGCACGCGACATGAAATCCTGGATCGGCCCGCCGTTCATCTGCTCGGCCAGCGCGATCTTGTCGGTTTCGCGCATGCCCATCGCCGGCCAGTATTCGGGCAGCAGCACCAGTTGTGCACCCTGCTGCTTCGCCTCGGCGATCAGCCGCGTTGCCGTTGCAATGTTTTCTTCGACGACCGGCGTCGATACCATTTGGATCGCGGCAATTCGCGTGACAGCATCATGCATGGTTCATCCCTCCGGTGTAGTCGACGCGGCTTCCGGTTTGCGTTCCACCTTCACGACATTCGGATCGCTCCAAGGCCCGGTGATCGCGTATTCGAACGTGAAAGCCTTCGCTAACGGCGCACGCAGGAACAGTTGCGCCAGGAAAGTGCCGGCGCCGATCACCGGATTGACAGCCAGTGCATAAGCGACCGACGCCGCGCCGGCGTTGATTTCCGGCACAACAACCACGCGCAGATCCTGCGTTTCCTTGTCGATGTCGGCCGAGCCCGTAATCAATACGGTAGCACTGACGCCGCGCATTTTCAGGTTGTCGGTATGCGCGACGCCGTTGGCGATCTGCGCGTTGCCGTTGATGCCGTCGAACGCAAACCCTTCGGAAAATACGTCGCGGAAATCCAGCGTCAGACGGCGCGGCAACGATTGCAGGCTCAACACGCCGAGCAACTTGGCCGCACCCGGTTCCACCTTCAGGAACTGGCCGCTGCTGATGTCAAGATCGAGATTGCCCGACAGCGTCGGAAAATCGATGGAGAACGGCAACCCCTTCCAGTTGATGGCGCCGCTCATCTTGCCCTTGCCGCCGCGCACCACGTCGACGAAGCCGAAACGATTCAGCAAGCCGCCGGCATTGGCAATGTCCAGGTTGTAATCGAGGCTCGATGTATTGCTGCCGTTTTTCGCCAACCAGCTGCCGCTTGCCGTCAACGTCGCATCCGTATTCTTCAGCGCAAGATTACGTATCTTCCATTCGCGCCCTTCCGTGGCACGCACATAATGCGCGCGCAACTCAAGACGCCCCAGCTTGCGATCGAACAACTGGAAATCCTCGGCGACGATATCGAGTGCCGGCATCTCGGTCGTTTTATCGGTATCGGCCAACAGGGTCTTGACGTCGGAACTGGCCGACTTCGGCACCACCAGTGACGCCAGCCGCGCCGTCACCTTGCCGAGGCCACGTCCCGACGACGATTCGACCCACGTCAGGTAGCCAGAAGCCTGCTGCGAATCGATATTGGCCTGCCAGGTGTTTTCATCGCGCGACACGCCGACCACGACGTTATCGAGCTTCTTGCCGAGCAGATAGAGTTCGTTGGCGCGTACCGCTACCACATTCGGTTCCACATACTGCGCCACATCCGGCCCGTCCGCTGCCGCTTTCTTGCCGCTCTTTGCCGTACCGCCCAGTGACGAAGTCAGATCCAGCCAGTCGTCCACATTCAGCGATCGCATGTTGACATTGGCCATCAGGCCATCGTCCGGTATCGGCGGCGGCACGTTGACGCCGATGCCGCCGCGCACCACGCGCCATGCTGCGGCGGGATCGTTGGCATTGCGTTCGCGCTGATAGCTGGCGGCGATCATGCTGCCGAGCGAAATCTGTATCGTGTCGCGCGACAACGCCGCATTGTCAGAAGCCACGCCGCTCTGTGCAAACTTCAGCGGCAAGGCATCACGCGCCGCCTTGCGCAACGGTGCCGGCAAATCGAGGCCGAGGCCGCGCAGGTTGGATTCCACCGTCACGTCGACCAGCTTGCCCTTGACGGCCACCGCCGCCGTGAATTTCGTGCTGCCGCTAACGCGATCGGCAAACTTCTGCATCGCCGGCGAAGCATAGCTCTTGCGCAAACCGGCGGCTGTCAGGCTGCCGTCGGCCTTGATCAGGATATTGCCGTCCTTCTGCGAGCCGCCGCTCAGGGTCAGCGGACCGCCGAGGAAATTCGTCTTCACGCCTTCCAGCGTCACGCCTTTTTCATTGAAGGCAACCACACCGCCGGTCTGCGTCATCTGCGGCATCGCGTTCATCAGCGTCACGCCGTTGTTGGCGAACTTCAGGCGGCCTTCCACCTTCGCATCGTCCAGATGATTCAGCGGCAGGTGCAGCTTCAGGTCCAGCGTGGCATCGCCAGTCGCCTTCGTCTCGTCGGTGAAATGGCCTATCCATCCCGCGACCGGACTATCCACCGTGTACTGCACCAGATCCTGCAGCGGGCCGGAAGCGTCGCCATCGATTTCCAGCATCAGGTTGTCCGACAGCAGATCGGGAATGACGGCCTTCACGTCAGATACCATCGCGCCATGCGTGTGGCCGCTGTCGGCGAGGATTTCCATGCGCGTGCGGTCGAAACGGATCGTGCCCTTGATCTTGTCCAGGATCGGCCACAGCGGCATCTGGCCGTCGCGGCCGAACTCTCCCGGCGCATAGTTCAGTGCGCCGTCATCGATGCGGCCGCTGAAGGTGAATTCGCCCTTGGGCTTTTCATTCGGCTTGGCGGTGTGAAACGGGAATTGCGCCAAGTCGCCCTTGATACGGATACGGCCGTCGCGCAAGGTGCCGCCGACCAGTCCGCCGGTCAGCCAATCGCGCACATGCACATCCATCGCCGTCGGCAGATAGTCGCCGACGCGGTCCAACGCCAACCCGTCGATATTGCCGCTGACATCGATGACGCCCGGCACATGCCCCTTGCGATCCAGCGGCATCAGGTGCGTGCCGGACAGCGAGACGTTCAATCCTCCCTGCGCCACATCGAGCCGGCGCACATCGAGGAACAGTTGATCGTTCGGACGGAAATCCCATTTCGCGTCCATCTTCAGCGCATCGAAGAAGACCTCCGGTTCGGAAAAATACGTCGGCAGCGACAGCTTCACATTGTTCGATGCCAGCACGAATGCGCCGCCCTCGCTGTTGGCGTCGATATGGCCGGTCAGGTTCTCGAAACCGGGAATCGCCGGCACCGCCGCCTGCGCCGGCCTGCGCGCGGTCGCCGGACGTGCCGCGCGCGCCGGCTGGGCATTCAGCGCCAGTCCGAGGAAATCGCCCTTGACCTTGTACGACGCAATGTTCGGATAATCGCCCTGCCATTGCGCGGAAAAATTCTTCAGCTGCCCGCGCGGCGCAAAATCCTCCAGCAGCCGCAACTGCTCGGCCGGCAACGGCAAGCGGCCGACGAAATCGGCCAGCGCACGCAGATCGAGCAGCGTCGCCTGCACTTCGGTCGATGCCGGCTTGCCGTTCTTCGCCGCCACGTAACGCTCGCTCATCGTCGTCTTCGGCAGCGTCAAACCATCGCGCCCGTGCAACGTCAAGTCGGTGACAGCAATCGTATGACCCTGCATACCTAAGGTCGGCAGGCCGGTGGCCGCCGTCTCCAGCGATTCGCGCACCGCAACGCGGCCATTCGCGCTGACCAGATCCAGCGGCGCCAGATCGGCACGCAGCTGCAGCCGCACGTCGGACAGGGACAAGTCGGCAGTCAGGTCGGCCGCGCGCGCATGATCGAATGCAAGCCAGGCCCGCACCGATCCCCTGGCCGTCTGCAGATCGAACGGAAAGTCGAGGTAGGTCTTCCAAGCCGTCAGATCAGTGTTGCGCAGATCGGCATAGATTTCGCCCGTCCATTGCGTCGCGTCGGAAATCTTGTCGGCAAACAAAGGATGATCGAAACTGGCACGTACGTCGAGCGGTGCGGCAATCGCCTCGGGTGGTGTCGCCTTCAGCGCAAAATAGTGGTTGTTGCCGCTATTGCGCAGCACGATGTCGACGTCGTTCAACTGCAGTTCGGGCGCCTGGCGCAGATCGTCCCGCCAGCGCAACCGGCCGCCGTGGATGCGAATCTCGTGTTGCGACAGCACCCAGTCAGCCGCGCGGCCGTCGCTGCTTTGCTTCAGATCAAGCGGCAGGCCGGCTACGTAGAAATTGCCGCCTGCATCGCGCAGCACGTCCATGTCGGGCCGGTCGATCTCCAGCCGGTGCAGCCGCAGATCGGCCACCAGCAGAGACCACCATGAGACGGTGGCGGATACCTCAGGCAAGCGCAGTGCAGGTTTGTCGTTCTTGTCGTAGATGGCGACGTCGGTGAGCGCAAGTTCAGGCCGCAGGCCGCGCCAGGAGGCGGCGATGGCGCCTATCGTCACCGGGCGGCCTAGCGAATGCGTTGCCACCCGTTCGACATCGGCGCGGTAATCGGCGATCTGCGGCAGCACCGCGTAGCGCAGCGTCAGGAACAGCGCACAGAAGATGAAATAGAAAACGACCGCCAGCCGCAACAGCCACTTCAGCGCGCGGCAGCCTGCGCCACCCGTCTGGCGGCAGGATATCCGGAGGGAACGCCAGCCTGTCTGCAGCCTGTCAGCCAGGGAAATCCGTTCGGGTTGGCGTTGCTCGGTAGGCATCAATCAAAGAGTCGGTAGGTCGACATCGCGTAGAATAAATTCGGCGCACTGCTCGGTGCTGACAACATCAAGATGGCTTGGTTCAAGATTCCAAGAATCGGCTCGACCAACCATCCTCGACAACCTTGGAACTCCTGCCTTGACGAACATGCCCCAATCCGACATCTCCGCCTCACGGTTCTACACCCGATGGATCAATGCAGATGCATCGCGCGCGCAAAAGGTGGCCGAAACCGGCAGATTATCCCTGAACACCGAAGTTTTCGCTCGCATTTTACAAGAGCAGGCCGATGCCGGCGCCCCGCTACCGGCCGCCATGCGCCGCCTGCGCAACCTGGTAATCTGCACGCTGATCCGGCGCGATCTGGGCGGACAGGCCGATCTGGCTGAAGTGCTGGATACGATGACGGCATTCGGCGACTTTGCCGTGCAGCGGCACCTGGCTGCGATCACCGACGACATGATCGCCCTGCACGGCACGCCGATCGGTGCCGAATCGGGCCGCCCGCAGGAAATGATCGTGCTCGGCATGGGCAAGCTCGGCGGTGGCGAACTGAACGTTTCGTCCGATATCGACCTGATCTTCGTCTACCCGGAAGACGGCGAGACGGCAACGACCTCGCCCGAACAGAAACAGCTGTCCAACCACGAATTCTTCGTCCGCACCGGCCGCAAGCTGATCGCCGCGCTGTCCGAGATCACCGAAGACGGCTTCACCTTCCGCGTCGACATGGCGCTACGGCCGAACGGCGCTTCCGGCCCGCTGGCAGCCAGCCTCGCCATGGTCGAGGAATACCTGATCGTGCAGGGCCGCGAGTGGGAGCGCTACGCCTGGGTCAAGGCGCGTGCGCTGACCGGTCATCCGGACGACATCGCCGCGCTGGACCAGATCGTGCGCCCCTTCGTCTATCGTCGCTATCTCGACTACGGCTCGATCGACGCGATCCGCAACATGCATGCACAGATCCGCGCCGAAGTCACGCGGCAGGAAGCGCGCCATCCGGACCGCAGCAACAACGTCAAGCTCGGTCGCGGCGGCATCCGCGAAATCGAATTCATCGCGCAGGTGTTCCAGCTGATCCGCGGCGGACGCGATGCCGTGCTGCGCGACCGTTCCACGCGCCATACGCTGCACACACTGGCGGAAAAGCAGTTGCTCAAGCCCGAAGTCGTTGAACAACTGCTGGATGCCTATACCTTCCTGCGCAACCTAGAGCATCGGCTGCAATACCTGGACGATGCGCAGACACACACACTGCCGGCCAACGAAAAAGACCGGCTGACTGTCGCGCGGATGATGGGTTATGACGACACGACTACGCTGTTGACTACGCTGGAAGAACAGCGCGCATTGGTCGCGCTGCAGTTCGACGAGATTTTCGACGACAGAAAAAGCGAACAACAACAGGCCGAAGTCAGCGCGGAACTGCATGCCGTGCTGTCCGCCTCCGACAGCGAGGAAGCGATCGCGGCCTTTTTGCAGACGCTGAACTTCGATCATCCGGAAGAAGCCGCGCGCCGCATGCTCGCCACCTGGCATTCTCCGCGCCTGCAATCGTTGCCGGAAGCCAGCCGCAACAAGCTGGTCGCCCTCGTCAACGCCGCACTGCCGCTCATCGCGAAAGTCACGCAGGCCCACGCCGCCACGCTCGGCCGCCTACTCGATTTCCTCGAAGCGATTGCACGCCGCGCCGCCTATCTCGCGCTACTGACCGAATATCCGCATGCGCTGGAACGCGTGATCCGCATGATCGCCGCCAGCAACTGGGCTGCGACCTATCTGACGCGCCATCCGCTATTGCTCGATGAATTGCTGGACGACCGCACGCTGAAGGCGGCGCCCGACTGGGACGCCTTCGTGCAGAACTGCCAGCGCCAGCTCGACGAAGTGCCGGGCGATACCGAACGGCAGATGGACATCCTGCGCGAGATGCACCACGCGCAACTGATCCGCCTGCTGGCGCAGGATCTGGTCGGCGATCTGACTGTCGAGCGCCTTGCCGATCATCTGTCCGAACTGGCCGACCGGCTGGTCGCGCTGACGATGAATGCGATCTGGAAAATGCTGCCGAACCGCCATCGCGATGCGCCGCAGTTCGCCGTCATCGCTTTCGGCAAGCTGGGCGGCAAGGAACTCGGCTACGCGTCAGACCTCGACGTCATCTTCCTGTACGACGACGATCATCCCGATGCGCCGGCGCTGTACGCCAAGCTCGCGCAACGCTTCATCACGTGGATGACGTCGCATACGCCGGCCGGCATCCTGTTCGACATCGATACCGCGCTGCGGCCCGACGGCGCCAGCGGCCTGCTGGTCACGACAGTCGCCTCGTTCGAGAAATACGAAACCCAGTCCGCCTGGCTGTGGGAACACCAGGCTTTGACACGCGCGCGCTTCTGCGCCGGCGATGCACGTATCGGCGAACGGTTCGAGGCGATACGCGAAAAGGTGCTGCGCCAGTCGCGCGACGACAGCAAGCTGAAACAGGATGTGCTGGAAATGCGCAAGAAGATGCACGACGCACATCCGAATCGCACGCAATTGTTCGACCTGAAGCACGATGCCGGCGGCATGATCGACATCGAATTCATCGTGCAGTACCTGGTGCTGCGTCATGCCGCAGAACAACCGCGCCTGACCGGCGACATCGGCAACATCGCGCTGCTGAAGCTGTGCGGCGAACTGGGACTGATTGCGCGCGATCTGTCGGAACAATGCGCCGATGCCTACCGCACCTTCCGCCGCATGCAGCACCATATCCGGCTGCAGGGCGAGGAACGCGCACGCGTCGAGAAAGACAAGGTGATGACGGAAATCAATGCCGTCACGGCATTGTGGCAACAGGTCTTCGGCTGATCACGCCAGTCGCACCGCCATGAAAAAAGCCGCCCAAACAGGGCGGCTTTTTATCGTGCCGTGAAGCGTAACGATCAGGGCAGCAAGGTCTTCTTCGCGCTCTGCTTGGCCTTGATTTCGCTGGCCGTCTTGCGGATCGCGGCAAGACGGGCATCGGTATCCGGATGGATCGCCGTATAGCCATTCAGTACGCTGGCCGGATACTGATTCGCCAGGCGCTGCCAGAATGCCGCCGCACCATCGATGCTGTAGCCGGCGCGCGCCAGCATGTACAACGACAGCGTGTCGGCTGCCTCGTCAAGTTCCTGCGGCATCGCCTTCACGCCGGCCGTGCCGCTCAGCATCGTCGTATCCGGCGTCACGCGGGTCATGTTGTCGATGATGCCGCCGATCGTCGCATTCATCTGCTGACGCGTCGGATGACCTAGCGCAGTATGTGCCAGCTCCTTCGCCATCACATAGGCCAGCTCCGTATCGTTGCGCGCGAAATTCAGCATGCCGCGCGTGATCAGCACGCGGCGGCCGTCGGAATAGGCATTGACGTTGTCCACATTGCCCAGTTCGATGCCGAAGCCGCAGGCCTGCGTCAGCGGCACATTCACAGTCAGCGGGTTGTTGTCGCGCTGCAAGCCGAGTTTGACGCTGGACGAACGCCCCACCATTGGACCGAGAATCGCGGCGGCCTGACGTTCGGCGTTCGGTCCCTGCGGCATCGGCTGATCCTGAACCGACGTCAGCAGATCGCCGCGACGAATGCCGGCACGCGCTGCGCCGCTGTTGTTCAGCACGCCGGTCACCTGCAGCCGCTCTTCGTAGCCGAGCGCGCTGGCTGCCGTCACATAGTCTTCCGAATATGAATACTTGTTCTTAGCGCTGAAACCGATCAGGTTGCGCACATTGCCCTTGCACAGCGGCGTGTTGTTGACCAGCAGCGGCGCGGCGACACGATACAGGCGATCCTGCTGCGTCGTGATCGTACGCAGTGCCTGCGCTTGCGTCGACTCGCCGCCGGCAGAAGCTCCGCCCGGCGCATCCAGCGGCACCGTGCTGCAACCGGCCAGGGCCAACGCAGCGGAAATCAGGGCGAGGCGCATTGGTGCGCGCTTCACGGAAAACAGGAAGGGACGAAGCAAGTCTTGCATGGATTTCTCCTGGTGAATCAGTGTTTGCCGTTTCAGTGTTTACCGGTACTGCCGAAACCGCCGGCACCACGCGTGCTGGCATCGAAATCGTCGACGATGTTGAAGCCGACCTGCATCACGGGCACGATGACCAGTTGCGCCAGGCGTTCCATCGGGTTCAGCGTGAATTCGGTCTGGCCGCGGTTCCAGGTGGAGACCATCAGCTGGCCCTGGTAATCGGAGTCGATCAGGCCGACGAGGTTCCCAAGCACGATACCGTGCTTGTGGCCCATGCCGCTGCGCGGCAGGATCATCGCTGCATAGCCGGGATCGGCGATGTGGATTGCCAGGCCGGTCGGCACCAGATGCGTCTCTCCCGGCTTCAGCACCAGCGGTGCATCGAGGCAGGCGCGCAGATCCAGGCCCGCGCTGCCCGACGTTGCGTAAGCCGGCAATTGCTCTTTCATGCGGGGGTCGAGAATTTTGACGTCGATGTTCTTCATGTAGGGAAAGTCGTGGGGATATTTGAATAGATGCTTGAAATGGATACGTGACGATCAGATCAGTCCTTCAGGCGCTGCGCAATCTCGACGACCAGCCGGCGCGCCAGCGACTGCTTGTCGGCATGCGGTAGCGGCAGATGGCCTTTTTCGTCGAACAGCATCAGCTCGTTGTCGTCGCGGCCGAAAGTCTGCGGACCGATATTGCCGACCAGCAGAGGAATATTTTTCTTCTTGCGCTTGGCTTCGCCGAATTCAATCAGGTTTTCCGACTCGGCAGCAAAGCCGACGCAGTATGGCCGCTTGTCCAACGCAGCGACGGCAGCGAGGATGTCGGTGTTTTCCTCGAACTCCAGCGCCGGCGACTTGCCTTCGGCGTCCTTCTTGATCTTCTGTCCGCTGACGTTTTTCACGCGCCAGTCCGCGACCGCGGCCACTGCGATGAAGACGTGCTGCGATGCGATGCGCGACATCACGACGTCGTGCATCTGCTCGGCGGTCTGCACGTTGATGCGATGCACGCCGTACGGCGCATCCAGCGCGGTCGGGCCGGAAACCAGCGTCACGTCGGCGCCCGCTTCGCGCGCCGCGCGCGCAATCGCGTAACCCATCTTGCCGGACGACAGATTGGTAATGCCGCGTACCGGATCGATGGGTTCGAAAGTCGGGCCGGCGGTAATCAGCACGCTTTTGCCGACCAACAGGTTGGGTTGAAAGCTGGCGACGATTTCTTCCAGCAGCTGCGCCGGCTCCAGCATGCGGCCCATGCCGGTCTCGCCGCAAGCCTGCTCGCCGGCGTCGGGACCGAGCACGGCGATACGGTCGCTTTTCAGTTGTGCGACGTTGCGCTGCGTGGCCGGGTTCTGCCACATCTCGACGTTCATCGCCGGCGCGACCATCAGCGGCACCGACATCGGGCGCGCCACGCACAAGGTGGACAGCAGATCGTTGCAGGCGCCATGCGCAAGCTTGAAAATGAAATCGGCGGAACACGGCGCGATGACGATCGCATCGGCATCGCGCGTCAGATCGATGTGCGGCATGTTGTTGGCTACGCGCGCATCCCACTGGTCGGTGACGACCGGCCGGCCGGACAGCGCCTGCATCGTGACCGGTGTGATGAAGTGCGTGGCCGCATCCGTCATCACCACCTGCACCGATGCGCCGGCCTTGACCAGCGCGCGCGTCAGTTCGGCTGCCTTGTAGCAGGCAATGCCGCCGGTCAGTCCCAGCACGATTTTTTTACCGGCAAGATCCATCGAAGACTCCTGGAAGATGTCGCGGGCTAGTGTAACAGTTCAACCCGCCCTGCCGCTATTTGCCGACGCGGCGCAATTCGTCGTAGATGAACAGGATCGCGCCGATGCAGATCGAACTGTCGGCGATATTGAAAGCCGGCCAGTGCCAACCGCCGACATGAAAATCGAGGAAGTCGATGACGTGGCCGTATATCAGCCGGTCGATCACATTGCCGACCGCACCGCCGAGAATCAGCGCCAGCGCCCAGCTGAACAGACGCTGGCCGGCATGCCGGTGCAGCAGCCAGATGATGAACAACGCCGCGGCGATGCCCATCACGGTGAAGAAATAGCGCTGCCAGCCGCCACCGGTGGCAAGAAAACTGAACGCCGCGCCCTTGTTGTAGACCAGCACCAGGTTGAAGAACGACGTGACCGTGTGCGATTCGCCATAGAAGAACAGGCGTTCGATCGCGATCTTGGTGATCTGGTCGATCAGAACCACAATCGCTGCGATGCCGAGCCAGGGCGCCATGCTGCAGGAACTGCCGAAGATTTTCTTAGCCATCGATTGTTTTCGTTGCGATGTCACGGGAAACGGTTCCGCATGCAGCGGAACCGCATTTGCATTGCACGCCGGATATTACGTTACGTCAGCAATGACGTTGGTAATTACGCCGGCAATCAGGCGAAACGACGCGCCTCGCCGTTGCCGAACAGATTGTCCACGCAACGGTCGCACAGACCCGGATGATCGACATGCGTGCCGACCGCCGGACGATAGTGCCAGCAGCGTTCGCATTTCTGCGCGGCGGACGGCGTGACAACCACGCCCTCTTCCTGCTCCGACGCGACCTTGACGACCTTCGCCTGCGACGTGATCAGCACGAATTTCAGGTCGTCGCCGAGACCATTCAGCAGATCGAACTTGTCGCCGCTGACCTTCAACTCGACTTCCGCTTGCAGCGACGAACCGATCGCGCCGGTACCGCGCACTTCTTCCAGTTGCTTCATCACATCGTCGCGGATCGTGCGCAACGCCGCATACTTCTGCAGCAATGCCGCAGCATCGGACACCGGCGGCAGCACATAGTTCGTCTGTGTGAAGATGGTATCGCCCGCTTCGTCGCCGACGAACACGGCCCACGCCTCTTCCGCCGTGAACGACAGGATGGGCGCCATCAGGCGCAGCAGCGCATGCGTCATGTGCCAGATCGCGCTCTGCGCCGAACGGCGCGCATGCGACGTCACGCCACTGGTGTACAGGCGATCCTTCAGGATATCGAGATAGAAGCTGCCGAGGTCGTCCGAGCAATAGCCCTGCAGACGTGCCACGACCGGATGGAATTCGTAGGCGCGCGCATGATCGATCAGCTCGCGCTGCAGCTCGGCCATCTGCGCGATCGCATAACGGTCGATTTCCAGCATGTCGTCGACGGCGACCAGATCCTTCTTCGGATCGAAATCGGACGTGTTCGACAACAGGAAGCGCAACGTGTTGCGGATGCGGCGATAGGATTCCGTCACGCGCTTGAGAATTTCGTCGGAGATCGACAGTTCGCCCGAATAGTCGGTCGAGGCGATCCACAGGCGCAGGATATCGGCACCCAGCGTGTCGGAAATCTTCTGCGGCGCCAGCGTGTTGCCGAGCGACTTGGACATCTTCTTGCCCTCACCGTCGACCGTGAAGCCGTGTGTCAGCAGCGCCTTGTACGGCGCGCGGCCGTTCAGCATGGACGATGTCAGCAGCGAAGAATGGAACCAGCCGCGATGCTGGTCCGAACCCTCCAGATACAGGTCGGCCGGAAAGCCCAGCTCCTTTCCATGCGAGCCTTTTCCTTGCGGCCCGCCCAGCACGGTCTGGTGCGTGCAGCCGGAATCGAACCACACGTCCAGCGTGTCGCGATTCTTCAGATACAGGTCGGCGTCGTTACCCAGCAATTCCTTCGGATCGAGCGACAGCCATGCTTCGATGCCATCCTTCTCGACGCGTTGCGCGATCTGCTCCAGCAACTCCGGTGTGCGCGGATGTAGATCGCCCGTTTCCTTGTGCACGAAGAAGGCCATCGGCACGCCCCACTGGCGCTGACGTGACAACGTCCAGTCCGGTCGATTGGCGATCATGCCGTGCAGACGTGCCTTGCCCCAACTCGGGAAGAACTGCGTTTCCTCGATCGCGGCCAGTGCAGTTTCGCGCAGCGTCGCGCCCTGATTTTTCGGCATCACATCCATGCCGGCAAACCACTGCGAGGTTGCGCGATAGATGATCGGCGTCTTGTGGCGCCAGCAGTGCATGTAGCTGTGATCGAACATCACCAGCTTGAACAGCGAGCCGACTTCGTCCAGTTTCGCGCAGATCGGCTTCGATGCTTCCCAGATCGTCATGCCGCCGAACAGCGGCAGCCACGATGCGTATTTGCCATCGGCCATCACCGGCGCGATGATTTCGTCGTCGCGCAGCCCGTGCTTCTTGCACGAGATGAAGTCGTCGATACCGTAGGCCGGCGCGGCATGCACGATGCCGGTGCCGCTGTCGGCGGCCACGTAGTCGGCCAAGTAGATCGGCGACGTGCGGTTATAGCCCGGATCGACATCGGCAAACGGATGCTTGAAGCGAATGCCTTCCAGCGCCGCGCCATCGCAGGTGGCAACGACCTTGCCTTCGAAGCCATAACGTTTCAGCACATCCTCGACCAGATCGGCTGCCAGAATCAGCAACAGCGGCGCATTGTTGCGCGAGGTTTCGACCAGCGCGTAGCGCAGTTCCGGATGCACGTTCAGCGCCTGGTTGGATGGAATCGTCCATGGCGTCGTGGTCCAGATGACGATGTAGCCTTTATCGACCGGCAGCTTCGGCAGGTCGAACGCTTTCGCGACCTTTTCCGGTTCCGCGAACGGGAAACCGACGTCGATCGCCGGATCGCGCTTGTCCTGGTATTCGACTTCCGCTTCCGCCAATGCCGAGCCGCAATCGAAGCACCAGTTGACTGGCTTCAGGCCGCGATAGACGTAGCCCTTTTCCATCAGCGTGCCGAGCGCGCGGATTTCGTCGGCTTCATTGCCGAAGTTCATCGTCTTGTACGGGTTATCCCATTCGCCCAGCACACCGAGGCGAATGAAACCGGCCTTCTGGCGTTCGACCTGTTCGTTCGCATAGGCGCGCGCCTTGGTCATGACCTCCGCGGTCGGCAGGTTCTTGCCGAACTGTTTTTCGATCTGAATCTCGATCGGCATGCCGTGACAATCCCAGCCCGGCACGTAAGGCGCGTCATAGCCGTCGAATTGCTTGGACTTGACGATGATGTCCTTCAGGATCTTGTTGACCGCATGACCAAGGTGGATGTCGCCGTTCGCATACGGCGGACCGTCGTGCAGGATGAATTTCGGACGCCCTTTCGACGCGGCGCGGATCTTTTCGTAGATCTTGCGCTCCTGCCATTGCTTGACCCATTGCGGTTCGCGCTTGGCGAGATCGCCGCGCATCGGGAACGGCGTATCGGTCATGTTGACCGGATATTTGCTGGCTGCCTTGTCGGCCGGTTTGTTTGGCTTGTCGGACATGGGAAATTTCTTTTTCTGGGATTCTGTGGATCAAACGAACGAATGAGGTGCGTGACGTTCGATCGTCAAATTCGGTCGGTGGCGGATGTCGCCGCATCTGCCAGCTGGCGGAAATGCGCGCGCGCCTGCTCCGCATCGCGTTCGATCGCAGCGGTCAGCGTCGGCAGGTCCACATACTTTTCTTCATCGCGCAGCTTCTTCAAAAATTCCACGCGCACCCGTTTGCCGTAGCACGGCGTGTTGTAATCGAACAGATGCGTCTCGAGCAGCACGCGGCCGCTATCATCCACCGTCGGTCGCACGCCGATGCTGGCCACGCCGGGCAATGGCGTGTCTTCCAACCCCCGCACCTGCACGACATAGATGCCGGACACGGCCGGATGCTTGTGCACCACGCGCAGGTTCAGCGTCGGGAAGCCGATCGTGCGCCCCAGCTTCTTGCCGTGCACGACATGGCCGGAAATCGAATACGGATGGCCGAGCAAGGCTTCGGCACGGACGAAATCGCCATCGGCAAGCGCCTCACGGATCGCCGACGACGACACGCGCAAACCATCGTTCGTCACAGTTGGCTGCGTCTCGACGGTAAAGCCGTACCGCTTGCCGGCCTCGATCAGCGTCTGCACGTTGCCGGCGCGCTTGGCGCCGTAGCAGAAATCCTCGCCGACGATCAGCCACTTCACGTGCAAGCCCTGCACCAGAATGCGTTCAACGAACTCCTCGGGCGGCAACGCAGCGAAATGCTCGTTGAAATGCTCGACGATGACGCGATCGACGCCGGCGTGCGACAGCGAGACCAGCTTGTCGCGCAGACTGGCGATGCGCTTCGGCGCGCGCGACGGATCGCCGGCCCGCGCCGCGAAGAATTCGCGCGGATGCGGCTCGAACGTCATCACCGCCGATTCGATGCCCATGCCGGACGCCACTTCGCGCAGGCGTGCCAGCAGCGCCTGATGGCCGCGATGCACGCCGTCAAAATTGCCGATCGCCAGCGCACAGGGTGCGCGCGACGCAGCATTGGGAAGTCCGCGAAATACCTTCATCGAATCGTGTGGATTTGACGGGAAAACCGTCGCAAAACCTTGAATTATAGATGCTTTCCCGTCCATCCGGACGGCAGCGAGCCTCTTACAGCGCGCCCCAGACCGCATTCAGCGCTGCCACCGCCGCCAGTCCGGCGGTTTCGGTACGCAGCACGCGTGGTCCCATGCCGAGCAGCAGCACGCCTTTGGCCTGCGCCTGCGCTTCTTCCTGCTCGGTAAAACCGCCTTCAGGACCGATCATCAGCGCGACCGATTGCGGCGGATGATGGCGCGCCCAGTCCGACAGCGACTGCTCGGAACGCGGGCTCAGCATGATGCGCGGATGCAGATCCTGCTGCGCAATCCATTGCGTGAAATCGACCGGCCCGGCCACCGTTGCCAGCCGGTTGCGCCCGCTCTGCTCGGACGCTGCCACGACAATGCCGGCCCAGTGCTGCAGCCGTTTTCCCGCGCGTTCGGCGGACAGCCGCACCACGCAGCGCTGCGCCGCCAGCGGCTGGATTGCATGCACGCCCAGTTCGACCGCCTTCTCGACGATCCAGTCCATCTTCGATGCTTCCGGCAACGCCTGCGCCAGCGTAATCGCGTACGGCAGCTCGACTTCGTGCGGCTCGAACAGCTTGATCTCCGCCGTCACCCGCTTCTTTTCGATGGTGGAAATGGTCGCCGTATATTCGCCGCCCTCGCCGTTGAACAGCGTGATGCGGTCGCCAACCGTCAGGCGCACGACCTGGATATGGTGGGCGACGACTTCCGGCAAGGTGACGACGGCGCCAAGGGCAAGCGCTTGCGGGCAGTAGAAACGGGGCATGTAGGCGTTCGTAAAGAAAGGGTTACAGGTTTACAGCGTAAGGGCTCGCAAGGTTGTCGATTCGACATGTCCGAGCCGACCCCGATCGGTGGGAACGGGCAGCGATCCGGACAACGATTCCGATTTTAGTCCGAGGCCCCGGTCTGGTAAAATAGTCGGCTCCGCAGCAGGGCTGTTTTTCAAGGTTGTTTTTGTTGCGCCCATGCCTGCAAATCGATCACATCGACCCGGTTTCATTCGACTCGCCACCTAATCCGCCACCTAATCGAACATGACTTCCACGCTCCCAACGAACAAGATGGCCAACGCGATCCGCGCGCTGGCAATGGACGCAGTACAAAAGGCCAATTCCGGACATCCGGGCATGCCGATGGGGATGGCGGAAATCGCCGTCGCGTTGTGGGCAAATCACTATTCGCACAATCCGGCCGATCCGAAATGGGTCAACCGCGATCGCTTCATCATTTCCAACGGCCACGGCTCGATGCTGCACTATGCGCTGCTGCACCTGACCGGCTACGACCTGCCGATGGACGAGCTGCGCAACTTCCGCCAGCTGCATTCGAAGACGCCGGGCCACCCGGAAGTCGACATCACGCCGGGCGTGGAAACTACCACCGGCCCGCTCGGCCAGGGCATCACGAACGCGGTCGGCATGGCGCTGGCCGAAAAACTGCTGGCGGCCGAATTCAATCGCCCCGGTTTCGACATCATCGATCACCACACCTACGTCTTCCTCGGTGACGGCTGCCTGATGGAAGGCATCTCGCATGAAGCCTGCTCGCTGGCCGGCACGCTGGGCCTTTCCAAGCTGATCGCACTGTACGACGACAACGGCATCTCGATCGACGGCCATGTCGAAGGCTGGTTCGCCGACGACACGCCGAAACGCTTCGAAGCCTACGGCTGGAACGTGATCCGCGCCGTCGACGGCCATGATGTAGACGCCGTCAATGCTGCCATCACGCAAGCGAAGCAATCGAGCAAGCCGACGCTGATCTGCTGCAAGACCGTCATCGGCAAGGGCTCGCCGAACATGGCCGGCACGCATAACGTGCACGGTGCCGCGCTGGGCGACAAGGAAATCGCCGCCACGCGCGAAGCAATGGGCTGGAGCGATGCGCCTTTCGTCATCGCCGACGACGTCTACGCCGCCTGGGATGCGAAGGCTAAAGGTCTGAAGGCGCAAGGCGACTGGAACGCGAAGCTGGAAGGCTACGCGAAACAATTCCCGCAACAGGCAAGCGAACTGACGCGCCGCATGAAGGGCGAGCTGCCGGGCGATTTCGACAAGGCCGTCGATGCCTACATCGCTGTCTGCGTCGACAAGAAGGAAACCATCGCCACCCGCAAGGCCAGCCAGAACGCGATTCAGGCGTATGCGCAAGTGCTGCCGGAATTCCTCGGCGGCTCGGCCGACCTGACCGGCTCCAACCTGACCAACTGGAAAGAAAGCGTGGCCGTGCGCGCCAACCAGCCTGGCAATCACATCAACTACGGTGTGCGCGAATTCGGCATGAGCGCGATCATGAACGGCATCGCCTTGCACGGCGGCTATCTGCCGTTCGGCGCGACCTTCCTGACCTTCTCCGACTACAGCCGCAATGCGCTGCGCATGGCAGCGCTGATGAAGGTACGCTCGCTGTTCGTCTTCACGCACGACTCGATCGGCCTCGGCGAAGACGGTCCGACGCACCAGTCGGTCGAACACGTCTCCAGCCTGCGCCTGATTCCGAACCTGGACAACTGGCGTCCATGCGACACCGTCGAATCCGCCGTCGCATGGCAACAGGCGATCAAGCGCCACAACGGCCCGAGCACGCTGATCTTCTCGCGCCAGAACCTGCCGTTCCAGGAACGTTCGGCCGAACAGATCGCCGACATCGCGCGCGGCGGCTATGTGCTGCGCGATGCGAAGGATGCGAAAGTGATCCTGATCGCGACCGGCTCCGAAATCGAACTGGCCGTCAAAGCCGCCGAACAACTCGCCGAACACGGCGTTGCTGCACGCGTCGTCTCGATGCCGTCGACCGACGTGTTCGACCGTCAGGACGATGCCTACAAGGCCAGCGTGCTGACCAAGGGCGTGCCGCGCGTGGCAATCGAAGCCGGCGTCACCGATTTCTGGCACAAGTACGTCGGTCTCGAAGGCGGCGTGGTCGGCATCGACACCTTCGGCGAATCGGCGCCGGCCGGCGTGCTGTTCAAGCACTTCGGCTTCACCGTCGACAACGTGATCGCCACCGTCAAAAAAGTGCTGGCGTAACGGAAAACGCACGTGACCGAAATCACTTTCCGCCACGCCACGGCCGCCGATGCGTCGGCCATCGCCGCCCTGCGCGTCGACAGCTGGCGCACCAGTTATCGCGGCGTGATTCCGGAAAGCTATCTGGACAACATGCGTGCCGAAGACAGCGCATCGATGTGGTCGCAAGTGTTGCAGGCGGAACGCCCCGGCATCGTCGTCTTCGTCGCCACTGCCGACGACGAGATCGTCGGCTTTGCTTCCGGCATGCTGCTGTCGCCGGCCAAGCTGGACTGCGATGCCGAACTCACCGCTATTTATTTGAAGCCGATCGCGCAGCGCGGCGGCGTCGGACGCCGCCTGCTGGCATTGGTCGTGCAGGCGATGCAGCAACACAAGGCATCGTCGCTGCTGACGTGGGTGCTTGCCGACAACAAACCCGCGCGCCAGTTTTTCGAAGAACTCGGTGCCGCGTTGCTGGTCGAACAACCGTTTTCGTGGGACGACCTCGAACTGACCGAAGCCGGCTACGCCTGGCACGATCTGGACCGGCTGTTGCAGGATTGCGGCAGCGAAAAGAATGTTTTGCAGTTGAAACTGAGTTGAACCCTTTCTGGAGAAGAAGATGACCATCCGCGTCGCAATCAACGGTTACGGCCGCATCGGCCGCAATGTCCTTCGTGCGCACTATGAAGGCGGCAAGAAGAACGACATTCAAATCGTCGCCATCAACGATCTCGGCAAACCCGAATCGAACGCGCACCTGACCCGCTACGACACGGTACACGGCAAGTTCCCCGGCACCGTCGAAGTCGACGGCGATTGCATGGTCGTCAACGGCGACCGCATCAAGGTCTTCGCCGAACGCGATCCAGCCAAACTGCCGTGGGGCGACCTGAAGGTCGACGTGGTGATGGAATGCACGGGCTTCTTCACCACCAAGGAAAAAGCCTCGGCTCACCTGAAAGGCGGCGCGAAGAAAGTCATCATTTCCGCACCGGGCGGCAAGGATGTCGACGCGACCATCGTCTACGGCGTGAACCACACGGTATTGAAATCGACCGACACCGTGATCTCGAACGCCTCGTGCACGACCAACTGCCTGGCGCCGCTGGTCAAGCCGCTGCACGACAAGCTCGGCATCGTCAACGGCCTGATGACGACCGTGCACTCGTACACCAACGACCAGGTGCTGACCGACGTCATGCACGAAGACCTGCGCCGCGCGCGTTCGGCCACGCATTCGATGATCCCGACCAAGACCGGCGCCGCTGCCGCCGTCGGCCTCGTGCTGCCGGAACTGAACGGCAAGCTGGACGGCTTCGCGATCCGCGTGCCGACGATCAACGTTTCGATCGTCGACCTGTCCTTCATCGCCGCGCGCGACACGACGGTCGATGAAGTCAACGCGATCATGAAGGAAGCATCGGAAGGCGCGCTGAAAGGCATCCTGACCTATCAGACGGAACAGCTGGTGTCGGTGGACTTCAACCACAATCCGGCATCGAGCAGCTTCGATGCGACGCTGACGAAAGTCTCCGGCCGCCTGGTGAAAGTCTCGTCGTGGTACGACAACGAATGGGGCTTCTCGAACCGCATGCTGGATACGACGACGGCATTGATGAGCGCAAAATAAATCGCTGCTTCATCAAATAAAAACGCCCCGATATCGGGGCGTTTTTTGTTTCTGCATCAACAATGGTGGATCACGTGCCTGCCTTCACCGCCTTCTCGATATCGGCGCGCGACAGTTCCGGTGCAAACAATTGGATGAAATCGTAGGTGTAGCTGCGCAAATAGGCGCCGCGCCGTACCGCCAGCCGCGTGACGTTCTGCGCGAACAGATGCGCACCATCGATCACCTTCAATCCCGTACCGGTCAGCGTATTGCCGTTGCGATGCTGCAGCGCCATCGACGCCACCAGACCGACGCCAAGACCGAGCGCAACGTATTGCTGAATCACGTCGGAATCCATTGCGGTCAGCACGATATCCGTCGTGATGTTTTCTTGACGGAAGGCATCGTCGATGTGACTGCGACCGGTAAAGCCGAGGTCGTAGGTAATCAGCGGATATTCGGCCAGATCGGCCAGCGTGACCGGATTCTTTTCCAGCAGCGGATGGCCGTCCGGCACGACGATCGCGTGATGCCAGCGATAGCACGGGAAGGAAACCAGTTCATCAAACTGGCTCAGGCCTTCGGTCGCGATGCCGACATCCGACCTGCCGGAAATCACCCATTCGGCGATGTGCTCCGGTGAACTCTGCTGCAGCGCGATGCGCACTTTAGGAAAAGCCGCTCGAAATGCCTGCACGACTTTCGGCAGCATGTAGCGTGCCTGCGTGTGCGTGGTGGCGACGGCCAGCGTACCGATTTCCTGCGCCGTGTATTCGCGACTGGCGCGCTGAAGATTCTCCGCTTCCAGCAGCAGGCGGTCGATGATCTGCAGGATGCCGCGTCCCGGATCGGTCAGGCCGGTCAGGCGCTTGCCGTTGCGCTCGAAGATGTCGACGCCGAGTTCTTCTTCCAGTTCGCGGATCTGGCGGCTCACGCCCGGCTGCGATGTGTACAGCACATTGGCGACTTCGGTCAGGTTGTAGCCGCAGCGTGCGGTTTCGCGTATCGAACGTAATTGCTGAAAATTCATCGTGGGACACCCCGTCAAAACGCCGTCGAATCGGCGGAAATCTCTGTGCGATTCCCCGATGATCCGACTGCGCCGATGACAATGACGGCGCGTCCGGATCAATCAGATGGAATCGTCGATAAATACCTGCAGCTTCTTCGGACGGACGACCAGCATCTCGTCTTCCTTCAGCTGCAATTGCGTGAAGCGATCGTTCGAGATCACGGCTTCGATCAACCCGCCGTTATCCTCGCGTTCCAGCTCCAGTTGCGCCAGCGGCCCGATCGCGTGGACGCGCAGCAGCTTGACGACAATACCGTCGATGCCGTCGGCATCCTGCGCATAGCGTTCGACTTCCAGATCGTGCGGTCGCACGTAGCCGATACCCTTCGTATCCTGTGTCTGCGCATAATCCGGCGCGGCGAACGACAATCCTTCCGACTGCAGCACGCCCTCATGCACGCGACCGTGGAACAGGTTGACGTTGCCGAGGAAGCCGTAGACGAACGGCGAAGCCGGATTGTTGTAGACGTCGCGCGGTGCGCCGATCTGTTCGACGTTGCCCTTGTTCATCAGCACGATCTGATCGGCTACTTCCAATGCTTCTTCCTGGTCGTGCGTGACGAAGATGCTGGTGACGTGCAGCTCGTCATGCAGGCGGCGCAGCCAGCGGCGCAGTTCCTTGCGCACCTTGGCATCGAGCGCACCGAACGGTTCGTCCAGCAGCAGCACGCGCGGCTCCACTGCGAGCGCACGCGCCAGCGCGATACGCTGACGCTGGCCGCCGGACAGTTGCGGCGGATAACGGTCGGCCAGCCAGTCCAGCTGCACCAGCTCCAGCAGCTTCATGACCTTTTCCTTGATCTGCGCTTCCGACGGACGCGTTGCCGCCGGACGCACGCGCAGGCCGAACGCGATGTTCTCGAACACGCTCATGTGTTTGAACAGCGCATAGTGCTGGAACACGAAACCGACCTGGCGCTCTCGCACGTGGCGCGCCGATGCATCCTGCCCATCCAGCAGTACCTGGCCGTTGTCCGGCTGTTCGAGGCCGGCGATGATACGCAGCAGCGTGGTCTTGCCGCAGCCGGACGGGCCCAGCAATGCTGTCAGTTCGCCAGCCGGAAAGCTCAGCGATACGTCATTCAGCGCGACGAAACTGCCGAACTGCTTGTGGATGTTCTTGACTTCGATACTCATGATCCCTGCTCCTGAAACTGTTCTTCCTGCACGGCGCGCGCATCACGCAAACGCCACTCGATGAATGATTTGAGCGCCAGTGTAACGAGTGCCAGCAGCGCCAGCAACGACGCGACCGCAAAAGCCGCCGAAAACTGGTACTCGTTATACAGAATCTCCACCTGCAGGGGAATCGTGTTGGTCTGGCCGCGGATGTGGCCCGACACCACCGACACCGCGCCGAATTCGCCCATCGCCCGCGCATTGCACAGGATCACGCCGTACAGCAAGCCCCACTTGATGTTCGGCAGCGTCACGTGCCAGAACATGCGCCAGCCCGATGCACCCAGCACCAGCGCGGCCTCTTCCTCTTCGCTGCCCTGCGACTGCATCAACGGGATCAGCTCGCGCGCCACGAATGGAAAGGTCACGAACACCGTCGCCAGCACGATGCCCGGCACCGCGAACAGGATCTTGATGTTGTGATCCAGCAGCCATGCGCCGAACCAGCCCTGCGCGCCGAACAGCAGCACATAGATCAAACCCGAAATCACCGGCGATACCGAGAACGGCAGATCGATCAGCGTCAGCAAGATGCTCTTGCCGCGGAAATCGAACTTGGCGATGCACCACGATGCAGCCACGCCGAACACCAGGTTCAATGGCACCGCGATCGCCGCCGTCAGCAAGGTCAGCTTGATCGCGGCCAGCGCATCCTCTTCGACAATGGCAGCCAGATAGGCATCCCAGCCTTTCTTCAACGCTTCGGCAAATACCGCGACCAGCGGCACGAACAGGAACAGCGTCAAGAATCCCAGCGCAACGCCGATCAGCAAGGCCCGCACCCACCAGGATTCCACTGTCGCGGGCGGTACTATTGCCGCGCGCGGCGCGGCCAATGTCTGCAAGGCAGGAGAAGCAGCAACTGCGGACATGTCAGTTCCTTTCCGCACGGCCGCGTTTGCGTGTCCATGCCTGCAACAGATTGATCGTCAGCAGCATCGCAAACGACACCAGCAGCATCACGACCGCAATCGCCGTCGCGCCCGCATAGTCGTACTGCTCCAGCTTGGTCACGATGAACAGCGGCGTGATTTCCGACACCATCGGCATGTTGCCGGCGATGAAGATGACCGAACCGTATTCGCCGGTCGCCCGCGCAAAGGCCAGCGCAAAACCGGTCAGCAGCGCCGGCAGCACGGTCGGGAAAATCACCCTTGCAAAGGTCTGCCAGTGGCTCGCGCCCAGGCTGACGGCCGCTTCTTCCAGTTCGCGCTCCGCATCTTCCAGCACCGGCTGCACGGTTCGCACGACGAACGGCAGGCCGATGAAAGTCAGCGCGACGATTACGCCCAGCGGCGTGAACGCCACCTTGATGTCGATGGCTTCCAGATATTGTCCGATCCAGCCGTTGGCCGAATACAGCGCCGTCAGCGCAATGCCGGCCACCGCGGTCGGCAAGGCGAACGGCAGATCGACCAGCGCATCCACGATCTTCTTGCCCGGGAATTCGTAGCGCACCAGCACCCAGGCCACGATGCCGCCGAACAGCACGTTCAGCAGTGCACCGATCAGTGCCGCGCCGAACGTCAGGCGGTACGACGCCATCACGCGATCCGAGGTCACCGCCGCAACGAAAGCATCCCAGCTCATCGTGAACGTCTTCAGGAACACGGCCGACAATGGAATCAGCACGATCAGGCTCAGATAGAACAGCGTGAAACCCAGTGACAGATGGAAGCCGGGCAGCACTCTGGTCACTCTCAGTTTCTTTTGTTCAATAGGAAATACGGCGGACATGACGGGCTCTTTATTACAAATCCAGCTAACAGGTCGCCATAATTGCACCCTGTCGTTATAAAGAGAACGAATCTTTTTGCATGTCTTTAGAAGGAAATTGCATAAGTACTTCGTTTCTTCTTATGCAATCGAAATCGGCTTTGATGTTCGGAGCGCAACATCGGGCAATTGCTGCCATCCATTGCCGAATCAAACAAGGGGAACGAGGAAGCTAGCCCGCCCCGTCGTTGTCCTTGTGCCCCATGCCGAGGCCGATTCCCACACCCATGCCGGCACTGGCGCCGCCCATGTTGCCGCCGCGTCCCGCATTCTTGCTGCCTTCCCTGCCGCCGTCATTGCCCTTGCCACGGCTGCCGCCCTGCGTTCGCGTCGGTCCTTGTAACGGTATCTCGACGTCGTCCGGTACCGGGCTCAGATCAAGCGCCGCACGGATGAAGTTGCGCAGCGACATGACCAGTTCGGCTGTATGAATCGGGCGGCCGGCGGCCATGTCGGTTGCGGCCCGGCTCGCCAGACGCACGTGTTCCTCGGTGCCGAGAAGAATGATGTCCGACAACGCCGCTTCCACAGCGTCGCGGATGCGGCGTGCGCGATCGGATCCGGAAAGCTCATCCGGTTCCGCGGCGTCCTCGTTCTCTTCCCGTGCAGTCAGCCGCAAATCGCGCAAATGCGTGGGATCGACCGTCAGTTGCCCGGTAAAGGAACCGCCCAGCGTCTTGTATGCGGCGATCAATGTTCTGAGCCGCTCGTTGATCTGCCGGTTCATCCGTTCGCGGCGTTGCTGGATGGTCTGCATCATCAGCACACGCACACCGACGCCGATCAGCGTGAATACGGCGAGCCCCAGGATCGTCGTCAATACGCCATGCCAGGAATTGAAATCGAAATAGCGCACCATCGCCTCCGCAATCGTTGCAGTAACGGCTAGTGTACTGAGCTTGCGCTTTGCGTGGGGATGGCATCGGATTGTGCCGGCATTGCGTCGTATTGCGCCTGATATTGGGGGCCACCTATTGCATCAGGTATCAGGTATTGCAGCAGATGGCCGGACTTCAGCAGGATGCGCGAAGCGCCGGCTGGCAAACGTCCGCCAGCGCCCGCAACCGTCCCAATTGCTGCAGCCCCTGTTCCCAATCGTCCAATGCCGATTCCGCATTGATATGACCGAGCGCGCCGGCATTGATGAAACCGCAGCCCCAGCAATCGGCCCAGTATGCCGCGCGATGCGCCACCATCCACGGATCGTTTTCGCTGCCCACCATGATCGTCGGGCAGCGCATGCGCGCATCGCGCAACAGATGAGCGACGCCGAATTTTTCCGGATCGGCCGGCGCCACCAACAATGCCGCGACCACATGCGGGAAACGCCGCGACGCATGCACTGAAGCCAGGCAGCCAAAACTGTGCGCGACGAGAATGGCCGGCTGCGTCGACTGCTGCAACCTTTCCGCCAGCCGTTGCGACCAGCGCGCCAGATCGGGGCGATCCCAGTGATCCTGCCGGACGCGTTCGAACGCAGGGTAATGCGCCTGCCAGCGCGTCTGCCAGTGGGCGGGACCACTATCGTTCAGCCCCGGAACGATCAGCACGCGATAGTCGGACAGGTCCGGCAGCGTCATGATGCGATCGCCGCCGACACATCGTCGCGAATGGCGTCAGAGCGGGCCTCCGTAATTCGTGGAACAGCCGTCGGCACATCCCACAGAAAACCCTGCGCAAAGACAGGTCGCTGTATCCGCGCCTGCAACGCATGCAGCTTGTCGCGCACGACGGCCGATTCGACCCGCTTGAAGATGACGCTTGCATTACCGGCCTCCGCTTCTTCCAGCAACTGCAGCACGGCGCCCTCGTCATTCAACTCGCGTGCATCCAGCTTGATGACGTCGGGGCCGACCTGGCGCAATTGCTCCAGCCCCTAGCGCGCATCAGCCACGTTGATTGCGAGACGGAAGCCGTTGCGCCGGTAATTGTCGGCCACGTAATGCGCGATCCACGTTTGATCCTCGCGTATCACCGGCAGTTGCAGCACGACGTTCGTCCACGGCAGGCCGAGCAGGTCCAGCACGCGGCGGAACGACATGCCGTGATTGCTGTCCACCGCAGCCAGCAAGCGCGCGTGGACGCTGAGATAGAGATCGATATCCGCCAACGGCGGCTGCCGGTAGAAATTGACGGTGTGCAGCAATCGGCACAGACGATCCAGTTCGATCGACTGCTCGTCGGTGGCAGTCGTGTCCAGCAGTTTCCAGACGCTCAGGCCATCGTCGCTGTGCGACTGGCTGCGCATGAAGCCTTGCATGCCGGCGACACGCCCCGTGGCGATTTCGCGGATCGGCTGGAACATGCTGGTCAGCGTGGCGTTCAGATAGCGTCCATGCGCCTTCCCCTCCCGGTCCATCCACAGGGACGTATCGACCGGAGCAGTGCGCAGGCGCGCCAGATAATCCTGCAAGTCGGGGAAGCTCATCGTTTTCCTTTCCGCGAACACCGCTGCGCGCGCCGCCATGCAGGCGATGTCGCGCAACAGCATCGCTTACAGCAACTTGGCCAGCGATACTTCGGTCGCCTTCACCAGCGCCACGACTTCGGTGCCGATCTGCAACTCCAGATCCTTGACCGAGCGCGTGGTGATGACCGAAGTGACGGTGCCGCCCGGCGTTTCGACGTCGACTTCCGACAGCACGTCGCCGAGGATGATGTTGCTGATGCGGCCCTTGAACTGGTTGCGGGCGTTGATTTTTTCGATGCTCATGGTTTTCCTTGCAGGTTGAATAAAAAGATAAATGGATCCGTGAAGTTCACACCGCCCATGCAAACTGGCCAACCGCCTTCAGCAGCGATACGTCGCCCAGCTCGGCATCCGGACTGTCTTTCGGCACCGGCTGCTGCAGCACGCGCGCCAGGATGCGTTCTTCAAGCTGCGCAAACGCCGCATTACCGCGCGCACGCGGACGCGCCAATGCGATGTGTTCGTCCAGCGCAAGGCGTCCTTCTTCGATCAGCACGACGCGATCCGCCAGTGCGATCGCTTCCTGCACATCGTGCGTGACCAATAAGGCAGTGAAGCCACGCTGCTGCCACAGCGATTCGATCAGCTGCTGCATCTCGATGCGCGTCAACGCATCGAGCGCCCCCAGCGGTTCGTCCAGCAGCAGCAGTTCGGGGTCATGCACCAGCGCGCGCGCCAGGGCCACGCGCTGACGCTGGCCGCCGGACAATACCGCCGGCCATTCGCCGGCGCGGTCGTTCAGGCCGACCTGCTTGAGCGCATGCAACGCATCCGCCTTGCCGCTGCGTTTCGGCAGGCCGAGGGCAACGTTGTGCAGCACCTTTTTCCACGGCAGCAGGCGGGAATCCTGAAACATGATGCGGGTCTCCGGTTTCTTCTCACCGTCGGCGAACACCAGCGTGCCGCGATCCGCCGTTTCCAGTTCCGCGATCAGGCGCAGCAGCGTGCTCTTGCCGCAGCCGCTGCGGCCGACGACTGCAACGAATTCGCCCGGCTCCAGCGTCAGGTCAACCGACTTCAGCACTTCGCGCCCGCCATAGGATTTGACGAGACTGCCGATGCGCACGCGTACGCCGCGCCGTGCCGCTGCATTCAATGTTTTCTGTTCGATGGCGTTGCCCTGCATGATGCTGCTCCTCTCGCTATCTCAATGTCGGTAACCGGGATGCCAGCGCAGCCAGTAACGCTCCAGCCCGCGCGACACCACGTCGGCCAGCTTGCCCAGCAGCGCGTACAGCAGAATGCCGACCAGCACCACATCGGTCTGCAGGAATTCGCGCGCATTCATCGTCATGTAGCCGATGCCGGATTGCGCGGAAATCGTCTCCGCCACGATCAATATCACCCACACCAGGCCCAGCGAAAAACGCACACCGACCAGGATCGACGGCAGCGCGCCCGGCAGGATCACGTCGCGATACAACGCCCAGCCGGACAGGCCGTAGCTCTTCGCCATTTCGATCAGCCCCTTGTCGACCGAACGGATGCCGTGGAAGGTATTCAGATAGACGGGAAAGAACACGCCGACCGCAACCAGAAAAATCTTCGCCGACTCTTCGATACCGAACCACAGGATCACCAGCGGAATCAGCGCCAGCGAAGGAATGTTGCGCACCATCTGGAAGGTGGTGTCGAACAGCGTCTCCGCCGTCTTGAACGTGCCAGTCAGCAGACCGAACAGCAGGCCGAGGCCGCCGCCGACGCCGAAGCTGATCAGCGCACGCCACAGGCTGACCTTGGCATGCATCCACAATTCGCCGGATTCCGCGAGACTCCATGCCGCTTTCGCCACCGCGAACGGCTCCGGCAATACGCGATTCGACAGCCAACCGAAATGCGAAGCGATCTGCCATGCCGTCAGCAACAGGATCGGCACGATCCACGGCAGCACGCGCTTCCATGCATCGCCAGACGTCACACGCTTCGCCGACGGTTCAGCGGCCGCCGCCGCGGTATCGGATAACACTGCGCTCATTACATTTCCTCAGCTTTGTGACACCTTGGGCAGGATGTCGTTGGAAATCACTTCGCCGAACGGTCCGGTCAGCGCCGGCTCGTCCGCACGATCCTTGCCCTTGTTCAGCAACGGGAACACCAGTTCGGCAAAGCGGTAGGACTCTTCCAGATGCGGATAGCCGGACAGGATGAAGGTCTCGATGCCGAGATCCGCGTATTCGCGCATGCGCGCCGCCACCGTTGTCGGATCGCCGACCAGCGCAGTACCAGCACCGCCGCGCACCAGGCCGACCCCAGCCCACAGATTGGGTGAGACTTCCAGCTTGTCCTTGCGACCGCCGTGCAATGCCGCCATGCGGCGCTGTCCTTCAGAATCCATCTTGTTGAACGACGCCTGCGCGCGTGCGATCAGATCGTCGTCCACGTATTGGATCAGTTCGTCGGCGGCCTTCCATGCTTGCTCGTTCGTCTCGCGCACGATCACGTGCAGGCGGATGCCGAACTTCAGCGTGCGGCCATGTCTTGCGGCACGTTTGCGGATGTCCGCAATTTTCTCTGCCACCGCCGCCGGCGGTTCGCCCCAGGTCAGATAGACGTCGACCTGCTCGGCCGCCAGCTCATGCGCCGCTTCCGACGAGCCGCCGAAGTACAGCGGCGGATACGGTTTCTGCAACGGCGGATACAGCGTCTTGCCGCCCTTCACCTGCAGATGCTTGCCGTCGAAATCGAAACCGGCCTCGCCGCCTTCGCCGGAAATCGAACCGCGCCAGATCTTCAGGAATTCGGACGAGATTTCGTAACGTTCCGCGTGATCGGCCCACAGACCGTCCGCTTCCAGTTCCGCCTGATCGCCGCCGGTGACGACGTTGATCAGCAAACGCCCTTTCGACAGGCGATCGAAGGTCGATGCCATGCGCACCGACAAACCCGGCGTGCTGAGCCCCGGACGGATCGCCACCAGAAATTTCAATTTTTGCGTCACGCCGATCAGGCTGGACGCGGCAACCCACGGGTCTTCGCAGGAGCGGCCAGTCGGTAGCAGCACGCCGTCGTAACCCAGCGTATCGGCAGCGACCGCCACCTGCTTCATGTAATCGAAATCCACCTGGCGCGCGCCTTTCGACGTGCCAAGGTAGCGGCTGTCGCCGTGCGTGGGAATAAACCAGAAAACATTCAAACTCATCATCAATCCTTGAAGGCAATACGATGTTCCGACGCACCTATAGTGCGTATCTGCATCAGGAACGGGTAACGATCACGGCATCCCTGACATGGATTTTTTTCGGGATCAGCTTCAGCTCGGCAAACACGTCGGCAATCTTCTGCTGATCGGCGATCACCGACGGCGTCACCGGACGCACGCCGTACGCCAGGCGCTTCGCCGCCAGTTCGACGACGCCGCTATCCAGCCCAGTCTGCTTCGTCAGAATCGTCGTGACCTCCGACAGGTTGCGGCTGCTCCATTGATCGATCTTGTCGATCTCGTCGAGCACGATCGATACGATGCGGGCGTTCTTTTCGGCATAGGAGCGCGAAGCAAGGAAGAACTGATGGTTGGCAACCAGCCCCGTGCCGTCGGCCAATACGCGTGCACCCAGCTGTTTTTCTGCAGCGGCAAGAAACGGGTCCCAGATCACCCATGCATCGAGACTGCCGCGCTCGAAGGCGGCGCGCGCATCGGCCGGCGCGAGATAGGAAACGTTGACGTCACGGTAATTGATGCCGGCCTTCTCCAGTGCCTTCACCAGCAGGTAATGCACGTTGGAGCCGCGATTCAGCGCGACCTTTTTTCCCTTCAGATCGGCCACGCTTTTCAGCGGCGAATCCTTCGGCACGATGATCGCCTCGCCCGTCGGCGACGGCGGTTCGTTGCCGACATAGACCAGATCGGCGCCGGCCGCCTGCGCAAAGATCGGCGGCGCTTCGCCGGCCGTGCCGAAATCGATGCTGCCGACATTCAATCCTTCCAGCAGTGTGGGGCCGGCCGGGAATTCGCTCCACTTCACATCCACACCTTCGGTTGCCAGACGTTTCTCCAGTGCGCCGCTGCCTTTCAGAATGACCAGCGTGCCGTATTTCTGATAACCGATACGCACGACTTTTTTCTCCTGCGCCACAGCCAGCTTCGGCAAGCCTGCACTCAGGGCACCGAGTGCCGCGGCAGACAGGTAACCCAGCGTGCGCCTTCTGGCGGCATGTTTCTGCTTCGGATCGCTCATCGACGTTTCTCCATTCTTCAAGACTTCTTCAAGATTTTCGGCAACAGGAATCCAGCCGGCATCGCATGCCGTTTCAAAAATCGACGGGATGATTTCTTAAGCGCGGCACATGCAACGCATGCCGCGCAAACAGCGCTAGACGCTACAACGCACGCTGGAAAACGGAATCGGTTCGAAGCCGGCCGCTGCCGCTTCCTGCAGCGCAATCAGGCTGGCGGACAGGTTTTCCACGCCGTCGGTCACGCGTTTGGCGATTGCCGGATCAAGCGCCAGGCCCGCTTCTTCCGACCATACGATCTGCTGTTCGGTCGCATAGATGCTGGGTAGCACGTGCCGCGCATCCAGCGCCGACAGCACCGGGCGCAGACCATAGTCGAGCGCCAGCATGTGAGACTGGCTGCCGCCGGTGGCCAACGGCAGCACCAACTTACCCTTCAATCCATCCTGCGGCAGCAAATCGAGAAAGGCTTTCAGGATGCCGCTGTATGCCGCCTTGTAGACCGGCGTGCCGATCACGACGGCATCCGCATCGGCCACTTGTTCACGTGCCGCCTTCAGCGTTTCGTCGCCGAAATCGGCTTGCAGCAGCGCCAGCGCCGGCAGATCGCGCACGTTCAGCTTTGCGTAGCGGTGGCCGAGCAGCGCCAGCTTTTCGCCAACGTGATGCAGCAGCCGCGTGGAACGCGAAGACAAGGAGGGACTGCCGGCGAGCAACAGGATATTCATGCGGGTGTCCATACGGTTTCCTGAATCTTTCGATGACGGACGATCATCCGTCCGAATTATTTGACCGATTTATTTGACCGATTTATTTGCCCGAATTACTTACCGGGTTGATAGATTCGATCGAAGACACCGCCATCCGCGAAATGATCCTTCTGCGCCTTGGTCCAGCCGCCCGCGACTTCATCGATCGTGAACAGCTTCACCTTCGGGAACTGGCTGGCATACTTCTTCGCCACCTTTTCGTCGATCGGACGGTAGTAGTTCTGTGCGGCGATTTCCTGGCCTTCCTGTGAATACAGGTATTGCAGATACGCTTCGGCCACCTTGCGCGTACCGCGGCGATCAACCACCTTGTCGACGACGGCAACCGGCGGTTCGGCCAGGATGCTGACGGACGGCGCGACGATTTCAAACTTGTCCGGACCGAGTTCCTTCAATGCCAGAATTGCTTCGTTCTCCCAGGCCAGCAGCACGTCGCCGATACCGCGCTCGACGAAGGTCGTCGTCGCACCGCGCGCACCGGAATCCAGCACAGGCACGTTCTTGTAGAGCTTCGACAGGAATTCGGTCGCCGTCTTCTCATTGCCGCCCGGCTGCTTCAATGCATAACCCCATGCGGCGAGGTGATTCCAGCGCGCGCCGCCCGAGGTTTTCGGATTCGGCGTGATGACGGAAACGCCCGGTTTGATCAGGTCGTTCCAATCCTTGATGTGTTTCGGATTGCCTTTGCGCACGAGGAACACGATGGTGGACGTATACGGTGCGCTGTTGTGCGGCAGGCGCTTCTGCCAATCCTTCGCGATCAGGCCGCGATCGGCAATCGCATCGATGTCGTAGGCAAGTGCCAGCGTGACGACGTCCGCTTCCAGACCGTCGATCACCGAACGGCCCTGCTTGCCGGAGCCGCCATGCGATGCCTTGATCTTCAGATCGTCACCGGTCTTGGCTTTCCACTCCTTGGCGAAAGCCTTGTTATATTCCTGATACAGTTCGCGCGTCGGATCGTAGGAGACATTCAGCAGCGAGATTTCCGCTGCGTGCAGACTCGGTGCAATCACTGTCAATGCAAATGCGACGGCCGTAAGTTTCTTGATCAGCATGTTTCATTCCCCTGAGTGTTTCGTTTTCGAGAAATGCAGATTAAGGGGCGGTCAAAAAAAACAGAACGAATTGTTTCGCCGTTGCATATGCGGTTTACGCATAACATCGTCGTCATGCGGCCTGTCGCAATGTTTTTGCTTTTATTGCTAGACTGGCTCTGCTGAAAAATTGCGCCGAACATCGCACTGAAATATCGACGCCTCGCCAATTGTTTTTCCATCCACTGAAAGGACATTCATGAGCACCACGCATACCGTCGCCATCGTCGTCGGCAGCCTCCGCAAGGATTCGCTGAACCGCAAGCTGGCCAACGCGCTGATCAAGATCGCCCCGCCGTCGCTGTCGATGTCCATCGTCGAGATCGCCGACTTGCCGCATTTCAATCAGGACTGGGAAGAAAATCCGCCGCAGAACGTGCTGGCTTTCCGCGAAAAGATCAAGGCGGCCGACGCCGTGCTGCTGCTGACGCCGGAATACAACCGTTCGGTGCCGGGCGTATTGAAGAACGCGGTCGACATTGCGTCGCGTCCATACGGACAAGGCGTATGGATAGGCAAGCCGGGCGCCGTCGTCAGCGTTTCGCCAGGCCCGCTGGCCGGCTTCGGCGCCAACCATCATCTGCGTCAGGTGATGACGGCGGTCGGCATCAAGACGATGGCGCAGCCGGAAGCCTACATCGGCAATGCCGGCGACCAATTCGACGACAAGGGCGAGCTGACCAATGCTTCCACGATCCAGTTCATGGGCAAGTTCCTCAATGCATTCGTGCAATGGATCGAACGGAACAAGTAAGAGAGAAACCCTGGATGGACATGAAAAAAGCCGGTGAATACATCACCGGCTTTTTGTTTTTCGCTACAGCAATTCGTGATCTGCATCATGGCCCGAAAAAATGCGGCCACAGGATCACCAGCCACGTTGCGGCCGCCAGCAACAAGGTCAGCAGCACGGCCGCGCTGCCGAAGTCCTTTGCATTCTTCGACAAGGCATTGCGTTCCAGCGACACGCGATCGACGACGGCCTCGATCGCCGAATTGATCAGTTCGACGATCAGCACCAGCACGAAGACGCCGATCATCAGCAGCCGCTCCCACGGCGTGACCGGCAGCATGAAGACAATCAGCGCCGCGACGACGAATACGCACACTTCCTGACGGAACGCATGCTCGCCCTGCCATGCGGCACAGAGCCCCGCCATCGAATAGCGCAGCGCAGGAAACAGACGCCCGAGTCCGCTTTTGCTCTTGAACTCGCTGATCGGCTGTACGCCGACGGGCTGGTCGACCGGACGGTCGGCGGAATGATCGATATTCATCTTTATTACGTACCCAAAAGGATTTCGCCGCGCGGCTGACATACCGCGTCAAAACGAATGACGGTGGACGGATGAGGCAATTATCAAGGTTTCGCGTGAACGCCGCGTTAAAAACGCACGTCCTGCCGACGCCGATTTCCGCTACCGATTCGGGATTGAACGGGATTGAATCGCCATCATCAGCAATTGCCAAAGTATTACGGCCTTTTTCGATCTTTCACAATGTGATATAACGTGGCGACGGCCTTGCAACAAACGAAACATGAAAACCACTGACGACAAAACCTCCATTCAGGTCATCGAGCGCATGGTCTCGCTGCTGGATGCCCTGGCCGCCTGCCCCGATCCCGTCAGCCTGAAGGAACTTGCCGGCACCACCGGCCTGCATCCGTCGACTGCCCACCGCATCCTGAACGATCTCGTCCTCAAGCGCTTCGTGGACCGCTCCGAACCTGGCGCCTACCGGCTCGGCATGCGCCTGCTGGAACTGGGCAACATCGTCAAGAGCCGGCTCAACGTGCGCGATGCCGCAATGGACCTGATGCGCGCACTGCACCGCAAGACCGACCAAACCGTCAACCTGTCGGTACGGCAGAACGACGAGATCATCTACATCGACCGCGCGTTTTCCGAACGCTCCGGCATGCAGGTGGTGCGCGCCGTCGGCGGCCGTGCGCCGCTGCATCTGACCTCGACCGGCAAACTGTTCCTGTCGATCGACGAACCGAAGATGGTTGCCGAGTACGCGCGCCGCACCGGCCTGGCCGGCCACAACAGAAATTCGATCACCGATCTGACCCAGCTGGAAAACGAACTCGGCGCGGTGCGCAAGCACGGCTATGCGCGCGACAACGAGGAACTGGAACTGGGTGTGCGCTGCATGGCGGCGGGCATCTACGACGACAGCGGCAAGCTGATCGCGGGACTGTCGATTTCCGCGCCGGCCGATCGCTTGCAGGATGCCTGGCTGCAGGATCTGATGACGACAGCCAAGGAGATTTCATCGGCGCTCGGCTACAAGGAAAGCGGCGGCACGGGGCGCGACTGAAAAGCGGATTTGCGACATATCTGCAGACGGGTTGCAATGCACCGCACAATGCAATCATTCAATGCAATGTCGCATATTGTGACACGCCATGAAAAAAGGCGAACCGCGGTTCGCCTTTTTTGTTGTCGCCTGCTTTCGCTTCTGTCGCAGCAATCAGCTTTCGACCGTATGCGATGCGTGCGCGATAACCGCGTTCTTCGGCTCCTGCTCCAGCCACTTGCGGATACGCCGCGCATCGCCGAGACGGGAATATTTTCCCTTTGAATCCAGGAAGATCATCACGATCGGACGTTCGTTGATATTCGCCTGCATGACGAGGCAATGTCCCGCTTCGGTGATGTAGCCGGTCTTCTGGATGCCGATGTCCCAGTCCGCATTGGCAACCAGACGATTCGAATTCGCATAGTGCAGCGAGCGGCCGCTGGGTTCGACGACATATTGCGTATCGGTCGAATACTGACGCAGCACCGGATAATGCAGCGCCGCCATCACCAGCTTGGCCAGATCGCGTGCTGTCGCCACGTTGTCGCTCGACAGGCCGGTCGGATCGACGTAATGCGTGCCAGTCATGCCGAGCTCGCGTGCCTTGGCGTTCATCGCCGCGACAAAGGCACGCACGCCGCCCGGATAGTTGCGGCCCAGCGCCGAAGCAGCACGGTTTTCCGAACTCATCAGCGCGATATGCAGCATGTTGGCGCGCGACAGGCGCGAGCCGACGCGCAGACGCGACGAGCTGTGCTTGATGCGATCGACGTCGTCGTCGGTTACCTGCAGGATCTCGTCCATGTCCTGATTCGATTCGACGACCACCATCGCCGTCATCAGCTTGGTGATCGACGCGATCGGCAGCGTCACGTTCGCGTTCTTTTCGAGCAGCACTTCGGAAGTCGACTGGTCCAGCACCAGCGCCACGTTCGACGCCAGGTCCAGCGGATCGCGCGTCAGGTTCAGGCCGGCCAGATCGCCGGCCGACATCACCGGCGGCACCACCGCTACCGCCGGCTTGGCGACGCGCTCATAGATCACCTTGCGCTTGCCGCGCACCATGACCACTTTCTTGACGAGTTTTTCCTTGGAATTGAGCGAAACGGTTCGACGACCGTTGCTGCGCGAAGACTTCTTCGCGGTGACTTTTTTCTTGCTGCTGCTTTTGGTTGCCGCTGTTTTCTTGACCGCCGCCTTTTTGGCTGTCGCTTTCTTGGCGGTCGTTTTTTTTACGGTCGCTTTTTTGACGGAAGTGGTCGGCTCCTTGGCTTGCACCACAGAAACATTGCACATGACCAACAAGGATAAGCATATCCCCAGCGCGGATTTAATCATCTGCGACTCCCGATTCGGACCAACAAAATTGCTTGCAGTGTAGCAAATCACCGAAAATGTGCAAGATAATTAGGTAGTTAGCGTTATTCATTAATCCTTTTTCTTCACTAGCTGTCATCATTTTGTCAGTTTTCAGCCACGCCGGGCTCCGAACCTGACATCGACGTCATTTCCGCACGACGAACGCCACCCCGACCACGGCCAGCACCATGCCGGCCATGCCGATCAGGCTGAACGCCTCGCCGAATGCCGCCCAGGCCATCAGTGCCGTGGTCGGCGGCGTCAGGTACAGCAGGCTGGTCACCTGCGTCGCCGCGCTTTTGCGGATCAGTGCAAACAACAGGAAGATCGCGCCGATCGACAAGGCAAGCACTGACCATGCCCACGCGCCGATAAACGCCCATGTCCACTGTACGGTGGACAACGACGGCGACATATCTTCGAAGAACACGGCAAATGGCAGTACCACGACCAGCGAAGCCGCAAACTGGATGGTGGTGCCGGTGCGCAGATCGAAATGCGGGCAATGACGTTTCTGATAGAGCGTGCCGATCGTGATCGACAGCAGCGCCATCACGCACAGCGCGATGCTTTCCCACGTCAGGCCGATCAGCGAAATCTTGTTCGCCACCACCAGCGCGACACCGCACAAACCGAATATCAGTCCTATCCATTGCCTGCCGCGCACACGTTCACCGACCAGCGGCGCGGCAAACGCCGTCAGTACCGGCTGCATGCCCACGATCAGCGCCGACAGCCCGGCCGGCATGCCGAGCTTGATCGCGCACCAGACTCCGGCCAAGTAACCCGCCTGCAGCAAGATGCCGGCAACAGCGATATGGCGCATCGTTCCTACCGGCCACGGCGCCCGCATAATCAACACCATCGGCAACAGCAAAAGCAGCACACCGAGAAAACGCAGCGACAGGAAAGTCAGCGGCGGCGCATACGGCAGGCCGTACTTAGCTGCGATGAAGCCTGTGCTCCAGAGCACGACGAACAGCCAGGGAACGGAAGCCAGCCATGGATTGCCGCTGGAGGAAACGGCGGTGGAAGAAAAGGTATTGCAGGTAGCGCGCATGATGTTCCGATGAGAAGCACCGCATCGGAAGGTCGTGCAGTGGCGCTGCTAGAGACATCCTGTCGTGCTGTCACCCGGCGCACCCGCATTGTGAGCCATCTGCGGAAAATGTGCTGGACGTGCAATACGGCAATTCATGCCGATGCAGCGATGAAATTTTCCTGCGAAGCATCGTATGCAACGCAAATTTCACGCATGCGCGATGTGCAATGCGCAGGATGAAAAAGGCAACGTTGAATGTCGATGAGGTATCGATGAAAAGTGCCGATGAAAAGCGTCAATGAAAAGACATCGGCGAAAGGAAAAACGAAGGAATGGCGGCCATGCAAACAACGCCATGCGCACCGATGCAGGCATGACGCGACCTGCATGCAATACGCCGGCGTGAAATCAGGCAGCGCCGATTTCGCAGCCGCGGCTTTCCAGTCCGGCCAGCAATGCTGCAAACGCCTCTTCTGCCTGCTGCGGTTCGCCTTTCACGCCGAGTTCGATATGGCGGCGCGTCTGCGCATCGCCGACGCTGGGCAGGCTGAACACCTTCACCGCCGGAAACGCGCGCTCGATGGTTTCCATCAGCGGCGTCAATGCCGATTCCATCGCCTCGAACACCAGCACTGATTTTTCCAGATGCGGCCGCTGGTGGAACAGGTGCGCGTAATGCGTATCGAGCGCCCATTCGATCATCGGCCATGCCATCACCGGGAATCCCGGCAGGAAATAATGCGCGCCGCCATTGCCGTGCCGGATCGCAAAGCCAGGAATCTTGTTGTACGGATTCGGCACGATCTCCGCGCCCTGCGGAAACTCGCCCATCTTCAGCCGATGCAGATTTTCCGGCCGGTCGGGATCGAAATCCACGTTCGCCTCGCGCGCCATGTCCAGCATGCGTTCGCGGATCTTCTCTTTCGCCTGCGGATGCAATACCAGTGGCACACCCAATGCAGCGGCGGCGCATTGCCGCGTGTGATCGTCGGGCGTGGCGCCGATGCCGCCGCAGCTGAACACGATGTCATTGCTGGCGAAGGTACGCTGCAACGTCGCCGTGATGCGCGCCGGATCGTCGCCTATGCATTCGGCCCACGACAGCGACAGACCGCGCGCAGCGAGCAGTTCGACGACCTTGGCAAAATGCTTGTCGGTGCGTTTGCCGGACAGGATTTCGTCGCCGATGATGATGAGTCCGAATGCCATGCGGTTTACCTTGCGTCGAATCGAATGGAAAAGCGAAATGGAAGAGCGAAAAATCAGACGTTTTCCGTCAGTTGCAGCGGCGCCTCCCCGACCGCCGCCGCCGACTGCAGGGCGCGCCATCGCCGCAGCGCTTCCAGACAGTAATGCTGGAACCACAATCCGGTGAACACGAACACCAGCACATAAAGCCAGATCGCGCCGGCTGCCAGTACCGGGAAGAAAATGACCGACAGTGCGCCGCCCAGCCACAGCAACGTCGGCGCCGCGCCCATCGCGCCGGTGACGATGCCGATCGCCAGCAACCGCCAGCGATGCGTTTTCAGGATTATCCGGCGCTCCTCCGCGTCGGCATGATCGGCCAGCGCATCGTAGGCCATCACACGATAGGTCAGCCAGCCCCACAGCAAGGGCTGCACGACGAAGGTCAGCGGCGGAAACAGCGACAGCGGCAACGTGACCAGCCACAGCACGAGGAACACGACGAACGACGACAGCGAGGTCCACAGACTGCCGACGAAGGTACCGCCGCGGCGCAGCTCCAGCTCCCCGTAGCTGCGCCGGCCGACGTGGCGCACGATGACTGGCATCGCCATCGTGCCGACAAACAGCAATGCAGTCAGGATCATCAAGGGCAGCAATACCCACATCGCCAGCAGCGGCACCACCACCGCCTTCAGCGCCCCCATGCCGATGATCGCCAGCACGCCGCCGGCGACGCTGAAGGCATCGTTCTGCACAAACCATTGCTGCAGCCAGTCGATCATCCGCTGCAGGTAAAGCCACAGCACGAATCCCCAGACCGCGACAGACAAGATGAAAGGCACGACCGTCAGCATCAGCATGCGCACATGCATCTGCGACAGCAGCGCTTTGCCGAAGGCGTTCAATATCGGTCGCATCAAGAGAAAATCCTTTCGAGACAGTCGGCGCATTTTACCGTGCGTGCCGATACGGCGCGGACGGCAGGACAATGCACGGCGGCAACGCTTCGGAACGCATCGGGAACCAATGTCGCCTGCTACAATCTTTCGTTTTCCGACACCACTTTCCTTGAAGGACAAGACAATGACCACTACGACCTCCTCTGGCCTGCAGTACGAAGACAAGATCGTCGGCGACGGCGCGGAAGCGGCTGCTGGCAACTATGTCACCGTGCACTACACCGGCTGGCTGCAGAATCCGGATGGCAGCGCCGGCACAAAATTCGATTCCAGCAAGGACCGCAACGATCCGTTCGCCTTTCCGCTGGGCGCAGGCCACGTGATCAAGGGCTGGGATGAAGGCGTGCAAGGCATGAAGATCGGCGGCACCCGCGTGCTGACGATCCCGGCATCGCTGGGCTACGGCGCGCGCGGCGCAGGCGGCGTGATTCCGCCAAACGCCACGCTGATCTTCGAAGTGGAATTGCTGGGCGTCTGATCCAACTGGCGGCAAAACCGACAAAAAAGCCCCGCGTCCTGCGACCGGGGCTTTTTTCATGCGGCACGCTTTCGGGTGCATTCGGCGTCGGATTGTTCGGTCCGCTTGTTCGATCCGGTTATTCGACCCGCTTGTTCGCCCCGATTTTGCATGCCGAAAGCCGCATCACACCGGCGTGCCGAACACCTTGTCGAGATTGCGTGCGATCTTTTCCTCCAGCGTGGCGGAAAACGCCTTGAACAGGAAATCCAGCGTCACGTCGACCTGCACCGCGGACTCCTGCAACGCCAGCGTGCCGGCCACACCGCTGCGACGAAACGTCAGCACATCGCCGCACCACTGCGTCGCCATCTGGAATTCGTCGGCCATTCGGTCGGCAATCTGTTGCGCCGCCTCCTTCGCTTGCTGCAGCGAAAGCCCATGTTCGCGCCGAATACTGATGTCCGCCATGCCCTTCTTCCCGTCGTCAAAAGGACGGGATTCTAACGCGGAAGCGCTTTCCGGCGTTTTTCCTCGGCTGCCGCCCGCATTTGCTTATTCCAAATCCATATAAGCCAGGTTTGTGAGGCCGGCCGATATGCATTAAAATGCAGGGTTTCTGCGGCTGCCAACTGCCCTGCTGCGCCCACTTCCGTTGCGCCTTTTCCTGGCTGTTGGCTGTCCCGCTCCCGACTATTTCAGAATTAGGACTGGTATGACCCACGTAGTAACCGATTCCTGCATCCTCTGCCGTTATACGGACTGCGTCGATGTGTGCCCGGTGGATTGCTTCCGCGAAGGCCCGAATTTTCTGGCGATCGATCCGGACGAATGCATCGACTGCGCCGTCTGCGTGGCCGAATGCCCCGTCAATGCGATCTATGCCGAGGAAGACGTGCCGGCTGATCAGCAGCAGTTCATCCCGCTGAACGCCGAACTGGCGCGCGACTGGCCGTCGATCACGAAGACCAAGGCCGCGCTGCCGGAAGCCGAAGAATGGAAAGACAAGCAGAACAAATTGCCGCATCTGGCACGTTGATTTTGGCACGTTGATCCAGACGCACTGAATCGACGCCGATCTCATCTGCACACGACGCCCCGCGAGACTTTCTCCCGGGGCGTTTTCACATCATCGTGCTCTGCCGTTTCAACCGTTCCCCGCCGATTTCCGACCGATTCCTGGCCGAATCTCAACTGATGCTCGACTGATTTCCGACCGGTTTTCGTTTGGCGCGCAAGCCCGCCTTGGACGATAATTCGGTTTTCCGCCACAACATCTCGATCCGCCTTGCCTTCCAACGACTCCCGCACGCTTGCCGATCAGCTTGAAGATCTGCTGCCGCAGACGCAATGCACGAAATGCGGCTATCCGGCCTGCCGTCCCTATGCGGAAGCGATGGCCGAAGGCCGCGCGGAACACAACCAGTGCCCGCCGGGCGGCGTCGAGGGCGTGGAACGGCTGGCGCAAGCGCTGGGCAAGCGCGTCATCCCGATCAATCCGGACAACGGCGTCGTGCGCCCGCGTCCGATCGCGCTGATCGATGAGCAGATCTGCATCGGTTGCACGCTGTGCATCCAGGCCTGCCCGGTCGATGCCATCGTCGGTGCGGCCAAACAGATGCACACGGTGGTCGCCGAGCTGTGCACCGGCTGCGACCTGTGCGTGGCGCCCTGCCCGGTCGACTGCATTGCGATGGTCGAGGTCACGCCCGGCAAGACCGGCTGGCAGGCGTGGTCGCAACCGCAAGCCGACGATGCACGCGCGCGCCACGACTTCCGTACGTTGCGCCTGAAACGAGAAAAGGAAGAAAACGACGCACGCCTCGCTGCCAAGGCGGCCGCCAAACTGCAGGCTGTGCAGAACGAAGAAGCGCTGACCGAAGCGGAGAAGGCGGAACAGGCACGCAAGAAGGCCATCATCCAGGCCGCCATCGAGCGCGCAAGGCTGAAGAAGGAACAGGCGGAAAAAGAAAAAGAAGAAAAGGACAAGGAATGAACGCGCAAAAGCGACGCGAAATCTTCGAGCGGCTGCGCGCCGCCAATGCTCATCCCACCACCGAACTCGAATACACGACGCCGTTCGAACTGCTGATCGCAGTGCTGCTGTCGGCGCAGGCGACCGACGTTTCGGTCAACAAGGCCACGCGCCGCCTGTATCCGGTCGCCAATACGCCGAAGAAGCTGCTGAAGCTCGGCGTCGAAGGACTGGAGCCCTACATCCAGACCATCGGCCTGTACCGCACCAAGGCGAAGAACGTGATTGCCACCTGCCAGATCCTGCTGGAACGGCACAACGGCGAAGTGCCGCGTACACGCGAGGAACTGGAAGCGCTGCCGGGCGTCGGTCGCAAGACTGCGAACGTCGTGCTGAACACCGCGTTCGGCGAACCGACGATCGCCGTCGACACGCATATCTTTCGCGTCTCCAATCGCACCGGCATCGCGCCGGGCAAGAACGTCGACATCGTCGAGCAAAAGCTGATGAAGTTCGTGCCCGACGAATTCAAGCAGGATGCGCATCACTGGCTGATCCTGCACGGCCGCTATACCTGCATCGCACGCGCACCGAAGTGCTGGAATTGCCTGATCGCCGACCTGTGCGAATACAAGGCGAAGACGCCGCTGCCGGCCAAGGGCGTCTGATTTCTTCTGTCTTTCTGTTTCTTACAGCACGATCGCGCAGGAAGCGTCGAAGGTCAAACGCGGCAGGCGCGGCTTGATCTTGTCGTGATCGCCGTAGCCGATGCTGCAGATGAAATTGGCCTTGACCTGCGTGCCGACGAAGAATTCGGCATTGACCTTTTCCGCATCGAAGCCCGACATCGGTCCGCAATCGAGGCCGACCGCACGCGCCGCCAGAATGAAGTAACCGCCCTGCAGCGACGAATTGCGGAACGCGGTTTCCTCCGCCAGCTTGGGATTGGCTTCCATCATGCCCTGCACATCGGCATGCGGAAACAGTTGCGGCATCTTGCGGCCGAACGCCATATCCATGCCGATGATCGCGGTGATCGGCGCCGACTTCACCTTCTCCACGTTGCCCGGCGAAACGCAGGCTGCCAACCGTGCCTTGGCCTGATCCGACTTGACGAAGGCGATACGCATCGGCGAGCAATTGAACGCCGTCGGGCACCACTTCATCAGTTCGTAGATTTCGCGCAACTGGCCGTTGGTCACCGGCTTGTCCAACCATGCGTGGTTGGTGTGGGCGTGGGTAAAGAGAGTTTCGATCGCTTCCTGGTTCAACATGGCGTATCCATTCTGTTCTGTTTCTCGGGCCGGCGCGGATGCGAAGCCGCATGCAGTGCCGGATAAAGGCAGCTATGGTAGCGGAAAGCGGCCATGCGGGTAGCCGGCAAGCCACGTACAATACCGGATTGTCCCTAGCGAATACTCCTGTTTCCGATGTTTACCCCGTCACAGCACGACGTCCGCCGATTCTTCTGCGAAACCTTCCGCAAGCAGCAGGCCAATGAAATCCTGACGCCGCTGGAAGCGATCGCGCGCGACTGGATCGTCCAGCATCCCGAATATGCCGATGCGCTGAAGGACGTGGAAGCGGCGCTGGCCGCCGACTATTCGGTGGAATCGGGACAGAGCAATCCGTTCCTGCATCTGTCGATGCACCTGTCTATCGCCGAGCAGATCTCGATCGACCAGCCACCCGGCATCCGTGCCGCCTACCAGACGCTGGCGCAACGCATCGGCGAACACGATGCGCATCATCAGGTGATGGAATGCCTGGGCGAAATGATCTGGGCGTCGCAGCGCAGCGGCCTGCCGCCGGACGGCGCGGCCTATATCGAATGCATCAGGAAACGCTGCTGATTGCCTTCAGCTCGGCAAACTGGCAGCACAACAAAAAAGCCACGGCTGCAACCGTGGCTTTTTTGTTGAACCATTACGCCGCACATCGGCGGCAAGTCCGATAGCCTCGCGTCTCGCTTACACCTTACTTGCGCAGTACAAGCGTGCCCGGCAGGCTGTGCAGATAGGCCGCAATGTTCTTGATGTCTTCATCGGACAACTGCTTGGCCAGCGGGCCCATGATCGGATTGCTGCGGCTGTTCGGACCGCCGGCACCGCGGCGATAGGAAATCAGCGCATGCTCCAGATAATCCTGATGCTGGCCGGCCAGCTTCGGATAGACCGGATCGATCGGCGTGTTGTAGTCGGCGCCGTGGCAGGATGCACAGTTGAACTTGGTGACGGCCGCCTTGCCGGCTGCAACACGGTCATTCGCCGATGCGTGAAAGGAAACGGCAGCCGACAGCAGGACGATGGCCGGCGCGATGAGCTTCTTCATGATGGCCTCCCCTTATTTCTGCTGTGCGTAATAGGCCGCCACGTCGGCGATGTCCTGATCGGACATGCTGGCCGCGATGCCGTGCATGGTCGGATGATTGCGATCGCCTTTCTTGTAGGCGTTCAGGGCGGCGATGATGTATTTCTCTGATTGGCCGCCCAGCATCGGCACGTGATAGACCTCAGGGAAGGATGTCTTGTAACCGGCGATGCCATGGCATCCGATACACATCGCAACCTTGTTGGCTGCCGCCTTGGCGTCACCGACGATTTCTGCCGCAACGGCAGCGTTGGCCACACCCGCAAGCACGAGGAGTGCAAAGAGTTTTTTCATGATGTCTGTGGAAGATTAATACGAATCCCGGTAACCGGAACGCCGCATGAAACAGCTTTTGTTACGTAAAAATATTGCCAAGCCACACCAAAAACCGCTCGATTCTAACTGAAGACCGCACGCGCGTCACGTTGAAATTTTCCGCGCCATCGGCCGCCTGTTGATGGCAACTTGCCGTTATCTTCCTTCTTCTTCCCGTTCCTCTTTCTTTTCGAGCACGGATTCCGCCTCTTCCATTTGTGTTTGTTCGACCATTTGCGCGTCCATTTCCTGTTGCCGTGCCGTCTCTTCGCTACGCACCGCTATCGGCCAGAAGAAGGCTGCCGGCGACAGCACGAAACGGCGCAGTACCGCGCGGAACACCATGCGGCGGCGGCCACGCGGCACATCCCGCGCACGCAGCGACAGCACCAGCGCGCAGCCGAACGCTGTCGCCACGTTCAGCAAACCCGTCACCAGCACACCCGCGCAGGCAAGCCAAAACTGCGGCATCGAGAAGACCTCCCAGCCCAGACTGCCGGCAGCCGCCGTCAGCGTCGCAGCCGACAGCGTCACCTGCCGCACGGCAAGCGGCACGCCGAAGAAATCCGCGATCACCGGCGTCATGCCGAGCAAAACTGCCAGCGCCAGATTGCCGGCAATGGCGGCGATATTGCGCTCCAGCCAGGCCGCCAGCCGCTGCGCGCGATTGGCGCCCAGCGCATGCACCAGCCGGCGGTGATGCGCCAGCCCCAGCTTCAGGCCGCGCAGCGTGAACCAGTTGTCGGCAAAACCGGCGGCCAGACTTGCCATCCACAGCAGCACGCCGGTGACGATCGCAAACAGCGGTGTGAAGCCGACCAGCGACAGGCTGTGCAGCACGACTTCGGCATTGGCCGGCAGGATCAGCGGACGATGGAAAATCGGCAGCACCACGACGCACAACACGGCCATCACCGGCACCACCGTCAGCAGGTTGCCGAAGATCGCCGCCGCCTGCGCGCGCAGGATGGCGGTTGCGCGCAACAGCAGCGCGTGCAATCCTTCCGGCGTATCGAGCGCAGCGGTTTCCGCCGCCAGCGCCGGTGCCGTTACCGCCGGCTGCCGCGTCGCCAGCACGCCGCCGATCGCCGAGATACACAGGAAACCTGCAGCAAAGACAACCGACTGGAACAAGCCCGAAAAGAATTTCGCCAGACCGATCGTATCGATGCCGAGCTTCGCCAGCGCAACGAAACCCGCCACGCAGCCGCCCAGCAGCGCCGCCTTCCAGACCGTCTTGTATTCGATGCGATTACGCGCGATGTAGAGTTCGCCGTGATCGGCATTGCGCTCGACCATCTTGCGCGCCAGCAGCGCAAAACTGCGGCTCAGCAATTCGCGCACAGACGAACGATGATGATTGGCGACGATCAGATCGGCCAGCACCGCCTGCACCTGCCCCGACCCTTGCTCGGCCTGTGCGCTGCGCAAATCCAGCAGACGGGCGATGCGCGCCAGTTGCGCGCGCATGCGTTCGACGTGATAGACGAGACTGACGGATACGCCGTGTTCGTCCAGGTGCGCGTAAATCTTGTCGGTTTGTGCCTGGCAAACGGCAACCAGCATGCGCACGCTGCGCAGCGCCGCCGGATCGTGCGTCTTGATCATCAGGCAGACTTCCAGCTCGCGGCGCAGCGCCATGAACGGCGTCGCCAGCAACGGCATGCGCGGTTCCAGTCGTTGCCGGAAGGCGGGACTGATGCCGACCGAAATCACCATCGTCACCAGATATAGCATCGCCTCGTCGATCTGCTGGCGATAGCCGTGCGCAATGCCGTCGTCGCCGCCAAGCTTCCACAGGCGCAGCAGCGTCCTGTCGTCCAGCGACATCAGCCAGGCCGCATCGGATTCGTCGGGAAACATCGCGGTGAACAATGCAGAGAGATCCTGCTGGCCGACCGGCCGCGGCAACACCAGCTTGGCGATGCGCTCGGACAACTCGGAAAAGAATGCCGATTCGCGCGGCATGCCGGTGGCGGAAAACAGTTCGTGCCCGGTCGCTTCGCGCAAGGTCTTGCGCAGCGTCGCCTGCACGTTCTGCCGCACGTCGCGATGCGCATCCAGCCAATCGAGCAGAAAACGGATGCGCTGATGCTTGACGCGTCGCCATCTGTCGTCGCCCAGCAGCGACACCTTCGGTTCGCGGCGTACCCATTCGGCCAGATCGATCATCCAGTTGGCGCGCACATGCCAATGCGCGTTCGGATCAGCGCGACGCATCAGCGATTCGATCTGCGGCAGATAACGCGCATGATCGGTGTGATGCCGCAACGCGCCGCGACGGAACCTGCGCCAGATCGCGCAGATTCGTGAAAAGGAAAGCTTCATTGTATTTCTTGTAATGGGAAGATTTTTTGAACAGCGGCAATAGTATGGCAACAACGCGGCAACGGTGCAGCAATCGGCGATACGGCGGATACGGCGAACGCAGTGGAACGGAGCAATCGCTTCGGCGCTCCCGTCCGAGCCACAAGACGTTTCGCTTATACTCCGGTTTCTTTTCTTTCCAGTGACACGCATGCGACAAGCAACACGTTTCGAAGGTTCCCGCAATTACGTCGCCACCGGCGATCTGAAACTGGCCGTCAACGCCGCATTGCAATTGCAACGCCCGCTGCTGATCAAGGGCGAACCCGGCACCGGCAAGACAATGCTGGCCGAAGAAGTTGCCGAGGCGCTCGGCATGCCATTATTGCAATGGCATATCAAATCGACCACGAAGGCGCAGCAGGGATTGTACGAATACGACGCGGTATCGCGCCTGCGCGATTCGCAGCTCGGCGACGAACGCGTCAAGAACATCGACAACTACATCGTCAAGGGCGTGCTGTGGCAAGCCTTCACGGCGGAACAGCAAGTCGTGCTGCTGATCGACGAGATCGACAAGGCCGACATCGAATTCCCGAACGATCTGCTGCGCGAACTGGATCGCATGGAATTCCATGTCTACGAAACGCGCGAGATCGTGAAGGCAAAGCATCGCCCGTTGGTCATCATCACGTCGAACAACGAAAAGGAATTGCCGGACGCCTTCCTGCGCCGCTGCTTCTTCCATTACATCCGCTTTCCCGATCGCGAGACGATGCAGCAGATCGTCGCCGTGCATTTCCCTAACCTGAAACAGGAACTGCTCGCGAAGGCATTGGAAGTGTTCTATCAGCTGCGCGACGTCGGCGGCCTGAAGAAAAAACCGTCGACCTCCGAACTGCTGGACTGGATGAAACTGCTGCTGGCCGAAGACATTCCGCCGGAAGCACTGCACAGCGGCGATGCGCGCGTATCGATTCCGCCGCTGCATGGCGCGCTGCTGAAGAACGAACAGGATATCGCACTGTTCGAACGGCTGGTCTTCATGTCGCGCACCAATCGCTAGGCACCTCTTCGGATTTCACCGTGCTCATCGATTTCTTCTTTAGCCTGCGCGATGCCGGCATTCCGGTTTCTATCAAGGAATTCCTGCTGTTGCTGCAGGCGCTGGAGCGCGAAGTCATCGATTATTCGTTCGACGATTTCTACTATCTGGCGCGTCTGTCGCTGGTCAAGGACGAAGCCAACTTCGACAAGTTCGACCGCGCCTTCGCGCAATACTTCCACGGCATCGAAACCGCGATCGACAAGGAAACCGTTCCGCTCGACTGGCTGATGCAGAAAGCATTGCGCGAACTGAGCGACGAACAGAAAGCCGCACTGCAGAAATTCGGCTACGACAAACTGCTGGACCGCCTGAAGGAATTACTGAAGGAACAGAAGGAACGCCACGAAGGCGGCGGCAAGTGGATAGGCACCGGCGGCACCTCGCCGTTCGGCAACAGCGGATACAACCCGGAAGGTATACGCATCGGCGGCGAGAGCCGGCACCGCAGCGCGGTCAAGGTGTGGGAGCAGCGCGTCTATCGCGATTACGACGCATCGTGCGAAATCGGCACGCGCAACATCAAGGTCGCGCTACGCCGCCTGCGCCGTTTCGCGCGCCAGGGCGCAGCCAGCGAACTCGCGCTCGATGAAACGATACGCTCGACCGCCAACAACGCCGGCTGGCTGGACATCCGCATGCGGCCGGAACGTCGCAACAGCGTGAAAGTGCTGATGCTGCTGGACGTCGGCGGTTCAATGGACGATCACATCCAGCAGACCGAAGAACTGTTCTCGGCGGCGAAGGCCGAGTTCAAGCATCTCGATTTCTACTACTTCCACAACTGCGTCTACGATCACCTGTGGCGCAACAATCATTTACGGCAATCGGAACGCTTTTCGACGTGGGACGTGCTGCGCACCTATCCGCCGGATACCAAGCTGATCTTCGTCGGCGATGCGACGATGAGCCCGTACGAAATCCTGCGACCCGGCGGCGCAATCGACTATCACAACGACGAAGCCGGCGCCGCATGGCTGCAACGCTTCACGAAGGCCTTTCCCAGCTACGTGTGGCTCAATCCCGAACCGGAACACTTGTGGCAATACCGGCAGTCGATCGCGATCATCCGGCAACAGATGCACGATCGCATGGTGCCGCTGACGCTGGAAGGGCTGGAACGGGGAATGCGGCTGCTCGCCAAATAAGGCGGAAAAGACCGCAGAAAAAACAGCGAGAAAGATAGAAAAAAGACGGCAAGAAAAGACAGCCGAAAAAACACTCAAGAAATACGGCCCGGCCGCCCGATATCGGATGCCCGGCGTCAAATGCCCGACATCGAACGTCAGCGCGAGAGATGCATGAATTTCTTCAGCGCGCTGACCAGATGATGGCCCGCCACCGGCTTGGTCAGAAAACCGTCGAAACCGGCCTGCTTCGCGCGCACCGGATCGTAGCCGTTGAGGCGCGGCGTCAGGAAGACGACGGACGTACGATCGTTCGGCCGCACCGATTTGACCGCATGACACAGGCGGTACGGATCGATCTCCGTCATCGAGGTATTGATCATGACCACCGCCACGCGTTGCCGCGCGCAGGCGCCCTCCGCTTCCGCTTCGCCGCTGGCCCACAGCACTTCGACCTTGCTGCGCACCAGCAGCTCGGCGACGAAATCGCGGAAGGCCGACGTCTTGTCGACCACAAGCACGGCGCCGCCGTGGATCAGTTCGGCGCGCATCTTGCGGTATTCGGCGGGATCGGTCAGGTCGATGTCGACGCGGTCGCGGCGGCGGCGCTCCGGCACGGCAACGACGTCGGAAGCTTCCAGCTTGGACAGCGCATCGGCGCGCTTCTCGACCAATTGATCAAGCGCCTCGAACATGCGATGCCAGCGGATCGGCCGTTCGACGCGCGCATACGGCACGTCGATCAGCGGCTCGCCGACCAGCAATGCCGGCCGCACGTCGCTGGGGCGCAGGTCGGACAGCGTCAACAGCGCCTTCAGCTCGGAAGCGTTGGCGATGTACATGTCCGGATCCTGCAGATTGTCGTCGTCGAGCCGGAAATAGCCGTAGCCTTTTCCCTGACCGAGGGAAAAGGTGGCATCGAAAATTTCGGTTTCCTGCGGACTGAAGCCGATCAGGCGGACAGCAAAGGGAAAACTGTTCGTCATCGTTCGGATAGCGAAGGCAAAAACTTGCTCGTTGATCTCCCGGCTTCAGTACGGAGTGCTATCTGTCGCCGCGTACGTGGCGGCACCAGACCAGCAGCGCGATCGCAAACACGATGGGCAGCAGCATTTCGAAGCCCTCTTCGTGCATATTGCAGATCTCTCCCTGCACTTCAGTCAGATAGATGTGGTAATCGACATTCAGCGTCGCTTCCAGGCGATCGCAGATCTTGGTGAAGATCACGAGACCGATCGACAGGATCGTCAACCGGCCCCAGGCCTGGCGCCAGCCTTTCGTACGATACAGATACAGGATGAAGGCGATCAGCATCCACAGCATGATGCCGATGCAGATCAGAGCCACCAGCCCGCCCCAGAATTTCTCCGCGAACGGCACGCCGTCCATCTTGTAGAAATGGTGCTTGAAGATGCTTTGCGCGGTGAAGGCCTTGTGCAGGTCCGCCTCACGCGCGGCGAAGATCAGGCTCAAGGCCGCCGTTCCCACCCCCCACTTGTGGAAGCCGAGCTTGTAAAGGCACAGCACCGCCAGCGCAATCCACAGCGGCGGCGACACCACCTCGAAGAAGCCCGATTCGCTGGTCAGCTTGTGGGTCACGGAAACATCGATCGTATAGATGATGAAGAACAGCATTGCCGAAAACAGCAGCAATGCGATCACCACGATTTTCTCGATGGGCTGGATCGGTTGGGACGGTTGAACGGTCGGATGTGAAGAAGACATGGGGAACCAGTGCTGTTGACAGTAAATCATGAACTTTACCCGGAAACGCAACGACGCGCCGTGCCGCGGATTTCCAGCCGCGGACCAGGTTCACTCCCCTGTCTCATCGCAATGTTAAAAACACCGCGTTGCCCGACATTGGAGCGTGTTTGCGGGAAAAGCGCCAGTAACGCCTTGCAAATCTAACCATATTTAACAATTGATCGCCTGCTTTTGCCACATTATCTTTTCGACAATTCCTGAGCCGTGAACATACGCCAGCGTATTTTTCATTAGAATGCAGACACTTTTGACACTTTGATCCTGTAACGTTCCACCTGTCATACAGACCACGAATACAGCACACGATCTCACCAGCGACCGCATGGCCACCAAAAAATCCGACTACAGCGAATCCTCCATCCGCGTCCTCAAGGGACTCGAACCGGTCAAGCAGCGTCCGGGCATGTACACCCGCACCGAAAATCCGCTGCACATCATCCAGGAAGTCATCGACAACGCCTCCGACGAAGCGCTCGGTGGCTTCGGCAGGAACATCATCGTTACGCAGAACGCCGACGGCAGCGTCAGCGTCGAGGATGACGGCCGCGGCATTCCAGTCGGCCTGCACCCGGAAGAGAAAGTGCCGACGGTGGAAATCGTCTTCACCCGCCTGCACGCCGGCGGCAAGTTCGACAAGGGTTCGGGCGGCGCCTATGCATTCTCCGGCGGCCTGCACGGCGTCGGCGTCTCGGTAACGAATGCGCTGTCAAAGCGGTTGGAGATCAGCGTCTGGCGCGACAACGCCTTCCACATGATGGCCTTTGCCGACGGCGAGGTCGTCGAGAAACTGAAATCGCGTCCGCTCAATCGCGACGAAAAACGCAACGGCACGCGTGTGACCGCCTGGCCCGATCCGAAATACTTCGATTCGTCGGCGATCCCGCAGGCTGAACTGCAGCGCCTGCTGCGTTCCAAGGCCGTGCTGCTGCCCGGCGTAAAAGTCACGCTGGTCAACGGCAAGACCGGCGAATCGCAAAGCTGGCAGTACGAGCAGGGCCTGCGCGGTTATCTGAACGAAATGCTGGGACAAACCTCGCATTCCGAACCGCTGATTCCGCTGTTCGAAGGCGAGCAGTACGCGGGTAACGATTCGGACGGTTTTGCCGAAGGCGAAGGCGCGGCCTGGGTCGTGGCATGGACCGAAGACGGCCCGGTGGTGCGCGAATCGTATGTGAACCTGATCCCGACCTCGAACGGCGGCACGCATGAATCCGGTCTGCGCGAAGGCCTGTTCGGCGCGGTGAAAAGTTTTGTCGAACTGCATTCGCTGCTGCCGAAGGGCGTCAAGCTGCTGCCGGAAGACGTGTTTGCGCGCGTCTCCTTCGTGCTGTCGGCCAAGGTGCTCGATCCGCAGTTCCAGGGCCAGATCAAGGAACGCCTGAATTCGCGCGACGCGGTGCGCCTGGTCGCCACCTTCTCGCGCCCTGCGCTGGAACTGTGGCTGAACCAGCACGTCGACTACGGCAAGAAGCTGGCCGAACTGGTCATCAAGCAGGCACAGTCGCGGCTGCGTTCCGCGCAAAAGGTCGAGAAGAAGAAATCGTCCGGCGTCGCCGTGCTACCGGGCAAGCTGACCGATTGCGAATCGACCGACATCTCGCGCAACGAACTGTTCCTGGTCGAGGGCGATTCGGCCGGCGGCTCCGCCAAGATGGGCCGCGACAAGGAATTCCAGGCCATCCTGCCGCTGCGTGGCAAGGTGCTGAACTCGTGGGAAACCGAACGCGATCGCCTGTTCGCCAACAACGAGATTCACGACATCGCCGTCGCGCTCGGCGTCGATCCGCATGGCATCAGCGACGATGTCGACCTGAGCGGCTTGCGCTATGGCCGCGTCTGCATCCTGTCCGATGCGGACGTCGACGGTTCGCACATCCAGGTGCTGCTGCTGACATTGTTCTTCAAGCATTTTCCGCAACTGATCCAGCGCGGCCATGTCTGCATCGCACGTCCGCCGCTGTATCGCGTCGATGCGCCGGCACGCGGCAAGAAGCCGATCCAGAAGTTCTATGCGCTGGACGACGGCGAGCTGGAAGCGATCGAAGACAAGCTGCGCAAGGATGGCGTCAAGGACAAGGCATGGGGCATCTCGCGCTTCAAGGGTCTGGGCGAGATGAATGCCGAACAGCTGTGGGAAACCACGATGAATCCGGACACGCGCCGCCTGCTGCCGGTCTCGCTCGGAGAGTTCGACCAAACCGCTTCGGAATCACGCTTCAACATGTTGATGGGCAAGGGCGAAGCCGCCGCGCGCCGTGCATGGATCGAAGAACATGGCAACGAAGTCGAAGCCGACATCTAACGGTTCCGCCATCGAGGCGATGACGGCGTTGCTTGGCCTTGCCGTGCCCCGGCACTGTCTGCCGCACGCCTTGTCCTCGCCTCGATGCCGAAACCTTAATCGTTAAAAATTTGCGTCACCATTAAACCCAGCAAGATCACGATGACCGACCAAGCCAACCTGTTTGAAGAAACCGCACCCGCCGACGACGGCGAATCGCTGACGCTGGCCACCTTCGCCGAGCGCGCCTATCTTGACTATGCGATATCCGTCGTCAAGGGCCGCGCACTGCCGGACGTCAGCGACGGCCAGAAGCCGGTGCAGCGCCGCATCCTGTACACGATGAACGAGCTCGGCCTGAACGCAACGGCCAAGCCGCGTAAATCCGCCGCCGTGGTCGGCGACGTGCTCGGTAAATTGCATCCGCACGGCGACCAGTCGGTGTACGACGCACTGGTGCGCATGGCGCAGGATTTTTCGCTGCGCTATCCGCTGATCGATGGCCAGGGCAACTTCGGTTCGCGCGACGGCGACGGCGCAGCAGCGATGCGCTACACCGAAGCACGCCTGACGCCGATCGCCAAGCTGTTGCTCGACGAGATCGACATGGGCACCGTCGAACGCCAGCCGAACTACGACGGCTCGACCGACGAACCGACGCTGCTGCCGGGCCGCTTGCCCTTCGTGCTGCTGAACGGCGCATCCGGCATCGCGGTCGGCATGGCGACTGAAATCCCGTCGCACAACCTGCGCGAAGTGGCGCAGGCGGTGGTGGCGATGATCCGCAATCCGAAGCTGTCGCACGATGAAGTGATGGCGCTGATTCCGGGACCGGACTTCCCCGGCGGCGGCCAGATCATCACCGCGCCGTCCGCCATCAGCGAAATGTATGCAAGCGGCCGCGGCAGCCTGAAAGTGCGCGCGACGTGGAAGATCGAAGACCTCGCACGCGGCCAGTGGCAGGCAGTCGTCACCGAACTGCCGCACGGCGTCTCCGCGCAGCGCGTGCTGGAAGAAATCGAGGAACTGACGAATCCCAAGGTCAAGCTCGGCAAGAAATCGCTATCGCCTGAACAGACCGCGATGAAGCAGACAATGCTGTCGATGCTGGATGCGGTGCGTGACGAAGCCGGCCGCGATGCGCCGGTGCGTCTGGTGTTCGAACCGAAATCGAAGAACCAGGACCAGACCGAGTTCATGAACATGCTGCTGGCGCATACGTCGCTGGAAACCAGCGTGTCCGTCAACCTCGTGATGATCGGCGGCGACGGCCGTCCGCGCCAGAAGGCATTGACCGAAATCCTGCAGGAGTGGATCACCTTCCGCTTCGAGACGGTCACACGCCGCACACAGTTCCGCCTGCAGAAAGTGGACGATCGCATCCACATCCTCGAAGGCCGCGAAGCCATCCTGCTGAACATCGACAAGGTCATCAAGATCATCCGCGAATCGGACGAACCGAAACCCGCGCTAATTGATGCGTTCAAGCTGTCCGACCGCCAGGCGGAAGACATCCTCGAAATCCGTCTGCGTCAATTGGCGCGGCTGGAGACGATCAAGATCCAGCAGGAACTGTCGGAACTTCGCAGCGAGAAAGCGACGCTGCATGACCTGCTCGACAATCCATCGTCGATGAAACGCCAGATCATCAAGGAAATCGAAGCCGACGCGAAGCAGTACGGCGACGATCGCCGCACGCTGATCGAAGTCGCCGAACGTGCAGTGGCCGAAACCAAGGTGATCGACGAACCGGTTACCGTCGTCATCTCGCAGAAAGGCTGGGTGCGTGCGCGTACCGGCCACGGCCACGATCCGGCGCAATTCACGTTCAAGGCCGGCGATGCGCTGTACGGCACCTTCGAATGCCGCACGGTAGAGACGCTGCTGGCGTTCGGCTCCAACGGCCGCATCTATTCGGTGCCGGTTTCCGCACTGCCCGGCGCGCGCGGCGACGGCGTGCCGATCACCACGCTGATCGAACTCGCCAGCGGCACGCGCGTGTTGCATTACTTTGCCGGCACGCCGGAGACGACGCTGCTGCTGTCGTCCACCGCAGGCTACGGCTTCATCGCCAAGGCTGGCGACATGACGGCACGCACGCGTGGCGGTAAATCCTTCATCACGTTGGACGATGGCGACGAACCGCTGAAACCGGCACCGCTGATGGCCGATGCGAGCGCGATCGCCTGTCTGTCTGAAAAAGGCCGCCTGCTGGTGTTCGGTCTCGACGAAATCAAGTCGCTGTCGGCCGGTGGCCGTGGCGTGATCCTGATGGATCTGGAAAAAGGCGAGAAGCTGCAGGCGGCGCAGGCGATCAGCCAGCGCGGCGTGATCGTCGCCGGTGCCGGACGCGGCGGCAAGGCGCAAGAGGTGACGTTGTCCGCTTCCGCACTCGCGCCGCACATCGGCAAGCGCGCGCGCAAGGGCAAGGCACTGGACGCGAAGATCAAGCCGGCAGCACTGGCGCCGCAGGGTTAAGGCAACGATGCCCGACACATCAGGTGCAGCAAGAACCGCCAAACGCAAGATGGGCCTGCTGCATCTGCTGTTGGCAGCCACTGCTTTCCTCGCCGGCTGCAGCGGCGGCAATCCCTACTACGATCCGGCCAAGCGCCATCACACGCCGGACGGCTTTCGCAACAACTACATCGAAGGCAAGGGCGACGCTTCCTTCCTTAAATGGCAATGGGAGCGGCTGACGAAGGGCCTGCCGAAACCTCCATCCGATGGTTATGCGACGCCGCGCACCGAACCGGATGCAGAATGGCTGAAATCCAATACGCAGGTTACGTCCGCAACATGGATCAATCATTCGACCGTACTGGTGCAACTGCGCGGCCTGAACATCCTGACCGATCCGGTCTGGTCCGAGCGCGCCTCTCCATTCAGCTTCATGGGCCCGAAACGCCAGGCGCAAGCGGGCCTGACGATGGAGCAATTGCCGCACATCGACGTCGTCCTGATCTCGCACAACCACTACGATCATCTGGATCGCGCAACGGTGCTGAAGCTGAACGAACAGGCCGGCGGTGCGCCGCTGTTCCTGGTGCCGCTCGGCATCAAGCCGTGGATGAGCGATCTCGGTATCACCAACGTGCAGGAATTCGACTGGTGGCAACAGACGACGTTACGCGATGTGGATTTTCATTTCGTACCGGTGCAGCACTGGTCGGCGCGCAGTTTGCGGGACAGCTTCGAGACGCTGTGGGGCGGATGGGCCGTGCAAGCGACCGATGCCGACATTGCCGCCGATAAGAAGACGCCATTCTCGCTCCTCTTCGCCGGCGACACCGGCCTGTCGAAGGACTTCGACGACATCGCCAAACGCTTCGGCCGATTCGATCTGGCGCTGTTGCCGATCGGCGCCTACGAACCGCGCTGGTTCATGCAAGCGCAACACGTCGACCCGGCACAGGCCGTGCAAATCCACCAGATCGTGCGTGCGGATAAATCCATCGCGATCCACTGGGGCACCTTCGTGATGGCTGACGAGTCGCTGGACGACCCGCCGAAGGCCTTGGCGCAAGCGTTGCAGGAAGCCGCTATTCCGACCGATCGATTCGTCACGTTGAAGCTGGGCGAAACAATACGCTTCTGATGCATGGCCTCGCTTCAGGAAGCGCAAAAATTTTCTGAGAGCACTTACCAAAAACAAAAGCGGACCATCGGTCCGCTTTTTTCTTCGCATGCGCCGTGTCGCCAATCGACACGACAATCTGGACGTTATTTCATCTTCGCCGCAATCAGCTGCGCCAGCTTTTCCACGCCTTCGCGTATCTTCGCCGGCGGCACCGTGACGAAACTCAAACGCAACGTGTTCTTTTCCGGCTCGTTCGCATAGAACGGTGCACCCGGCACAAAGGCAACGTGATGCTCGATCGCCTCTTCCAGCAACTGCATGCTGTCGATATCCGCCGGCAGCTTGACCCAGATGAACATACCGCCTTCCGGCTTGTTCCACGTCACGCCGGCCGGGAAGAATTCGTCCATCGCATCCAGCATCGCCTGGCACTGGTTCGCATACAGCGTGCGGATCGACGGAATGTGCTGCGACAGGAAACCGTCCTTGATCGTCTCGTACACCACCATCTGCGTCAGCTGCGACGTATGCAGATCGGCCGCCTGCTTGGCCTGCTCCAGCTTGCGAATCAGCGGCACCGGCGCAACCACATAACCAAGACGGATGCCGGGCGTCAGCACCTTGGAGAACGAGCCCATGTAGATCACGCCGTCCGGATTCATCGCCACCATTTTCGGCAGCGGCTCGTTGCGATAGCTGAGCGCACCATAGGGATCGTCCTCGATCAGCGGCAGGCCGAGACGCGCGCAGGTTTCCACTAGTTGCAGGCGGCGCTCCACCGGCATCGTGCGGCCAGTCGGATTCTGGAAATTCGGCAGCGCATACAACAGGCGCGCGCCGTCGGCAATGCGGTCGACTTCCTGCGGCAGCAGGCCGTCGTCGTCGGTCGGCACCGAGACGAATTCCGGCTGATAGACGGAGAACGCCTGCAGCGCACCCAGATAGCTCGGCGTTTCCACCAATACCTTGCTGCCTTCGTCGATCAACACCTTGCCGAGCAGATCCAGCGCCTGCTGCGAACCGGACACCATCAGCACCTGTTCCATCGCGATGCGATTATCCGGCGTCGACAGCGATTGCGCGATCCATTCGCGCAGCGGACCGTAGCCATCGGTCGGGCCGTATTGCAGCGCGACCTTGCCTTGGCGCGACAGCACGGTATCGAAAGCCGCTTTCATCCGCCCGATCGGAAACGTCTCGGGCGACGGCAAGCCGCCGGCGAACGAGATGATTTCCGGCCGCATCGTGACCTTCAGGATTTCGCGGATGACCGAACTCTGCAATTGCTGCGCACGTCGGGAGAATTGCCAGGCTATCGGCTTCGGGTTGTTGATCTTCATGAATTGGTTCGTGAGGGATACGGGACAGACGCGAAATACCGCGTCATGTCATCAGCCGATCTCGGCGATCAGTTCGATTTCGACGCAGGCGCCAAGCGGAATCTGCGCCACGCCGAATGCGGAACGCGCATGCTTGCCCTGCTCGCCGAATACTTCGCCGAACAGTTCGGAAGCACCGTTCGTCACCAGATGCTGCTCGGTGTAATCGGCGGTGGAATTGACCAGGCTCATCAGCTTGACGATACGCTTGACGCGGTTCAGATCACCGCCGCAGGCTGCCTGCAGCGTCGCGATCAGATCGATCGCCACGCCGCGCGCAGCCTGCTTGCCTTCGTCGGTCGTCATGTTCTTGCCGAGCTGGCCGACCCACGGCTTGCCGTCCTTCTTGGCGATGTGGCCGGAGATGAAGACGGTATTGCCGGTCTGTACATACATCACGTAGGCGGCGGCCGGTGACGATACGGACGGCAGTTCGATGTTCAGTGCTTTCAGTTTGTCGTAGAAGGACATGCGGCGCTCCAGGTCGGTTGCCGGCGGCTTCGCCGGCTGGCGCGCCACATCGGCCGAAAATCGGCCGGGCAGATTGGAAGGGAAACCGCGATTATCTCAAATTTATCGCTAACCCTGCTCAACCCTGCCGCCCAATCGGCATCTTTCTGCCGATCGCCACCACAGCGATGATGACCAGCGCGAACAGGAAGTTGTCCGCCTCCAATACCTCGCCGAGCAGCAGCGCCGAACCCAGCAGTGTCAGGAACGGCTGGATCAACTGCACCTGCCCGACACGGGCGATGCCGCCCAGCGCCAGCCCGCGATACCAGAAGAAGAACCCGATGAACATCGAGAACAGCGACACGTAGCCGAACGACACCCACGCCATCGGCGATCCGTGCATGCCGTGACGCCACAACAGCACAATGGTCGCCGGCAGGATGATCGGCATCGACAACAGCAAGGCCCACGAAATCACATGCGGCCCGCCCATCGTGCGCGCCAGGCGTCCGCCCTCTGCATAGCCCATCGCAGCGGAAACCACGGCCGCGAACAGCAGCAGATCGGCCATGTGCAGTTCGCCGCCGCCCTGCCGCAATGCGAACGCGACGACCAGCGCGCTACCGAACAGCGCCGCAATCCAGAATCCGGTCGATGGCCGCTCACCGAAACGCAACGCAGCGAACAGCGCCGTCATCAACGGCAGGATGCCCAACACGACTGCACCGTGCGACGCCGGCACATCATGCATCGCGATCGACATGAAGACAGGGAAGCCAACCACCACGCCGGCTGCCGTGATCAGCAACGAACGCACCTGCGCCGCATTCGGCATGGCCGCCCGCTCCCACCACAACAGCGGCGCGGCGCACAGCGCGGCCACGACGGCACGCGCAAGTGCCACCAGCACCGGGTCCATCTCCAGTACGGCGATGCGTGTAAAAGGCAGCGTCAGGCTGAACATCGCAATGCCCAGCACGCCCAGCCACATGCCCTTCGTTTCCTGCGTCATCGCAGGCTCTCAGGATTGATGACATCTCCTTCGAAATACTTGAGCTGATGCCTCATACAATCTTCACCTTCCTCACAATGCTAAAAATCGACGCTGCCAAGCAGCGGGAGGAACACAACAAACCGTTTTACCTTCACCACCTCATACGAAAGCCGATGGTCGCGCCGTATCCATGCGAATCACCGTCAGCCAAACTCGTATTGAGGATGCCCTCTCCGTAAATGGAGTACCTGTCGTTATCCCAATTGTGCGAACCGCCGAATCCGATTCCAGCCCAAAGGCGGTCCTTGCGGCTACTGAAAGACTGATTACCGACAGTGACCGATGTGCCATCGAAGAACTCGTTGTACACGTTGGCAATGCCGTAAAGATGCGTCCGGTTGATCTGGCGTTCGAGACTGATACCGAGACGCCCTTGCAGGCTATCGTCGCGCCCCGGACGCACGGAGGCACCAAATACGTCGCTGAAATTGTCGAAACGCGCTTTGGAATAGATCAACTGCGCCTGCGGAGTGAGAGACCAGCCTTGATTCATCGCAATGCGCTTGCCGCCTTCGACCGATAGCGCGTAGCCGAAGGCGTCGTTGCTGTTTTCAAGGCTGCGCACCGGATGGGCAGACAGGTCGCTGCTGTACCAGGTCACCTGTGCCGTGCCATCCAGATAGAAACCGTTGTTTCCGTACCAGGTCAGCGTGCCGCCAAGGCCGTAACCATCGGTGGAAATATCGCCGGCGCCATAGTTGCCGGTACCGTAACGCCAGCTGGACTCGGCACTGCCATGTACGTAATGAACCGAAAGGCCGCCAACGAGTTTGCCGCTATCGTCCTGCGAGAGTAATGCATCGAGACCGACCTGCGTTTTGACCATGTCGTATTCATAATCGCTGCCGGAAGTCGAATATTTTGGATCGATCCGGCTATGTCCGCCTTCCACGCGTACCCACATACCGTTCGTTTCGGTGAGCGCACCGCCGGCACCATTACCGTTGCCCGTTGAAGACGATGCATTTCCACCGCTCCAGAAACGATTGCCGACGCGCTGTTGCAGCGTCGGCACGCCATTCAGCCCCAGCAGGATTTGCGGATAGGCTTCGTAGCTGGGAACACCGGGTTGATAAAGCGGTGTGCCCGGTGGCGCGGATACGCTCCGCAACACCGAGCGCAGATACCAATCGCCATCTGCCGGTGTGGAGGCTCCGCCCTGATAAAGCCGATACGCATACGCACCTGCCACCACTGCCTGATCGCCTTCATAGGTCGTCGTACCCAGCAGCGTGAATGTGCCGCTGGACGCGCCAGCGACATCGATAATCTTGATACCTTCCGTGGTCTGCGCACCGGCGCCGCCGAAGTTCGTCACCGAGACAGGCGTCGTACCGGAGGTCGCTCCCGTGATGACGAGACGATCCGTCGGCGAACTGTCGTCGCCCAATTGGGTTCTGATCGCGATGCTGCCGCCGGCAGGCGTGTAATTGCCGGCGATAGTAAGCGTACCAAGGCTGCCGACGTGACCCGGCGCGATCACGCCGCGGTTGGTCGTCACGCCGACTTGGCCGATACCGGTCAGCCGCGCACCTGCCAACACGTCGGTCGGGCTACCCAGAATGCCGTCAACTTGCAATGTTCCGGCCTGCACTTCGGTATTGCCGGTAAAGGTAGAACTGTCTCCGGTCAATGTCAGCGTACCCGCACCCAGTTTGTTGAAGGTGGAAGTGCCGGTAAAGGCGGTGCTGATACCGATATTATGCCCATTGGTATCGACCCACGCGCCTTCGGCTCCGACGGTCAGTGCCGTGAAACCGTTCAGAAAGTTGGCTTCATTGCGGTTCGCACGCAGAATGCCGCCATTGAGATCGAGATCGACAGTGCCGATTCCGCTGACTACGGAGCCGGTTTCAAGAATGCCGCGCCCGGTGCCATCACCGTTGAGATGAAGCGTGCCGCTGCTCGTACCCGTATCGGCAATATGCACATTGTCTCCAACCCGGACCAAGCCGCCTTTTTCGATGTTCATCACGGCTGCACCACCAACGCCGACACGCAGATCATCGTTAACGCTCAATGTCGAGATATCGCCAGTGCTGCTCGACACGGTCACCGTGCCCTGGCTACCGTCGTATAAGCCGATATAGATCGTTGCGGCACCGCCACCGTTCGCCTTGGTGCTCACCGCAGCGCCATTCAGGACTTCCAGTGTGCCGGTGCCTTCGAAACCCACATAGATGTTATCCAATGGATCCCAGATCGACCCCGCCCCCGAAACGGTAACGCGCCCATCGCTGCCGCTCTGCACACCGATCAAACCCTGACCGCTACGTACCACGCCGCCATCATTGATATCAAGCGTACCGGTGCCGCCATCGCCGATTCGAAATCCAAACCCGGAAGGGCTCTCCCACGTCGATCCCGATCCAGAGACGATCACATTCCCGGTACTGCCGTTGTCGCGGCCGATAGAAACATCGGTGGTGTTCGTCACCCGGCCGCCATCGAGAATATTGAGCGTGCCATTGCTGCCGGATTCAACACCGATGACAAGCTGACCGTCATTGGTCCAGCTCGAAGCATTTCCACTGCCATCGCTCCCCTGGACGGTAACCGTTCCCACGCCACCGGCCTGATAACCGACGTAGCCCGAGTTGTTATCCACCGTACTGCCTGCGTCAATAAGCAGGGTGCCCGCAGCCGTATCTCCAACGATCAGTTCGTCACCAACCGGCCAGTTCTGCGTTCCTCCGGGAGGGGTGTAATTCAAGTTGCCGGTGGCCGTCACTGATTGCGCGCCTGCCGTTTGCATACCGTCTGTCGCACAGACAAGTGCAGCCACCGCGGTCGAGAGCAGCAGAGAACGGCGATAACAGAAGAGGTTTTTTTCGCGCTGCATGACGCCGCAAGACGTAGAGCGCAACGTTTCATAAACGTATTTATTCATTACCGTTCTCCCCGATATTGGACCGGTATGCAAAATCAGTATCTTGAAGTGCTGGAAGCTTTGTAGACTCAGTTGAATGTCCCAATGTCGCCCTCTTCTGTTCAGCGTGTTGAAGAAAGTTTTTATCGTGCGTAATGACGAATTGCCTTGAAATTTTCTTACAAAATTCGATCGTCGCCATATAGCCATCATCGGCTTTGATTGCCACGTGCAGGCCGAATGCGCAAATTGGCTACGAAGCGATTGAATCCATATTGACGGATATCTTATATATCGGCTGAAAAGGACAAATATTGAACAAAACGGGGAAGAATATTCAACATCTTCAAGAGCCTCTGGCCACTCCCCGTATCCTTCCCTGTTACAGCCAGATTGCCAGCGCCGAATACAGCGTCAGCACGATCATCACGCCGCAGAACAGCAATTGCCATTTGCGTTGCGTCAGGTACTGCCGCAGTGCGGCGCCTGCTCCCGCCCACAGCATCAGACAGGGAAAGCCGACCAGCACGAAGATGACGCAAAACAGCAGAATCGCCAGCGCGACCGGTTGCACCGGCGGCAGGAAGGCCGAAGCGCCGGTAATGCCCATCACCCATGCCTTCGGATTGGCGAACTAGAACAGGGCCGCACCGAAGAACGACATCGGCCGGGCATGCGCCTCGGCCTCGCGATCGAATGCCATGCCGCGCAACTGCCACGCCAGCCAGACCAGATAGCCCGAGCCGGCAACCTTCAGTGTCGTATGCGCCGCCGGCAGCGCAATGATCACACTGCCGACGCCGATCGCACAGATCGCGATCAAGGTCGCGAATCCGAACGAGATGCCCAGCATGTGCGGGAAAGTCCGGCGAAAGCCGAAGCGAATGCCGGACGAGGTCAGCATGATGTTGTTCGGCCCCGGCGTGACCGACGAAACAAAGGCGAACAGCGCGAGCGGGAAAAGGGAAGCCATAAGAGGGGAATCCATGAAAGGCGCGTCGTTTTATCCGGTTTCGGAACGGGCAATTTGCCGGTTCCTTTTCGATGGTCTATGCTAATCGACAAAACCAGTACAGTACCAGTACACTTTTCATTTAATTCATCGACTGTCATGGTGAAATGACCGATACGGATCACACCCTCTCCCCGCATGCTGCATCGCTATCGCGCGAGGCCGGCAGTTCGCTGGTCGAACAGATCGTGCAGTCGATCGCATCGCGCATCGACGATCGCCTGCTGCGCACCGGCAGCCGCCTGCCGTCGATCCGGCAATTCGCCGACCAGCATCGCGTCTCGCGCTTCACCGTCGTTGAAGCCTACGACCGGCTGGTCGCGCAGGGTTTTCTCGAATCGCGCCGCGGCTCCGGTTTTTACGTGCGCGATCGCGCGCCGATGCAAACACCCTTGGCACGGCATGCGAAGCCGACAAACCGGCCTGCACCGCAAATCGATGTCGTCTGGTTGGTGCGCAACATGTTCCGCCAGATGCCGTCGCAGAAAGTGCCGGGCAGCGGCCTGCTGCCGGCCGAATGGCTGGACAGCGAACTGATCACCAGCGCGATGCGCAGCATCGGCCGGCAAAACCAGAGCGCGCTGCTCCACTACGGTAATCCGCAAGGCTTCCTGCCGTTGCGCCAGCAACTTCGGCTGAAACTGGCCGAACTGGAAATCGCCGCTGCGCCCGAACAGTTCGTCACCACCTGCGGCGTGACGCAAGCACTGGATATCGTCGCGCGCCATTTCACGCAGCCCGGCGACACGATCTTCGTCGATGATCCTGCCTGGTACCTGATGTTCGCCTCGTTCTCGATGCTAGGCATCAAGGTCGTCGGTATTCCGCGCCTGCCGGACGGTCCCGATATCGACAAGCTGGCCGAACTGGCGGCCGTGCACAAGCCCAGGCTGTTCGTCATCAATTCGGTGCTGCACAATCCGACATCGACCTCGCTGTCAGCCGCCAAGGCTTTCCAGGTGCTGAAGATCGCCGAGCAGCACGACTTCATGATCGTGGAAGACGATATCTACTGCGACATGCATCCCGGTGCCGCGGTGCAGCCGGCCACGCGCATCGCCGCGCTCGATCAACTGAACCGCGTGATCTATCTCGGCGGATTCTCGAAAACGCTGGCCGCCAGCCTGCGCGTCGGCTTCATCGCCGCACCGCACGACATCGCACCGCATCTGGCCGATCGCAAGATGATGACGTCGCTGACGACCAACGAACTGGCCGAACGCATCGTCTACCGCATCCTGTCCGAAGGGCATTACCGCAAGCACGTCGACCGGCTGCGCGGCAAGCTCGACGACGTGCGCGAGAAGAACGTGCGCCAGCTCGAACGCATCGGCATCCGCATCAACGTTTCCACGCCGGCCGGCATGTTCGTCTGGGCCAACGTCGGCTGCGACAGCAACGCACTGACCGAAAAGGCGATGGCCGAAGGTTGGCTGCTGGCGCCCGGCAGCCTGTTCTCGCCGAAGCAGTTGCCCACGACCGATATGCGCTTCAATGTCGCCGCCATGGCCGATCCGGGCCTGATCCGCTTCCTGGAACGCGAAATCCGCTGACCGGCCGCAGCAACGTCCTCACAACAGCCGCGGCGACGCCTGCAAGGCTTGGCCTTGAAAATCGCCGCTGCCGTCCTTATCTTCCCACGCAACGTTTCGTTTCCGCCTTGCCGTATTTCCTCCGATGCAGGCGGCCATCCGGCCTCGCCTACAATAGCGGCTTCAGAAACGGCTTGGAAATCGGTTTCAACATCGACTTCAAAACCAGCGGTTCTCGAAACATTCCCGCAATCACTTAACAAACTCTCTGAGGAAAAAATGGCTGCATCCGAAAAGCAAACCCTTGGCTTCCAGGCGGAAGTAAAACAACTGCTGCAACTGATGATCCACTCCTTGTATTCCAACAAGGAAATCTTCCTGCGCGAACTGATCTCCAATGCGTCCGACGCGGCGGACAAGCTGCGCTTCGAAGCGATCAACAACGGCGCGCTGTTCGAGAACGATCCCGACCTGAAGATCAAGGTCACCTTCGACAAGGAAAAGCGCACGATTACGATCAGCGACAACGGCATCGGCATGTCGCGCGAAGACGCCATCGAGCATCTCGGCACCATCGCCAAATCGGGCACCAAGGAATTCTTCTCCAAACTCTCCGGCGACCAGCAAAAGGATGCGGCGCTGATCGGCCAGTTCGGCGTCGGCTTCTACTCCGGCTTCATCGTCGCCGACCGCATCACCGTCGAATCGCGCCGCGCCGGCCTGCCGGCGAATGAAGGCGTGCGCTGGGAATCGACCGGCGCCGGCGACTTCACCGTCGAAGCAATCGACAAACCGAACCGCGGCACCGATATCACGCTGCACCTGCGCGAAGGCGAGGACGATTTCCTGTCGTCGTGGAAGATCAAATCCATCATCCGCAAGTATTCCGACCACATCTCGCTGCCGATCGTGATGCAGAAAGAGGAATGGGACGAGGAAAAGAAAGACACCGTCGTCAAGGACGAACTCGAAACCGTCAACCAGGCCAGCGCATTGTGGGCACGCAGCAAGAACGACATCACACCGGAACAGTACGTCGAGTTCTACAAGCACGTCTCGCACGATTTCGGCGAGCCGCTGACCTGGACGCACAACCGCGTCGAAGGCCGCAGCGAATACACGCAGTTGCTGTACATCCCGGCGAAAGCGCCGTTCGACCTGTGGGATCGCAACAAGCGCGGCGGCATCAAGCTCTACGTCAAGCGCGTGTTCATCATGGACGATGCGGAACAATTGATGCCGGTCTATCTGCGCTTCGTCAAGGGCGTGATCGATTCTGCCGACCTGCCGCTGAACGTCTCGCGCGAAATCCTGCAGGAATCGCGCGACGTAAAAGTCATCCGCGAAGGCTCGACCAAGCGCGTGCTCGGCATGCTGGAAGAACTCGCCAACAGCGACGAACAGGAGCAGAAGGAAAAGTACGCCACCTTCTGGACCGAATTCGGCCAGGTGCTGAAGGAAGGCATCGGCGAAGACCACACCAACAAGGAACGCATCGCCAAGCTGCTGCGTTTCGCCTCCACGCATAACGACAGCGACGTGCAGAACGTCTCCTTCGCCGATTACGTCGGCCGCATGAAGGAAGGCCAGGACAAGATCTACTACGTCACCGGCGAAACCTATGCCGCCGCGAAGAACAGCCCGCATCTCGAAATTTTCCGCAAGAAAGGCATCGAAGTGCTGCTGCTGACCGACCGCGTCGATGAATGGATGCTGTCCTTCCTCGAAGACTTCGACGGCAAGGAGTTGACGTCTGTCGCCAAAGGCGATCTCGATCTTGGCAAGCTCGAAGACGAAGCCGAGAAAAAACAGCATCAGGAAACCGAAGAGCAGTACAAGGAACTGGTCGAGAAGATGAAAACGTCGCTGGCCGACAAGGCCAAGGATGTACGCATCACCTTCCGCCTGACCGATTCGCCCGCCTGCCTGGTTGCGGAAGAGCACGAACTGTCCGCTAATCTGGTGCGCATGCTGAAGGCAGCAGGACAGAATGCACCGGACAGCAAACCCATTCTGGAAATCAATCCAGACCACCCGTTGGTGCAACGCCTTAAATACGAAGACACGAAGTTCGACGACTGGTCCAACATCCTGTTCGATCAGGCGCTGCTGGCGGAAGGCGGCAATCTGGCCGATCCGGCGGGATTCGTGAAGCGATTGAACGACATGCTGCTCGGCATGGCGGGGAAATAATCGCTTCCATGGTGGCAAAAACCGCGTCATAAGGCGCGGTTTTTTATTTCGACATCCCGTCAATTACATCAATCACTGTTTCTTGTCATCACATGTCTATTCGTGAAGTTTCCATCACCGAATTCCCCATTTTGATCGAGTTATGGGAAGCCTCGGTCAAGGCGACGCATCATTTTCTGCCGGCAGCGTATATCGACGAACTGCGGCCTCGCCTGCTGAATGAATGGCTTCCCGCCGTCACCTTGCGCGCGTATGTCGATGTACAGAATGTGATCAGGGGATTCATCGGCACATACGACGGCAAAATCGAAATGCTGTTCATCGATCCCGCCATGCGCGGCAAAGGCATCGGCAAGGCTTTGGTCGCCCATGCAATTGCTGAACTGCAGTGTTCGCTGGTCGACGTTAACGAACAGAATTCTCAGGCCGTCGACTTCTACCGGCATGTCGGATTCATCGTCATCGATCGTTCGCCGCTCGACAGCCAGGGGAAACCCTATCCCATCCTGCACATGAAGCTGGATGCCTCCGCCGCGGACAAGTAGAGATAAACACCGGCAATTCCTGCGACAATACGGTTCCGACATCCATCTTCTCCCATAGAAGCATCATTTCAGGCATGTCATTTGAATTCATCAGCCCGAAAAAGAACGCACTGGTCTACATCATCAAGATCCTGTGCGGCTCGCTGATCCTCTGGTACGGCCTGCCCCGGCTCGGCTTCGAGGAACCGTACTGGGCAATGATCTCTCTGATCATCGTCACCGAACCGGACATGAATCTCGCGCGTGCCAATTTCAAGGCGCGCCTGATCAACACCATCACCGGCGCCATCGTCGCCTGCCTCTCGCTGCTGGTGTTCGGCCCCACTTTTCATGCCATGCTGATCGCGATGATCGTCACCGTCGCCATCGCGATGCTGTGGCAGAACTATCCGAGCAACTGGCGGCTGGGCCCCATCACCGTCGTGATCCTGCTGTCCGCTGCCTTCACCGGTAGCGGCGTACATGAGGAATTGCATCTGGCGCTGTTGCGCGTGGCGGAAGTCATTATCGGCAGCATCGTGGCGCTGCTGCAGGGAGCGGTATATGTGCAGTTTCAGAAATGGCGGGAGCGCAACATTCAGACAGACAACATGGAAGAATCGTAGAGATTCCGTTTGCCTGCAATCGCCTTGAAAACATCCCCTGTCAGGAGAGCCAATGCAACCGGAAGAAATACAGAAAATTTTCGATCAACAGGCGGCGTCGTACGATCAGCAATGGCACAAGCTGGCGCCACTGCGGGAAACGCTGCATCTGCTGATGGCTGCGGTGTTTGCCGATTTGCCGGAAGATGCCAGCATGCTGTGCGTAGGCGTCGGAACCGGCAGCGAGATGTTCTCGCTGGCACGGCAATTCCCGGAATGGCACTTTACTGCCGTCGAACCGTCATCCGGCATGCTGGCGGTATGCCGACAGCGCGCTGAAGAGCTCGGCATGACGAATCGCTGCACCTTCCATGAAGGCTATCTCGACTCGCTTTCCGGCACGCAATCGTTTCATTGCGCCACGGCTCTGCTGGTCTCGCAGTTTCTACTGGAACGCAAGACGCGAACGGACTTCTTCCGCGCGATCGCACAAAGGCTGCATCCCGACGGCATTCTGGTCAGTTCCGATCTGTCGGCCGATATCCGGTCGTCTGCCTATGCAGACATGCTGAAGGTATGGCTGCGCCTGATGCGCGGTGCGAACGTGTCACCCGAAGACGTTGAACGCCTGCGCGCCGGCTACGGCAGGGACGTCGCCGTCACAACGGCGCAGGATATCGAAGCCATCATTGCGGATGGCGGCTTCCGGTCGTCCTTTCCGCTCTTCCAGGCCGGTTTGATCCGTGCGTGGTATTCCATTCGCGCCTGATAACGCAACGAGTTGCAACGCTCTATCCAACATTGATGACGGACAAACGCTGCCGCCCGGCAAGCCGAATTCGGAAAATGCGCGAAATACTTGTGAAAGGCCCGCTGCCGCTTCATCATGCAGGCTGATCGCTCTTCATCACAGGAGGCTTCATCATGGCAACAGGAACAGTCGAACTGCATCGCGTTCTGAAAACGACACCCGAGAAGCTCTATCGAGCATTCCTCGATTCGGCTGCCGTCGCAAAATGGCTACCGCCATACGGATTCACCTGCACGGTGCATCAGATGGATACAAAGGTAGGCGGCACATTCCGCATGTCGTTCCGCAATTTCTCCAACGGGCAGGAACACGCGTTCGGAGGTGAATATCTGGAACTGGTGCCGAACGAACTGCTGCGCTATACCGACAAGTTCGATGATCCGAATCTGCCGGGCGAAATACAAGTGACCGTGAAATTGAAATCTGTATCGTGCGGCACGGAACTGCACATCGTGCAGGCCGGCATTCCCGAAGTCATTCCGGTGGAGATGTGCTACCTGGGCTGGCAGGAATCGCTGGCGCAGCTCGCCACGCTGGTCGAGCCGGATATTCAGGGTTAGACGCTACACGCATTTTCATTGAAGAGGAACGCCGCAGATCGGCCGGCGTCCCCCGCTTTCTGTCTTATCGTTTCCTGCCGCCGACCAGCAACAGCAGCACGCCGACGGCAATTCCACCCGCGCCAGCCCACACCGGCACGTTGACCGTTTCCTTTTCCTTCAGCGAAAACTCGAGCGGTCCGATCTTGGTCTGATGCGTTTCCTTCGTGTAACTGAAGCTGCCGTATACCAGCCCCAGCGTGCCGGCGACGATGAGTGCAATGCCGATCAGCCTGATCATTGTGTTTCTCCTTGTTCTTTAACAGGCGTTCCCTGATGAAAACCGGCTTTCCAGCCGTCTTGCGTGCGATGCCATAGCGTCGTTCTTCTGCTGAAGCGGCCATGCAGCCTCAGCGTATAGCTCACCAGATACAGGTTTTCTGCGATCCGGCTGCAGTGAAAATCGTTCGTTTCCCAATCCTCTTTGTATTCTCCATCGCCGTGCCGCTTTTCCAGCACATCCAGAATGTAGTCGCGGCTGTAGATATTGCCCGATGCGCCGATCTCCCAGAAATCGTCGGTGATGATCGCTTCGAAATCGCTGCGCGTCGTGCCGAACTCCGGTCGATGAAAAACCGGCTCGTGCCTGGACAGTTCGTCCATCACAGCCTTGCAGGCGGCAGGCGTGACTGGTTTGAATGCGTCGTCTTCCATCGCTCCCTCGCTTATTTGAGTTTACTGTCTTCCCTCTTCGCTTCTTCCATCGCTTCCGGCTCGAGCTTTTCCACCGCACGATTCAGATAGACGAACCATCCCCATGCGGCCAACAACACACCGGTGCCGACGATGATGCTGGCGGCATATGGCAAGTGCGTCGGATCGTCATGCAGCGCCTTGAACGTGGCAACCAGTCCTTCGATCGCGAGCGCGACGATGACGACGACGAAGAATCGCGACAGGAAACGACGCACCCGAGTCGGTGCGCTGATATCCGCATTGCGGACGACTTCTTCCTCGAGAATGGTTTCAGCAATCTGCAGCGCCACGACCGCAGCGGCAAGCCAGCCGACCGCTTCGATAATGACTTGCGCTGCAGCGGCATCGCGGCTGCCGGCAAATGCAATCCAGCCGAGCCGACCGGAAATGGCGATCAGCATCAGCGCCGCACAGGCAAAGAACAGTGCCATCAGGCCATGGATCAGGCGGAACAGGAAAGTGATTCGTTTCATGATATTCCGCCTCCGTTTTATCCTGAATCAGAATGCCTGCGCAAAACCCAACAAGAAATCGGCCGCCAACGCCATTGCCCGCTCCCGGCCGATTATTTTTATCGGCCGCCCGTCACATCCAGCAGCGCGCCCGTCGTATAGGAGGCCTTGTCCGACAGCAGCCACATGACGGCTTCGGCGATTTCCGCCGGTTGGCCGCCGCGCTGCATCGGCACTGCCGTTTTGACACGTTCGACGCGATCCGGTTCGCCGCCGCTGGCATGAATTTCAGTGTAGATGACGCCGGGCCGCACGCCATTGACGCGGATGCCTTCGGTGGCGACTTCCTTCGCCAAACCGATGGTCAGCGTGTCGATCGCGCCTTTCGACGCTGCGTAGTCGACGTATTCGCCGGGGCCGCCCGCACGCGCTGCTATCGATGAGATATTGACGATGGCACCGCCCTTGCCGCCATGACGGGTGGACATGCGCTTGACGGCTTCGCGCGCACAGACGAAGCTGCCGATGATGTTGGTGGTGAAGATGCGCTGCATGCGCGCGACATCCATCTGGTCCACGCGCATCTGCTTTTCCAGGATACCGGCATTGTTGACCAACGCCGTCAGCGGACCGAACTGGCGGTCGACCTTGTCGAACATGTTGAGGATGTCCGCTTCGACCGCCACGTCGGCCCGCACTGCCATCGCATCGCCACCGTCGCGCGTGATGCTTTCCACTACCGCTTCGGCGGCATCGCGGTTGTGCAGATAGCTGATGCAGACGGCATAGCCGTCGCTGGCCGCCAGCGCCGCGGTTTCCGCGCCGATGCCGCGGCTGCCGCCGGTGATGATGATGATTTTCCTGTCCATGTAGTCTCCGAGTGAAGGGTATTCTCCGCTGTCCGCATGGGCGGTCTGGCACGGTAATGCCTGCATTAAAATACCAGCATGCCTGCCGCCCGCCAACCGTCGTCACCTGCTTCCCCGCTGGTCTGCTTTCCGCCTGTCATCGATAACCACACTGCCATCCTGATTCTCGGCAGCTTCCCCGGCGAGGCTTCACTGGCTGCACAGCAATACTATGCGCATCCGCGCAACCAGTTCTGGCCGCTGCTGTCCGCGATACTGGACGAAAACCTCGTCGCCCTGCCATACGAAGAAAGGCTTGTGCGCTTGCGTGCGCATCGCATCGGCCTGTGGGACGTGATCGCCGCCTGCGCGCGCGAAGGCAGCCTCGACAGCGCGATCCGCGAGGCGCAGCACAACGATTTCGCGCAACTGAAGCATCTGTGTCCGGCGCTGCGCCGCGTCTGTTTCAACGGCAAGACATCCGGCAAACAGGCGCCGCTGTTCGCGGTGGCAGGATTCGACACGCTGGTCCTGCCATCCTCGTCGCCGGCCTATGCGGCGATGAACTTTGAAAACAAGCTGGTGCAATGGCGCGGTATCATCGCGCAGTTTTGAACGTTGTTTAACAAATCTCCACCGATTCCATGCTGATCAAACGCAAGTCCATCGAAGCAGACGCCAACCGCAAGAGCGGCCCCGGCAAGAAACCCGTTCCCATGAAGCCACCGCGCACCGTGAAATTCGCACCGGTGACGCTGTCGGAGCAGTTCGGCGTGCGCTACCTGCACTTCGGCACGGAATGGGTACAGGGCGCGATGCGCGTCTCCAAGCCGGACTGGATCGAACTGGAATACGCGCAGCAGATGATGGCGTGGATGCTGTTCACCGAAAAACCGCAGCATGTCGTGCAGCTCGGCCTCGGCACCGGTGCACTGACCAAGTTCGCGTATCGGCGTTTTCCGGAAGCGCGCGTCACCGCGATCGACCTGAATCCGGCCGTCCTCATGATCTGCGCGTCGATGTTCAAGCTGCCGCCGAATGACGAACGGCTCAACGTGATCGAGATGGATGCGCTGGAATACGTCAACGACGCCGCCAACCACGGCCGCGTCGATGCGCTGCAGGTCGATCTGTACGACGCCACCGCACGCGGCCCGGTGCTGGATACGCCCGAGTTCTACCAAGCCTGCGCGAACTGCCTGACACCGGATGGCATCATGACGGTCAACCTGTTCGGCGATCATCCGAGCTATGCGAAGAACCTGAGCGCGATGCACTATGCGTTCGATACCGTCATCACGCTGCCGGAAGTCCATGAAGGCAACGTGGTCGCGATCGCCTTCAACACGACGCCGACGCTGGACATTCCCGCGCTGTACGAACGCGCCGCGCAGATCACCGCCGCTACCAAGCTGCCGGCCAAGTCCTGGGTCAACGGCATCAAGGCGTGGCAAGCGCAACAATAGGCTGCCGCGCTCGCCGCAACGGACTGCACGCCGCGCAGGCCATGTGCTAGCATCGGCCGAACCGTTCATTCCGCAGGTCCGCCATGCCCACCGCTTCCACCGTACCGGCATCCGCCGGCAAATCCGTCGCAAAGAAACTGGATCTGCAGCAGATCTTCACCTGGCTGCTGGCCGACGGCATCCTTGCGAAGGATGACGTCAAGGGCTTCTACACGCAAGCACAGGCGATCTACAAGAATGCGCCGACCGGCATGCATCCGCTGGTCGCCGTCGCGCAGTGCAAGCTGACATCGATCACCGAGCCACCGCGCCCGCTGACGCTAGATTGGCTGACCGAATGGCTGGCCAGGAAAGTGAAGCTGCCGTTCTTCCGCATCGATCCTCTGAAGATCGATTTCACCAAGGTGGCCGACGTGATGTCCGCCTCCTATGCGACGCGCTTCCACATCCTGCCGGTAGAGCTGACGCCGACCGAACTGGTGGTCGCCACCTGCGAACCGTTCATGAACGAATGGGAACCGGAGATCGCGAAGATTTCGCGCCGCGCCGTCCGCCGCGTGATCGCCAATCCGCTCGACATCGCGCAGTACACGACACAGTTCTTCGCGCTGGCAAAATCGATCAAGGGTGCGAAGAAGCTGAACGGCCAGGACGTCGCACTGCGCAACAATTTCGAACAGCTGGTCGAGCTCGGCAACAGCAAGCAAGTCGATGCCAACGACCAGCACATCATCAACATCGTCGACTGGCTGTGGCAGTACGCATTCGAGCAGCGCGCTTCCGACATTCATCTGGAGCCCAAGCGCGAATTCTGCGCGATCCGCTTCCGCATCGACGGCGTGCTGCATCAGGTCTATCAGGTGCCGCCGTCGGTGATGCTGGCGATGACCGCCCGCATCAAGCTGCTCGGCCGCATGGACGTGATCGAGAAACGCCGTCCACAGGATGGTCGCATCAAGACGCGCACCAACAGCGGACAGGAAATCGAACTGCGACTGTCGACGATGCCGACCGCCTTCGGCGAAAAGCTGGTGATGCGCATCTTCGATCCGGACGTCGTCGTCAAATCGCTGCCGGAACTCGGCTTCCCGCCGGATGACGCCACGCGCTGGGATCATCTGACCAAGCAGCCGCACGGCATCATTCTCGTCACCGGTCCGACCGGTTCCGGCAAGACGACCACGCTGTACACGACGCTGAAGGCGCTGGCGACCAGCGAAGTCAATGTCTGCACGGTGGAAGACCCGATCGAGATGGTCGAAGGTTCATTCAACCAGATGCAGGTACAGCACGGCATCGACCTGTCGTTCGCCGACGGCGTGCGCGCGCTAATGCGGCAGGACCCGGACATCATCATGGTCGGTGAGATCCGCGATCTGGAAACCGCCGAGATGGCGATCCAGGCCGCATTGACCGGCCATCTCGTACTGTCCACGCTGCATACCAACGACGCACCATCGGCCGTGATGCGGCTACTGGAACTGGGCGTGCCCTACTACCTGCTGGAATCGACGCTGATCGGCATCATGGCGCAGCGTCTGACGCGCACGCTGTGCGTGCACTGCAAGACGCCGGATGGCGAAATTCTCGACGACGTGTGGACCAACCTAGTCGAAGGCTGGGATATCCCGAAGCCGGCCGCCATCTATCGCCCGGTCGGCTGCCCCGAATGCCGGCAGACCGGCTACCGCGGCCGCACCGGCCTGTACGAACTGCTGACGGTCACGCAGCCGTTCTCGAAACTGATCAAGGCCGAGACCGACATTCATGCCTTGAAGAAGCAAAGCATCGCCGACGGTATGAAACCGCTGCGGCTGGCCGGCGCGCTGAAGGTCGTCGAAGGCGTGACGACGGTGGAAGAAGTGCTGAAGGTGACGTCGGCGCAAGGCTAATGCTTCGCTGAACACAATCCGGCTGTACAAGACGCGCATCACATAACGTCGAAAAAAGGCAGGCTCCTTGGTGAAGCCTGCCTTTTTTGTTCATATCCGATTTGTATCGTCGTGTATCCGAGCGCCTTTCCCGACATATCCTTGATACGCACGCCTGTTGAAATGCTTGCATGTCGTCGCCATCGACGGCATCCGCCTCTTTGTGCGGCTTGCCAATCACGATCAACAGGGAGCACAACATGCAGTCCGATATTCAACCTTCCACGCACACGGCAGTCGCTGCGGGTGACCAGACAAAGGCACGCAGCCAGCTGCTGCTGATCTTTGCCATCATTCTGGTCGCCATCGATCTGCGCCCCGGCATCACCGCAATCGGTCCGGTACTGCCGACCATCATCGACGAATTCCGCCTGTCGCATACGATTGCGTCGCTGATGACATCGATTCCCGATCTGATGATGGGAATGCTGGCCTTGCCGACGCCGTGGCTGGTGCGCCGCTTCGGCGTCAACCCGGTATTGCAGCTGGCTCTCGGCGTGCTGTGCATCGCGATGATTGCGCGCGCCTTCTCGCCGAACACCGCCACGCTGCTCGGCAGCACGGTCGGCGTCGGCGCCGGCATCGCGATTGCCGGTGCATTGTTCGGGGGCCTGATCAAGACACGCTTCGCCACGCGCGTGGCATTCATCATGGGACTTTACACAACGGCGATTTCCGTCGGCAGCGCACTGTCGGCCGGCACGACAGGCTGGCTGGCACAGACTGCAGGTCTCGGCTGGCGGACATCGACCGGCATCTGGAGCATCTTCGGCATCGTCGCGATGATCGTCTGGTGGTTTGCGACACGGCATGAACAGAAAGTCGTCAGCACGGCGCCCGCGAAATCGATTTTCGCCGGCCTGCCGTTCCGCAACAAAACGGCATGGCTGATTGCGTTGTATTTCGCTGGTGTCAATTTCCTCTTCTATTCGGTGCTGACGTGGACTGCGCCGATGTATCAGGAAACCGGCCTGAGTGCCGCCACGGCCGGACTTGTGCTGGCGAGCTTCACGATCGCCTTCATGTTTTCCAGTCCGCTGGTTGGCATCTTCAGCAAATCGACGGATCGCCGCCTGTGGCTGGCCGGCGCAGCGGCAGTGACGACCATCGGCCTGATCGGCCTCGTCGCCGCCCCCGATGCGCTGCCGTTTGTCTGGCTGCCGCTGTGCGCGATCGGACTCGGTGCGGCCTTCACGCTGGCGATGACGCTGCCGCTGGACAATACGCACACCGCCGACGAAGCCAATCGCTGGAATGCCTTCAACCTGACGGTCGGCTATCTGATTGCAGCAACCGGCCCTTTATTGACCGGTTATCTGCGTGACGTGACCGGCAGCTTCACCGTTCCGTTTGCATTGCTGGTCGGCGTCGCATTGCTGATGCTGGCGGCTGCGCCGTTTCTGAAACCGCAGCACAGTTAAGCATGTCATTTGAATCAGTATCAGGGAGCATCGGCCGGCTTGGCGCCTGTCGATGCCGCTTTCCATCCCGGGCCCAGGCCTTCATGCAGGAAGACGAAATCCTTCAGCAGATCGATCCGGCTGATAGTGCCGCCGTACGGCGCTGCTGCATCAGTTCATTTTCACGCTGTGCCGCGCCAGGCATCAGCAGCAGCCGAACCCAGTCTCTAGCACCGCTACGGCGAATGAGATAACGCCGTTTCTTCCAATAAATAGGCGAAAAAAAAGCACCTCATGCGAGGTGCCTTTCAATGCGCGGGAATCGATCCCGCGCGTCACTCAAGAGACAACAAACTCATGCGTTACTGCATTACGCAGGCACGTTCTGTTGATGGCCAACCTGATGTTCTGGCACATCGCACACAGCCAGGTTGTGATTGCGACGCATGCGGATGTTGAACAGTTCAACCACCAGCGAGAAGGCCATGGCACCGTAGATGTAGCCTTTCGGGATGTGGAACTCGAGGCTTTCAGCCACCAGCACGGCACCCACGATCACCAGGAAGCACAGTGCAAGCATCTTGATGCTCGGGTATTTATTGACGAACTCGCCGATCGCCTTGGCCGAGAACATCATGATACCGACCGCGATCATGATGGCAACGATCATGATTTCGACTTCCTTGACCATGCCCACTGCGGTAATCACCGAATCCAGCGAGAACACGATATCGATGATCGCAATCTGCAGCAGCACCATGCCAAACGTTGCCTTCTTGACAGAGACCTCCTTGCTGCTCTCTTCTTCATGGCCGCCAGCCATCAGTTCCTTGATTTCAACGGCAGCTTTATAGAGCAGGAACAGACCACCGAAGAACAGAATCAGATCGCGTCCGGAGAAGCCCATTCCACCGATCGTGAAGACCGGTTCGACCAGACTCATCATCCAGGACAGGCTCAGCAACAGCAGGATACGCGTGATCATCGCCAGACCCAGACCGATGATGCGGCCCTTTTGCTGCTGATGTTTCGGCAGGCGATCGACCAGCACCGAAATGAAGATGATGTTGTCGACACCCAGCACGATTTCCAGCATCGCGAGGGTTGCCAGTGCAATCCATGCTTCCGGCGTGGTGAAAACTTGTAGAAATTCCATAATGCTCTCTATTTAATTGGTTGATGAAGGACGCTGATGAAGAACACGTGTTTTATGCCTCTGCTTGTGCCCTTCTGTTTTGCGCCCTATTCCTGCCACCGATCTTTGCTGGCCGCATAGGTGATATCGCGGCAAGACTGTCGGGTCTCCTCATTCACTCGATCGCAACAAGCCGACTCCTACATCGCCCCTCCTTGCTTTCCATGAATCACTGCACTCGGCAGACGGGGAAACTTTAACGCAATCTTAACTTCGTAGAAAATCGATTTTAGCGTTAGTTTTATCCATAAAAACCGAATAATTTAAGAGCTATTCAGGATAAAAACAGAGCAATTACAGGGTCAGACCATTCACCAAACAACAAAAAATATCAATAAATTCAATATATTGAATCCTCAATCCGTCGATTCAGCATAGTCCAGAAGCTGTGCAGAAGGAAGAAAAAGATGAGGTATTCCTCGTATAAGGAGGAATATTTTTTGAAGAAATCAGAAGTGAGATTCGTTATTTTTATAATAATTTTTTAACGAATTCTTATTGTTTCTGCAGGGCACTACAAACCGTTGGGTAAAGCAAACGCACGCCCAGCTCCTCTTTCATGCGCCGGTTGGACAGGCGCCGCGATTCAGACATGAAAGACAGCATCATCGGCGACACCTGTTGCCGCAACGCGTCGAACGGCAAACGCGGCGGCCGCGGCAGCTCCTTTGCATCGGCCACCGCATCGAAATAGTCGCCCATCTTCATCTCGGAATCGTCGACGGCGTGGTAGACGCGACACGGCGCACCCCGGAACAGCGCTGCGACGATGATCCGCGCCAGATCGTCCGCATGGATATGGTTCGTATAGACATCATCCTCCTGTCGCAATGCCGGCGTACCGTTCTTCAGACGCTCCACAGGCAGGCGATCCTCGCCGTAAATGCCCGGCACGCGCAGGATCGCCAGCCGTCCGTGCGCACGCTTTGCCCAGGCGCGCAAGACCTTTTCCGCATCGACACGCCGCACAGCACGCGCGTTGCGCGGATGCGGCTGACGAGTCTCATCCACTCGCGCACCGGCGCAATCGCCGTACACGCCCGACGTGCTGACATAAACCAGCCTCGCCCCGTCAGGTAAAATGGCGGCCAGATTGCGGGTGCGGCGATCGATGCTGCCGTCCGACTGCGGCGGCGCCAGATGCACGATCGCCGGCGCCACGCGTGCAATGCGTGCCAGCGTCGCCGGCCGGTCCAGATCGGCGATCACCGGGATTGCACCGGCGTCGCGCAAAGCCTGACGGCGCTCTTCCTGCGTCGTCACGGCAAAGATGCGAAACCTGTCCCGCAACAGCGGCAGCAGGCGCATGCCGACATCGCCGCAACCGAGAACCAGCAGCCGCGGCTTGCCTGTTTTCCCCGCAATGTTTTTGTTTTGCATTTTCATGACCGGATTGTATGACGTTCCAGATCACCGTTAAGCCGAGCGGTCGGCAATTCCCCTGCGAAGCAGACGAAACCATCCTCGATGCCGCGATCCGCGCCGGCGTCGGCCTGCCCTACGGCTGCAAGAATGGCGCTTGCGGCACCTGCAAGGGGCTGGTGCTGTCCGGCGACGTGACGCACGCACCGCATCAGCAGAAAGCCCTGCCGCCGAACGATGTGAAGCAGGGCTTCGCCCTCTTCTGCTGTGCGCATCCGCACAGCGACATCGAACTCGAAGCGCGCGAGGTGCTCGGCGTCGGTGAATTCCCGATCAAGAAACTGCCGACGCGCGTCGCCAAAATGGAGAAAATCGCTGACGACGTGATGGTGATTTCGCTGCAGCTTCCCGCCAGCGAGCGCCTGCAATACCGCGCCGGCCAGTACATCGAATTCATGCTGAAGGACGGCAAGCGCCGCAGCTACAGCCTGGCGAATGCGCCGCATCTGGACGAACAGATCACGCTGCACATCCGCCATATGCCGGGCGGCGTCTTTACCGATCACGTCTTCAACACGATGAAGGAGCGCGAAATCCTGCGCTTCGAAGGCCCGATGGGCACCTTCTTCCTGCGCGAGGAATCAGACAAGCCGATGGTGCTGCTTGCATCCGGCACCGGCTTCGCACCGATCAAGGCCATCGTCGAGCAGGCGCAGCATGCCGGCAGCAAACGGCCGATGACGCTGTACTGGGGCGGCCGCCGGCCAAAGGATCTCTACATGCATGCGCTGTGCGAGGAGTGGGCACGCACGATTCCGGGCTTCCGCTACGTGCCGGTCATCTCGAACGCGCAGCCGGAAGACCAGTGGAGCGGCCGCGTCGGCTTCGTCCACTACGCCGTGATGGAAGACCTGTCCGATCTGTCCGGCCATCAGGTCTACGCCTGCGGCGCACCAGCCATGGTCGATGCCGCACGGAACGACTTCGCCACGCAATGCAAGCTACCGGCCGAAGAGTTCTACGCGGATGCCTTCACGTCGGAAGCCGACATGGCACAAGGCGTGGTCTCGGACGAGCAATAAAGAAATAATGCGGAAGAAGTAATACAGAAGAAAGTAACCCCGCCAAAGTAACGCAACGGTCATCTGCAACACTTGCGGGGAAACCTTTTGACGCCCCGTGGGAAACGCCTTACCATGCCTGCATGAACATGACCGCCAGACACTTGCGACGCCGTCTCCCGCTGCCTCAGCACTGGATGCCGTGCGTGTAAGCATTTGCCGATCACGAAGCCACAGGCAATCCTGTGGCTTTTTTTTTAGTATCGTTTTTCAGTAGTTTCGCTCTCACTCATTCGCTCAGGAGTATCCGTAATGGAATTCAGCCAGTATGCCGTCGACAACCTGATGTACATCACCAACCGCCCGCAGCTCGTCTGCGTCGAAGGGCAAGGCATGTGGCTGACCGATAACAACGGCAAGCGCTATCTCGACTACCTGCAGGGCTGGGCCGTCAACTGCCTCGGCCACTCGCCGCAATGCATTCAGGATGCGTTGAACGCGCAGGCGAAGAAACTGATCAACCCGTCGCCGGCGTTCTACAACGAACCGTCGATCAAGCTGGCCACGCTGCTGGCTGACCATTCCTGCTTCGATCGCGTGTTCTTCGCCAACAGCGGCGCCGAAGCCAACGAAGGCGCGTTCAAGCTCGCGCGCAAATGGGGCAAGGTCAACAAGAACGCCGCCGGCGAAAACCGCTACGAGATCATCACCTTCGACCACAGCTTCCACGGCCGCACGATCGCCGCAATGTCCGCCAGCGGCAAGGCCGGCTGGGATACGATCTTCGCGCCGCAGGTGCCGGGCTTCCTGAAAGCGACGTTGAACGACATCGCCAGCGTCGAACAACTCATCACCGACAAGACCGTCGCCGTGATGCTGGAACCGGTGCAGGGCGAAGCGGGCGTGCTACCCGCCACGCGCGAATTCATGCAGGCATTGCGCGCACTGACGAAAAAACACAACCTGCTGCTGATCGTCGATGAAGTGCAGACCGGCATGGGCCGCTGCGGCGAAATGTTCGCCTATCAGCTCTCCGGCATCGAGCCGGACATCATGACGCTGGGCAAAGGCATCGGCGGCGGTGTGCCGCTGGCCGCGCTGCTAGCGAAGGAAGAAATCGCCGTCTTCGAAGCCGGCGAACAGGGTGGCACCTACAACGGCAATCCGCTGATGACAGCCGTCGGTGTCGCCGTCACCGACACGCTGCTGGCGCCCGGCTTCCTGCAATCGGTGAAGGACAAGGGCGATTACCTGGGCCGCGAACTGACGAAACTGTCCGACAAGCACGGCCTCGCCGGCGAACGTGGCGAAGGCCTGCTACGCGCGCTGAAACTCGGCAAGGATATCGGCCCGCAGATCGTCGACAAGGCGCGCGATCTGCAGCCGGTCGGCCTGCTGCTGAACTCACCGCGTCCCGACCTGCTGCGCTTCATGCCGTCGCTGAACGTGACGACCGAAGAGCTGGATCAGATGATTGCATTGTTGTCCGGCGTGCTGACCGATCTGGGCTGCTGATCCGATGACGTTCATGACCGCCCTGCTCCGCCTGCGTGCCACGTTGCTGAGCGTGGCGGTCGCCCTTCTCGTCGCCGCCTGCGGCACCGCACCGCTGGCGCCACCACCCGACACGCCGGAAATCGCCGCCAAACGCGACAACATCATCTTCTTCTCACTCGGCCTGATCGATACCGGCTACCGCTTCGGCGGCAAGAATCCGGAAGCGGGACTGGATTGCAGCGGAATGGTGTCGTATGTCTTTCGTGAAGCCGCCGACCTGCGCGTCACTGGCAGCGCGGCAGATATCGCCAAGCGTGGACGCGAGATCGAAAAGCGCGACCTGCGTCCCGGCGATCTCGTTTTCTTCAATACCTTGGGCCGCTCGTTCTCGCACGTCGGCATCTATATCGGCGACGGCAAGTTCATTCATGCGCCATCCAGCCGCGGCAAGGTGCGTATCGAACGCATGGACAACCGCTACTTTGCGAAGCGATTCGAAATGGCGCGTACGTATTTCTACTGAACATTCAACGCTTCACGTGATGTAGAACTGCGGAAGAGCGCCAAACACTTTTTACATGACAGTCTAACCGGCGTAGTTAAGCTGCCAGGAAACACCAAACCGATCATTGATCCAGCCGAATCGCTGGCTGAAGCCATAATTGTCCAGTGGCATCAGGATTTGGCCGCCTTCCGACAAGATACCGAATACACGCTCCAGCTCAGTTACCGAATCAAGCTCCACGAAAATGGAACTCGAAGGCGTAAAGGAGAAGTTGTGCTTGACCGGACTATCGGAGCACATGAACTCCCGTCCGCAAAGCGAGAATGTAGCAACCTTGATCGTTCCCGAGGGTCCCGATTCGCCTTCAACATAACGCTCGGCCTGTACCACGCGGGAATCAGGAAACGTGGCGAAATACAGATCCAGCGCAGCCTGCGCGGTTCCATCCTGAAACATCAGAAATGGTCTGAGTGTTGCCATAGAATGCCTCGATATTCGAAAGATGCGTTGAGATATCTTGCCGATGATTCACTTGGCAGAGCGGCGATTGGCATCGCCTGAATGTCACGCTTCATCGTACGGCAAATCATCCGGATGAACGCCTATGTAATCCGGCTCCGGCAGTATCGGCAAGCGATAAGCACGGACAAAGTCATGGCCTTCCAGCAGCGCTTTCACCACTCTATGCATGCCGTCCATTACCCTCCCTTCGGGGCAAAGAATAATCGGGTAGGCCAGATTTGCGGCTTGAACCAGGCGCATGTGATCTGTAATCGATCTGCATGTGGGTGTGTCGCCCTCGGCGTCGTACCAATAAGGCTCATCCAGTTCGCCGATGGCGCTTAGCAAGACTTCGTCGGCTTTCATTCCTTTCGTCAGGCGAATCAGTTTATCGACATCCCAGGCACGCAACCCTTCATCGCTGTGTCGAAAGTGGTATTGCTTTCTCATAGTGTCTACCGCTGGAAATACCGCGTCTATTTATGCAGATCGACCGGATTGAATGATCATGCAGCCTCGACTTCTATAAACCACTTGGGCTGCATTGCATCGAAGTCCGTACGAATATTCGAAGGAAGGTAACTGGCTGAATCCAGCACGAAAGATCGATCATCTACACGTTTGAACACAACCCAATGCCAGAAATTTCGGCCCTCTTCCTGATGATGTTTGATGGATAACAATGCCAAATCGGGTAAGGCACTCCAGGAAACAAAAGGTATTTCGTTCCCGGAGGTTTCAACGCCACCGTTGGACAGCATGCGCCGAACATATTGCGTATCCGACCACAGCGATTTATCGGAGGCATGAATACCCATCGCATTTGCGACGGTCTTCATCTCCGAATAGGTCTTTCCCAAAAGATTGGCAACAGCTGCAATGCCGCATCCTGTCGGTTCTTCCTGAATAACCGGTTTCAACGGTGACTGCTTGTGCATAACGTTAAAAATAAAAGAATAAGCGACGAAATTGTACGTATAGAAAACCGTGACTGATCGCCTTAGCCCGCCGCTTTGGGAGCGCCGAACGCCTTGCTGTAGTAGCCGGACGGATCAAAACAGCAAACCCGTAGCTTGCCAGAGGCAAGCATGCTGCAGGCATTATTGATTCGTTGCACACGCGTTTTCGCCTGCTTAGCCGAAGTAATCCAGTGTATCCAATCCAAACGCGCAATCGTCGTAGTGGCACTCCAGCCGACCAGCGCTTCAGGTGAAGCATCCAATGCCTGCTGCAAATCCGGCGGGACTTCCGGCTCCGGCTCACACTCCACAGGCGTCATCGCAAACGTCGCAACATCTCCGGCATGCACACCGGCAGCATCAAGCAATTCCTGATCCAATCGCAGCCAGTGACTGCGTTGCCCATCCGGTTCAAGAGTGGCTTGGAAAGCATAATCGTTGATAACGCCATTCACAGTCGTCCTGCCACGCCGGGGAAGTGTGGCGCTGACATCCTTGGGCAAAATCACAAAAGCCCAGGAATTATCGTCGCTCGATGCCGCCGGGCGAAGCAATCTTGCCTCGAATCGAGATGCTGCGCTGCCTTTTGTCATTGTCGATCCAGGATTATGAAATTATTCCTTGTGATCTCTGCGGAAGAGCTGCCATTCTTCAATTGATGTTCCATCCGGCAAATGGCACATGCCGTATTCGCTTCCATCCTTGTGCTTCAATATTTCAACGCGGCCATTCAATTTGGCACAGTATTCCGATGCAGGATTCGCCATCTCGACAGACTTGCTTTCAATCGGCGGTCGAGAGCATGCACATAGAACGAGAAACGTCAGGCTGCAAAAAATCAGGCGGGGGATAGCCATCACTTTGCTCCTTTTTCAAAAGTAAAAGAAGTGCAACAAGTTGATGCGACATATCATTGCAGCAGCGGTCGAAGCATGAAACATGGTGCCATATCGAAGTGCAATCCGCCGATCATGTCATCTGCATGCAGACCAACGATGCGACGCATCCCGACATGAATAGCAGCCTGATGAAATCTTCATCTTCGCAGGAATCCACTGACGACACTGCTGGAAACGACTACTGATGAAATTCCACGTAAAACCGTACTTTTCCAAGCGGCTTCACCTCATGCAAAACGGTGGGCTCAACAACACCATGGACGGATTCATCAAGAACGATCACTTCCGGCTCAGGCTCGTTGATTGTGTACTGCAGTCGACCTTCGAGCACCACTATTTTTGCCCATACCGAATCTTTGGTTTGGTGTGCATGTAGAAGGCCTGCAGGCACGCTTTCCTCCGTGAATTCAGGCGTCCTCTTGTATGGAACAACATGATTGGGTAACTGCTTCATCTCTTTCCTTCTAACGTTGAAGTGTCATCCCAGTGCGTTGCCAGATCCAAGGTAACGTTCCGGAACGGGAATGCCTTGAAGCCGAAAGAATGACAGTTGGTCGAAATAACCACGCTGAAAGACGATCTGGTTGTTCTGAACATGAAAGAATCCACAACCGCGAAGGCCGGTTGGATCGCGCCACTCCAGAATTGCCCATTCGCCATCTTCAAAGATATTTTCCACGATGCAGGTCATCTGTGCGCGACTGAATTCCGTCAGAAACATCTGCCGGATTGCCTCGCGCCCCAACAGTGGTTCCATGACCACCTGATGATTCGTGGCATCGGGAGCGTAAAGCGAAGCCAGCCCTTCAATATCTGCCGAATTGAAGCGAGATACCCATTCCTGCACCAGTTGCTTTGGCGACATACGACACTCCTGAAATCGGGATTGATTAAGTCCGGATACCAAATTGCTTAGTCTGCACTGTATTGACAGCTCGTTGAAGTACTAAGGCGAGGCTATATGGCAAGCCGGGACGAGTCTCACCCTATTTGCTGTAGCACTGCCCATGCATGATGGCTTTTTTTCCATGCTAGCTCACGGTCCGAAGAGTATGAACCCACTCGATTATCTTCTAGCCACGCCGCAATAAAAAAGCGGCGCATCTGCGCCGCTTTCTTCATCATTCTCGCTCTTACTTCTTCTTTGCCGGTGGCAAATCGGTACACACGCCTTCGAACACTTCCGCCGCCATCCCGATCGATTCCCCCAGCGTCGGATGCGGATGAATCGTCTTGCCGATATCGACTGCATCAGCACCCATCTCGATCGCCAGCGCGATCTCGCCGATCATGTCGCCGGCATGCGTGCCAACGATGCCGCCGCCGACGATACGGTGCGTCTCGGCATCGAACAACAGTTTGGTGAAACCTTCGTCACGACCATTCGCCACGGCGCGGCCGGAAGCTGCCCACGGGAACAGGCCTTTCTCCAGCTTGATGCCCTTGATCTTGGCTTCGTCTTCGGTGATGCCGACCCAGGCGACTTCCGGATCGGTATAGGCAACCGACGGAATCACGCGTGCATCGAAGTAGGACTTTTCGCCGGCAGCGGCTTCAGCGGCCACGTGCGCCTCGTGCACAGCCTTGTGTGCCAGCATCGGCTGGCCGACGATATCGCCGATCGCGTAGATGTGGTGGATGTTGGTACGCATCTGCGCGTCGACCTCGATGAAACCACGATCGGTGACTGCCACACCGGCCTTCTCCGCGCCGATCTTCTTGCCGTTCGGGCTGCGGCCGACTGCAACCAGCACCATGTCGTACAGTTGCGGCTCCGGCGCGGTGACGGACGCATCGGCTGCTTCGAAGCTGACCTTGATGCCTTCCTTCAGCGCTTCGACAGCGACGGTCTTTGTCTTCAGCATGACCTTGTCGAAACGCTTTTCGTTGAATTTCTGCCAGACCTTGACCATGTCGCGATCCGCGCCCTGCATCAGGCCGTCCATCATTTCGACGACGTCGATGCGTGCACCCAGCGTAGAATAGACAGTCGCCATTTCCAGGCCGATGATGCCGCCGCCGATGACGAGCATGCGCTTCGGCACGGTGCGCAATTCCAGCGCACCGGTCGAATCGACGATACGCGGGTCTTGCGGAATGAACGGCAGGTTCACGACCGACGAGCCGGCAGCGATGATCGCCTGCTTGAACTGCACGGTCTTCTTGCTGCCGTCGGCCATCGCGACTTCAATGTGATTGGTGCCAACGAAGGTACCGACGCCCTGCAGCACGTTGACCTTACGCATCTTCGCCATGCCGGCCAAGCCCGTCGTCATCTTGCCGATGACTTTTTCCTTGTAGCTGCGCAGCTTGTCGATATCGATCTGCGGCTTGCCAAAGGTGACGCCGTGCGCAGCCATCGAAGCCGTCTCGTCGATGACGGCTGCGACGTGCAGCAATGCCTTCGACGGGATGCAACCGACGTTCAGGCAGACACCACCCAGCGTCGAGTAACGCTCGATCAGCACAGTGGACATGCCGAGATCCGCGGAGCGGAAGGCAGCCGAATAGCCACCAGGACCGGCACCGAGCACCATCATGTCGCATTCGATATCGGCCTTGCCGCTGAAATTGGCCGGCGCAGGCGCTGCTTCGGCTGCTTTCGGTTGTGCAGGGGCAGGAGCCGACGGCGTTGCCGTCGGGGCCGGCGCGGCTGAAGCAGCCGCAGGTGCAGCGGCAGCGGGCGCGCTTGCTGCGACTTCCAGCGTCAGCAATGGCGAACCTTCGGAAACCTTGTCACCCAACTTGATCTTCAATGCCTTGACGACGCCGGCATGGCTCGACGGAATCTCCATGCTGGCCTTGTCGGACTCAACCGTTACCAGCGATTGATCTGCCTTGATCGTATCGCCGACGTTGACCAGCAATTCAATCACTTCCACTTCTTTGAAGTCGCCGATGTCCGGCACCGTGACTTCGACTGTGCCGCCAGCCTGTGCTGGCGCCGCAGGCGATGCGGGCGCTGGGGCGGGAGCCGGTGTCGTTGCGGGCGCAGCGGCAGCGGCCTGCGGTGCAGCAGCAGTCGGAGCAGTCGGAGCAGGCGCAGATGGCGCCGCCGGAGTTGCTGCCGCTTCCTCGCCTTCCAGGATCAGCAGCAACGAGCCTTCCGAAACCTTGTCGCCGAGCTTGATCTTCAGTTCCTTGACGACGCCCGCATGGCTGGACGGAATTTCCAGGCTGGCCTTGTCGGATTCGACGGTGATCAGCGACTGATCCGCCTTGACGGTATCGCCGACATTGACCAGCACTTCGATCACTTCCACGTCCTTGAAATCGCCGATATCGGGGACTTTCACTTCAATCGTGCTCATCGCTTTTGCTCCGTTGTTGTCCTGCCGTTTCGCTCGCGAACCGACAGTCTGATGTTGTTTGATTCTCTTTTCCCGTACGGCACTCAGGCCTTTATCGGGAAGCTGACGATCTGGAACGGCCCTGCCGAACTCTTGTCGAATTCCGCGCCGGCATGCACGCCGATCTCGGCGATTTCGCGCGCAGTGGCCTTGCCTTCGTACACTGCATACATCGCGCCCAATGCAAAATTGCGGCCGCTGCCGATGCCCCAGAAACGATCGAAGCTGAAGACTTCGCGATACGAATAGACGCCGTAGATGCCGTGCGGATTGGCGACCAGTGCGGCAATCTGCGACGATTCGTACGGGTCGTCTTCTTCCTCTTTCGTGTTCAGGAAATATTGCTCCTTCAGGATCTGGTGCACTTTGCTGAACGTATCGAAAACTTCATCGCGCGTATCAAGCTTGCAATCCTCGCCCATGCCGGTCAGCAGCTTGCGCATGACCGGAAAGTGCGCAGCGGTACCTGCCAGCGTGACGTACGAATCGCCGATCTGGAACATCTTGTTGTTCTCTTCGTACGCATACGACAGACGCGTATCGCCGAAGGTGACCAGCGAATCGCAGGCGATCGCAATCTCGTTGTTCTTCTTGACGACGACGCAGGTAGTCATGCGCAACCCCTTTACAGAAGCGACTTGCGCAGATCGCCCAGCACCTCGCTCAGGTAGGTGACGAAGCGTGCACCCTGCGCACCGTCGATCACGCGATGGTCGTACGACAGCGACAGCGGCAGGATCAGGCGCGGCACGAACTGCTTGCCGTCCCAGACCGGCTTCATCTGCGTCTTCGACAGGCCGACGATCGCCACTTCAGGCGCATTGATCAGCGGCGTGAAGTAGGTGCCGCCGATACCGCCCAGCGACGAAATCGTGAAGGTCGCGCCCTGCATGTCGGCCGGCTTCAGCTTGCCTTCACGTGCCTGTGCCGACAGTTCGCCCATTTCGCGCGCGATCTCGGTAACCGATTTCTTGTCGGCGTCTTTCACAACAGGCACTACCAGGCCATGCGGCGTGTCGGCTGCAAAGCCGATGTGGTAGTACTGCTTGAGAATCAGGTTCTCGCCCTTCTCATCGAGCGACGAGTTGAACTCCGGCTGTTTCTTCAACGCGGCGACGCAGGCTTTGATGACGAAAGCCAGCAGCGTCAGCTTGACACCGGACTTGGCCAGCTTGTCGTTGCTTTCCTTGCGCAGCGCTTCCAGTTCAGTGACATCCGCTTCGTCGTATTGCGTGACGTGCGGGATCATTACCCAGTTGCGATGCAGGTTCGGGCCACTGATCTTCTTGATGCGCGACAGCGGTTCGATGGTGGTCGGGCCGAACTTCGAGAAATCCAGCGATGGCCATGGCAGCAGACCCAGTCCGCCGCCCTCGACTTTTGCTGCCGATGCTGCTGCAGGGGCTGCAGCAGCCGGACCGGCAGCCAACGCACCCTTTACATAACTCTGCACGTCCTGTTGCGTGATGCGGCCTTTCGGGCCGGAACCGGCAACCTTGCCGAGATCGACACCGAGTTCACGTGCGAACTTGCGCACCGACGGCGAAGCGTGGGCCTTGCTTGCGCCCGCGCTCCATTCGGCTGCAGGCGCTGCCTGCGGTGCCGGAGTTGTTGCGACAGGAGCAGACGCAGGAGCGGCGGGTTGCGGTGCAGCCGCCGGTGCTGGCGCAGGTTGCGGCGCCGGCTCCGCTTTCGGCGCTGCCGGCTCAGGAGCGGCCGGCGCTGCTGGCGCTTCCTGCGGAGCTGCTGCTGCCGGAGCAGCTGCCTTGTCTTCCGCCGCATCCAGCAGCAGGATCAACGAACCTTCGCCGACCTTGTCGCCCAGCTTGACTTTCAATTCCTTGACGACGCCAGCGTGGCTCGACGGAATCTCCATACTGGCCTTGTCCGATTCGACAGTGATCAGCGACTGATCGGCCTTGACCGTATCGCCAGGTTTGACCAGCAGCTCGATGATTTCGACTTCCTTGAAGTCGCCGATATCCGGGACCTTGACTTCCACCATGCTCATTATTTTTCTCCGCTTGTTTGCGTACTGCCATCAATGACTGCGGGGAAGCAGGCGCCAGACGTGTAACGCGCACTGCATTCCCCGTTCAGCCAGAGGAAGAATCTCTAACTGGAATTACTGCGTGACCGGATTGGCTTTGTCCGGATTGATGCTGTACTTCGTGATCGCCTGCGCGACGACATCGGCCGAGATCGCTCCTTCGTCGGCCAGCGACTTCAGTGCGGCAACCGTCACGAAGTAGCGATTGACCTCGAAGAATTCGCGCAGTTTCGCACGGCTGTCCGAACGGCCGAAACCGTCGGTGCCGAGCACCTTGTACGTGCGGCCTTTCGGAATGTGCGCACGCACCTGTTCGGCGAACGTACGCATGTAGTCGGTAGCGACCACGATCGGGCCGCTCGTGCCTTGCAGCGACTTGGTGATGTGCGCCTGGCGCGGTTCCGCGGTCGGATGCAGCATGTTCCAGCGCTCGACGTCCTGTCCGTCGCGCGCCAGCAGCGTGAAGGACGGCGCAGACCAGATGTCGGCCGTCACGCCCCAGTCGTTCTTCAACAGTTCGGCAGCGGCGATCACTTCGCGCAGGATGGTGCCGGAGCCCATCAGTTGTACGCGTTGCTTCGATTTTTTTCCGCCATCCTGCAGCAGGTAGAGGCCTTTCAGGATGTCCGCTTCCTGCCCTGCTTTCAGGCCAGGCTGCGGGTAGTTCTCGTTCATCACGGTGATGTAATAGAACACGTCTTCCTGATTCTCGACCATGCGCTTCAGTCCATCGTGCATGATGACGGCGACTTCGTGCGCGAAGGTCGGATCGTACGGCAGGCAGTTCGGGATCGTCGATGCGAGCAGATGGCTGTGGCCGTCTTCGTGCTGCAGGCCTTCGCCGTTCAACGTTGTACGGCCGGCGGTACCGCCGAGCAGGAAGCCGCGTGCGCGCATGTCGCCTGCTGCCCATGCCAAATCGCCGATACGCTGCAGACCGAACATCGAGTAGAACGTGTAGAACGGCAGCATCACGCGGTTGTTCGTCGAATACGACGTTGCCGCTGCAATCCACGATGCCATTGCGCCAGCTTCGTTGATGCCTTCCTGCAGAATCTGGCCGGCCTTGTCTTCGCGGTAATAGCTGACCTGATCCTTGTCCACCGGTTCGTACAGCTGGCCCTGGTGGTTGTAGATGCCGATCTGGCGGAACAGGCCTTCCATACCGAAGGTACGCGATTCGTCGACCAGGATAGGCACCACGCGCTTGCCGAGGTTGGCGTCGCGCAGCAGCACGGTCAGGAAACGCACGTAGGCTTGCGTGGTGGAGATTTCACGGCCTTCTGCGGTCGGATCGAGGATCGCCTTGAATGCGGACAATTCCGGCACTGGCAGTTTTTCGTCAGCCTGCATGCGGCGTTGCGGCAGGTAGCCGCCCAGCGCCTTGCGGCGTTCGTGCAGGTATTTAATTTCCGGCGTGTCTTCGTCCGGTTTGAAGAACGGCACTTCCGGCAACTTGTCGTCGGCGATCGGCAGCGAGAAGCGGTCGCGCATTTCACGCACGGCTTCGTCGTCCAGTTTCTTGGTCTGGTGCGCGGTATTACGGGCTTCGCCCGACTTGCCCATGCCGTAGCCCTTGACGGTTTTCACCAGCAGCACAGTCGGCTGGCCCTTGTGTTCCTGCGCAGCCTTGAAGCCGGCGTAGATCTTGTGCGGATCGTGACCGCCGCGCAGCAGGTGCCAGATGTCGTCGTCCGACATGCGCGACACCATTTCCAGCAGCTTCGGATGCTTGCCGAAGAAGTGCTTGCGCACGTAAGCGCCATCCTTCGACTTGTAGTTCTGGTATTCGCCGTCCAGCGTTTCCATCATCACGCGCTGCAGGATGCCTTCCTTGTCCTTGGCCAGCAGCGGATCCCAGTTGGAACCCCAGATGATCTTGATGACATTCCAGCCGGCACCGCGGAATTCGCCTTCCAGTTCCTGGATGATCTTGCCGTTGCCGCGCACCGGGCCGTCCAGACGCTGCAGGTTGCAGTTGACAACCATGACCAGGTTGTCCAGCTCCTCGCGGCCGGCCACGCCGATCGCGCCCATCGATTCGACTTCGTCCATCTCGCCGTCGCCGCAGAAGACCCAAACCTTGCGGTTGTCAGTCTTGGCAACGTCACGTGCCTGCAGGTACTTGAGGAAGCGTGCCTGATAGATCGCCATCAACGGACCCAGGCCCATCGAGACGGTCGGGAACTGCCAGAATTCCGGCATCAGTTTCGGATGCGGATACGAGGACAGGCCGTTGCCGTCGACTTCGCGACGGAAGTTGACCAGTTGTTCTTCGGACAGGCGGCCTTCGAGGAAAGCGCGCGCATAGACGCCCGGCGACGAGTGGCCTTGAATATAGAGCAGGTCGCCGCCGTGATCTTCGGTCGGCGCGTGCCAGAAGTGGTTGAAGCCGATGCCTAGCATGTTCGCCAGCGAAGCGAAGCTGGAAATGTGGCCGCCCAGATCGCCGTCGGCGCGGTTGGCCTTGACCACCATCGCCATCGCATTCCAGCGCATCCACGAACGCAGGCGCTCTTCGTATTCCAGATTGCCCGGGCACGGCTCGCTCATGTCGGCCGGAATCGTGTTGACATAGGCCGTGGTGGGCGAGAACGGGATCTGCGAGCCGCGACGGCGCGCCAGATCGATCATGCGCTCGACGAGATAATGGGCACGGTCCGGGCCTTCCGTTTCGATCACCGCTTCGAGGGCATCCAGCCACTCCTGCGTTTCCATTACATCGGGATCGTTGGCGGCTTGCGCCAATACCTGGTCGAGCTGGGCTGACATAATAAGTCTCCTGATTTTTCCTGAAGCCGCCTTTTGTAAAGGCGGACGATATTTGAATCCGATTTGCACATTGTCATGTGAACGGCACGGAGTTTAACAGCAGTTTTTACTATTACCAAATTACGATATCATTTTTTATAATGTGAAATTCACAGACATTTGCCGCCTGACTTCGCGCTCTTTCGTTCCCTCCGTCCGACCGTTCCGGACCGCTGCAGGCTCTTCTATATAATCAGGCCTTTTCCGTTTTCACTTACTTCGCTTCCCATGACCGCACAACTCATCGATGGCAACCTGCTTTCCCAACAACTGCGCGCCGACGTCGCCAAACGTGCCGCCGCGCTGGCGGCCAAGGGCAAACAGCCCGGCCTGGCCGTGATCCTGGTCGGCGCCGATCCGGCTTCGCAAGTATATGTACGTAATAAGGTCAAAGCCTGCGAAGACAACGGTCTGTACTCGCTGCTCGAAAAATACGAAGAAACGCTGACCGAAGCCGAATTGCTGACGCGCATTGATGCACTGAACAACGATCCGAAGATCAACGGCATCCTGGTCCAGATGCCCTTGCCCAAGCACATCGATCCGCAAAAGGTCATCGAAGCCATCTCGCCGCGCAAGGACGTCGATGGCTATTCGGTGCTGAGCGCCGGCGAACTGCTGACCGGCCTGCCCGGTTTTCGCCCCTGCACGCCGTACGGCTGCATGAAACTGATCGAAAGCACCGGCACCAATCTGAAAGGCAAGCATGCCGTCGTCATCGGCCGCAGCAACACGGTCGGCAAGCCGATGGCGCTGCTGCTCTTGCAAGCCAACGCCACCGTCACCATCTGCCATAGCGGTACCCCGGATATCGGTCATCACACGCGGCAGGCGGATGTCGTCGTCGTCGCCACCGGCCGCCGCAATACGCTGACGGCCGACATGATCAAGCCGGGCGCCATCGTCATCGACGTCGGCATCAACCGCGACGACAACGGCAAGCTGTGCGGCGATGTCGATTTTGCCAATGCGAAGGAAGTGGCCGGCCACATCACGCCCGTACCGGGCGGCGTCGGCCCCATGACCATCACCATGCTGCTCGTCAATACCGTCGAGGCAGCGGAAAGAGAACTCTGATGAATATCGCCCTGAACCCGTTGCTGGATTTTTCCGATCTTCCGCGTTTCGACGCCATCAAGCCAGAGCATGTCGGTCCGGCGATCGACAGCCTGCTCGAGCAATGCCGCGACGTCGTCAAGGAACTCGAATCGCGCACGGATCAGGTGACGTGGGAAAACTTCGTCGAACCGCTGGAAGACGCCACCGAAAAGCTCGGCCGCGCCTGGGGCGCCGTCGGCCACATGAATGCCGTCGTCGATACGCCGGAACTGCGCGCCGCCTACAACGAAAACCAGCCGAAGATCACCGAATTCTGGACCGCGCTGTCACAGAACCTCGTGCTGTTCACCAAATACAAGGCGCTGCAGCTCGGCCCCGACTACAACAGCTATTCGCCGGCGCGCAAGAAGATCATCGAGAACGCCGTGCGCGATTTCCGCCTCGGCGGCGCCGAACTGAGCGAGGACAAGAAACCGCGCTTCGCCGAAATCCAGGAAAAACAGGCGGCGCTGCAGACCAAGTTCTCGGAAAACATTCTCGACGCCACCAACGATTACGCACTGTTCGTCGCCGACGAAGCCGAACTCGCCGGCCTGCCGGACGACGTGAAACAAGCCGCGCGTGCCGCCGCCGAAGCGGACAGCAAACCCGGCTGGAAATTCACGCTGCACTTCCCGTCCTATTTCCCGATCCTGCAATACGCAGACAACCGCAAGCTGCGCGAGACGATCTACCGTGCCAACGCGACCAAGGCATCCGATCAGGCGGCCGACCATCCGGAATGGGACAACACGCAGAACATCGTCGACATCCTGAAGCTGCGCGACGAGGAAGCAAAGCTGCTCGGTTACAAGAACTTCGCCGAAGTCTCGCTGGTGCCGAAGATGGCGCAGACGCCGGAACAGGTCATCGGCTTCCTCGAAGACCTGGCCAAACGCGCTCGCCCGTTCGCGGAAAAAGACCTGGCCGAACTGCGCGCCTTCGCCGACAAGGAACTCGGCATCGCCAAACTCGAAGCCTGGGATGCGACCTACGCATCGGAAAAACTGCGCGAACAACGCTATGCGTTTTCCGAACAGGAAGTGAAGCAGTATTTCCCGGAACCGAAAGTCGTCGCCGGCCTGTTCCGCACCGTCGAGACGCTGTTCTCGGTCTCGATCAAGCCGGACGATGCGCCGGTCTGGCACCCGGACGTCAAATTCTTCCGCATCGAAAAGAACGGCGCACTAATCGGCCAGTTCTATCTCGATCTCTACGCACGCAACGGCAAGCGCGGCGGCGCATGGATGGACGATGCGCGCGGCCGTCGCGTCTTCGCCGGCAAGGATGGCGAGCGCGTGCAGACGCCGATCGCCTACCTGACCTGCAACTTCAGCTCGCCGATCACCGTCGACGGCAAGACGAAACCGGCGCTGTTCACGCACGACGAAGTCATCACGCTGTTCCACGAATTCGGCCACGGCCTGCATCACATGCTGACGCAGGTCGGCGAACTGGGCGTATCCGGCATCAACGGCGTCGAATGGGATGCGGTCGAACTGCCGTCGCAGTTCATGGAAAACTTCTGCTGGGAATGGGATGTGCTGCAGCACATGACCGCGCATGCGGAGACCGGCAAGCCGCTGCCGCGCGCGCTGTACGACAAGATGATCGCCGCGAAGAATTTCCAGTCCGGCCTGCAGACGCTGCGCCAGGTCGAGTTCGCGCTGTTCGACATGCTGCTGCACAACGGCTACGACGCCGCCGGTTCGCAATCGGTGCAGGATGTGCTGGACAGCGTGCGCGCGCAGGTTTCCGTCATGCCGCCGCCGGCGTTCAACCGCTTCCAGCATTCGTTCTCGCACATCTTTGCCGGCGGCTATGCGGCCGGTTACTATAGCTACAAGTGGGCGGAAGTGCTGTCGGCCGACGCCTACGGCGCATTCGAGGAAGCCGGCAAGGCGGACGGCAACGTGCTGTCGGCATCGACCGGCGCGCGTTTCCTGCGCGAGATTCTCGCGATGGGCGGCTCGCGTCCGGCGATCGAATCGTTCAAGGCCTTCCGCGGCCGCGAACCGGAAATCGATGCGCTGCTGCGCCACAGCGGCATGGCGGCTTGATGTAGCAGCCACTACCTATTCGTATTTTCGTATTGATGCGCACCCGATAAAGAGACGATAGCGGAACCACTGAAAAGATGCGCTGAAGGGAACGATGAAATGAAAAACCGATGGTCATGGCTGCTGCTGTCGCTGCTGGTTTCAGCCGGCGCGCACGCCCAACTCTATAAATGGGTCGGGCCGGACGGCAAGGTTACCTACAGCGATACGCCACCGCCTGCATCGGCAAAAAAGGTCGAGGAAAAATCCATCGGAACCGGCAGCGTCGCCACCAGCGGCCTGCCGTTCGAACTCGCCGAGGCCGTACGCAACAATCCGGTCACGCTCTACACCACGAACAACTGCGAAGGCTGCAGCAGCGGACGCGATCTGTTGAATGCGCGCGGCATTCCGTTTACCGAGAAGACCGTCCACAGCGAAGAAGATATCACCCGCCTGAAACAGGCCGGCGGCACACGTCAGCTGCCTTTCGTGACGATCGGCAAGAGCAAGCTGACCGGCGCAGATCCCGATGAATGGAATACCGCGCTGACTGCAGCCGGCTATCCGGCCGCCAGCAAATTGCCATCAAGCTATCGCAATCCGGCACCGCAACCCGCAGCGCCGAAGAAAACCGAGACGAAGCCTGCCGCCGAAGAACCGGTACCGCAGGCGCCAGCCGAACGCCCGCCCGCCGCAGGCAATGCGCCGCCCGGCTTCCGTTTCTGATCCCGCTGCATCCAATGACACGCATCGATTTCCACAGCAACGTTCCCGACAAGCTCGCCTACGCCTGCCGCCTGACGCGCAAGGCGCGCAATGCCGATTTCCGCATCGTGATCCTGACGCAGGACCGTTCGCAACTTGCGCGGCTCGATGCGCTGCTGTGGACGTTCTCCGAGCAGGATTTCCTGCCGCACGTGATGGCGAACGATGCGCTTGCCGCCCAGACGCCCATCCTGCTGACCGCCGATCCGAAGATGGAATCGCCGCATCACCAGATCCTGATCAACCTGTCCGATACGCCGCCCGAGCATTTCGCCCGCTTCGAGCGGATGTTCGAAATCGTCTCGTCCGACGAAACGGATAAATCCGCCGGTCGCGAGCGCTACAGCTATTACAAGCAGCGCGGCTATCCGCTGACCCATTTCGTGGCCGACAACGCATGAACAAATCCGCACAAGACGCCGGCATCCCGATGCTGACGGAAGTCATTCAGCCGCCGCCGGCACCCGCCGAAGCGGAACCGCTGGCGGCAACTCCCTCGTTCGACGAGGAAGTGCCTGTTCTGACGCAGCCGGTCGAACCGGAACCGATAGACGGCTGGCTCGACGAGGAATGGACGCGTCTCGAACAAAAAGTGGCGGCACGCACGCTGGCGCAGTTGCAGGAGCGCATCGATCCCGTCATGGAACAGCAGATTGCCGACAGCGTGGCCGTCGCGGTGGAAACGGCGCTGGCCGACATGCAGCGCCATCTGCGCCGCCAACTGCAGCAGACACTGGAACAACTGGTGCGCGAGGCCGTGGCGGAAGAAATCGAAAACATGCGTTTTTCGAAAAATTAAGTTTCTCAACCATATTTTTCATTCCTGTACGCAAACCGCGATTTTTCTCAACAAATCGCAAATATTCGCCGCGAGATTGAATCCTCAGCAAAGCAGGAAGTCCGTAAAATTCTAGGTATCGAATATAAAGCTGGGGATTTCCAATGAAAGTCATCGTTCTGGGTTCGGGCATCGTCGGTACCGCGTCCGCGTGGTTCCTGAACAAGGCCGGTCATGACGTGACCGTCATCGAGCGCCAGCCCGGCGCCGCGCAGGAAACCAGTTTCGCCAACGGCTGCCAGATTTCCGTCTCGCATGCCGAACCGTGGGCCAATCCGGCTGCGCCGAAGAAAATCCTGAAATGGCTGGGCAAGGAAGATGCGCCGCTGCTGTTCCGCTTCCGTCCCGAATGGCTGCAGTGGAAATGGGGCCTGAGTTTCCTGCGCGAATGCACGGAAGCGCGCACCAACGACAACATCCGCCAGATCGTCGCCATCGCCGAATACAGCCGCCAGACGCTGCAGGCGCTACGCGCCGAAACCGGCATCGAATACGATCATCTGACGCAGGGCATCCTGCATTTCTACACCGATGCAAAAGAGTTCGAGGATTCGCTGCCGGCTGCAAAGCTGATGCGCGAACTCGGCTGTCCGCGCGAATCGATCGGGGCCGACGAAGTCGTGCGTATCGAACCGGCGCTGGCGCACATGCGCGATCGCATTGTCGGCGGCGATTTCACGCAGACCGACGAATCGGGCGACGTCTACAAGTTCACCACAGGCCTCGCCGCGCGCGCTGCAGAGGCCGGTGTCGATTTCCGTTTCAGCACGACGGTCACGCGCCTGCTGACTTCCGGCAGCGGCGCGCATGCAAAGATCACCGGCGTCGAAGTCATCGATGCACACGGCCGTCACCAGACCCTGTACGCAGATGCCTTCGTGATGGCGATGGGCAGTTTTTCCGTACAGTTGCTGAAGCCGCTCGGCATCGACCTGATGGTCTATCCGGGCAAAGGCTATTCGGCCACCTACAAGGTGACGAATCCGGATACCGCGCCGACCGTCTCGCTGACCGACGACGGCTACAAGCTGGTGCTGTCGCGCCTGGGCGATCGCCTGCGCGTGGCCGGCACCTGCGAACTGAACGGCTACACGCGCGAACTGAATCCGACGCGTTGCGAAGCGATCACGCGCCGCACGCGAGAACTATTCCCGGACGCCTGCGACTACGACAATCCTGCCTACTGGGCCGGCCTGCGTCCGCTGACGCCATCGAACGTGCCCTACATCGGCAGGACGCGTTACGCCAACCTGTTCCTTAACACCGGCCACGGCACGCTGGGCTGGACCATGGGCTGCGGCTCCGGCCGCGCGATCGCCGACATCGTGTCTGGCATCCGCCCGGAAATCGATTTCCGCTTCACCGGGCCGGAATTCAACTCCAACCAGTCAGGCGCACCGCGTTCCATTACGGCCTGAGCATTCCGGCATCGCCGGATAGCATCCCATCAGAAAAAACGGCGCAGCGACTTCCATCGCTGCGCCGTTTTTCATCCAGGCCTAGTCAGGAATCAACGCATCATTTACCGACCTTGACCTGCACCTCTGCCGCCTTCTCGTCGAACGCGATGCGCGTATCGAACTTCGCACGCTTCATCGGAAAACGCGACTGGAAATGCCGCACGTTGCCGGAGCCGGAAATCGCACGCCGCACAAACTGATAGTAGGCATCCATGTCCACCACGTGCACGACGAGGAAGTAGTCGTAGTCACCGGAAACGAAGTAGCACTGCATCACTTCCGGCTCCTTGTTCATGCGCGCCTCGAATTCCTGCATGCGTTCGTCCGCCTGATTTTCCAGCGACACCTCGAGGAAAGCCAGCATCCCATAGCCAAGCGCGAACGGATCGATCATCGCCACGTCGGCGCTGATGATGCCGGCCTCGCGCATGTCCCGAATGCGGCGCAGGCAGGTCGGTTGCGAAATGTGCACCTTGTCGGCCAGCATGCTGGTCGACATCCGGTTGTCCTTCTGCAGCAGATTCAGCAGCTTGCGGTCGACTTTGTCTAGGGTATGTGCTTTCGGCATGGAATCGTCTCTGGCGTAAAAACCGAACAAAACGCTTGGCTTACCGTTTTCCGATGTTGTATGGTCCCGTTATTAGGGATCTCACGGTCCAAGTGTTGCAGCTAAGTCCAGGTTTTACAATCCTCAGGAGACAAATAATGCAGTTGAAGATGATTTCACTGGCAGGCGTGATGGCGCTTGCGCTGGCAGGGACTGCTTCGGCACAGGAACAGGTCGTGCTCATCGGCAGCGTCGCGCCGACCACCGGTTCCGATTCGCACATGGGCAAGGACAATGAAAACGGCGCACGCCTGGCGGTCGAGGAAATCAATGCCAAGGGCCTGACTATCGGCGGCAAGAAGATCAAGCTGGAACTGATGGCCGAAGACGATGCCGCCGATCCGCGCCAGGCGACCAACGCCGCCACAAAACTGGTCGATGCACACGTTGCTGCCGTCATCGGCCACCTGAATTCAGGCACCACGATTCCCGCCTCGCGCATTTATGCCAATGCCGGCATTCCGCAGCTATCGCCGTCGGCCACCAATCCCAAATACACGCAACAGAAATTCAAGACCACCTTCCGCCTCGTCGCCAATGACGCCCAACTGGGCGGCGCGCTCGGTCAGTATGCGGTCAAGACCATGGGAGGAAAGACCTTCGCCATCATCGACGACCGCACCGCCTACGGACAAGGTGTAGCTGACCAGTTCGCCAAGTCCGTCAAGGCAGCCGGCGGCAAGATCATCGCGAATCAGTACACCAACAACAAGGCGACCGACTTCAATGCCATCCTGACTTCAATCAAGTCGAAGAAGCCGGACATCATCTTCTTCGGCGGCATGGATGCAGTCGGCGGCCCGATGCTGCGCCAGATGCATCAACTCGGCATCAACGCCAAGTTCATGGGCGGCGATGGCATCTGCACCGGTTCGTTGCCCGGCTTGGCAGGCTCAGGGCTCGGCAATGATCAAGTCGTCTGCGCCGAAGCAGGCGGCGTCCCGGAAGAACGCCGCAAGGCAGTCGATGACTTCCGTGCCAAGTACAAAAAACGTTTCGGGATCGATGTGGTTTACACCGCCGCCTATGCATACGACGCAACTTATACCGTGGTCGATGCGATGAAGCGCGCCAACTCCACCGAACCGGCCAAATACCTGCCGGAACTGAAGAAAAGCAATTTCCCAGGGGTGACAGGCAATATCGCCTTCGACGCCAATGGCGACATCAAGGACGGCATGCTGACGCTGTATACCTATCGCAACGGAAAACGCGAACTGCTGGCCGTCACCAAATAATGCCGGCAGACGGGCACAAAAAAAGCGCTTCGATCGAAGCGCTTTTTTTATTGCGAGCGACGCATTATTTCAAGGTCATGATCCACTTGACCAGCGTACGCGCCTCGGCCTCGCTGACCTGCGTGTTCGCGGGCATCGGCACTGCGCCCCAGACGCCGCCGCCGCCCTTCATCACCTTCTGCACCAGCTTGTCTTCCGCGCCCTTCTGGCCGGCATACTTCGCAGCCACATCCTTGAAGGCCGGACCGACGATCTTGTTGTTGACCGAATGGCAGGCCATGCAATTCTTCGCCTTCGCCAGATCGGCATTCGCCATCGCGGCGCCCGATACGCCCATCGTCAACAGACACGCCAACATCAAACGCTTCATGCTCGTTCTCCCGAAAAGGACCGCGGCCATTCTATCCTGTTTCGCCCTTCCGTTTCGTTGCGCAACCGCGTCTTGCACGCGCGACAACACAATTGACCGTTGCCCGGTTTCCTCCTATGCTGCACCGGAAAAAACAGGGAGCAAGCCATGCCGTTGATTATCGCGATCGTCCTGCTGGCCGTACTGAAATACTTCGAAGTCGGCCCGCTGGGAAAACTGTCCTGGTGGTGGATCGTCGGACTGTTCGGCGTTGCCTTCATCTGGTTCGAATTCATCGAACGCATGTTCGGACTGGACAAGCGCAAGGCGCACGAGCAACTGGAAAAGGCGCGCAAGGAACGCGTGAACAAGACCTTCAAGTGATCGCAACAATTCCGTCATGCCCACGTCATATAGCCGTGGATAATGACGGGGCATGCCGGCCAATCATGCTTTTTCCGATCCGCTTTCCGCTACATTCGCCGATTCGCCCTCTCCGAACGCGCTGAAGAGCAGGCTCAACCGCATCTTCTTCCCCTACGCCGACCGGCAGCTGCAGCGCGTCAGCCAAAAATCCCGCTTCGCCTACTACACCAACGCCGAGACCGCGCGCCGCATCCTCGCCAACGAGGAAATCTGGATGCGCGACACTTACGACATGAACGATGCAATGGAGATCGAATACGGTTTCGATTGCCTGCACCGCGCGTTCGGCGATGCCGCGCTGAAGAGCCGCTTCATGGCCGTGCTCGACGATTGCGCAGACGACCTTGCCGATGAAGTGCTGCAGCGTTTCGATAACTGGTCGCCCCACCTGAAGACGCATACCTTCATCGCCTGCGTCTCCAAGCACCGCTCGTGCGAGAACCATCACGGCCGCCTGTCGATGTGGCGTGCCTACGGCGGCCGCTCCGGCGTCGCGCTAATCCTGAACGCAGAAGCGATGCTGAAGATTTCCTCGCAGGCACTGGGCGCGTATTCCAGTCCGATCGCCTACATGACGGCCAGCCAGGTACGCAAGGAATTGCGCGCCGTCGTGCGCAACATGGAAGACGCGCGCGAACTGCTCTGCAGTCTCGGCCGCGAACGCGTGCGCGACAACGTACTGTCGATGCTGCATTTCGCCGTGCTGTGCATCAAGCATCCCGGATTTCACGAAGAGCGCGAATAGCGCATCATCACCAACGCGCAATGGCCGGAAGTCGCGGTACGCACGTCGGCCATCGAAACCATACGCGACATCCCGCAGAAGGTGCAGAAGATCAAGTTCCGCGACGATCCGCAGAACGGCCTGCACGGGCTGGGCCTGCCGCATCTGCTGAACCGCATCATCATCGGCCCGAACGCCGATCCGCAGCCGCTGAAGGAAGAATTCGTCGCGCTGCTGGAACGTGCCGGCGTGCGCCACCCGTGTAAGAAGATCGTGGTATCCAACATTCCGCTGCGCTGCGACTGAATACTGCCGGAAAATCAGACACTGAAACGAACACGAAAGCAGGCACGAAGACGAAGCGATGCAGGCATGCGGCATAATGCCGGCTTTCCTCTTCTCCCGTTCTTACCCTATCCATGAGCGTCATCGACAAGGCCCGCAGCGACCGCCGCATCGCCGCGCTGTTGCAAAGCGTGCAGCAGCGCACGCGACTCAAGTTCGAAAAATCCGGCAGCGAACACTGGCTCTCCAGCGTGGAAGACGCACGCGCCGTCATCGAATACGCAAGCTGCCGTCATCCGAGCGCGGCGCTGGCGCAGGAACTGCTGACCATCGACCTGCTCCTGTCCGGCTTCCGCACGATCCGTCTCGGCATTTCTTCCGTGTTCGATCAGGAAGCGATGCCGACCTTCATCAACGTGCTGAATCACGAATTGCAGCGGCACAAGATCTACGCACGCTTTCTCGCACTCGGCTTCACGCCCGAACAGTTCCAGCACGACAGCGACAAGGATACCTTCCCGTATCTGCAGCAAGTGCTGATGACGGAACCGGACAACATCGCCCGCATCATCCCGCCCTTCCTGATGTTGCTGTCGCCGGGCGGCACGCTGACGCTTGAAGCATTTCAGGACCTGTACGACCGTTTCCTGCGTATCAACAGCGCCTGGACCAAGCAACTCTTGACAATCGAGCAACTCCTGAGGGATTGGGAACAAAGCGAAACGCTGGACCAGACGCTGACGGTACGCAAAATCATGCTGACCATCGAGCCAAAGGGCAACTTCAGCTGGTTCGGCTTCAGCGACGAAAAAGGCTTCCCGGACGACGGTTTCTACATCGATGAGGCATTTTCGGTACGCGTGGTGCCCGATCAGACCGCCTGAACGGCCGGCAGGCAAGCCAAGTTGCCGCACAAGCGGTAAAATCACGGTTTCGCAGATTTGCACTTTTTTGGGGCCTGGCCGCGCATGCGCAGCCGGGCCGGTTTACTTTTCACACTTGCTGGAGCCACTGTGCCTGGTCTACTTCCCAACGTCGATCCCGACGGCCTTCTCGAATATTCCGTCGTCTACACGGATCGCGCAGTCAATCACATGTCGAAACGCTTTCAGGGCGTCATGTGCGACATCTCCCGGACGCTGAAGCAGGTCTATCACGCGCATTCGGCCATCGTCATGCCGGGTTCCGGCACCTTCGGCATGGAAGCCGTCGCCCGCCAGTTCGCCACCGGCAAGCCTTGCCTCGTGCTGCGCAACGGTTGGTTCAGCTTCCGCTGGACGCAGATTCTCGAAACCGGCGGCATTCCGTCCAGCACCACCATCCTGATGGCGCGTCCGGAAGACGATTCCGCGCAAGCTGCCTATGCGCCGGCGCCGATCGACGAAGTCGTCGCCACCATCCGTGAAACCAAGCCCGCAATCGTCTTCGCGCCGCATGTCGAAACCGCTTCCGGCATCCTGCTGCCTGACGACTACATGCGCCAGGTATCCGATGCTGTGCATTCGGTCGGTGGCCTGTTCGTGCTGGATTGCATCGCCTCCGGCACGATCTGGGTCGACATGGAAAAGACCGGCACCGACATCCTGATCAGCGCGCCGCAAAAAGGCTGGAGCGGCTCCGCCGGCTGTGCCTTCATCATGCTGAGCAAGCTCGCGCGCGAACGCATCGATTCCACGCAAAGCACCAGCTTCGCCTGCGACCTGCGCAAATGGCTGCAGATCATGGAAGCCTATGAGCAAGGCAATGTCGCCTATCACACGACGATGCCGACCGACGCGCTGACCATCCTGCGCGACACGATGAAAGAAACCGAAGACTACGGTTTCGACAAGGTGCGCGACGAACAGCAGGAACTGGGTGACCGCGTACGCAAGCTGCTGGCCCAACGTGGCTTCAAGAGCGTCGCCGCAAAAGGCTACGAAGCGCCGGGCGTGGTCGTCAGCTACACGACGGACGACGGCATCCAGTCGTCGAAGAAATTCGCTGCGGTCGGTCTGCAGACGGCAGCCGGCGTACCTCTGCAATGCGATGAACGTCCGGACTTCAAAACCTTCCGCGTCGGCCTGTTCGGCCTGGACAAGCTGCACAACATCGAACGCACCGTCGCGAATCTGGAAAAAGCACTGGACGCGATGGCCTAAGTATTAAGTATCACCGAGCCGGCAGTCGCAAGATCCGGCTCGCATACCATTTATGGAGAAAACATGAATACGAAGTGGAAAATCATCGTGACGATCTTCGTCGTCGCCATCTCGGCAATTTCCCTGTACGTAAATCCGTAACGAGAGTTACGCCACGCCATATCGGCACGGCGATTACTGCGCTCCCTTGGAGCAAGCTTGCCAATCAGATTAAAGCCGGACAATCGTCCGGCTTTTTTATTTGGGAAAACTACGGGCCAATGTCATAGCAATCCGTACGGATATGCAACCCAGGATGTAACCAATCCCCGATCTTCGGCGAATTACACAGGTCTTCTCTCCTTTCCAACCGACCTACCACCGCCATGTCCAGTCTCTCCTTCGGAATCTTCACGATCAAAACTTCGCAACTGCTTCTCGCCCTCTGCTTTCTCGCCGCATTAGCAATCGCACTGATCGTCTCCTGGCGCAGAAAGATCAGGATCGCCGATACATCGCTGCAAATCGTTCTGGTCTCCATGGTCATCGCGCGTATCGCCTTTGTTGCTACATGGTTCGAGCAATACTGGAAGGCGCCGCTGTCGATACTGGATATTCGCGATGGTGGTTTCAATGTCGTTGCCGGCATCACTACCGGATGCGTGCTTGTCGCATGGCGCGGCTGGCGTCAACCGATGCTGCGTGCGCCACTGGCTGCCGGCACGCTGACCTTTCTGCTGGCCTGGAGCGTTGTGGTTCCTTCCGCCGATTCGATTGCAGGTGAAGTCGCATTGCCCACCGTGGCCGTCAAGACCTTCGATGGCAAGCTCACGACATTCAAGGAACTCGCCCAAGGCAAGCCCTTGGTCATCAACCTGTGGGCCAGCTGGTGTCCGCCCTGCCGCCGTGAAATGCCGCTACTGGTCGAAGCACAGAAGAAGTACAAGAACATCACCTTCGTTTTTGTCAACGAAGATAACGATCCGGATGAGGCATTGTTCTTTGCCGATCAGATGAAACTGTCGACCAAAAGCATCGTCGCCGATTACGACTTCGGATTGATGCGAATGTTCGGTGCGCGTGTGTTGCCGACTACCTTGTATTACTCAAAGAATGGAGAGTTGATGGCAACGCATGTAGGAGGGTTATCGGAAGCGACGCTAGCGAACGATCTGCAAAAGATAAAAAAATAGAACTTCCCGCACATTCTTTTATATGCCTTCATCATTCGAGATGATTAGCAGATGCAATCACTGTTTTCATGTAATGCACAAAGGCGAAAAGCTGTTCTGTCCGATTAGCCAAATCATTCGAAGCTTTACCCAGATAAACTTCCCGCGCCCGTTCAAGGACCGGTCGATATTCCTTCGGCAGACGCTCAAGCGCCCATTCGGCAGCAACATCCTTGGGTGCAATTCCACCTGTAGACACGCTGAACCAGATGCGCGCAAGAGCAAGCACCACCGTTAATTCGTCACCTTGCCAATCCGATTCCTCATTCCATTGCGCAATGGTGTCAGAAAGTGCCTTTGAGAAGTGCTCTCTTGGGACGGGTTCGAACAACTCGGAAGCAGGAACTCCCAATAGGCAAACACTGTGCTGCCTGGCCTTGGTCAGCAGGATCGCCAGATCGGGGTCGAATGTCGGAGATTCAATGCGACCGGCCAGCAGTTCTTCCCGAAGCCATTCACCGAATTGAATTTCACGCCGCGGCGGATATCGCCAAGGCACGACATCCTTTTGAAAGACGACTGTCACTTCAAGCGCCCGACACGATGCACTCGTACCGGGCCACGCCGAGACCGACAATAGGTCCATCATTAGCGAGCGCCTGGTAGATTCCGTCAACGGCGCACTCACGGTTACCAACAAATCGATGTCGCTATGCGGCTTGAGACCGCCATCGACTGCCGATCCGAACAAGTGAATAGCCAGCAACGTACCGGACAGATTACGCTCAAGTACTGCACTTGCATTTGCTAGCTGCTGCGCAATTTCGACAGGAGGTAATGTTTTCATTGCGGATTATTTTGACAGATTCGTTCTGAAGGAAACCGCGATACGCATCAATGCGTCGAAACAACTCGAAAAAAAGCCGGACGTTGTCCGGCTTTTTTATTTGAAATTAATCTGGTCAGCCAGTCACAGCGCCCTTGCTGGCCGGTGCCGCCAGCGCCGCAAACTTCGCCAGCACGCCGCGCGTGTACTTCGGCGCCGGCTGTTTCCATGCCGCACGGCGACGCGCGATTTCCTCTTCCGGTACGTTCAGTTGCACCAGCAGCTTGTGCGCATCGATCGTGATCGAATCGCCCTCTTCCACCAATGCGATGGTGCCGCCGACGAAGGCTTCCGGTGCAACGTGGCCGACCACCATGCCCCAGGTGCCGCCGGAGAAACGGCCGTCGGTGATCAGGCCGACGGATTCACCGAGGCCCTGGCCGACCAGTGCGGAAGTCGGCGCCAGCATTTCCGGCATGCCCGGGCCGCCTTTCGGGCCGAGGTAACGCAGCACGACGACGTCGCCGGCCTTGATCTTGTTCGCCATGATGGCGTCCATTGCCGAGTATTCGTCGTCGAACACGCGCGCCGGGCCGGTGATGGCCGGGTTCTTCAGGCCGGTGATCTTGGCGACGCAACCTTCGGTGGCGAGGTTGCCCTTCAGGATCGCGAGGTGGCCCTGCTCGTACAGCGCATCCTTGATCGGACGGATCACGTCCTGGTCCGCCGGCGGCACGGAAGGGATATCGGCCAGCGTTTCGGCGATGGTCTTGCCAGTGATCGTCATGCAGTCGCCATGCAGCAGGCCGGCATCCAGCAGGATCTTCATCACTTGCGGAATACCGCCGGCCTTGTGCAGGTCGGTAGCGACGTATTTACCGGAAGGCTTCAGGTCGCAGATGACCGGAATCTTCTTGCGCATGCGCTCGAAGTCGTCGATGGTCCAGTCGATTTCGGCGGCGTGCGTGATCGCCAGGTAATGCAGCACGGCGTTGGTCGAACCGCCGGTGGCCATGATGACGGCGACAGCATTCTCGATCGATTTGCGCGTGACGATGTCGCGCGGCTTCAGGTCTTTCTTGATCGCTTCGATCAGCACGCGTGCCGATTCGGCGGCGGAACCGACCTTCTCGTCGTCCGGGTTTGCCATCGTCGACGAATATGGCAGCGACATGCCGAGCGCTTCGAACGACGACGACATCGTGTTCGCGGTGTACATGCCGCCGCAGGAGCCGGACGACGGGCATGCGTTGCGCTCGATGCCGTCGAAATCTTCCTGCGACATACGGCCGGCGGTGAATTCACCCACGGCTTCGAATGCGGAGACGATGGTCAGGTCCTTGCCCTTCCAGTTGCCCGGCTTGATGGTGCCGCCATAGACGTAGATGCTCGGCACGTTGGTGCGCAGCATCGCGATCATGCCGCCCGGCATGTTCTTGTCGCAGCCGCCGATGACGACGCAGCCATCCATCCACTGGCCGTTGACCGCGGTCTCGATGCAGTCGGCGATCACTTCGCGCGAGATCAGCGAGAACTTCATGCCTTCGGTGCCCATCGACATACCGTCCGAAATCGTCGGCGTGCCGAACACCTGCGGGTTGCCGCCGGATTCCTTGATGGTCTTGATCGCGATGTCGGCCAGTTTCTGCAGGCCGGAGTTGCACGGCGTGATCGTCGAGTGGCCGTTGGCGATGCCGACCATCGGCTTGTCGAAGTCTTCCTTCTCGTAGCCCATGGCGTAATACATGGAGCGGTTCGGGCTGCGCGACACGCCCTGCGTGATGTTCTTGGAACGGCGGTTGAATGACATGGTGACTCCAGAAGTCGGTAATGCGCCGCAATTTGAAAACGGAACAGAGGCTGCGGCGGTTGCCTGCCCGGTAACAGGGCAATTCCTTGAAAAGCTGTAAAGAGCGGCTAGATTGCCTTGCGCCGCGCTGCGTGTCAAATATATGATTCAATACAAATCAATACGTATTACATATCAATCACGCACAACCGACAGGCGGAAGAATGAACATCGAATTGCGGCAATTGCGCTATTTCGTCACCGTGGCGGACGAGATGCATTTCGGCCGCGCGGCGCAGCGGCTGCACATGACGCAGCCGCCGCTGTCGCAGGCGATCCAGCAGCTGGAAGCGGCGCTCGGCGGCGTGCCGCTGTTCGCACGCACCAGCCGCAGCGTGGCGCTGACGCCGGCCGGCGCAGCGCTGCTGCTGGAGGCGCGCCGCATCCTGCAGCAGACGGCAGCCCTGCCGGAACTGGCACGGCGCGCGGCGTCCGGCGCCTCGGGCCGGCTGTCGCTGGCCTTCGTCTCGACCGCCGACTACAGCGTGCTGCCACCGGTGCTGCGTGAATTCCGCGAGGCGTATCCGGATGTCGAGATCGATCTGCGCGAAGCAACCACCGACGTGCAGATCGAGGAACTGCTGCAGGGGCGCGTCGATGTCGGCCTGCTGATCCCGCCGCTGCCGGACCGTGCGCGCGGCCAGCTCGATTATCTGACGGTGCTGACGGAACCTTTGATCCTGGCCGTACCCAAAGGACTGTCCGTGCTGCGCGGCAAGACCAAGGTCGCATTGCAGGCGCTGGCCGACCAGCCGCTGGTAATCTTCCCGCGGCGTATCGCGCCGGCGCTGCACGATGCCATCCTCGCCTGCTATCACGACGCAGGACTGACGCCGCGCATCGGGCAGGAAGCGATCCAGATGCAGACCATCATCGGCCTCGTTTCCGCCGGCATGGGTATCGCGCTTGTGCCACAATCCGTGTCGAACCTGAAGCGGCCCGGCGTCGATTACCGGCCGCTGGCGGACAGGACGCCGCTGGTGGAAACCGGATTGGCCTGGCGGCGTGACAATGCCTCGCCGGTGTTGCGCGCCTTTCTTGAACTGTTACGAAAGAAATAGAGTTATGTGGGTTCATCCGATGCCAGATCCGGTCGCGCTGTCGATCGGTCCGCTGCACATCCGCTGGTACGGCCTGATGTATCTGGCCGCCTTCATCCAGTTCGTCGCGCTGGCGCGTCTGCGCATCAAGCAGCCGCAGATCGCGCGGCAGGGCTGGACGAAGGAAGACATCGACGACATGCTGTTCTACGGCGTGCTCGGCGTGGTGATCGGCGGCCGGCTCGGCGAAGTGCTGTTCTATCACCCGGAATTCTATTTCGCGAACCCGCTGGAAATCGTCAAGGTATGGAACGGCGGCATGTCCTTCCATGGCGGCTTTCTCGGCGTGCTGCTGGCGATGAGCGTCTGGGCCTACAAGCGCCGGCGCAATGCGTGGGACGTGCTGGACTTCATCGCACCGATGGTGCCGCTCGGTTATGCCTTCGGCCGCCTCGGCAATTTCATCAACGCCGAACTGCCGGGCCGCATCGCCGATGCGACGCTGCCGTGGGCGATGATCTGGCCGAACGTCGATAACCTGCCGCGCCATCCGTCGCCGCTGTACCAGGCGCTGGAAGGCTTGGTCGAATTCATCCTGCTGTGGTATTTCGCGCGCAAGGAACGCCCGCGCATGGCGGTCGGCGGCATGTTCTGCCTGCTGTCCGGCATGGGACGCTTCATCACCGAATACTTCCGCGTGCCGGACTATGAAGTCCACGTCGCCGGCTTCATGATCTCGGCCGGACAGATGCTGTCGCTGCCGCTGATCGCGCTCGGCATCGTGCTGCTGATCGTCGCATATCGCCGCCCCGTGCATGCGCCTGATCGCGCACCGGCTCCTGCATCGGAGAAGCGGGCAGGATGATGGATTTCTGGATTGCCTTCACCCGCCTCGCCGACACCAACCTCACAATTCCCGCCGCAGCCGTCCTCACAGTCTGGCTGCTGTGCGCCCGCACATGGCGCACCTGCCTGCTGTGGTGCATTCTGTTCGGTGGCGGACTGTTCCTCGTTGCCGTAACCAAGATCGCCTATGCAGGCTGGGGCATCGGTATTGCCGCCATCGACTTCAAGGGATTCAGCGGTCATGCGATGCGCGCGGCATCGCTGGCGCCGGTACTGATGCACGTGCTGCTGCAACGCCGTTCACGCGGCGTTCTGGTTGCCGGTGTAACGTTCGGTGTGTTGTTTTCCTTTGGCATCGGCATTTCACGACTTGTATTGCAGGTGCATTCGGTATCGGAAGTCGTGACAGGCTGGATGCTGGGCTTTGCCGTCGCCTGGCTGTTCATCCGCTTTTGCACACATCACCCGACGATTACCTTCGATCGCCGCTCGTTGGCGCTTGCAACCTTGTTCCTGCTGCCGTTGCTGATACTGAAGCCGGCGCCTACCGAAAGCTGGATCGTGCGCATCGCAATCACGCTGGCCGGCGAAGAACATGCGGATGAAATCCGGCAGCGCAAGATAGGGCTTTGATTAGAACTTTGATGAGCTCAGTCGCTCCGATCGAAGAAAATCGGAATCAATGACAGCAAAGCGATGGCAGCGATAAAAAATCGCTTTCCGATTCGCCCAATAAAAATGCCGGTCAGATAACCGGCATTTTTTCATTCTGTATCTGCATTCATTCGCTGTGCGGACCGCAGCAATCGCACGGCCCTTGCCCATGGCGAACATAACGGTAATCGATCGGCTTTTCATCTGCCATGACGGCGATATCCTCAGCCGCTTCCTTCCTATTCTTTTCTGCTTCCTCGATCGCGTTGCTGCAGGCCTCGGTTTCCTGCAAGCCAGACGATTGCATCTTGTCTTCGGTATTGATTTTCATGTTGCCTCGTCCCGATCAGCCATTCACAAAAGGAGCCAGCAAGGCCATCGTACGCGCCGTAGCACCGCGATGCTGCTGCGAGAAACGTCGTGCGTTCTGCCCCATCTCGTTGCGCAGGTTCGCGTTCGACAGCAACCGTGTTGCCTGCTGCATCAACTCCACTGCATCGGTCACGCGCAGCACCGCACCCGCTTCGATCGCATTCTGCGCCGCATCGGCGAAATTGAAGGTATGCAGACCGATCAGCACCGGCGTGCCCACCGCACACGCCTCGATCAGGTTCTGTCCACCCAGCGGCAGCAGGCTGCCACCGACGAAGGCGACATCCGCCGCCGCATAGTAGGCGAACATCTCGCCCATCGTATCGCCAAGGAAAACGCGCACATCCGGTGCCAGCGCTTCGTCGCCGCTGGTCGAGCGGCGCGCCAGCGGCAAACCGTATTCCTCCACCAGTCGTGCAACCTCGTCGAAGCGTTGCGGATGACGCGGCACGATCAACAGCAACACGTCGGGAATATCGAGCTGCGCCAGTTCGGACAGGATCAACGCTTCCTCTCCGTCGCGCGTATTGGCGCATGCCAGAACGGGGCGCGCGCCGAAGCGCGCACGCAGCGCGGCACCGCGCGCCAGCATTTCTTCCGGCGGTACGGCATCGAACTTGATGCTGCCGGTCACCTGCACATTCGGAGCGCCGAGCCGGCGGATGCGCATGGCATCACTGTCAGTCTGCGCCGCTACGCAGGACATGGCGGCAGCCGCTTCGGTGAACAGGCCCGGAAAGCGCATCGCACGCGCCAGCGAACGCTCGGACAAGCGCGCATTGACCAGCGCAACCGGCACACCGCGTCGCCGGCATTGTGCCATCGCATTCGGCCACACTTCGGTTTCCATCAGCACGCACAATTGCGGACGAAAACGGCGTAGAAAACGCCCGATCATCCAGCCAGTGTCATAGGGAAAATAGCACTGCGTCACGCGCGCTTCGTTGCCGAACAGCGCTTTGCCGGTGGCGCGGCCGGTCGGCGTCATGTGCGTCAGCAGGATGCGGTGCGAGGGATAGGTCTGCAGCAACGCCTCGATCAACGGCTGCGCGGCACGCGTCTCACCGACGGATACCGCGTGCACCCATAACATCGGACCGCTGCCTGCATCCCGCACACCGCCATAGAAACCCAACCGTTCCGCGACATGCTGCCGGTATCCGGGCTCCTGCCGTCCGCGCAACCACAAGCGCAACAGCACCAGCGGCAAGGCGAACCACCAGGCAAGAGAATAGATCACACGCATGGCAGCGGGCCGCGCACAAAGTCGGCGTCAGGAGAAAGGAAGAAGCATCGCATGCCGCGTATTATGCCGCGTCGCCCGATACCGGTCACGGCGAATTCTTCGGCCGGCACAAATGAAAACAGCCGGCATGAAGCCGGCTATGTCTAAACGAATCGACGTGTGCGCCGTTCAATACGGCATCACCGCATCCGGCTTTGCTGCGGTAATCACACGCTTGAATTCCGCCTGGATGCGCTGCAGCGCCTGTTGCGATTCCGCTTCGAAGCGCATGACGATCACCGGCGTCGTATTCGACGAACGCGCTAGGCCGAAGCCGTCCGGATATTCGACGCGCAGACCGTCGATCGTGATCGTGCGATCGGAGCCGGGGAACTTGGCTTCGCTCTGCAGCTTGGCGATCAGCGGGAAGCTCTCGCCTTCCGCCAGTTTCAGCTGTAGCTCCGGCGTGGACGTCGATTGCGGCAATGCATTCAGCACGGCCGACGGGTCCTTCTCGCGGCTCAGCAGTTCCAGCATGCGCGCGCCGGCATACAGGCCGTCGTCGAAGCCGTACCAGCGATCCTTGAAGAAGATATGGCCGCTCATCTCGCCGCCGATCGGCGCACCGGTTTCGCGCATCTTAGCCTTGACCAGCGAATGGCCGGTCTTCCACATCACCGGCTTGCCGCCGTACTGTTCGATCCACGGCGACAGATGGCGCGTGCATTTGACGTCGTACAAAATCTGTTCGCCTGGATGACGCGTCAGCACATCCTTGACGAACAGCATCAGTTGGCGGTCCGGATAGATAATCTGGCCGTCCTTCGTGACGACGCCGAGACGATCGCCATCGCCATCGAATGCGAGGCCAATTTCCGCATCGGTTTCGCGCAAGCACTTGATCAGATCCTGCAGGTTTTCCGGATGTGCGGGATCGGGATGGTGATTGGGGAAATTGCCGTCGACGTCGCAGAACAGTTCGATCACTTCGCAACCCAGCGCACGATACAGATCGCCGGCAAATGCGCCGGCCACGCCATTGCCGCAATCGACGGCAACCTTCATCGGCCGCGCCAGCTTGACGTCGCCGGTAATACGCTTCAGATAGGCATCGCGAATGTCGTGCGTGCGATAGCTGCCCTTGCCTTCGGTCAGTTTGCCGTCGACGATCGCCTGATGCAGCGCCTGGATTGCGTCGCCATAGATCGCTTCGCCGGCCAGCACCATCTTGAAACCGTTGTAATCGGGCGGATTATGGCTGCCGGTGACCATGATGCCGGAACGCGCATCCAGTTCATGCGTGGCGAAATACAGCACCGGCGTGGCGACCACGCCCAGATCGATGACGTCGACACCGGCAGCCTGCAGGCCTTCGGCCAGCGCAGCCGTCAGCTCGGGGCCGGACAGGCGGCCGTCACGGCCGATCACGACTGTGGTTTCGCCCTTGTCGCGCGCCGCGCTGCCGAAGGCCCGTCCGATGTCGCGCGCGATGCCGGCATCCAGCGTCTTGCCGACGATGCCGCGAATGTCATAAGCCTTGAAGATGCCTTGCGTGAGAGCCGCCATATGCAACCTTGAACCTTTCAGAGAATTTCACCAAAACCGCAATCCATGCAGCGATCCGATTCGTGACCCGATGGAATGCAAAAAATGCAGGAAGGAAATACTTTAACAGCCATTCTGCGCTTTACCCACTGTTCCAGGGAAAGACGATGGCTCGTATTGGCCTTCAATTCCTGCCGAACCGTGCAACTCACTGCACGACAGAAGCAGAGGCCATCGTATCGTGTGCCGCCAATATGACCAGCCGACGGCGACGGAAGTTTCAGCCATGGCAAGCTTTACATGCGATGCCGGCAGGCTTTACGGAAAGGCACTTTCTCTTTGCCGAGAGGCGCCTTCTTTAGCCTTCTTTATAATGCGCACTATGCCGCATGCGGCGCATCCGACCGAAACTTCTTCATGACCACCTACGCCATCGGCGACCTGCAAGGTTGCCACACGCAATTTGTCGCGCTGTTGAAAAAAATCGAAGCCGTGTCGCCGGATGCGCAATTCGTCTTCGTCGGCGATCTCGTCAATCGTGGTCCGCAATCGCTGGCGACGCTGCGGCATGTGCGATCGATGGGAAACCGCGCGCGCGTCGTACTTGGCAATCACGATCTGAACCTGTTGGCCGTTTTCTGCGGACTGCGCCAGCCGCATGCTTCCGATACGCTGGACGACATTCTCGCAGCAGACGATCGCGACGAATTGATCGACTGGCTGCGGCAGCAGCCGCTGGCGCTGGAAGCCGACGGCTGCCTGTGCGTGCATGCCGGCGTGCTGCCGCAATGGAACATGCAACAGACGCTTTCCCTCGCGCAGGAAGTACAAGCCGCACTGCGTAGCGCAGACTGGAAAGAATTCCTGAAAACGATGTACGGCAACATGCCGGACCGCTGGGACGACGCACTGCAAGGTGCGGATCGGCTGCGCTGCATTGTCAACGCATTGACGCGCATACGCTACTGCCGCGCCGATACCAGCATGGAACTGAAAGTCTCGGAAAGCCTGGCCGATGCACCACCCGGATTGCAGCCATGGTTCGACGTGCCCAATCGGCAGACCGAGGACGCCACCATCGTGTTCGGCCACTGGTCGACATTGGGATTGACGCTGCGCCCGAATCTGGTCGGGCTGGATACCGGCTGCGTATGGGGCGGCAAGCTGACGGCCGTCAATCTGCAGGATCGTTCCGTCGTTCAGGTCGATTGCCCGCAGCACCAACAGCCGGGCAAACGCTAACCTGTCTGGAATCAGGCAGCGCGTTCGGCTTCTTTCACGTAACCGAGTCGGACGCCGATCGCGCGATGCGCCGCCAGTGACAATTCGCGCCGGTGCGCGCCATCTGAATTGATCTCCGCCAGTGGCATCAACTGCACGTGCATAGGCGATGAACGCATGATCGTCAGCAGACTGCCGACGAAGGTCATGTCGCCGACGAAATCGGCGGCAGGATGCAGATTTCCTTCCGCATCGACATAACGCAAGGCGACCGGCTGCACCGGCACCTGCGCCTCGATCGCGGCTTCGAACAGATTCGGATGGAAAGGCAATAGCGTGCCCTGCGCCGCGGTCGTCCCTTCGGGGAAGAAGGCGATGCGCTCGCCCTTGCGCAGGCTGGTCACCAGCCCTTCGTAGACGCGCCGGATCTCGCGCTGCTTGCCGCGCGCGATGAAGATGGTGCCGGACTTTGCGCACAGCCATCCCAGCACCGGCCAGTTGCGGATATCCGCTTTTGCGACAAAACGGCAAGGCTGCTGCGAATTGATGACGAAGATATCCAGCCACGAGACATGATTGGCGACGATCAGTTCTCGTCCTTGCAACTGCGCGCCGTTGTGCGCGCGCAGCTCGACCTTGATATGCAGAATGTTCAGCAGGCCTTTCGACCAACGGCGGATGCGGCGCTCGCGTCCGGCATCGTCGAGGAAAGGAAAAACGAAAGCGGACGTCGCCAATCCGGCCAGCAGGTGCAGCAGCACACGCAGGAAAGTCCACGCGATCATGCCGCCGCCCGGCTGGAAACCGTCTCGAAAACCGTCGGCTTCATCGATGAACGATCAATGCCGGGCAATCAGCGCTGGAAGGCGATATGACCTGCCACCACCGTCGCCTTCACCTGGCCGGCCAGCTCATAGCCGAGGAAAGGCGTGTGCTTGCCCTGGCTTGCCAGCACGGGCGCAGCCACCGTCCAGCGCGCCGCCGGATCGAATACACAGATATCGGCAATCGCACCGACTGCCAGTTGGCCGGCCGGCGCACCGATGATGCGCGCCGCATCGGTGGTGACCTTGGCAATCGCACGCGACAATGCCTGCTTCGGCTCCGCGCATTCCTCGCCCCACTTCAGCGCCAGCGACAACAGCAGTTCAAGTCCGGTTGCGCCCGGCGACGCTTCGCCGAACGGCAGCAGTTTCTCGTCGTCGTCAACCGGCGTATGGTCAGAGCAGATCGCATCGATGGTGCCGTCCAGCAGCGCGGCGCGAATAGCGTCGCGGTCGCGCTGGCCGCGCAACGGCGGCGTCAGGCGTGCATTGGCATCGAAGAAGCCGACGTCGATCTCGGTCAGATGCACGTGATGCGCACCGACGTCGCAGGTGACCGGCAAGCCTTCCTTCTTCGCCGCGCGCACCAGTTCCAGACCGGCAGCCGACGACATGCGGCACAGGTGAACACGAGCACCCGTCACGCGCATCAGTTCGAAGATCGTATACAGCGGGATCGTTTCCGACATTACCGGCACGCCGGACAAACCCAGACGCGAAGCGACCGGCCCGCTGTGCGCAACGCCGTTGCGGCCCAGATGCGGGTCCTGCGGACGCAGCCATACCGTGTAGTCGAAGGTCTTCGCATACTGCAATGCGCGCAGCAGCACCGTGGTATCCAGAATCGGATGATCGGCCTGCGAGAAGCCGATGCAACCGGCGTCGGTCAGTTCCGCCATCTCGGTCAGCGCTTCGCCCTGCAACTTCATCGTCAGCGCACCGAGCGGATAGACGTGCGCCTGGTTCAGCAGCCGCGCGCGATGCTTGAGCATCTCGACCAGGCCCGGTTCATCCAGCACCGGATCGGTATCCGGTGGACAGACCAGGCTGGTGATGCCGCCCTGCACTGCCGCCTGCATTTCGGATTCCAGCGTCGCCTTGTGTTCGTAACCTGGCTCGCGCAGACGCGCGCTCAGGTCGACCAGACCCGGTGCGACGACGAGGCCGCTCGCATCGATGGTCTTGGTCGCCGTGAAGTCGGCCGGCGCGCTGCCGACGCCGACGATCTTGCCGGCAGCAATGTACAGATCCTGTTTGGCATCGACGCCGTTGGCCGGATCAACCAGATGGCCGTTCTTGATGTGGATTTTCATCTCTTTTAATTTCCCGCCAGAATACTCATCACTGCCATGCGCACCGCGATGCCGAAGGTCACCTGCGGCAGGATCACGGCCTGCGTACCGTCCGCCACTGCCGATTCGATCTCGACGCCGCGGTTCATCGGCCCCGGGTGCATGACGATCGCATCCGGTTTCGCCAGCGCCAGACGCTCGGTCGTCAGGCCGTAGCTCTTGAAGAATTCCTGCGCCGACGGCAGCAGCGCGCCGCTCATGCGCTCGTTTTGCAGGCGCAGCATGATGATGACGTCGACGTCCTTCAAACCCTTGTTGATGTCGGTGAAGACGCGCACGCCCATCTGCTCCAGACCGCTAGGCAGCAGCGTGCGCGGGCCGATCGCGCGCACTTCCGGCACGCCCAGCGTGGTCAGTGCGTGGATGTCCGAACGCGCGACGCGGCTGTGCAGGATGTCGCCGACGATGGCCACCTTCAGGTTGCTGAAATCCTTCTTGTAGTGGCGGATCGTGTACATGTCGAGCAGGCCTTGCGTCGGATGCGCGTGGCGGCCGTCGCCGGCGTTCACCACGTGCACGTGCGGCTGCATCGTGTCGTTCAGGTGCTTGGCGATCAGGTAAGGCGCGCCCGATTGCGCATGGCGTACGACGAACATGTCCGCGTGCATCGCCGACAGGTTGTCGATCGTATCCAGCAGCGATTCGCCCTTGCTCGAGCTGGAAGCCGCGATGTTCAGGTTGATCACGTCGGCCGACAGGCGCTTGGATGCGATCTCGAAAGTCGTGCGCGTGCGCGTCGAATTCTCGAAGAACAGGTTGAACACGCTCTTGCCGCGCATCAGCGGCACCTTCTTCACCTCGCGGTCGCCGATGCTGACGAACGACGACGCGGTGTCGAGGATGTGCAGGATGTGCGCCTTCGACAGGCCTTCGATGGTGAGCAGGTGCTGCAGCTCGCCGTTCTTGTTCAATTGCGGATTAAGCATGGTCCACCGTCAGGGATAAGCGGCCGTCTTCGGCCCGTTGCAGAACCAGCTGCTGCCGGTCCGGTATGGAAATCGTGGTTGCGACGAAATCGGCGGCGATCGGCAGTTCGCGCTCGCCGCGATCGACCAGCGCCGCCAGCAGGATGCGCGCCGGGCGCCCGTAGTCGAACAGTTCGTTGATCGCCGCGCGCGTGGTGCGACCGGTGTACAGCACGTCGTCGACCAGCAGGATCGTCGCGCCATCGACGTCGAACGGAATCTGCGTCGGCTTGACGTCGGTGCGCAAACCTTTTTCCGCGAAATCGTCGCGATAGAAGGAAACGTCGATGAAGCCGAGGCGTTCGCCCAGCTGCATCTCCATCGCCAGCCGTTCGGCCAGCCAGGCGCCGCCGGAATGGATGCCGACGATGCCAACGTTCTCGGCCTTGGCCAATGCGGTTTTCACCTGCGCTGCCAGCGACTGGTACAGCGCTTCGGCGTCGAGTTCAGGATTCGGTAGTGTCATTGCGAAATACCATCGAAATATTGCTGCAGGATGATCGCGGCGGCCCGATCGTCGATCGTGTCGCCGCGTTGGTGGGAAATCACCGCGGATGAGTAGCGCTCATCCACCAGTACCGTTTCCACATCGAAACGGCCATGCAACTGGTTCGCAAAACGCCGGCAGCGCGCCGTCATCTCGTGCTCCGCGCCATCGGGATGCAAGGGCAGACCGACCACGCACAAGGCGGGCTTCCATTGCTGCATCAAGTTGGCAATCGTTGCGAATTTCTCGTCGTTGGTGGCGGCATGGATGACGGTCAGCGGCTGCGCCTGCTTCAACAGGGTATTGCCTACTGCCACGCCGATGCGCTTCAAGCCGAAATCGAAACCCAGTACGGTTTCCACTAGCGCCGCGCTCCGTCAGGCATGCCCTGCCTCTCCGCTCAGCATCATCGGATCGATGCCCAGCAGCTTCAGCGCGGCGACGAAACGCTGTTCCAGCGGCAGATCGAACAGGATGCCGGGATCGGCGCGTACCGTCAGCCAGCCGTTGCGCGTGATTTCTTCTTCCAGCTGGCCGGCGCCCCAGCCGGCGCAACCCAGGCTGACCAGCATGCGTTCCGGGCCGCGCCCGGTCGCTACCGCTTCCAGCACGTCCTTGGACGTCGTCAGCGCAATCTGGTCGGTCACCGGCAGCGTCGACGAAAAATCGCCGATCGGCGCATGCAGTACGAAGCCGCGATCCGACTGCACCGGACCGCCGAACATCACCGGCTTGCTTTCCATCTGCGTCACCGTAATTTCGAGTTTCAGATCGATGCGGTTGAGCAGCGTCTCGACGGTCATGTCGGTCGGCTTGTTGATGATGACACCCAGCGCGCCGTTGGCATTGTGCTCGCACAGATAGACGACGGTACCGCCAAATACGGGGTCGAGCATGGACGGCATCGCGATCAGGAAATGATCGGCGAGGCTCAGTTCGTCGCGTTGGGGAGTATCGGAAGCGGAGGAAAAATCGAGTGAATCCCAGGGAGAGCCGGGATCGCTGGCAGGGTTGCTGGTCTTACGTTGCTTCGACATGGCCGCTATTTTAACAGTTTTGCCCCGCCGTTTTCGCCGGTTTTTTTTCGCCGCCGGACGCATGCCGGCGCGGTTTTACGGCATAGTGGCGGCAATTCCTCTGATGGACAACATGGCAATATCGATGTCCCGTTTTTCCCGTTCCGATACCGCCCTGGTCTGGTTCCGGCGCGACCTGCGCAGCTTCGACCATGCCGCCCTGCACCATGCGCTGGCGACAAGTCGTCGGGTCTTTTGCGTCTTCGTTTTCGACCGTGCCATCATCGCCGAACTGCCACGCGCCGACCGCCGTATCGAATTCATCCGCGACAGCGTCGCCGAACTCGACGCCAGCCTGCGCCAGCTCGGCGGCGGGCTGCTGGTCTTGCACGACGATGCGCGCACCGCCATTCCGGCGCTGGCCGAGGAATTGCAAGCCGATGCCGTCTTCGTCAACCGCGACTACGAACCCGCCGCGATCGCCCGCGACGACGACGTGGCGCAAAAACTGGCCGAAGGCGGACGCATTCTGCATCGCCTCAAAGATCAGGTCGTTTTCGAAGGAGGCGAAATACTGACGCAATCCGGCACACCGTTTTCGGTTTTCACACCGTACCGGAATGCGTGGATGAAAAAGCTGCAAGCCGGCACCGACATTCTGCAATCGTACGACATCGATTCCTTCGCCGCGCATTTTGCCAATCCCGCGCAAAGCCGTCATGCGCGCTTGCCGACTCTGGCCGACCTCGGTTTCAGCACAACCAATCTGAAGGAACTGCAACTGCCGATCGGTATGTCCGGCGCGCAACGGCTGTTCGCGGATTTTGCGGAACGTCTGCCGCAATACGACCGGACGCGCGACTTCCCGGCTGTGAAAGGCCCGTCCTATCTGTCCGTTCACCTGCGATTCGGCACGGTGTCGATTCGCGGCCTAGTCCGCTATGCAATCGAGGCCATGCGTACCGGCCAGGGCGGCAGCGGCGCAGCGACGTGGCTGAACGAACTGATCTGGCGGGATTTCTATTTCATGATCCTTGCCCGTCATCCGCATGTCGTCGACCGCAGCTTCAAGCCCGAATACGATGCCGTCGCCTGGGAAAAAGGCGCGCATGCGGATCGCCTGTTCGATGCCTGGTGTGCCGGCCGCACCGGCTATCCGCTGGTCGATGCGGCAATGGCACAGATCAATCAAACCGGTTACATGCACAACCGCCTGCGCATGGTAACGGCGTCCTTTCTCGTCAAGGATCTCGGCATCGACTGGCGGCGTGGCGAACGCTATTTCGCCGAAAAGCTGAACGATTACGACCTGTCCGCGAACAATGGCGGCTGGCAATGGGCGGCTTCGACCGGTTGCGATGCGCAACCCTATTTCCGCATCTTCAACCCGGTCACGCAATCGGAGAAGTTCGATCCCGACGGCAAGTTCATCCGCCGCTATCTGCCGCAGTTGGACAGGCTGTCAAACAAGCATATCCATGCGCCATGGAAGCTCCCCGCAACCGGACTGGAAGACGCCGGCATCGTGCTAGGCCGGGACTATCCGGAGCCGATCGTGTCGCACGAGGAAGCACGCGCACGTACGCTGCAACGCTACGGCATCGTCAAAAAGGTTTCTTCCTGATCGCGCGACGTGCACCGGTACATTAACGCACCGCCACCCGCATAAAAAATCCCGCAACGCTTGCGGGATTTTTCAGGGAAATGGCCAGCTCAGCCTAACGCTCGACCATAGCCGCCTTGCCAGCAAAACCCGCTACCAGCGCCAGCAATGCATCTTCCTGATAGGGCTTGCCCAAATACTCGTTGACGCCCAGCTCCATCGCGTAATTGCGATGCTTGGCCGCCGTGCGCGATGTGATCATGATGATCGGAATGTCGCGGGTACGCTCGTCGTCGCGCACGTTACGCGTCAGATCGAAACCGTCCATGCGCGGCATTTCGATATCCACCAGCATCACGTCCGGCGTGATCGATTGCAGATGTTCGAGCGCATCGACACCATCCTTCGCCAGCACGACCTGATAGCCTTCACGAGTCAACAGACGCTGCGTGACGCGGCGCACGGTCAGCGAATCGTCGACCACCATCACGATCGGTTGCGTGCGCAAACCCTGTACCGGAGCGGCATGCCGCTCCGCCCGTCCAGGCGAGGCCATTTCCGCCACCGCGCCCATGTTGTCCGGCGCATCGGACGGCGTCAGGCGCGGCGCGCGAATGTTTTCCTGTGCCACACGCTGCGCCAGCGGTACCGGATTCAGGATCAGCACGATCTCGCCCGAACCGAGCACGGTCGCACCGGCAATGCCGATCATCCGCGACAGCTGCGGGCCGATGTTCTTGACGACGACTTCGCGGTTGCCGATCACTTCGTCGACGTGCAGGGCCACGCGATCGTTGCCGCTCTTCAGAATCAGCAGCGGAGAATAATGTTGCGTGACCGGCGTCGCGTCACGGTCACCCAACAGAGCCGACAGATAATGCATGGGCACACGCTGCGATTGCCACATCACGGCACTTTCGTTGTAGGCCGCTGCCAGCGCACCGGTCTTCAGCTGCTGCACCTGTTCGACTAGCACCGACGGCACCGCATAGGTCTTGCCACCGGTGGACAGCAGCACGACCTGCGTCACCGCCAGCGTCAGCGGCAGGTGAATCGTGAACTGCGCACCCTTGCCCGGTTCCGATACGGTCGACACGCGCCCCCCCAGCGATGCCGCTTCGGAACGCACCACGTCCATGCCAACGCCGCGGCCAGCCAGTTCGGTAATTTGTTCCGCCGTCGAGAAGCCCGGATGGAAAATCAGATCGGTGACTTCGGCATCGGACACTTCCACATCGTTCGTCAACAGACCGTTCGCGATTGCCTTGCGGCGTATGCCTTCCAGATTCAATCCCTGGCCATCGTCGGAGAAATGAATGACGACTTCGTTGCCTTCCTGACGGATTTCCACCAGCAGTTCGCCGGTTTCGCTCTTGCCGGCAGCCAGACGCCGCTCGCGCGATTCGATGCCATGCACGATCGCATTGCGCAGCAGATGTTCGAACGGGCCGGCCATCTTCTCCAGCACGCTGCGATCGATCTCCACCGCACTGCCGCGAATATCGAGGTTGACGCGCTTGTCCATTTCCTTTGCCGCTTGGCGCGTCACGCGGAACAGCCGTTCGGAGATGCTGGCGAACTGCACCATGCGCACGCGCATCAGGTCCTGCTGCAAATCGCGCGTGAGCCGTGCCTGCACCGACAGATCGGTGGTCGCGCTGTCGAGCGTACGGTTCAGGTTCTGCTGCACGGTGCCGACGTCGCTGACGCTTTCAGCCATCATGCGCGTCAGTTCCTGCAGACGCGTGAAGCGGTCGAATTCCAGCGGATCGAATTCGCGGTCGGCAGAGCTGCCCATATGCGAGCTGATCTGCGATTCGGCCTGCATCTCGATTTCGCGCAACTGATCGCGCAGGCGCGTCACGTTTTCCGACAATTCGCCCAGCGACTGCTTCAATGTGCCAACTTCGGTTTCCAGCTTGGAACGCGAGATCGATACTTCACCGGCCTGGTTAACCAGACGATCGAGGATGTCGGCGCGCACCCGCACCAGCGGTGTCGAAGACGGCGCCGCCAGCGAGCGCGTGTTGGCGTCTGCCGGGACGGAAGGTACGGTAGATCGCTCCGCCGTCGGCATCAGGCTGGATACCACTGGTACGGATTCGAACGCGGTTTCGGTGGTTGCTGCCGCGGTCTGTACTGTCTCGTTATTACCTGCAAACGATTGCGCTGGCGATTGCAATGCCGAATGTGAAGCCGATTCTGAAGCCGACTGTTCAACCGCATCCGGCGCCAGCAGCTTTTCGAACAGATACAGGCCGTGGTCGTAACGCGCCAGCAGATCGTCGAGTACCAGCGCCGAAGGATGGCCCGCATGCGTGATGTTCTCGATACGCGTTTCCATCTCGTGCAAATGCTGACCCAGCGTCATCGCACCGGCCATGCGCGCACTGCCCTTGATGGTATGCAGCGTGCGCAGCACGCCTTGCGGCAACGATGCGTCCGACGGATTCTGTTGCCATGCGCGCAGCATCTGCCCCATCTGCGGCAGCATGTCCTGCCCTTCCTCGATGAAGACGGCCAGCAGGTCGGCATCCAGTTCATCCTTGATCGCCAATGCCGGATCGGCCAGTTCCTCGCCATGACGTGGATAGACCGGCTCCTCGAAAGGTGCGTGTTCCGGTGCCGACTCTTCCATACTTGCCGTCATGCCTGCAGCCGGATCAAAAGCCACCGGCACTTCGATGGATGCAGCCGGCATCGTCTTGCGTGCCACGGCGCGCGCTTCCAGATCTTCCGGCATGCTTTCCAGCATCTTCACCTGATCCGGTTCCTCGGCCGGCATTTCTCCCAGCGCGAACATCTGCAGCATGTAACGGATGCGCTCGACCGCCTGCTCCAGCGTGTCGTATTCGCTCAGCAGCAGCTTGACCGGTTTGCGCGCCAGATACTGCAACACCATTTCAAGCGCATAGGCGATCTGGTGCAACGGCTTGAACCCGACGGTAGCGGAACTGCCGGCCAGCGAATGCGCCGCGTGTACGGCCTGCACGCTGACATGTCGATCGGATTCATGGCGCCATTCGGCAAAATCCTGTGACAGCAGACGCACCAGCTCGTCCGTTTCCGCCAGATAGATGTTGTGCAGAGGGAGGCTGATTTCCAGATCGCCGACGCGCTTGATGTTGTCGTCGGCCCGCGCTGCCGGTGCCGGCTTGCCCGGGAAGTCGATGACGTCGGCAACCGGCGCGGCAACCGCTTCCGCAGGTGCCTCCAGTTCAGCGGCCGGGATTTCCTCCGCCGACGAGGGTTCGCCATCGGCACGGTGGAATTGTGCAAGTTCCTCGTCGCTCAATTCCACCTCTTCCGCTTCGGCCACGGCGGCCGGCACTTCCTCTTCGGGGTTGTCGATCAGCGACGATTCGGATGGTGTCGTGGCCTGTGCTTCTGATTGAACTCCGACAGATGCATCGAGCGCCTCAATTTCTTCAACAGCCGCAGCTACCTGAGCACTTTCGTCATAGCGGAACGGCTCGCCATTCTTCACACCTTCCGCCGCGGCAATCAGCGCCAGGCCAGTGCGCTCCGAATTGCCCTTCGTATTCAAATCATCGACCCAAGCTTCCAGCACGTCGGCCGCCTTTTCCAGCAACGCATAGAGATCGGCATCGCCGCCCCGCGTTTCGGACAGGCGCAGGTTCAATACCTGTTCGATGCTCCATGCCGCTTCGCCCAGCGCGATCAGGCCCACCATGCGGCCGCTGCCTTTCAATGTATGGAAAGAGCGGCGCAGCGTCGTCAGATATTCCTGGTTGTGTGGCGCGTTGCGCGACATCGGCAACGTCTGCCGTACGCAGTCGAGCACCTCGACCGCTTCGCCGAGGAAGATTTCCAGCAACTCGGCATCGATCGCCTCTTCCGAAACAGGCGCTGCGGATTGTGGCATCTCCGGTGTTCCGAACATCTCCGGCTCCGTGGATCTGACCTGTGCGCCAGTCGCCAATGCAATGTCTTCCATTGCCTGCGGCGACGGCACGAAATCGGGCGCTTCCAGCATATCGATCACGGCGCGTGCACGATCGTTCGCTTCCGGATTGTCGACCAGCGTCGCATCCAGTCGCACCTGTTCCAGCGATTCTTTCAGTTGTTCCTGCAACAGCGGATTGGTCGGCTCGTCCATCAGCGACATTGCCAGCTCTTCCGACTGCTTCTGGTGATAGGCCAGTTCTGCCTCGACGGTCGGCAGCGACGCTTCGTCGACATCGGCCGACGGCATCTGCGGAACATCGACGTTCAGTCCGTCTTCGGGAATGTCGTTACGTTCGGTAAGACTGGCACGAAAGATGCCACTCCCTTCATCGAATGAAAAACGGCTTTTTGCCGCATCGGGGTGCAGTTGCAACGTCTCGATGAAGAAACTCAGCGCGCCGACGTTCTGCGCCACCTGCTCGAATTCCTTCACGTCGGGCAGTTCGGTCGCATCGATAAAACGCCGCACGGCCTGCTGCGTATGCTGCACGGCACGTACTGCATCCTGCTGATCGAGCACGGACAACGCGCCGCTGATCTGATACAGGACACTGTCGATATCGGCCAGGCCATCGCGCTGCTGCGGATCGCGGAAATACTCGTCCAGCAGCTTCTCGACCTGCCGCAAGCTGGATTGCAGTTCACTCGACAGAGCAGTCATCGTCTGACGCTGCTGCGCCTCGCGCGACATGTCGTCCAGCCATTGCGCCGATTGCGCGACAGGTTCGCCGGCAACGGCGGACAGCAGGCGCGTCGTCAACGCATCGGCCCGCTCGGCAAAATCGTCGGACAGATGACCGATCTGCTGCAGGGCATTTTCGACGAACAGCAGACTGGTCGCGATTTCCAGACTCAGGCTGTCGCCCGGCCGGGAATGCGCAGCGTGGCGCGCAATACCGCTCAGTTCGCGCAACAGTTTCGCCAGCGACGGCGCATTGAGCCTGTTGCTGGCATCGGCCAGCGCCGCCATTTCCTTCTCGAACGCCTGCGCCACGCTGGCATCACCGCCGGCGATACGGTTCCACAGATTCTTCGCCTGCGACAGTTTTTCCTTGGCCGTCGTCAGCGATTGCGCATCGACCTGTCCGTAGCGTTTCTTTTCATAGTCGGACGGCACTGCACCGTCCAGCTGATAGGCAGCGCGAATCTGCTGCGCCAATGCAGACGGTTGCTCGACACGCGCAATGAAGAACAATGCGTCACGCAGCAGACGTTCCGCGATACTGGACGAGCCTTCGCTCAGGCGACGAATCTGCAAATTGATACGAGCGAACAACTGTTTGACATACAGCTCGACCGGTACCTGCCCCGCCGCCACCGCATCAGCAAAGCCGTGCATGACCCACCAGAAGCTGTGTACCTGCGGTGTCACCTGCGCATATTCGATGCGCTGCACGATGTCGCGCATCGCGGCTGCACTGGCCAGAGTACCGTCACCACCTTTCAGGAACAGCAGCAATGCACGTTCGAAGCGTTTGCGCAGTGCGACGTATTCGTCGCGCGCCAGAAGTTGCGTGCCCGGCGGCAATTGCGGGCGAATCGCCAGATTCGGGAAGAACAGATCAGCCGGATGAATGCGTTCCGCGCCGCGCACCTGCAGCAACGCACGATAGTAAGGGAACAGGCGCACCGGCTGATGCGGCAAGCCGGCCAGCAATTCCTCCAGATATTCGATCAGCGCCTGATAGGCATGGCCGATCGCCTGCACGCTGTCGTCAGAAAGTTCGAGCTGACCGGTTTCGAATCGGTCGAACAAGTCTTCCACCGTTTCGGTGATGATGACGACGCCGTCGACATCGACGATCTGCAAAGCGCCATGTGCCTGATGCAGATAAGCTTTGGCATGACGCAGCGTAGTCGAACGGGTCTCGGCATCCGGCTGCACCAGTGCTTCACCGAGTGCTACCCGGGAGCGTGTCAGCGCTTCGCGGATTTCACCGATGACCCAGGACAGCGGACCGGTATCGAAGTTATCCCTGCCGCCTTGCGACGCGGGAGAGGAAGGGGTATGCATGACTGCCTCGCGGTGCGGAAGCAGCCGATCAGCGATCGGCTGCTTCGATTGCTGTTAGACCTGCCGTCGACAGGCCTGCAAACAAACTTCTGAATGGCGCCTGACCGACTTAGGCCGTGACGCGGAAACGCGACACCGAGTTCTTCAGCTCTTCGGCCAGTTTCGACAGTTCGCGAATCGAGTGCGCGGTCTGTTGCGTACCTTGCTGCGTCTGCTCGGTAATGTTCAGAATGCCCTGAATGTTCTGCGCCACGCCGTTGGCCGATGTCGCCTGCTGTTCGGTGGCCGACGAAATGCTTTGAATCAGCTCCGCCAGACGATTCGACACGCGGCGGATATCGGCCAGTGCGGCACCGGCCGCATCGGACAGCTTCGCACCTTCGACCACACCCTGCGTCGACTTTTCCATAGCGGCGACCGCATCGTGCGTATCGGTCTGAATGGTGCGCACCAGTGCGCCGATCTGCTTCGTCGCTTCGCCGGAGCGTTCCGCCAGACGCTGCACCTCTTCCGCAACCACCGAGAAACCGCGCCCTGCTTCGCCGGCCGATGCTGCCTGAATTGCCGCGTTCAGTGCCAGCACGTTGGTCTGTTCGGTAATGTCGGAAATCAGTTCGGTGATCTCGCCAATCTCCTGCGACGATTCGCCGAGACGCTTGATTCGTTTCGAGGTTTCCTGGATCTGTTCACGAATCTCGTTCATGCCCTTGATCGCGTTTTCCACCGCGCGCGCGCCCTGTTCCGCCGCCGTCACCGACTGCCTTGCAACCGCAGCGGATTCGTTGGCCGATTTGGAAACGTCGGTAATCTGCGTCGCCATGCTGAGCACCGCCTGACCGGTTTCCTGAATGTCCCGCGATTGCTTCTGCGATGCTTCCAGCAGTTCGGTGGAAATGTTCTGCGCCTGATTGGATGCCGAGGTCACCTGTTCCGCAGTACGCGTCACGCGTCCGACCAGGCCGCGCAGTTCTTCCACCGTGTAGTTGACCGAGTCGGCGATCGCGCCGGTGACGTCTTCCGACACCGTCGCCTGCACGGTCAAGTCACCGTCTGCCACTTCCTGCAGTTCGTTCATCAGGCGCAGAATTGCGGCCTGGTTCTGATCGTTTGCCTTCTTGGCTTCTTCTTCCTGGCGTTGCGCTTCCAGACGCTGGCCTTCCGCTTCCATCCGTCGCGCATCCGCTTCCTTCGTCCTGTTGCGGCTGTCCTGCAGCAGAACCAGTGCAATGCCCGCCGCGGACAACAGCGCAGCCAGCACGCTAGCCAGCATCAGCCAGAACGGCAGCGTCAGCGAATCCTGTTCGGTACGATAGGCCTGCTGCACGTCGGACAGACGCTGCTTCAATGCCTCGTTTTCCTTGAAGATCAGTTCCTCGGCCTGTTTTGCCGCAATGAAGTTCTGCAGGTTGCCGAGAATCTGCGCAATCGATTTCTGGTATTCGCCGAAAGCCGTTTGCAGTTCCAGCAACTTGTCGCGCGTATCCGGTTCGGTCGTCTTCGACAGACGCAGCGATTCGCTACCGTTCAGGAAGCCATCGGTGATTTCGCGGAAAGTATTGGTGTCCTTGCCCAACAGGAAGGCGGTTTCCGGGTCCACACCTTCGGAACTCAGGAATTCGTTCGCGCTACGCGCCAGACGCTGCGTCAGCATCACCAGCGTACCGGCTGCCGCGATCTCGCGCGGCGACGCGCCGCCCTGCGCCTTCAGGTTGGCGATCTGTTCGGACAGTTCCAGCAGATTCGGCGAAATGCCGTTCATGACTTCCAGCGTGGAGCCGAAACCGGTCAGTTCCTTTTCCAGCTTCAGGATCGATGCAGCAGCCTTGTCGGAACCGGTCCACAACTTCTGCGTTTCCTTCAGCATCGCGTCCATCTTCGCGTCTGGCGGACTGATCTTGCGGCCCCGATAGACGCCGCCCTTGGACAGCACGGCCAGATCGTTGTTGAATTCCTTGCGGCTGTCGGCCAGTTGCTTGAACGCTTCCTTGTTACCCTGAATCGCGTTCGGCGTCGCCTTACCGACACGCTGCGAGTGCATCAGCGCGTCACCGGCAATCTGGGTCTGCGTGGAAGTCAGTTCGGAGTAATCGGCGTTGAGCCAGACGAATACGGCACTCAGTATCAGCGAACCGCCGAGCGCGGCGAGCAGGATACGGACCTGCGTTTGCAGCGGAAGATTGCCGATCAGCGGAAGACGGATGTCGCCGCTTTTTTCCAGAACGTCACCGATATAGGTCGCGTTCGGATTGATCGTACGGACGGCAGCTTCCACACGCGCCTGCGTATTCGGTGCAACGGCTTGAATGTCGTTGCTGGCGTTGCCTCCCTGATCCGCTGCATCCTTTTCGTTACGCGAAAAGAGCGGTAATTTAAACGCCATACTGATTCTCCTGACTCTGTTTTTATAATGCGTCCGGGTTCATCGATGGTCGCTGTGTGTTACAGACCGACCTGCAGAAACCTGGGATGTTGAATGACCGAGGAAAGATCGAGTTCCGTCCATACCTGTGAATCCCGATCCAGATAGCGCCGACCGGCCCATGCCGGCTTCTCCCCACCTCCGTTATTGTCGTCGCCGTCATACGGCTGCATGTCGTCGACATTGCGCAGACCGAGCACGCGCGACACCAACAGGCCGCTGTTGAACGACAGTGCGGAACCGAAGGCGACGATGCGGCTGTCCTTGTCCACCGTAGTGGAACGGCCGCCTTCGAAGCAGGGAAAATCGATGACGCTGATCAGGTTGCCGCGGATGTTGGTCAATCCGAGAAACCACGGCTGGGTCAGCGGAACTTGTGTGATCGTGCCGATCGGCACGATTTCGCCGGCTGACTGCAAATCAAGCAGCCAGCGGCTGTCGCCCATCATCACGCCGAGCAGATTAGCATGCGCGCCTTCGCTGCGCGCGGTGTGCATGCGCTCGACCAATTGCGCCTGGAACTCCCGCAGACGAGTACGCCGCGTGGTGATCTCCGGCTTCTGGAGAGCTTGAGAATCCGACGAAGGCTGGCTCATGGTCAGCTGGCGTGTTATCCGAGCGCCGCGATCTTGGAGAGCAGCTCGGCCGGATCGACCGGCTTGACGATGTAGTCGCGCGCTCCCTGGCGCAGGCCCCAGATACGATCGGTTTCCTGGCCCTTGCTGGTGCAGATGATGATAGGCACGTCCTGCGTTTCCGGATCGCGGGTGATGGCGCGCGTAACCTGGAAGCCGTTCTGGCCCGGCATCACGATATCCATCAGGATCAGTTGCGGTTTGTCCGCCTTGATTTTCTGCAGCGCTTCTTCGCCGTTTTCCGCGGTGGAAACGGAGTAGCCTTTCTTGACGAGGATATCGGTAAGGAAATAGCGTTCGGTCGGGGAATCGTCAACGATAAGGATTTTCTGAATGGCCATCTAAAACCTTTGAATCGAAATTATTTTGCAAGGGCTTCCGCCGCCGTGTATTCGCGCACGGTCTTTAGCAGGCTGTCCTTGGTAAACGGCTTGGTCAGGTAGGCATCGGAACCCACCATGGCACCACGCGCCCGGTCAAACAGGCCGTCCTTGGACGACAGCATGACCACCGGCGTGGAATGAAATTTGGCGCTTTTCTTGATCAGCGCGCAGGTCTGGTAACCATCGAGACGCGGCATCAGGATGTCGCAGAAGATCAGCGCCGGCTTATGGTCGTTCATTTTGGCGAGGGCATCAAAGCCGTCGTCCGCGAGTACAACCTTGTAGCCGGCCTGGCCCAGAAAAATCTCTGCCGACCGACGAATCGTGCTGCTGTCGTCGATCACCATGATTTTCATATCAGCATTATCTGGTGCCATTGTCGTCATGATTCCTGATTAAACTGTGTCCACAATATACGGCCCATCAGTAACAAAAAGCAAGATTCTTCAGACGAGCGCCGACGATGTGAATGTATGCGTCGTGGTTTTTCAACCAAAAATTGCCAAACTCATAATGCAGAAATTTGACGGCATCAACGCCATCACAGCACCATCAAACGGCAATCAGACCACGACCATTTCGAAGTCTTCCTTGCGCGCGCCGCATTCCGGACAGGTCCAGTTCATCGGCACGTCGGCCCAGCGTGTCCCCGGCGCAATGCCTTCTTCCGGCAGGCCGGCAGCTTCGTCGTAAATCCATCCGCAGATCAGGCACATCCACGTTTTGAACGGTTCAGTTGATGCTTCGTTATTACTCACGGCAGAGAGTCCTTCAAGTTAAAATGCACAGTCAGCTATCTTAATATACCCGTCGTGCAAAACCAAACTTCACCGCTGATTCTCACTTTCGGGCCGACCGATCCGGTCGGCGCGGTTGGCATCCAGGCCGATCTGGCGGCCTTTGCCGCGATGGGCTGCCACGGCCTGTCGGTCGTGACATCGCTGTTCATTGGCGATACCGCGCGCATCGAAGATGCGCAGGTGGTCGATTCGGACTGGGTGATCGACCAGGCGCGCGTCGTGCTGGAAGACATGCCCGTCGCGGCCTTCAAGATCAGCGCCGTCGGCAGCATCGAGAACGTCTCGGCGATTGCCGAAATCGTCTCCGACTATCCGGACATTCCGCTGGTTTTCGATCCTTTCCTGTCCTCGCTGCCCGACCAAGGGCCCGAAGGCGAAGACTTGCTGATGGCAACACGCGAACTGCTGATTCCGCAGACCACGCTGCTCGTGCTGTCGGCGGTGGAACTGTCGCGCCTGGCCGAAACCTGGCGCGAGCCTTCCGACGAAGACATGATGGCGATCGATGCGATGCGACTGATCGAAATGGGTTGCGAATATGTATTCGTCACCGGCACACCGTCCGACCTGACTGATGTCGCCAATACGCTGTTCGACGAGAACGGCATCGTGCGCCACGACAACTGGCAACGCATTTCCGGCTCGTACAGCGGCGCCGGCTCGACGCTGGCTGCGACCATCGCCGCACTGCTGGCCAACGGCATCGATGTCCCGGAAGCTGCCTTCGAGGCGCAGGAATTCACCATCGCCGCGATTGCCAACGCCCAGCGCCTCGGCATGGGCAAGCTCGTGCCCGATCGCTATTTCTGGGCGCGCGAATCGGATGGCTCGGTCGGCGATGTCGATCCGCCCATCCAGTAATGCCCTTTACTTCTCCGCTCACGATTACCGCATGACATCCAACAACGATACCCTGTTCGCCCGCGCGCAATTGAGCACGCCGGGCGGCGTCAACTCGCCAGTGCGCGCTTTCCGTTCGGTCGGCGGCACGCCGCGTTTCATCACGCGCGCCGAAGGCCCATACTTCTGGGATGCCGACGACAAGCGCTACATCGACTACATCGGCTCGTGGGGCCCGGCCATCGTCGGCCATGCGCATCCGAAAGTCGTGCAGGCCGTGCAGGAAGCGGCCGCGCGCGGCCTGTCGTTCGGCGCGCCGACCGCAGGCGAGATCGAGATGGCGGAACTGATCTGCAAGCTGGTGCCGTCGATCGAACAGGTACGGCTCGTCTCCAGCGGCACCGAAGCGGCGATGAGCGCATTGCGCCTGGCGCGCGGTGCAACAGGACGCGACATGATCGTCAAGTTCGAAGGTTGCTATCACGGCCATGCCGACTCACTGTTGGTGAAGGCCGGCAGCGGCTTGCTGACCTTCGGCAATCCGACGTCAGCCGGCGTGCCGGAGGATTTCGCCAAGCACACGCTGGTGCTCGACTACAACGATGTGCAGAAACTGGAAGATGCATTCCGCGAGATGGGCGACCGCATCGCCTGCGTGATCGTCGAGCCGGTCGCTGGCAACATGAACCTGCTGCGCGCCACGCCGGAATTCCTGCAGGCGATGCGCCGCCTGTGCACGCAGCATGGCGCCGTGCTGATTTTCGACGAAGTGATGTCGGGATTCCGCGTCGCACTCGGTGGTGCGCAGTCGCTGTACGGCATCACACCGGACTTGACGGTGCTAGGCAAAGTGATCGGTGGCGGCCTGCCGGTGGCGGCATTCGGCGGTCGTGCCGATCTGATGAAGCATCTGGCACCGCTAGGCGGCGTCTATCAGGCAGGCACGCTGTCCGGCAATCCGGTTACGGTCGCTGCCGGCATGGCGACGCTGCAGCTGATTCAGGCTCCTGGCTTCTATCAACAGTTGACCGCGCAAACGGCGAAGCTGACACAGGGAATGGCGGAAGCCGCACGCGAAGCCGGCGTCGACTTCTGCGCCGACGCGGTCGGCGGCATGTTCGGCCTGTATTTTGCGAAAGAACTGCCGGTGTCGTACGCGACGATGATGGAATGCGACAAGACGCGCTTCAACGCCTTCTTCCATGCGATGCTGGATGGTGGCGTCTATCTGGCGCCTTCTGCTTTCGAAGCAGGATTCGTCTCTGCGCAACATGACGATGCCGTCATCGACGCAACGATTCAGACAGCACGCCGCGCCTTCGCGCAACTGAAAGCAGGCTGATCTGACCTCATGCGCCGCCGGTTCCGGCGGCGCAACGCATTGCCTACACTCCCCGTATTACCGCAGCCAGCCGCGACGGCGGAAGTACCACATCGGCACCAGTGCGCTGGCGAGCATCAGCATCAGCGTATACGGATACTCGAAGTTGCCGAAGAACTTCAGCTCCGGAAAGCCCACGTTCATGTTCATGCCATATACGCTGGCGATCAGCGTCGGCGGCAGCAACGCCACGCTGGCGACCGAGAAGATCTTGATGATCTTGTTCTGGTTGATATTGATGAAACCAACCGTCGCATCCATCAGGAAGTTGATCTTCTCGAACAGGAATGCGGTGTGACCATCCAGCGATTCGATATCGCGCATGATCTGGCGCGCTTCGTCGAACTGTTCCGGGTTCAGAAGGCGGCCACGCATCAGGAAGCTGACCGCGCGCCGCGTATCCATCATGTTGCGGCGGATGCGGCCGTTCAAGTCTTCCTCGTGCGCGATCGCGTTCAGGATCGATGCCGCGTCCTGGTCGGTCACGTCCTTCTGCAGCACACGATGACTGACTTCTTCCAGCGTCTGGTAAATACCTTCCAGCGAATCCGCTGAATATTCGGCATCGGTCGCATACAGATCCAGCAGCACGTCTTTATAGTCGTTGATGGAACCGGGACGCGAACGTGCACGCATGCGCACCAACCGGAAGATCGGCAGATCGTCCGAATGCACGGAGAACAGCATGTCTGTTGTCAGGATGAAAGCGACCGTGACGACACTCGACGGTCCGTCGCCCTCTTCCAGCAGGAAGTCGGTGCGCAGATGCAGATCGCCGTTTTCCGCCTCGTAGTAGCGGGCCGACGCCTCGATGTCCTTGACCTCGTCCTCACCGGGCAGCGTGACACCGTAGATGCTGCTCACCCAGCTGCGCTCTTCTTCGTTCGGATCGGTCAGGTCTACCCAGATCGGCCGGCTCTTTTCAAGATCGGCGCGACTCTCGATATTGACCTGGTTCAGGCGGCCATTTTGTAATACGAATACGTTGATCATAAGCTCTCCCAGCCGCGTTAGAGACACCAACCTTTGCTGATGACACACACAACCCGTCCTGCAGTTTCTGCTGCAGGCATATCGAATTTTTCAGGGGAACGCGGCCGACAAGCAGCCTAGACGCGACCTCCCACCCGGATCGGCGAGAGACGCTTTGGAACAAGCGCAAAAGCGCTATCTCGCGGATCGACCGTCAAGAAACGGCTGACAACATGAAGTTGGACTACCCAAGTCGGGTCTCCGTTAATAAAAACAGCGCAAGTTTACTGATAAGTCACCATACCCGCAAGCCGCATCTGCCCATTCAACGCCTTGAGGCAGGGTTCGTTGACACGAAGCCACGCCGGAATACATGCGGAACGAAATATGACGAACAGATGAAACGGATAACCGACAGACAACCAAACGCCCGAAGGCTGGATCACGGCAAGGCCGCCGAACTCATGCGGCGCAGGATCAAATCGGTACGACGCGCCAGATAGGCCGAACCGCGATGCGTATCGTAGTAGCGTGGGTTGGGCAGCATGACAGCCAGCCGCGCCGCCTGCACCGCGTCGAGCTGCACTGCCGACACGCCGTAATAATGCCGTGCTGCCGCCTCGGCGCCGTAGACGCCGACGCCCCATTCGACCACGTTCAGATAGATTTCAAAGATGCGTTCCTTGTCCATCCAGAATTCGAGCATGTAGGTGATGACGACTTCCTGTCCCTTGCGCAGATAACTGCGATCGCCCGACAGGAACAGATTCTTCGCCAGTTGCTGCGTGATCGTCGAGCCGCCGGCAACCACCCTGCCCTTCTTCAGATTCTTTTCGTATGCCTTCTCCAGGGCAGTCCAGTCGATGCCTTCATGATCGGAAAAATTCGCATCCTCCGACGCGATGATCGCGCGCTTCAAGTTCTTGGAAATCCGGTTGTACGGCACCCATTTCTGCTTCAGCTTCGCGTTCGGATTCTTTTCCTGCATGACGGATAGCTGATGCCGCATGAAGCTGGTCGATTCCGGATCGTGATTGACCCACCAGCCGATCTGCAGGAAAAAATACAGCTGCACCAGCACGATCAGGGCGACCGGCACCAGAATCAGCCAGAGCAGCAGCCTGCGCAGGGTTTTCATATGCTGTTACGGAAAAACGATGAAGACGGATAAAGACGAATAAAGGGAGCGATGGCGTGCACTCAGGTAGCTTCCATGCGCGCCCGCAATTCAGCAAAGACGGCAGCCGTTTCCGGTCGCACGCCACGCCACAGGTTGAACGATTCGGCCGCCTGCTCGACCAGCATGCCAAGTCCGTCGCGTGCCTTCGCGCCATGTTGTGTCGCAAAGCGCATGAAAGCGGTCGGTTCGCTGGCATACATCATGTCGTAGGCCAGCGTGTGCGGACCGAAGACGCGCGGAGAAACCGGCGGCACTTCGGACGACAGGCTGGCTGCCGTCGCATTGATGACGATATCGAAGACATCTTCCAGCTCGCCGAAATCGCCGGCATGCAGGAAAGGATTGTTATCGAAACGATGCACCAGCTCGACCGCCTTCGCATGCGTGCGATTGGCAACCACGAGGCGCGCTGGCCGCTCGTCCAGCAAAGGCAGCAACGCACCGCGCGCCGCGCCACCGGCACCAAGCAGCAGCACCGACTTGCCGGCGATCGCGACACCCGCATTACGCACGATATCGGTTACCAGACCGAACCCGTCCGTGTTGTCGCCCAGCATGCCGCCGTTCTCGAATTTCAGTGTATTGACGGCACCCGCCGCACGCGCGCGCGGCGTCAGCGTCGTCGCCATCGCAAAGGCTTCCAGCTTGAACGGCACCGTCACGTTCAATCCCTTGCCGCCCGCCTGAACGAACGAATGCACCGCTTCGGCAAAACCGTCCAGCGGCGCCAGCAATCTGTCGTACGTCATGCTCTGCTTCGTCTGGGCGGCAAAGCGCGCATGGATGTCGGGCGATTTGCTATGGGCGATCGGATTGCCGATCACTGCATACTGATCCGGTTTCGTCACTTACTGCCCCCTGGTTTCGGTTTCGAGCGCATTGTCGCGCGTGAAGCTGAAGCGCGTAATGACTTCCCACACGTCGTCACGGCCGGTCGAGCGCATATTGTCCGGGAAACGTCCGAACGGTGCAGAACGGCGCACGATCGACAGCGCTGCCGCATCCAGATCAGGATTGCCGGATGTGCGTTCGACGCGTGGGCCGCCTTCCTTCATATATAGCGTGCCATCCTGATAAATAGGGATATAGATGACCATCTGGCCATAGAGCTTCTTGCCGTCCTTCTGCGGGAAATTCAGCGTACCGAAGCGTTCGATACGATCCTGCAGCGCCTTGTAATAGGCGGCGTAGCCGACTTCGCGTGTGCTCGGCGTCACCTGCGTTTTCTTCGGCCGCTTGTTGTAATCCTCGATGCTGCGCGCAATTTCCGCTTCGCGGCGCAGCAATGCCTTGGCACTGTCGAGCATGTCGGTCGCGCTCGGCTGTGGCGGCTCCTTCCGTTCGACGTCGTTCGTCTTCGCGGCGCGGAACTGGCTGTCGCTCTTCATCTGCGCCAGCAACTGGCGCTGCTGCTGTTCCAGCTCCTGGACCTTGCGGCGCGCCGTCTTGGCGCTGTCGCCATCCTCGCTCCTGCGCATATCGGGTAGCGGCGATTTGGCGCGGCCGGCATCGGCATTGCCGCCGCCGTCGAGATTGGCCTGCGCCAGCGCATCGGCCTTCAGCGGCTTCCTGTCATGCTTGGCGTTGACGAGGATGACTTCGAGCCCGGGATCGGCAGGCTTGAACTTGAAAGCTTCCGGCGCAGTAAAACGGATCGCCAGCAGAACCGCATGCGCCAGCACGGAAATCGTGATGGCGATGCTCAACGTACGGTTCTGAAGAATGGACTTCACGCGCGGGATGACGGATGGCAAGTTTCGGATGGCTGCATTCTACGGCAAAGGATGTCCGAATTTAATGCGCATGCGTCATTCCGAAGCAGGATTTTCGGCAGACGCAGGATTCTTGTCGGATTCGGCAGCAGCTTCGCTTCCGGCTTCAGCCTCAGGCACCGGTTCGGCATCGCCTTCCTGCAGATCGTCGGACATATCCTCCTCGTCCAGTGCATCCAGCGCCTGTTCTGCGCCAGCATCGGCATGTTGCGTCACGTCGAGCAGACGTGCCTCAACCGTCAGATCGACTTCATCCCAGCGCAGCAGATCGAGCCGCACCTGCGCACCGCGCGCGATCTGCGGCATGCCCGGCAGCTTGATGACGAGCGGGATGTCTGCCAGTCGCACGATCTCGTCCTTCAGGACGGTCGCCTCGACCTTTATCGTTTCCGCCTCGCCTTTTTCCTGCACCAGCCAGCGCAGGCACCAGTAGCGTTCCATGTCGGACTGGAAGGAAGCGTAGGCGCTGTAGGCGGCGTCGAAAGCGGAAACGATCGCGAACAGATCGGCATCGCGCGGCTTGAACGGTGCGGCCAGCGGCGCTGTCACGCCATGCTCGACGCAGGCCAGAATCTGCCATTGATTGACGAGATCGGTATAGCGGCGCAGCGGCGATGTGCCCCAGACGTATTGATCGACACCCAGTCCTTGATGCGGCGCGGCGTGCGTCAGCATGCGTACCTGCATCTTTGCCGCCCAGCCGTTGCCGGACGCACCCTGCGCACGGTAGATGCCCGGCACGCCGTGATCGTGCAGCAGCTTGCCCCAGCTGCTGTTGGCGAAGATCGCCAGTTCGGCCACGATCTTGTCGAGCGGCGCGCCGCGCTTGCGACGCAGGATGGTGACGACGTCGTCTTCCACATAGAAGTTGAAATCGACGCGGTTGGTCTGCTCCGGCCGCAAGCCGAAGGCTTCGCGCTTGGCCATGCGGCCTTTTTCCAGCACCTGCACCCATTGCCACAGCAGGGCGATGTCTTCCTTGTGCGGATAGTCGCCAGCATTGGTGGCCAGATTCTCTTCCGTCACCAGCATGTCGAGATCGTTGTGCCGCAGGTTGGCCGTGATCGGCACACGTTCGGCGCGTGTCTCGGTGGAGACGACCGACCAGTCGCTCGGCTCCAGCGTCGCGTACAGCGACACCGCCGGCCGCGCATCGCCTTCGGCCAGCGTAAACACATCGACCAGTTCGTCCGGCAGCATCGTGATCTTGTCGCCCGGCATATAGACGGTGGACATGCGCTGGCGCGCGATCACATCAAGCGCATCGTCGCGCTTGATGCCCAACGCCGGCGCCGCGATATGGATGCCGATGCGCACCTTGCCGTCCGGCAGGCGCGTGACCGACATCGCATCGTCGATCTCGGTCGTCGTCACATCGTCGATCGAGAATGCCTGCACATCGGCCACCGGCAAATCCGGCAGAGCGGGCAATTGCACGTTCGGGAAGCCGATGCCTTTCGGGAAGGATTCGAACAGGAATTTCGAGAAGTGCAGTTCCTTGGCGGAACGGATGCCGCCGGTCGCCAGCATCAGGCGCTGCGGCGCGATTTGCATCTCGCTGCAGGCTGCATCCAGTGCCTTGTATTCGATGCTGTTCTTGTCCGGCTTGAACAGCAACTGCTGCACCAGCGGACGCATCGCATCGGGCAGACGATGCGCCTTCAGTTCCTCGACGTACTGCGCCTGCACCAGCGCCTGCTGGCGCTTCTTCTCCATGCCGGCCAGCGCGGCCTTCAGCGATTCTTCCGGCGCCGCCTTGTAGCGGCCCTTGCCCTTGCGATAGAAATACATCGGCGCCGAATGCAGCTTCAGCACCAGGCCGGCCGCTTCGTGCGGCTTGGGTTCGTGGCCGAAGTATTCGCTGCCCAGATCGGCAAAACCGAACTCATCCTGCCCTGCCACTTCCCATAGGAAATCGGCGTCGATGTCGTCGGCGATCGCCTGCGCTTCCGCCATGAAGGCGACCGGCTCCGGAGCATTGAATTGCAGCAGCACGTCGCGTGCGCGCACCTTGGTCCGCTTGCCCGACGGCAGTTCGACCTGATACGCCTCGCCCTGCTGCGACATCGCCACGCCGGCCTTGAACTCGCCGGATTCATCAAAAAAGAGATTCATGCTGCCTTGTCTTGGTCGTCCGCCGCTGCCTTGTGTCATCCGGCATCGTGCGGCACATGCGCTTGCGCGCGTTGTTCATCAATCGGTTCGTCTTCCACCGCTGCCGTTCAGATCGTCTCTATCCCCGGCAGGAACACTTCCGTCACCAGAAGCAAACCCTTGTGTCGTCGATACAGGCACCGCCGCGCAAACAGCGGGCCCTTCAATTCTTTTTGCCATTCCTTTGGCGATTCCTTTTGCGATTCGCCCTGCAATGCAGCAGAAGCACGCAATACCAGCGGATGCCGCGATCCGAGCCGCGCATATTCCAGTTGGCCGCGCCACACGCGCGGATCGCCGAACAACGTCGTGCCCAGCGAACGCGAACCGAGACTGCTGAAGAACGGCCAGTCGGTCGTCGTTGCCGTCAACGGCACGATCGTATGACCGAATACCATCGGCCGTTCGTCGCAGCGCAGAAATACGTCGCGCTCCTGCACCAGCGTGCGGCGCGGCAAATCGATTTCGCCGTACTCATCCGCCAGCGGCATCGCCGGACGCTGCGCCAGCGGCTGCACGCGGAAATGATGGCAGCGCTCCTTCAGCTTCAGCGTCAGCGAACGCTGGTCGGTCAGCCAGTGCCGCATCGCCTGTGGCGCATCGACATGATTGACGTGCGAGAACCAGCGCGCCGTCGCCAATCCGCACATCGAGAATTCCTTGCTCTCTCTACCGCTCATTCATCACTCACGCCGGCTTGCCGGCATCCACGCCGCAGAAAGCCAGCACTTCATCCGCGTAATCGGCAAAATCCGACAGGCCATGATCGCTGCCGTCGATCACCTTGTGCCGTGCACCGGCGAACTGCTCCACCATCTCGCGCCAGTCCAGCAATTCGTCGCCGGTGGCCGCAATCAGGAAATACCGCTCCGGCCGCGTGATGCGTTCGACCACCAGCGCCTGCAATTCATCGATGTATTCGGCCTTGAACTCGAACGGTTCGTTCGAATGGTATTGCGTTTTCACGCCGACCTGACTCGCCAGATCGCGCGCCGCGTGCACAGCGGGATTCAGCATTGCGGCGCGGCAGCCGAGCTGCTCCGCCATCCACGTCGCGTAATAACCGCCGAGCGACGAACCGATCAAAGTCAGTTCCGACGGATCTATGCGACGCGCGATATTCATCGCCAGTTCCACCGCCTCACGCGGCGAGGCCGGCAATTGCGGGCAAATGTATTCGTCGCCACGCCCTAGCTGCTGCATACGCTGCGCCAGCAAACCAGTCTTGAACGACAGCGGCGACGAACGAAAACCGTGCAGATACAGAATCATTTCGCAAGCGCATCCAGGATTTTCTGATGCACGCCGCCGAAACCGCCGTTGCTCATCACCAGAACGTGGTCACCGGGACGCGCGGCAGCGGTGATCGCCGCCACCAGCTTGGTCAGATCGTCATAGGCGCTTGCCTTGCCGCCCAACGGCGCCAGCGCTTCACCCAGATCCCAGCCCAGCGCATCCTTGCCATTCGGCGCGCCGTAGCCGAATACCAGATCGGCGTCCCGCAGACTGCCGGGCAGCGCTTCCTTCATCGTGCCCAGCTTCATCGTGTTCGAACGCGGTTCCAGCACGGCGAGGATGCGCGCGTCGCCGACCTTTTTGCGCAAGCCTTCCACCGTGGTCGCAATCGCCGTCGGATGATGCGCGAAATCGTCGATCACCGCGATGTCGTTGACCACGCCGCGCAATTCCATGCGGCGCTTGACGTTGATGAAACGGCCGAGCGATTCGATCGCCTGTGCCGGCGGCACGCCGACGTGGCGCGCAGCAGCAATCGCAGCGAGCGCATTCATGCGGTTGTGTTCACCGGTCAGCGACCATTGCACCGATCCCTGCACGTCGCCGTAGAACAGCACATCGAAACTGCCATCGCTGCGCTCGCGCAGTGACCAGCCGCGTTCGTCATCAACGCCGAACCATTCCTGTTCGCTCCAGCAGCCGCGCTGAATCACGCGCTGCAGTGACGCCTCGCGTGCATTAGCGACGACGCGCCCGACGCCCGGCACCGTGCGTACCAGATGATGGAACTGCGTCTCGATCGCCGCCAGATCGGGGAAGATATCGGCGTGGTCGTATTCGAGGTTGTTCAGGATCGCCGTCTTCGCGTGGTAATGCACGAACTTGCTGCGCTTGTCAAAGAAGGCCGTGTCGTATTCGTCGGCCTCGATGACGAAGAACGGCGAATCCTTGCCGTTGCCTGACAGCCGTGCCGAGATGCCGAAATTCATCGGCACGCCGCCGATCAGAAAGCCCGGGTTGTAGCCGGCGTCTTCCAGTATCCACGCCAGCATCGACGAGGTGGTCGTCTTGCCATGCGTGCCGGCCACTGCCAGCACCCAGCGGCTACGCAGGATGTGCTCGCCCATCCACTGAGGGCCGGACGTATACGGCAGACCACGATTGAGGATTTCCTCCATCAGCGGATTGCCGCGCGAGACGACGTTGCCGATCACGTACAGGTCGGGATTCAGGGCGATCTGTTCGGGGCCATAGCCTTCGATCAACTGGATGCCCTGCGTCTCGAGCTGCGTGCTCATCGGCGGATAGACGTTGGCATCGCAACCGGTCACCGTATGGCCGGCGGCTTTCGCCAGCACGGCCAGTCCGCCCATGAAGGTGCCGCAGACGCCGAGGATATGGATGTGCATTGTAGAATTTCGGTTTGCAATGCCGGGATTTTACCCGACCGCGCCCGATTGACGGCGGAGTATCATTCGCGCCATGCCTTCATTCTTCTCTTCCGATACCGAACAGTTGCGTGCCGAAATCGCGGCAGCCGCCGCGCGCATGATCGCCGAGGACGGCGTCGACTACGCCACCGCCAAGCGCAAGGCAGCCAAACAGATTCTCGGCAACAACCGCGTGCGCGGCGATATCCTGCCGGACAATCAGCAGATCGAGGACGAAGTCCGTATCTATAACGAACTGTTTTTCGCCGATACCCAGCCGGCCCGTCTGCTGCACCTGCGCAAGCTGGCGCTGCGCGTGATGGAAGAGCTGCAACCGTTCCAGCCATATCTGACCGGCGCCGTGCTGAATGGCACCGCCGGCGACCATTCCGATATCTATTTGCAGCTATTTACGGAAAGCGCCAAGGATGTCGAAATCTATCTGCTGAACAAGGGCATTGACTTCGACGTATCGGAAAGCGCGCATTTCGACGACCGCGGCGATGCGATCGAAACCGTCAGCTTCGTCTGGCAGAACGAAGGCATCCATCTGGCACTCTACGATCCGTCGGATTTACGCAGTGGCCGGAAAGGCGCGGACGGCAAGCCGGATCGTGCGCCGCTGCAGGCCGTACGCATGTTGATCGAAGCCGATGCCGGCACCCCCGACACCTGATCGCAAACTCTACCTCCGACTTCAATGAAACGTCCTCTTCTATTCGGCCTCATCGCACTGATCTTCGCCGGCATCGGCATCTGGTTCGGCGTTCGCCATCACACACCCGCCGTGCCGGAATCGCCGGCTGTTGCCGCGTTGTTCACCCAGCAACTTGAAGATGTCGACGGCAAGACGCAAGCGTTATCTCATTTTCATGGCAAGACGCTCATCGTCAATTTCTGGGCTACCTGGTGTGCGCCCTGCGTCGAAGAAATACCTGAGTTAACAGCATTACAACAGGAAGTCTCATCCCGAAACATCCAGATCATCGGTATCGGCATCGATTCGCCGAGCAATATCCGGGAGTTTGCCGCCAAGTACAAGATCGCCTATCCGCTCTTCATGGGCGGCATGGCAGGCACCGATCTCTCGCGCAATCTGGGCAACAAGACCGGCGGCCTGCCGTTCACCGTCGTCATCGGCCCGGAAGGCGACGTCCGTAAAACCTATCTGGGCAGGCTGAAAATGGAACAACTGCGCACGGACCTTGGCTTGCTGCCGGCCGTCGCGGGAAACGCCGGATAAAAGCGAGGCAATGGATTTTTCTTGCCAATCCACGCCATTCAGCGGCAAAATGCCGCGATCATCGGCAAACGGAGTTTTATCTCCATGGCAAGAAACCTTCTTCTGTTGAACGGCCCGAACCTGAACCTGCTCGGCACGCGCGAGCCAGAGGTCTACGGGACCACAACACTTGCCGACGTCGAACGCGCTGCCATCGAACAGGCCAGTCAGGCTGGTGCCCGCCTGAACGCGTTTCAGAGCAATCATGAAGGGGCCTTGATCGACCGCATTCAGGCGGCCAAGAAGGAAGGTGTCGATGCGATCGTGATCAATCCGGGTGGCCTGACGCATACCAGCGTATCATTGCGCGACGCGCTGGCCTCCGTCGACATCCCGTTCATTGAGGTTCATATTTCGAATATCCACCAGCGCGAAGCTTTCCGTCATCACTCCTACCTGTCCGCCATTGCCATCGGCGTCGTCTGCGGACTGGGAACCGAGGGATACGCAGCCGCCATCGCCTTCGCACTCAAAAAGCTTTAATTTCTTCCATTTAACGGCAAAAATCGTATAATTGCCGCCAATTCTCATTCTTAAAAATAAGACCTTCCAAGGAATTCACATGGATTTACGCAAACTCAAGACACTGATCGACCTCGTTGCCGAATCGGATATCGCCGAACTGGAAGTGACCGAAGGCGAAAGCAAGGTACGCATCGTCAAATCTGGCGCAGCTCCGCAAAATCAGGTCGTGATGATGCCGCCGAGCGCGCCGCAATATACCGCTGCGCCAGCTGCCGCCCCGGTAGCAGCCGCCGCCGCTGCACCTGCCGCCGCAGCCCCGGAAATCCAGGGCCATGTCGTCAAGTCGCCGATGGTGGGCACTTTCTACCGTTCGTCCGCTCCGGGCGCCCCGGCATTCGTGGAAGTCGGCGCCAGCGTCAAGGAAGGCGATACGCTGTGCATCATCGAAGCGATGAAGTTGCTCAACGAAATCGATGCAGACACGGCCGGCGTCATCAAGGAAATCCTGGTCGAAAACGGCCAGCCGGTCGAATTCGGCCAGCCGCTGTTCATCATCGGCTGATGAGAGGGGCTGTGCCGACGCTGCAATGCAGCCGGCCGCCCCTGTCGCCAGACCGGCCTCTTCCTCATCACGACGAGCACCGCTTTCACTATGTTTGAAAAAATTCTCATTGCCAACCGCGGCGAGATCGCGCTCCGCATTCAGCGCGCCTGCCGCGAATTGGGCATCAAGACCGTCGTCGTCCACTCCGAAGCGGACCGCGATGCGAAGTACGTCAAGCTGGCCGACGAATCGGTCTGCATCGGGCCGGCACCTTCGTCGCTGAGCTATCTGAACATGCCGGCCATCATCAGCGCAGCCGAAGTCACCGACGCTGAAGCGATTCATCCGGGCTACGGTTTCCTCTCCGAAAACGCCGACTTCGCCGAACGCGTCGAACAATCGGGCTTCGTCTTCATCGGCCCACGTCCGGAATCGATCCGCATGATGGGCGACAAGGTTTCGGCCAAGCAGGCCATGATCAAGGCCGGCGTGCCTTGCGTGCCGGGTTCGGACGGCGCATTGCCGGATGATCCAAAGGAAATCGTGCAGATTGCGCGCCGTATCGGCTATCCGGTCATCATCAAGGCAGCGGGCGGCGGCGGCGGGCGCGGCATGCGCGTCGTGCATACCGAAGCGCCATTGCTGAATGCGGTCACGATGACCAAGACGGAGGCCGGCTCGGCCTTCGGCAATCCCGAAGTCTATATGGAGAAGTATCTGGAGAATCCGCGCCACGTGGAAATCCAGATCCTGGCCGACGAACACGGCAATGCGGTCTGGCTGGGCGAGCGCGACTGCTCGATGCAGCGCCGCCACCAGAAGGTGCTGGAAGAAGCGCCGGCGCCAGGCATTCCGCGCAAGACCATCGAACGCATCGGCGACCGCTGCGCCGAAGCCTGCCGCAAGATGGGCTACCGTGGCGCCGGCACGTTCGAATTCCTGTACGAGAACGGCGAGTTCTACTTCATCGAGATGAACACACGCGTGCAGGTCGAACATCCGGTCACCGAGATGATCACCGGCATCGACATCGTGCAGGAACAGATCCGTATCGCTTGCGGCGAGAAACTGCGCTTCCGCCAGCGCGACGTGATCCTGAGCGGCCACGCGATCGAATGCCGCATCAATGCAGAAGATCCGTTCAAGTTCACGCCGTCGCCGGGCAAGATCAATGCGTGGCACGCACCGGGCGGTCCGGGCATCCGCGTCGATTCGCACGCTTATGCCGGCTACTTCGTGCCGCCGCACTACGATTCGATGGTCGGTAAGGTCATCGCATACGGCGCGACGCGCGAACAGGCAATCCGCCGCATGCAGATCGCGTTGTCGGAAATGGTGGTCGAAGGCATTTCAACAAACATTCCGCTACATCGCGAACTGATGGTCGATGCGCGCTTCATCGAAGGCGGCACCAACATTCATTACCTGGAACAGAAACTGGCGGAAAAACCTGTAAACAACTGACCGGCTATTCTCTCGTTTCAACCATCCGATGCCGTCACCGCAGCAAGCCTGCCGTGACGGCATTATCATCTCTTCCTTGCGCCAGACAAATCGGCGATACTTGCCGGGCTGCGCAATCTAACCAACCGAGGTATGCATGAGCTGGACCGAAATCGTCATCGAAGTTGCACGTACGCATGCGGAGGCTCTGTCCGATGCGCTGATCGATGCCGGCGCGCTATCCGTCTCGGTCGAAGATGCCGATCTCGGCACTGACGCCGAACAGCCGCTGTTCGGTGAACCCGGCATGGAGCCGACGGAGACAGCCTGGGAAAACAGTCGTGTCGTCGCGCTGACCGCCGAGGATGCCGATCAGGCAGCAATGATCGATGAAGCCGCCCAAGCCGTCGGCCTGCAATCCGCAAAACTGAAATATGCGCTGCGTCCCGTCGCCGAACAGGATTGGGTCCGCCTGACGCAATCGCAATTCGAACCGATGCACATCGGCAAGAACATCTGGGTCGTACCGAGCTGGCATGATGCGCCCGATCCTTCGGCACTGGTCCTCGAACTCGATCCCGGCCTCGCCTTCGGCACCGGCAGCCATCCAACCACGCGGCTGTGCATGGAATGGCTGGAAGCACATCCGCCGATCGGCAAAACAGTACTCGATTACGGCTGCGGCTCAGGCATTCTGGCGATGGTCGCGAAGAAAGTCGGCGCCGCTCATGTCATCGGCATCGACATCGATCCGCAGGCAGTCGAAGCCGCACAGGCCAATACCGCGCGCAATCGCTGCGAGGTCGACTATTACGTGCCGGACGATTTTGCCGCGACCGGACAATCGCAAACATTCGATGCGGTCGTCGCCAACATCCTCGCCAATCCGCTGAAAATGATGGCGCCGATGCTGTCGGGACGTGTTGGACCTGGCGGCACGCTGCTGCTCTCCGGCGTACTGGCAACGCAAGCCGACGACGTGATCGCGACCTATGCGCCCTTCATCAAGCTGAACGTATGGCGTGAACAGGAAGGCTGGGTCGCGCTGGCCGGCAGCTTGACCGTCACCGGATAATCCGCATCATGGCGCTCGCAACGAAATGCCCGCACTGTCAGACGACGTTTCGCGTCGCTCATGATCAGTTGAAACTGCGTGCCGGCCTCGTGCGTTGCGGCCACTGCAAGGAAATCTTCAACGGTATCGAGCATTTGCTGCCGCCCGAAAAACCCGGTGCCAAAACCGAAGCTGCGCCTCCTTCTGCATCTCCTATTGCGGCACCTCCCGCATCGCTCGCCGACGTTTCGCCGCAGGTGACGACAGAGCAAACATCTGACACATCTACGCAGGACGACATCGACAAAGCGCACGAACCCGCTGAAGACGATGCGCAACAACAAGAAGCATCCGCATCGGAAGAAGAAAACGACGCCGTCGATCCGCCTGTTCCCGCCAGCCGGCTGGCTTTCGAGATTCCCTCTCACTTCGAACGTGAATTTCCTGCCCCGATAAAGAACGATAGAGAGGACGATACAAAAGACGACACACCGGTCGATCCGCTGCAGCGCATGACATTGATGGATTTTGCCATCGATACGAACGAAGACGAAGAGATCGATGGCGAACAGCGATACAGCCGCGCCGAAGGCGGTGCGACGGCTTTCGATCCACATGCGCCCGACGAGCTGGACGAAGCCATCGAGGATCTGCAGCGTAAACCCTGGCGACGTTCCGCGCGAAACAAAAGCAAGGCCCGGCGCGAAGAAAAGGACGATGAACTGGATGAAGAGGAAACGCCCGACGCTGTGGAAGAAGAGCCCAGCTTCATCCGACATGGCCGCCGCAGGCAACGAATCGGCCGGAAATTACGCAATTTTCTGATCACAGGATCATGCATCCTGTTCGCCGCCGCCGTACTGCAGGGCATCTATGTTTTCCGCAATCAGCTTGGCGGTCTGTTCCCGCAGGCCAAACCTCTGCTGACGCAAGCCTGCAACCTGGTCGGTTGCCATATCAGCCTGCCGGCGCAAATTTCCGCCGTCTCGATCGAGTCCAGCGAGTTGCAGACAGTCGCGAACAATGGCGACATGTTTGTACTCACTACGCTGCTGCGCAACAACAGCACGACGCCGCAGGAATGGCCACACATCGAACTGACGCTCAACGACGGCAACGAGAAGCCGCTGCTGCGCCGCGTGTTCCGGCCGTCCGACTATGTCGCCGGCGAGGAGATTCGCCAGGGGTTCGGACCGAGCAGCGAACGAACCGCGCGACTTGCCTTCCAGCTGCAGCAGATCAAGGCATCCGGCTACCGCGTTTATCTGTTCTATCCGTAACCGTTCCCTGCCTCACCGTCCCGGTCGACGCTTTGCCGCTGCCCGCGCCGATGCGTGTATCATGGCGGCCAACTTTCATCATCGACTTCCACTCATGAAATCACTCATCTGCGGTTCGCTTGCCTTCGATACGATCATGCTGTTCGAGGGCCGCTTTTCCGAATCCCTGCTGGCCGACCAGCTGCACAAGATCAACGTCTCCTTTCTCGTTCCCAGCCTGCGCCGCGAATTCGGCGGCTGCGCCGGCAACATCGCCTACAACCTGAAACTGCTCGGCGGTGAACCGTTGATCATGGCAACCATCGGCCAGGACGATCAACCGTATCGCGAACGTCTGACGCAGCTGGGCATTTCGCAGCAATGCATCAAGACGATTCCTCAGTCGTACACCGGCCAGGCATTCATCACGACCGATGTAGGCGGCAACCAGATCAACGCCTTCCATCCGGGTGCCATGTCGTTTGCGCATGAAAACAAGGTGGCCGACGCAGGCGAAGTCAAGATCGCCATCGTCGCGCCGGACGGCCGCGACGGCATGCTGCAGCACGCGAAAGACTGCGCCGAGCTCGGCGTGCCGTTCATCTTCGATCCGGGTCAGGGGCTGCCGATGTTCGATGGCAATGACCTGAAGAATTTCATCGAGCAAGCCACCTATGTCGCCGTCAACGACTACGAGGCCGAGCTGCTGACCTCGCGTACCGGCCTGACGCTGGGCGATATCGCCGATCGCGTTTCGGCGCTGATCGTCACGCGTGGCGAACAGGGCGCGGAAATTTTCACCGGCAACGAACGCCTGGAAATTCCGTGCGTTAAAGCCGAGAAAGTCGTCGATCCTACCGGTTGCGGCGACGCCTTCCGCGCCGGCCTGCTGTACGGCCTGACGAACGGCTTCGACTGGGCCACTACCGGACGCCTGTCGAGCCTGATGGGTTCCATCAAGATTGCTTCGCAAGGACCGCAGAACCACGCGCCAAGCCGTGCGGAAATCGAGGATCGATTCCAGCAGGCTTTCGGTTATCGCTTCTGAGTTTTGGGGTACCGATGTGACGGCAAGGCGGCCTTCGGGCCGGCCTGCCGTTACAGGAAAGACGTGATGACCATCGTCACCAGCCGGATCGCGATCTGCAACAGAATCAGCGCGACCAGCGGCGACAGATCGATGGTACCGATCAGCGGAACAACGCGGCGCAACGGGCGCATCAACGGATCGTTAAGCGCACGCACGAAAGGCGCCAGCGGCGCATGCGGATTGACCCAGCTGAAGACCACTTCGATCAGGATCAAGCCGATCAGGCCGTATAACGCCCACTGACAAACCCGCAGCAACGCCAGCAGCAAGGCAGCATGCGGCGCCAACAAACCGCTCAACCATATATCGAACACGGTCGCGATCAGCGCAACGAGATAGGCGCCGATCAGGCTCGCCCAGTCATATCCTCCAGCGCCAGGCAGCACGCGACGTAGCGGCCGCACCAGCCAATCCGTCAATTGATAGATGAATTGCGCGATCTCCATCGGCGGGCGCACGCGCACGGCCTGCATCCAGAATCTGAGCAGCAAGGCGCCGGCCAGCACCACGGCGGCCGTATCGATGATCAGGACGAATATGCTATCCACTGTCTTTCCTTAAAAAAAAACGCTGTGCGACGCAAGCCGCACAGCGGGATTGTGCCCGACTTTCGTCAGGCCCATCCAGTCAGCGCTGGATTTACGGGCGAGAACCCGTCGGAAACGGCCATGCCGCTGCCGGATTCAGAACCGTCTTCACTGCAGGCGCTGCAACGGCAGCAGGCTTGGCAGCCGGTTTCTTGGCAGCGGCCTTTTTCGGAGCAGCTTTTTTAGCAGCCGGTTTCTTGGCAGCTTTCTTGGCAGCCGGCTTCTTAGCAGCTTTTTTAGCGGCCGGTTTCTTGGCTGCTTTCTTGGCTGCTTTCTTCGCTACCGGCTTCTTGGCGGCCTTTTTAGCTACCGACTTCTTGGCAGCTTTCTTGGCTACGGTTTTCTTCGCAGCTTTTTTAGCGACCGTTTTCTTGGCGGCTTTTTTCGCTACGGTTTTCTTCGCAGCTTTTTTGGCGACCGTTTTCTTGACAGCTTTTTTCGCTACGGTTTTCTTGACGGCCTTCTTCGCTACCGATTTCTTGGCAGCTTTCTTGGCGACTGGACGCTTGACTGCCTTCTTCGCCGTAGCTTTCTTCGCTACGGTTTTCTTGGCAGCTGCTTTTTTAGCGACCGGCTTCTTGGATGCGACTTTTTTCTTTGCAGCGGGTTTCTTTGCTGCTTTCTTTGCTGTTGCCATTTCTTTTCTCCTTCACGTGATGGAAAAATACAAGCTAATTGGAAACCCTCCTGCCCATCGCGCGCGATGAAGCAGGCGGATTATTCATCGGCGCAAGCTTGAAGCGGCGCTTGCGCTAATGAATTCGGCACCAGCTGAACTGCTGCATCCCCTCACTTATGCAGCACTTCAGCCAAACTCCCGGTACGTTTTCGCCGCTTCTGCAGCGATCGACCGTCTAAATGACGCCAGCCTTCGGGCCGGCGTCGGAAACTTGTTTCTGAAAGGACAAACCTTTTTCCAAAGAAAAAACCGCCTTACCCGATTGAATCGGATAAAGCGGTTCGGCCAGGAGAGAACTTGTCGGTCGTCTACTGTTCATTAATTTGGATTGTTGCCTTTCATTTTTTCTGCAAGCCGGGCAGGCATTTTTTCTATCCCCGGCTGCCAAATGCGACTGCCTTATTTTTAGGCAGATCGCACGTCCAAACTTTTACTCCCAGTTGAGCGCACCACCTGTCTGGTATTCGATGACCCGCGTCTCGAAAAAGTTGCGTTCCTTTTTCAGATCGATCATCTCGCTCATCCAAGGGAAGGGATTTTCCTCTTGTTCGAACATCGGTTCCAAACCGATTTGCTGTGCTCGACGATTAGCGATGAACCTGAGATAGCTCTTGAACATCGGTGCATTCAAACCAAGCACGCCTCGCGGCATTGTATCCTCAGCGTAGCGATATTCCAACTCTACTGCACGTAAAAACAACGCTTTGATCTCTTCGCGGAATTGTGGTGTCCACAGATGCGGGTTCTCCATCTTGATCGTGTTGATCAGATCGATGCCGAAGTTGCAGTGCATGGACTCGTCACGCAGGATGTACTGATACTGTTCTGCCGCACCCATCATCTTGTTCTGACGACCGAGCGCAAGGATCTGCGCGAAGCCGACGTAGAAGAACAAACCTTCCATCAGGCAGGCGAACACGATCAGAGAGCGCAGCAGTTTTTGATCGGTCTCGAGCGTACCGGTCTTGAATTCCGGATCGGTCAGCGTCTCGATGAACGGGATCAGGAACTGATCCTTGTCGCGGATCGAGGCGACCTCGTTGTAGGCGTTGAAGATCTCGCCTTCGTCCAGGCCGAGCGATTCGACGATGTACTGGTAGGCATGCGTGTGGATCGCTTCCTCGAACGCCTGGCGCAGCAGGTACTGGCGGCATTCCGGTGCCGTGATGTGGCGATAGGTGCCGAGCACGATGTTGTTGGCGGCCAGCGAATCGGCGGTCACGAAGAAGCCGAGGTTGCGCTTGACGATGCGGCGCTCGTCTTCGGTCAGGCCGTTCGGGTTCTTCCACAGCTCGATGTCGCGCTGCATGTTGATTTCCTGCGGCATCCAGTGGTTGGCGCAGCCGGCCAGGTATTTGTCCCAAGCCCATTTGTACTTGAACGGGACCAGCTGGTTGACGTCGGTCTGGCCGTTGATGACGCGTTTGTCGGCAGCATCCATGCGATGTGCCGGATTGGCAGCGGCCGCAGGTTTAGCCACCAGTGCCGGATTCAGGGCGACGTCCGCGTGCGCATCGCGCACCGGCTGCAACGCTGGTTGCGGCACGGCCTTCGGCGTCTGGTCTTCATCCCAACTTAGCATATTCAATTCCTCTTTCATCTCCGCGGCACTGCCTTCTTTCACTTTGTCCGCATTTATCGGTTCAAGTTCAGTGCAGCACCACGGATGGGTTGTTTTCTGATTGATGCCAGCCTTCATTTGGCCGGCATTTCAGCTTTACTGGCAGGCTTCGCATTCCTCGAAGCCCGGATCGCCTGGACGCAGCATGCACGCCGGACCATCCTGTTGCGGCGCTGCAGACGCGGCGGACGAAACGGCATTCGCATCGACGGCATTCAGCGCACCGGCCTTGGTCGTCGACTTCTCGGTGTGGGTAGCACCGATCGTGCGCAGGTAATACGTGGTTTTCAGGCCGCGCAGCCAGGCCAGCTTGTAGGTTTCGTCCAGCTTCTTGCCGGACGCGCCTGCCATGTAGATGTTCAACGACTGCGCCTGATCGATCCACTTCTGACGGCGCGATGCGGCTTCAACCAGCCACTTCGGCTCGACTTCGAAGGCGGTGGCATAGATGTCGCGCAAGTCCTGCGGAATGCGGTCGATCTTGGCCAGGCTGCCGTCGAAGTATTTCAGATCGGAGATCATCACTTCATCCCACAGACCGCGTGCCTTCAGGTCGCGCACCAGGTATTCGTTGATCTCGGTAAATTCGCCGGACAGGTTCGATTTGACGTACAGGTTCTGGTACGTCGGCTCGATGCAGGCCGACACGCCGATGATGTTGGAGATCGTCGCCGTCGGCGCGATCGCCACGCAGTTGGAATTACGCATGCCGTGTTCCTTGATGCGTGCGCGCAATGCCGGCCAATCCATCGTTTCGGACGTATCGACTTCCAGATAACCGCCGCGCTCCTCGGCCAGCAGCTTCAGCGAATCCTGCGGCAGGATGCCGCGATCCCACAGCGAACCGCGGTAGGAGCTGTAACGGCCGCGCTCTTCAGCCAGCTCGGTCGACGCCAGGTAGGCGTAATAGCAGACCGCTTCCATCGACGTATCGGCGAATTTCACCGCTTCATCCGATGCGTACGGCACGCGCATCATGTGCAGGCAGTCCTGGAAACCCATGATGCCCATGCCGACCGGACGGTGGCGCAGGTTGGAATCGCGCGCTTTCTTGACTGCGTAGTAGTTGATGTCGATCACGTTGTCCAGCATGCGCATCGCGGTGCGGACGGTTTTCTGCAGCTTGGCGTGGTCGAGCTTGCCGTCCTTCATGTGGGCCGGCATGTTGACCGAGCCCAGATTGCAGACCGCGATTTCGGAATCGTTGGTGTTCAGCGTGATTTCCGTGCACAGGTTCGAGCTGTGGACGACGCCGACGTGCTGCTGCGGCGAACGGATGTTGCACGGATCCTTGAACGTGATCCACGGATGGCCGGTTTCGAACAGCATCGACAGCATCTTGCGCCACAGGTCCAGCGCCTGGATTTTCTTGAACAGGCGCAATTCGCCGCGTGCAGCCTTGGACTCGTAACCGAGATAGGCTTCCTCGAAAGCCTTGCCGACCTTGTCGTGCAGGTCCGGGCAATCGGCAGGCGAGAACAGCGTCCATTCGCCCTTTTCCATCACGCGCTTCATGAACAGATCGGGAATCCAGTTCGCCGTGTTCATGTCGTGCGTACGACGGCGATCGTCGCCGGTGTTCTTGCGCAGGTCGAGAAATTCCTCGATGTCCATGTGCCAGGTTTCCAGGTAGGCGCAGACCGCACCCTTGCGCTTGCCGCCCTGGTTGACCGCAACGGCGGTGTCGTTGACCACTTTCAGGAACGGCACCACGCCTTGCGACTTGCCGTTCGTGCCCTTGATGTGCGAGCCCAGCGCGCGCACCGGCGTCCAGTCGTTGCCGAGGCCGCCGGCGTACTTGGCCAGCAGCGCGTTTTCCTTGATCGCTTCGTAGATGCCGTCGAGGTCATCGGCTACCGTCGTCAGATAGCAGGACGACAGCTGCGAACGTTGTGTGCCGGAGTTGAACAGCGTCGGCGTCGAGCTCATGAAATCGAAAGTCGACAGCAGATTGTAGAACTCGATGGCGCGCGCTTCGCGGTCGATCTCGTTCAGCGCCAGGCCCATCGCCACGCGCATGTAGAACGCCTGCGGCATTTCGATGCGTACGTCGCGAATGTGCAGGAAGTAACGGTCGTACAGCGTCTGCAGACCGAGGTAGCCGAACTGCAGATCGCGTTCCGGCACCAGCGCATCAGCAAGTTTCTTCAAATCGAACTGGCCGAGCTTGGCATCCAGCAGTTCGGCTTCGATGCCCTTCTTGATGAATTTCGGGAAGTATTCGAGATAGTGCGTCGGCGCATCGGCCTGCGCGACTTCCTGACCGAACACTTCCTTGCGGATTGTGTGCATCAGCAGGCGGGCAGTCACGGTGCTGTAGGCCGGGTCCTTTTCCATCAGTGCGCGCGCAGCCAGGATGGCGGACTTGTGCAGTTCCTCGACCGGCACGCCGTCGTACAGGTTCTTGATCGTTTCGTTGATGATGGCCGACGCATCGACGTGCTGCTCCAGACCTTCGCAGGCTGCGTTGATCAGGCTGCGCACTTCGTCCAAATCCAGCGGACGGCGCTGACCGTTTTCCACCACGTGCAGTTGATGCTCCTGCGCGGCCGGCTTGGCGGCCTGCTGCTGCGCACGCTCTTCATTGCGCTTGGCGCGATACAGCACATAGGCGCGCGCGACGTCGTGCTCGCCCGAACGCATCAGCGACAGTTCGACCTGATCCTGCACGTCTTCGATATGGAAGGTGCCGCCCGCCGGCTGGCGACGTACCAGCGCATTGACGACGCTGTTGGTCAGATTCTCGACCAGTTCGCGCACGCGCGCGGAAGCCGCCCCCTGTCCGCCGTTGACGGCGAGGAAGGCCTTGGTGACGGCGATCGAGATTTTCGACGGTTCGAAACCGACGACGGCGCCGTTACGGCGAATGATGCGATAGTCACCCAGGCCGGAAGCGGCCGGTGCGGAGGTCGAAGAGGCAACCGAGTGAGACGCGATGTTACCGATGTCGGCCGATGATGACTTGGCTGGGATTTCTTGTGCAGAGTGCATGAAGAAGGCTCCTTTGTGACGGTTGCCGGCAATACTTGCCTTGTTTTTTAAAGGGAAACCGGGTCGTGCCGGTTTCGCGAAAATTCTGATGATGCGCAGGATTGCATTACTGCAAACTTCATGCCGATCCCGCAGAAGTGCGTTTATTCGGCGTCCCCACTATATATGTATACACACTTACATTGCGATGGCTGCCGGACAAAGCCGGGGGAGAAATCACTTTTTGATAACCTACTACATCTAGTAAGGAAACCAGGATTTGCACCTAATTCTAGTAGCTCGATTCGGGACATGCAATCGTTTTATCACCGCTTTGAGATATATTTTTTTAACAAATCCGGCACCGGCGATATAGATTCTTTTACATGGGACAAAAAGCGAGATCTGCAGCGATTTTGCTTTTTTTTGTACCGGTTCCGGCAGCGCGACAATACCGCTCGCGATACAGCGCCCAGTCGAAAAAAGGGCCGGGATCGGTCTTGCGCCCCGGCGCGATGTGCTCGTGCCCGGTGACGCTTTTGAGTGGATAGGCTTGCCGCAATGCAAGAGTCAGCGCAGCCAGCGCTGCATACTGCGCTGCTTCGAACGGTTCATGATCCGTTCCTTCCAGCTCGATACCGATCGAGAAATCGTTGCAGCGCTCGCGTCCGCAGAAGTTCGATGCTCCCGCATGCCAGGCCCGATCGTTGGCCGAAACGAACTGGACAACTGCGCCGTCGCGCCGAATCAGAAAGTGAGCAGACACCCGCAATGGTCGCAACTGCTCGAAATATGGATCGGCCGTGTAATCGAGCCGGTTCAGAAACAGGTCGGCAATGTATGGGCCGCCGAAACGACCGGGCGGCAGGCTGATGTTGTGAATGACCAGCAAGTCGACGGCCGTGCCGTCGGCGCGCGAATCGCAGTTCGGCGACGGTTCGTGCTGCGCCCCTTTCGCCCAGCCATCGACACCGATATGGAAAACCGGTGCGCTGGCCGTCGCCTCAGTCCGGTGCATGGATATCCAATCGCTGCATCCGGTAACGCAACTGCCGGAAGCTGATGCCCAGCAGTTCCGCCGCCTGCGTCCGGTTGAAATGCGTCTTCGCCAGCGCACGGCGGATGATTTCGCGCTCGACGTCGTCCAGATGATCGGGCAGCGATTCGGGCAAGTCGGCATCGGTCGATGCCGACGCAGCCTGTACGGCAGTTGTCGTCGGCGCCACTGTATCCGTCGGCGCGACGATGACCTCTTCCGAGACGGACGTTACCGGCAGCGACGCCTTCAACACCAGATCGCCGACTTCGATCACACCATCGTTGGCAAATGCAAGCGCGCGTTCCAGGATGTTTTCCAGTTCCCGTACGTTGCCGGGGAACGGATAAGTACGCAGTGCCTCCAGTGCTTCCGGCGTCAGCGCCGCCGTCTGACCGCCGCCCAGGCGCGCCAGGATGACGTCCGCCAGCAAGCCGATATCGTCCAGCCGTTCACGCAACGGCGGCAGATGCAGCTCGATCACGTTCAACCGGTAATAGAGATCCTGACGGAAAGCGCCCTTGCCGACGCAATCGTGCAGATTCTGGTGTGTGGCGCTGATGATGCGCACGTCGACCGGCTCTTCCGTCGTCGCACCGACCTTGCGCACGCGCCGCTCCTGAATCGCGCGCAGCAGCTTGACTTGCATTGCCAGCGGCAGATCGGCGACTTCGTCCAGCATCAGCGTGCCGCCGTTGGCTGCCTGAAAGAAACCGTCGCGGTCGTCGTTCGCACCAGTGAAAGCGCCCTTGCGGTAGCCAAAGAACTCTGCCTCCATCAGCGCTTCCGGAATTGCGCCGCAATTGACGGCGATGAAGGGCTTGTCGCTGCGCGCGCTCAACGCATGGATATCGCGCGCGGCCAGTTCCTTGCCGCTGCCCGATTCGCCGCTGATGGCGACTGGCGCCATGCTGCGCGCCAACCGTGCGATCTGCGCGCGCAGCGCCTGCATCGCTTCCGATTGTCCGATCAGGCGCGGCAACGATAACTCTGCCGTGCTCTTCTCTCCACACACCGCGCTCTCACTGGCTTCGCCGGCTCCGCCGGTTTGCCCGGTTTGACTGATACGCAATGCGGAACGCACCATGACGCGCAACTGTTCCAGTCCGACCGGCTTGGACAGATAATCGAACGCGCCAGCCTTCAATGCTGCCACCGCATTTTCGGCGCTGCCGAATGCCGTAATGACGGCCACCGGCGTATTTTTGTATTGTGTATTGATTTCCTGCACCAGATCGATGCCAAGGCCGTCCGGCAATCGCATGTCGGTCAGCACCAGCGCATACTCGGTACGCTCCAGATGCTCGCGGGCGGTAGACAGGTTCTGCGCGCTATCGACGTCCAGCCCCATCTTGACCAGCGTGATTTCGAGCAATTCACGCAGATCGGCTTCGTCGTCGACTATCAGGATGCGAGGTGCAGTCATTGCTTGCAGAATATTCGGTTCATCAATAGTTGGGCGGATGCGCTGGCCATCATGCCGCTTCGTCAGCGGCAAAGGTAATGACGAAGCGTCCCGACGGAGAACTGTTCTCTCCGTCGCTGCGGTATTCGTAGTTCAGCATCGCGCCATTGTTCAGGCACAGTTCACGTGCCAGATACAGTCCCAAACCGGTTCCCTTGCTCGACGTCGTGTAGAACGGTTCAAACAGATGGGCACGCACGGTGGAACTGATTTGCGGTCCGTCGTCCTTCACATGCAGTTCGAGCCGATGTCCGATGCCGGCCACGACACGAATCTGGATGCTGCCCGGCGCGCCGCTTGCGTAGCGTAACGCATTTGTCAGCAAGTTCAAGATGATTTCACGCAAATGCAACGGATCGAAACGCACCCTGTACGTCCGCGTGTCGAGAGCCACAATCACGCCGTCCTTCACTGCATGCGTTTCATGCAATTCCGTCAGCAATTCATCCAGCAGCGGCTTCAGCGCGATCGGCTCCGGATGCTGATGCGCCTTGCGCGACAGTTTCAGGATATCTTCGATCATCCGGTTCAGCCGCGCGACATTGTCGGCAATGATCTTCAGCATGCGCTGGCGCGCGGCGTCGGTTTCGTCTTCGTTCAGCAACGAGGCCGCATGGCCGATGGCGGACAGGGGATTACGCACTTCGTGCGCGATACTGGCCGTCAGCCGTCCCATCGACGCCAGCTTCAGCTGCTGCGCCTGGTTCTCGATTTCGGTCACGTCCTGCAGGAACGCCACCACGCGTTCGTCCTGCATGCCGCTGGTATCGACACGCACGAAGCGCAACCGCAGATGCGTCGCCAGTTCGCGCCGGCCGCCCCAGATCGTGGTGCCGCCCTGCAGCGTGCTTTCCTCGCTGTGCTTGATATGCACGAACGTCGGCCGGCCCTGCGCGCCGCCCTGCGTCGTCGCCCGCAATCCGGCATTGGTGCTCCATGCGACGTAGGCTTCGGCGATCGGCGCCAGCCAGAGCATGTCCGACAGTTTGCCGTAGGCCTTTTCATGCGGGAACGTCAATCCCAGCATGCGCGCTGCCGCCGGATTGCTGGTCAGCACGCGTCCCTTGCGATCCAGCACCAGCACGCCGTCGTCCATGTCCGCAATTACCAGCCGGTTGATCGCCTGCTGGATGTGCAGCGCCTTGCCCCGCCCTTGCGCCAGCGATTCCTGCTTGATCAGGCGATCAGCCAGACGATTGATCGCAAAGATGACGATGAAGAATGCCGCGCCGTACAGCCCGGCTTGCGTCGATGAAATGTCCGAACCGGCGTTCAGGATCTGGTAGCCGTTCTCCGCCAGCATCACCAGCGTCACCACCGAGACGAAGAACAATGCCAGCACCAGCGGCGCCAGGATCGCACTGCCAGCGAGCGGGAACAGGTACAGGATGGCCAGCCCGCTCTTGATACCGCCCGCCGACAGATACAGCAGCGTGATCGCGGCCAGGTCCACCGAAATCTGCACCGCAACCTGCAACAGGAAGCGCCGCCGCAGATAGGTCGCTAGCAGCACGAAGCCCATTGCCAGCAACAGGTACACGATGCAGGCCGTCCAGAATTCCTGCTGGTAGCGCATCACCTTGCTGCCGGCCCAGCCGAAATAACCGAGCAGCACGGCGATGATCACCATGCGCGTAAAGGCAAAGGTTTGCAGCGTACGCCAGAAGGTTTCGCGCGTATCTGCGTAGACGGATCGGGAACGCGCCATGAATCGGATCAGCAGTTGTCAGCGCCCGGCATGCCGCTGCCGGTGTTCGCTGCAGCAGAAAGCCGCATGTGCGGCGTCGAACACCGCTTCCGATGCCGGGAAATGCGTGCCGCAATGCGCGCAGCTCAGCATGGTTTCAATTTCGCCGCCGGGCGCGGAGGGTTGGCTTGGAAAAGGTGATTGCGGCCGAGATTGGGATTGCGCTCGGGATTGCGCCTGTGCCTTGTTACGCAACACCCAGATGACGGCGAAGATCAGAATCGCCCACAGCAGGAATTTCATATGAAGCTCCGGTGTAGGACGACTTCCAGTACAAAACGGCTGCCGACATAGGCCAGCAGCAGCAAGGCAAAACCGGCCAGCGTGAATCCGAGTGCGGTCCGGCCGCGCCATCCCTGCCAGCGGCGCCCTGCCAGCAGCACGCCGAACAGCACCCACGACAGTATGGTGAAGATCGTCTTGTGATCCCAGGTGAATGCCCTGCCGAACAATTCCTCGGAAAAAACTACACCGGAAACCACGGTCAGCGTCAGCAGCAGGAACCCGAAGCCGATCAGGCGGAACAGCAGTTTCTCCATCGTCAGCAAGGCGGGCAGACGTTCGATCGCCAGCGCGAACCATCCCTTCTTCTGCGCACTCAACGCGTGCAGCTTGGATTCCTGCAACGCCATCAGCACCGCGTGAAAAGCCGCGATCGTCAGTGTCGCATAGGCCAGCGTGGCAATCGCGATATGCCAGGGAAACAACGCCGTCTTGCCTTGCAGCGGAATGACGCTGCCGGGAAAAATCGGTGGCAGCAGTACCGCCAGCGCCGCGCAGGGCAGCACCAAGATACGCATGCCGTCCAGGGAGAAATTGCGATTCTCGAGCCAATAGGCCGCAACCGAAATCCACAGCGTCGCCGACAGCATGATGGCGAATCCCAGCCGCAGCGAATCGGGTGCCGCGGCGACATCGGCCCACAACGCACCGCCGTGCAGCAACCAGCCGATCAGCGTGCCAAGCGAGATCGCCAGCCTGTTTTTCGACGGCAGGAAAGCGCAACACAGGTAGCACAGCGCAGCCAAGACAAAGAAATAAATTTCCATCGTTCGAGTTTACACCAACTGTCTTTCACGCCCGCGGGCATGAACAGCTCAGATCGCGGTCTTCTGCGCCTCGCTGTGGTCGATTTTTCCATGACTGAACGGCATCCGGCCCATCGATTTTCGCACTTGCCACCCCGCAAACCTCTCCTCTGCTCGGCTGCGAATCCCGCCGCGCGCATCGGGTAAAATGGCGGATATTTCGCCGCTGCCTCATGACAATGACGTCAATGACGCGCAAACGTTTGCGGCCCACCCCGATTTTTCCTTCCAACATGCTCGACAACCTCACCCAACGCCTAGCCAAGGCCGTCAAGACCATGCGCGGAGAAGCGCGCCTGACGGAATCCAATACCGCCGAAATGCTGCGCGAAGTACGGCTCGCGCTGCTCGAAGCCGACGTCGCCTTGCCTGCCGTGCGCGAGTTCATCGCGCGGGTCAAGGAAAGGGCAATGGGCCAGGACGTCATCGGTTCGCTGACGCCGGGCCAGGCACTGGTCGGCGTCGTCCAGCGCGAACTGGCGTTGCTGATGGGCGCCGATCTCGGCCCCGAAGCTGCACAGCTGAATTTCGCTACGCAACCGCCGGCGATCATCCTGATGGCCGGCCTGCAGGGCGCGGGTAAAACGACCACCGTCGGCAAGCTGGCCAAATATCTGCGCGAACAGAAGAAAAAGAAAGTGCTGACCGTTTCCGCCGACGTCTACCGTCCGGCCGCGATCGGCCAGTTGCAGACGGTGACCGAGCAGGTCGGCGCCGATTTCTTCCCGTCCAAGCCGACCGACAAGCCGGTCGATATCGCACTGGCCGCCGTCGACCATGCGAAGCGCCACTACCACGACGTGCTGATCATCGATACCGCCGGTCGTCTCGGCATCGACGAGGCGATGATGCAGGAAATCTCCGCGCTGCATGCCGCCGTCAAACCGATCGAGACGCTGTTCGTCGTCGACGCCATGCTCGGCCAGGATGCGATCAATACCGCCAAGGCCTTCAGCGACGCGCTGCCGCTGACCGGCGTCGTGCTGACCAAGCTGGACGGCGATTCGCGCGGCGGTGCGGCGCTGTCGGTACGCCACGTCACCGGCAAGCCGATCAAGTTCGCCGGCGTGGCCGAAAAGATGGACGGGCTGGAAGCCTTCGACCCGGCGCGCATGGCAGACCGTATCCTCGGCATGGGCGACATCCTGGCGCTGGTCGAGGAAGCGCGCAAAGGCGTGGATATGGAAGCCGCGCAGGATCTGGCGCAGAAGATCAAGGGCGGCGGCAAGTTCGACCTGAACGACTTCAAGTCTCAGCTCACGCAGATGAAGAAAATGGGCGGCATGGCTAGCCTGATGGACAAGCTGCCGGCCCAGATGCAGATGGCGGCCGGCAACGCCAACATGGGCATGGCCGACAAGCAGGTCGCCCGCATGGAAGGCATCATCAATTCGATGACGCCGGCCGAGCGCGCCAAGCCGGAGCTGATCAAGGCGTCCCGCAAGCGCCGCATCGCCACCGGTGCCGGCGTACAGGTACAGGAAGTCAACCGCATGCTGGCGCAGTTCGAGCAGATGCAATCGATGATGAAGAAGCTCAAGGGCGGCGGCATGGCGAAGATGATGCGCGGCATGAAAGGCATGCTGCCGGGAATGCGCTAGACGCTTCGCTGCGCCAAACGCATGCGCGAGACGAAAAAGCCGGGATATTCCCGGCTTTTTTATTGCGTGCGCTTCCCGGCTCGAAGCGGGATTTCCCTCTCTCGCCGCACTCCGTAAACGTCGCCGGCGCCGTCGACCGCAAGCGAATTTCGCTGCCGCTTCGGCAGTCGGAACGACAGGTCTACGAAACGCGAACTCACTCACCTTGCGAATTCACCGTTTTCCCCTCTGACGACACCGCGTGGCGGGCAGCATACACACGTGGGGAAAACCGCACAAAAACACTTGCACGGCGGGGAAAACCGCACCACTATTAGCGTTGCGTGAATTGACGCAATTTCCCAAACAATGTGAAGGAGGTTTTGAAATGGCAACAGCCAAGAAACCAGCAGCCAAGAAACCGGCCGCCAAGAAAGCCGCAGCAAAGAAACCCGTAGCGAAAAAAGCGCCTGCCAAGAAAGCCGCCGCCAAGAAGGCACCGGCCAAGAAAGCCGTCGCTAAAAAAGCCGTAGCGAAAAAAGCGCCTGCCAAGAAAGTCGTCGCTAAAAAAGCAGTCGCCAAGAAGAAAGCCGCTCCGCGCAAGCCAAACGCCGCCTTCATGAAACCTGTCACCCCGTCCGCAGTGTTGGCCGCTGTGATCGGTGGCAATCCGGCTCCGCGTACGGAAATCACGAAGAAAGTCTGGGATTACATCAAGAAGTTCAAGCTGCAGAATGCGACCAACAAGCGCATGATCGATGCAGACGACAAACTGAAAGCTGTCTTTGGCGGCAAGAAGCAAGTGTCCATGTTCGAGATGACCAAACTCATCTCCGGCCACCTGAAATAATCTTCTTCCATTGTGCCAAACAAAAACGCCCGCATCGCGCGGGCGTTTTTGTTTCTGCCGTCCCTGTTTCTTAATCAGAAATCACCGCACATCCAGCGGCATCGCTACCGCCTGCTTTTGCACCGTACTGTCCGACCGGACATTCTGCACGGGCTCCTGTTCGAGTATCGGCTTGGGTATTGGTCCGAGTTCAGGCTTGCGCTCCGGCTTATGTTCCCACTTGCGCCATGCCGCCAGCACGGCATTCGGATATTCGGAACGACCGCGACTGCCGTTATAGCGGCCCAGCGCCATGAACAGATTGCCCTTCTCCATGTCCAGATACATGCGCAGGATGGAACACCCGAATCGCAGATTCGTCTGCATGTTGAACAGCGTGCTGCGGTCGCCATCGCCGATCACACGCGTCCAGAACGGCATCACCTGCATGTAACCGTGCGCGCCGACCGGCGATACCGCATATTTGCGGAATGCCGATTCCACCTGGATCAAGCCCAGCACCAGTGCCGGGTCCAGTCCCGCACGGCGCGACTCATACCAGGCCGTCCGCAAAAATTCGAGGCGCACCTGTCTGTCCGGCAAACGCTTCGAAAGGCGGGCCGACATGTCACCGAGCCAGCTCAAGTAATCGAGACGTTCGCCGACATCGGCGAAATCGGGAACAGGCGGACGCGCATCGGCAATCGCACGCGACAGCGCTATACGCACGGAATCGGCCAGTGCTTCTTCCTTCTGATTACCGGCCAGCACCGGCTGCATCGCCAGCATCAGGGCACAAGCTGCCAGTCCGGATCGGATACGCCCGCGCACCGATTCGCTCCGACCGTCAGGCCGCCAGCCTGGTCTTGACGAAGGCGACTGCATCGGCCATTGCGACCGCCGTGGCTTCCGCATCGCGGCGCCCCTGGTATTCCAGCTTGCCTTCCTTCAAACCGCGGTCGCCGATGACGATACGGTGTGGCACGCCGATCAATTCCCAATCGGCGAACATGACGCCGGGACGCTCGCCACGATCGTCGAGAATCACGTCGATGCCGGCTGCCGTCAGCTCGTCGTACAGACGATCCGCTTCGGCACGCACCGCCTCGTTGCGGTCGTAACCCATCGGGCACAGCACGATCTCGAACGGTGCCAGCGAAGTCGGCCAGATGATGCCGCGCTCATCGAAGTTCTGCTCAATCGCCGCACCCAGAATGCGCGTGATGCCGATGCCGTAGCAGCCCATCTGCAGCAGTTGCGGCTTGCCATTTTCGTCGAGGAAGGTGGCTTTCATGTCTTCCGAATAGCGCGTGCCCAGTTGGAATACATGGCCCACTTCGATGCCGCGCTGGATCGCCAGCGTACCCTTGCCGTCCGGCGACGCATCGCCTTCGACGACATTACGCAGGTCGAATACCGTCGGTTCCGGCAGGTCACGCTCCCAGTTCACACCGGTCAGGTGGAAATCGACCTCATTGGCACCGCAGATGAAATCGCTCATCGTCGCCACTGTGCGGTCGGCCACGATATTGATCGGTTTCTTCGCACCAATCGGGCCAAGATAACCGGGCGGCGTGCCGAACCATTCGACGATTTCGGCTTCGCTGGCGAAACGAAAATCCGCCAGACCCGGCACCTTGGACGCCTTCACTTCGTTCAGTTCATGATCGCCACGCAGCAGCAGCATCCAGGCTTGCTTCGATGTCTTGCCGTCCACTTCCTTCTCGACCATCAACACGACGGATTTCACCGTCTGTGTCAGCGGCACGTTCAGCAGTGCGGCGACGTCTTCACAGCGCGTCTTGCCCGGTGTCGGCGTCTTCGCCATCGCTTGCGCGGCAACGGCGCGCGGCGTGGCCGGCGCGACGGCTTCGGCAGCTTCCATGTTGGCCGCATAGTCGGACGACGGGCAATAGACCAGCGCGTCCTCGCCGGTATCCGCGATCACGTGGAATTCATGCGAACCGGACCCGCCGATCGCGCCGTTGTCGGCCGCCACGGCACGGAACTGCAGACCGAAGCGCGTGAAGATGTTCACGTAGGCGTCGAACATGATCTCGTAGGAACGCTTCAGACCTTCGACGTCGCGATCGAACGAATATGCATCCTTCATCGTGAATTCGCGGCCGCGCATCAAGCCGAAACGCGGACGGCGCTCATCGCGGAACTTGGTCTGGATGTGATAGAAGTTCACCGGCAGCTGACGATACGATTTGATATCGCTGCGCACGACATCGGTGACGACTTCTTCCGACGTCGGCTGGATCGCGAAATCGCGACCGTGGCGATCCTTCACACGCATCAGTTCCGGCCCCATCTTGTCCCAGCGCCCGGTCTCCTGCCACAGTTCGGCCGGCTGCACGACCGGCATCAGCAACTCGATCGCACCGGCGCGATTCATTTCCTCGCGGACGATGGCTTCCACTTTGCGGATCACGCGCAAGCCCATCGGCATGTAGGTGTAGATGCCGGAACCCAGCCGCTTGATCATGCCGGCGCGCATCATCAGCTTGTGGCTGACGATTTCTGCTTCGGAAGGTGCTTCTTTAAGAGTGGAAATGAAAAAACGGGAGGCGCGCATGACGGTGTGAGTCTTTTTGAAAGAGAGAGGGTTATAATCGACTCAATTTTAAAGGATTAGCTGGCTGATGCACCCGTACTTCGTACAATTGATCGCCGTTACCGTTGTTCGCGCGTCACCTCGCGCAACCGCGGCCGACGGCCTTGTTGCCGATTCTCGATAAGGGTCCGTCCGCCGCAGAAAGTTTGAGGTGCAACATGCTGGATCGTGAAGGCTTTCGCCCTAACGTCGGCATCATTCTGCTCAACGCCCACAACGAGGTCTGGTGGGGCAAACGGGTGCGCGAGCATTCGTGGCAGTTTCCGCAGGGCGGCATCAAGTTCGGCGAAACGCCCGAGCAGGCGATGTACCGCGAACTTGAAGAGGAAGTGGGCCTGCGCGCCGAGCACGTCAAGATCATTGGCCGCACGCGCGACTGGTTGCGCTACGAGGTTCCCGACCATTTCATCAAACGCGAAATCCGCGGCCACTACAAAGGTCAGAAACAGATCTGGTTCCTGCTGCGCATGGTCGGCCGCGACAGCGACGTCAACCTGCGCCTGACCGAACATCCCGAATTCGATGCATGGCGCTGGCACGAATACTGGGTGCCGCTGGATGTGGTTATCGAGTTCAAGCGCGATGTCTATCAGCGTGCGTTGCAGGAATTGTCACGCTATCTGAATCGCCCGACGCATGGCAACACCCGTCACCTGCGCCAAAACCATCCACCGCGCAAACCCGCTCCGCCCCGGAACGTCAAACCCGATACCGAATCATGAACAAGCTTTCCCAAGCCGCCCTGCTGGCCGGCTTCGCCCTGTTGTCCACGTTGCAAGCCGCTTTCGCCCAATCGTTCGACGAGGATTTCGACGATGAGAACAAACCGTGGGAAGAAATCGCGGTTCAGCTTCCTGCGCCGCCGAAAGCCGAGAATCTGCTGCCGTTCTACGTCAGTCCGACGGCAACGCAATCCTTTGCCGTCGATGGCAAGTCGCTGTCAGTCGGATCGGATGGAGTGGTGCGCTACACGTTGATTTCAGTCAGTCAGTCGGGCGCGCGCAATGTCAGCTACGAAGGCATCCGCTGCGAAACGTTCGAGAAGAAAATCTATGCGATCGGCCAGTCCAACGGCACTTGGGCACGCGCGCGCCGCGACAAATGGGAAGGCATCGTGCAGGGCTTCGCCAACCGGCAGCATGCGGCGTTGGCGACCGACTATTTCTGCGAGAACCATACGGTCTACAGCAGCGATGTGGAGAAAATCCTGCGTCGCATGAAATCGAAACAGACGCTGGTCGACGATCTGCGCCGCTGATCTATTGGTGAATTTCCGTAGTCGGATAATTAACAACCAGCTTGCACCGATAGTTACAGCAGTACCAGATTATCGCGATGAATCAGTTCCGGCTCCTCGACGAAGCCGAGGATTGCCGCGATTTCCGTCGACGGCTTGCGCATGATGCGCCGCGCTTCGGAACTGGCGTAATTGGTAATCCCGCGTGCGACCGCTCGACCGGACTGATCCACGCAAGTAATCACATCACCGCGGCCGAAACTGCCGGACACTTCGGTCACGCCGATTGGCAGCAAAGACTTCCCTTCCGCCGTTAGCTTCTTCACCGCGCCATCGTCCAGCACCACACGGCCAGCCGTCTGCAAGTGATCGGCCATCCATTGCTTGCGCGCGGTCAGCTGCGCCGTCTGCGCCGTCAGTTGCGTGCCGATTGCTTCGCCTTGCGCCAGCCGCGTCAGGACACTGTCTTCCCGCCCCCACGCAATCACGGTATGCGCGCCCGATAGAGCTGCGCGTTTGGCCGCCAGTATCTTCGTCAGCATGCCGCCACGTCCCAAGCTGCTGCCGGCTCCACCGGCCATGGCTTCCAGCGCCGGATCGCCGGCACTGGCTTCATGGACGAATTCGGCTTGCGGATTCTTGCGCGGATCGGCCGTGTACAGGCCGCGCTGATCGGTCAGGATGATCAAGGCGTCGGCCTCGATCAGATTGGCAACCAACGCGCCCAGCGTATCGTTGTCGCCGAACTTGATCTCGTCGGTGACGACCGTATCGTTCTCGTTGATGATAGGCACCACGCCCAGATTCAGCAGCGCAAACAATGTCGAGCGTGCATTCAGATAACGCTCACGGTCTGCCAGGTCCGCATGCGTCAGCAGCACTTGCGCAGTACGCACGTCGTGCTGGCTGAAGCTGGTTTCGTAGATCTGCGCCAAGCCCATCTGGCCGACTGCCGCGCAAGCCTGCAGTTCATGTATGCCCGTCGGGCGCTTGTCGAAGCCGAGCCGTTGCATTCCTTCCGCAATCGCCCCCGAACTGACGAGTACCACGTCCTTGCCGAGGGCACGCAACTGGACGATCTGCTCCGCCCACTTGCGGATGGCAACCGCATCCAGCCCCTTGCCGTCGTTGGTGACGAGCGAGGAACCGACCTTGATGATGACGCGTTTTGCTTGCTGAATGACGGATTGCATAGATGAATGAGTCCGACGCTGTTCTTATTTTGAGAGCCCGGCTGGCGCTGCAGTCGGACGGAATATCTGCCACCGACTATATAACGTTTCGCAAGCGCTTCAGTCGATAATCTTGAAACGCGGATCGTCCGGATCGACGGAATCGATGCCGCGAACCGATTCATCGGTCATCTGCGTTTCTTCGGTACGCTGTTCCGCCTGCCGCTGCTGCGCCAGGTAGTCGTAAATCTCGACGATCAGATCGGCGCAGCCTTCACGGGTCAGTGCGGAAATCTCGAAGACCGGCCCTTTCCAGCCGAAACGCTTGATGAAATCCTTCACACGTTTGGCGCGCTCGCCTTCCGGCACCATGTCCAGCTTGTTCAATACCAGCCAGCGCGGCTTGTCGTATAGCGATTCGTCGTACTTTTTCAGTTCCTTGACGATCGCCTTGGCTTCCTTGACCGGATCGACATTGTCGAATGGCGCCAGATCGACGATGTGCAGCAACAGGCGCGTGCGCTGCAGATGGCGCAGGAACTGGTGGCCGAGGCCTGCACCTTCCGACGCGCCTTCGATCAGACCCGGGATGTCGGCGATGACAAAACTTTTCTCGTGACTGACGCGCACCACGCCCAGATTGGGATGCAGCGTCGTGAACGGATAATCGGCAATCTTGGGGCGCGCATTGGAAACCGCCGTGATGAATGTCGATTTGCCGGCATTCGGCATACCCAGCAAACCGATATCGGCCAATACCTTCAGTTCCAGACGCAGTTCGCGACGCTCGCCTTCCTTGCCTTCGGTTTTCTGGCGCGGTGCACGGTTGGTCGACGACTTGAAATGGATGTTGCCCCAGCCACCCTCGCCGCCTTTGGCGATCAGTACCTGCTGACCGTGCTCGGTCAGGTCGGCGATCAGTTCGCCGTCGTTCTGATCGATGATCAGCGTGCCGACCGGCATGCGCAGGAAAACGTCGTCCGCGCCCTTGCCGTAGCAATCGGAGCCGCGTCCGTTCTCGCCATTGCCGGCCTTGTGAATCTTGGAATAGCGGAAGTCGACCAGCGTATTGATGTTACGGTCGGCCACGGCCCAGATGCTGCCGCCGCGACCGCCGTCGCCGCCGTCAGGTCCGCCGAACGGCCTGAATTTTTCACGACAAAAGGAGGCGACGCCGTTGCCGCCATTGCCGGCAATGACTTCGATTTTTGCTTCGTCGATGAATTTCATGTTTACCGCCGTTAAACGTAAAAGCTGTGCCGTAAAAACTAAAAAGGCCCTACCTGCGGCAGAGCCTTTTGATGGATGGCTTTCGCCTTGCGTTCGCGCAGGTTGCGCCGCTCAATATATTAAGCAGCAACGACCGTCACGTAGTGGCGCTTCAATGCGCCCTTGGTCACGAACGCGACCTTGCCGTCGATCAGCGCGAACAGGGTGTGATCCTTGCCCATGCCGACGTTCTCGCCCGCATGCATCTTGGTGCCGCGTTGACGAACGATGATGCCGCCTGCGTTGATCGCTTGACCGCCGTAGACTTTCACGCCTAGACGCTTCGATTCCGAGTCGCGACCGTTGCGCGTAGTGCCGCCGCCCTTTTTGTGTGCCATTTCTGACTCCTTGTATCTGGTTAGTCCGAATCAGCGGCTCAGCCGTTGATCGAAACGATCTGCAATTCGGTGTAATTCTGGCGATGGCCCTGGTGCTTCTGATAGTGCTTGCGACGGCGCATCTTGAAAATCTTGACCTTGTCGTGACGACCGTGGGAGACAACCGTGGCAAGGACCGTGGCACCTGCGACCAGTGGCGCACCAAACTTGATGGTATCGCCAGCGCCCACTGCGAGCACTTGATCGAGAGTGACTTCGGATCCAATGTCTGCCGGTATCTGTTCTACTTTGAGTTTTTCGCCAGCAGCAACCTTGTATTGTTTGCCGCCGGTTTTTATGACCGCGTACATGTGAAACCTCATCAATTGATTAAAGGACTTTTTGCCCGGTCATGCCGCTCGAACGAGCCCACAGATCGGGGAAAACCGCAAATTATACATGGACTTAGCACGACGGTCAAAATCCATATAGGAAAAATCGGGGAATGTGTCAACCACGCATAATCCGATACAACAAATACAAGCAACTGCCTGTAACGTCATTCGCGCAATACGCCAACAGTATCTTTCAAACAATAATCCTGCGTCCCGCGAGGGGGAAGACGATTCTTTCTTCTCGCGGCATCGTATAATTCAGCAACTTAACGCTATCCATCAGGCTTACCTTGGCTTCCGTTCCTCTTTCGCCCTCCCAAAATCAGCTAATTCAGCCCATTTCCGCCGATCTGAGCGCAGTTGACACGGTTATCCGGCAAAAGCTGCACTCGGAAGTGGCCTTGGTTAACCAGATTGCCGACTACATCATCAGCGCCGGCGGCAAACGCATCCGCCCCGTTCTGGTCCTGCTAATGGCCAATGCCTACGGTTATCAGGGCAGCGCCCACCACCAGTTGGCCGCCGTCGTCGAATTCATCCATACCGCCACGCTGCTGCATGACGATGTTGTCGATGAATCATCATTGCGCCGTGGCCGCCAGACCGCCAATGCGCTGTTCGGCAATGCCGCTTCCGTGCTTGTCGGCGATTTCCTGTATTCGCGCGCCTTCCAGATGATGGTGTCGGTAGGCGACAGCCGCGTCATGCAGATTCTGGCAGACGCCACCAACGTCATCGCCGAAGGCGAGGTGCTGCAGTTGCTGAACATGCATGATCCGGACGTTTCCGAGGAACGGTATACACAGGTGATCCGCTCCAAGACCGCCAAACTGTTCGAGGCTGCCGCCCAACTCGGCGCCCTGATCGCCGGTGCCAGCGACCAGCAAATCGAAGCGGCCGCCGAATATGGCCGTTCGCTGGGTACGGCTTTCCAATTGATCGACGACGTGCTGGATTACTCGGGCCAGTCGGAAGATATCGGCAAGAACGTCGGCGACGACCTGCGGGAGGGCAAGGCGACGCTGCCGCTGATTTATCTGATGGAGCACGGCACGCCGGAACAGCGCGAACTGGTACGCAGCTGCATCGAAAATGGCGACGAACAGCATTTCGACGCAGTTCTCGGCGCCGTCACCACGTCGGGCGCACTGGGCTACACGAAACGCAAGGCGGAAGACGCCGCAGCAGTGGCAGCCGCATCGCTGGCGGCGTTGCCCGACAATGCGTTCAAGGACGCCCTGCTCCAATTGAGCGCCTTCGCTGTCCATCGCAATCACTGATTGCTCTCGGCACGTTCGTCCTCCGGACGTGCCGCAGCCTTGAATATTCGCCATCGTCACCGACGATCAGGCAAAAAAGTAACAATTTCGGCCGGCGTCTTTACAAAACAAATGCCGGGAGGCATCATCTAACGCACCTTTTGGCGCTCCTCGCCGATCCCTTCGGTCCTTTCGGCTCACTTTCGGCTTAGATACATGGCTGCAGTCCTCCCCAGCTCGGCATCAACCCATGCGATGTCAGGTCTTGCCCGTGCGTTGCTGCAGGCAGGCAGATTGTCGCCACAGCAGGTCGATGCCGTCGTCAAGCAGGCTGCGGCCGAAAAAACGCCGTTCATCGATATGCTGCTGAAAGGCGACGTCATCGATGCGCCGCGATTGGCGGCCTTCTGCTCGGAAACTTTCGGCTACCCGCTGCTGGATCTGAACGCTTTCAACGCCGAACTGCTTCCCGACAAGCTGATCGATGCCAAATTGATGCAGAGCCAGCGCGTCGTGGCACTGGCCAAGCGCGGCAACAAGGTTTCTGTCGCCATCTCGGATCCAACCAATTCGCAGGCGCTGGAACAGATCAAGTTCCAGACCGAACTGACCGTCGAACCGATCATCGTCGATCACAACGCGCTTCTGAAGCTCGTCGAAAAGCTGGCGCAAAGTGCCGAACAGGACCTGAATGAACTGATCGGTGACGATCTCGAAAACATCGATTTCGCTGAAGACGAAGCCGTGCCGGTCGATGGCGGTGCGGCCGTCGATATCGACGATGCACCGGTTGTCAAATTCCTGCAAAAGATTCTGTTGGATGCCATCAATCAAGGCGCATCCGACCTGCATTTCGAACCATTCGAGAAGTTCTACCGCATCCGCTTTCGCGTCGATGGTGTGTTGCGCGACATCGCCCAGCCGCCGCTGGCGATCAAGGAAAAACTGGCATCGCGCATCAAGGTCATCTCCAAACTCGATATTTCCGAGAAACGCGTGCCGCAGGATGGCCGCATGAAGCTGGTGGTATCCAAGGCCCGCTCCATCGACTTCCGTGTCAGCACGCTGCCGACGCTGTTCGGCGAGAAGATCGTCATGCGTATTCTGGACGGCTCGCAGGCGCAAATGGGTATCGACGCGTTGGGCTACGATCCGGATCAAAAAGAAATTCTAATGGAGGCGATCCATCGCCCCTACGGCATGGTCCTCGTCACCGGACCGACCGGTTCCGGCAAGACGGTGTCGCTGTATACCTGCCTGAACATCCTGAACAAGCCTGGCATCAATATCTCCACCGCCGAAGATCCGGCCGAGATCAACCTGCCGGGCGTCAACCAGGTCAACGTCAACGACAAGGCCGGCCTGACCTTCCCGATCGCACTGAAAGCCTTCCTGCGCCAGGATCCGGACATCATCATGGTCGGCGAGATTCGCGACCTCGAAACGGCCGACATCGCCATCAAGGCCGCGCAGACCGGCCACATGGTGTTTTCCACGCTGCATACCAACGACGCGCCGGCCACGCTGACGCGCCTGATGAACATGGGCGTGGCGCCGTTCAACATCGCCTCGTCGGTGATCCTGATTACCGCGCAACGTCTGGCACGCCGCCTCTGCACATGCAAGCAGACGACGACCATTCCGGACGAAGCGCTGATCGAAGCCGGTTTCACGGAAGACGATCTGGACGGCACCTGGTTGCCGTACAAACCGGTCGGCTGCGAACGCTGCAACGGCAGCGGCTACAAGGGCCGCGTCGGTATTTACCAGATCATGCCGATCACTGAAGAAATCGAACGGCTGATCCTGAACCATGCCACTGCGCTGGAAATCGAGGCGCAGGCAAGGAAGGAAGGCGTGAAGAACCTGCGCGAAGCGGGTCTGGTCAAGGTCAAGCAAGGACTCACCAGTCTGGAAGAGGTTCTGGGCTGCACCAACAACTAAAAAAGAGGTAGAGGGATGGCTACGTCAGTACGCAAGGCGGGAAGTGCAGCAATCGCCAAGGAATCCGTTTTCGCCTGGGAGGGACGAGACAAGACCGGCAAGGTGGTGCGCGGCGAATTGCGCGCCGGCGGCGAAGCCGTCGTCAATGCCACATTGCGCCGCCAGGGAGTCGTCGTCACCAAGGTCAAGAAGAAGGCCTACCGCAGCGGCAAGAAGATCCAGGAAAAGGACATCACGCTGTTCACCCGCCAATTGGCGACCATGATGAAGGCCGGCGTACCGCTGCTGCAGTCTTTCGACATTGTCGCCAAGGGCAACGACAATCCGTCCGTCTCCAAGCTGATCCAGGATATCCGCGCCGACGTCGAGACCGGCACCAGCCTGAATCAGGCCTTCCGCAAGTTTCCGTTGTACTTCGATCCGCTGTTCTGCAACCTGGTCGCCGCCGGCGAACAGGCCGGCATCCTGGAAGACCTGCTGACGCGTCTGGCCGTCTATAAGGAAAAGACACTGGCGATCAAGAGCAAGATCAAGTCGGCGATGTTCTATCCGGTCTCGATTCTCGCCGTGGCTTTCATTGTCACCGCAGTTATCATGATCTGGGTCGTGCCTGCATTCAAGGACGTCTTCAAGAGCTTCGGTGCCGATCTACCCGCGCCGACACTGCTGGTGATCGCCATTTCGGATTTCTTCGTCGCCAACTGGTATCTCATCTTCGGCGGCCTGTTCGCCGCACTCTATCTGTTCTTCCAGTCGTGGCGGCGTTCGGTGAAGATGCAGCGCACGATGGATCGCCTGCTCCTGAAGGTGCCGGTTTTCGGCTCCGTCATCCGCAAGGCAACCATCGCACGCTGGACGCGTACGCTGTCGACAATGTTCGCGGCTGGCGTGCCGCTGGTCGAATCGCTGGATTCCGTCGGCGGCGCTTCCGGCAATGCCGTCTACATGGATGCCACGCGCGTTATCCAAACCGAAGTCTCTACCGGTACCAGCCTGACGGTCGCGATGCAGAATGCCGACGTCTTCCCGAACATGGTGACGCAGATGGTCGCCATCGGCGAGGAATCCGGTTCGCTCGACAGCATGCTGGGCAAGGTCGCCGATTTCTATGAAGCCGAGGTTGACGATGCCGTCGCCTCGCTGTCCAGCCTGATGGAGCCGCTGATCATGGTGATCCTCGGCGTGCTGATTGGCGGTCTGGTGGTGGCAATGTATCTGCCGATCTTCAAGCTGGGCTCGGTCGTGTAACTCCGCGCAGCAATCCGGCTGCCGTTCCGCCTGACGCTCTATCATTTCCTTCGCGCGGCATGCTGCTGCATGCCGCGTCCAACCTGATCGATTTACATGTTCGACCAACTCCTGTTTGCCGCACCCGCCAGCCTCTTGCCCACCGTTGTCGCCGGCATTCTCGGCCTGCTGATCGGCAGCTTCCTCAACGTCGTCATCCATCGCCTGCCGAAGATGATGCAGCGGGAATCGGACAACTACGTCGCCAGCGAAAGCGGCAAACCCTTGCCGCACGAAGACCGCTACAACCTGATGGTGCCGCGCTCGGCCTGCCCGCAATGCGGTCACCAGATCACTGCGCGGGAAAACATTCCGGTCGTCAGCTATGCGGTATTGGGCGGCAAATGTTCCGCCTGCAAGACGCCGATCTCATTTCGCTATCCCATCATCGAACTGTTGACCGGCCTGCTTTCCGCCCTGCTGGTCTGGCGTTTCGGCAGCGGCCTTGCCGGACTGGGTACGCTGTTCTTCGTCTGGCTTCTGATCGCGATGACCTTCATCGATGCCGATACGCAACTGCTGCCGGACGATCTGACGCTGCCGCTGTTGTGGCTAGGCCTGCTGATCAATCTGAACGCCACCTTCGTACCGCTGTCCGAAGCCGTCATCGGTGCAGCAGCCGGGTACGTCGCGCTATGGGCCGTCTACTGGCTGTTCAAGCTGACGACCGGCAAGGAAGGCATGGGATACGGCGACTTCAAGCTGCTGGCCGCGCTTGGCGCATGGCTGGGCTGGAAGATGCTGCCGATCATCATCCTGCTGTCGTCGGCGGTTGGCGCCGTGGTCGGCATCGCGCTGATCGTGCTGGCGCGACGCGGACGCGACATCCCGATTCCGTTCGGCCCCTATCTAGCCGCAGCAGGTCTGCTCGCTTTGCTGTACGGTAAACAGCTGACGGCCACCTACCTCGGCTTTTACTGAACATCGCTGAATCTCTGATACTTACATGACGCGCGCAACGCGATTCTCGGTCGGCCTGACAGGCGGCATCGGCAGCGGCAAGACGACCGTCGCCGAACTGTTCGCCGGCCTCGGCGCTGCCGTGATCGACACCGACCAGATCGCGCACCAATTGACGGCAACCGGCGGCATCGCCATCGAACCGATCCGGCAGGCATTCGGCACCGGCTTCATCACCGCAGACGGTGCGATGGATCGCACACGCATGCGCGAAGCGGTCTTCGCCGATCCGACATCGAAAAAGAAACTGGAAGCCATCCTGCATCCGTTGATCCGTAGCGAAACTGAACGTGCAGCGGCCGAAACGCAAGGCGTCTATCCACTTTTCGTCGTGCCGCTGCTGGTTGAATCGAGCGTATGGAAGCAGCGCGTCTCGCGCGTGCTGGTAGTCGATTGCAGCGAGGAAGTCCAGCTGCAGCGCGTCATGCAGCGCAATGCGCTCAGCGAAGCGCAGGTACGCGCCATCATGGCGACCCAGGCCCCGCGCGCAGCCCGGCTGGCGGCGGCGGACGACGTGATTGTCAACGAAGGCGATCCTGCCGCGTTGACGGTGCAGGTCGAACGCCTGCATGCCGCCTATGTTGCCCTGGCGCAGGCCGATGAACGCTGAACGGACTTGCCGGTCTATCGGATGAACGCCGCCTGTGCCGGCCCCACTGGATAGACAGATGTCTATTTGTAATTTGGCGCGGCTTCGTTCAGAATCACACAAATTGCCTCGTACCGGCCGGTCTAACTTTATAGGGATGCCACCTTGATTGTTTACGAATACCCTTTCAATGAGCGTATTCGCACGCTGCTGCGGTTGGAAGACCTGTACGAGAAATTCGCCTTCTTCATCGGTCACGATCATCCGCAGCACCATCATGTCGCCCTGTCCACCATTTTCGAAATGCTGGAAGTCGCCGGCCGCGCCGATCTGAAATCCGACCTGCTGCAGGAACTGGAACGCCAGAAGCAGACGCTGCTCGGATTCCGCTCCAATCCCAATGTCGAACCGGAAATGCTGGATGCGATCCTGGTCGATATCGATCGCATCAGCACCGCGCTGGTTGCCTCGCAAGGCAAGACCGGCCAGCATATCCGTGAAAACGAATGGCTGATGAGCATACGCGGCCGCACCATCATCCCGGGCGGCGCCTGCGAATTCGACCTGCCGTCCTATCATGCATGGCAGCACGATTCGACCGAGCAACGCATTGCCGACATCCAGAAGTGGTTTACGCCGCTGGTACCGCTGTTCGATGCGATCACCATGGTGCTGCGCCTGCTGCGCGAATCGGGACGCCCGGTCAAGATGATCGCGCAGTCCGGCAGCTATCAGCAGATGCTGCAAGGGAAGACCTATCAGATGCTGCGCCTGACCGTGGATGAAACGCTGGGTGCGATTCCCGAAATTTCGGCCAACAAGTACATGCTGTGGGTGCGCTTCACGTCGCAGGACGGCGACATGAAACCGAAGGCGATGGAAGGCGATATTCCTTTCGAGCTCACCCTCTGCAGCTTCTGACGCATCATGCCGACAGTCGTCAATTGCCCTACCTGCGGCACCAAGGTCGAATGGATTGAAGCCAACAAATATCGGCCATTCTGTTCGGAACGCTGCCGCCAAATCGATCTGGGCGCATGGGCGGAAGAAAAATACGTGATTCCGGTCGCCAATCCGCTCGACGATTTCGACGACGAAGCCCCGCCGACACCGGACCGGAAATCCTGATTTTCCCTAGCGGACTGCGGTCCGCTCAAGCCAGCACTTCAAGCCGAATAGCGCAAGCGATCCAGCCACTCGATCAACGGTATCGTCGCCGGCAGCAAAGGCTCCACACCGACACTGCCCTGCCAGGCGAAAGCCTGTTTCTCCAGACTTTGCGGCTCGCCCTGCCAATCGCGGCTGATGTAGAAGTGCAGCCGCACATGCGCATGCGGATAGACGTGTTCGACGCCGCACCACGGCTCCGCCGACAACACCTGTACACCAAGTTCCTCGACGAATTCGCGCTTCAGTGCATCGAGAATATCTTCACCCGCTTCCACCTTGCCGCCGGGGAATTCCCAATAGCCTGCATACGGCTTGCCTTCCGGCCGCTGGCCGAGCAGCACGTCGCCATTCGGCTTCATCAGGATGCCGACGGCGACATCGATCGGTTTCGGTGGAGACAGTGAATCGGACATGATGTGCAGCGCGGAAAGGAATAAAAGGAAGGCAAAGCATGGAGCGACATACCGCTCCATGCCTGCTTGCTGTTTTTACTTGTTCATCTTGCCGGCATGGTCCTTGGCGAACTGCCAGGCCACGCGGCCGGAACGCGAACCGCGCTGCAGTGCCCAGCGCAATGCTTCCTGACGCGCATCCTCGATTTGCTGCTCGTTGCAGCCGAAATAGGCCAGCCAGTGCGCAACGATATCGAGATAGTCGTCCTGCTTGAACGGATAGAAGGTCACCCACAGGCCAAAGCGTTCGGACAGCGAGATTTTCTCTTCCACCGTCTCGCCTGGATGCAAATCGCCGTCGTCGCTGTGATGGTAGCCCGCGTTATCTGACATGCGCTCCGGCAGCAGATGGCGGCGATTCGAGGTCGCATAAATCAACACGTTGTCCGACTGCGCGGACACGCTGCCGTCCAGCGCCACCTTCAGCGCCTTGTAGCCGCCCTCTCCCTCCTCGAACGACAAGTCATCGCAGAAGATGACGAAACGCTCGGGGCGCTTCGACACCATGTCGACGATATCGGCCAAATCGCCGAGATCGCTCTTGTCGACTTCGATCAGGCGCAGGCCGCGATCGGCGAACTGGTTCAGACAGGCCTTGATCAGCGACGACTTGCCGGTGCCGCGCGCGCCGGTCAGCAACACGTTGTTCGCCGGCTTGCCGTCGACGAACTGGCGGGTGTTCTGTTCGATCTGCTCCTTCTGAGGACCGATGTTGTGCAGGTCATCCAGCGCGATCGGCGACAGATGGGCGACCGGCTGCAACCAACCGCGGCCGTTCGACTTGCGCCAGCGGAATGCCACCGAGGCGTTCCAGTCGGGCTCGTTCAGCGCAGGTGGAAGAAAGGCTTCGAGGCGGCCGAGCAAGGCTTCGGCGCGCGTCAGGAATTGTTCGAGTTGTGTCATGAGATCAGATTTCTGGTGAAGTGAGCACAGCCGGACGCAAGCGCGTCCGACACGGGATCACGACCGGTAATCCGCGTTGATCGAGACGTAGTCGTGCGACAGATCGCAGGTCCAGATGGTGGACACTGCGCTGCCGCGACCGAGCTTGACCCGGATGGTGATCTCGCTCTGTTTCATCACGCGCTGGCCGTCGGCTTCCTGATAATCCGGATGGCGGCCGCCGTTCTTTGCGACCCAGACATCGTCCAGATAAAGGTTCAATTGCGTGACGTCGAGATCGTCGACGCCAGCATAGCCGATGGCGGCCAGAATGCGGCCGAGGTTGGGATCGGATGCGTAGAAGGCCGTCTTCACGAGCGGCGAATGCGCGATCGAATAGGCGATCTTGCGGCATTCTTCCGCGTCGCGGCCTTCTTCCACGGTAACGGTCATGAATTTGGTCGCGCCTTCGCCGTCGCGCACAATCATCTGCGCCAGTTCCTGCGACAGGCCGAGTACAGCCTCGTACAGCGCGGCATATTCAGGGGTGTTATCCGCCGTGACATCAACACCGGCAGTGCCGGTCGCCATCACGATGAAGGAGTCATTGGTCGATGTGTCGCCGTCGATGGTGATGCAATTGAACGAGCGATCGGCGACGTCACGCACCATCTTGTCCAGCACCGACTGCGCGACCTTGGCATCCATCGCCAGAAAGCCCAGCATCGTCGCCATGTTCGGCTTGATCATGCCGGCGCCCTTGCTGATGCCGGTCAGCGTGACGGTCTTGCCATTGATCGCCACCTGACGCGAAGCCGCCTTCGGCTGCGTATCGGTCGTCATGATCGACAGCGCGGCGTTGTGCCAGTTGTCAGACTTCAGATTGCCGATCGCCTGCGGCAGGCCCGCAACCAGACGATCGATCGGCAGCGGCTCCAGAATGACGCCGGTGGAAAACGGCAGAATCTGTTCCGGCGCACAATCGAGCAGCTTGGCCAATGCTTCGCAAGTCTGCTTTGCATGCGCCAGACCGCTTTCGCCGGTACCTGCATTGGCATTGCCGGTATTGACGACCAGCGCACGGATCGGCGCGTCCTCGCGGCGTCCGGCCAGATGTTCCTTGCACAATTGCACCGGCGCCGCGCAGAAGCGGTTCTTCGTGAACACGCCAGACACGGTTGCCGTTGGCGCCAGCTTCATCACCAGCAAATCCTTGCGGTCGGCCTTGCGGATGCCGGCTTCGGCATGCCCCAGTTCGATGCCGGCCACCGCCGTCAGTTTTTCAGGAATCGGAAGAGGAAGATTGACGGCCATGGCGCGTTTCTGGAAAAGAGGGGTTGTAAAGGATCATTATTTTAAACGCTTCGGCCGAACTCGACCGGGGCGGCAGATAGTGCTGCAGGATACGAGACAAGACAAAAGCAAAAAGGGCGGGATGACCCGCCCTTTCTTCATCTTGCCTGTTGCAGCGATCAGGCCAGCTTGCCGTGGCACTGCTTGTACTTCTTGCCACTGCCGCACGGGCATGGATCGTTGCGGCCAACCTTGGGCACCGCATTGACGTGCGGCCGTCCCGGCTGGCTCGCATCGTCGCCTGCTGCGGTCGGCGCCAGCAATTCTTCCGGCGCGGCATTCGCGTCGAAATCGGCATGCTGGTAATGCACATTCTCCACTTGCGATTGCGCCAGCTGCGCTTCGGCCGCGTCGATTTCCGCACGCGACTGGATACGCACCGTCATCACGGTCTTCACGACCTCGTCCTTGATCAAGTTCAGCATCTGGCCGAACAGTTCGAAGGCTTCGCGCTTGTATTCCTGCTTCGGGTTCTTCTGCGCATAGCCGCGCAGATGGATGCCCTGGCGCAGATGATCGAGTGCCGCCAGATGTTCGCGCCAGTGCGAATCGACAGCCTGCAGCATCACGCTGCGCTCGAATCCGGCGAACGGTTCGCGGCCGACAATCGCAACTTTGGCATCGTATGCCGCATCGGCCGCCTGCAGCAGGCGTTCAAGCATTTCGTCGTCGGTGATCTCCGGCTCTTTTTCCAGCAGGGCCTGCATCGACAAATCGAGCTGCCATTCGTTGCGCAGCACATCGTCCAACGCAGCCAGTTCCCACTGCTCTTCCAGCGACTGCTCCGGCACATACAGACGGAACTGTTCGGTGAACACACCATGACGCAGCGCCGCGATCAGGCTGGCGACGTCTTCGGTTTCCAGCAATTCGTTACGCTGCTGATAGATGACCTTGCGCTGATCATTGGCGACGTCGTCGTATTCGAGCAATTGCTTGCGGATGTCGAAGTTGCGCGCTTCGACCTTGCGCTGTGCCGACTCGATCGAACGCGACACGATGCCCGCTTCAATCGGCTCGCCTTCCGGCATCTTCAGTCGATCCATGATGGAACGCACACGATCGCCAGCGAAGATGCGCAGCAACGGATCGTCCAGCGACAGATAGAAGCGCGACGAACCCGGATCGCCCTGACGGCCGGAACGACCGCGCAGCTGGTTGTCGACACGGCGAGATTCATGACGCTCGGTACCGATGATGTGCAAACCGCCGGCCGCCACCACCTGATCGTGCAGCGATTGCCATTCGGCACGCAGCTTCTGTGCCTGCGCAATCTTGTCGGCATCGCTCAGATCGGGATTCGATTCCAGCAACTGGATCTGCTTGTCGACATTGCCGCCAAGGACGATGTCGGTACCGCGGCCGGCCATGTTGGTGGCAATCGTGATCGCCTTTGGACGGCCCGCCTGAGCGATGATTTCCGCCTCGCGCGCATGCTGCTTCGCATTCAGCACGTTGTGCGGCAGTTTCGCCTTGTTCAGGATGCCGGACAGCAGTTCGGAATTTTCGATCGACGTGGTGCCGACCAGCACCGGCTGGCCGCGCTCGTAGCAATCCTGAATGTCCTTCAGCATCGCCTGGTATTTTTCATCCGCGCTCTTGTAAACCTGATCCTGGCGATCCTTGCGCTGGCTCGGACGATTCGGCGGGATGACGACCGTTTCCAGCTTGTAGATTTCCTGGAATTCGTAGGCTTCGGTATCGGCCGTACCGGTCATGCCAGCCAGCTTCGCATACATGCGGAAGTAGTTCTGGAACGTGATCGACGCCAGCGTCTGGTTCTCGTTCTGGATCTTCACGCGCTCCTTGGCCTCGACTGCCTGATGCAGGCCATCGGACCAGCGGCGGCCGCTCATCAGGCGGCCGGTGAATTCGTCGACGATGACGACTTCGCCGTTCTGCACGACGTAATGCTGATCCTTGTGATACAGCGTATGCGCGCGCAGCGCGGCATAGAGATGATGGATCAACGAAATGTTGGCAGCATCGTACAGCGAGGCACCTTCGGCCAGCAGGCCCATGCGCGTCAGGATTTCCTCTGCCTTCTCGTGGCCGGTTTCGGTCAGCAGCACCTGATGCGACTTCTCGTCCTTCGTGTAGTCGCCCGGCACTTCGACCTTGCCCTTGCCGTCCGGCGTTTCCTCGCCGATCTGCAGCGTCAGCAGCGGCGGCACTTCGTTGATCTTGTGATAGAGATCGGTATGGTTTTCCGCCTGGCCGGAGATGATCAGCGGCGTACGCGCCTCGTCGATCAGAATGGAGTCGACCTCGTCGACGATGGCGAAATTCAGGCTGCGCTGCACGCGATCCGCGGCATCGTAGACCATGTTGTCGCGCAGATAGTCAAAACCGAATTCGTTGTTGGTACCGTAGGTGATGTCGGAACCATAGGCGACCTGCTTGTCGTCATGCGCCATCTGCGACAGATTCACGCCGGTCGTTAAACCCAGCCAGCCGTACAGCACGCCCATCGATTCGGCATCGCGCTGCGCCAGGTAATCGTTGACCGTCACCACGTGCACGCCCTTGCCGGACAAGGCATTCAGATAGGCCGGCAGCGTCGCCATCAGCGTCTTGCCTTCGCCAGTGCCCATCTCGGCGATCTTCCCGTAATGCAGCGTCATGCCGCCGATCAGCTGCACGTCGAAGTGACGCATCTTCAGCACGCGCTTGCTGGCCTCGCGACAGACGGCAAAGGCTTCCGGCAGCAATGCATCCAGACTTTCGCCCTTCGCGTAGCGCTCCTTGAACTCGGGCGTCTTGGCCTTCAGTTCGTCGTCCGACAGCTTTTCCAGCACGGGTTCGAGCGCGTTGATTTCGCGAACGGTCTTCTGATATTGCTTGAGGAGACGCTGATTGCGGCTGCCGAAAATCTGGGTCAGTAATGACATGCTTGGATTCTAATAATGACGCCTGAAACTATATTGGAGCAGCAACACTGTCCCAAAGCGGCGAAGGGTCAAATTGCGGATTCTATCATGTGGTTTTCCGGCATATCGGGGTGACAACGACGGAAACAAGAGGGAAAAACGAATGCGGGAATAGAGGAAGGCAAGGATAACGCGCGGCGCACATGAAGGATATGTGCCGCCGTCCATCGATCAGCGACGGCTCGCTGCCGCCAGCTTGTCCGCCTTGGCCTGATCGGCACCGGCAGCAAGGAATTTGCGCGGATCCTGGGCCACGCCCTTGACTCGGACTTCGAAATGCAAATGCGGCCCGGTCGAGCGTCCGGTCGTTCCGATATCCGCCACATGCTGGCCGCGCCGCACGATATCGCCGACATGCACCAGAATGCGCGACGTATGCGCATAACGCGTAATCATGTCGTTGCCGTGATCGATCTCCAGCATGTTGCCGTATTGCGGATGGAATTCGGCGACGGTGACGACGCCGCCGGCAGCCGCCACGATGGGCGTACCGATCGGTGCGGCAAAGTCGATGCCTTCATGCATGGCAGCGCGTCCGGTAAACGGATCGATGCGCACACCGAAGCTCGACGCGTTATAGGCGACATTGACCGGCTGGCTGGTCGGCAGCAGCCGGGACTTGATCTTGTCGCTCATCAGCGTCGATTCGACGACGTTCATGTAATCGGTGCGCCGCTCCAGGTCGTGGCTCATCGAATCGAGCAGGGACTGGAATTCGGACATCGTCAGGTCGTGGCTGCTGGTGCCGTCCATGCTGCTGGGTTCGGCACCGCCGCGCCCCGGCAGTACGCCGAAATTGAATTCGGTCGGCTTGACGCCCGCCAGCCCCTGCACGCGCTCGCCCAACGCATCCAGCCGCATCATCTGCGCCTGCATCTCGCCCAGCTTGCGCGCCATCAGCGCCAGATTTTCTTTCAGGAATTTGTCCTTGCCGGCTTCTTCGCCGGAAGAAACGGAAGCCATCATGTCGCGCACCGGCGTCGGCATGGAATTGGCATGGCTCAAGGCAAGATAGGAAAGCAGAGACGCGCCGACGATCACCGCCAGCACGAAGCCAGCCATGCACAACAACAGATGACGGCGCGTCAGCGTGACGGATTTCGCGTGCGAAAAACGCGGGTGCAACAGGATGATCTGCATCGCAACTCCCTGATCCCTCGCTCATGGGCGGCGAGGTGTGATAAGGTTTCAGACGATGCGGCCATCCTCTTTCACCCCATTCAAGCCAAGCGCCTCTTCGCCGAAACCGGCCAAGGGCGCCGCGGAATTCTTGCGTTCGCACGACAAGCTTGCCATGCTGCTGCCCGCCGTCACGCGCATGGCTTCCCTGCAGAGGGATTGCGCAGCGGCGCTGCCTGCGACATTCGCGCAATGTGCGGTGCTGCAGTATGAAGCGGACCAACTGGTCCTGTCCGTACCGAACGCGGCGCTGGCAGCGAGACTGAAGCAGCAATTGCCGAAATTACAAGACGAACTGCTGCAGCGGGGCTGGCAGGTTAACGCAATCCGTCTCAAAGTGCAAGTTGGCAAAACTGTCGCAAAATCAACGACTTCCAGCAAACTCGTATTATCGACGCGAGCCGTGTCCGCCTTTGCCGAACTCGATGCCGCGCTGGAAGATTCATCGCGCAACCGCGAACTGAAAGCGGCACTGTCGGCGATGGTCCGGCATCACCGCACTAATAAGTAAACAGAAAACGCAGAAAAGAAAACGGGGCCATCGGCCCCGTATCTTTTTGCATCAGTTGCATCCGCTCAGCGATCTCAGCTCAGCTCAGCGCCCACTCCAGACCGGCCTGACGCACGTAATCCTTGGGCGCCGCTTCCACCTTTTCGAACTGCACGATTTCATAGGCGTCCGGCTGTTCGAGCAAGGCACGCACCAGCAGATTGTTCAGCATGTGACCAGACTTGTGCGCGTTGTAGCTGGCGATCAGCGGATGGCCGACCAGATACAGGTCGCCGATCGCATCGAGAATCTTGTGGCGTACGAATTCGTTCTCGTAACGCAGGCCGTCGGTATTGAGGATGCGGTATTCGTCCATCACGATCGCGTTTTCCAGCGAACCGCCACGGATCAGGCCGAGGCCGCGCAGCGTTTCCATATCCTGCATGAAGCCGAAAGTGCGCGCGCGCGCCACGTCCTTTACATAGGACTCCAGGCTGAAATCGATCTCGGCCGTCTGGCCGGTGCCGTCGACGGCGGGATGGTTGAATTCGATGAAGAACTTGAGTTTGAAGCCTTCGTACGGTTCCAGCCGCGCCCAGATTTCACGGTCACCGCTGCCGTGGCGCACTTCGACCGGCTTCTTGACGCGGATGAATTTCTTGGCGGCTTCCTGTTCTTGCAGGCCGGCTTGCTGCAACAGGAAAACAAAGGAAGAAGCGGAACCGTCCATGATCGGCACTTCCTCGGCCGTCAGGTCCACATAAAGATTGTCGATGCCCAGTCCGGCACAGGCGGACATCAGGTGTTCGACAGTCGAAACCTTGGCCTCGCCCTGCTGCAGCGTGGACGCCATGCGCGTATCGCCGACATCTGTCGCGCGTGCAGGCAAAACGACGGGAGGATCGAGATCGATGCGCCGGAACACGATACCGGTATCGACCGGCGCCGGGCGCAGCGTCAGTTCGACCTTGGTGCCGGAATGCAGACCGACGCCGATGGACTTGACGCTTTGTTTGATGGTGCGTTGTTTGAGCATGATCGATTATAGCAATCGCCTGTGCATCTTGCGTGAATGCCATGTAAAAGCATGTAACAGATACAACACAGGAAAATCACGTATTGCCACTACGCTCTCAATAAAAAACGGCGCCGAAGCGCCGTTCTCACGGATGCAGGCGAAATCAGATTTGCGCCAGCAGTTTTTCCGCGGTCGAGCTTTCCAGGTGGCCGCTGTCTTCCACGTTCAGTGCCTTGACGACACCGTTGTCGACCAGCATCGAATAGCGTTGCGAACGCACGCCCAGGCCACCCTTGGTCAGATCGAATTCCAGGCCCAGCGCCTTGGTGAACAGGCCGCTGCCGTCGGCGATGAAACGGACCTTGCCGTTGGCCTTCTGGTCACGTGCCCATGCGCCCATCACGAACGGATCGTTGACCGAGATGCACCAGATTTCGTCGATGCCCTTGGCTTTAAACTGGTCGGCAGCCTGGATGTAGCCCGGGGCATGCTGTTCGGAGCAGGTCGGCGTGAATGCGCCCGGCACTGCGAAGATTGCGATCTTCTTGCCTTTGGTCGCTTCAGCCACCATCACCTTGTTCGGGCCGACGGAGCAGCCTTCGCTTGCCACGTCGATGTATTCCGCGAGCCGTGCGTCCGGCAGCTGATCGCCAACTTTGATCGTCATCTTGAATTCCTCTATCTATTGAAATGATTAAACACAGCTAAACGACAGTCCATGCAAAAGCGCCGCGCCTACTTTTCGCAAGGCGCGGCGCGAAGACCGAAGCATGCCTCGTTCCACCCGTTTTACACGGGCAGTTCGCTCATTGTAAACAAACTGCCCGCCCGGATGAAATTTGCCGACAGGAATCAGTCGGCCTGCTTGCGCAGGAAGGCCGGGATGTCATAGGTTTCCATGCCATTTTTTTCCAGTGCACGCACGGTATCGGATGCCGATTCGCGACGCCAGACCGCCGGCGCTTTCAATCCCTCGAAAGCTGCAGCCGGTTGAGCGGCACCCTGCATCATGCCCGTGTTGGCCATCATCGGCTCGTTGTGCGTACCGGTACGCAGCATCGGCGTCTGCACCAGTTGCACACCCTTGCGCGCACGGCCCAGGCCGGTCGCGACCACGGTCACGCGGATTTCGTCGCCCATGTCGTCGTCGTAAGCGATGCCCTGTGCGATCGATGCATCCGGTGCGGCGAAAGCGCGTACGGTTGCCATGACTTCCTTGATTTCCTTGCCCTTCAGGCTGCGGCTGGCCGTGACGTTGACCAGCACGCCGCGCGCGCCGGACAGGTCGATGCCGTCCAGCAGCGGCGAAGCGACAGCCTGCTCGGCAGCGATGCGTGCGCGATCGATGCCGCTGGCAGTCGCCGTCCCCATCATCGCCTTGCCCTGCTCGCCCATGATGGTTTTCACGTCGTTGAAGTCGACGTTGATGTGGCCCGGCACGTTGATGATCTCGGCGATACCGGCGACGGCGTTGTTCAGCACGTCGTCGGCATGCTGCAGCCATTCGATCATGCTGTCGTCTTCGTAGATCTCTTCCAGTTTTTCATTCAGGATGACGATCAGCGAATCGACGTGCTCGCCCAGCGCTTCCAGACCTTCTTCGGCGATGTCCATGCACTTCTTGCCTTCGTACGAAAACGGCTTGGAGACGACCGCCACCGTCAGCGCGCCCTGCTCTTTCGCCACTTGCGCAACGATCGGCGCCGCGCCGGTACCGGTGCCACCGCCCATGCCGGCTGCGATGAAGACCATGTGCGCGCCGCGCAGCGCATCCTCGATGCGGGTGCGCGAATCTTGCGCCAGCTGGCGGCCGACGTCAGGCTTCATGCCGGCGCCGAGGCCGGTGTCGCCGATCTGGATGATGTTGTGCGCCTTCGATTGTTCCAGCGCTTGCGCATCGGTGTTGGCGGCGATGAATTCCACGCCGGACACGCCCTTGTTGATCATGTGCTGCACCGCATTCCCGCCGGCGCCGCCGACACCAACCACCTTGATCACCGTACCTTGAGAGGCATTTTCGAGCATATCGATTTCCATGATAGTTCCTTCATAAAGAGCAGTTCCCAGTTGCTAGACATCACGCGGTGTCACGCCTAGCAACTGCCAACTGCAGGTTGAGACAAAAAATTAAATAACCGTAAAACCAAACATCCAGCTTAAAAATTACCGAGAAACCATTCCTTCATGCGACGCAGAAGCGCCGTCGCCGAACCGTCCTGCCGCGTGACGATATGTCCACGCAAGTACTGCTTCTTCGCTTCCAACAACAAACCCAGTACCGTTGCATAGCGCGGGCTGCGCACCACATCGGCCAGCTGCCCGGTATATTCCGGCGTGCCCAGGCGCGCCGGTTTCAGGAAAATGTCTTCCGCCAGTTCAACCATGCCCGGCATCAGCGCCGTACCGCCGGTCAGCACGATGCCGGACGACAGCACTTCCTCGTAACCCGATTCGCGCACCACCTGATGCACCAGCGAGAACAATTCCTCGATGCGCGGCTCGATCACCGCTGCCAGCGCCTGGCGCGACAGCGCACGCGAACCGCGATCGCCAAGCCCTGGCACTTCCAGCGTCTCGCCCGGATCGGCCAGCACCTGCTTGGCCATTCCGTAACGCAGCTTGATCTCCTCCGCTTCCGCCGTCGGTGTGCGCACCGCCATTGCGATGTCGTTCGTGATCTGATCGCCGGCGATCGGAATCACTGCCGTATGGCGGATCGCTCCTTCGGTGAAGATCGCGACATCCGTCGTGCCTCCACCTATGTCTATCAGCACGACGCCAAGTTCCTTCTCGTCCGGCGTCAACACTGCATCGGCCGATGCCATCGGTTGCAGGATCAGATCCGATACTTCGAGACCGCAACGGCGGATGCACTTGACGATGTTCTGCACAGCGGAAACGGCACCGGTGACGATGTGCACCTTGACCTCGAGTCGGATACCGCTCATGCCGATTGGTTCACGCACGTCTTCCTGGTTGTCGACGATGAATTCCTGCGGCACCGTGTGCAGCAATTGCTGGTCGGTCGGAATGTTGACCGCCTTCGCCGTCTCGATCACGCGCGCAACATCGGTCGCCGTGACTTCCTTTTCCTTGATCGCCACCATGCCGCTCGAATTGAAGCTGCGGATGTGGCTTCCGGCGATCCCCGTGTAGACGTTGCGGATCTTGCAGTCGGCCATCAGCTCGGCCTCTTCCAGCGCACGCTGGATCGATTCCACGGTGGCCTCGATGTTGACCACGACCCCCTTCTTCAATCCCTTGGATTCGTGCTGGCCCAGGCCGATCACCTCGTGGCGGCCGTTCGGCAAAACTTCCGCCACCACCGCCACCACTTTCGAGGTGCCGATGTCGAGGCCGACGATCAGGTTTTTTGCGTCTTTAGTCATGTTGTCCCGCTTGTTTTCGCTTACTTCTTCCTACTATCCAATCCTGCGGTCAGTCCCTGTGCTCTCAGTGCCAGCCCGTTCGGATAACGCATGTCGATGTTCTCGATCCGATTCTGCAAACGCTCGACCAGTTGCGGATAGATTCCTATCAACCGATCGACACGCTCCTTCAACGTCGTACTGCTCTTCTCCCTGCCCAGTTCTACCGTAATGCCGTTGCTTAATTTCATCGACCACGCATAACGATCCGACAGATCCAGCGATTCCACCGTCAATCCCAGCGGCGCAAACCAGTTGTTCAGATCGGCCAGTCGTGCAACCACTTCCTTCTCGCTGCCGACCGGTCCGTTGAATTCCAGCAGGCGCGCATCCTCTTCCGCTTCTGCCAGATTCACGACAAACACATCGCCCTTGGTCGACAGCAGCTTGCCGTCGTCGCCCCAGGTACCCAGTGGTAGGTGCTCTTCCAGCGTCACCGTCAACTGGTTCGGCCATTCGCGGCGCACCGTCGCCTTGCGTACCCACGGTACCGATTCGAACGCCTGCCGCACCGTGTTCAGGTTGGCCGTGAAGAAATTGCCGCGTATGTGCGTCAACGCCGCGCTGCGCACCGTCAACGGATTGATGTGCCGCAACGGCTGTTGCTGCGTGCCTTCGATGCGAATCACCTTCAGCGTGAAATACGGCAACTGCGCGACCCACCACAGGAAAGCGGCAACCAGCGCGAGCGCAACCAGCCCGAACAGGGCATTGGCGGTTGCGTTCAGCATCTTGATGTCTTGCCACATGATGGTTTCCCGTTGCTTCCTATTCCGTTTACTTCGCTACCGCCGGCTTCAGTTCCAGCTTCGCCGCACGCAGGATTTCCACGCACAGATCCTCATAAGCCGTACCGGTCGCCTTGGCCGACATCGGCACCAGCGAGTGGCCGGTCATGCCGGGCGACGTGTTGATTTCCAGCATGAACGGCTCGTTATCCGATTCACGCACCATGAAATCGACACGCGACCAGCCGGTACAACCGATGGCCTTGAACGCCTCGACCGCCAGTGCCTGAACGCGCTTCGTCAATGCCTCATCCAGCGGCGCCGGGCACAGATACTGCGTGTCGTCGCTGAAATACTTGTGTTCGTAGTCGTAATTGCCCTGCGGCGCGCGAATCTCGACGATGGGCAATGCGCGTGCCGCACGGCCGCTGCCCAGCACCGGCACCGTCAATTCACGTCCCTTGACGAACTGCTCTGCCAGCACCACGTCGTCGTACTTTGCGCACAACTCGAAACCCGCCTGCAGATCCGCTTCGTTTTCGACGCGTGCGATGCCGATCGTCGAACCTTCGTGCGGCGCCTTCAGCATCAGCGGCAGGCCAAGCTCGGCCGCCACTTCCTTCAACCGTTGCGGCGATGTCGCCTTCGCATCCAGTGCAACGAACTTCGGTGTCGGCACGCCCTGGCTCAGACAGACGCGCTTGGTCATCACCTTGTCCATCGCAATCGCCGAAGCCATCACGCCCGGACCGGTATACGGAATGCCCAGCTGCTCCAGCGCGCCCTGCAGCGTGCCGTCTTCGCCGTAGCTGCCATGCAGCGCGATGAAGACGCGATCGAATTTCTCGGCCGCCAGGTCCGCCAGGCTGCACTCGGCCGGATCGAAGGGATGCGCATCGATGCCCTTGCTGCGCAGTGCTTCCAGCACGCCCTTGCCCGACATCAGCGATACCTCACGCTCGGCGGAACGTCCGCCGAACAGCACGCCCACCTTGCCGAATTCATTTTTCAACTCTGTACCCATTTTCATTGCACCTGCATCAACTTGGCCGGAACGCCGCTGATCGAACCGGCGCCCATCGTGATCAGGACGTCGCCATCCCGAATGACATGCCTGATCGTCGCCGGCATGTCGGCAATATTCTCGACAAAGACCGGATCGACCTTGCCGGCCACGCGCAGCGCATGCGCCAGCGTGCGGCCGTCGGCAGCGACGATCGGCTGCTCACCCGCCGCATACACCTCGGCCAGCACCAGCATGTCGGTCGTTGACAGTACCTTGACGAAATCCTCGAACAAGTCGCGCGTGCGCGTATAGCGATGCGGCTGGAACGCCAGCACCAGCCGGCGCCCCGGATAGGCGCCGCGTGCCGCCGCGATCGTCGCTGCCGTTTCCGCCGGGTGATGACCGTAGTCGTCGACCAGTGCAAACGTGCCAGCGCCCTTGCCGTTGACATCGTGAATCGAAATTTCTCCATAGCGCGTGAAGCGCCGGCCGACGCCGTTGAATTCGGTCAACGCTTTCTGCGTCGCGCAGTCATCGACGCCCAGTTCACGCGCAATCGCAATCGCGGCGCACGCGTTCTGCACGTTGTGCATGCCGGGCTGATTCAGACTCACCTGCATAGGCGCATAACCGTCCTGGATCACCGTGAACTGCATCTGGCCGTCGACCGCGCGCGCATCGACCGCACGCACTTCGGCGTCCTCGTGGAAGCCGTAGGTCGTCACCAGCTTGGCCACGCGCGGCATGATCTCGCGCACGGTCGGATCGTCGATGCACAGTACGGCCACGCCGTAGAACGGCAGGCGCTGCGTGAAATCGACGAAGGCCTGCTTCAGCTTTTCGATGTCGTGGTCGTAGGTTTCCATGTGATCGGCATCGATATTCGTGATGACTTCGATCACCGGCGACAGATTCAGGAAGGATGCATCCGACTCGTCTGCCTCGACGACGATGAATTCGCCAGTACCCAGTCGTGCATTCGCGCCTGCCTTGTTCAGCACACCGCCTATGACGAAGGTCGGATCGAGCCCGCCTTCGGCCAGGATGCTGGCGACCAGGCTGGTGGTCGTCGTCTTGCCATGCGTGCCGGCGATCGCGATGCCGCGCTTCAGGCGCATCAGTTCGCCCAGCATGATCGCGCGCGGTACGATCGGAATGTGTTTCTCACGGCCGGCAACGACTTCCGGGTTGTCCTGCTGCACGGCGGTGGACGTCACGATCGCATCGGCACCGGCGATGTTTTCGGCGGCATGGCCCTGGATCACCTTCGCGCCGAGTTCGGCCAGACGGCGCGTAGCCGCATTGCTGCCGAGGTCGGAGCCGGAAATCGTGTAGCCCAGGTTCAGCAGCACTTCGGCAATGCCGCTCATGCCAATGCCGCCGATGCCGACAAAATGAATATGTTTGACTTTGTGTTTCATGCGGTTTTCACCAGTTGTTCCAGCACGTCGGCAATCGTCGCGTTGGCGTCGCGCCGTCCGTTTGCGTATGCCGCTTCCGCCATCTGCAGGCAGCGTTCGCGTGTCATGTTCTGCAGCAGGTTCGCCAGCTGCTGCGGCTGCATCTCGGTTTGCGGCAGATGGATCGCCGCACCCTGCTTTTCCATCCATTGCGCATTGTCGCGCTGGTGTGTCGTCGTCGAGACCAGCAGCGGCACCAGCACGCTGGCGACGCCGGCCGCTGTCAATTCCGATACCGTGATCGCACCGGCACGGCAAATCACCAGATCGGCTTCCGCATAACGGCGCGGCATGTCGTCGATGAAATCGACCACTTCTGCCTGCACGTTCGCCTGTGCATAGTTCGCACGCAGTGCATCGATGTTCTTCTTGCCCGACTGGTGCGTGACGATCGGTCGCTGCGCTTGCGGGATCAACGCCAGCGCCGCTGGCAGCGTATCGTTGAGCGCCTTTGCGCCGAGGCTGCCGCCGACCACCAGCACTTTCAATGGGCCGCTACGGTCGGCGTAGCGTTGCGCCGGTGCAGGCAGCGTGGCGATTTCTGCACGTACCGGATTGCCGGTCACGATCGCCTTGTCCGCCGCTGCGCCAAAATCGGCTGGAAAGCCAAACAGCACGCGCTGCGCCGACGATGCGAGCGTCTTGTTCGACAGCATCAGTGCCGCATCGGCATTGATCAATACCAGCGGAATACCGCGCAGCTTTGCCATGAAACCGCCCGGCACCGTCACGTAGCCACCCATGCCAAGCACCACGTCCGGATTGCGGCGCGCCAGAATCGAACGGCATGCGAGAAAACTCGCCGCCATGCGAAACACGCCCTTGATCGTGTGCATCGCACCCTTGCCGCGCAGACCGCTGAAGGCGATCGTATCCATGTCGATGCCGTGCTTCGGCACCAGATCACCTTCCATACCATGCGACGTACCCAGCCAGGAAACCTGCCAGCCACGTGCGCGCATCGTGTCCGCGATCGCCAGACCCGGGAAAATGTGACCGCCGGTTCCGGCTGCCATGATCAGCAGTTTTCTTGCTTGCGCGGTCATATACGGCCTCCACGCATGAGAACTCTGTTCTCATAGTCGATGCGCAGCAGGATCGCCAATCCGATGCAGTTGATCAGCACACCCGAACCGCCGTAGCTCATCAACGGCAGCGTCAATCCCTTGGTCGGCAGCAGGCCGAGGTTCACGCCCATGTTGATGAATGCCTGCACGCCGAGCCAGATGCCGATGCCCTTGGCTGTCAGGCCGGCAAACGTCATATCCATCGCAATGGCCTGACGGCCGATTTCGAATGCGCGCTTGATGATCCAGTAGAACGCGATGATTACGACCAGCACGCCGACGAAACCCAGCTCCTCGCCGATTACCGCCAGCAGGAAGTCGGTATGCGCTTCCGGCAGGTAATGCAGTTTTTCCACACTGCCGCCGAGACCGACGCCAAACAGTTCACCACGACCGAACGCGATCAGCGAATGCGACAACTGATAGGCCTTGCCGAGCGCATTGTTTTCATCCCACGGATTCAGATAGGCGAAGATGCGCTCGCGCCGCCACGGCGACAGCACGATGACCAGACTGAAGATGCCGACCAGCATCGCGCCGATACCGCCGAACCAGATGCCGTTGACACCGCCCAGGAACAGGATGCCCATCGCGATGCAGACGATCACGCCGAACGCGCCCAGATCCGGTTCCAGCAGCAGCAACAGGCCGGCGAAACCGATCGCTACCGTCATTGGCATGAAGCCCTTGGTCAGCTTGTGCATCACCTGCTGCTTGCGCACCGTGTAATCGGCCGCATACAGCACGACGAACAGCTTCATCAGTTCCGACGGCTGCAGGTTGAACACATGGAACGACAGCCAGCGGCGCGCGCCGTTGACACCCTTGCCCACGCCCGGAATCAGCACCAGCAGCAACAGGATCAGTGTGCCGGCAAACAGATAGGGGGCCAGCTTCTGCCATGTTTCGATGCGCACGCGGAATGCCAGCAGGCCGACGAACAGCGACAAGGCGATGAAAATCGCCTGACGTCCCAGAAAATGAGCATTGTCGTAACGCGCATACTTCGGCGAATCCGGCAGCGAGATCGATGCCGAATACACCATCACCATGCCAAACAGCATCAGCAGCACCACGACCCATACCAGCGGCTGGTCGTAGGCCATCATCTTGGAACGCTGGTCCAGGCTGCCCGCGATTTTTTTCGTCGCGGCGCGCGAGAACATCGGCAAGGCGAGCTTCATGCGCTGACCTCCCCGCGTTCCAGACCGACCTCGCGCACGGTATCGACGAACACCTGCGCGCGATGTGCATAGTTCTTGAACATGTCGAGGCTGGCACAAGCCGGCGACAGCAGTACCGCATCGCCCATCTGCGCCAGATCGGCCGCCTTGCGTGTCGCTTCTTCCAGCGTCGTGCAATCGATCATCTCGACATTCGACGATGCCAGCGCCGCACGGATCGCGCCGGCATCCTTGCCGATCAGCAGCACCGCACGCACGTACTTGGCGACCGGATCGGCCAGCGGCGCGAAATCCTGTCCCTTGCCGTCGCCTCCGGCAATCAGCACCAGCTGCTGCGACGATCCTGATTGTGCAGTACCAAGTCCTACCAGCGCCGCCACCGTCGCGCCGACATTGGTGCCCTTGCTATCGTCGTAGTAATCGACGCCGGCGATCGTCGTCACATGTTCGACGCGATGCGGTTCGCCCTTGTATTCGCGCAGGCCATGCAGCAGTTGCGCCATCGGCAGACCGATCGCGCGGCACAGTGCCAGCGCCGCCAGGGCATTGACGGCATTGTGCTGGCCGCGAATCTTCAGCGCATCCATCGGCATCAGCTTGCTCGTCATCACCGGCACTTCGACGACCTCGTTCTTACGACGCTTCTTCTGCGGCTCTTCCGCCTCGACGGCAACCGACAGCCAGCGCATGCCGTTTTCATCGACCAGACCGAAGTTGCCGATCTCTTCCGCCTCGTCCGTACCAAAGGTAACGACCTTCGCCAGCGGACTCGCCATCTGCATCACGATCGTGTCGTCGCGGTTCAAAACGCGTACGGTGCCGTTGCCGAAGATGCGCGCCTTGTCGGCAGCATAGGATTCCATGTCGCCGTGCCAGTCCAGATGATCCTGCGTCACGTTCAGCACGGTAGCCGCATCGGCCTGCAGGCTGAACGTCGTATGCAGCTGGAAGCTCGACAGTTCCAGCACCCACGCCTGCGGCAGGCTGTCGTTGGCGATCGCATCGTGCAGACGATCCAGTGCGGCGGGGCTGATGTTGCCGGCCACCGTCACGCTCAAGCCGGCGCGGCGGCACAGCAGACCGGTCAGGCTGGTAACCGTCGTCTTGCCGTTGGTGCCGGTGATTGCGACGATCTTCGGTGCATAGCCGCGCTCTTCCTTCAATGCGGCCAAGGCTTGCGCGAACAGTTCGATCTCGCCCCAAACGGGAATGTCTTTTTCCGCTGCAACCGGCACGATGTCGGCCAGCTCGCGCGACGGCATCAGGCCGGGACTGACGGCGATGAAATCGATGCCGTCCAGCAGAGACGCGGCAAACGTCACCGAACCATCACCGCCGATGAATTCCGCTTGCGGCGCGATCTCGCGCAACTGCGGCAAACGCTCCGGTTCTGTGCGCGTGTCGGCCACGCGCAGCGACGCGCCGCAGTGGACCAGCCACTGCGCCATCGCCAGCCCCGACTCGCCGAGACCCAGAACCAGAACGTGTTTGCCTGCGTAATTCATCTTTTCTGCTTCTTCCCTACTTTTCGATCAACGGAGTTTCAACGTGGACAAACCGAACAGCACCAGCATCATCGTGATGATCCAGAAACGCACTACGACCTGCGTTTCCTTCCAGCCCTTCTGTTCATAGTGGTGATGCAGCGGCGCCATCAACAGAATGCGTTTGCCGGTACCGGTTCGCATCTTCGTGTATTTGAAATACGCGACTTGCACCATGACCGACAATGTTTCGACGACGAAAATGCCGCCCATGATGAAAAGCACGATTTCCTGGCGCACGATGACGGCGATCGTGCCGAGCGCCCCACCGAGTGCCAGTGCGCCGACGTCGCCCATGAAGACCTGCGCCGGATGCGCATTGAACCACAGGAAGGCCAGCCCCGCACCCGCCATCGCGCCGCAAAAGATCAGCAACTCGCCGGCACCGGGAATATGGGGAATGAACAGGTATTTCGCATAGGTTGCGCTGCCAGTCAGATAGGCAAACAAACCGAGCGCGGTGCCGACCATCACGGTCGGCATGATCGCCAGGCCATCGAGGCCGTCGGTCAGGTTCACCGCATTGCTGGTGCCGACGATGACGAAGTACGTCAGCGCGATGAAACCCCAGACGCCTAGCGGATAGCTGATCGTCTTGAAGAACGGCACGATCAGGTCGGCCTTAGGCGGCAAATCCATGCTGAAACCGGATTCGATCCATGCGAGGAACAGATCGAGAAACTGCGCATTGCTCGGCGCGGAAACCGAAAACGCCAGATAGACGGCGGCAAACAGGCCGATCACTGACTGCCAGAAATATTTTTCCTTCGACGACATGCCCTTCGGATCCTTGTAGACCACCTTGCGGTAATCGTCGACCCAGCCGACTGCACCGAAACCCAATGTAACGATCAGCACCACCCAGATGAAGCGGTTTTCCAGATCGGTCCACAGCAAGGTCGAGATGCCGATCGACAGCAGGATCAGCGCGCCGCCCATCGTCGGCGTGCCGCTCTTGATCAGGTGCGTCTGCGGACCGTCGGTACGTACCGCCTGGCCGACCTTCAAGCGCGTCAGCATGCGGATCACCATCGGGCCGAAGACCCAACCAATCACCAGCGCCGTCATCGTCGCGAACACCGCACGGAACGTGATGAAGTTGAAGATCCGCATCGGGCCGATCTCGTCCTGAAAATGTTGTGCCAGCCAGAGCAGCATGATTAGTGGCCTTCCTGAATCTGATTATGTTGACCGAGCAGATGCTGCACGACGCGTTCCATCTTCATGAAGCGCGACCCCTTGACGAGCACTGTTGCCTGGGAATTGATTGCCGCATCCAGTGCCGCATCGAGTTGTTCGACGTCGCCGAAATGCGCGCCCTGCGCCCCGAAGGCGTCGCTCGTATGACGCGCCAGTTCGCCCAGCGTCAGCAGGCGGTCGACGCCGCGCGTCTTCGCATACGCACCGACTTCCTCGTGATATGCACGACCGTCGTTGCCGACCTCGCCCATGTCGCCCAACACCAGGATGCGGGGCGACGAGGCGCCTGCCAACACGTCGATCGCGGCACGCACCGAATCCGGGTTGGCGTTGTAGGTGTCGTCGATGACCAGCGCACCGTTGGTCGCGGTCTTGCGCTGCAGCCGACCGTTGACCGGTGCGAATGCCTGCAAGCCGCGCACGATGGCTTCGGTCGCAATGCCGATCGCCTTCGTGCAGGCGATTGCCGCCAGCGCGTTGCGTACGTTATGGATGCCGGCTGCCTGCAGTTCGATCGTGAACGTTTCGCCGCCGGCGCTCACCTGCAGCGTGCTGCCGAAGACAGAAGCGCTGTGCGAGCAACGCACATCGGCATCGTCGGACAGGCCGAACATCAGCGTCTTGCAATGCACCGCGTAATCGCGCCACAGCGACGTGTACGTGTCGTCCGCCGGGAATACGGCAACGCCGTCGGCCGGTAGTGCGCGCAACACGCTGCCGTTTTCCATCGCCACCGCTTCCACGCTGGCCATGAATTCCTGGTGTTCGCGCTGCGCGTTGTTGACGAGGCCGACCGTCGGCCGCGCGATGCGCGACAGCACGACGATCTCGCCCGGATGATTCATGCCGAGTTCGACGACGGCTGCCTTGCAACGTTCGTCGAGACGCATCAGCGTCAGCGGTACGCCGATGTCGTTGTTGAAATTGCCGCGCGTCGCCAGATAGTTGTCCGCGCCGCATGCCGCATCGAGGATGGCGGCAATCATTTCCTTGACCGTGGTCTTGCCGTTGCTGCCGGTCACGCCGATCAGCGACAGAGAGAAACGGCTGCGCCACCATTGCGCGATCTCGCCGAGCGCAATGCGCGTATCCGGCACGATCAGCGCCGGTACATTCAGGTCGGACGGCACACGCTCGGCAACGATGGCAGCCACGCCGCGTGCCGCCACCTGCGGCAGGAAATCATGTGCGTCGAAACGCTCGCCGCGCAACGCGACAAACAGATTGCCGGACGCGACCGTGCGGCTGTCGGTCGACACACCGTCGAATGCTGCGTCGTCACGCAGGGTTGCGCCACGCACGGCGGTCTGCAGCAGGGACAATGTCGCCTTCATGAGCCGCCTCCCTGCATCGCGCGTGCCGATAGCGCCAGCGTCGCATGGTCGGCATCAAGGAAAGGCTGCTTCCGGCCCTTGATTTCCTGGTATGCCTCATGTCCCTTGCCGGCCAGCAGGATTACATCCTGTTTGCCCGCATTGCGGATTGCAGACAGGATGGCCGCAGCGCGATCTTCGATGATCTGCACGCCGCTCTTCGCCGTCGTCATGCCGGCGATGATCTGCTTGATGATCTCGGCCGGCTCTTCGCTGCGCGGATTGTCGTTCGTCAGGATGATGTGATCGGCCGCCATCGATGCATTACCCATCTGCGGACGCTTGCCCGGATCGCGATCGCCGCCGCAACCGAACACGCACCACAGCTTGCCGCCGCGTTCCGCCGCAACGTTGCGCAGCGTCGCCAGCGTCTTTTCCAATGCATCGGGCGTGTGCGCGTAGTCGATCACGACCAATGGCGCATCGTTACCGCCCAGTTGCTGCATGCGTCCCGATACGGCAGTCAGCGATTCGACGACGGCAATCGCATCCTTCCAGGCGATACCGTTGGCCATCAATACGCCGACGATGCCCAGCACGTTGCTGACGTTGAAGTCGCCGACTAGCTGCGTGCGAATTTGCGCCGCGCTGCCGCATGTCGATTCCAGCTGGAACAGCGTGCCGTTCTGGCTGCTGCGCACGTCCGTCGCGTGCAACAGTGCGATGCCGTCCATGCGGCGGCCGGCAAGGCTATAGCCGGTGATCTGGACTTGCGACGCGCGCTCCTGCAGACGCTGCACCAGCCGCAATCCCATCGGGTCGTCGAGATTGATAATCGCGTGGCGCAGGCCCGGCCAGTCGAACAGCATGGCCTTGGCTTCTTCGTAAGCCACCATGTTGCCGTGGTAATCCAGATGGTCGCGCGTGAAATTGGTGAACAGCGCCGTATCGATGTGCATGCCGGACATGCGTCCCTGATGCAGGCCGATCGACGAGGCTTCGATCGCCAGCGCGACGGCGCCGTTGCGCTGCAGGTTCGCCAGTTCGCGCTGCAACAGCACGGCATCCGGCGTCGTATAGCCGGTCGCATCGAACTTGCCGGCACGGCCGTCGCGGAAGATGCCGATGCCCAGCGTGCCGACGACCGCCGTCGGCCGCCCCAGGCGCGACAGCGCATTGCCCAGCCATTGCGTACAGGAAGTCTTGCCGTTGGTGCCGGTGACGGCAACCGTCAGCATTGCGCGATCCGGATGACCGTACCATTCAGCGGCGATTTCGCCGGCATGCGCCTTCAGGTTCTCGACCGCATAATGCGGCACATTCCATTGGAAATCGGCAGCGCTGCCGCCGGCCTGATGCAATACGGCGCGTGCGCCGCGTTCGATCGCATCGGCAATATAGGCACGCCCGTCGGCTTCGTCACCCGGATATGCAACGAAGACGTCGCCGCTGCGAATCGCACGCGAATCCGACACCAGTGCCGCATCCGGCGCATTGGCATGCAGCCATTCAAGAATGTTCGGCACGGAAATCATCGTCGCGGCGCTCATCACAGTGACTCCTGCAACGGTTGTTCCGGAATGACGACATTGGTGATCGTCGAATCCGGCGGCACGTTCAGCGCGCGCAGCGCATTGGCCGTCACGGACGAGAAGATCGGCCCGGCTACCTGGCCGCCGTAATGCCTGCCGGTCATCGGTTCGTCGATCATCACCGCAACGATGATGCGCGGATCGGATACCGGCGCAAACCCGACGAAGGACGCCACGTACTTACGCACATACTTGCCATGCTCGATCTTGTAAGCGGTACCTGTCTTGCCTGCCACACGATAGCCCGGCACCTGCGCCTGCGGCGCGGTACCGTTAGGGCCGGCTGCCTGCTCCAGCATATTGCGCATCAGGCCAGCCGTCTTCTCGCTGATGATGCGCTGGCCGATCGGCTGGTCGTTCGAGCGCAGCAGCGTCAGCGGAATCAGATCGCCGCCGCGTGCAAAGATCGTGTAAGCATGCGCCATCTGCAGCAGCGAGACGGAAATGCCGTGACCGTAGCTCATCGTCGCCTGTTCGATCGGACGCCACGATTTGTACGGACGCACGCGGCCGGCAACGGCGCCGGGGAAGCCGACTTTCGGCTGCTGGCCGAAACCGACGGACGTGAACATATCCCACATGTCATGCGGCTGCATCTGCAGCGCGATCTTGGCGGTGCCGATGTTGGAAGATTTTTCGATGATCTGCGCCACCGTCAGCAGGCCTTCCGCATGCGCGTCGCCGATCGTGGCGGTACCGATCGTCATCTTGCCGGGCGCGGTCTGGATCGTCGTGTTCGGCGTGATCACCTTGCGGTCCAGCGCCAGCGCGATCGTGAACGGCTTCATCGTCGAACCCGGCTCGTAGGTATCGGTCAGCACGCGGTTGCGCAATTGCGCGCCCGTCAGCACCGAGCGATCGTTCGGGTTGTAGGTCGGCATGTTGGCAAGCGCCAGCACTTCGCCGGTCTTGGCATCGAGCACGACGATGCCGCCGGCCTTGGCCTTGTTCTTCTCGACCGCTTCCTTCAATTGCGAAAAGGCGATGTACTGGATCTTGCTGTCGATCGACAACGCGACATCCTTGCCGTCGTGCGGTTCGCGCACCGCCTCGATATCCTCGACGATGCGGCCGAGACGATCCTTGATCACGCGGCGGCTGCCGGTCACGCCGGCCAGCGTCTTCTGCAGCGCCAGCTCCATGCCTTCCTGGCCCTTGTCCTCGATATTGGTGAAGCCGACGATGTGCGCCATCACCTCGCCTTCCGGGTAATAGCGCTTGTATTCCTTGCGTGTATCGATGCCGGCAATGCCGAGCTTCAGGATCTTGTCCACCGTATCGAGTTCGACCTGGCGCTTCAGATAGACGAAGCTGCGATCCGAATCCAGCTTGCGGTGCAGTTCACGATCGGACATGTCGAGCAGCCTGGCCAGCTCGCGCAGCTTGTCCTTCGGCGCTTCCAGCACATCGTCGGGAATCGCCCAGACGGCACGCACCGGGATCGACGATGCCAGCACCTGGCCGTTGCGATCGGTAAGCTTGCCACGAATGGCCGGCAGCTCCAGCGTGCGCGCATAGCGGGCCGCACCCTGCTTCTGCAGGAAATCGGTGGACATGCCCTGCAGCCACAGCGCACGCGCGGCCAGCGCGACGAAGGCGGCGAACATCAGGAACAGCACGACGCGCGAACGCCAGGCCGGCAGCTTGGCTGCCAGCATCGGGTTCGAGGCGAAAGGCACGCCCTTCGCTGCCGCGCTGCGCGTCATTTATCCCCCATCTTCAGATATTGCGTGCTGGCCGGCGTGACCGGCACCATGTGCAGGTCGCGGCGCGCCGTCAGTTCGATGCGCGCATGCTTGCCCAGCGTGGATTGATCGAGCTGCAGTTGCGCCCATTCGATGTCGAGCTGGCGCGCCTGCGATTGCGCGCGTTCCAGCGCGATGAACAGGCTGCGCGCCTTGTACTGCGCATTGACCAATGCCAGCGCGCACAGCACCAGCACGGTGGTCAGCACGAAAGCGATGCGGCCGCTCATTGCAGTACTCCGGCAGCACGTCCAACGACCGGCAGGCGTTCGGCCACACGCATGACGGCGGAACGCGCGCGCGGATTGGCGGCGACTTCCGCATCGGATGGCTTGATGCGTGCGACGAGTTTCATTTCCGGCTGCGGCAGATCGGCGGCACGGATCGGCAGGCGGCGATCGGGCTGCGGCACGCTGGCCTTGTCGGCCATGAACCGTTTGACGATGCGATCTTCCAGCGAATGAAAGCTGATCACGACCAGTCTCCCGTGCGGCGCCAGATGCCTGAATGCCTCTGCCAGAACTACTTCGAGTTCTTCAAGCTCCTGATTGATGAAAATCCGGATAGCCTGAAATGTGCGAGTGGCCGGATCCTTGCCTTTCTCGCGAGTCTTGACGGCGCCTGCCACGATCTCGGCAAGCTGTCGTGTGGTTGAAATCGGCTGGACTGCCCTGCGAGCAGCAATCGCCTTTGCAATCTGAAAAGCAAACCGTTCTTCCCCATAATCGCGTATCACCTTTTCGATTTTTTGTTCGGTTTCCGTGGCCAGCCACTCGGCCGCCGACATGCCACGCGTCGTATCCATGCGCATGTCCAGCGGACCGTCGGCACGGAAACTGAAACCGCGTGCCGCGTCGTCGACTTGGGGCGACGATATCCCCAGATCCAGCAATACCCCGTCCAGTTGCCCGATGCCGCGCGCCGACAGTGCTTCCGCCAGCGTCGCAAAACTGTCGTGCACGATCGCAAAGCGTGGATCGGCTATCGATGCCGCTTCCGCAATCGCCTGGAGATCCTTGTCGAACGCAACCAGTCGCCCCTTCGCGCCCAGACGCTGCAGAATCAGGCGGCTGTGGCCGCCGCGGCCGAACGTGCCGTCGACATAGGTGCCATCGGCGCGCACGCCATCCAGCGCCAGCGCATTCACCGCCTCCTCCAGCAACACCGTCTTGTGCTGGTACTGCTGCACCGCATCTGCATTCATCACGGCGTCAGAAGGAAAAATCGTTCAATACGTCGGGTACGCCGGCAGCGATCGCGCTGGATTCGCTTTCGGCGAGTTTTTCGGCATCCCAAATCTCGAAATGACTGCCCATGCCCATCAGCATGACGTCGCGCGTCAGGCCGCCTGCTGCGCGCAGTTCAGGCGCAATCAGGATGCGGCCGGCGGTATCGAATTCGACATCCACGGCATTGCCGAGGAAGATGCGTTGCCAGGCGCGCGCGGAAATCGGCCACTTGGCGATTTCTTCGCGGCGGGTTTCCCACACGGAACGCGGGAAGAGAAGCAGACATCCGTCCGGGTGTTTCGTCAGCGTGACGCGTCCCTCGCACTGCAGCTGCAGTGCGTCACGATGACGGGCGGGAATGGTCATCCGGCCCTTGGCATCGAGATTGAGAGAAGACGCGCCTTGAAACACCCTGTAATCCTTTTGTCGGTATGCGTTGCTGGTGACTGACATGCAATCTGCAGGAAAAAATCCCCACAAAACTACACTTTTTCACACTGTCGCCCACTTTAGAGGATGGCTTGATACCGGTCAAGAGAATTTCAGGGGTAAAAACAGGATTTTTTCCAATGAAGTCAAGGACTTAGCGCATTACGTTGACGCAACATCGAACACCAAATTCACATAAGAATTAAGCACTTACGGAAGACTGTAAAAGTGCAACATCAGCAATACACATGTGTTTTACAGTACTTTGCCCATATTGCGCCGCATCGCAAATGTGGAGAAAACGCACGCCGCTTCTCGTTTTGCATAAAAAAAGCGGGCGATATTCAATCGCCCGCTTTTGCCATTCGCTTATCGCCTACTTCTCGCTCACTTCCCTGTCACGCGTATCAGACAGGCCGACAATCCCGACGATTGCCGGTCAGATGCGAAAAACACCGCAATCGATTCAGGACGCCGCCGGAATCGTCAGACCTCTGACCACGGCAGGACGCGCAAGGAACGCTTCCAGCACACGCTGCACTTCAGGGAAATCGTCGAAACCCACGAGATCGCGCGCGCCGTAAAAGCCGACAAGGTTACGCACCCAAGGGAAGATGGCGATATCGGCGATGCCGTACTCTTGCCCCATGATCCAGTCGCGTCCGGTCAAACGCTGATTCAACACGCCAAGCAAGCGTCTGGATTCGGCAGCGTAGCGGTCGCGCGGACGCTTGTCTTCATAGTCCTTGCCGGCGAATTTGTGGAAGAAACCAACCTGTCCGAACATCGGCCCGATGCCGCCCATCTGAAACATCAGCCACTGCAGCGTTTCGTAGCGACCGGCAGCATCCTTGGGCATGAACTTGCTGGTCTTTTCCGCAAGGTAGACAAGAATCGCGCCGGATTCGAACAAGGGAAGCGGCTTTCCATCCGGTCCGTTCGGATCGATGATGGCCGGAATCTTGTTGTTCGGATTGAGCGAGAGAAACGCCGGCGAGTTCTGGTCGTTGCTGTCGAAACTCACCAGGTGCGCCTCGTAGGGCAAGCCTGTCTCTTCCAGCATGATCGACACCTTGACGCCATTGGGCGTCGGCAGCGAATAGAGCTGGAGCCGCTCGGGATGCTGCGCCGGCCATTTTTTCGCAATGGGAAAATCGGACAGTGAAACGCTGGATTCATCTTTCATGGCTACCCTCATCTGCAAATTTTGCCGATTGTCGCATCGTATCGAGTGACGCGGCAAACCGGCCTGCATGCAGTCAAGGATAGGGAGAATCGCTCGGCGAACGCGACGGCAATCCGCATTTCGCATACGGACTTTGCACGCGCTGGCAATAACGATAGGCCTCGGGACGCACCCAGCCGCGTCGATGATGCCGGCCATCCCGGCGCATCACCATGAATGGCGCAAAGCATTCCTGGCTTTCACGATAGGCACGAATCAGCTCCGCGCATTCGGCATCGCTGTTGTCTGGCGGTGTCAATTCAACGGTCTTGGGTTGTGGAACGGGAGCCGGTGGCGGGGACGGCGGCTGCGCCGCACGCATGCGTTCCTCGACCAGCTGTTTTTCACGCGCGGCACGCTCCAGGGCTTCCTGTCGCTGACTTTCGGGAATCTCGGAGGCGCTGGTGTCGATCCGCGTCGCCACATCGCGATAGCGCGCCGGCACCACATCGGAAATCTGCGTGCGGCCGGTTTCATCCACCCAGCGGTACAAGTCGGCAGCATCAGCAGCTCCGCACAATGCAAGCAAACCCAACAGCATGAATCCGCGCATCATCCGATCGCTCCGCAACGAAATGTCGTGCATCAGGTTATAGCATGAAAGGCACGACAGGCCGGCTCACTGTTACTTGATCGTCCCGTTGCCGAACAGGCCGATCAGACCGATGACGATCAGGTAAATCGCGACAATGTAATTGAGCAGACGCGGCACGACGAGAATCAGAATGCCGGCGATCAGCGATACCAGTGGGCCGATGGAAAGATAAAGGTTCATGGAGCATCTCCCTTCCCCTGCATGCCCGGCTGACGATAGCGGGACAAATGCCGCGAGGAACGGCGACAGCCTGCCGGAACGGATGGAATTTTTCTGTGCGTTAATTAACTCACATCGCTCACGTCGCATCACCCACACGGCGACGCTACCCCGTAACCACATAGAAAAACGGCGCGCAAAAATGCGCGCCGTCCGAAAAAAAATGAAGCAGTCCGATAGGCCGGATTCTGTTACGGCAGGCGTCGCCGCCTGCTATGACAACCATTCCTCTAGGCCGTGAATTACTCCACGGCTCAAGCTTCCTACCCGCACGCTCCGCGAGCCACCTCAACGCGTGCCTATTTGGAATTGCTCCGGGTGGAGGTTACCGCGTTTCACCCTTTGTGACGCAGGGAGCGGCTTTCGCCCTCCCCGGTCCCAAAGACTCGTCTCTGTGGCCCTGTTCCTCGCCTTATACCTTTCGGCTTTCAGCGGACGGCCGTTAGCCGTCACCCTGCTCTGTGGAGTCCGGACCTTCCTCCCGCCGCCGTGAGGCGACCAGCGGTTGTCTTGTCCTGCTTCAGCCGACATTGTAGTCTGCCGGCAGCATGCTTGCAGTATCATGTGCCGGTCGATCGTGCATTTGCCCACAACCAGATCTATAAATGAGCAAGCCGTTTCTTCCCTTTGCCTGGTCTCACCTGTTCGCAACGGCGCTGCTGTTTGCGGCACAGGCTGCATACGCGCAGCAAAGTGTTGTGCCGGACACCATCGCGCAGCGCGTGGCGGCCTGCACCGTCTGTCATGGCAAGGAAGGACGCGCCGGCAGCGACGGCTACTATCCGCGCCTGGCCGGCAAGCCGGCGGGCTATCTCTACAACCAGCTCGTCAATTTCCGCGAAGGCAAGCGCACCTATCCGGTCATGACGGCCATGCTGGACAATATGTCCGATGCCTATCTGCGCGAGATCGCGCAATACTTCGCCGACCAGCATCCGCCCTATCCACCGCCGCAGCCGACACAGGCCACTGCAGCGGAACTGGAACGCGGCCGCCAGCTGGTACATGAAGGCGACAAGGCCAAAGGCATTCCGGCCTGCATCGCCTGCCACGGCACAAAACTGACCGGCACCGCGCCGGCGATTCCCGGACTGATCGGCCTGCCGCGCGATTACCTGCTCGGCCAGATCGGCGCATGGAAAATCGGTACACGCCATGCGGCGCAACCCGACTGCATGGCACACATCGTGCAAAAAATGAGCAGCGCCGACATCAGCGCGACCACCGCGTGGCTGGCCGAACAACATGTGCCGGCCGATGCCTCACCTGCGCCCCGACTGACCGTCAAACTGCCGCTCGAATGCGGCAAGCTGTCGCCATGATCCGGCGCGTCCTTCATCTGCTCGGCTGGCTGGTGCTGGCGATCGTCGCCGCCATCGCGATCTGGCTGTTTGCCGCCAACCGCAATCCGGATCTGGACCAGCCGTCGACGCCGCCTGCCGATATAAAACAGCAAATCGCTCGCGGCGAATATCTCGCGCGCATCGGCAATTGCATGAGCTGCCATACCGCACGCGGCGGCCAGCCTTATGCGGGCGGTCGCGCCGTGCCCACACCGTTCGGCGATATCTATGCATCCAATTTGACGCCGGACAAACAGACCGGCATTGGCGACTGGAACAGCGACGACTTCTGGCGTGCGATGCACGACGGCCGCTCGAAGGATGGTTCGCTGCTGTATCCGGCGTTCCCCTACACCAGTTTCACCAAGGTCACGCGCGCCGATTCGGATGCGATTTTTGCGTGGCTGCGGACGCTGCCGTCCGTCAATCAGGAAAATCGCGCTGCCGAATTGCGCTCGCCCTACGACAATCGCTGGCTGCTGTATGCATGGCGCGCGCTGTACTTCCGTCCCGGGCAATATGCGAACGACGATAGCCGTTCCGTTGCGTGGAACCGTGGCGCTTATTTGACGCAAGGCCTCGGACATTGCGCCGCCTGCCATTCGACGCGTAACCAATTCGGCGGTATCGGCGACAAAGCCGAACTCGGTGGCGGCATGATTCCGATACTGAACTGGTACGCGCCGCCCTTGAATGGCGACAAGCAGGACGGCCTGGGCGCATGGGAAGTCGAACACATCGCTGCCTTCATGCAAACCGGCATCACGCCGCAGCGCGCAGCCAGCGGACCGATGGCCGAAGTTGTTGCCGGCAGTCTGCAGCACCTGACGGACGACGATGCGCGCGCCATCGCCGGCTATCTGCAATCGCTGCCACAACAAAGCGCACCGCCGCTTGCCGGCCCCGATCTGCGCCCGGAAGGCAAGAAGGCGATGATTTCCGCCGGCGCGAAATTGTACAAGGACAACTGCGCCGCCTGCCACCAGGAATCGGGACGCGGCGTACCGTCCGTCTATCCGGCGCTGGCGGACAATCGCGCCGTCACGTCGCCAGTCATCGCCAACGTCGTCCGCATCGTGCTGCATGGCGGCTTCGCACCGGGCACGGCCGGTAATCCGCGTCCTTACGGCATGCCACCCTTCGCGCAATCGCTAAGCGACGAGGAAGTCGCCGCCGTCGTCACGTATATTCGCAATTCCTGGGGCAATGAGGCCAACGCCGTATCGCCCATCGACGTCAACCGTTATCGTTCCCGTCCGCTTCCCTGAAAATCAACACTGAAGAGCATCACTGAAATCCATGACTGAAATCCGTTCGCACAAAAGCAAGACCCTGACGACATTGATCGCCGCACTATTCGGCGGCATCGGCGCACATCGTTTCTACCTGCACGGCTGGCGCGATTTCTGGGGCTGGAACTACCTGATCGCCTTCATCCTGTTCCTGTCGGCCATATCGCTGATGCGCACGCATCAGTCGCTGCCGATCCTCGTGCTGGCCATCTTTCCATTCTCGGTCTATGCGGGTCTGATCGAGGCGCTCATCATCGGCGTCACGCCGGATGAAAAATGGGATGCGATACACAATCCGCAATCTCCCGGCAAGACGACATCGAAGTGGCCGATCGCCGTCATTCTGGTGCTGGCTTTCGCGCTCTGCTTCACGGCCATGATCGCCAGCATCGCGCGCGTCACCGATCTTTACCTGACCGGCGGCGCGTTCGGCTGATCAGATCACGCCCAGCAGCTTCAACGCCAGCGGCAGCAGGAAGGCCGTCAGGATGCCGGAGATGCCCATCGCCAGACCGGAGAATGCTCCCATCTCTTCGCTGACCTGAAACGCGCGCGCGGTGCCGACGCCGTGCGCCGTCGCACCCAGTGCAAAACCACACGTAATGTCGTCGTCGATGCGGATCAGGCGGAACACATATTGCGCGATGCCTGCGCCGAACACGCCGGTCAGCATTACCATCACCACCGTCAGCGTCGGCAGGCCGCCGATTTTTTCCGTGATGCCCATCGCGATCGGAATCGTCACCGATTTTGGCGCCATCGACAGCACCGTCAGCGGCGATGCGCCCAGCAACCACGCGACGCCCATTGCGCTGACGATGGCTGCGGCACCACCGGCCAATGCGCCAGCCAGCAAGGCAAACCAGTGGCGACGCAATTTATCGAGCTGCTGATACAGCGGAATCGCCAACGCGACGGTGACCGGCCCCAGCAGAAAATGCACGAATTGCGCGCCGTCAAAATACGTCTTGTACGGCGTGCCCGTCACGTACAGCACCACAATCAGCAATGCCACCGAAATCGCCACCGGGTTGGCAAGCGGGCTGCGGCCGCTACGCTCGTAGATCCACATCGCGATCCTGTAGGCCACCAGCGTCGCCGTCAGCCACAGCAAGGGCGATCCGGCGAGATAGACCCAGACGGTATTCAGGCTCGGCATCATTTTTCGCTCCGGCGTTTCAGGCTCTTGATGACGAGCGCCGTCACAACCAGCGACACCACCGTGCTGACGATCAGCGCGACCGAGATCGCCAGCCATTCCTGTCCGATGCGATGCAGGTGCACGCTGAGACCGACGCAGGCCGGCACGAACAGCAAGGCCATGTTCGACAGCAGCTGCGATGCGCTAGGCGCCAGCCTGGCTGCCGTGTCCTTCGTCAATATCAGATAGAACAGCAACAGCAGCATGCCGATCACCGGCCCCGGAACCGGCAACGACAGCAGATAAACCAGGCCCTCGCCCAGCGTCTGGAATACAAGGAGAGTCAGCAGCGTATTGAGCATGGAAGGAGAAGAAAGATGAAAAGGAAAGGCGAAAAGGAAGACGGAAAAAGACGGAAAGGCAGCGGATCGTGCACGGCGCGATGCCCACGCCGGTTCGGATTTTCTTGCCGCCTATCGTAGCAGCCGTTTCTGCTTCAGCCTGCTGGCAAGCCGATGAAAAATTTTCAGCGATCGTGGCCGCTTCGCCCGCAGCGATGCATGAAACATCATTCACTTGCAGACTGCTTAACGCACGATCACACACATCATCACGCACACGGCAGACAATCGCTTTTCGCATTCGCGTCCTTGCCTGTAACATTCCCTCTGCCGAAAATACGGCGCCCTTCGACGGAGAATGCTCATGCCCAGCGTTGCGATCCTTGTTTTCCCAGGCGTACAGGCGCTTGATGTGACCGGCCCGCTCGATGTGTTCGCCGAAGCCAATCGCATCCTGCCGCCGGAGCGGCAATACCGGCTCGACGTGCTCGGCACCGAACGCGGACTGATTCCGTGCTCGAACGGCCTGCCGATTGCCGCACATCGCCACTACAGCGAAGCCGACGAACGCTACGACCTGCTGCTGGTCGCCGGCGGTCCGGCACTGCCGCAACAGCCGCGCGACGAAGTCGTCTGCAACTGGCTGCGTCGCGTCGCAAGCGCCAGCAGCCGACACGGTTCGATCTGCAACGGCGCCTTCCTGCTTGGCCACGCCGGACTGCTCGACGGTCGTACCGTCACCACCCACTGGAACGATGCTGCGGCACTGGCCGACATGTTTCCGCAGGCCCGCGTCGATGCCAATCGCATCTTCCTGCAAGACGATCAGTTGGTGACATCGGCCGGCGTCACCGCCGGTATCGATCTGTCGCTATTCCTGCTGTCCGCCGATTGCGGACCGGACGTATCACTGCATGTCGCGCGCCGGCTGGTCGTCTTCACGCAGCGCCAGGGCGGCCAATCGCAGTTCAGTCCTTACCTCACGCCCTACGTCGAAGAAAGCTCGCCGGTTGCCATCGTCCTCCAGTACGTGCGCGATCATCTGGCGGAAAACCTTACCGTCGAATCGCTGGCCGCCGTCGTCTCGATGAGTCCGCGCAATTTTGCCCGCGTCTTCGCGCGCGATGCGAAGACCACGCCAGCCGATTTCATCGAGAGTGCACGACTGGATGCCGCGCGGGCTTTGCTGGAAACCACGTCGGAACCGCTGAAAACGGTTGCCTGGCACTGCGGCTTCCGCAATCCGGATCAGATGCGCCAAGTGTTCGTCAAACGACTGGGCATCACCGCGCTGCAGTACCGCGCCAATTTCGCCGCATTCGGCAAAACCGCCCGTCCGTAAATCTCGCTTTCCTTCTTTTCAGCCAGTCCGTTTTGACAAAAAACGGACATTCACGCCATGTCCTGATTTTTACTTACAAACAAATCAGGCCACTCCTTCGCCGCATCTCCGACACCTTCCGGACATTGCCAGCCAGCCGAAAAATAAGCGTGGAAACGCATAAAAAGCCTCGGCAGAATCAATTCGAACCAGACGCATCGCCTCCCCCGAGCACCTTGCGGAACACGATCGAAAGCTGGCCAATTCCGTGCGGATGCGGCCGTTTTTATTGACGCCACATCGTCTAAAAACGGACACGCGGCACTTCACGACAGAAAGGGAAATACATGAACACCCCGCTCAACGGCATCAAGATCATCGATTTCACCCACGTGCAAGCCGGCCCGGCCTGCACCCAGTTGCTGGCCTGGTTCGGCGCCGACGTCGTCAAGGTCGAGCGTCCCGGCTCCGGCGACGTCACGCGTTCGCAGCTGCGCGACATCCCCGGCGTGGACGCGCTTTATTTCACGATGCTCAACAGCAACAAGAAATCGCTGACGCTGGACACCAAGACACCGGAAGGCAAGGAAGTGCTGGAAAAACTGATCAAGGAATCCGACGTGCTGGTCGAAAACTTTGCACCGGGCGCACTGGACCGCATGGGCTTTTCGTGGGAACGCATCCAGGAAATCAATCCCGGCATGATCCTGGCATCGGTCAAGGGCTTTTCCGACGGCCACCATTACGAAGACCTGAAGGTCTATGAAAACGTCGCGCAGGCTGCCGGCGGCGCCGCATCGACCACCGGTTTCTGGGACGGCCCGCCGACCGTCAGTGGCGCCGCACTCGGCGACTCGAACACCGGCATGCATCTGGCGATCGGCATCCTGACCGCGCTGATGGGTCGCCAGCAGACAGGCAAGGGCCAGAAGGTATCGGTGTCGATGCAGGATGCAGTGCTGAACCTGACGCGTGTCAAGCTGCGCGATCAGCAACGCCTGGAAAAGGTCGGCTATCTGGAAGAATATCCGCAATACCCGAACGGCAAGTTCACCGACGTGGTGCCGCGCGGCGGCAATGCCGGCGGCGGCGGCCAGCCGGGCTGGGTGTTGAAGTGCAAGGGCTGGGAAACCGATCCGAACGCCTACATCTACTTCACGATCCAGGGCCACGCGTGGGAACCGATCTGCCGCGCACTGGGCAAGGAAGAATGGATCAGCGATCCGGAATACAACACGCCGCAGGCGCGCCAGGACAAGATCTTCGACATCTTCGCCTTCATCGAAAACTTCCTGAAGGACAAGACCAAGTTCGAAGCCGTCGACATCTTCCGCAAGTACGACATCCCGTGCGCACCCGTGCTATCGATGAAGGAGATCGCCGAAGACAAGTCGCTGCGCGCCAGCGGTTCCATCGTCGAAGTCGATCATCCGGCACGCGGCAAGTACCTGACCGTCGGCAGCCCGATCAAGTTCTCCGAACTGAAGCCGGAGATCAAGCCTTCGCCGCTGCTCGGCGAACACACCGACGAAGTGCTGAAGCGCCTCGGCTATACGCCGGAGCAGATCGCCGCGCTGCACGCGTCGAAAGCCGTGTAATGCGATAAAGGGGAATAGATGCAATAAGGGCGCATGGCCGATACGGTCGTGCGCCCGCGCTCGGATCGTCAGGCAACCGGAGAATGTCGCCAGCATGTACTTCTCTCTTGCTTGCGCTCCGGAGATTGCCTTTGCTTCCCTTTCTTCACATCGGTTTGCCGCAGCTCAGCGCACGGCAAACTTGATATCATCGCCGCAATCATCCAATTACCTCTGAGCCATCTCTACCGTTTCTGTTCGTCATGCGAAAAATTACCGTCGGCCTGCTGGTCTTCCCACGCTTCCAGATGCTGGACATCGCCGCGCCCGGCGATGCCTTCGCCGAAGTGAAAGTGCTCAGCAACGGCGAATGCGAATACGAAATCATGACTGTCGCCACCACGCGCGGGCCGATTCAAACTTCAAGCGGATTGACGATTTCGCCGGATCGCACGATCTTCGATCCGACACCGCACTTCGATACGCTGATCGTGCCTGGCGGACTCGGCGTGTTCGACATTCTCGAAGACACCACGCTAACTGACTGGCTGGCGATGCAGAATGAAAACTGCCGCCGCATCGGCGCCATCTGCAACGGCGTCTTCGCGCTCGGCGCCGCCGGCATCATTGGCGGCAAGACCGTCACCACGCACTGGATGGATGCGGCGCGTCTGTCGACGATGTTCCGCAGAGCGAAAGTCGAACCGGACCGCATCTATGTGAAGGACGGTTCGCTCTACACGACTGCTGGTGTCACCGCCGGCATCGATCTGTCGCTGGCCCTGATCGAGGAGGATTTCGGCAAGAAGATGGCGATCGACGTCGCCAAGTATCTGATCGTCTATCTGCGCCGCGCCGGTGGCCAATCGCAGTTCAGCCCGCTGCTGGAATTGCAGGTCGAAAACGATTCACCTGTCGCCGCCGTGCAGAGCTACATTCTCGGCAATCTGGAAACCGAACATACGCTGCCGTCGATTGCGGAGAAGATGCAGATGAGCGCGCGCCATCTGTCGCGCGTGTTCAAGCAGGAATGCGGAATGACGGTGATGAACTTCGTCAACGATGCACGCATCGATGCCTCGCGCCGCTATCTGGAATCCACCGATCTCGGCCTGACGGAAATCGCCCGCCGCTGCGGCTTCGGCAATGCAGCGACCTTCCGTCGCATCTTCGGCCGCAGGCTGGGGATCAGTCCGTTCGATTATCGACAGCGCTTCCATTCGGACGAAGGGGCGCAACTGGAAGAAGAGATGGAATAAAAAACCGCATGCAAATTGCATGCGGTTTTTCCTTTCAGGAAATAACGTTCTACATCCGCTCGAATATCCCCGCCGCCCCCATACCGGTGCCGACGCACATCGTCACCATGCCGTACTTCAGATTGCGACGGCGCAGCCCGTGCACAACAGTGGCCGAACGGATTGCGCCGGTCGCGCCGAGAGGATGTCCCAGCGCGATCGCACCGCCCATCGGATTGACCTTTACAGGATCGAGTCCCAGATCACCGATCACAGCCAGCGATTGCGCAGCGAATGCTTCGTTCAGTTCGATCCAGTCCATCTGATCCTGCTTCAGGCCGGCTGCACGCAATGCTGCAGGAATCGCTTCCTTCGGACCGATGCCCATGATTTCCGGCGGCACGCCGCGCACGGCAAAGGAGACGAAACGCGCCAGCGGCGTCAGGTTGAACTGCTTCAGGATTTTTTCGCTGACGACGATCAGCGCACCAGCGCCGTCGGACGTTTGCGAACTGTTGCCAGCAGTGACCGAGCCTTTCGGCGAAAACACCGGCCGCAATCTGCCTAACGCTTCCATGCTGGTATCGGCACGTGCACCTTCGTCGAGATTGGCGGTGTGCGTCTTGATGTCGATCTCGCCGCTCTGCATGTTCGGCAGGCGTTCGACGATTTCCACCGGCGTGATCTCATCAGCGAATTCGCCGCTCTGCTGCGCCGCAATTGCGCGGCGATGCGATTCCAGTGAGAACGCATCCTGCGCCTCGCGCGACACTTTCCATTGTTCAGCGACCCTTTCCGCCGTCAGCCCCATGCCGTAGGCCATGCCGATGTTTTCGTCCTTGAAGATGCCCATGTTCATCGACGGGTGATAGCCCATCATCGGCACCATCGACATCGATTCGGCGCCGGCAGCGATGATCGCATCCGCTTCACCGACGCGGATGCGGTCAGCCGCCATCGCCAGCGCCGTCAGACCGGACGCGCAGTAGCGGTTGACGGTGACGCCGCCTACCGTCTTCGGCAGACCGGCCAGCAGCACGCTCATGCGCGCCATGTTCAGTCCCTGCTCCGCTTCCGGGAATGCGCAGCCGACGATGGCATCCTCGATCGCATTTGGATCGAGCGACGGCACCTGCGACAGTGCCGACTGCATCGCGCGCACCAGCAGATCGTCCGGGCGTGTATGGCGGAACATGCCGCGCGGCGCCTTGCCGATCGGCGTGCGGGTGGCGGCAACGATGTAGGCTTCCTGAAGTTGTTTGCTCATCTTGTGCTCCAAGGAGAATTGATTCTTTGATCAGCTCGGAAGGGGTGAGAAAGCGTAGCGAGCGAATCAAGGCCGGCGCGAGAAGCGCAGCCGTACTGACATACGGCGAGCATCACAGCGTCGGGATTGGTTTGCGCAGTAGCTTTATTGCCCCTTCAATTACGCACCGGCTTGCCCGTCTGCATCATGCCCATGATGCGTTCCTGCGTCTTCGGATGCGCCAGCAGTTCCATGAAGGCGCGGCGCTCGCGGTCCAGCAGCCATTGTTCATCGACCAGGCTGCCGTTCTCGATTTCGCCGCCAGTGACGACGTCGGCGATCATCATGCCGAGCTTGTAGTCATGCGCCGAGATGAAACCGCCGTCACGCATGTTGATCAGTTGCGCACCGATTGTCGCCAGGCCGTAGCGGCCGGTCACCGGAATCTTCGTCTTCAGCGGTGGACGATAGCCGGCATCGTGCATCGCGCGCGCCTGCGTCTTCGCGACATGCAGCAATTCATACGGATTGAAGACGATCACGTCGTCCGCTTTCAGGTAGCCCATCGTCTGCGCTTCCAGCGCGGAACGCGACACGGCAGCCGTCGCCGCCTGCATGTAATCGTTCTTCAGGAACTGCAGGATGTCGTTGCCTTTCGCATTGTGCGCAGCGCGCGCCGCCGCTTCCTTCAGGCCGCCGCCGGCCGGGATCAAACCGACGCCGACTTCGACGAGACCGATATACGATTCGAGCGACGCGACACGACGCGCGGCATGCAACAGCAGTTCGCAGCCACCGCCAAGTGCCAGGCCGGCAACGGCGACCACGACCGGCACGTTCGCGTATTTCAGTCTCTGGTACGCTTGCTGCAGCTTGGACACCATCGGCTCGATCGCAGACACGCCGCCGGACATGAACAGCGGCAACATCGCCTGCAGATCGGCGCCGGCAGAAAATGCGCCGCCTTCGGCCGAATCGGCCTGCCAGATCACGAGTCCCTTGTAATTGCTTTCGGCTTCGGCAATCGCCTTTTCCATGCCGGCGATCACGCCGGGGCCGATCACGTGCATCTTGGTCTTGAACGACAGGATCAGCACCTCGTCGTCCTGATGCCAAATGCGCACCGAATCGTCTTCGAACACGGTCGTGCCGGCCGTCGTGCCGTTCGCGCCGTCGTTGCCGAGCAGACCGGCGCGGAACACCTGTCTTTCGTAGACCGGCAGCGTCGAGCGCGACACGTTGCGTTTCTGCTTCGGCGACCATGAGCCGTCCGCCGCGTGCACGTTGCTGCGATCGCCGAATACCCATTCCGGCAGTGGCGCATCGCTCAGCGTCTTGCCGGCCGTAATGTCTTCGTTGATCCAGTCCGCTACCTGCTTCCAGCCGGCAGCCTGCCACAGTTCGAATGGCCCTTGCGACCAGCCGAAGCCCCAACGCATCGCGAAATCGACGTCGCGCGCATTGTCGGCGATCGATTCCAGATGCACGGCGATGTAATGAAAAATGTCGCGCAGGATGGCCCACAGGAACTGGCCCTGCGGATTTTTCGAATCGTGCAGCGCTTTGATGCGTTTCGCCGCATCCTTTTCCTTCAGCACGCGGACGATGAAATCGTCGGCCTTGCCGCCACCGGGAACGTAATCGGCGCTGACTGGATCGATGCGCAGGATATCCTTGCCGACCTTCTTGTAGAAGCCCGCGCCGGCCTTCGCGCCGAGCGCGCCGGCGCCGATCAGCTTGGTCAGGATGTCCGGCGTGCGATAGACGGCGTAGAACGGATCGCCCTGCAGGTTGTCCTGCATCGTCTTCACCACGTGCGCCATCGTATCGAGGCCGACCACGTCGGCGGTGCGGAAGGTACCGGACTTCGCGCGCCCCAGCTTGCTGCCGGTCAGGTCATCGACGACATCGACCGTCAGCCCAAATTTCTCCGCTTCGATCATCGTCGCCAGCATGCTGAAGATGCCGACACGGTTGGCGATGAAGTTCGGCGTATCCAGCGCGCGCACTACGCCCTTGCCGAGCGTGCTCGTCAGGAAAGCTTCCAGTCGGTCGAGGATGGCCGCATCGGTTGCAGTCGTCGGAATCAGTTCGACCAGATGCATATAGCGCGGCGGGTTGAAAAAGTGCACGCCGCAAAAACGTTTCTTCAGATCGGCATCGAAGCCTTCGGACAGCGCCGTGATCGACAGGCCCGACGTGTTTGACGCAAAGATCGCGGCAGGCGACAGATGCGGCGCAACCTTCTTGTACAGATCGTGCTTCCAGTCCATGCGCTCGGCGATCGCTTCGATGACGATGTCGCATTCGGCCAGCTTCGCCAGATCGTCGTCGTAATTGGCGACTTCGATCAATTCCGCCTGATCCGGATTGCCGAGCGGCGCGGGATTGAGCTTCTTCAGGTTATCGATCGCGCGCAGCACGATGCCGTTCTTCGGCCCTTCCTTGGCCGGCAGGTCGAACAGCACGACCGGCACTTTCGCGTTGACGCAATGCGCGGCGATCTGCGCGCCCATCACGCCGGCGCCGAGGACCGCCACTTTCCTGACGATGAAATTTGACATGCCTAAACCTCTACAAAGAATGTCTGTCGAATGATGCAGCCGCGCCGGCAGCATGCCGGGCGCGGCGGAGAATGCAGCATCAGAACAGTTCGGCTTCCAGCTCCATCAGGCTGGCCGAACCGGCGCGCGCCTGGCGGATCAACATCGCCGTTTCCGGCAACAGGCGCGCGAAGTAGAATCGCGCGGTCGCCAGCTTGGCCTTGTAGAAAGGATCGCCGCCATCCTGCTTTGCCAGCGCGAGTTGTGCCATGCGCGCGAAGAAGTACGCATAGATCAGATGGCCGACCACGCGCAGATAAGGCACGGCAGCCGCGCCGACCTCGTCCGGGTTCTTCATCGCCTTCATGCCGATTTCTGCCGTCAGCTTTTCGACCTTCGCCGCCAGATCGGCCAGCGGCGTGATGAATTCGGACATGGATTCATCGAGGCCGTTTTCCTCGATATAGCTGCGGATCTTCTCGCCCAGCTTGCGCAGCTTGACGCCGTTGTCCTGCAGAATCTTGCGGCCCAGCAGATCCAGCGACTGGATCGTGTTGGTACCCTCGTAGATCATGTTGATGCGCGCATCGCGCACGTATTGCTCCATGCCCCATTCGGCGATGTAGCCGTGGCCACCATAGACCTGCATCGATTCGGATGCAGCAATCCAACCATTGTCGGTCAGGAAGGCCTTGACGATGGGCGTCAGCAGCGCGACTTCATCGGCCGCTTCTTCGCGCACCTTTTCGTCCGGATGATTCAGTTCGCGATCGATCTGCAGCGCGACGTAGGAGCTGAAAGCACGCCCACCTTCGGCATAGGCTTTCGCCGTCAGCAGCATTCGGCGCACGTCGGGGTGCACGATGATCGGATCGGCCGGCTTGTCTGTGGCCTTGGGGCCGGTCAGGCTGCGCATCTGCAGGCGGTCTTTCGCATAGGCCAGCGCATTCTGGTAGGCGACTTCGGTCAGTCCCAGCGACTGCATGCCAACGCCGAGGCGCGCCGCGTTCATCATCACGAACATCGCGTTCAGCCCCTTGTTCGGCTCGCCGATCATCCAGCCTCTCGCGCCGTCGATATTCATCTGACAGGTCGCATTGCCGTGGATGCCCATCTTTTCTTCGAGCGCACCGCAGAAAATCGGATTGCGCTCGCCCGGCGTGCCGTCTTCCCTCGGCAGGAATTTCGGCACCACGAATAGGGAAATACCGTGCGTGCCGGCCGGCGCGTCGGGCAGACGCGCCAGCACCAGATGCACGATGTTGTGCGACATGTTGTGCTCACCGGCCGAGATGAAGATCTTGCTACCGGTCAGTTTGTAGGAACCGTCCGCTTGCGGCTCGGCCTTTGTGCGAAGCAGACCGAGATCGGTACCGCAATGCGCTTCGGTCAGGCACATCGTGCCGGTCCATTCGCCGGAGACCAGTTTCGGCAGGTACAGCGATTTCTGTTCGTCGGTACCGTGCTTCAGCAGACATTCGTAAGCGCCGTGCGACAGGCCCGGATACATGGTCCACGCCTGATTGGCGGAATTGAGCATTTCGAGAAAGACAGTCTGCACCACGGTCGGCAAACCCTGGCCGCCGAATTCGGGATCAGCCGACAGAGAAGGCCAGCCGGCAGCGACGTACTGGTCGTAGGCATCCTTGAAACCGGCCGGCGGCGTGACTTCATGCGTGGCCGTATCGAGCTTGCAGCCTTCGCGATCGCCGACGTGATTGAGCGGAAACAAGATTTCCGACGTGAACTTCGCGCCCTCTTCCAGCACCTGGTTGATGGTATCGGCATCGATATCCGCATATTTCGGCAACTGCTTCAACTCATCCGAAACACCCAGCAATTCGTGCAGAACGAATTGCATGTCGCGCAGCGGGGCGGTGTATTGACCCATGAATCGTCTCCTTGCGTTTGTACGGTTTGTCTATCGGGTCAATACTACCGCATGATGCGCAGAGCATCGTGTCTGCACCGTGACATTATCCGTGGAGACTATTTCGAGCGATCGAGCATGCGGCGGTCGCGCTTGGTCGGCCGTCCCTTGATCTCCTGCGCCGGTTCGCGGAAATAGCGGCGGCGTTCGGCTTCCTGCTGGCGCTTCGCCATGCTGGACTCGGTTTCCGTGTACAGCTTCTGTGCGATCTCGGCGGAACCACGCTTGTCGGCCAGGGCGCGCACAACGACTTCCCATTCGGTCGAGCCATTGTCGATCTGCAGCAGATCGCCGCATTTAACGTTGCGCGCCGGCTTGATGCGTTCGCCGTCGAGCCGCACGCGGCCGGCATCGACCGCATCGGTCGCCAGCGAACGCGTCTTGAAGAAACGCGCCACCCACAGCCATTTATCGATGCGAACCTGTTCCATCGTCATCGTTTCGCAAATGGATTCTTCGCAACGAACATGCGCGAAAAGCTGGCGATGCTAGCGGCGGCGGCAAATGCCGCTCCCAGGCCAAGCGCGAGCTTTTCGCCATGCAGTGCGGAAATGATGAGGCAGAACGCCACCAGCGCCGAACCGGACGCCTGCCCGATCAACCGTGATGTCGCGACGATGCCGCTGGCGCCGCCGCCGCGCTCGGGCGGCGCGCTGCTGAGAATGGCGCGCAGATTAGGCGCCTGGAAAAAGCCGAAGCCGATGCCGCACAGCGCCATGCGCCAGCAGATGTCGAGGGTCGATGCATCCGTCGGCATCACGATCATCAGCATCAGCCCGGCCGACAGGATCGCCGTGCCGATGCCGGCCAGAATGCCGACCGGATAGCGATCGCTGAGCCGCCCCGCAATCGGCGCCATGATGCCGACCAGCACCGCCCACGGCGTCAACAGGAATCCGGTCTCGACCGCCGAACGGCCGAGTGCCGATTCGAAATAGAACGGCAGCGACACGAAGGCCAGTCCTTGCGCGCCGAACGTAAAGACTGCCGTCAATGCCGATAGCGAAAACTGCGGCCGCCGGAACAGATCGACCGGCAGCATCGGCGCCTGATGACCCTTCTGTCGGCGCAGCAGCAGAATAAAAAACAGCAAGGCGCCGCCGGCTTCCAGCAACACGGTACGCGTGCCGGCCAGATGCGCGCCTTCGCCGATGGCGAGAATCAGCAGGCCGAAGGCCGCGCCGTTGTACAGCGCCGTCAGCGCATCGAAGCGATGCGTGGCGCGCCCGGTCTCCGGCAGGAAGCGGCGTGCGAGGAAGAAAGCCAGCATGCCGAACGGCACGTTGATCGCGAACAGCCAAGGCCACGACCACAGTGACAAGATGGTGGACGCGATCGTCGGGCCAACCGCGAACGATACCGCGACCACCAGCGCATTCGTGCCGAGACCGCGACCGAGCATGCTGGATGGATAAATGGAGCGCAGCAGCGCAGTATTGATGCCCATCACGGCAGCGCCGCCGACCCCCTGGAAGAACCGCGCGATGACCAGCGTCGGCAGCGACCATGCCAGCGCGCAGGCGGCGGATGCCAGCGTGAACAGAAGCAGGCCGAAAATGAAGACGCGGCGGAAGCTGAGGATTTCCGCCAGCGCCGCGAACGGCAGCAGCGTCGCCACCATCGCCAGTTGATAGATGTTGACGATCCAGACCGAATCGGCCGGCGTCGTATGCAGTTGCGCGGCCATGGCTGGCAACGCGGTGTTGGCAATCGCCGTATCGAGCGACGACATCGACACGCCCATCGCAACCGACAGAATGGCCCAGTTGCGTTCCGGCAGCGGCAGACCTTCACCGTCCAGCGTCGCTTGCGCACGAACACTCTGCTTAACCATTCTTCTCACTTGTCTGTTGCATCGGAAACGATAGCGGCGCCGCCGGGTGAGTTGCCCGATGGCGCCGCTTGGAGCGCATAGTGTAGAACGATTTGACCATGCCTGCTGCCGTGTCCCTTGCAGGTCCGGCATCAGACATTTCTGTCGAATTTGTCAGGCGGGCGTTTGCTACTCTGCCGACTTGCCCCAGGTGATCAGTCGCAACATGCTGGCGTAGATCAGGTAAGCCACGCGATAAAACGCCTTCTTGTACCAGGGCACGCCTTCGAATTCCGTCAGCGTCACTTCCACGCCGTCGGCGACACCGTCTTCGATATGCGCACGCAGCGTCTGCGCAAAAGCCTGATCGAGCACGACTACATTGGCTTCCTGATTGACGAACAGACTGAAGCCGTCATAGTTACTGGAACCGACCGTGGCCCATCGATCGTCGACGACGGCGACCTTGCCGTGCAATTGCGTCTTCCGGTACTCGACGATGCGCACGCCGGATTTCAACAACTGCGGATAGTAGGAACGCGCAATCACGTCCTGAAACCGGTACTGCCCCACGCCCAGCAGCAAGGTCACAGCAACGCCACGTCGCGCAGCCGCCACCAGCCCGTTGCGCATGCGGCGCCCCGGCGCGAAGTACGGATTTGCCAGCAAGGCCGCATGCCGCGCGCCGCCCAGCGCTTTCAGATAAGCCGTCTGTATCGTGCGGCGATTGCGCAGATTGTCGCGTACCACCAGTCCTGCCACCATCGGAATGCTGGCATCGGCGTGACGGCGGCGACGCCGCTGCTCGCGAAAGGTCGCCCAGCGTGTGCGCCAGCTCAGATTGCCCATGCGCGCCCAGTACACGGCCATTTCCCAGTGAATGCTCGCCACCAGAGGCCCCGTGATGCGTACGCCGAAATCCCAGCGCGGCGCCGGCAGCGTGATGCGCGGATCGTCGTCATCGTGCATGTCGTCGACGATGTTCAGCCCGCCCAGAAAGGCGATCTGCCTGTCCACCACGCAGAGCTTGCGATGCATGCGCGCGATGCCGCGCACGAACCACGGATTGAAGCTGCGATGGATAATGCCGGCTGCATCGCACTCGCGCTGCAAGGCTTTGGATTGGATGCTGCCGGTGCCGACCCAGTCCGTCACCAGATTGACGGTGACACCGCGTGCTACGGCACGCGTCAATGCCTGCTTGATCGCACGCGCAGTCTCGTCATCGGCGAAGATATACGTTTCCAGATAGATTTCGATGCGTGCGGCATCGAATGCGGCGATCAGCGCCGGAAAGTAATCGGCGCCGCAATGCAGCAGTTGAATATCGTTCTCGCCGATGAAGTTGACCACGCGCATGCGCCTGGGTCCTCGCAATGAAGGCGGCACGCCACGATGCGGACGCGCCTTTCTTGTTCTATTTCAGCTTCAGCGTCGCCACGATGGGCGCATGGTCCGACAGCTTGGCCCAGATCGCACCGTGCAGGACTTCCGCGGATTCTACCTTGAAGCCGCGCACGTAGATGCGGTCCAGTTGCAAAAAAGGCATGGCGGCGGGAAAGGTGCGTGCCGGCTGCATCTTCGGGCCGCGGCCGCTCAGCTGGCGCATGTAGGTGCCGAAGCCGCGCCGCGACAGGTTCTCGTCGAAGACTTCGTTGACGCCAAGCTCGGCGCGCAGGTCTTCGCTCAGTTTGTTGCCCCAGTCGTTGAAATCGCCGGCGATGATGACGGGTGCGCTGGTACCCGCCGTTTCCTTGACGGCTTCGATCAGTGCATCGGTCTGACGCTTGCGACTGCCGGCGAACAAACCCAGGTGGATCACATAGCAATGCACTTCCGCTTCCGGCGCACGCACGATGCAATGGAGAATGCCGCGCGATTCGTACTTGTGATCGGAGATATTCCTGTTCGCATAGGAAACGATCGGAAAGGCGCTCAGCAACGCATTACCGTGATGGCCGTGATCGTAGACCGCATTCATGCCGTATGCACATTCATGCGAATCGCCCGCGAGAAAATCCTGCTGCGCCAGTTCAGGCCAGTCCGTCGCATGCTTGATCGCATGCAGATCGTGCCGCCCCTGCACTTCCTGCAGAAACAGGATGTCGGACTGCATCCCGCTGATGGCCTGCTTCAGCGCATGGACGCGCGGCCGCGCACCGAAGGAGGAGACGCCTTTATGAATGTTGTAGGTCGTGATTTTCAGTTTCATGCAGATCGGATATCCGGCAAACAATGCACAGCCAAATTCAACAGGCAACAACCCGGGGCGTCGCACATTTCCGCATGCGACGATACCGTCATTCCTTCAACGCATCGGTTCGATGGCTCACGCAGACGTGCAGGAAATCGGCACGGCCATCACCGTAGCGATCCGGCAATTGCAGGATCGCCTCTGCGTTGGATGCGGAGAAACAGCGATCGGCAGCCTCACGCCACGGCAGCCATTCGTAGCGCAGATGCTCGCGCGGCGACAGCGTGACCGCGATGTCGCGCGGCACACGCAGGCCGAACACATGCTCAGTGTTGCGCGTGACACCCGGCGCGTAACGATAGCCCCACACCGGATAGATTTCGTAGACGTTGGAAAGTTGCCAGTCGTGCAGATGTTCGATGGAAACCGCGGCCGGCCCGCCGGTCTTGTCGTCGGCGACAATCACAATGCCGGTTTCCTCGGCCACTTCGCGAATCGCGGTTTCGGTCCACGGCTCGTCGATCGCATCCTTGGAACCCGTCACCGATTGCCAAAAACCGGGACGGTCTGCCCGCTCCAGCATCAGCACCTCGAGTTCAGGCGTATGAATGACCACCAGCACGGACTGGGGAATCTTGTACGGTTTGGTCGGCGCAGGCTGGTTCTTCTGCATGAATCGAACTGAAATCGAAGCAAAATAAAAAAGGCGCGGAAATCCGCGCCTTCATTATGCCGCAACTTTATGTCGCAACTTGCAGCAACTTGTATCAGGCCTTGGCAGCCGGCTCCACGTTGCGCAGGCGAATATGCAGTTCGCGCAATTGCTTCTCGTCGACTTCCGACGGTGCCTGCGTCAGCAGGTCCTGCGCACGCTGCGTTTTCGGGAAGGCGATGACGTCGCGGATCGATTCCGCGCCGCACATCATCGTCACCAGACGATCGAGGCCGAACGCCAGACCGCCGTGCGGCGGCGCGCCATACTGCAGCGCGTCCAGCAGGAAGCCGAACTTCAGCTGCGCTTCCTCGGCGCCGATCTTCAGCGCACGGAATACCTTGCTTTGCACCTCAGCACGATGGATACGAACCGAACCGCCGCCCAGTTCCCAGCCGTTCAGCACCATGTCGTACGCCTTGGCGATGCAGCGACCCGGATCGGATTCCATCAGGTCTTCGTGACCATCCTTCGGCGCGGTGAACGGATGGTGGACGGCTGCCCAGCGCTGGTTGTCTTCGTCGAATTCAAACATCGGGAAGTCGATCACCCACAGCGGACGCCATGCATCGTCGAACAGGCCGTTCTTCTTGCCGAATTCGCTGTGGCCGACCTTCACGCGCAGCGCGCCGATCGCATCATTGACGACCTTCGCCTTGTCGGCGCCGAAGAAAATCAGATCGCCGTCTTCCGCGCCGGTCAGCTCGATGACCTTTTCCAGTGCAGCGTCGTGGATGTTCTTGACGATAGGCGATTGCAGACCATCGCGACCCTTGGCTTTCTCATTGACCTTGATCCAGGCCAGGCCCTTGGCGCCGTAGATCGCGACGAACTGCGTGTAGGCGTCAATCTCGGAACGCGGCATCGCACCGCCGCCCGGCACGCGCAATGCAACCACGCGGCCACCTTCCATGTTGGCGGCACCGGAGAAGACCTTGAAGTCGACGTCCTTCATCACGTCGGTCATGTCGGTGAACTGCAGCTTGACGCGCATGTCCGGCTTGTCGGAGCCGTACAGGCCCATCGCGGTCGCGTAATCCATCACCGGGAACGGGTTCGGCAGTTCGACGTCCAGCACTTTCTTGAACACGAGACGGATCATGTTTTCGAACAGATCGCGGATTTCCTGTTCGGTCATGAACGAGGTTTCGCAGTCGATCTGCGTGAATTCCGGCTGGCGGTCGGCGCGCAGGTCTTCGTCGCGGAAGCACTTGGTGATCTGGTAGTAGCGATCGAAGTTGGCGACCATCAGCAGCTGCTTGAACAGCTGCGGCGACTGCGGCAGTGCGAAGAACTGGCCGGCGTTGACGCGCGACGGCACCAGGTAGTCGCGCGCGCCTTCCGGCGTCGATTTGGTCAGCATCGGCGTTTCGATGTCGATGAAGCCGTTTTCGTCCAGATACTTGCGCACTTCCATCGCGACCTTGTAGCGCAGGCGCAGATTGTTTTGCATCTGCGGACGGCGCAGGTCCAGCACGCGATGCGTCAGGCGCGTCGTCTCGGACAGGTTGTCATCGTCCAGCTGGAACGGCGGCGTGACGGAAGGATTCAGCACTTCCAGTTCATGCGCCAGCACTTCAATCTTGCCGGAGGTCAGATTGGCGTTGGTCGTGCCTTCCGGACGATGGCGCACCAGGCCGGTAATGCGCAGACAGAATTCGTTGCGTACCGATTCGGCCTTCTTGAACACATCGACGCGATCCGGATCACAGACGATCTGCACCAGACCTTCGCGGTCGCGCAGGTCGATGAAGATGACACCGCCGTGGTCGCGGCGACGATGCACCCAGCCGCACAGGCTGACGGTTTGGTCGAGCAGCGCTTCGGTGGTGAGGCCGCAGTATTGAGTTCGCATAGACATGTTCAGGTTTCCAGTTTCAGTTTCTTGTATTCGTTGGTTACGGCATGGGCATTATTGCGTCGCGCCCGGAACCTTCTTCGGATCGATGAGGTTCGACTTGTCGAAATGATCCGGCGTGACGACGCCCATCGAGACGATATATTTCAACGCCTCGTCGACCGTCATGTCGAGTTCGATCGTGTCCGCGCGCGGCACCATCAGGAAAAAACCAGACGTCGGGTTCGGCGTGGTCGGCACGTACAGGCTGACGTAGTCGCCGGTCAGATGGTTGCGCACGTCGCCGCCCGGCGTGCCGGTCAGGAAGGCGATGGTCCACGAGCCCTGGCGCGGATACTGCACCAGCAGCGCCTTGCGGAAGGCATTGCCCGACGACGAGAACAGCGTGTCGGATACCTGCTTGACGCTGGAATAGATCGTATTGAAGATCGGAATGCGGCGCAGGATGGATTCCCACACCAGCACGACACGCTTGCCGATGAAATTGCGCGTGGCAAGTCCGGTCAGGAAAATGACCAGCAGCGTCAGGATCGTGCCCAGGCCCGGAATCGCAAAACCGAACACGGCTTCCGGCCGCCAGCTGGCCGGCAACAACAGCAACGACTGGTCCATCGTGCTGACGATCAGGTTCAGCACCCACAGCGTGATCGCAAGCGGAACCAGGATCAGCAGGCCGGTGACGAAATATTTGCGCATAGTTGATCTATTCAAATGGTGAGCCGGAAACCGGCACGCACGGTCAGTCGGCGCTGGTCGTGCTATTGGCCGCTGTACCGGTCGAAGCTGTCGACGCGGCAGGCGCTGCATCGGACGATTCAGATTTGGATTCGGACTTCGATTCGGATTTGGCGCCGGTCGCCGCAGCGGACGTGCCGCCCTGGCCGCCACGGAAATCGGTCACATACCAGCCGGTTCCCTTCAGCTGGAAGCCGGCGGCCGTCACCTGTTTCTTGAATGCCGGCTTGCCGCACGACGGGCAATCCGTCAGCACGGGATCGGAAATCTTCTGCAACACGTCTTTGGAGAAACCGCAATCGTCGCAACGGTACGCATAAATCGGCATGATGAAACTCTTCCTGCAAAAATCATCAAAAACCCTGAATTATAAGGCTTTCGGGGCCGTTTTACGCAGCATGATGCGAACCTGCACTGGTACGAGACACTATTTGAGAGGCGCGTACCGGCATTTTCCGGCGTCCGTTGCGGAAATGACAAGCCGGGCGCTGATCGATTGACAACATCCGCAGGCAGCGGCAATGCAACTCTTCCGCCGTCGTCAAATCACCATGCCTTCCACCGGTGGCTTCGGCTCCTGGCGATCGCGCAGCATTTGCGGCAGCAGCGATCCGGCGATCATGCCGGCAAAGGCAGCGATCAGACCGGCAAGCTGACCGGGGAATTGTTCGCCCCAGTTCGTCAGTTCCGGAAAGCACAGAACCCAGACGAAGACACCCGCCGTCAGCGAAAAAATCGCTCCCTGCGTGGTCGCGCGTTTCCAGTACAGGCCCATGACCAGCGGCACGAAAGCGCCGACCAGCGTGACCTGATAGGCGGCCGACACCATGTCGTAGATCGAGGTGCCGCGCATCGCAATCGCATAGATCAGCACCAGCACCGCGAACACGACGATCGTGGCGCGCATGGCGAACAGTTGCTCGCGATCGCTCATGCGCGGACGCAGGTTCTTGAGAATGTTCTCGACAAAACTGGTCGATGGCGCCAGCAGCGTCGCCGAGGACGTGCTCTTGATCGCGGACAGCAAGGCACCGAAGAAGAAGATCTGCATGATCAGCGGCATCTTGGTCAGCACGAAGGTCGGCAACAGGCGCTGATAATCATCGTTGATCATGTCCATCGCACTCGCGCCCATCACGACAATGGCAGCAGCCACGATGAACATCGGCACGAAGGCAAACAGGATGTAGCTGACGCCGCCGATGACCGCGCCCTTGCGCGCGGTGGCAGCATCCTTGGCGGACATCACGCGCTGGAACACGTCCTGCTGCGGGATGCTGCCCAGCATCATGGTCAGACCGGCGGCGACGAAGCCGGCCATTTCGGTGAAGGATGGCTCGGGCAGAAATTTCCACATGTCCTTCTCGCTCGCCAGCGCGAGCACATGCTCCGCACCGCCGGCCAGATGCGCCGAAAACAGCGCGATCACGGAAAGGCCGATCACCAGCACGATCATCTGGATGAAATCGGTCCACGCCACGGCCAGAAAACCGCCGATCACGACATAGATCAGCACGGCGAGCGTGCCGACGATCATGCCTGTCATTTCCGACATCGCACCGCCGGTCAGCACATTGAAGACGAGACCCAGCGCCGTGATCTGCGCCGCCACCCAGCCGAGATAGCTGATGATGATCGCCACCGAGCAGAACACTTCCACGCCCTTGCCGTAGCGAAGGCGATAGAAATCGCCGATGGTCAGCAGATTCTGCTTGTACAGGCGCGCGGCGAAGAACAGGCCGACCAGAATCAGGCAGGTGCCAGCGCCGAACGGATCTTCGACAATGGCGTTCAAGCCGCCCTGCACGAAACGCGCCGGAATTCCCATCACCGTTTCTGCGCCGAACCAGGTCGCGAACGTGGTGGTGATCACCATGATCAGCGGCAGGCTGCGGCCGGCCACGGCGAAGTCGCTGGTGTTTTTAATGCGCGTTCCTGCCCAGACGCCGAGGGCAAGCGTGCCTCCCATATAGAGCACCACAAAGGAAATCAGC
>NZ_JBMQZD010000002.1:0-133877 GCF_057353965.1 Oxalicibacterium sp.
CCTTTCGGCGCTTGCCGCTTCCGCTCTTTCGTGTTGACGACTTCCTGCACTGCAATTGGAATGACTTTGTGGTTCATGATTGTTCCTAAATCAGCGTACAAACTTGGAAAGCCGCGACTTTCCAAATACCGTTTTCATGCCTTGCTTCAACTTGCCGGACGATGACGACACCGTCATCATCCTCACTCTCCGCTATCTACGTTTGTGCGCTGATTCAGTTCAATCATCGCTCACCGTATATAGCGTCCATCCTTGCCTACCAATGTCAGTTCGACATAGTTACCGCCCGTGTGATCCTTGCTGCTGTAGCTGAGCGATACGCCGCCCATGTCCACCCGCTGCATCGTCTCCAGTGCATGCACCAGATTCTCACGCGTCAGATTGCGGCCACTTCTTCGCAATCCTTCCACCATCACCTTGGCCGACAGAAAACCTTCCATCGCCGCATAGGAGACCGTTGCTCCCGATGCCTTGGCCGCAGCCTGGAACTCCTGTCCCAGCACCGTCGTCGACAGATTCGGCGGCGGCGTGATTTGCGACACGATGATGCCTGCCGCATCCGCGCCCAGATCCCGAATGAAATCCCGCGACGAATTGTTCGACAGCGTCATGATCTGCATCCTTCCGCCGCGCGCCCGGATTGCCTTGATCACGTCCACCGTGTTCGCTCCCGAACTGACGATGATCAATGCGTCCGGCGCTTCGCCTACCAGCTTCTGCGCCACTGCATCGACGTCGGGCTTCAGGCGCGGAAAGATTTCTATAAAGGCCGGCGTCAGCTTGTATTCCACCATGCCCTTGTTGAAACCGTTCACGCCGTCCAGTCCCAGCGCGTCGTCCTTCTCATACGTCAACAGCCCGATATGTTTCATACCGAGCGTGTTGAAGTGTTCGATGGCTTTCACCACCTCGTCCTGGTACTTTGCCCGGACGTTGAATACCAATCTGTTGACCGGCACATGCAGGCTTTCAGCCCCTGTGCTTGGTGCGATCAACGGCACCTTGCGCGCCTCCAGTTCAGGCAAGATCGCCAGCGTCTGCGGCGTCCCACGGCTCTGGAACAATGCAAAGACCTTGTCTTTCTCTATCAAGCTCTTCGCATTGGCCGCAGCTCTCTCCGGCAAATACTGATCGTCCAGCGTGCGGAGCTCGATCTTGCGACCGTTGACACCCCCCTGCTTGTTGACGACTGCCAGATAGGCGCGCGCGCCCTCATTCATTTCCTTGACGGTTCCTGCTGCCGTACCGGTCACGCCGATCGTTTGACCGATCAGAATCGTGGAATCCGTTACGCCGTCCTCGGCGACCGCCACCTGCAACATACTGGCAAACATCGCCAGCACCGATATAGCCCGCAAAACCGCTTTGCTCATCAGTTTCTCCCCTTTTGAAGCCACATATATGCTTTTTTTTGCATATCTTTAGCCTTTTCGGGTGCGCGTATCTTATCGATGACGCTACCCACACACATTGACCAAGGTCAATTTTCACACATGATCTTGCGTGCATATATGGATTCAAGACTCAAAGATACGCTAAAAATTCCGCTTCTGCACGCATCCCCCACCAAAAAGAATGATTCTCATTTGCGACATGCGCGACTACCATTTCGATGCAGAACTTCACCCGCAAAGATTCACGTTTTTCTCACATCATCGCGCGAGGCACTACATTGGCTATAAATAGCCAATACAAACCCGTTTTTAATCATTCCCTCTGGTGCTCTTATAAGCGCATAAACAAAAAAGCCTCTCCAATGGAGAGGCTTTTTATCATGCACCGAACATACTTGCCTTACGAGATCACACCCTCGCTGCGCAAATCGGCGATATCCGTGCTGGAATATCCCAATTGCGACAGCACTTCTTCATTGTGCTCACCCAGCAGTGGCGAACGTGTTACTTCGGTCGGGCTGTCGGACAGTTTGATCGGATTGCCGACCGTCAGATACTTACCACGTACCGGATGATCGACTTCCACGATCGTGCCAGTCTCGCGCAACGACTGCTCTTCGGCGATTTCCTTCATCGACAGGATCGGACCGCAAGGAATGTCGAATTCGTTGAGGATATCCATCACCTCGAACTTGGTCTTGGTCTTGGTCCATTCTTCGACCGTCGCGAAGATATTCTTCAAGTGTGGCAGGCGCGAAGCCGGCGTCGCGTATTCAGGATCGGACAGCCACTCTTCCTTGCCGATCACCTTGCAGATCGCTTCCCACACCGGCGCTTGCGCGATGAAGTAGATGTAAGCGTTAGGATCGGTTTCCCAGCCTTTGCACTTCAGGACAGAACCCGGCTGACCACCGCCGGATGCGTTGCCCGCACGTGGCACGGCCTCGCCGAACGGGGTGTCCGGATACTGCGGATATTCCTTCATCACGCCGGTGCGATCCAGACGTTGCTGGTCGCGCAGCTTGACGCGGCACAGGTTCAGGACGGCATCCTGCATTGCTGCCAGCACGCGTTGGCCACGGCCGGTAGTTTGACGCTGGATCAATGCAGCCATGATGCCCAGTGCAAGGTGCATACCGGTACCGGTGTCACCGATCTGCGCACCGGTTACCAGTGGTGGACCATCGTCGAAACCGGTGGTCGAAGCAGCACCACCAGCGCATTGCGCGACGTTTTCATAGACTTTGCAGTTTTCGTAAGGACCAGGACCGAAACCCTTGACCGACGCCATGATCATCTTCGGGTTCAGTTCCTGAATACGCTCCCAGCTGAAGCCCATGCGATCCAGTGCGCCCGGCGCGAAGTTTTCAACCAGAACGTCGCATTCCTTGATCAACTTTTCCAGAACAGCCTTGCCCTTCGGGTTTTTGGTGTTCAGCGTGATCGAACGCTTGTTGCCATTCAACATCGTGAAATACAGGCTGTCCGCTTCCGGAATGTCGCGCAATTGGCTACGCGTCACGTCGCCTTCGCCGGCGCGCTCGACCTTGATCACATCAGCGCCGAACCATGCCAGCAACTGGGTGCAAGCAGGGCCGGACTGCACGTGCGTGAAATCCAGAATGCGGTAACCGCTTAGTGCCTTACTCATCCACTACTCCTTGTACAAAAAACGCGAGCAGACATGTCGTCCGCTCGCGCCGTGAGCGTCTGCTCATGACCATCCAACATCGTTTCTGGGCGCATCGGAGACTGTTCCGCACACCCGACCTTGCGCTCGCGCGCGTGCTTTTTAGTGCGCGTATCATAGCGATCCGCCTGCGCCGGCATCATTGATCCCGGTCAATTTCATCGCCGATACTACGCCTCGCCGCTCCCGCTTTTGACAGGATCCTGTTGGCCTTCTCCCATCTTGCTTTGCCTACCGATCGCGCGTGATCAAAGCCTGGGACGAAACCCGTTATGCTACCGTTAAACTGCTTTCCTGCCTACCCGCTGCGCCGCTCTTTTCCGCAGCATCAGGTTGGCAAAGCGCCAAAATTCGTCAAAATCGGGACAACCTGCCGCGATAGCCGACACAGTTCGGCAGAAAATAAAAAAGGCGCCTTTCGGCGCCTTTTCAGGATTGGCTGCTACTTGCCTATTAAACTGCTTTTGCAGCGTGCATTTCAGCGATCTGCTCTTTGGTGTAACCCAGTTGAGCCAGGACTTCGTCGGTGTGCTCACCGAGCAGCGGCGATGCCTTGATTTCCGGCTTCAGATCGGAGAATTTGATCGGGCTGCCGACGGTCAGGTACTTGCCACGTGCCGGATGATCAACTTCGACGATGGAGCCGCTGTCACGCAGCGACTTGTCTTCGGCGATTTCTTTCATGGAGAGAACCGGTGCGCATGGGATGTCGAACTTGCGCAGGTAATCCACGGCTTCGAACTTGGTCTTGTCTTTCAACCATTCTTCGATCGTTGCGAAGATATCGAAGATCTTGTCTTGACGTGCATCCGGCGTGTTGTATGCAGGATCGTCAATCCATTCTTCCTTGCCCAGCGCCTTGCAGATCGGCGGCCATGCGTGATCTTGAACGGTGAAGTAGATGTAAGCGTTAGGATCGGTTTCCCAGCCCTTGCACTTCAGAACCCAGCCCGGTTGGCCACCACCGCCGGCGTTACCGCCACGTGGGACAACGTCGGTGAATTTGCCGTGCGGATATTGCGGGTATTCCTTCAGGAAGCCCACTTTTTCCAGACGTTGCTGGTCGCGCAGCTTGACGCGGCACAGGTTCAGAACGGCGTCTTGCATCGAAACGGCGACCTTCTGGCCTTTGCCGCTCTTCTGACGGCTCATCAGAGCGGTCAGAATACCGATTGCCAGGTGCATACCGGTGTTGGAGTCACCCAGAGCAGCTGCCGAAACGGTCGGAGGACCATCCCAGAAACCGGTCGTCGAAGCAGCGCCACCAGCGCATTGTGCGACGTTTTCGTAGACTTTCAGGTCTTCGTAGTGGTGGCCTTCGGAGAAGCCCTTGACCGATGCCATGATCATGCCAGGATTCAGTTCCTGGATACGCGCCCACGAGAAGCCCATACGATCCAGAGCGCCCGGACCGAAGTTCTCGACCATGACGTCGGATTCCTTGATCAGCTTCTCCAGAACTTCCTTGCCTTGCGGAGTTTTGGTATCGAGGGTCAGCGAGCGCTTGTTGCTGTTCAGCATCGTGAAGTACAGCGCATCAGCATCCGGGATATCGCGCAGCTGGTTACGGGTAACGTCGCCGGAACCCGGACGTTCGACTTTGATGACATCCGCGCCAAACCACGCCAGCAGCTGGGTACATGCAGGACCAGCTTGCACGTGGGTAAAGTCGATGATCTTGATCCCTTCTAGTGGTTTGCTCATTGATGAATTCCTTTTCAATCGTTTAACTTATTACTGAAGCAGTTGCAATGCGGTTCTGCCCAGATAAAAAACTCCACCTTGCGGTGGAATATTTGCCAGCTGTTTAGCCTGCCTATTGTATATCCAATATCCGATCAGCGCCTGCTCACGACCCCGACCGGAATACTTGCTGTTTTTTATCCCATCATCCTCGTCGCGAAGATGATGGGAGCTCGGATATCGTTGGAGCAGGCACGGGCGCGGGGATCCGCGCCCGCACGGCAATTACTTCTTGCCGATCGTGCTGACGATGTTCAGGTTGCCGATACGGCCCGATTCAACACCAGCTGCCGGATCGATGATCGCGTCGATGATGGTGGTTTTGCCGGACTTCATCGATTCTTCCAGCGCCTTGGCCAACTCTTCCGGCGTCGTCACGCGAACACCTTCGCCACCCAGCGATTTGCTGAACAGGTCGTAGCGGGTGTTCGGGTTGAACAGCATGCACGAGAACTGGTGGTTCGGGCTGGCTTCGTCACCGCGGTAGATACCGCCGTTGTTCATGATGATGACGGTGACCGGCAGGTTGTAACGGGTCAGCGTTTCGTATTCCATGCCGCTGAAACCGAATGCGGAGTCGCCGCACACTGCCACGACCGGCTTGCCGGATTCGACGGCTGCTGCAACTGCAGAACCCATGCCGACGCCCATCACGCCCCAGGTACCGGTATCCACACGCTTACGCGGTTGGTACTGATCGATGACCATACGTGCGTTGTCCAGTGCGTTCGCGCCTTCGTTGACCAGGATGGTGTCCGGGTAGTTCTTCAGCACGTCACGGATCGCGCCCAGCGAGTTGTGATAGTTCATGACCGGGGTTGCCGTCGACAGCTTGCTTGCCAGCTTGGCGCGGGTACCCGAAGCTTTTTCTGCAACAGCGTTCATCCATTCGGTCGGCTTGGTCATGCCTTTCAGGCCAGCGCGCAGTGCGTTGACGCAGGACTGGACGTCACCAACCAGCGGTGCGTGGATCTGCACGTTGCTGTCGATTTCGTTTGCCTGGATGTCGATCTGGATGAATTTCTTCGGATTGCCCCAGGTTTTGCCTTTACCGTGCGACAGCAGCCAGTTCAGACGTGCGCCGATCAGGACGACGACGTCGGACTCTTGCAGGACCATCGAACGCGCCGCAGCGCCGCATTGCGGGTGCGTATCGGAGATCAGGCCTTTTGCCATCGACATCGGCGTGAACGGGATGCCGGTTTCTTCGACCAGCGCCTGGATGTCGGCGTCGCATTGTGCGTAAGCAGCACCTTTGCCCAGCAGGATCAGCGGCTTCTTCGCGCCTTTGATCAGGTCGACAGCGCGCTTGACGGCGTCAGGACTAGGGATTTGTGCAGGAGCCGGATCAACCGGAACCCACAGCGATTTCTTGCCTTCTTCTGCCGGCATCGTGGTGCTGAACAGACGAGCCGGGATGTCCAGATAGACACCGCCCGGACGGCCGGACAGTGCGGTGCGGATTGCGCGAACGACTGCAACACCGATGTCTTCGACGCGGTTGATACGGAACGAAGCCTTGCAGTGCGGACGAGCGATGTTCAGCTGATCCATTTCTTCGTAGTCGCCTTGCTGCAGGTCGACGATTTCACGCTCGGACGAACCCGAGATCAGGATCATCGGGAAGCAGTTCGTCGTGGCATTGGCCAGAGCGGTCAGGCCGTTCAGGAAGCCAGGAGCCGAAACGGTAACGCAGATACCAGGCTTCTTGGTCAGGTAACCAGCAACCGACGCGGCGTAGCCGGCGTTCTGTTCATTACGGAAGCTGTAGAAGTTGTTGCCGCGAGCTTGCCACATGCGACCAACTTCGGTCACCGGAATACCGAGCAGACCATAGATGTTCTTGATGCCGTTCATTTCCAGCGCATCCATCAGCAGATGGAAGCCATCAGTCAGCTCGACGTCGGCTGCTGTTGCTTGAATGTCGTTTTTCATAATGATGTTCTCTTCGTTGATTGCGAATTAGGCTGAGCCAAGCTCAACACTGCCGTTGAAAAAACCGTACCTTGACGGCCGTTTCGTTACTTGAAAGGCATCTCTAAAAATCCAAAACGGACTTTTAGAGATACCCTTTAAACGTGCTCTATACGCATCGTTAATCAAGTGGAGGTATCATATCGATCTGCCTGCGCATCTATCATTGACCCCGGTCAATTTTCATCGCATGATTCACTCCCTGCGCAGCCCCTAATCCTGCTTTCTTGCCGCCAATGCCGACTGTCGACAGCCATCCTGAAAAAAACGTGATCCGCGTTCAGCTGAGGCAGAATCTGGGCTTAAAGGACATAACGGATAGCGAATGGGCCGAACTGGAACCGCATCTGGTTATCGTTGACTGTCCAAAGGGCGATTTTCTGCTGCATCAAGGCGTGCATGAAATGGAGCAATATTTCATCCTTGACGGCATCCTCAAGCGCGTTGTTACCAATCAGCAAGCCAAGGAAATGATTCTGCGCTTCGCTGACGAGCGCAACATGGAAACCAGTTACGCTGCCTGGCGCCTCAAAACGCCGACGCCATACAGCATCATCTGCGTTACGAAAGCACGTGTCGCCAAGTTGCCACTCCAGCAATGGATTGCATTCATGGACAAGCACGAGCATGTCAAACATGCGTTCGAATACGATGTCATGCAAGTCATGAGCGACATCATGGCGCATACCATTACCCTGCATCTGCTGGATGCCCCCGGACGTGTACAACGCTTCTTGCGCAAACATCCGGAATTGTTCGATCGTATTCCGAAGAAAGAGCTGGCGTCCTATTTGAACCTATCTCCGGAAACACTCAGCAGGCTGAAGCATCAGGGAAAAATCTGACCTTGGCAAATGCGAATATTTCATTCGCAAGTGAATATTCCGATATCACTGCTGCCATCCTTGGTTTGAACGAAAATCTTCCTCCCGCATTTTCATAAGTCATTACCATATCTTTATAGATATCTTTTTCTTGCTCTATTTTTAACACAACAAAATATTAGCTATTTAATAAAAAATCCCGCAAGGCATAGCCTTGCGGGATTTTTTGTAACGTTTGCAGTCGTTTTATTCTGCTTCGCGATGTGCCGCAAATTCGTCTTCTTTCGGAGGACGGATCTTTGCGATGATCTTCGAGATCAGCGGCCAGAACAGCATGATCAATGCCAGCGTGGTGATGCTACCAACCAGACCGTTCGAGAACATGATCATCACGTCACCTTGGGACGACAGCATTGCCTGACGGAACGAGTCTTCTGCGTTACGACCCAAGACCAGCGCCAGAACCAGCGGTGCGAGCGGATAGTCGAGTTTCTTGAACAGATAACCGATGATACCGAATATCAACATCAGCCAGGTATCGAACATCGCGTTACCGACCGTGTACGCGCCGATACCGCAAATCACGATGATGACCGGAGCGATGATCGAGAACGGAATACGCAGGATCGATGCAAACAGCGGAACGGTCGTCAACACAACCAGCAGGCCGACCAGGTTACCCAGGTACATACTGGCGATCAGGCCCCACACGAAGTCGTGCTGCTCAACGAACAGCAACGGACCAGGTTGCAGACCCCAGATCAGCAGACCGCCCAGCAGAACAGCTGCCGTCGGCGAACCGGGGATACCCAGTGCCAGCATCGGCAGCAGCGCCGAGGTACCAGCAGCGTGTGCAGCGGTTTCCGGTGCAACCACGCCTTCGATCTCACCCTTGCCGAAGTTTGCGCCGTTCTTGCCCATCTTCTTGGCCAGGCCATAGGACATGAACGAAGCCGGCGTTGCACCACCCGGCGTGATACCCATCCAGATACCGACGCATGCACTACGCAGCGACGTGATCCAGAATTGCGGCAGGCGTTTCCAGGTCTGGAACACAACCGCTGGGTTGATCTTCGCGTTTTTACCGGAGAATGCCAGGCCTTCTTCCATCGACAACAGGATTTCACCGATACCGAACAGACCGATAACTGCGATCAGGAAGTCGAAACCGCGCATGAACTCTTCGAAACCGAAGGTCAGACGCAATTGACCCGTCACCGTATCCAGACCGACGCATGCCAGGGCGAAGCCCAGTGCCATCGAGCCCAGGATCTTCATCGGCGAACCTTTACCCATGCCGACGAAGCTGCAGAACGTCAACAGGTAGACCGAGAAGAACTCCGGCGCACCGAATTCGAGCGCGAAGCTCGCAACCAGCGGTGCCAGGAAGGTGATCATGATGACCGCAAGGAATGCACCAATGAAAGACGACGTAAATGCCGCAGTCAGCGCTGCACCGGCTTCACCCTTCTGCGCCATCGGATACCCGTCGAATGTAGTCGCAACCGACCACGGCTCCCCCGGAATATTGAAAAGCACGGAAGTGATTGCACCGCCGAACAACGCGCCCCAGTATAGGCATGACAGCATGATGATCGCCGAAGTCGGTGACATCGAGAATGTCAACGGCAACAGAATAGCGACGCCGTTCGCACCACCCAGACCAGGCAAAACGCCAACCAGAACGCCCAACGTAATGCCGACGATCATCAGCAAAAAGTTGGCCGGGCTCATTAGGACTGCGAACCCGTGAAATAGTGAATTAAGTTCATCCATTTTGACTAAAACTCCTTGAATTCCTTCTGACTAAACAGCCACCTCGACCGCCCAGGCTTAATAGCCGAGGAATGCCAGAGGATCCAATAACCCTTTGTACAGTGGGACCTTGAACCACACTTCGAACATCAGGAAGAACACGGCATTAACCGCGAACGCAATGATGATCGCCTTGATGGCCGAATACTTGCCCAGGAAAATCATGAACAAGGCGATAAAAACCGCAGATGCAACATACACGCCGAAAATCTCGATACCGCCAACGTAAATGATCGAAGGGATGAAAACCTGCAGTACGCGGACAATCTGTTCCTTGTCGGCGAACACTTCCATATTCTTGTTTTTTCCGAACAGGCATTGGCACAGGGTGACCGCACCGGAGAGCGCAATAAGAACGCCCATGCCGAAGGGGAAGTAACCCGAGCCTGGGCCGGTAGGCGTCCAACCGGCACCGAGACGCCAGCTAGTCACGATGATAAGGATGCCGAGTGCCAATAGAATTGCGGCGACCACAGCATCGACTACGTAAGTAGCCACGCCCGTACGAACGCCATCGCCGGATTCCAAATTCTGATCCATGAGGAATGCTCCTGAAATTTTTACTTGAGTGCGGGCAGAGGAGACTGATACTGCCGCCGCGCACGGCGGCAGTATCAGCTATTGCGCCCTATGATTACTTCTTGGCCATGAAGCCGGCTTCTTCCATCAGAGTTGCATGCTGCTTCTCTGCACTTTCGAGCCAGGCCTTGAAGTCGTCGCCAGTTTTGAAGGACGTGTTGAACGCGCCTTTTTCCATGTAGTCTTTCCATTCCGGCGTTTCACGCACTTTTTTGAACAGATCGACATAGAAAGCCAGTTGGTCGGCCGTTACACCTGGCGGCATGAAAATGCCACGCAGCATCGTGTAATCGGTCGGGATACCAGCTTCTTTACAGGTAGGAACGTCGTTCCACGATTGGGTTTCGGTGATCTTTGCCTTGTATGGCATACGCTCGTTATCGAACACGCACAGCGCATTCAATTTACCCGCACGCCATTGCGAGACTGCTTCGATCGGGTTGTTCACCGAAGAATCGATGTGGTTGCCAACCAGCTGCACAGCAACCGTGCCGCCGCCTTTGAACGGAATGTAGATGAACTTGGTGCCGGTTGCTTTTTCCAGGCCAGCAGTGATGATCTGGTCTTCCTGTTTGGAACCCGTACCACCCATCTTGAATTTGTTCGGGCCAGCAGCCTTGACAGCATCAATGTAGTCTTTTGCGGTCTTGTATGGCTTCTCAGCGTTGGTCCACAGGACAAACTGATCCAGTGCCAGCATGGCGACCGGGGTCATGTCTTTCCAGCTGAACGGAACACCCGTTGCCATCGGCGTGGTGAACAAGTTCGACAGGGTGATGACAATCTTGTGTGCATCGCCTTTCGAGTTCTTCACGTCAAGGAAACCTTCAGCGCCAGCGCCACCGGAACGGTTGACGACGATCAGCGGCTGATCCATCAGTTTGTTTTTGATGACCGCACCTTGGATCAAACGTGCCATCTGGTCAGCACCGCCGCCGGTACCTGCCGGAACGACGAATTCAACCGGTTTGGTTGGCTTCCATGCGGCGAATGCCGGGGTTGCCGTCAGAGCTGCAGCAGCAAATGCACCCAGAGTGGCTTTTGCAATACCGCCTTTAGAAATGAATTCCTTGATCATTTACTGTCTCCTGTGAATAATAATTTTGATACTTTTTACTTCTGCCGCTTTTATTGAGCGCCTCGTGAGCACTGGCATCGTGCGACTTCGATGCACCGAAACATAACCTGCAGTTACTTTTTGTATTTTTCGAAAAAGATGGTGTGTCTTTTCTTCGAAAATTCTCTTGATCTGGATCAAGTTTTTGGACATCGAGAGCCCTCGCGATGTCCATGTAACATTCTCAAATTATGGGCTTGCGTCATGCGGCTCCTTTTTCCGCAATCTACAAACCTGTCAGTAGCTGTTTGTTCGACGTATCGAACGCACATCTGAACAACAGCACTTCGAATTCAGCTTTCCCTTGATTTTTGGGGACACCGCAAATAATTGCGAGAGTGTGCCACCTTAGCGGACAGCTGTGGGAAAAATAATGCTTGTCCGTGGGCGATATTCACATACTGTTAGCTCTACGTCCAGTACGTGTTAATACGTAGTAGCAGCGGATTTTGCGAGAAGCACGCCCTCGTTTCCTTGATTCAGGTTAAGAATCAGTCAGAAAAATCCCTCACCAAGACAAATACAGTCACTGCTTGCGCACCATTGGTATTGGAAGCCACAGCAGCTTGCACGCAAGCGCAAACAGACATGACAGATATAGCTACATATGTGGCGCATATTATGCAAAACGCCCATGCGATCTAGTCGACATGGGCGTTGTATTACTTACGATTTATTCTATCTATTAAGCGCATTTCTGCATCTTGACGTGGCCGGTTTCCTCGCCCATCGTCTTCGCCAGCAGCTTGACCAGCGAGTAGACAGTATCGATATGCGGCGTCGGCGTTTCGGTCAGACGACCGAGTTCGACGACGGAACCCACCAGTGCGTCGATTTCCGGGTCGCGGCCGGCTTCGACGTCCTGCAGCATCGAGGTCTTGTGCTTGCCGACCTTCTCTGCACCAGCGATACGCTTCTCGAGCGGCACGCGGAATTCGATGCCCAGCTTGTTCGCGATCGTCTGCGCTTCGGTCATCATCGCAGCAGCCAGTTCACGCGTCAGCGGGTATTGGCAGATGTCCTGCAGCGTCGAGTGCGATAGCGCGCTGATCGGATTGAACGTCAGGTTACCCCACAGCTTCAGCCACATTTCAGCACGGATGTTATCCAGCACAGGCGCCTTGAAGCCGCCCTTCGTGAAGCACTCGGAAACGCGGGTCACGCGTTCGCTGATCGAACCATCCAGCTCGCCGACCGGGAAACGGTCGCCTTCGATATGCTTGATGACACCCGGAGCGATCAATTCCGAAGCCGGATAGACGACGCAACCGATAACGCGGTCTGCCGGGATCTTGTCGGTGATCTTGCCTGTCGGATCGACGCTGGAAACGCGCGTGCCAGCCAGCTTGCCACCGTGCTTGTGGAAGTACCAGAACGGAATACCGTTTTGCATCGTGACGATGACGGTTTCCGGTCCGATCAGCTTGTGCAGGTCGTCGGCGATCGCTTCCAGCTGGTGTGCTTTCATCGCCAGGATGATCATGTCCTGCTTGCCGGCCTTGTCGTAGTCGTTCGTCGCCTTGACGTTCGACGCGACGTGCTCGGTGCCGTCTTCCATGATCAGCTTCAGACCGTTCTTGCTGATGGCTTCCAGATTGGCGCCACGCACGATACAGGTGACATCGTCGCCTGCCAATGCCAGTTTCACGGCAACGTATCCGCCGATTGCACCGGCTCCGATAACTGCAATTTTCATACTCATTACCTCAGTTTATTTGAAACTGTTTGTGAGCTTGCCGATGCCGGCAATCTCGACCTCAATCGTGCTGTTCGGCTTCATCGAACCGACACCGACCGAGGTGCCGCAGAGGATGATGTCGCCCGGATACAGCGTCATGTCGGCGGAAATCAGACTGACCAGTTGCTGCACCGAGAAGCGCATGTCGCTGATCGGGTAGTCTTGTCGAACGTCGCCGTTGAGGATGGTTTTAACGACCAGAGTCGTCGGATCGAGATCGGTCGCAATGGTCGGGCCGAACGGGCAGAACGTGTCCAGGCCCTTTGCGCGCACCCACTGCGGGAACGAGGAATCGCGGAACAGGATGTCGGCGACGGTCACGTCGTTTGCTACCGTGTAGCCGAACACATAGTTCAACGCGTCTGCCTCGGACACGCGTTTTGCAGTCTTGCCGATCACGATGCCGAGCTCGCCTTCGAACACGATTTTTTCATCGGTCGGCGGCTTCTCGATCGTTTCGCCAGGATTCAGATAGGAATTCGGTGCCTTGATCAGATACAGCGGCTCGGCCGGATCTGCCAGGTTCAGTTTTTTCGCGAGAGCGTGGAAGTTGTTCCACATCGCGATGATCTTGGTCGGCTGGGCCGGCATCAGCACCTTGACGTCATTGATGTTCACCACCGTGTCGGTCTTGACCGGATTGTTGAACATGTCGCCGGTGTGCACCTGGATATTGTCGCCTTCGAGCGTACCAAATTGCGTGTTGCCGGCGTGGCTGAAACGGACCCAACGTTGTGACATTTTTGACTTTCTATAAAAGAGCCGAAATTATAAACGCGGCATGGTGTCGCGTCCATCGGAAGCAGCCGTTGCACTCAGGCATGCAGCCGATCGGCAATGAATGAAAACCGCATCCGCGGAAAACATTTCTTCCGCGGATGCTGCGCTCTATTGCAGAGCGGGTACTTGCTTACAGAACCGACTTCAGCAGACGGCCCATTTCGGACGGATTCTTCGTCACTTTGATGCCGCAAGCTTCCATCACGGCCAGCTTCTCTTGTGCCGTGCCTTTACCGCCGGAAATGATCGCACCGGCGTGACCCATGCGCTTGCCCGGAGGCGCGGTGACGCCAGCGATGAAGCCGACCACCGGTTTCTTCATGTTGTCCTTGATCCAGCGTGCGCAGGTTTCCTCAGCATCGCCGCCGATTTCACCGACCATGATGACTGCATCGGTTTCAGGATCATCGTTGAACATGCGCAGCACGTCGACGTGCTTCAGGCCCGAAACCGGATCACCACCGATACCGACAACGGTCGATTGACCGAGGCCAAATTCAGCCAGCTGACCAGCGGCTTCATAAGTCAGCGTACCCGAACGCGAAACGACGCCGATACGGCCTTTCTTGTGGATGTGGCCCGGCATGATGCCAATCTTGATTTCGTCCGGCGTGATCAAGCCCGGGCAGTTCGGTCCGAGCAGCAGGGTTTTCTTGCCTTCCATGCGCTGCTTGGTACGGATCATGTCGCGAACCGGGATGCCTTCGGTGATGCAGATCACCAGATCGACACCTGCGTCGACGGCTTCATCGATCGCTGCAGCAGCGAATGGAGGCGGAACGTAGATGACCGAAACAGTTGCACCGGTTTCGGCTTTCGCTTCAGCGACAGTACCGTAAATAGGAACGCCTTCAAACGATTCGCCGGCTTTTTTCGGATTCACACCCGCGACGAAGCAGTTTTTGCCGTTCGCGTATTCGATACACATTTTGGTGTGGAACTGACCGGTTTTACCGGTGATACCTTGGGTGATGACCTTGGTGTCTTTGTTGATCAGGATAGACATTGATTATTTCCCCTGTGCTGCTTTGACGACTTTCTCAGCCGCTTCAGCCATGTTGTTAGCCGTGATGATCGGGAGGCCGGATTCAGCCAGAATTTTCTTGCCGAGCTCTTCGTTGGTGCCCGCCATGCGAACGACCAGCGGAACCTGCAGATCAACCTGTTTTGCTGCTGCAATCACGCCGTTTGCGATCACGTCGCAACGCATGATGCCGCCGAAGATGTTGACCAGAATCGCCTTGATGTCCGGGTTCTTCAACATGATCTTGAATGCTTCGGTCACTTTCTCGGTCGTGGCGCCGCCGCCGACGTCGAGGAAGTTGGCCGGTTCGCCGCCGTACAGCTTGATGACGTCCATCGTCGCCATTGCCAGACCAGCACCGTTCACCAGGCAGCCGATGTTGCCGTCGAGCGAGATGTAGGTCAGGTCGAATTTCGATGCTTCGATTTCAGCTGCATCTTCTTCGTCCAGATCGCGCATTTCCTGGATTTCAGGGTGGCGGTACATCGCGTTGGAATCGAAGTTGAATTTCGCATCCAGTGCAACGATACGGTCGTCGCCGGTCACGATCAGCGGGTTGATTTCAGCCAGCGATGCGTCGGATTCGTCGAAGGCCTTGTACAGGCCTTGCATGAATGCGCGCGCTTGGCCGATCGAACCTTCAGGAACACCGATCTTGCGAGCGATGTCGTCGGCTTCGCTGTCGAGCAGACCTTTGACTGGATCGATGAATACCTTGTGAATTTTTTCAGGGGTGTGTTCTGCGACGTGTTCGATGTCCATGCCGCCTTCGCTCGATGCCATCAGCGCAACGCGTTGGCTACCGCGATCGACGACCATACCGACGTACAGTTCTTTCTTGATGTCCGCGCCTTCTTCGATCAGCAGGCGCTTGACCAGACGGCCTTCAGGACCGGTTTGGTGCGTGACCAGCGTCATGCCGAGAATGTCGTTTGCGTACTTGCGCACTTCGTCCAGCGATTTCGCCACTTTGACGCCGCCGCCTTTGCCGCGACCGCCTGCATGGATCTGCGCTTTTACAACCCAAACCTTGCCGCCCAGTTTTTCAGCGGCCTGCACAGCCTCCTCTACGGAGAAACACGGGAAGCCTTTTGGCGTCGTAACACCGTACTTGCGCAGGATTTCTTTCCCTTGATACTCGTGGATATTCATGATCGTCCTTATTGATAACCAATTTTTAGCAGCGATTCGCTACGATATTTTTTGCATTTCATCCACGCAAAAACCGTCGATATTCTCAGCAAAAAGACAGCCATTCTAGCAATTCTCGACTCGAATTTAAACGGTGCCGGGATTGTCGGGGATGCGCCGCCCGAACGCCTTGACCTCGGTTAAGATTCGAAATCTGCATGCTGCAGCAGCCGATCCCCACTTGCTCTGCGGAACGGCGCACAGCCAGAAACAACCAATCATCTTCGCGTTTGAGCAAAAAATGAGATGAGCGGCATACTGCACGCGGCGCGATATCCAGCAGGTCAGCTGATATGCACAGTGCAGCACTTCACATCGCGATCACCGTTACATCAGATCATGAGACAACCGTGTGCGATGCCATGCTCGGACGTCGATTGCCGCAATGCCCAAAATTGATTTATGGAAACATCGCGATATCGCCGCCATGGTGGCGACCTGCGTCGCCAAACGCATCAGCGAAGCCTTTGCGCGCAAGACGCATGCGGAACGCTGATTTCACTACCCACCCCGAAGTTTCTTCGGGAATTCGGTGCATCTTAGGGACAAAAAATGATTAGGCATAGTTAAAGTATTTAATCATAATAATTCCCTTGGATTTATAGCTGGATTGCGATATGAAAAATGCAACATTGAGACAATTAAAGGTCTTCGAAACCGTTGCTCGCCATTTGAGCTTTTCACGCGCCGCGGAAGAACTGCACCTGACGCAGCCTGCCGTCTCCACACAAGTCAAAAAACTGGAAGAGCACGCCGGTCTACCCTTGTTCGAGCAGCTCGGCAAGAAGATTTATCTGACGCCCGGCGGCGCAGAGTTGCTGCATTACAGCCGCACCATCATCCAGCAATTCCAGGAAGCCGAAGATGCGATGACGCAGTTCAAGGGAATCACCGGCGGCAAGCTGAACGTCGCCGTGATCAGCGCGGGCGACTACTTCTTTCCGCGCCTGCTGGTCGAATTCGCACGCAACAATCCCGGCGTGACGCTGAATCTGTCGGTGCACAATCGCGAAGGCTTGCTGAACCAGTTGGCAAACAATCTGACCGACCTGGCGATCATGGTGCGTCCGCCGCTGGATATCGATACGCAAAACGAAGCGTTTGCACCGCACCCGTATGTGATCGTCGCCGCTCCCGACCATCATCTGGTGTCGCAGAAAAACATTCCGCTGAGTGCGCTACTGAACGAGCCGTTCGTCGTCCGCGAAAAAGGTTCGGACACCTGGATTTCGATGGAGGAAGGTTTGGCCGGCAACATGCCGCAAAACATCGTGATGGAAATCCGCAGTACCGAAACCATCAAGCAGGCTGTCATTGCCGGTATGGGGATCAGCTTTCTATCCGCCCACACGATCAGCCTGGAATTACAGGCAGGCAGCCTGGCCGTGCTGGACGTTGTGGGATTTCCGGTGATGCTGAACTGGTATGTCGTGCATCGCAGGAACAAACGCCTGCCGCCGGTGGCACAAGCCTTTCATGACTTCCTGCTGGAAGAAGGTCCGACGTTGATCGAACGCATCGTTCGCTACAATCCGAAACCCGGCAAGCAGATCAACGAGTTGAAGAAAATTGCCGGGCAATAAACCATCATCGGCCGCAACTGTCAACGTTTCTGGTTGCGGCAGACCATTCAACTCGACGCTCGTTCACCTTACGTAAAGAGGCAGGCCACATATGAAAAACCCGGCATATGCCGGGTTTTATTCGAAAGCGGATTGCTTCAACTATTAAATCACACCACTTTCAACACGATCTTGCCGATGTGCGTGCTGCTTTCCATCAGCTCATGCGCCTTCGCCGCTTCTTCCAGCGTAAACGTCTGATAGACGACCGGCTTGATCTTGCCAGCCGCAATCAGCGGCCAGACCTTCGTGCGCAACTGATGCGCAATCGCCGCCTTGAACGCCACCGGACGCGGACGCAGCGTGGAACCGGTGATCGTCAATCGACGCAGCAACACCTGTCCCAAGCTGATGTTGGCCTTGTTACCGCCGAGAAGCGCGATGAATACCAGGCGACCGTCGTCGGCCAGGCAACGCAGTTCGCGATCGGTGTAATCGCCGCCGACCATATCCAGAATCACGTCCACGCCCTTGCCATTGGTCGCAGCCTTGACGACTTCGCCGAAGTCCTCGGTCTTGTAGTTGATACCGCGCTCGGCACCCAGCACTTCGCAGGCACGCGCCTTGTCGTCGCTTCCCGCAGTAGCAAACACGCGATGCCCCATCGCTGCCGCCACCTGGATTGCCGTGACGCCAATGCCGGAGGTGCCGCCCTGCACGAGGAAGGTTTCGTCACGGGACAAATGGCAGCGATCGAAGACGTTGCTCCAGACGGTAAAGAAGGTTTCCGGCAGCGATGCCGCTTCCACCGCATCCAACCCTTTCGGAATCGGCAGGCACTGTTCAGCGGGTGCCGTGCAGTATTCGGCATAGCCGCCACCCTGCACCAGCGCGCACACCATGTCGCCCTGATTGAAACCGCTGCCCGCCAGATCGCCACCGACGATCTGCCCCGCCACTTCCAGTCCCGGTAGATCGGATGCGCCCTTCGGCACCGGATAGTTGCCGGTACGTTGCAGCACGTCCGGACGATTGACGCCGGCCGCATGCACCTTGATCAGCACCTCGCCGGCTTTTGCTTCCGGCATCGGGCGCTCGCACAGTTGCAGCACCTCCGGTCCGCCCGGCTGGGTAATCTCGATCGCACGCATGGGAAAATCCTTTGTCGTTATGGCTTTGAAGGCGGCAAGGATAGTCGATTCTCCGATTCCCTGCAGCGTCGCAAATCAGGCAAGTCAGCTGAACAGTGCGTTGAATTCCTGCACCGCGCGCTGCGGATCGCCAGCCATATAGACGCTGCTGATCGCAGCAACCATGTCGGCGCCATTTGCAACCAAAGGTGCGGCATTGTCTTTCGTCATGCCGCCGATGACCACGCTCGGCACTTTGCCCTGCGCTTTCCAGTCGCTGACGATGGTCGGCTTGGTCGTGACTTCGTATTTCTTCACGCGCGACGGATAGAAGCCGCCGAAGGCGACGTAGCTGGCGCCGGCCGCTTCCGATGCCTGCGCGCGTTCCAGGCTGCCATAGCAGGATGCGCCGACGATCTTGTCCGCACCGACCTGCTTGCGCACTTCGGCCACCGTTGCATCGGTACCGCCGACGTGGATGCCATCCGCATCGAGGGCGAGGCACAGATCGACGTAGTCGTTGATGATGAACGGCGTCTGATAGCTGCGGCACAAGGCCTGCAGGCATTCTGCCTGTTCACGGCGCTGCGCTTCATCCGCCGTCTTGTGGCGATATTGCAGCAATGCGATGCGGCCGCCCTTCAATGCCAGCTCGGAAATCTCCAGCAGCTTGCGGGTATCGTCCCAGTCGGGCGTGACCAGATACAGGCCGCGCAGGTTGGCTTTCTTGTCCATATTCACTCTCCTTGTGCGATCAGACGACGCGACCGGCCATCGGCGACGATGGCGAAGCGGCAAATTTTTTCGGAATACGGCCGGCCAGATACGCATTGCGGCCGGCGTCGATACCGAGCTTCATCGCATGCGCCATGCGCACCGGATCCTGCGCGCCGGCGATTGCGGTGTTCATCAATACGCCGTCGCAACCGAGCTCCATTGCGATCGCTGCGTCCGACGCGGTGCCGACACCAGCATCAACGATCACCGGCACTTTCGACTGTTCGACGATCAGCGACAGGTTCCACGGATTCAGGATGCCCATGCCGGAACCGATCAGCGAAGCCAACGGCATGATCGCGGCGCAACCGATGTCTTCCAGCATGCGCGCCTGGATCGGATCATCGCTGCAATAGACCATCACGTCGAAGCCATCCTTGACCAGCGTCTCGGCTGCCTTCAGCGTTTCCGGCATGTTGGGGAACAGCGTCTTCTCGTCGCCCAGCACTTCCAGTTTGCACAGCTTGTGGCCGCCGAGCAGTTCGCGACCGAGCTGCAGCGTGTAGACGGCATCGGCTGCGTTATAGCAGCCGGCCGAGTTCGGCAGCAACGTGAATTCCGATGGCGGCAATGCGTCTAGCAGGCTCGGTGCATTCGGGTCCTGGCCGATGTTCACGCGGCGGATCGCGACAGTGACGATCTCGGCGCCGCTGGCAAGGCTGGCTTCGCGCGTTTCGGTCAGGTCCTTGTATTTGCCGCTGCCGACCAGCAGGCGCGAACGATAGGTCTTGCCGGCGACAACGAACGGTTGGTCGGCAAAAGGCGTGGTTTGAGGAGCGGAATGGCTCATGATGATTCCCGTGTTCTTCAGTACGGACCTTGTCGCAAGTCCGCCGCGGCCCGCATCACGGATGCTGCAGGCATGATCAATACGCCGGGCGGCAGGTGCCGCGCCGGCACAGGCGACTCAACCGCCGCCGATGGCGCGCACGACATCGACGCGATCGGCCGGCTGCAGCTTGCGGTCAGCCCACTGGCTGCGCGGCACGATTTCGCGGTTGATGGCCACGGCGACCGCCTTGCCGGCCAGCGACAAGGCTGCCACCAGTTCCTCGACATTGTTGCCGTCGCCGACCTGGTGCGGTGCGCCGTTCAGTTCGATTTCAAACATCATTGCTTCTGATAAATTTCCGAGCCGCTTTTGACGAACTCGATCGATTTGACTTCCATGCCCTGCTTGAGCGCCTGGATTTCGGAAATGCCCTGATTGGCTGCGTAATCGCGTACTTCTTGCGTGATTTTCATCGAACAGAAGTGCGGACCGCACATCGAGCAGAAGTGCGCGACTTTAGCAGAATCCTTGGGCAAAGTCTCGTCGTGGAATTCGCGCGCCTTGTCCGGATCCAGGCCGATATTGAACTGGTCTTCCCAGCGGAATTCGAAACGCGCCTTCGACAGTGCATTATCGCGGATTTGCGCACCGGGGTGGCCTTTTGCCAGATCGGCAGCATGCGCGGCGATCTTGTACGTGATGATGCCGTCCTTGACGTCGACCTTGTTCGGCAAGCCGAGATGCTCCTTCGGCGTCACGTAGCACAGCATCGCGGTGCCGTACCAGCCGATCTGCGCGGCGCCGATGCCGGACGTGATGTGGTCGTAGCCCGGCGCGATGTCGGTCGTCAACGGACCCAGCGTGTAGAACGGCGCTTCGTGGCAGTGTTCCAGTTGCAGGTCCATGTTTTCCTTGATCAGGTGCATCGGCACGTGACCCGGACCTTCGATCATCACCTGCACGTCGTGCTTCCATGCGATCTGTGTCAGTTCGCCCAGCGTGCGCAGTTCGCCGAGTTGCGCTTCGTCGTTGGCGTCATAGATCGAACCCGGACGCAAGCCGTCACCCAGCGAGAACGACACGTCATACGCCTTCATGATTTCGCAGATGTCTTCGAAGTGCTCGTACAGGAAGGATTCCTTGTGATGCGCGAGACACCATTTCGCCATGATCGAACCGCCGCGCGACACGATGCCGGTCATGCGCTTGGCCGTCAGCGGCACGTATTGCAGGCGTACGCCGGCGTGGATCGTGAAGTAGTCGACGCCCTGCTCGGCCTGCTCGATCAGCGTGTCGCGGAAGATTTCCCACGTCAGGTCTTCGGCCTTGCCGTTGACCTTTTCCAGCGCCTGATAGATCGGCACGGTGCCGATCGGCACCGGCGAATTGCGAATGATCCATTCGCGCGTTTCGTGAATGTGCTTGCCGGTCGACAGATCCATCACGTTGTCGCCGCCCCAGCGGATCGCCCACGTCATTTTTTCGACTTCTTCGCCGATCGACGAGGTCACAGCCGAGTTACCGATGTTTGCGTTGATCTTGACGAGGAAGTTGCGGCCGATGATCATCGGCTCGACTTCCGGATGGTTGATGTTGGCCGGAATAATCGCGCGGCCGCGGGCGATTTCGTCGCGCACGAATTCCGGCGTGATTTCCATCGGGATCGACGCACCAAACGATTGGCCCGGATGCTGGCGGCCCATCAGCTCGGCCAGCTTGGCACCCTTTTCACCGGACTTCTTCAGTTCTTCCAGATACGCGCGGCGGTTCATGTTTTCGCGGATCGCGACGAATTCCATTTCCGGCGTGACGATGCCCTGACGCGCGTAATGCATCTGCGACACGTTCTTGCCGGCCAGTGCGCGGCGCGGCTTGCGATGCAGATTGAAGCGCAGTTCGGCCAGTTTCGGATCGTTCAGGCGTTCGATGCCGTATTGCGAGGTCGGGCCCGGCAGCTCTTCGGTGTCGTTGCGTTCCAGAATCCACGGCAGACGCGGCGTATTCAGGCCGGAACGGATGTCGATCTTCACGTCCGGATCGGTGTATGGGCCGGATGTGTCGTACACGTAGATCGGCGGATTCTTTTCGAAGCCGAACGACGCAGGCGTATCGGACTGCGAGATTTCGCGCATCGGCACGCGAATGTCGGGACGCGAACCTTCGATGTAGATCTTGCGGGAATTCGGCAGCGGCTGGATGGCTGCTTCGTCGACTGTCGCGGTGGCGGACAGGAATTTCGGATTGGCGTTCATATTGGCTCCTTGGCTAACTCAGTGGCTTGGAGCCAGCTCAGGAGTTTTCGAGAACGGATGGCAGTCGTCAAAAACATCAAAACGGACGGACCATCACAACTCGGCAGCTTCCCTTCGCTGGCATTATCCAGATCAGGTTCAAGGGTTTTTCTCACCCGGCCGAACGACGTTCGGTCAGGACCCCTAGCTTTACTTCGACTACAGATACAACGACTACCTTGCCAGTCTATGAGCCGCCGCTTCGGCGTTCATTGACCGCGGTCAAACTTTGGCGTCTGACATCGATGCATTCCAGACACATTGTCGTGACTCAACGGAATGCATCGATGTCAGCTCTGGAAAGCGGCAAGTCGCCCCCAGAGCAGCGGATTACTTCACCGTCGCGATGTGCAACAGGTTGGTCGTACCCGATTCACCGAACGGCAGGCCGGCCGTGATCGTCAGGTATTCGCCGACTTTCGCGAAGCCTTCACGCATTGCGGAGCTGACGGCAACCTGCACCATCTCGTCGACCGATGTGACGTCCTTGCCGACGATCGAGTGGATGCCCCAGACCCATGCCAGACGACGTGCAATCTTGATGTCCGGCGTAATGCTCAGGATCGAAGCATTCGGACGCACGCGTGCGCCGAACATGCTGGTGTGGCCCGATTTCGTGTAGGTCACGATACCGGCGGCGTTGACGACCGTCGTCACATCGCGCAGTGCGGTGACAATCGCATCTTCCGGCGTCGGCAACGGTGCAACTTGCTGCGCATCCAGCAACGTGCGGTAGGTCGGATCGGCTTCGACTTCCTTGATGATGCTGTCCATCATCTGAACAGCACGCACCGGGTTCTTGCCGCTGGCCGATTCGGCCGACAGCATAACCGCATCGGCACCTTCGTAGATCGCGTTGGCGACGTCGGAGGCTTCCGCCCGCGTCGGCATCGGCGATTCGGTCATCGATTCCAGCATGTGCGTGGCAACGATGGTCGGACGGCCGTACTTGCGTGCAGCACGGATGATTTCCTTTTGCGCGCGCGGCACTTGCGAGATCGGCAGTTCGACGCCGAGGTCGCCGCGGGCAACCATCACGGAGTCGGATGCCTTGCAGATGCCGTCGATGTCCAGCATGGCAGCCGGCTTCTCGATCTTCGACTGGATCAGTGCACGATCGCCGATGATCTTGCGTGCGTCTTCGATGTCGGAAACCTGCTGCACGAACGACAGTGCAACCCAGTCCACACCCAGCGACAGCGCGAATTCCAGGTCGACCAGATCCTTGGCGGTCATTGCCGGAATCGGCAGGATCGCATCAGGAACGTTCACGCCCTTGCGGTTCGATATCTTGCCGCCGACAGCGACCTTGGTGACGATGCGGTTGTCCTTGTTGCTTTCGACGGACAGGCGGATCTTGCCGTCGTCCAGCAGCAGCGTCTGGCCGGCGCCAACAGCTGCGAACAGTTCCGGATGCGGCAGATAGACGCGCGTTGCGTCGCCCGGGGTTTCATCGCGATCGAGCACGAACTGCTCGCCAGCGACCAGCATCGTGGAATCGCCATTGAAGGTACCGAGACGAATCTTCGGGCCTTGCAGGTCGGCCAGGATGGCGACCGGACGGCCGTACTTCTCTTCCAGGCTGCGCACGATCTGGTGACGTGCACGATGATCTTCGTGCGAACCGTGGCTGAAGTTGAAGCGGAACATGTCCACGCCCGCTTCGAACAACGCGGTAATGGTTTCCAGATCGCCGCTGGCAGGGCCCAGAGTGGCGACGATTTTTGCTTTGCGATTGCGTCTCATGACAGCTTTCTAAAAGTAACAATAAAAACTAGTGTGTCGTCATGCTGGCAATGCTTACTACAAGCATGACGACGAATGAGTTACAGGATCAGGATGGCCCGAAAATCATTAACGTTGGTCCGCGTCGGGCCGCTGACGATCAGGTCATTCAGCGCACTGAAGAAACCGTAGCCGTCATTGTTTTCCAGCATGGCTTTCGCGCTCAAGCCCTTGTCGGCGGCACGCTGCATCGAATCCGGCTGGTAGATTGCGCCAGCATTGTCTTCGGAACCGTCGATGCCGTCGGTATCGCACGCCAGCGCATGGATGCCCTGCTGGCCGTTCAGCGTGACCGCCAGGCTCAGCAGGAATTCGGCATTGCGGCCGCCGCGCCCCTTGCCGCGCACGGTGACGGTGGTTTCGCCGCCGGACAGGATCACGCACGGCTTGGCAAACGGCTGGCCGTAGGCTGCGACTTGTTTCGCCAAAGCGGCATGCACCATGCCGACATCGCGCGATTCGCCTTCCAGATCGTTGGACAGGATGTAAGGAGTGATGCCGGCGGCGCGCGCTTTCGCGGCAGCCGCTTCCAGCGCATGCTGCGCGGTCGCCATCACGTGATGTTCGTTGCGCGCGAAACGTGCGTCGCCCGGCTTCGGTGTTTCACCTGCGCCAGATTCCAGATGCTTGCGCACATTTTCAGGAATTTCGATGTTGTACTTCTTCAGGATCGCGAGCGACTGTTCGCACGTCGTCGGATCAGGCAGCGTCGGGCCCGATGCGATCACGCCCGGATCGTCGCCCGGCACGTCAGAGATCAGCAGCGTGACGACGCGTGCCGGTGCGCAAGCCAGTGCCAGGCGACCACCCTTGATCGCGGACAGGTGCTTGCGTACGCAATTCATTTCGGAAATCGTTGCACCGCTCTTCAGCAATGCCTTGTTCAATGCCTGCTTCTGTTCCAGCGTGATGCCTTCGCCGGGCAGGCTCAGCAGTGCGGAACCGCCACCCGTGATCAGGCACAGCACCAGATCGTCTTCGGTCAAACCCTTGACCATTTCCAGCATGCGGCCAGCAGCGGCACGACCGGCTTCATCCGGCACCGGGTGCGCAGCTTCGACCACTTCGATCTGCTTGCAGTCCGCGCCATGCTCGTAGCGCGTGACGACCAGGCCTTCGACCTTGCCCGGCCAGTTGTCTTCGACGACCTTTGCCATGGCAGCAGCACCTTTACCGGCGCCGATCACCAGCGTGCGGCCCTTGGCCGGCTGCTTGGGCAGATAAGCGGGCATGCACTTCTGGGGGCTCACGGCTTCTACGGCGGTGGCATACAGATCATTCAAAAACTGGCGTGGATCGATCGACATGTGGCAGGAATACGTTTTAAAAGTGAATCAGAACTGTGAAATCAAACCGGCATTGCACCGAAGCGCAATGCCGGCCGGATGATGTCGTCTACGAATTACGCCTTGGCGATTTCGTGGTTCGACATGATTTCGATCGCGCGGCACAGTGCCGAGTGATCCAGACCGCTCATACCGTTGGCAGCACAGGCGTTCATCAGTTCCTGGGTTGCTGCGGTATTCGGCAGCGACACGCCCATCGATTTGGCGCCTTGCAATGCCAGGTTCAGATCCTTCTGGTGCAGTTCGATACGGAAGCCCGGATTGAACGTACGCTTGACCATGCGTTCGCCGTGCACTTCCAGGATGCGCGAATTCGCAAAGCCACCCATCAGCGCTTCACGCACCTTGGCAGGATTTGCACCGGCTTTCGATGCGAACAGCAGTGCTTCGGAAACAGCCTGGATGTTCAGTGCAACGATGATCTGGTTAGCGACCTTGGTCGTTTGGCCGTCGCCGTTACCGCCGACCAGCGTGATGTTCTTGCCCATTGCTTCGAACAGCGGCTTGACTTCGTCGAACGCCTTTTGCGAACCGCCGACCATGATCGTCAGCGAAGCGGCTTTCGCGCCGACTTCACCGCCGGAAACCGGTGCGTCCAGGTATTCGCAACCCAGGTCGTTGATCTTCTTGGCGAAACCTTTGGTCGCGATCGGCGAGATCGAGCTCATGTCGACGACGATCTTGCCAGCGGTCAGGCCGGCAGCAACGCCGTTTTCAGCGAACAGCACGGCTTCGACGTGCGGGGTATCCGGCACCATCGTGATGATGATGTCGGCGCGTTTGGCGACTTCGGCGCCGGACGTGCAGGACGTTGCACCGCCGTCGATCAGTTCAGCAGGCGGGTTCTTGACGTCATGCAGATACAGCTTGTGACCGCCCTTTTGCAGGTTGAGCGCCATCGGCGCACCCATGATGCCCAGACCGATAAAACCGACTTTTGCCATGATGATGACTCCTGAAATTTTTGATTGTGTTGAGGTATTGCTGCGGACGAAGGCTGCGTCCTAAAAGACGAGCGGCCCGTCCGGACCGCTCGTGCTTCGTATTGCCTTATACGCCGTGCGCTGCGCGCCAGCCGAGGCCTTCCACGGTACCGGCTTTCGGTTTGTATTCGCAACCGATCCAGCCCTTGTAACCGATCTCGTCGATGAACTTGAACAGGAAACCGTAGTTGATCTCGCCGGTGCCCGGTTCGAAACGACCCGGGTTGTCAGCCAGCTGCAGGTGAGCGATGACGGCCAGGTTGTTCTTCATCGTGTTCGCCAGTTCACCTTCCATGCGTTGCATGTGATAGATGTCGTACTGGTAGAACAGGTTGTCGGAACCGACCTTGGCGATGATGTCCAGCGTCTGCTTGGTGCCCGACAGGAAGAAGCCCGGGATGTCGAACGTGTTGATCGCTTCGATCAGCAGCGGAATGCCGGCGGCCTTCAGCTTCTCTGCAGCGTACTTCAGGTTCGACACGAACGTCGCTTCAGCCTGTTCGTAGGACACGCCGGCCGGCACGATACCGGCCAGGCAGTTGATACGCTGGGTGCCGAGCACCTTGGCGTATTCCAGCGCCTTGTCGACGCCTTCCTTGAACTCGGCCACGCGATCCGGGTGGCAGGCAATGCCGCGCTCGCCACCGGCCCAATTACCGGCCGGCAGGTTGTGCAACACCATCTCCAGATTGTTCTCTTTCAGCTTCGCAGCGACATCAGCCGCCGGGAAGTCGTACGGGAACAGGAACTCCACACCCTTGAAACCATTCTTTGCAGCTTGCTCAAAGCGGTCCATGAAAGGAACCTCATTGAACAGCATCGTCAGGTTGGCAGCGAGTTTCGTCATCAGTCTTCCTTCACGTCCAGGATTTCTTCGAATTCGTTAACCGCGTTGATCTCGGTACCCATGGCGATGTTGGTCACGCGCTCGAGGATGATCTCGACGACGACCGGCACCTTGAATTCCTTGATCATTTCCTGCGCCTTCTTGAAGGCCGGAGCGATTTCGTTCGGATCGAACACGCGGATCGCCTTGCAGCCGAAGCCTTCGGTGACCTTCACGTGGTCAACACCGTACGACGCGTTTTCGGTCGAGTTGATGTTGTCGTATGCCAGCGAGACGCAGTAGTCCATCGTGAACATGCGTTGCGCCTGACGGATCAGACCCAGGTACGAGTTGTTCACCAGCACGTGGATGTACGGCAGGTTGAACTGCGCGCCGGCGCCCAGTTCTTCGATCAGGAACTGGAAGTCGTAGTCGCCGGTGATCGCAACGATCGGGCTGGTCGGGTCGGCTGCGCGGACACCCAGAGCGGCCGGAACGGTCCAACCCAGCGGGCCTGCCTGGCCGCAGTTGATCCAGTTACGCTCTTTGTACACGTGCAGGAATTGACCGGCAGCGATTTGCGACAGACCGATGTTCGAAACGTAACGGGTGTCCTTGCCGAACACGTTGTTCATCTCTTGATACACGCGTTGCGGCTTGATTGGCGTGTTGTCGAAGTCGGTCTTGCGCAGCATCGTGCGCTTGCGCTTCTGGCACTCTGCCAGCCATGCGTCACGGTTCTTCAGCTTGCCGGCTGCTTTCCATTCTTTCGCAACTTCAACCAGCAACTTCAGTGCAGCGCCGGCGTCGGAAACGATGCCCAGATCCGGACCGAACACGCGACCGATTTGGGTCGGTTCGATGTCGATGTGCACGAACTTACGGTCTTTGGTGAAGACGTCGATCGAACCGGTGAAACGGTTCGCCCAACGGTTACCGATGCCGAAGCAGAAGTCGGAAGCCAGCATCGTGGCGTTGCCGTAGCGGTGCGACGTTTGCAGACCGACCATACCGACCATCAGCGGGTGATCGTCAGGTACGGTGCCCCAGCCCATCAGCGTCGGCACGACCGGCACGTTGACGATCTCGGCGAATTCCTGCATCAGCGGCGTTGCGTTGGCGTTGATGACGCCACCGCCCGAAACCAGCAGCGGACGCTCGGATTCGTTCAGCATCGTCAGTGCGCGCTCGATCTGCTTGCGGGTAGCAGCAGGCTTGTAGACCGGCAGCGGCTCGTACAGATCCGGATCGAATTCGATCTCGGCGACTTGCACGTCGAACGGCAGGTCGATCAGGACCGGGCCCGGACGGCCGGAACGCATGATGTGGAAAGCTTGCTGGAACACCATCGGAACCAGTGCAGGCTCGCGAACCATGACGGACCACTTGGTGACCGGCTTGGAGATCGATTCGATGTCGACAGCCTGGAAGTCTTCCTTGTGGACGCGTGCGCGCGGCGCCTGGCCGGTCACGCACAGGATTGGGATCGAGTCGGCTTGTGCGGAGTACAGGCCGGTGATCATGTCGGTGCCGCCAGGGCCCGAGGTGCCCAGGCAGACGCCGATGTTGCCGGCTTTTGCGCGGGTGTAGCCTTCGGCCATGTGCGAAGCGCCTTCAACGTGGCGCGCCAGAATGTGCTTGATCGTGCCATTCTTTTGCAGTGCAGCGTAAAACGGGTTGATCGCTGCGCCCGGAACGCCGAACGCCTGATCAATACCTTCCTTCTGCATAACCCAGACTGCTGCCTGGGCTGCGGTCATCTTTGCCATCATCTACCTCCAGTGGTGAAATTTTTACTGACGCGTATGGTAATTGGTATGCAATAATTTGAGAATAGAAATTTTACTTAACCAATTAAATACTTCAGGTATCGAATGGATAAGCTAAAACAGATTGAGGCCTTTGTGACCGCCGTCGACCACGGCAGTTTCGCCGCCGCCGCGCTGGCATTGCAGGTGACGCCCGTCATGGTCGGCCGCCGAATCGATACCCTGGAGAAACGTTTGGGCGTGCGCTTATTGCATCGTTCGACACGTAAGCTGGCGTTGACCGAAGAAGGCTCTGTTTTCCTCGAACATTGCCGTAAGTTACTAACCGAACTGGATCAGGCCGAAAGCGCCATCTCGGTCGGCCGCCACAAGGTGACCGGCCACCTGATCGTTTCAGCCCCTGCCTCGTTCGGCCGCCAGCACGTGGCGCCCTACGCACCATCCTTTCTGCTGCAGCATCCGGAACTGAAGATGTCGTTCAACCTGACCGACCGCGTCGTCGATCTGGTGCAGGAAGGCTACGACATGGGCATCCGCATCGGCGGCACCATCGAGCCCAACTTTGTTGCTGTCAAACTGGCATCGAACAAGCGTGTTGTCTGCGGCACGCCTGAATATTTCAAGAAGCACGGCCGGCCGAAGACGCTGGACGATCTGACAAAGCACAATTGCCTTGCCTTCAACTTGCAAGGCGGACAACAGCGCGGCTGGTACTTCAACGTGCGTGGCAAGACCGTCTCGGTACGCGCCAACGGCAACCTCGACTGCAACGACGGCGAACTGCTGCATCGCTGGATGACCGAGGGCCTGGGCATCGCGTGGCGCTCGGTATGGGAAATTCAGCGCCAGCTGGAAGACGGCACGCTGGAAACCGTACTGGATGAATACGCGATTCCCGACTACGACATCATGGCCGTCTATCCGCAGCAACGGAACGTGCCGGCCAAGGTACGGCTGTTCATCTGGCATCTAAAAGCGATGTACAGCCAGGCCGGTTACTGGAGCCGCGAATCGCCGGCCGATACGCAACCGACGCCGTTCGAACTGCCGGTATAACGCCTCACTTTCACAGCACGCAGTCAACGATCGCGCAAATCGCCAAGCGCACAAATAAAAAAGCCGCATCCTTCGATGCGGCTTTTTTTGTACAGCAGCTTACGGAGATCAGGCCTTCAGTGCGGTCAGCACTTCGTCCAGCATCTTCTTCGCATCGCCGAACAGCATGCGGTTGTTCTCTTTGTAGAACAGCGGATTGTCGACGCCGGCGTAACCGGAAGCCATCGAACGCTTCATGACGATCGACGTCTGTGCCTTCCAGACCTGCAGCACCGGCATACCGGCGATCGGGCTGTTCGGATCTTCTTCCGCAGCCGGGTTCACGATGTCGTTCGCACCGATGACCATGACTACGTCGGTATCCGGGAAGTCTTCGTTGATCTCGTCCATTTCCAGCACGATGTCGTACGGCACTTTCGCTTCCGCCAGCAGCACGTTCATGTGGCCAGGCATACGGCCTGCGACCGGGTGGATCGCGAAACGCACATTGGCGCCCTTGGAACGCAGATGCTGAACGATTTCGTTGACCGTGTGCTGTGCCTGCGCAACCGCCATGCCGTAGCCCGGCACGATGACGATGCTCTTCGCTTCGCGCAGCAGTTCCGCAGTTTCAGCCGAGCTGACCGGCGTGACTTCGCCTTCCGGCTGCGCGGCATCGCCTGCCGGCTTGGCCGACGTCGTACCGAAGCCGCCGGCAATCACGCTGATGAAGTTGCGGTTCATTGCGCGGCACATGATGTACGACAGGATCGCACCTGAGGAACCGACCAGCGCGCCGGTCACGATCAGCAAGTCATTGCTGAGCATGAAGCCGGTTGCCGAAGCAGCCCAGCCCGAGTAGCTGTTCAGCATCGATACCACGACCGGCATGTCGGCGCCGCCGATTGCCATCACCATGTGGATACCGAACAGCAGCGCGATGACGGTCATCACGATCAGCGGCGTCATGCCTTCCGATACGTTCTCGGAATTGATGAACTCGCGGCCGAAGTAGATGACGACGATCAGCAGGATCAGGTTCAGCCAGTGGCGTGCCGGCAGCAGCAGCGGCTTGCCGCCGATCTTGCCGTTCAGCTTGCCGAATGCGATCAGCGAACCGGAGAAGGTCACTGCGCCGATCAGGATACCGACGTAGATTTCCACTTCGTGGATGATCTTCTCTGCGCCTTCGTAGTGCATCGACGGATCGATGTAGCTGGCGAAGCCGACCAGAGCCGCAGCCAGACCGACGAAGCTGTGCATCAATGCGACCAGTTCCGGCATTTCGGTCATCTTGACCTTCTTGGCGGCGAACAGGCCGATCGAACCGCCAACGACCAATGCGATGATGATCCATGCATAGCCGTCAGCCGTCACACGCGGGCCGAACACGGTAGCGATCACGGCGATCGCCATGCCGATCATGCCGTACAGATTGCCACGGCGCGACGACTCAGGATGGGACAGACCGCCCAGGCTGAGGATGAAGAGAATGGTTGCTCCGATGTAGGAGACAGTAGCCAGATTTGCAGACATTCAGGGTCTCCTTAATTCTTGCGGAACATATCAAGCATGCGACGGGTGACCGCGAAGCCACCGAACATGTTGATCGCGGTAAGGGCAATAGCGACGGCGGCGAGACACTTGATCAGCATCTCGGGACGCGTAATGCCATCCGCAAGCGGAGGAGCAACCTGGACCAGCGCGCCAAGCACGATGATCGACGAAATGGCGTTGGTCACGCTCATCAGCGGCGTATGCAGTGCCGGCGTGACGTTCCACACCACCATGTAACCAATGAAGCAACCCAGCACGAACACGGTGAAGTGACCGAGGAAAGCGGTCGGCGCACCGACGCCGATCAGCCAGAACAGCACTGCGGCAAAAATGAACATGGTCACCACGCGCTTCGGCGACGACACGTTACCGCTCGGGCCATGGCCATGCGCTGGTGCAGGTGCCGGCGCTGCGGCCGGCTTGGCAGCCGGAGCAGCCACTTGTTTCGGCGGCGGAGGCGGCCAGGTGATGTTGCCTTCCTTGATGACGGTCAGTCCACGGATGGCTTCGTCTTCCATGTTGACGTTGACGGTGCCGTCAGTCGTCTTCTTGCCTTCTGCGTCCTTGCTCAGCTCTTCGGTCAGGCGCAGCAGGTTGGTGGCGTACAGCGTGCTGGCCTGCTTCGGCAGACGGCTTGGCAGATCGGTGTAACCGATGATGGTCACGCCGTGTTTCACCACGACCTTGCCGGGTTCGGTCAGTTCGCAGTTGCCGCCTTGCTCGGCTGCCATATCGACGATCACGCTGCCGGGTTTCATGGACTGAACCATGTCGGCGGTGATCAGTTTCGGCGCCGGTTTGCCCGGGATCAGTGCGGTGGTGATGATGATGTCGCATTCCTTGGCCTGCTGCGCGTACATCTCGCGCTGCGCCGCCTGGAAGCCTTCGGACATGACCTTGGCATAGCCGCCGCCGCCCGAACCTTCTTCGTCATAATCGACCTTCACGAATTCGCCGCCCAGCGACACGACCTGGTCGGCCACTTCTGCACGGGTATCGTTGGCGCGCACGACGGCGCCCAGGTTGGCGGCCGTACCGATCGCAGCCAGACCGGCCACACCGGCGCCCGCGATGAACACCTTGGCCGGCGGAACCTTGCCCGCAGCCGTAATCTGGCCGTTGAAGAAACGACCGAAGGCATTGGCAGCCTCGATGACTGCGCGATAGCCACTGACGCCGGCGGTGGAGGTCAAGGCGTCCATCTTCTGCGCGCGGGACAGCGTGCGCGGCAGCGAGTCCATCGCCAGAACGGTTACCTTCTTCGCAGCAAGCTGCTGCATCAATTCAGGATTCTGTGCCGGCCAGATGAAGCCGATCAGGGTGCTGCCTTCGCGGATCAGGCCGACTTCTTCGGCGCTGGGAGCGCGCACCTTGAAGACGATATCGGACCCGGACCACAGATTGGCGGCGCCTTGCACGATCTGCGCGCCGGCGGCGCGGTAGGCATCGTCGCTGAAGTTCGCTTCGTCGCCGGCGCCGGATTCGACGTTGACGGAAAAGCCCAGTTTGATCAGCTTTTCTACGACTTCAGGGACAGTCGCCACCCGTTTTTCGCCGGGGAATGTCTCCCGCGGTACTCCAATAACTAAAGACATGACTTCTCTCTTAAGTTGTTTAAATTCTTTTGTCGATCACGCGACTGCACGCGAACAAAAACCCGGTTCAAGCAGCACAAAAGGCGCGACCGGGTTTTCTGTACGGCGGCTTGTTATTGTTGCTCTTGCTGCTTCAGTCCCGTGATGCGGTTGTTCTCGTCGACGAAGACGATCTTTGGAACATACGTCTCGATTTCTTCATCGCTCATCGGCCCGTAGGTGCAGATGATGAGCAGGTCGCCCAGATGCGCGCGGCGCGCGGCGGCGCCATTCAGCGAGATTTCGCCGCTGCCACGCTTGCCCTTGATGGCATAGGTGGAAAAGCGCTCGCCGTTGTTGATGTTGTACAGCTCGATCTTTTCGTTGACCTTGATGTCGGCCGCTTCCAGCAGATCCTCATCGATCCCGCACGAACCTTCGTAGTGCAAGTCGGCCTGCGTCACCGCGACGCGATGAATCTTGGCCCTGAGCATGATGCGCTGCATGTTTTTTCCGTTTACTTAAACTGCCTCGACGCCAAACCGGCGAAGGCATATCAATCATGTTTTCCCGAACCGGCCTTCATATGAATTGCCAGCTGATCCCGCAGCGCATGCGTTGCCTACATATACACGCGGCGAGGAAAATTCGATCCCGATATCGGACAGGCGCCCGTTGCCTAACTGTCCAGATTTGTCCTATCGGTGCTGTCGGCTCTGCAAAAAGCCAAACGATAAGGATAAGGCCAAATGCCCGCCAAGCAAAGTTCGCGATTCTGCCGTTTTTTTTTCTAATCACCAACTACCTGCCTCAACTTTTTGCGAAAAATTTCCCTATATTGCCTTTTTGACATATCAATTCCACCATATTATTGCCACCAAGCATGTTTCCACCATTTCGGCAGCAAGGCATGAAGGCAGACGACACGGTAGAATGTCGCCTCTTTCGAAGGAGCATCATGACCGACGTGTGGAAACCATCCGTGACCGTAGCCGCGATCATCGAGCGCGAAGGCCGTTTTTTGCTGGTCGAAGAAGAGACCAGCGAAGGCATCCGCTTCAATCAGCCGGCCGGCCATCTCGATCCGGGCGAATCGCTGGAACAGGCTGTCGTACGCGAAACCCTAGAAGAGACTGCACACGATTTCACGCCGACCGCGCTGGTCGGCATGTACATGTCGCGTTACGTTTCGCAACGCACCGGCCATGACGTCACCTATCTGAGCTTCACCTTCTGTGGCGAACCTGGACGCAAGCACGATCGCCCGCTCGATACCGGCATCCTGCGCGCCGTCTGGATGGATTACAACGAACTGGTCGCCTGCCGCGATCGTCATCGCAGCCCGTCGGTATTGCAGCGCGTGGACGACTACCTGGCCGGCAAGCGCCTGCCGCTGTCGTTCATCTCTACGCATTCGTCCGTCTACGAGGTCGCCAATGGCTAAGAAGCGTGTCGTCATCGGCATGTCCGGCGGTGTCGACTCGTCGGTTTCGGCCTGGCTGCTGAAGGAGCAAGGCTACGAAGTCATCGGCCTATTCATGAAGAACTGGGAAGACGACGACGATTCCGAATACTGCTCGACACGCCAGGACTGGATCGATGCGGCCAGCGTAGCTGACGTCGTCGGTGTCGACATCGAAGCCGTCAACTTCGCTTCGGAATACAAGGACCGCGTATTCGCCGAATTCCTGCGCGAATACGAAGCCGGCCGCACGCCGAATCCGGACGTGCTATGCAATGCTGAAATCAAGTTCAAGGCCTTCCTCGATCATGCGATGGAACTGGGCGCCGATCTGATCGCGACCGGCCATTACGCACGCGTGCGCGAAGTGACGTCCGGCTCCGACGCCGGCAAATTCGAATTGCTGAAGGCCGTCGACGCCAGCAAGGACCAGAGCTATTTCCTGCATCGGCTGAATCAGGCACAACTGTCGAAGACGCTGTTCCCGCTCGGCGAGATCAAGAAGACCGAAGTGCGCCGCATCGCCGAACAGCTACAACTGCCGAACGCAAAGAAGAAGGATTCGACCGGCATCTGCTTCATCGGCGAACGGCCGTTCCGCGAATTCCTGAATCGCTACCTGTCGTATCGCCCCGGTCCGATGATGACGCCGGAAGGCCAGGTCGTCGGCGAACACGTCGGCCTGAGCTTCTACACGCTGGGCCAGCGCAAAGGCATCGGCATCGGCGGCATGAAGTCGCACAAGAATGCCGACGGCAACAGCGAGCCGTGGTACGTCGCGCGCAAGGACGTAGCGAACAACACGCTGTATGTCGTGCAAGGCCACGATCATCCGTGGCTGCTGTCGTCGGAACTGACCGCAGGCCAGATGAGCTGGATTGCGGGCGAAGCGCCGCGCGAGGAACACGTGTCGGCGAAGACGCGCTATCGCCAGACCGACGTCGACTGCACGCAGCAAACGCATGCCGACGATTTTTCGCTGGCCTTCACGGCACCGCAATGGGCAGTGACGCCGGGGCAATCGGCTGTACTGTATCAGGGCGACGTTTGTCTCGGCGGCGGCATCATCAATACCGCTGCGGCTTGACTTAACGCAGGCGGCTCAAAACTTAGACGACTCAGCTCAAGCAACGCAAGCGACCGTATCGCAAGCAGATGCGTGATCGTCTCGCTCCGCTCTTCAGAAAACTTCCTCTCATCGTTGTACACTGTGCCGCTGCTCGATGCAGTCGGCACGAGCATGCATCGGAGAGAACATGCGCAACTTCCCCCTTCGTTATTCCGGCCTGGCTGTATCGGTTTTCGCTTTCGCCATTTCGTTGCTGACCGTGTTGTGGCTGAATGCCGGCTGGTGGCTGTTGATTCTGTCGGGCGCCTTGATTGCGATCGGCATCGCCGACATGTGCCAGAAGGAACATGCGCTGCTGCGCAACTATCCGATCCTCGCGCACTTCCGCTATCTGCTGGAGTCGATTCGCCCCGAGATCCGTCAATACTTTCTGGAAGAAGATGCGGCAGCCACACCGTTCTCGCGCAACCAGCGTTCGCTCGTCTATCAACGCTCCAAGCAAGTCATCGACAAGCGTCCGTTCGGCACGCAGATGGATGTCTATCAAGGCGATTACGAATGGATCAACCATTCGATCGCGCCGGCCAAGGTCGGCACGCACGATTTCCGCATCACGATCGGTGCAGATCGCGCACAACCCTATTCGGCCAGCATCTTCAATATCTCCGGCATGAGCTTCGGCGCGTTGTCGGGCAATGCGATCCGCGCGCTGAATCGCGGCGCACAGCTCGGCGGCTTCATGCACGACACCGGCGAGGGCAGCATCAGCCGCCATCATCGTCCGCATAACGATAACGAGCCGGGAGGCGATCTGGTGTGGCAGATCGCCTCCGGCTATTTCGGCTGTCGCAACGACGACGGCACCTTCTCGCCAGAGAAGTTCGCCGCGCAGGCCACGCTGCCGCAGGTGAAGATGATCGAGATCAAGCTGTCGCAAGGCGCCAAGCCCGGCCATGGCGGCGTGCTGCCGGGCGCGAAAGTATCGGCAGAAATCGCCCATGCGCGCGGCATCGTGCAGGGCATCGACTGCGTCTCGCCATCGTCGCATTCCGCCTTCGATTCGCCGATCGGTCTGCTGCATTTCGTCGAGCAGTTGCGCACGCTGTCCGACGGCAAGCCGACCGGCTTCAAGCTGGCGATCGGCCACCCGTGGGAGTTCTTCGGCATCGCAAAAGCCATGCTGCAGACCGGCATCACGCCGGACTTCATCGTCGTCGACGGCGGCGAAGGCGGCACCGGTGCCGCGCCTGTCGAATTCACCGACCACGTCGGTGTGCCGCTGCAGGAAGCGCTACTGCTGGTGCACAACACGCTGGTCGGCGCGAATCTGCGCGACAAGATCAAGATCGGCGCATCCGGCAAGATCGTTTCCGCCTTCGATATCGTGCGCACGCTGGCGCTCGGTGCGGACTGGTGCAATTCCGCGCGCGGCTTCATGTTCGCGCTCGGCTGCATCCAGTCGCAGAGCTGCCATACCGATCGCTGCCCGACCGGCATCGCCACGCAAGATCCTTTGCGCCAGCGTGCGCTGATCGTGCCCGACAAGGCCGAACGCGTCGCCGCCTTCCATCGCAATACGCTGAAGGCACTGGCGGAACTGATCGCCGCCGCCGGCCTGACGCATCCATCGCAGCTGAAACCGCATCATCTGGTGCGACGCGTATCCACCAATCAGGTCAAACTCGCCTCTGCGCTGCTGCCCTATCTCGAAACCGGCCGGCTGCTGGGCGAAGCCGATGCAGAACGCCCGCTGCCGGAAGTCTTCGCCCGCTACTGGCCAATCGCCCAGGCCGATTCCTTCCAGCCCGCCGCATTGGCGTCGTAACACCGCTCCCACAGCCTCCTCCAACTCCGGCGCTTCCATATAAGAAGAGGAAGCGCCGGAAGCCCCTGTTTTCATTGCCTTCCGGACAATTTCACCTCACTGCGACACCCCGCAGAAAAAGCTTGCAATCCTCGAATAGATCACTGATAATCTAAACAAGAATTGTTCTCATTAACAGCAAAGGTTCGTCATGACGATCTCGACACCACGCAATGCACAGGAAAATACGCCCTCTGCCGCACGTCCGGATGTTGTGGCGGGACAGGCGGTACCGAGGATCAACAGCCGGGACTTGTTCCGGCAGATGCGCGAAGTGGAAATCGCGCATGAAGGGCGGATTTACCGCCTGCGATTGACGCAGTTGAACAAATTGATTTTGACGGCATAACCGAATCAGCGATTCCGAACGACGCCAGCCCGCACGACGACAGCAACCGACGTTGCGCCAGCCAGCCGAACCACCTCAAAGGAGAGTTTGATGGCAATCGATAAAGCGGATCAGGCCTTGCAGGAACCGAACCGGATGCCGGCACAACCGGAATTGCTGGTTTCCGCCGTGTTGCATTTGATGTCGCACTACACGACGAACAATCAGGAATCCAGTGCCTGTCTCAAGCTGGCTTCGGTCATCGAACGGCACTTGAAGGCACTGGCCGATCTGCCGGATCTGGCACCTGTATTGCGAGCCACTTGCCAGCAGTTGTCGGAACAATGGGCGACCGTCGTCGAGCGCGCCATGTCGCAATCGGAAAAGCTGCGGCGTTTGACACGACTCGTAGCAGGCGGACGCGCAGTCAATTGATATAAATCCCGGTGCAAGCCATCGGGATACATGCAGGAAATGTTTAGGCATTTTTGATAGTCAACCTTCAGGAAAGTCGCAGGGACATCGATGATTGTTTGCGTTTGCAATAACGTGTCGGAACGAAAAATCCGCCAGGCGGTCGATAGCGGTATCACGCGCATGTCCGAACTGCGCGACGAGCTTGAAGTCGGCACCTGCTGCGGCAAATGCCATTCCTGCGCCAAGCGTGTGCTGCGCGAATGCCTGGCCGATGCAAAACCCGCGTCTGTTGCGGTCCAACAACCCGTCCTGTTCCAGCTAGGTGCCCTCGCTGCATAATCAAGCAGTTGGCAAGTTTTTATGAGTGCAATACCCATGCCGTCGACGGCACCGCTTTCTTCCCCCTTCCTGAGCCAGCAGTTGAGACGCTTCCTCCCGTTGATCATCATCATCGGGTTGCATATCGCCGTGTTTTACGCACTGCGCAGCGGCCTCGTACATCAGGTCGCGCAAATGATGCCGCGCGAAATCACTGCGTCCCTCATCACGTTGCAACCGCCCGCGCCGGAACCGAAGCCACAACCGAAACCGAAGACCGTGCCGGTCGTCAAAAAACCGGTAGCGAAACCAAAACCGCGTCCTATCATTACGGATAAGCCCGCGCCGCAAGCAATTACCGAGGAAGCGCCGCCGCCTGAGCCGCCGTCGAAGGAACCGCCTTCCGATGCGCCGCCGACCGCCGCGCCGTCCGCACCGCCGGCACCGGCCATGCCGAAACTGATTTCAGGCGTGTCGTACATCAACCCGCCGCGCCCAGTCTATCCGCCGCTGGACGCACGCATGGGCAACGAGGGCACCGTGACGCTGCGCGTACTGATCAATGAACAAGGCCGCGCAGAGCGCGTGGAAGTGCAGAAATCGTCAGGCTCGCTGCGGATGGACGATGCCGCCCGCCAGGCTGTGATGCGCGCACTGTTCAAGCCTTACCTGGAAGATGGCAGACCGGCTCCGGCCTACGCCATCGTGCCGATCAATTTCACGTTGAATAGATAAAGAAGGAAACATCATGGAAGTCAGTCCGTACGGTTTGGAAAGTCTGTGGGCGCAAGGCGACCTCGTCACCAAAGGCGTGGCCGTCCTGCTGATCGCAATGTCGATCGCATCGTGGTACGTCATCGTGACCAAGGCGCTGCAATTGTTCCAGTACCGCAAATCCGCACGTGCCGCCGGGCACGAATTCTGGGATGCCACCAGCCTGCAGGCCGGCATGGCCACGCTGGGCACCGGCAATCCGTTTGCCGACATCGCCAAGGCCGGCGTCACCGCAATGGATCACCACGTTGCGCACAAGGGCCATCTGCATGACGAACTGTCGGTCAGTGACTGGATCACGCTGTCGCTGCGCCAGGCCATCGACGAAACCCAGGCGCGTCTGCAGACCGGCATGGCCGTGCTGGCATCGGTCGGCTCGACCGCGCCATTCGTCGGCCTGTTCGGCACCGTGTGGGGCATCTATCACGCGCTGGTCGCAATCGGCACATCCGGTCAAGCCAGCATCGACAAGGTCGCCGGCCCGGTCGGCGAAGCGCTGATCATGACCGCACTCGGCCTCGCCGTCGCGATTCCCGCCACCTTTGGTTACAACGCACTGGTCCGCGGCAACAAGGCCGTCATCGCAAAGATGAACAAGTTCGGCTTCGATCTGCACGCCCTGTTCGTCACCGGCGCCCGCGCCAAGGACGGCGGTAACAATGCAAGCGGTTCCAAGCTGGTCGCCGTCGGAGGCAAATAATGGCAATGGGTTCTCTGTCGGACGACGACGACTTCAACCCGGAGATCAACACCACGCCGCTGGTCGACGTGATGTTGGTCTTGCTGATCATCTTCATCATGACGATTCCGGTGATCAATCATGCGGTCAAGCTGGACCTGCCGCGCGCAACCAGCCAGCCGAATGAAACCAAGCCGGAAACGATCAATCTGTCGATCAATGCACAAGGCCAGGTCTTCTGGAACAACGAGTTGATGGATGAAACCCAGCTCGCGACCCGCATCGCCGACGCAGCGAAAGTCACGCCGCAACCGGAATTGCATCTGCGCGCAGATCGCACCACACCGTACGAAAAAGTGGCACAGGTCATGTCCGCTGCGCAGACAGGCGGCTTGACCAAGATGGGCTTCGTCACCGAGATACCGAAGTAATCCGTGCATGCGGAATGCGCAACATTCCGCACAGCATCACATCAACGCGCCACGGCTTGCCGCTGGCGCGTTTTTATATTTCTGCACCGCCGCCGCTTATTCGTATTTTCATCCGTGCTTATCCATGCCTGTATCTGCACGTTGATCCATTTTCATTCAATGAAAATACGAATGATTCCGGCTAACGAAATGCAGCCGCACCCTACGAAAACCACTATGCATCGGCTATCATGAGCGCACTTCACGGCGGCGTGATCGATGCATTCGATTGCGCCGGCCATTCATCCCATTCGACATCGAGGTTCCCATGAAAGGCGACAGCAACATCATCAAGCTGCTCAATGCGCAGCTCACCAACGAACTGACCGCCATCAATCAGTATTTCCTGCATGCGCGCATGTACAAGCACTGGGGCTTCGAAAAGATCGCCAAGAAGGAATACGAGGAATCGATCGGCGAAATGAAACATGCCGACAAGCTGATCGATCGCATCCTGATGCTGGATGGCCTGCCGAACCTGCAGGCGCTGCACAAGCTGATGATCGGCGAGAACACGCAGGAAATGCTCGGCTGCGATCTGAAGCTGGAACAAGGCGCGCAGAAAACCGTGAAGGAAGGCATCGCAGCCTGCGAAGCAGCGGGCGATTATGTATCGCGCGAACTGTTCCAGCTGATCCTCGACGATACCGAGGAGCACATCGATTGGCTGGAAACCCAGCTCGACCTGATCGAAAAGGTCGGCATCCAGAATTATCTGCAGGCGCAGATGATCGAAGAGTAAGAACGCGACACGATGCAGATGACAACAGCTGTATCGCATCAGCAGCATCAATAAAAAGGGACGCCGAAGCGTCCCTTTTTGCATCAAGCGCACATCATTGCGGCGCGGTTTCCTTGAACGATGGTCGTTCGCACAGCTTGTCGTACAAGCGCTCCAGATTCGGATAATCGGTACGCCAGTCGATTTCCGGGAAACGGAACGACAGCCAGCCCAGCACGCAACCAACGGCAACATCCGCCAGCGTGTACTGATTGCCGGCGCAGAAGGCGGTTTCCTTCAATCCGGTCGACATTGCCTGCAGACCGGCATGCACCTTCTTCATCTGGCGCGACACCCATTCCTTGCTGCGTTGCGCTTCCGGGCGCATCGTCGATTCCAGACGCACCAGCATCGCGGCGTCCGCCACGCCATCGGCCAAAGCTTCCCAGCATTTGACTTCCGCGCGTTCGCGGCCATTCGGCGGGATCAGTTTGCCGACCGGCGTCAGCGTATCCAGATATTCGACGATCACGCGCGAATCGAACATCGCGCCCCCGTCTTCCATCACCAGGCAAGGCACCTTGCCAAGCGGATTTGATTCCTGAATCACCGTTTCCGGCGACCATACATTTTCGAGAACAAAATCGTAATCGATCTTTTTTTCCAGCATGACAATACGTACCTTGCGCACGTACGGGCTGGCGAGAGAACCAATCAGTTTCATAAATGCCTGCTTCGAAATTGGAAGGCGATTATACATCGCAGCCCCTTGGAAGACGGCGATTCCCCCTCTGGCAACGTGGCAGTTTTGCGACGCGCGACAGTGGTAAAATGTCGCCTTCCGTTTGTGCAATGTTTCTTCGCGCGACGGCTCCGTTTTTCATTCACGTCATCGCGTTTCCTTTTCATCATGTCCCTTTCCACGCTCTCCGCCCTTTCGCCGCTGGACGGCCGCTACGCTGCCAAGACCGACAAGTTGCGCCCCATCCTTTCCGAAGCCGGTTTCATGCATCATCGCGTGAAAGTGGAAATCGCCTGGCTGCAGGCGCTGGCGTCCGCCAATCTTGCCGAGATCAAGCCGTTTTCCGCCGCCGCCAACGATCGCCTGACCAAACTGGCCGCAGACTTCACCGAAGCCGATGCACAACGCATCAAGGACATCGAAGCCGTCACCAATCATGACGTGAAGGCGGTCGAGTATTGGCTGAAGGAAAAAGTGAAGGACGTGCCGGAACTGGTGGCAGCCACCGAATTCATTCACTTCGCCTGCACCTCCGAAGACATCAACAACACGTCGCACGGCATGATGATCAAGGCTGCGCGCGACACCGTGCTGCTGCCTGCATTGCAAGCCATTATCGACAAGTTGACGCAACTGGCGCACGACAACGCCGCGCTGCCGATGATGTCGCGCACGCACGGCCAACCTGCCAGCCCGACCACGCTCGGCAAGGAAATGGCGAACGTCGTCGCCCGTCTGAAACGCGCGGCCGAACGCATTGCCGCCGTGCAGATTCTCGGCAAAATGAACGGCGCCGTCGGCAACTTCAACGCACACCTGTCCGCTTATCCTGAAAAGGATTGGCAAGCCTTCTCGAAGGACGTCATCGAGAACCGTCTCGGCCTGACCTTCAATCCGTACACGATCCAGATCGAACCGCATGACTACATGGCCGAACTGTTCGACGCCGTTGCGCGCGCCAACACGATCCTGATCGATCTCAACCGCGACATCTGGGGTTACATCGCGCTCGGCTACTTCAAGCAGATCACGAAGGCCGGCGAGATCGGTTCGTCGACGATGCCGCATAAGGTCAACCCGATCGATTTCGAAAACTCCGAAGGCAACCTCGGCATGGGCAATGCCGTGCTGAAGCACATGGCGGAAAAACTGCCGGTGTCGCGCTGGCAGCGCGATTTGACCGATTCCACCGTGCTGCGCAACATCGGCGTCGGCTTCGGTTATGCCGTACTGGCCTACGACAGCTGCCTGCGCGGCTTGAACAAGCTGGAAGTCAATCCGGCACGCCTGGCTGAAGATCTGGACGAAACCTGGGAAGTGCTGGCCGAGCCGGTGCAGACCGTGATGCGCCGCTACGGCATCGAAAATCCGTACGAGCAGTTGAAGGACCTGACGCGCGGCAAGGGCATCTCGAAGGAAGCGCTGCATACCTTCATCAAGACGCTGGCCATTCCACAGGAAGCCAAGGATCAATTGCTGGCGATGACGCCGTCCAGCTACATCGGCTACGCCGCCCAGCTCGCCAAGGCAATTTGACGCAACACCGACGACGGCATTAGCCATCGTCATCAAAGAAAGCGTTTGCCGGCATCGGCACGCTTCCTTTTATTTTGCTATATTTGTTCGAATTAGAACTTATTGGCAAAACTGACATGCGTCCACCAGCCATCCGCTATACGCTGCCCGCGATCGCCCTGCACTGGCTGATTGCGCTGCTGATCATCGCCACCTTCCTGTTGGGGCTGACCATGGTCGACATTCCCGGACTGACGCCGACCAAGCTCAAGTATTTCTCATGGCACAAATGGATGGGCGTGACCGTGTTCGGCCTCGCCTGTTTGCGTGTGCTGTGGCGGCTGACGCACAAGGCGCCTCCCTATCCCGACGGCATGCCGCAATGGCAGCGCAATGCGGCGCATATCGTGCACGGCCTGCTGTATCTGCTGATCTTCGCGATTCCGCTATCCGGCTATTTCTTCAGCCTCGCATCCGGCGTGCCGGTCGTCTATCTAGGCGTCGTGCCGCTGCCGGTATGGATCGCACCAGATCCGGAACTGAAAGCCGTACTGCGCCAGTTGCACTATGGTCTCAACATGACTTTGCTGTTCCTGTTCTGCCTGCACGTACTGGCGGCGCTCAAGCATCAGTTCATCGATCGCGATCGCGCGCTGCAGCGCATGCTTCCGTAATTCTTACCCGAAAGGATTTCCATGTTCGCTCAGACGTTTTCCCGCACCAAGCTTTCCCGTACTTTCCGTACCACTGCCATCGCGGCGGTTTTCATCGCACTGCCTGTACTCGCCGCCACGCTGAAGGCCGATCCGGCGAAAAGCAGTATCACCGCCACTTTCAAGCAACTGAACGTGCCGGTCGATGCCAAGTTCAGGAAATTCGATGCGCAGATCGTCTATGACGCCGCCAAGCCTGATACATCGAAAGCAAATGTGAATATCGATGTCACCAGCTTCGATCTGGGCGACCCCGAATACAACAAGGAAGTGCTGAAGAAGGAATGGTTCAACGCTGCGCAATTCCCGAAAGCCACCTTCATCTCCAGCCAGATCAAGCCCGGTGCCGGCGGCAAGCTCGACGTGACCGGCAAGCTGACGATCAAGGGCAAGACGTCCGACGTCAGCTTCCCGATGAGCGTGAAGAAAGAGGGCAACGGCCAGGTGTTCGAAGGCGCGCTGCCGATCAAGCGCCTGACTTACAACATCGGCGAAGGCGAATGGAAAGACACCAGCATGGTCGCGGACGAGGTCACGATCAAGTTCCGCGTCGTCGCGCAATAAGCATGCAGCAAAACGCAGTAACGCATCAATGCAACAACGATCAACGCAGTTTTCTCAACCAAGGAGTCCACGCATGAAATCCAGTCTCATCCTGGCCGGCCTGCTCGTCGCAGGCGCCGCCCACGCCGCACCAACAACCTACAACATCGAGCCCAACCACACGTACCCAAGTTTCGAAGCCGACCACTTCGGCATTTCGACCTGGCGCGGCAAGTTCACGAAAACCAGCGGCACCGTCGTGCTGGACCGTGCAGCCAAGACCGGCTCGGTCGACATCACCGTCGATGCCAGTTCCGTCGACTTCGGCCATGCCAAGATGAACGAACATGCGCGCGGCAAGGATCTGTTCAACGTTGCGCAATATCCGACCGCCACGTTCAAGAGCACCAAGGTGCGCTTCAACGGCGATACGCCGGTAGCCGTCGATGGCGAATTCACGCTGCTCGGCGTGACCAAGCCGCTGACGCTGACCATCAACAAGTTCAAGTGCATCCAGCACCCGATGCTGAAGCGTGAAGTCTGCGGCGCCGATGCCTCGGCCGAATTCAAGCGCAGCGACTTCGGCATGAACTACGGCCTGCCGGCATTCTCGCCGGAAGTAAAACTGGCTATCCAGGTAGAAGCAGTCAAGGCTGACTGATCTTGACCTTCGGGCCGGCGCCATATGCGTCGGCCCGAGTCGGCATTTTCCATTCCGCATCGATACACGCCATGACAGAACGCTACCTCCGCAGCATCCGCCTGCTGGCAGAGTGCTATCACGCATTCGGGCGCCAATCCGGTGCCAACATCCGCAGCCGTACCGGACTGACACCTTCGCAATTCGACATCATCGCCACACTGGGCAACACGCCCGGCATGACGTTCAAGGAGCTGGGCGAGAAGACCTTGATCACCAAGGGAACGCTGACCGGCGTCGTCGACCGGTTGCAGGAGAAGGAACTCGTCGTGCGCGTCACGCAGCAGGAAGACCGGCGCAGCACGATCGTGAAACTGACAAAGAAAGGCGAAGCCGAATTCAAGCGCGTCTTTGCGCCACAGATCGCGTTCGGCAAGCAAGCCTTCGCCCACTATGCAGACAACGATTTCGATGCGCTCGAAAAGGAATTGACGCGGCTGTATCGCAACCTGACCGGCAGCGATCCCAAGCCGCGTTACTGATCTCCGTCTTCGCCACCATACGAGCTCTCTCGAAGAACGCTATCCACCAGAACCCGAGCTCGGCTCACGTCCCTACGTAGAGATCACGATCTCCTACTGCGTGACCGCAGCTGACAATGGCAATGATGGTGGATTTCCCCCTTGCCATAGAACAAAAAAAGCCGCGTTCCTTCGAAACGCGGCTTTTAGAATTACTTGCCGGCTTGTCAAACGACAGCGCCGTCGTTTTCCACCTTCTCCTTCGCCGGCTTCAACAGATCTTCGCGCTTGACGCCCAGCCACATCGCCAGCGCCGCCGCAACGAACACGGAAGAATAGATACCGAAGCAGATACCGATGGTCAGCGCCATCGCGAAGTAATGCAGCGTCGGACCGCCGAAGAACAGCATCGACAGCACCACCAGCTGCGTCGAACCGTGCGTGATAATCGTGCGCGAGATCGTGCTGGTAATCGCATGGTTCAGCACTTCGGGTACCGGCATCTTGCCGTGGCGGCGATCGCGGAAAGTTTCGCGCACGCGGTCGAACACGACAACCGATTCGTTGACCGAATAGCCGAGCACGGCCAGCACCGCTGCCAGCACCGTCAGAGAAAATTCCCACTGGAAGAAGGCGAAGAAACCCAGAATGATGACGACGTCGTGCAGGTTCGCCAGGATTGCCGACACCGCGTATTTCCATTCGAAACGGAACGCAAGATAGATGACGATTCCGAGTACCAGCATGCCGAGCGCCATCAGGCCATCATGCGTCAGCTCGTCGCCGACCTGCGGACCGACGAATTCGACGCGCTTCAACAACACGTCCGGATGCTGTGCCTTCAATGCGCCGATCACCTTCTGGCTCAGCGCGCCGGAATCCATGCCCTCCTTGGCCGGCAGGCGGATCAGCACATCATGCGCAGTGCCGAAGCTCTGCACCTGCATGTCGGTATAGCCCAGTCCCTCGATCGCCTGGCGCACGCCGTCCACGTCGGCCGCCTGCGTGTACTGAACCTCCATCACCGTGCCGCCGGTGAATTCGATCGACAGATGCAGACCGCGATGAAACAGGAAGAACACGGCGGCGACGAACGTCAATGCGGAAACCACGTTGAAGATCAACGCGTGGCGCATGAACGGAATGTCTTTCTTGATGCGGAAAAATTCCATTGCTTCCTCTCGATGCGGCGCCTTCCGCGCCGCGTGATGTCATTCGCAGGCCCGCGTCGTCGATGACGCGGACGTTTACTACCGTTTCGTTATTCCTTGGCCTTCCAGACCTGGCCGATCGAAATCGACTGCAGCTTCTTCTTGCGGCCGTACCACAGGTTGACTGCACCACGCGACACGACGACCGACGAGAAGATCGACGTCAAGATGCCCAGGCAGTGGACGACCGCAAAGCCGCGCACCGCGCCGGAACCGAAGATCAGCAGCGCCAGGCCGGCGATCAGCGTCGTCACGTTGGAGTCCAGAATCGTCGCCCACGCGCGTTCGAAGCCCATCGAGATCGCCGTATGCGGCGCATGGCCGGCACGCAATTCCTCGCGTATCCGTTCATTGATCAGCACGTTGGCGTCGATCGCCATGCCGAGCGTCAGCGCGATAGCCGCGATGCCGGGCAATGTCAGCGTCGCCTGCAGCAGCGACAACAGTGCCACCAGCAGCATCAGGTTGACCGCCAGCGCGAACACGCTGAAGAAGCCGAACATGCGGTAGTAGATGATCATGAAGAAGGCAATCGCGAGAAAGCCGTACAGCACCGCGTCGAAACCCTTCTTGATGTTCTCGGCACCGAGCTGCGGGCCGATCGTGCGTTCTTCGATGATTTCCATCGGCGCAGCCAGCGAACCGGCACGCAACAGCAGCGCCAGATCGCTGGCGGCTTCCGGCGTACCCATGCCGGTGATCTGGAAACGCGCACCGAGTTCGTCGCGAATCGTCGCCACCGTCAGCACTTCGCCCTTGCCCTTTTCAAACAGCACGATCGCCATGGCTTTGCCAACACGCGAACGCGTCGCTTCGCGCATGCGGCGGCCGCCGTCGCCGTTCAGGTCGATCGCGACTGCCGGCTGGTGGTTCTGGTCGAACGCAGCGGATGCACTTGAGATGTATTCGCCGGTAATGATCGGATCCTTGTACAGCACGACCGGCGCGCCACGGCCAACCTTGAACAGTTCGGAGCCGAACGGGATCGTCGCCGTTTCCTCGGTGCCGCGCATCACCGATTCATCGACCAGGCGCACTTCCAGCGTCGCGGTCTTGCCGATGATGTCCTTCGCGCGCGAAACGTCCTGCACGCCCGGCATCTGCACGACAATGCGGTTCGCGCCTTCACGCTGGATGATCGGTTCGGTCACGCCAAGTTCGTTGACGCGATTCGACAGCGTCGTGATGTTTTGCTGAACAGCATCGTCGATCGTCTGCTTCAGCGCAGCCGGCTGCAGCGTGGCAACCAGTTTCAGATCGTCGCCGCTGCCGGCATCGACCAGCGTCAACTCACGCAGCTCGTCGGTCAGTACGGTGCGTGCTCGGTCGCGCGTGGCGGCGTCGCGGAAGGAAACCGCGATGTTGTCGCCGTCACGTGCAATGCCACTGTGGCGAACGTCCTTGTCGCGCAGCACGGCGCGGATGCTGCTCTGCAGGCCGGTGACGCGCTTGTTCATGATGGCCTTGGTATCGACCTGCATCAGGAAGTGCACACCGCCGCGCAAGTCGAGACCGAGGAACATCGGATGCGCGTTCAGGCTTTGCAGCCAGGACGGCGTGTTCGGCAGCAGGTTGAAGGCGACCAGATAAGTTGGATCGGCCGGATCGGTATTGAGCGACTTCTCCAGCACGCCTTTGGCCTTGAACTGGGTGTCGGTGTCGGCGAAGCGCACGCGTACGGTGCCTTGCGTGCCGATCGTTTCGTAGTAAACACCATCCGCCTGCAGGTTGTTCCGTTTCAGGATGTCTTCGACTTGCGTCATCAGCGAGCTGTCGATCTTGACGGTTGCCTTGCCGCTGCTGATCTGGACTGCCGGCGATTCACCGAAGAAATTCGGTATCGTGTACAGCACGCCCAGCAAGAGCGCAACAGCGATCGTTATGTACTTCCAGAGGGGATAGCGATTCATGTTTGTTCGGTGTTCGGGTGAAGCGTCAGGCGAAAATCAAACCCCGCGTCCGGTCGACGGAAGCGGGGTTCGTATTCATTACAGCGACTTGATCGTGCCCTTCGGCAGCAGCGTCGAGACGGCGCTCTTCTGGATGACGATTTCGGTGCCTTCCTGTACTTCGATCGCCAGGTAGACGTCGGAAACCTTGGTGACCTTGCCCAGGATGCCACCGGACGTCACGATTTCGTCGCCGCGCGTCACCGCTTCCATCATGGTGCGGTGTTCCTTCTGGCGTTTCATCTGCGGACGAATCATCAGGAAGTACAGCGCCACGAACATCAGAATGATAGGAATGAACTGGGTCAGGCTGCCCAGGAAACCGCCAGGGGCTGCAGCCGTTGCTGCGTATGCGTTGGAAATGAACACGGGTTGCTCCAGGTTGTAGTAATGAAAAGTGGCCGGCTATTTTAGCACTGGAAAATATGCGGTCCGCCGTTCCTCGCGCCGAGGAAAATCGCAAGTCAGGCGCCGCGTGCGCGATCTTCGTGGAACTGGCGGACGAAAGCGGCGAAGCAGCCTTCCTCGATGGCAGAGCGCATCTGCTTCATCAGGTCCAGGTAATAGTGCAGGTTGTGGATGGTATTGAGCCGCGCGCCGAGGATTTCGCCGGCGCGGTGCAGATGGTGCAGATAGGCGCGCGAGAAATTGCGGCAGGCATAGCAGCCGCAGGTTTCGTCCAGCGGTTTCTTGTCATCCTTGTAACGCGCATTCTTGATCTTGATGTCGCCGAAGCGCGTGAACAGCCAGCCGTTGCGCGCATTGCGCGTCGGCATCACGCAGTCGAACATGTCGATGCCGTTCGCCACGCCCGCCACCAGATCTTCCGGCGTGCCGACGCCCATCAGGTAATGCGGCTTGTCCGCCGGCAGTTTCGGGCCGACGTGCTGCAGCACGCGCATCATGTCTTCCTTCGGTTCGCCAACCGACAGGCCGCCGATGGCAATACCGTGGAAACCGATTTCCCCGAGACCCGCCAGCGACTCGTCGCGCAGATGCTCGAACATGCCGCCCTGCACGATGCCGAACAGTGCGTTCGGATTTTCCTCGCGATTGAATTCATCCAGCGAGCGTTTGGCCCAGCGCAGCGACATGCGCATCGACTTCGCCGCTTCGTCCGTCGTCGCCGGGCGGCCGTCGATCTGGTAAGGCGTGCATTCGTCGAACTGCATCACGATGTCGGAATTCAACACGCGCTGGATCTGCATCGACACTTCCGGCGACAGGAACAGCTTGTCACCGTTGATCGGCGAGGCGAAATGCACGCCTTCCTCGGTGATCTTGCGCATGTCGCCCAGCGAGAACACCTGGAAGCCGCCGGAATCAGTCAGGATCGGCTTGTCCCAGCCCATGAAGCCGTGCAGGCCGCCGAACTGCGCGATGATCTCGTTGCCTGGGCGCAGCCACAGATGGAAGGTGTTGCCGAGGATGATCTGCGCGTCGATCTCATCCAGTTCCAGCGGCGACATTGCCTTGACCGAACCATAGGTGCCGACCGGCATGAAAATCGGCGTTTCGATCGTGCCGTGATTCAGCGTCAGGCGGCCGCGGCGCGCGTGGCCGTCGGTTTTCAGGAGTTCGTATTTCAGCATTGCATTCAGCCTCGGGTCAGCCAGCCAATTTAGTCGTCGTCAAAAACATCGCATCACCATAGCTGAAGAAGCGGTAGCGTTGCGCGATCGCATGTGTGTAGGCGGCACGTATCGTGTCGTAGCCGGCCAGTGCGGAAACCAGCATCAGCAATGTCGATTTCGGCAGGTGGAAGTTGGTGATCAGGCGCGTGACGGTCTTGAACGTGTAGCCCGGCGTGATGAACAGCTGCGTGTCGGCACTGCCGGCCTGCAGCGTACCGCTTTGCGATGCCGATTCGAGTGCGCGCAGGCTCGTCGTGCCGACCGCGATCACGTCGCGCCTTACCGCTCTTGCCGCGCGTACCGCATCGACGGTCTGCTGCGAAATCGTGTACCACTCGCTGTGCATCTTGTGTTCGGACAGATTCTCGTTGCGTACCGGCTGAAAAGTACCGGCACCGACGTGCAGCGTCACATAGGCGAAGTTCACGCCCTTTTCCTTCAGCTTCGCCAGCAGTGCATCGTCGAAATGCAGGCCCGCGGTCGGCGCGGCGACTGCACCCGGATGTTTCGCATAGACGGTCTGATAGCGCGTCTCGTCGAAGGCGTCGGCATCGTGCTCGATATAGGGCGGCAGCGGCAGACGACCATGCGCATCGATCAGTTCAAACACGTCGTCAGGGAATTGCAGTTCGTAGAACTCGCCGGCACGCTGGCCGACGATCACGTCGAACGCCTCGGCCAGCCGGATCTTCATGCCCGGCACCGGCGATTTCGACGCACGGATCTGCGCATGCACGTTGCGCGCATCGATCACGCGCTCGACCATTACCTCGACACGGCCACCGGTTTCCTTGACGCCGAAGAAGCGCGCCTTCAGCACGCGCGTATCGTTGAACACCAGCAGATCGCCGGCCTGCAACAGATCGACAATGTCGGCAAAGGCGCGATCGACGAGACCGTCGGCCTTCACCTGCAACAGGCGCGAGGCGCTGCGCTCGGGCAGCGGCGTCTGCGCGATCAGTTCCTGCGGCAGGTCGAAATCGAAATCGGAAAGCGTGTACATGCGTCGAACGGATGGAAAACGGGCAGCGGAACTGCTATGGTTGCAAGATTGTTCAGAGTCGGCCGGCAGACGGTCGCCCGACTTTGCAAAAACCCGCTATTTTACGCGCTGGCGCCGATTCAGACCGAGATGTCGATTCAATATCGCTTTGATATCGAATAGGCAGGTTGATCGACAGCAGCGCGCCTTGCCGTCCACTATGCCCGCACCGAGGAAAAAGCCCGCTACCGCTGCTGCTGCCAAAAAGGCTGCAAAGAAGGCGCCCGCACAGACGCCGGCAAATCGCATTGCCGACAAGCTGGCGCGCCTTGGCCTGCGCAGCGACATCGACAAGGTATTGCACCTGCCGCTGCGCTACGAAGACGAAACGCAAATTCTGCACATCGACGAAGCCGGCCGCGCGTTCGGCCGTCCGGTGCAGGTCGAGGGCGTCGTCACGTCCTGCGAAGTCGCGTTCCGCCCGCGCCGGCAACTGGTGGTCACGATCGCCGACGACACCGGCCCGCTGACGATGCGCTTCCTGAATTTCTACGGCAGCCAAGTCAAGCAGCTAGCCGAGGGCAACCGTGTGCGTGCACGTGGCGAAGTGCGACACGGCTTCTTCGGCGCGGAGATGGTGCATCCGTCATACAAGATGGTGAACGCAGGCGCGCCACTGCCGACGGGCCTGACGCCCATCTATCCAGCCGGCGAAGGCGTATCGCAGGCGATCCTGCGCAAGACGATCTCTGATGCAATGACGCGCCTCGACTGGCGCGACACACTGTCCGAAGCATTGCGCGCCACACACGATCTGATGCCCTTCGAGCTGGCAGTGAAGCTGCTGCACAATCCGTCGCCGGATATTTCGGAGCACGCGCTGGCCGACCGCTCGCATCCGGCATGGATACGAATGAAGTTCGACGAACTGCTGGCGCAGCAATTGTCGATGAAGCGTGCGCAGGAAGCGCGGCGCGCGAAAGGCGCGGCCGTGCTGAACAAGGTCGGTGCGCTGTCGAAGGCATTCCTGCAGCAACTGCCGTTCAAGCTCACCGGCGCGCAGCAGCGCGTGCTGGCCGAAATCCGTCACGACCTGCAACAACCGTATCCGATGCAGCGCCTGCTGCAGGGCGACGTCGGCAGCGGCAAGACCGTGGTCGCCGCACTCGCCGCCGCGCAGGCAATCGACAGCGGCTATCAAGCCGTGCTGATGGCGCCGACCGAGATCCTGGCCGACCAGCACTTCCGCAAGATCGCCGGCTGGATGGAACCGCTGGGCGTCAACGTCGCCTGGTTGACCGGCAGCCTGAAGGCCAAGGAAAAACGCGAAGCGAAGGAACGCATCGAAGCCGGTATTGCACAGCTGATCATCGGCACGCATGCCGTGATTCAGGACGATGTGCAGATTCCCAAATTAGGTTTGGCAATCGTCGATGAGCAACATCGCTTTGGCGTCAGCCAGCGCCTCACCTTGCGCAACAAGGGCATAGGCGACGGCAGTGCGGCTGTTCCGCATCAGTTGATGATGTCCGCCACGCCAATCCCGCGCACGCTGGCGATGACTTATTACGCCGATCTGGAAGTCTCCGTCATCGACGAACTGCCGCCGGGCCGCACGCCCATCGTCACGCGCGTGATCGACCAGAACCGGCGCGACGAAGTGATAGAACGCGTGCATGCAGCGGCGCTGGAAGGACGACAGGTCTATTGGGTCTGTCCGCTGATCGAGGAATCGGAAGCGCTGCAACTGCAGACCGCGACCGACACGCACGCCGCGCTGTCGGCGGCGCTGCCCGACCTGCGCGTGGGCCTCGTGCACGGTCGCATGAAACCGGCGGAAAAACAGGAAACGATGGATGCCTTCACGCGCGGCGACGTGCACGTACTGGTTGCCACCACCGTGATCGAAGTCGGCGTCGATGTGCCCAATGCATCGCTGATGGTGATCGAACACGCGGAACGCTTCGGCCTGTCGCAATTGCACCAGTTGCGCGGCCGCGTCGGGCGCGGCTCGGCAGCCAGCGTCTGCCTGCTGCTGTACCAGTCGCCGCTGGGTCCGGTGGCGAAAGAGCGTCTGCGCATCATGCGCGAATCGACCGACGGCTTCGAGATCGCCCGACGCGATCTGGAGCTGCGCGGCCCCGGTGAATTTCTCGGCGCACGTCAATCCGGCCAGGCCATGCTGCGTTTTGCCGATCTGGAAACCGATCAATGGCTGGTCGAACACGCACGCGATACAGCGCAACAATTGCTGCGCGACGATCCGGCGACCGTCGAAGCGCATCTGGCGCGCTGGCTGGGGTCACGGGAAGATTACCTGAAGGTATAGAATAAACGCCTTGCAGCCCTGCCGCTCCACCATCGCCCAGCCAACGACATGACTCTCACCGAACTCAAATACATCGTCGCCGTCGCCCGCGAAAAGCATTTCGGCCGCGCGGCCGAAGCCTGTTTCGTCGCCCAGCCGACGCTGTCCGTCGCGATCAAGAAACTGGAAGACGAACTGGGCGTGACGCTATTCGAACGCGGCGGCAGCGAAGTTTCAATGACGCCGCTGGGCACACAGATCGTGTCGCAGGCCGAGCGCGTACTGGAACAGACCGCCGCCATCAAGGAAATCGCCAAGCAGAACAAGGACCCGCTGGTCGGCCCGTTCCGCCTCGGCATCATCTACACGATTGCGCCGTATCTGCTGCCGCCGCTGGTCAAGACGCTGATCGAAAACGTGCCGCAGATGCCGCTGGTGCTGCAGGAGAATTTCACCGTCAAGCTGCTGGAGCTGCTGCGGCAGGGCGAGCTGGACGCGATCATCGTCGCGCTACCCTTCCCTGACCAAGGCCTGATGGTGCAACCGGTCTACGACGAACCCTTCGTCGTCGCGGTGCCGAAGGACCACGAGTGGGCCAAGCGCGATCACATTCCCAGCGATGCATTGAAATCCGAAACCATGCTGCTGCTCGGCAACGGCCACTGCTTCCGCGATCAGGTGCTGGAAGTCTGCCCGGAGATGTCGCGCTTCTCGACTTCCGGCGACGGCATCGCGCGCACCTTCGAAGGCTCGTCGCTGGAAACGATCCGCCACATGGTGTCGTCCGGCATCGGCATCACGGTGCTGCCACGCGGTTCGGTACCGGACATGCATCCGACCGAAGGCATGCTGCGCTATGTGCCGTTCGAGGAACCGACGCCATCGCGCCGCGTCGTGCTGGCATGGCGCAAGAGCTTCACCCGCGGCGCGGCGATCGAAGCGGTGCGTCAGGCGCTGCTGTCGTGTGAACTGAACGGCGTGACGATGCTGGCTGACGAACCGCCGCTGGAGACCTGATTCGCCGTGCAAGAGAATCGCCTGCATCTTTATCTGCGCCTGGTCCGCCTCGACAAACCCATCGGCACGCTGCTGCTGCTGTGGCCGACGCTGGTTGCGCTATGGCTGGCATCCGACGGCTATCCCGACTGGCGGCTGCTCGTCATCTTCGTCATCGGTACCTTCCTGATGCGTTCGGCCGGCTGTGCGATCAACGATTATGCCGACCGCGATTTCGACCGCCACGTCAAACGCACGAAAGACCGGCCGATCACCGCCGGCCTGATCAAACCGAAGGAAGCGCTGGTCATCGCCGCCGTGCTCGCCGTGCTCGCCTTTTGCCTGATCCTGCCGCTGAACACGCTGACCAAGCAATTGTCTGTGGCAGCCGTCATCATTGCCGGCACCTATCCGTACTTCAAGCGCTTCTTCGCAATCCCGCAAGCCTATCTCGGCATTGCGTTCGGCTTCGGCATTCCGATGGCGTTCGCTGCCGTGCAGAATACGGTTCCCGCCGCCGCCTGGTGGCTGCTGCTGGCGAACGTCTTCTGGTCGATCGCCTACGACACCGCCTACGCGATGGTCGATCGCGACGACGATCTGAAGCTCGGCATGAAGACCTCCGCCATCACCTTCGGCCGCTATGACGTTGCCGCCATCATGCTGTGCTACGCGGCATCGCTCGGCATCGTCTTCGCCGTCGGCTGGCAGTACGGACTGCGCCTGTGGTTCGCAGCCGGCATGCTGATCGCCGTCGGCTGCGCGCTGTACCACTACACGCTGATCCGCACGCGCGAACGCATGCCATGCCTGTATGCCTTCCGGCACAACAACTGGCTGGGCGCGGCAGTATTCGGCGGCGTGGCGCTGGACTTTCTGCTGCGCTGAAACGCCACCATCGGCAGAACGGAATTTTCCTGCCGCATTGCCATCCAATGGAACCAGCCTGCAAACGGAGCGGAAGCGCGCCATGCAATTCCTCGTCAATATCGACGTCGACGATCTCGACAAGGCCGTGCAGTTCTACGGTGCGGCATTCGGCTTGCAACCCGGCCGCAAGCTGGGCGAAGCCGGCATCGAAATGCTGGGCGGCGCCGCACCCATCCATCTGCTGCACAAGCCGGCCGGCACGCATGCCTCGGCAGCAACGGACGCTCACAGACATTACACGCGCCACTGGTCGCCGCTACATCTGGATTTCATCGTCGACGATATCGAGGCAGCAGTACAACGCGCGGTGGCGGCGGGCGCCATCGTCGAAGAAACGATTTCGGTTCACGCATGGGGCAAGCTGGCATTGATGGCCGATCCGTTCGGCCACGGTTTCTGTTTCGTCCAACTCTCAGAACAGGGATATGACGCCATTCCATGACGCCGACAACGACTGAACCGCAAGGCGGCGACGCCAACGTCAAGCGCTACCTGCCATGGGTGGTCGCCATCGCGCTGTTCATGGAACAGCTGGATTCGACCATCATCAATACGGCGGTACCGGCCATGGCGGCCAGCTTGCAGGTGACGCCGCTGAGCCTGAAAGCCGTCGTCAGCAGCTACATTCTGAGTCTGGCCGTCTGCATTCCGGTCAGCGGCTGGATGGCAGACCGCTTCGGCACCCGAAAAGTATTCAGCATCGCCGTCGCCCTGTTCACGCTGTCGTCCATCCTGTGCGGCCTGTCGGTCAACGTACCGATGCTGGTGGCGGCGCGCATCCTGCAGGGCATCAGCGCGGCGATGATGCTGCCGGTCGGGCGCCTTGCGATCATCCGCACCTTTCCGAAATCCGAACTGCTGACGGCGATGAACTTCGTCATCATCCCGGCGCTGATCGGTCCGCTGCTGGGGCCGACGATAGGCGGGCTGATCGTGCACTGGCTGCCGTGGCAGGCGATCTTCTTCGTCAACGTGCCGGTCGGACTGGCTGCGCTGTGGATGATCCGCCGCCACATGCCGGATTACCGCGCCGAAGCGACACGGCCGCTGGACGTGATCGGCCTCGTGCTGTTCGGCGCCGGCGTCGCGCTGCTGTCGTGGCTGCTGGAAATTTTCGGCGAACACTATCTGGATGCGACGTCGACCACCATTCTCTTCGCGCTGTCGCTGGCGCTGCTGGCCGCTTATGTGCTGCACGCGCGCACAGCGCTGCATCCGCTGCTGCAGCTGGCGCTGTTCCGCGTGCGGACCTTCCGCGTTTCGGTCGTCGGCGGCTTCATCACGCGATTGGGCTTAGGAGGCATGCCCTTCCTGCTGCCTCTGCTGTACCAGATCGGACTCGACCTGCCGGCCTGGCAATCCGGCATGCTGATGATGCCGGCGGCAGTCGCGGCGATGGGAATGAAACTGATCGCGGTGCGCGTGCTGCGCCGTTTCGGCTACCGCAGCGTGCTGATCGTCAATACGGTGATGATCGGCCTGACGATCTCGCTGTTCTCGCAGATCACGCCGAATACGCCGATCTTCCTGATCGTGCTGCTCGGCCTGACGCAGGGCTTTTTCAACTCGCTGCAGTTCTCCAGCATGAACTCGATGGCCTATGCCGATATCAAGGCGGAAGATTCCAGCATGGCCAGCACGATCGCCAGTTCGATGCAGCAGATGTCGATGAGCTTCGGCCTGGCGTTCGGCTCGCTGATCGCCGGCTGGTTCCTCGGCGGCCTGCCGCAATCCAACCACGTCGCCGTGATGAGCGCACTGCATCATGCCTTCCTGACGCTGGGTGCCATCACCATCTTGTCTTCGCTGTCGTTCTGGACATTGCGCCCGCACGATGGCGACAGCGTCAGCGGCCGCGTCGCTTCGCGGCAGCAGACCTGAATCCCCTTTCCGGCAGCGTCGATATGCTTGCAAACGGCGCTCCCGATACATTCTGTAACAGCGCTTACCGAAATCGGGCTGGTTCCTGACAACCGAATCGCCTTTAATAGCGTTGTCACCTGCAGGCATCGTCATTGCGAAGACGACGCTGAAAGGCAAGCGGCCAATACATGTACATACCGCAGTATTGCCGCAACAGTGCCATATCAAGGAAAGGGAAAATATATGAAGAAGCGTCTTATCGCCTGTACGCTCATCGCCGCCGCGCTGGCAGCACAAGGCACAGCGTTTGCCGACGATCACGGCCGTGGTCATGGCCATGGAAAATCGCAACGCCATTACGATCGCCATGACCGTCACGATCGCGACAATCGCCATGATCAACGCGACCATCGCTATTATCACAACGGTCGCGGCGCCGGTCCGCACCACGATTTCTATCGCGGCCAGCGTCTCTCGGCTGAATACCGCCGACACGAATACGTCGTCGACAACTGGCGTTACCACCGATTGAGCGCGCCGCCGCGCGGCTATCACTGGGTACAGACCGGCAGCGACTATGTGCTGATTGCCATCACCACCGGCATCATCGCGCAGATCGTGTTGAGCAACTAAATCGCACTAACCGTTACACCATGCAAAAGGGGCCGCATCCGCAGCCCCTTTTTTCATTTCCGTCACGGCACTCAGTCGCGTCCGAATTCCTCGCCGAGTTCACGGCCCCGCGCGGCAGCCGCCTTCATCGCCTTGACGATCGCATCCTTCACGCCGCTCTCTTCCATACTGGTCAGCGCCGCATACGTCGTGCCGCCTTTCGACGTCACACGTTCGCGCAGCACGGAAACCGGATCGTCCGATTGTGCCGCCAGTTGCGCCGCGCCGACGAAGGTCGAGATCGCCAGCGCATTGCCCTGTTCCGCGGTCAAACCCATTTCCTGCGCTGCCTGCTGCATCGCCTCGAGGAAATAGAAGACGTACGCCGGACCGCTGCCGGAGACGGCTGTGACCGGATCGATCAGCGCCTCGTCATCCAGCCACACCGTTTCTCCTACCGCGCGCAGGATCGCATCGGCTGCGTCGCGCTGTTCGGCACTAACACCAGCCGTCGCCACCATGCCGGTCACGCCCTTGCCGATCAGCGCCGGCGTATTCGGCATCGTGCGCACGATCGCATCGTGGCCGCCCAGCCAGCGCGACAGATCGGACGCACGGATGCCGGCGGCGATCGACAGCACCAGCTGCTTTTCGATATGCGGCTTCAGTTGCGCGACGACGTCCTTCATCTGCTGCGGCTTGACCGCCAGCACGATGACGTCGCTGTGCGCCACGGCATCGTCGATAACGGTTGCCGTGCGCACGCCGAACTGCTGCTGTAGCCGCTGCAATGCATCGGCATTCAGATCGACTACGTGAATGTTGGAGCCGGCCGTCAGCTTGCCCGCCAAACCACCAATCAGGGCGGCCGCCATGTTGCCGCCGCCGATGAAACAGATCTTCAATTCATTTTTTTGCATAGTTCCTGGTTCCGAAAATGGCCGAACCGATGCGCACGATGGTGGCGCCTTCGGCGATGGCGGCGGGCATGTCGGCCGACATGCCCATCGATAAGGTATCCAGTTGCAACCCGTCGGCCTGCAACTGCGTGAAAAGTTCGTGCATCTTCCTAAACGGCACACGCTGCCGTGCCGCATCGTCTTCCGGTTCAGGAATCGCCATCAGCCCGCGCAGACGCAGACGCGGCATTGCGGCGACCGCCTTCGCGACAGTGGCGACCTCTTCCGGCGGCACGCCGCTCTTGCTCGCTTCGCCGCTGATGTTCACCTGCAGGCAGACGTTCAGCGGCGGCAGTTGTTCAGGGCGCTGATCGGACAGCCGCTGCGCGATCTTTTCGCGATCGACCGAGTGCACCCAGTCGAAATGCTCGGCGATTGCCCGTGTCTTGTTGCTCTGGATCGGCCCGATGAAATGCCATTCGAGTTGCAGGTCCGGCCGCTGTGCGCGCACCGTTGCCATCTTGTCCAGCGCTTCCTGCAGGTAGTTCTCGCCGAACGCCCGCTGGCCGGCGCCGGCCGCATCGATCACCGCATCGGCGCCGAAGGTCTTGGAAACCGCCAGCAGCGCCACGCCGTCCGCCGCGCGTTGCGCGTTGTCTGCAACCTCGGCGATCTGCCTGCGCACGGCTTGCAAGTTCTGGCGTATTGCAGACATAATCAAAGTTCTTTAAAGCAAGGTTTCGCGATATTTTGCAATTGCCGCCGCATCAGGCGCAGCAGGCACTTTCCCCGTCAGGGCGGGCTCAGGGATTATAAATGGACATTTCCGAACTACTCGCGTTCTCCGTCAAGAACAAGGCTTCCGACCTGCATCTGTCCGCCGGCCTGCCGCCGATGATTCGCGTCCATGGCGACGTGCGACGCATCAACCTGCCGCCTTTGGAACACAAGGACGTGCATGCGATGATCTACGACATCATGAACGACGGCCAGCGCAAGACCTACGAGGAGCGCCTGGAAATCGATTTTTCGTTCGAGATTCCCGGCCTGTCGCGTTTCCGTGTCAACGCCTTCAACCAGGATCGCGGCGCAGCTGCTGTGCTGCGAACAATTCCGTCGAAGATCCTGACGCTGGAAGACCTGCACGCACCGAAGATCTTCGCCGAACTGGCACTGAAGCCGCGCGGTCTCGTGCTCGTCACCGGCCCGACCGGTTCCGGCAAATCGACCACGCTGGCGGCGATGGTCAACCACATCAACGAAAACGAATATGCGCATATCCTGACGATCGAAGACCCGATCGAATTCGTGCACGATTCGAAGAAATGCCTGATCAACCAGCGTGAAGTCGGCCCGCATACGCACTCGTTCGAGAACGCGCTGCGTTCCGCACTGCGTGAAGACCCGGACGTGGTGCTGGTCGGTGAATTGCGCGACCTCGAAACCATCCGCCTCGCGCTGACCGCGGCCGAAACCGGTCACCTCGTGTTCGGCACGCTGCATACGTCGTCGGCCGCCAAGACCATCGACCGTATCATCGACGTCTTCCCCGGCGAGGAAAAGGAAATGGTGCGCGCGATGCTGTCCGAATCGCTGCAGGCCGTCATCTCGCAGACGCTGCTGAAGACCAAGGACGGCAGCGGCCGTGTCGCCGCGCACGAGATCATGCTCGGCACGCCGGCGATCCGCAACCTGATCCGCGAAGCGAAGATTGCGCAGATGTATTCGGCGATCCAGACCGGCGCCAACGTCGGCATGCAGACGCTGGACAACAACCTGACGGAACTGGTACGGCGCAACGTCATTTCCGGCGCAACTGCGCGTTCGGCGGCGAAGACGCCGGAAAACTTCCCTGGATAATTTTTGCCGTAGCCACTCTGAACGAGGAACAGCATGGAACGCGATCAGGCCACCAAATTCATGTACGACCTGCTGCGCCTGATGCTCAGCAAGAACGGCTCCGACCTCTTCATCACGGCGGACTTTCCGCCCGCCTTCAAGATCGACGGCAAGATGACGCAGGTATCGAACCAGCCGCTGACGCCGCAGCACACGGTGGAACTCGCACGCGCGATCATGAGCGACAAGCAGGCTGCCGAGTTCGAAGCCACCAAGGAATGCAACTTCGCGATCAGCCCCGGCGGCATCGGCCGCTTCCGCGTCTCGGCCTTCGTGCAGCAAGGCAAGGTCGGCATGGTACTGCGAACCATCACGACGGCAATTCCGAAACTGGAAGACCTCGGCGTGCCGGAAACGCTGAAGGACATCGTGATGACCAAGCGCGGCCTCGTCATCATGGTCGGCGCCACCGGCTCCGGCAAATCGACGACGCTGGCCGGCATGCTCGGCTATCGCAACGAAAACAGCTACGGCCACATCATCACGATCGAAGACCCGGTCGAATACGTGCATCCGCACAAGAACTGCGTGATCACGCAGCGCGAGATCGGCGTCGATACCGAAGACTGGGCGATTGCGCTGAAGAACACGCTGCGCCAGGCGCCGGACGTGATCTTCATCGGTGAAATTCGCGACCGCGAAACGATGGATTATGCGATCGCCTTCGCCGAAACCGGTCACCTGTGCCTGGCGACGATGCACGCGAACAGCTCCAACCAGGCGCTGGACCGTATCATCAACTTCTTCCCCGAGGAACGCCGCCAGCAGTTGCTGATGGATCTGTCGCTGAACCTGAAGGCGATGCTGTCGCAACGCCTGATCCCGCTGAAGGATACGAAGGGCCGCTGCGTCGCCGTCGAGATCATGCTGAACTCGCCGCTGATTTCGGACCTGATCTTCAAGGGCGACGTGCACGAGATCAAGGAAATCATGAAGAAGTCGCGCGAACTCGGCATGCAGACTTTCGATCAGGCGCTGTTCGACCTGTACGAAGCCGACAAGATCAGCTACGAGGATGCGCTGCGCAATGCGGATTCGGTCAACGACCTGCGGCTGTCGATCAAGCTGCACGGCAAGGAGGCGCACGGCCGCGATCTGTCCAAGGGTACCGAGCATCTCGGTATCGTGTAGGCCGTAAAAAGCGGCATGCACAGCCGCACAGGGAGCAGGAGGCAGCATGAGCAACGTCCATGACTTCACCGTCACCGCATTGACCGGCGCGCCGGTGGACCTGTCGCAATATCGCGGCAAGGTCATGCTGATCGTCAACACGGCCAGCAAATGCGGCTTCACACCGCAATACAAGGGACTCGAGGAATTGCATCGGCAATTCGGTGAACACGGCCTGGAAGTACTCGGTTTTCCATGCAACCAGTTCGGCGCGCAGGAACCGGGCGATGCCGACGAAATCGGCGCGTTCTGCGAAAAGAACTACGGCGTAACGTTTTCTCTATTCGAAAAAATCGACGTCAACGGCAGCGATGCCGAACCGCTGTTCAAATATCTGAAGCATGCCGCCCCAGGCCTACTCGGCAGCGAAGCGATCAAATGGAATTTCACCAAGTTCCTGATCCGCAAGGATGGCAGCGTATTCAAACGCTATGCGCCGCAAACCAAACCCGAGGAACTGACGGCCGACATCATGCAACTGCTCGACGAATAGCGATTCCTATAAAGAACACTCAAGAGTAATGCGCAGCGAACGAGCGCTTGTCGTCGAGCCTTGTCATTGAATCTTTTCTCTCAATTTTTCTGCGCCACTTTTCTTCACTTATTTCAACCAAACAAAACGCCGGCAGTTGCCGGCGTTTTGTTTGATGCGACATGCATGCGCTAGGCGCTCTGCAACGCATCGTCGATCAGTTCGATCCAGTGCCGTACCGGCTTGTCGGTGCCGGACTGCAGATGCGTGATGCAGCCGATGTTGGCCGAAACGATGGCCTCCGCACCGGTCGCTTCCAGATTCGCCAGCTTGCGATCACGCAGACTGTACGACAGCTCCGGTTGCAATACCGAATACGTACCCGCAGAACCGCAGCACAAGTGGCTTTCTGCACACAGTTGCACATCGACGCCGGCGATGCGCAATATCTGTTCGACCTTGCCGCGTATCTGCTGGCCATGCTGCAACGTGCACGGCGGATGCCAGGCGACGCGCTGCGTCATTTTTCCCGCGAGCTTACCGGCAAGTTCATGCTCGAACTGCGGCAGGATTTCGCTGAGGTCTTTCGTCAGTTCGGTAACCCGTCGCGCCTTTTCCGCATAGACCGGATCGTCGATCAGCAGATGGCCGTAATCCTTGACCATCACGCCGCAGCCGGATGCCGTCATCACGATCGCTTCCACGCCGTCTTCCACATGCGGCCACCATGCATCGATATTCCGGCGCGCATCGTCGCGCGCTGCCTCATGATCGTTCAGGTGATAGCGGATCGCACCGCAGCAGCCAGCCTTGGGCGCGGCGATCAGCTGCACGTCCAGCGCATCGAACACGCGTGCGGTCGCCGCGTTTATGTTCGGCGACATCGCCGGCTGGACACAGCCTTCCAGCAACAGCATGCGACGCGCATGTGCGGCCGTCGGACGAACGCCGGCATGCTGCGCACGCGGCACCTTGTCCTTCAATTTTTTCGGCAGCAGCGGTCGGAACAATTGACCGGTCTTCATTGCCGGCGTGAACAGCCATTTACGCGGCAAGAATTCCTTCAGTGCCGTGCGCTTCAATTGTTCGCCGAACGTGTACTCGACGCGCTCGGACACCACCTTGCGCCCGATATCGACCAGACGGCCATACTGCACGCCGGATGGGCAGGTCGTTTCGCAATTGCGGCAGGTCAGACAACGATCCAGGTGCAGTTGCGTCTTCGCCGTCGGTTTCTTGCCTTCCAGTACTTGCTTGATCAGATAGATGCGGCCACGCGGCCCGTCGAGTTCGTCGCCGAGCAATTGATACGTCGGACAGGTCGCCGTGCAGAAACCGCAATGCACGCATTTGCGCAGGATGGCATCCGCTTCGGCGCCGTCGCGTGTGTCCTTGATGAAATCGGCCAGATTGGTTTGCATGTGTTCGTTTCCCGATGCGGCTAGAGCTGCGCGTACATGCGGCCCGGATTGAAGATGCGCTGCGGGTCGAAGGCATTCTTCAGGTTGTGATGGATGCGCGCCACGGCCGGCGCCAGCGGCTGGAATATCTCGCCGTCACGATTGCCGCCGCGGAACATCGTTGCATGACCACCAGCCGCGATCGCTGCATCGCGTACCGCCTGCGCGGTCTGCGGCGATGCATCGTCGACGTGCAACCAGCGCTGCGCGCCACCCCACTCGATCAGTTGCGCACCTGCATCGCCCAGGGCAAGCGGCGGCGCCACCGAAGGCACCGACAAACGCCACAGCATGCCGGGGCGATCGAAATACGCATTGCGATGCTCGCGCAGTGCCAACCAGAAATCGGCTGCTTCCGCCATCTCGTCACCGCCGATCGTGCGGCGTGCCGCAGCAATCGCCGCTTGCGCGCCGGACAAGCGCACCGCCAGCACGCCGTCGCACCAGGCGCTGGCCGAGATCGGCAGCGGCTTGCCGCCCCATTCATTCAGACGGCGGATCGCCTCTTCTTCCGTCAGTTGGAGGCGCAGCGTGGTTTCCGCGACCGGACGCGGCAAGACTTTCAGCGACACTTCCACGATCAGTCCAAGCATGCCCAACGAACCGGCCAGCAAACGCGACACGTCGTATCCGGCCACGTTCTTCATCACCTGGCCGCCGAACTGCAGCAATTCGCCCTTGCCATCCATCAGCGCCGCTCCCAGCACGAAATCGCGCACTGCGCCGACTGCTGCACGGCGCGGACCGGAAAGTCCGGCTGCAACCATGCCGCCAACGGTCGCGCCGGCACCGAAATGCGGCGGTTCGAAGGCCAGCATCTGGTTCTGCGCGGCCAGCGTCTGTTCGACGTCGGTCAGTTTTGTACCGGCACGCACGGTCACGACCAGTTCGGTCGGATCGTAATTGACGATGCCGGCATAGGCGCGCATATCCAGCACGTCGCCGGTCAGTTGACGGCCGTACCAGTCCTTACTGCCGCCGCCACGAATGCGCAGCGGCTGGTTGTGGCTGGCGGCCAGAATCTGGTCGCGAAATTGGGCGAGTACCTGTTCCATCGATTGAAAGGGTGAAATCAGAAGCGTGGCAGATCGGGGAACTTCAGCATGCCGCGACGCACATGCATCTTTCCGTATTCGGCGCAGCGTTGCAGCGTCGGAATGGCCTTGTCCGGATTCAGCAGACGCGGCGGATCGAAGGCCGCCTTTACGCCGAAGAAGACATCCATTTCCGCGCGCGAAAACTGCACGCACATCTGGTTGATCTTTTCGAGACCGACACCGTGCTCGCCGGTGATCGTGCCGCCGACGGCGACGCACATTTCCAGAATCTCCGCACCGAACAGTTCGGCACGATGAAATTCGTCGGCGATGTTGGCATCGAACAGAATCAACGGATGCAGATTGCCGTCGCCGGCATGGAAGACGTTCGCACAGCGCAAGCCGTACTTCTCTTCCATCTTCTGGATGCCGAGCAGCACTTCCGCCAGCGCGCGGCGCGGAATCGTGCCGTCGATGCAGTAATAGTCCGGCGAAATGCGCCCGGCGGCAGGAAAGGCATTCTTGCGGCCCGACCAGAATTTCAACCGTTCGGCTTCGTCGCGCGATACCGAAATCGCCGTTGCGCCGGAGGCTTCCAGCACCGCGATCATGCGCGCGATTTCTTCGTCGACTTCTTCCGGGATGCCATCGGATTCGCACAGCAGCAGGGCTTCCGCATCGATGTCGTAACCAGCCTTCACGAACGGTTCGACCATGCGCGACGATGTCTTGTCCATCATCTCCAGTCCGGCGGGAATGATGCCGGCGGCGATTACCTTCGCTACCGCATCGCCGCCACGCGCGACATCGTCGAACGACGCCAGGATCACGCGCGCCTGTTGCGGTTTCGGAATCAGCTTGACCGTGACTTCCGTCACCACGCCGAGCATACCTTCCGAGCCGATGAAGACGGCCAGCAGATCGAGGCCGGGCGCATCGAGTGCGGTGCCGCCGAGTTCGACGACATCGCCTTCGATCGTCACCATACGCACGCGCATCACGTTGTGCACCGTCAGTCCGTATTTGAGGCAATGCACGCCGCCGGAATTTTCCGCGACGTTGCCGCCGATCGAGCAGGCGATCTGCGACGACGGATCGGGCGCGTAATACAAACCCAGCGGCGCGACCGCTTCCGAAATCGCCAGATTGCGCACACCCGGTTGCACGACGGCGGTACGCGAGTACAAGTCCATCGACAGGATGCGATTCATGCGCGCCGTCGACAGCACGACGCCGTCGGCGATCGGCATCGCGCCGCCAGAAAGTCCGGTACCCGCGCCGCGCGGCACGATCTTCACCTGCAGCGCATTGCACACCTTCAGCGCCGCAATCACCTGCTCTTCGTTCTCCGGCAATACGACGACCATCGGCAGCCGGCTATAGGCCGCCAGTCCGTCGCACTCATAGGGTCGTGTGTCTTCTTCGTCGAACAGCACGCTGCGCTCCGGCAGAACGGCACGCAGCGCATCGACGACGGTGCGCTGGTATTCGGCAGTGAAAGGCGGAGCGGAAATGGCGTTCATGGTGATGCGATGTTGTGCGCGTTGCAAGCACGGCGCGCACGCGTGCGCACAGTTATTCAATGGAACTAGAGTGTAGCGACGACGCTGTTGCCAGCGGGTGAAAAATATTCAACTCATGCGCTGCCGGAATCGGCATGCACGACGTGCCGCATTGACGATAGAGCATGCCGATCGACGGCATGCTCTATGACGCAATAGGGAAGGAATCGAAAGAAGACAACAAAAACCGGAAACGACTCGAAACGATTTGCCGCTTACTTCAGCCGTTGCGTGATGAAGCGACCTTTCATCCATTCGAGCATCGCTGCCACTTCGGGCCGGTCGCGCGCATTGCGCTCGTAGACCAGATAGTAGGCATGCTGCGGTGTGGCGAGTTTGATATCGAACAGCGGCACCATCTCGCCCTTGCGGATCATCTCGCTGGCGAAATGCCCACGTGCAAGTGCGACGCCATAACCGTGGCGCACCGCTTCCAGCAGCAGACCGAGATCATCGAAGCGCAGGCCGTTAACCGGCTCCGGCCAGTCGAGGCCGGCTGCATCGAACCACGATTGCCACGGCTCCAGTGCGGAACGCAGCAATTGCGCTTTCTTTAAATCGGCCGGCTTTTCCAGGCCGCCGATCTTTTCCAGATAGGCCGGGCTGGCGACAGGAAACACCGGTTCTTCGAACAATTTCTCCGTCACCATGTCCGGATACTTGCCCGCGCCGAAACGCACTTCGACATCGGTTTCGGACAGGCTCATATCGTACAGCGGTACCGACAGATAGGTTTCGATCGTCACGTCCGGTTGCTGCGCCATGAACTCGTGCAGATGCGGCAGGAACAGATAGCGTGCGAACGTCGGCGGCACCGTCACCTTGACGCGCGGCTGCGCCGGCGCATTGCGATACGGCAGCGGAAACTCGGCCAGCGAACGCAGCGCATCACGCACCACGTCCAGATAGCGGCGGCCGAATTCTGTCAGGCTGACACTGCGGCCATCGCGCACGAACAGGCGTTCGCCGACGAATTCTTCCAGCAGGCGGATGCGATGCGAAAAGGCCGATGGCGTAATGCAGAGTTCTTCCGCGGCGATCGCGAACGAACCGTGGCGTGCCGCCGCCTCGAATGCGGAAAGAGCGTGAACGGGAGGAAGTCTGATGGCCATTGCATCCTGCGTTAGTGGTTAATAACAGGATTTTACCGGTTCGGCGGCAACATCGTCTGTATGCCGGTTTTACGGCCGCACTCGTCGCTTTTGGCATTCATCCATACGGAAGACGTAACGGCCTTCGTAGCGGTTTTCCCGTATCCTCGCATTCTCTGCAACCAACTCCATTCATCATGGGTAATCGACTTTCAAAGATCGCCACACGCACCGGCGACGACGGCACGACCGGCCTGGGCGACGGCAGCCGTACCGGCAAGGATGCCTTGCGCGTGCAGGCAATGGGCGATGTGGACGAACTGAACTCGCACGTCGGACTGCTGCTGTGCGAGGACATGCCGGCTGCGTTGCGCGAGGAACTGGTGTCTATCCAGCACGATCTGTTCGATCTTGGCGGGGAATTATGCATTCCCGGTTATGCGTTGATCGAAGATGCGCATGTGGCGCGGTTGGATGCGTTGCTGGCGAAATACAACGCGGATCTGCCGCCGTTGAAGGAATTCATCCTGCCGGCTGGGTCGCGGGCGGCTTCTCAGGCACATGTTTGTCGGACGGTTTGTCGGCGGGCTGAGCGACTGGTTGTGGCTTTAGGACGTGTGGAGACGTTGAACGATAATCCGCGGCGGTATTTGAATCGGTTGTCGGATTTGATGTTTGTTGTGGCGCGGGTGTTGAATCGGTTTGGGGGTGGTGGGGATGTTTTGTGGGAACGGGAGAGAGAAAGGTAGTCATCTCCCTCTTCTTACTGCTTATCTGTGGCAACAGCGTTATCTCTTCGTATGAACGTCCGTTGCCGGGGTTGGCCCGGCGGCCACCTTCTTTCTTTGCTTCGCCAAAGAAAGAAGGCAAAGAAAGGCGACCGCAAGACGTTGCCCGCTTCGCGGGTTCCCAAGGCTGGCGATAATCAGCCGGGGGCACAAACCAACTCGCTTCGCTCAAACATGTTTGCGCCCTTTATCCGTCTGACCATCGCCAGCCTTGACAACGTCCCAGCGGGGAAGGTGCCAATCCTCGCCTGCGGCATCGGGGTTGGCTAAAAGACAGAAACTCTGATTGCATTTCAGGACAGCAATGCCGCAGACGAGCCGTCCGGCAGTTTCCGCTGGGGCGCTGCCGATTGGGTGATACGAAAAATGGGAAACGGGCGAAACTCGCTTCGCTCAGACAACGCCCGTTTCTTTTTCCATTTTCCGTATCACCCAATCGGGTACCCCGAAGGGGCAGTGTCTTGCGGTCGCCTTCTTTTGCTCACTTTTCTTGCGCCCGGCCAGGGGGCGAGACAAGAAAAGTGAGCGGCTGCCGGGCCGCCCCCGGCAAACCCATTCCCCACGAAGAAACCCATCAATCAGAAACAACTGTCCTCAACAAGAACACCAAACAAAAATGCCGCTTAATCAAGCGGCATTTTTTTATTCAACCAAAGCGAAACTCACTTCACTCGCTTATCCTTCTCAATCACCGCATAAGCCGAATGATTGTGAATCGACTCGAAGTTCTCCGCTTCCAGCGTATAAGCCAGTACACCAGTCTCGTTGTTCAGCATCACCGCCACATCCCGCACCAGATCCTCGACAAACTTCGGATTGTCATACGCACGCTCGGTCACATACTTCTCATCCGGCCGCTTCAGCAAACCGTACAGCTCGCACGAAGCCTGCGCCTCGATCTTGGCGATCAGATCTTCCACCACGAACTCGCCATCCATCAACGCATGCACGGTGATGTGCGAACGCTGGTTATGCGCACCGTAGGCGGAAATCTTCTTCGAGCACGGGCACAGGCTGGTAACCGGCACCAGCACTTTCAGCGTGATCTCCAGCTTGCCGTCCTTCAGTTCGCCGGTCAGGCCGACTTCGTAATCCATCAAGCTCTGCACGCCGGAAACCGGCGCCGTCTTGTTGATGAAATACGGGAACGACACTTCGATACGGCCGGCGTTCGCTTCCAGCAAAGCCAGCATGTCATGCATCAATTTACTGAATGCAGGCACATCTAGCGGGCCTTGCATATCTTCCAGCAGCGCGATGAAACGCGACATGTGTGTACCTTTTTGCTCTTCAGCCAGATGCACATACATGTTCCACGTACCGACCGACGGTTGCGTGCCGGCGGAAGTTTTGACGGTCAGCGGATAACGCACGCCTTTGACGCCGACACGCTGAATGACAATGTGACGAGTGTCCGGTGTTGCTTGTACATCGGGCATGGCGCTCAAGCCGGGATCGCGAGTATTCATGGTGAAACCTGTCCTGTCGGCACGAAGCCGAAATAAGTACTGCTTTACTGCTTGTTGTTGACGACCAGTCTTGGCTCGTCTTTGGAAAAACGTTGTCGAATCGAAGCGGCGATTCCTTTTGCATCCAGTCCGCACAGCGACAGCAGCTTGCCGGCGTCGCCATGGTCGATAAATTGGTCCGGCAGGCCCAGATGCAATAGCGGCTTGACAATGCCTTCCGCCGCCAGCGCTTCCGCTACGGCCGAACCGGCGCCGCCCATGATCGAACCTTCCTCGACCGTGACCAACGCGTCGTGCGTCGCCGCTAGGCGCTTGACCAGTTCGACGTCCAGCGGTTTGACGAAGCGCATGTTGGCGACCGTCGCGTCGAGCTCTTCGCCGGCATTCAGGCTGGGCGCGACCATCGTGCCGAACGCGAGGATCGCAATGCTACGTCCTTCGCGGCGCACTTCGCCGGTGCCCAGCGGAATCGTTTCCAGCGTCTTGTCGACCTTGGCGCCGATGCCGGAACCGCGCGGATAGCGCACCGATGCAGGGCCATTGTATTGGAAAGCCGTCGACAGCATCCGGCGGCACTCGTTTTCGTCCGACGCGGCCATGATGACCATGTTCGGGATGCAGCGCAGATAGGCAATGTCGTAATTGCCGGCATGCGTCGCACCGTCAGCGCCGACCAGGCCGGAGCGATCCAGCGCGAACGTAACGTCGAGATTCTGTAGGGCAACGTCGTGAATCAGTTGATCGTAACCGCGCTGCAGGAAGGTCGAATAGATCGCAACGACCGGTTTCAATCCTTCGGTGGCCATGCCGCCGGCGAACGTCACCGCGTGCTGTTCGGCAATGCCGACGTCGTAGTAGCGATCCGGGAAGCGGCGCTCGAACTCGACCATACCGGAGCCTTCGCGCATCGCCGGCGTGATGCCGACCAGACGCTTGTCCGCCGCCGCCATGTCGCACAGCCAGTCACCAAACACGCTGGTGTAGGTGACCTTGGGCGTGGCGGCCGGCTTGATGCCCTCTGCCGGATCGAACTTGCCGGGACCGTGATACAGCACCGGATCGGCTTCCGCCAGCTTGTAGCCCTGCCCCTTGCGCGTAACAACGTGCAGGAACTGCGGGCCTTTCAGATGTTTCAGGTTCTGCAGCGTCGGGATCAGCGAATCGAGATCGTGGCCGTCGATCGGGCCGATGTAGTTGAAGCCGAATTCCTCGAACATCGTGGCCGGGACAAGCATGCCCTTCGCATGTTCCTCGATGCGCTTGGCCAGCTCGCGCACCGGTGCCGGCAGCACGGTCTTGCCGACGTTTTTTGCGGCGGCATAAAACTGGCCGGACAACAGGCGCGCCAGATAGCGGTTCAATGCACCGACCGGCGGCGAGATCGACATGTCGTTGTCGTTGAGCACAACCAGCAGGTTGATGTCATCGTAGACGCCGGCGTTGTTCAGCGCTTCGAACGCCATGCCGGCCGTCATCGCGCCATCGCCGATGACGGCGATCGCGTGGCGCTGTTCGCCCTTGGTCTTGGCTGCCAGCGCCATGCCGAGCGCGGCCGAGATCGATGTCGACGAATGCGCGGTACCGAAGGTGTCGTATTCGCTTTCCTCGCGGCGTGGAAAACCGGAGATGCCGTTCAGCTGGCGCAGCGAATGCATGCGGTCGCGACGACCGGTCAGGATTTTGTGCGGATAGGTCTGGTGACCGACGTCCCACACGATGCGGTCTTCCGGCGTATTGAAGATCGCGTGCAATGCGATCGTCAGCTCGACGGTGCCGAGATTGGACGACAGATGGCCGCCAGTCTGCGACACCGATTCCAGCACATAGGCGCGCAGTTCATCGGCCAGCTGTTTCAGTTGCTGGCGCGACAGTTTCCGGACGTCTGCCGGGTCGTTGATAGTCTGAAGCAAATCCATGCTATGCCTTCCGCTGCACGATCAGGTCCGCGAGTTCGCGCAGACGTCGTGCCTTTTCTCCGAATGGTTGCAGCGCGCGATGGGCATCGGCACGCAGTTGTTCCGCCAGCGCACGCGACTGCTCGAGGCCGAGGATCGACACGTACGTCGGCTTGTTGTCCGCCGCATCCTTGCCGGCCGTCTTGCCGAGCGTGGCCGAATCGGCCGTCGCGTCCAGCACGTCGTCGACCACTTGGAACGCCAGGCCGATCGCCGCCGCATAGGCATCCAGTGCCGCCGTCTCGTCGTCGCTCAAGGCCTTGCCGGCCAATGCGCCCAACAGCACCGAAGCACGCAGCAAGGCGCCGGTCTTCAATCTATGCATGCGCTCCAGTTCTTCCAGCGACAACTGCAGTCCTACGCTGTCGAGATCAATCGCCTGGCCGCCGCACATGCCGAGCGAACCGGACGCATGCGCCAGCAGACGCACCATCTTCAGTTGCCGCTCCGGCGGCAGCGTGCCGGAAGACAGCACATCGAACGCCTGCGATTGCAATGCATCGCCGACCAGCAACGCGCACGCTTCGTCGTACTGCACATGCACGGTCGGCTTGCCGCGGCGCAGCGCATCGTCGTCCATGCACGGCATGTCGTCGTGCACCAGCGAGTAGGCGTGAATCATTTCGACGGCTGCTGCCGCGCGCTGCAGTTCGCGCGCATCGGCATCGAACAGTGCACCGGCCGCATGCACCAGCAGCGGGCGTACACGCTTGCCGCCATCCAGCACCGCGTAGTGCATCGCTTCATGCAGGCGCGTCGGCACCTGTTGCGTGGCCGGCAGATGACGCAGCAAGGCGTCTTCCATTTCCGCCTGCACCGCTTTCATCCATTGATCGAACGATGGCATCGTCGTCATTCATCCGCCCCGGTCGAATCCACACTGAAAGGCTTCAGCATCTCGCCTTCCAGCACCTTGACCTGGCTGTCGACCTTCTCCAGTTGCGCGGCGCAATACTTGACCAGTTCCGAACCGCGCTTGTACGCGGCGACCGACGCTTCCAGCGGCAGCTCGCCCGCTTCCATGCGCGCGACCAGTTGTTCGAGTTCCGCCATCGCTTCTTCGAACGACGACGGCTGCATTTCGGCAGAAGCGGACTGTTTTTTTGACATGACGACCGGAAAAAGGTTTAGCCCGTTATTTTAGTGCAATCCACCCGATACGGCTGGCAAAACGCCCTTTGGCTATCCATGCCGGGCATTCCCAAGAAAAACCCTAATTGAAAAATCGCATCGGAAGCGCCATGTTGCACTGACGCGCCGGCGGAGCGCATGCCGAATTGCCCGCAATGAAACGTTTTGTTTTTGCCAATTCAATCGCGCAAAAAACGGCGCAAAACGGCGGTTTCCCTTGTTCAACAAGGGTTTCAGGGTAGCCCGCGAGGGGTGCTTCGGCTATAATCCGCGGTTCTGTCCAAAATTGCCTCTTCACTTCGTTTGAACTTGGTTTTTGCGGATTCTTTCTCTCTTAGGTTGGTGCAAATTAATTTGGGGGTAGGGGAATGTCCGATCTGGCTAGTCTCGCCAAACTGGCGCGCTCGAACGCGCAACTTCCTGTCAACGTCTATTTCGACGACGCGCTCCTGCAGCGCGAAAATCAGCAGCTGTTCCTGAAAGGCCCACGCTACGCTGGCCACGAACTGATGGTGCCGAACGTCGGCGACTACGCCACGCTCGCATGGGAAAACGAAGGCCGCATGCTGGTGCGCAACAAGCAGGGCATCGAACTGTTGTCCAATGTCTGCCGTCATCGCCAGGCCAAGATGTTCGACGGCCGCGGCAATGCCAATACGCTGGTGTGCCCGCTGCATCGCTGGACCTACGATCTGAAGGGCGAACTGATCGGCGCGCCGCATTTCGGCGAAACGCCGTGCCTGAACCTGTCGAAGACGCCGCTGCAAGGCTGGAACGGTTTGCTGTTCGAGCAGAACGGCGTCGACGTCGCGCAGATCCTGTCCAAGCTCAGCGTCACCAAGGATCTGGATTTCAGCGGCTATATGCTGGACCACGTCGAAGTGCATGACTGCGACTACAACTGGAAGACCTTCATCGAAGTCTATCTGGAGGATTACCACGTCGAGCCCTTTCATCCGGGCCTGGGCAACTTCGTCACCTGCGACGATCTGCGCTGGGAATTCGGCGAGCACTACAGCGTGCAGACAGTCGGCGTGAATCACGCGCTGTCGAAATCGGGTTCGGTCGCATACAAGAAATGGCAGGAAGCCGTGCTGAATTATCGCAACGGCGAAGCGCCGCCGTACGGCGCGATCTGGCTGACGCTGTATCCGAACATCATGGTCGAGTGGTATCCGCACGTGCTGGTGGTCTCGACGCTGTGGCCGATGGGGCCGCAAAAGACGCGCAACGTCGTCGAGTTCTACTACCCGGAAGAAATCGTACTGTTCGAGCGCGAATTCGTCGAAGCGGAACGCGCGGCCTACATGGAAACCTGCGAGGAAGACGACGAGATCGCACTGCGCATGGATGCCGGCCGCAAGATTCTGCTCGATCGCGGCGTCAGCGAAGTCGGCCCGTATCAATCGCCGATGGAAGACGGCATGCAGCATTTCCACGAGTGGTATCGCCGTCATCTGGACGTTTAAAGCTTCACATTAAAGTCTTGTAGTCTGTAATCGATCCACCGGGCTGGCTCCATCGCGACCAGCCCGGTTTTAATTTCTCTCACCCCTTTTCTTCATCATGCAATCGCTCTGGATGCTGTTCGCCACCTTCGCCTTTTCCATCATGGGCGTTTGCGTGAAGCTGGCATCCGATACCTATTCGGTCGCCGAAATCATCCTGTACCGCGGCGTCATCGGCGTGGTCTTCATTTATTGCCTGATACTACGTCAGGGCGGTACGCTGAAGACGCATCTGGTCTGGCAGCATCTGTGGCGCTGCGCAGTCGGCACGACGGCGCTGTGGCTGTGGTTCGTCGCGATCGGCTTGCTGCCACTGGCAACGGCGATGACGCTGAACTACATGGCGCCGATCTGGATCTCGGCCGTGTTGTTCCTTGCCGCATGGCGCAGCGGGCGACAGCGTTTCGAATGGGGACTGACGGCCGCGATTCTCGCCAGCTTCGTCGGCGTCACATTGCTGCTGCGCCCATCGATCCATCAGGACGAATGGCTGGGCGGCATCTTCGGCCTCTGTTCGGGTGCACTGTCGGCACTGGCCTATCTGCAGGTGCGCAAGCTCGGCCAGCTGGGCGAACCGGAATCGCGCGTCGTATTCTATTTCTCCGCAACCGGCATGCTGGCCGGATTGCTCGGCTGCCTGTTCGGTACCGGCACGCATGGCGAGCCGATCGCACTACTCCGCACGCATACGACGCAAGGGTTGACGCTGTTGATCGCCATCGGCGTGCTGGCCGCGCTTGCGCAAATGGCGATGACGCGCGCCTATCGCCTCGGCAACACGTTGCTCACGGCGAACCTGCAATACACGGGCATCGTCTTTTCCAGCCTGTGGGGCATCCTGATCTGGAGCGATGCATTTGGCATCACCGGCTGGCTCGGCATTGCGATCATCGTCGCCAGCGGCATCGTCGCAACGTTCTACAATATCCGCAACACGGCCGCCGCCAAGGTGCCGCCTGCCGATCCGATCGCCGCCGAAGTGTGAGCACGGATCGGCATCCAGCACGCTCGCATCACACCTATATCAAACCCACCATCGCGAGGACCGCATGGCATACACGACGCTGATTTCCGCTGCCGAACTGGCCGAACACATCTTCGATCCGAACTGGGTCATCCTCGATTGCCGCCACGACCTGACGAATCCGGCTGCCGGCCGCAACGCCTATGACGAAGGCCATCTGCCAAACGCACAATTTGCCGACCTCGACGGCGAACTGGCCGGCAGCAAGACCGATGACACCGGCAAATTCCGCGGCCGCCATCCGCTGCCGGAGCGCACAAACTTTCTCGATACGCTGCGCCGCTGGGGCATCAGCGACGACACGCAGGTCGTCACCTACGATGCACAAGGCGGCATGTTCGCTGCGCGCGTCTGGTGGATGCTGCGCTGGGCCGGCCATGCGAACGTCGCAGTGCTGGATGGCGGCGTGCCGGCGTGGCTGGCGCACGGCATGTTCCTGTCCACCGAACCGTCGTCGCGCACGATGGGCACGCTGACCGACAGGCCGTCATTGGCGGCAACCGTCACCGCCGACGATCTGCTGAAGAATCTGGAAGACAGGAAGCGTACAGTCGTCGATGCGCGCGCACCCGATCGCTTCCGCGGCGAGAATGAAACGCTGGACCCGGTCGGCGGTCACATCCCCGGCGCGAAGAACCGTTTCTTCAAGGACAATCTGCAGACCGACGGCCGCTTCAAATCCGCAGAGGAATTGCGTGCGACATTTGAACAGTTGATCGGAAAACCCGAGGACGCCGTCATGCAGTGCGGCTCCGGCGTTACCGCCTGCCACAACCTGCTGGCGCTGGAAGTCGCCGGCCTGAAAGGCGCAGCGCTGTATCCGGGATCATGGAGCGAATGGTGCGCCGATCCGTCGCGTCCGACTGCGACCGGCGAATGACATTACACAGTGACGTCATCGGTGACGTCGGCGAATAACGTCAGTGCGTGGCGCGCGTCAGGAACAGCACGATCGCCACGCCAAGCGTGATCAGTACGATCTGCGGAATCGTCTCGCGCAGGGTTGCGCGACGCTGCATCTGCGGCATCAGGTCGCTGACGGCGATGTAGATGAAGCCGGACGATGCGAACACCAATACATACGGAATCCACTGCTGCGCGCGATCCAGCATCAGATAGCCGAGCAGGCCGCCGACCACTGCCGTCAGGCCGGAAATGATGTTGTAGGCGTAAGCCCGGCGGCGTGAAAAGCCGGCATTCAGTAGCACGATGAAGTCGCCGACTTCCTGCGGAATCTCGTGCGCAATGATCGCCAGGCCGGTCAAAATTCCCAATTGCGGATCGGCCAGGAATGCTGCCGCGATCAGAATGCCGTCGGTGAAGTTGTGCAGGCTGTCGCCGACCAGGATCATCCAGCCGGCCTTGCCGGCTTCCTGCGCATCATGGCCATGCGCATGGCCGTGGCCATCGTCTTCGTGATGATGCGAATGGCGCAGGATCGCAAACTTCTCCAGCAGGAAAAATCCCAGCAACCCGCCCAGCAATACGGCGAACAGCACATGCGCATCGGCCTGCGATTCGAAGGCTTCCGGCAGCGCATGCAGCAGCGACGTCGCCAGCAGGATGCCGACCGACAGGCTGACCATGCGTTCGACAAGTTGGGAAAGGAAGGAAAACGAGAACAGAGCGGCCGCGGAAATGCTGAAGACGCCGGAAATTGCGGTCGTCAACAGGATGGATAAAAGCGTGGAATTGATTTTCGGCCTCGGCTAAATGCAACAACGTTGCAAATTAAAGCATATCCGATTATTCCCGGCAAACGAAAAATGAAAAACGCGGCCACATGTGGCCGCGTTGTTGCGCAATTTGCTCTTGCTTGTTTTGATTTTCCGTTCAAGCCACGCCGTGCGTCTTGAACCAGGCAATGCAGCGTTTCCAGCCTTCCCTGGCATCGACTTCGACATAGCTGGGACGATAATCCGCATGGAACGCATGGCCGGCATCCGGAAACAGCACGAACTCGGAACCGCTCTTGCCGTTCGCCAGCGCCTCCTGCATCTGTGCCACGGTCGACACCGGAATCCCGCCATCCTTTGCGCCGTACAGGCCAAGGATGGGCGTCTTCAAACCGGCCGCGATATCGATAGGATGATGCGGCGTGCGCGGTGTGTTGTCGCCGACCAGACGGCCGTACCAGGCGACACCCGCCTTCACCTTCGGATTGTGCGCCGCATACAGCCACGTGATGCGGCCGCCCCAGCAGAAACCCGTGATGCCCAGCTTGGCGGTATTGCCGCCGTTGGCCTTGGCCCAGGCGACGACCGCATCCAGATCGCCCATGACCTGGTTGTCCGGCACTTTGGAAATGATTTCCTTCTGCAGTTCGGCGATCGATTTGTACTTGCCCGGATCGCCCTCCCGCACGAACAGGTTGGGCGCCAACGCCAGATACCCCAGCTTGGCAAAGCGGCGTGCGACGTCGGCGATGTATTCATGCACACCGAAAATTTCGGAAATCACCAGAACCACCGGCAATCCGGTCTTTCCTTCCGGCTGCGCGCGATAGACCGGCACGTCCTGGCCGTTCACGTTGACATTGAACTGGCCGACCGACAAACCGGCGGTATCGGTCTTGATCACGTTTTGCGCGACGACCGGCATCACGGCTGCGGCAAATCCGGTGCCCAGTGCAGTCTTCAGGAAATCGCGGCGGTCGATGCTGTCGGACAAACCCGTCTTCGCAACCAGGCTATCGAAGTCTTCTTTCAGATCGTTCATGGAATCTCTCCTGCAAGGATGATGGCTTGGATCGCCATCCCGCATGGGCAAGATGGCGGATGAAATCAATCTGTACGAACATGGTGCTGGCGCGGCGCGATCCGATTCCGGCAGTTATATCGAAGATGCCGCCGCCGAATTCGATGGCATCGACATCAATGCGCTTCGTCCCAATTCTTGCCGACGCCGACTTCGGCGATCAATGGCACCTTCAACGTTGCGACATTGCGCATCAGTTCCGGCAGTTTCTCCTTGATCAACGCCAGCTCGCCTTCCGGCACTTCCAGCACCAGTTCGTCGTGCACCTGCATGATCATCTTGGATTGCAGTTTCTCCTTTTCCAGCCAGTCCTGCACGGCGATCATCGACAGCTTGATCAGGTCGGCCGCCGTGCCCTGCATCGGCGCATTGATCGCCGCGCGCTCGGCAGCCTGGCGGCGCGGGCCGTTCGGTGAATTGATTTCCGGCAGCCACAGGCGGCGACCAAACACGGTCTGCACGTAGCCGCGCGCCTTCGCCTCCATGCGCGTTTCGTCCATGTAGCGTTTGACGCCGGCAAAGCGGTAGAAATATTTCTCGATATAACTCTGCGCCGCGGAACGTTCGATGCCGAGGTTACCGGCGAGGCCGAACGCACTCATGCCGTAGATCAGGCCGAAGTTGATCACCTTCGCGTAGCGGCGCTGCTCGCTTTCCACCGCATCGCGTTCGATGCCGAAGATTTCGGCCGCCGTCGCGCGGTGGATATCCTCGCCTTCGGCAAACGCACGCAGCATGTTTTCGTCGCCGGAGATGTGCGCCATGATGCGCAGCTCGATCTGCGAATAGTCGGCCGATACGATCACGCTGCCCGGCGGTGCGATGAACGCTTCGCGGATGCGACGTCCTTCGGCGGTGCGGATCGGGATGTTCTGCAGGTTCGGATCGTTGGAGGCCAGCCGTCCCGTCACCGCGATCGCCTGGCCGTAGGTCGTATGCACGCGGCCGGTTTTCGGATTCACCATGCGCGGCAGCTTGTCGGTGTACGTCGATTTCAGTTTCGACAGGCCGCGATAGTCGAGCAGCACCTTCGGCAACGGATAATCCTCGGCCAGCTTCTGCAGCACTTCCTCGTCGGTGGACGGCGCGCCGGACGGCGTCTTCTTGACGACCGGCAGCTGCAGGCGTTCGAAGAAAATCTCGCCGATCTGCTTCGGCGAATTCAGGTTGAATGGCTGGCCGGCCAGATCGTAGGCCGTTTTCTCGATATCCAGCATGCGGCGGCCAAGCTCGTTCGATTGCGTGTTGAGCAGATCGGCGTCGATCAGCACGCCGTTGCGCTCCATCTTCTGCAGCACGATGGAGGTCGGCAGTTCGATCTTTTCGTAGACGTAAGTCAGCCCCTGATCCTCGGCCACATGCGGCCACATCGTGCGATGCAATTCGAACGTGATCTCCGCATCTTCGGCCGCATATTCGGTCGCACGCGCGATGTCGACCTGATCGAAGCACAATTGCGACGCGCCTTTCCCACAGACGTCGGTGTACGGAATCGTCTTGCGGTTCAGATGGCGCAGCGCCAGGCTGTCCATGTCGTGGCTGCGATGCGATTCGAAGACGTACGATTCCAGCATCGTGTCGTGCCTGATGCCGCGCAGTGTGATGCCGTAATTGGCAAAGATGTGACTGTCGTATTTCAGATGCTGGCCGACCTTGAGCTTGCCGTCGTCTTCCAGCCAGTTGCGCAATTTGTTCAGCACGACATTGCGTTCCAGCTGCACCGGCGCATCCTGATAGCGGTGCGCGACCGGGATGTAGCAGGCAATGCCCGGCTCGCAGCACAGCGAGATGCCGACCAGCTCGGCCTGCATCGCATCCAGCGACGTGGTTTCGGTATCGACCGCCGTCAGTTCGGCTGCATCGATCTTTGCGATCCAGCGGTCGAGATCGGCATCGGTCAGCACTGTTTCGTACTGCAGTTCCTTGGCCGGCGCTGCTGCCTCGCTGCCGGCGTCGCCGAACAGCGAACCCTGCGGCGCATCGCCGGCGCCGGATGCCGACGCATCCTTCGCCGCTTCCTCGGTCAGTTCGCGCAGCCAGGTCTTGAAGCCGTTGCGCTTGAAGAAGGCGATCATCGCGTCGCGATCTTCCGGCTGCTGCACCAGCGATTCGACGATGGATTTCATGTGCGCGGACAAATCGCAATCCGTCTTCACCGTCACCAGCACGCGCGCCTGCGGCAGCCAGTCGAGCGCGCGGCGCAGGTTTTCGCCGACAGCGCCCTTGATGTCGGCCGCATGTTCGATCACGCCGTCCAGCGTTTCGTATTGCGTCAGCCATTTGACGGCCGTCTTCGGGCCGACCTTGTCGACACCGGGCACGTTGTCGACCGCATCGCCTACCAGCGTCAGATAATCGACGATGCGTTCCGGCGGCACGCCGAACTTGGCGACCACGCCGTCCTTGTCAAGCTTTTCGTTGCTCATCGTGTTGACCAGCAGCACCTGATCGTTGACCAGTTGCGCCAGATCCTTGTCACCGGTCGATACAATGGTCTGCATGCCCTTGGCGGCGGCCTCGACGGCCAGCGTGCCGATCACGTCGTCGGCTTCGATGCCGTCCACCATCAGGATCGGCCAACCCATCGCGCGCACCGCTTCATGGATGGGCTCGATCTGCTTTGTCAGGTCTTCCGGCATCGATGCGCGCTGCGCCTTGTAGGCCGGATACATATCGTCGCGGAAGGTCTTGCCCTTGGCGTCGAACACGCAGGCGATATAGGCGGCTGGGTAATCCTTGCGCAGGCGGCGCAGCATGTTGATCATGCCGTAGATGGCGCCGGTCGGCGCGCCTTCGGCATTGCGCAGGTCCGGCAGCGCGTGAAAGGCACGGTACAGATAACTGGAGCCGTCGACGAGTAACAGGGTCTTGTCCATGGGATACGAAGAGAATGGCCGCGCTCGCGGAGCATGCCGGTGCGCAATGGCAAATGACAAAGATTATGGCAGAGTTTGCATGCTGGCTTCGGATGGGCTTGAAGCATTTCAAAAGCCTATTCGGCAATGGCTGCAAGGCGCGCAGGAATTCATGCAAGCTTCATGTGGTTTGCTACAATGAAGCCGTAGATTCGCTTCCCATCAATTGCGTCATCCATTACGGCTCACTCGACATCATGCGCACAACCGGATTCTGGTCCATCGTTACGCTCACCGCCGCGATTTTCGTTGCGACCTTCGCAGCACCCGCAGCCGTTCATGCCCAATCGGAACAGGCGGATCCGCGCGCCAGTACGCCGCCGCCTCCGCAAACCATGACGCTGGAAGAAGGCGAAGCGCCGGCCGTGACGATCACGCCGCCGAACACCGAGAAAAAGATCACCGAGAAAAAATCGCAAGGCCGCGTGACCGAAGTCAAGGTACAGACCGGCCGTACGACGTACTATGCGCATCCGAACGATACGCCCGGTGCCATGCGCGGCGACGTGCAAAGCAGCACGACGCAGCCGGTACAGTTCGAAATCGGTCGCTTCGGCCCGCCGTACGAACATCCGCGCGCAGCCGAACCTGTCGACACACTGGCTCCGGCGCCCGCGCCGCCTCCTGCCGAGTGATGTAGTCATTCATCACGGACACGATCGAATAACGCACGCAAGTGCGTTATTTTTTGCTTACAGACCCGACAGATTCCCGGATTCATTCATGGCAGTATTCACCTCGGTCAGCCTCGACGAACTCTCGCAGTGGATCGCGCAATTCGATCTCGGCCGCGCACACGCGATTCGCGGCATTTCGTCCGGCATCGAAAACACCAATTTCTTCATCACGACCGACAGCGGCGAATACGTGCTGACCGTGTTCGAAAAACTCACCTTCGAACAACTGCCGTTCTATCTGAACCTGATGCGCCACTTGGCCGACCGCGGTATTTTGGTGCCGGCGCCGATCCCGAACCGCGATGGCGCCATCATCAACACGCTGCACGGCAAGCCGGCCTCCATCGTCACCAAGCTGCACGGAGACTGCCAGCTGTCGCCGCAACCGGTGCACTGCGCCGCCGTCGGCGCAATGCTCGCTCGCATGCATCTGGCTGCGCGCGACTTCACCATGCAGCAGCCGAACCTGCGCGGCCTGGCGTGGTGGAACGAGAATGCGCCGATCGTCATGCCGCATCTGTCCGACGCGAACCGCGCACTGCTGACGACGGAACTGGCATTCCAGAATGCCTTCGCCGCATCGGATACCTATCGTCAGCTGCAGAGCGGCCCGATCCACGCCGACCTGTTCCGCAACAACGTGATGTTCGACGGCGATACGCTGACCGGCTTCTTCGATTTCTATTTCGCCGGCTGCGATACCTGGCTGTTCGACGTCGCCGTCACCGTCAACGACTGGTGCATCGACCTGCATACCGGCCAGCTGGACATCGCCCGCGCACGCGCGATGCTGGACGCCTATCACCGCGAACGCCCTTTCACCATTGCCGAACAGCAGGCATGGCAACCGATGCTGCGCGCCGGTGCCCTGCGCTTCTGGCTGTCGCGGCTGTATGATTTCCACCTGCCGCGCGAGGCCGAGATGCTGACGCCGCACGACCCCGCGCATTTCGAACGTATCCTGCAGCTGCGCATCGCCGATGTGCCGCCGCCTCTTTTCGATCAGAACGGATAAATGGACAAACTCCCTGCAAAGACCGGCTGGCTGTGGGTCAAGGAAGGCTTCCAGATTTTCAGCAAGCGCCCGGCCGAATTGTCGACGCTGTTCTTCGGCTACCTGTTCCTGATGCTGGCGGTCGGCATCGTGCCTATCGTCGGCCAGTTGCTGCCGCTGGTGCTGGTGCCGCTGTTTTCGATGACCTTCATGCATGCCTGCGCCTACGTCAAGCGCGGCAAGCGCGTTTATCCGAACCTGTTGCTGACGGGTTTTCGTTCGCCGGCGGTCGGCACGTTGCTCAAGCTCGGCGGCCTGTATCTGCTGGCAGCGGCCGTTGCCGCGTTTGCGTCCAGCCTGATCGACGGCGGCGTCTTCTGGCAGGCCATCACCGGCCGACTGACCGTCGATGCCGAACTGGTACGCGATTCCAACATGACGTCGGCGATGGTGTTCGCCGGGCTGCTCTACATCCCAGCGGCGATGGCATTCTGGTATGCGGCACCGCTGATCAGCTGGCAAGGAATGGGGTTGGGCAAGGCGATCTTCTACAGCTTCTTCGCCGTCAAGCGCGCCGGCGCAGCCTTCTTCGTATTCGGCGTCGCATGGGTCGGCATCGGCATGATCCTGCCGGCCTTCATCAGTTCCATCGTCGGCGCACTGCTGGGTTCGCCCGGCGCATCGGTCTTCATCCTGCTGCCGATCTCGATGGTGATCACGGTCATCATGTACTGCTCGTTCTACCCGACCTATACGCAGATGTTCGGCGAGCCGCCGGAACCGCTGCCCGGCGAATAAGCAGACAAAAACCGTAGGCCGCCGGCGTCAGCCGGCGATCCTGTCCAGTTTCGCCACGCTGAGATCCAGCAGCTTCATGCCGTGCCTGCCGAAGTTGATGTGGGCGCGCGCGCTGCTGCCGCTGCCCTCAATGTTGACGATCACGCCTTCACCGAACTTCGCATGCGCGACCGCTTCGCCGACACGCCAGCCGACGTCCTTCCTGCCGATGCTTTGCGCAATGCGGTTGTCGATCGCCGGCGATTCGTCATCCCATGCCGATTTCGGATTGGCGAACCAGTGATGCTGCTGCACCTTCGGTGACAGCCACTTCAGCGAATCTTCCGGCATCTCGTCGAAGAAGCGCGATTTCATGTTGTAGCGCGTCTGGCCGTGCAGCATGCGCGTTTGCGAAAAACTGACGTACAAACGCCGGCGTGCGCGCGTAATCGCGACGTACATCAAGCGTCGCTCTTCTTCGACACCGCCCTCTTCCTTCTGTGAATTCTCGTGCGGGAACAAGCCCTCCTCGAGGCCGGTAATAAACACGGCGTCGAATTCCAGCCCCTTGGCCGAATGCACGGTCATCAGTTGCAGCGCATCCTGTCCGGCCTGCGCCTGGTTGTCGCCGGCTTCCAGCGAGGCATGCGAAAGGAATGCCGACAGCGGCGACATCACCGTCGCCAGCGGCGCATCGGCATCGATCACTTCGATGCCGTCGTCGGTAACGATCGCCGGTCCCGCGCTGGCCTGGCTTTGCGGACCGAGCAATGCCGGCGCATCGAGGCCGAATCCTTCTTCGGAGACGAACAATGTCGCCGCGCTGACCAGCTGTTCCAGGTTTTCGATGCGGTCCGCACCTTCCTTCTCGTTCTGATAATGCGTGATCAGGCCGCTGGCATCGAGCACGACCTGCACCATTTCCGGCAACGGCAGGTTCTGCGTCTCGAAACGCGCCGCCTCGATCAGCTTGACGAAGGTGCCGAGCGAGGTGCCGGCCTTGCCGGTGATGTAGGGCACGGCCGCATACAACGACACACCGTACTGCTTCGCGGCATCCTGCAATTGCTCGATCGAGCGTGCGCCGATACCGCGCGTCGGGAAATTGACGACGCGCAGGAAAGCCGAATCGTTGTGCGGGTTGTCCATCAACTGCAGATAAGCGATCGCATGCTTGATCTCGGCGCGCTCGAAGAAGCGCTGGCCGCCGTAGACGCGATACGGAATCCCGGCCGAGAACAGCGCATGTTCGATCACGCGCGACTGCGCATTCGAACGGTACAGGATCGCGATCTCGTTGCGCATGCTGCCTTCGGCGATCAGGCTCTTCGCCTCCTCGATGATCCACTGCGCTTCCTGCAGGTCGCTGGTCGCTTCGTAGATGCGCACCGGTTCGCCATGCCCTGCATCGGTGTGCAGGTTCTTGCCGAGACGATTGCGATTGAACGAAATCAGCGCGTTCGCTGTATCGAGAATGTGGCCATGCGAGCGATAGTTCTGCTCCAGCTTGATCAGATTCTCGACCTTGAACTCGCGCTCGAAGGCGATCATGTTGCCGACGTTGGCACCGCGAAACGCATAGATGCTCTGATCGTCGTCGCCGACTGCGAAGATCGCGTTGTGCTCGCCGGCCATCAGCTTCAGCCATGCATATTGCAGGTTGTTCGTATCCTGGAATTCGTCGACGAGAATGTGTCGGAAGCGATTCTGATAATGCTCGCGCAGCGGCTGGTTGCGCGACAGCAGTTCATAGGTACGCAGCAGCAGTTCGGCAAAATCGACCACGCCTTCACGCTGGCATTGCTGGTCGTACAGATCGTACAGCTCGACCATCCGGCGGTTGTAGTCGTCGAAGGCTTCGACCTGATGCGCGCGCAGTCCGCTTTCCTTCGCGTTGTTGATGAAGTACATCAGGTTGCGCGGCGGATATTTCTCGTCGTCGACGTTGTTCGCTTTCAGCAGGCGCTTGATGGCCGACAACTGGTCTTGCGAATCGAGAATCTGGAAGGTCTGCGGCAAGGCGGCGTCGCGATGATGCGCACGCAGCAGCCGGTTGCACAATCCGTGGAAGGTGCCGATCCACATGCCGCGCGTATTGATCGGCAGCATCGCCGACAGGCGCGTCATCATTTCCTTGGCGGCCTTGTTCGTGAAGGTCACGGCCAGTACGCCGCCGGGCGACACCTGTCCGGTCTGGATCAGCCACGCGATGCGCGTCGTCAGCACGCGCGTCTTGCCCGATCCGGCACCGGCCAGGATCAATGCGGATTGCGCGGGGAGCGTGACAGCGGCGAGTTGTTCGGGATTGAGATTGTGAAGAAGATTCTGCATCCCCGGATTATAAGCCGCACAGGCTTTTCATCCGGGAGTGCCTGCCTGCGCATTAGCGTTGCTGCAGGGCTTTCTCGATCTTGCGATCGGTCTTGTACTGGCTCAATGCATAAACCGACCAGATGGCGGCCGGAATCCAGCCGATCAGCGTCAGTTGCAGGATCAGGCAGATGATGCCGGCGAATGGACGGCCGATCGTGAAGAATTGCAGCCATGGAAGGAAGATGGCGAGGATCAAACGCATGACGATATTTCCTGAAAAGTAAAAACGAGGTGCGACTATATCACGTGCCAATCTGGCAACATCCGCATAACACGAGAGCCGCTGCCCGCCGACTGTACGGCGACCTCTATATAATGATGGGTTTTGCTCCTCCAACCTGTTCAAGCCATGGAATTAGCCAAGTCCTTCGACCCCGCCGACATTGAAACCTTCTGGCGCGCGGAATGGGAAAAGCGCGGATATTTCACCGCGTCCGTCGATCCGGCCAAGCCGTCGTTCAGCATCCAGCTGCCGCCGCCGAACGTGACCGGCACGCTGCACATGGGCCACGCGTTCAACCAGACCATCATGGACGGCCTGACGCGCTACTACCGCATGCGCGGCTACAACACGGCATGGATTCCCGGCACCGATCACGCCGGCATCGCGACGCAGATCGTCGTCGAACGCCAACTCGATGCGCAAAAGATTTCGCGCCACGATCTGGGCCGTGAAAAATTCCTGGAAAAGGTCTGGGAATGGAAGGAAAAATCCGGTTCAACCATTACCGGCCAGATGCGCCGCATCGGCGCTTCCGCCGACTGGAGCCGCGAATACTTCACGATGGATGCAGCGCGCTCCAAGGTCGTCACCGAAGTCTTCGTGCGCCTGGTTGAACAAGGCCTGATCTATCGCGGCAAGCGCCTGGTCAACTGGGATCCGGTGCTGGGGACCGCGGTGTCCGACCTCGAAGTGGTGTCGGAAGAAGAAGACGGCCACATGTGGCACATCCGCTATCCGCTGGCGGACGGCAACGGCCACATCACGGTGGCGACCACGCGCCCCGAGACGATGCTGGGCGACGTCGCCGTCGCGGTCGATCCGACCGACGAGCGCTATGCGCACCTGGTCGGCAAGATGCTGACGCTGCCGTTGTGCCATCGCGAAATCCCGATCATCAAGGATGAATACGTCGACAAGGAATTCGGCACCGGCTGCGTGAAGATCACGCCGGCGCACGACTTCAATGACTATGCGGTCGGCCAGCGCCACCAGCTGCCGCAGATCAGCATCTTCACGCTGGATGCGAAGATCAACGACAACGGTCCCGATGCCTATCGCGGCATGGACCGCTACGCAGCGCGCAAGCAGATCGTCGCCGATCTCGAAGCGCAGGGCCTGCTGGAATCGGTCAAGCCGCACAAGCTGATGGTGCCGCGCGGCGACCGCACCGGCGTCGTGATCGAACCGATGCTGACGGATCAATGGTTCGTCGCAATGAGCAAACCCGCGCCGGAAGGCACCTTCAATCCGGGCAAGTCGATCGCCGAAGTCGCACTGGAAAAAGTCGCCAGCGGCGAAATCAAGTTCGTGCCGGAAAACTGGACCACCACCTACAACCAGTGGCTCAACAACATCCAGGACTGGTGCATCTCGCGCCAATTGTGGTGGGGCCATCAGATCCCGGCGTGGTACGACGACCAGGGCAACTACTACGTCGCGCATGACGAAGCCGAAGCGAAAGCCAAGGCTGCCGCTGCTGGTTACACCGGCGCACTGAAACGCGACGATGACGTACTCGATACCTGGTTCTCGTCGGCGCTGGTGCCGTTCTCCACGCTGGGCTGGCCGGAAGAAACGCCGGACTTCAAAGCCTTCTTGCCGTCGTCGGTACTGGTCACAGGCTTCGACATCATCTTCTTCTGGGTCGCGCGCATGGTCATGATGACCGCGCACTTCACCGGCCAGGTGCCGTTCAAGACGGTCTACGTGCACGGTCTGGTGCGCGATTCCAGCGGCCAGAAGATGTCCAAGTCGAAAGGCAATACGCTGGACCCGATCGATCTGATCGACGGCATCAGTGTCGACGCTCTCGCTTCGAAGCGCACCGCCGGCCTGATGAATCCGAAGCAGGCTGCCAGCATCGACAAGGCCACGCGCAAGGAATTCGCCAACGGCATTTCTGCTTATGGCACCGACGCGCTGCGCTTCACGATGGCGAGCTACGCCTCGCTCGGCCGCAACATCAACTTCGACCTCGGCCGCTGCGAAGGCTATCGCAACTTCTGCAACAAGCTGTGGAACGCGACGCGCTTTGTGCTGATGAATTGCGAAGGCCAGGACTGCGGCTTCCGCGACGCACCTTGCGCAGCCGGCGACTGCGAACCTGGCGGCTACACCGATTTCTCGCAGGCCGATTTCTGGATCGTCTCGCTGCTGCAGCGCGTGGAAGCCGAAGTCGCAAAAGGCTTTGCCGACTATCGTTTCGACAATATCGCCTCGGCCATCTACCAGTTCATCTGGGACGAATACTGCGACTGGTATCTGGAAGTCGCCAAGGTGCAGATCCAGACCGGCACCGAGGCGCAACAGCGCGCCACGCGCCGCACCCTGTTGCGCGTGCTGGAAACGATCCTGCGTCTCGCGCATCCGATCATCCCGTTCATCACCGAACAGCTGTGGCAAACCGTCGCACCGCTGACCGGCCTGAAGCTGAATCCGGCCGGTGACACCATCATGCTGCAGAAGTATCCGGAAGCGCAGCCGGGCAAGATCGACGAGACATCCGAGCAATGGATGGCTGAACTGAAATCGCTAACCGACGCCTGCCGTAACCTGCGCGGCGAAATGCAATTGTCGCCGGCACAGCGCGTACCGCTGATCATGGAGGCGGCCGATGCCGCGCAGATCGAACGCCTGCAAGGTTTTGCACCTTACCTGCAATCGCTGGCCAAGCTGTCGGAAGTGCAGGTCGTCGCCAAGCTGCCAGAATCGCCGGCCCCGGTTTCCATCGTCGGCACGACCAAGTTGATGCTGAAAGTCGAGATCGACGTCGCTGCCGAACGCGAACGTCTGACCAAAGAAATCACGCGCCTGGAAGGTGAAATCACGAAGGCCAACGCCAAGCTCGCCAACGAAAGCTTCGTCGCGCGTGCACCGGCGCAGGTCGTCGCGCAGGAGAAGGAACGCGTCGCAAACTTCTCGGCCACGCTGGCGAAATTGCGCGAACAGTTCGCGAAACTGTAAACGTCATCACCGCAAAAAAAGCGCAGGCTCAAGGCCTGCGCTTTTTATTTATCCATCGCATTTGCGCATTTTGCATTGCACGTAACGTGCTCCACGATTCAACCGTCGATGTGCGCGATCAGCGGCAGATGATCGGAAGCCTTCCTCGCCAATGGCGTTGCATGCACCTTGATGCGCAGCAGCCGATGGCGCGGACTGATCCAGATGCGATCGAGCGCGAACATCGGATAACGCGACGGAAAGGTACGCATCGTCGGCACCGCATCGAAATGCGTCACCAGCCGGCGCAGGCATCGTCCCCAGACGAACCATTCGTTGATATCGCCCATCAGGATCACCGGCATGCGCTCGGTATCAAATACCTTCAGCAACCGTTCGATCTGGTCGCGCCGTTCGGCTGGACGCAAACCGAGATGTGTGGCGACGATGCGCAGCGGATTGCCGTTGACGTCGATATCGGCGTCGAGCGCACCGCGCGATTCGCGGCTGCCGAACGACAGATCCAGCCGGCGCGTCGCCTTCACCGGATAACGGCTCAACACTGCATTGCCGTATCGGCTGCGTGGCGTATCGCGCACCGCGCCTTCGACCGCGTGGAAACCTGTCGCCTGCTGCAGTAGCGGCAGGATGTCACCGTAACGACTGCCGCCCAACGGCACTTCCTGCAAGGCGATCACGTCGGCGCCCATTTCCGTCAGCACGCCGGCGATGCGATGCGGGTCGAAGCGCCCGTCGGTACCGACGGCGCTGTGGATGTTGTAGGTAGCGACCGTCAGCGGCCATGGATCATCGTCGATGATCGGCTGCGATGTTGACTGCAACGTCGGCCGTGAAATCGACTGCATTGTGGACGGTGATGCCGGAAATCCTGCCGGATCGTTCATGTCTCCTCGCCTGTCTCGTTCTATCGATACCTGGTCATGAAAATGTCAAATGTGGCTGCATTGCCAATGGGATTGCGATTGCGTAGCGAAGGTTCCGATGCCGTTCCGGCAAGCTCTTGCGCAAACGGCATTGGCAGCCTGAAAACGGTGACGCATCCGCGCGACAGACGATGCACATGTTTCGCTCAGGAAACCGGCTTTCCCTTAGACTTTCCATGCAGAAACAAGCGTCACATCCTTCTCCTCCCCCGCATCATTTTTTCGAGAGACCTTTCATGAGCTTCCTGTCGAATGTCAGAATCGGCACCCGTCTTGCCATCGGCTTCATCCTGGTATTGGCTCTTTCCGTCGCATCCACCGGTTTCGCCCTCTATCAGGCACGGCAAAGCGCCGAAGCAACCCGCCTGATGATGGAAAAACCGCTGGCCAAGGAACGCATCATTTCCGACTGGTACGTCTTCATCTATTCGGCCATCGCACGCACCGCCATGATCGCCAAAAGTACCGACGAAACACTGTCCGACGTCTTTGCCGATGTGATTGCCGACAGCACCAAGCAGGGCTCGGCGCTGCTGAAGAGCCTGGAAGCATTGCTTTCCACCGACAAGGAACGTCAACTGCTCGACCAGGTCGTCACGCAGCGCAAAATCTATCAGCGCGCGAAGGAAGACATCATGCAAGCGAAGACTTCCGGCGACAAGGCCGAAGCCGAACGCGTCTTCAGCCAGGTCTTCATGCCTGCCGCCAATGCCTATCAGGACAAGGTGAAGGAATTCCTGTCCGTCCAGCGCAAGGAAATCGACAGCATTTCCGCAGATATCGCCGCCGCTAGCCAGCGTAGCTGGAACCTGATGGTGACACTGGGTGTGCTGATGGTTCTGTTGGGTGCCGTCTGCGCTTTTGCAATCACGCGCAGCATCACGCATCCGCTGAGAGCGGCAATCGCCGTCGCCAACCGCGCGGCCGACGGCGATCTGACGGCACAAGTCGGCAAGCCGTCGAAGGATGAAATCGGCGACCTGATGCGCGCGCTGGATACGATGAACAACGGGCTCAAGAAAATCGTCATCGACGTCAAATCCGGCACCGACTTCATCAACAATGCATCGGCCGAGATCGCCAGCGGTAACCTCGATCTCTCCTCGCGCACCGAGCAGCAGGCGGCGTCGCTGGAAGAAACAGCCTCGTCGATGGAAGAACTGACGTCGACCGTCAAACAGAACGCCGAGAATGCGCAGCAGGCCAATCAGCTGGCCGTCTCCGCTTCCGAAGTCGCCGCACGCGGCGGCGCCGTCGTCAAGGAAATGATCACCACGATGGGCGCGATCGACGGCTCGTCACGCAAGATCATCGACATCATCAGCGTCATCGACGGCATTGCGTTCCAGACCAATATCCTTGCCTTGAACGCGGCGGTCGAGGCCGCACGCGCAGGGGAACAGGGACGCGGCTTCGCGGTCGTCGCCGGCGAGGTACGCAGCCTTGCCCAACGCTCGGCCACGGCTGCGAAGGAAATCAAGACGCTGATCGACGATTCGGTCAACAACGTCGATGCCGGCAGCAAGCTGGTGACCGAAGCAGGACGAACAATGGACGACGTGGTTGCCAGCATCCGTCATGTGACCGACATCATGAACGAGATCATGGCGGCCAGCCAGGAACAGAGTTCCGGCATCGAGCAGGTCAACACGGCGATCAGCCAGATGGATCAGGTCACGCAGCAGAACGCCGCGCTGGTCGAGGAAGCCGCCGCGGCATCGCAATCGCTACGTGATCAGGCCGACAGCCTGGCACAGATCGTCAGCGTGTTCAGAATCGATGCGCACGACACGGCGGCTGCCGTCGCCCGCCATGCGGCGCTGCCAGGCAAAGGCGCGTCGGCATCGCATCAGGCGATCGACTACCGGGCCGCAGCCTGACGAGGCAAACAAAAGAAATAAAAAAGGCGACCAGACGGTCGCCTTTTTTATTCTCGAACCAAGTCAGACAAAAGACAGCGTCAATCCCGGCAGCGCCACACCGGAAAACGCAGTCGACCACGTCTGCCCTGCCTTGATCGGATACGCATCGGTCAGCGTGCCGGTAGCGATCAGTTCGCCGGCCGCCAGCGGCGGAAACTGCGGCTGCGTCTTCAGCATCTGATGCAGATGCCAGACTGCATGTACCGGACTGTCCAGCACGTTGCTGCCGAAGCCTGCGCTGTGCAGCGTGGTTTCCTCGCCATCGCTGTACGACAGCGAAACGCTGACATTGGTCAGGATGTCGCCCAGATGACGCCGCGTACCGGCCGACAGCACGTGCGGCTCGCCCAAGATCAACGAGCCGTGCAGGCCGAATGCGGCAACCGCATCGGCTGCCTCGAACTTCCAGCCGGGAAACGGGCAAACGGCCAGTTCGAAACCGTGCGTCATCCATTCGATGCAATCGGCAATATCGTCGACCGTCGCATCCGCCTTGGGCGCACTGCCGAGCTTGAAGACGATTTCGGGCGCGATGCGCGGCTGCACGGCGCCTTTCAGGCTCTGCAGGCCGTGATTATTGTCCGCGTAACGGACGGTAGCGTCGTAGATGTAGGCCCAGAGCGGTGCATTGATCGGCTCGCGCGCACCGTAATTCGACGAAGTCTTGCGGTTGGCAAACGCGATCTTGCGGCCGACCGCCGTCTCGCCCTGCGCGATGCGCAGATCGGCGATGCGCCGCGCGATGTCGTAACCGTCGTCCACCGACAATTCCGCATCGCGCGTCAGGCAGGGAATCTGCCTTGCATCTGCACGCGCCGTCAGCAACTGATGCGCATATCGGTTGGCTTGGGTGGACATCAGCATGGCGGATTCTCGCGGGAATGGGTAATCGATTGTCACCGACGCAACATTTTTGCACAAGCTTGGATTGCGTCAAAGACACATTCGTTCGACAAAATCCTTGCTGTCGATGAAATAAGTTGAAGCGGAATTGCAACCGGAATGACGGCCGAAACCGCAGCCGAAATACAGATGGAAATTGCAATCGGAGGCAGACAAATCGGCACCGAAAGCCGTTGTCTGCAGATCAGAGGGAAAGAAAATTGGAGGGAAGGGCTTACTGGCCGTTCCACAAGTCGCCGGTCGGGCCGGCCTGCGGCGCCACCACACCGAAGTGCTGATAAGCCACTTGCGTGGCGACGCGGCCGCGCGGCGTGCGCTGCAGGAAACCCTGCTGGATCAGATAGGGTTCGAGCACGTCTTCAATGGTATCGCGTTCCTCGCCGATCGCTGCCGCCAGATTGTCGAGCCCGACCGGACCGCCATTGAACTTGAACAGCACCGCTTCCAGCAGCTTACGGTCCATTACGTCGAAACCGACCGGATCGACGTCCAGCATGATTAGCGCGGCATCGGCCATTTCCTTCGTAATGCGACCGCTGCCCTTCACTTCCGCATAGTCGCGCACGCGGCGCAGCAGGCGGTTGGCAATACGCGGCGTGCCGCGGCTGCGGCGTGCGATCTCGAAAGCGCCGTCGTCGTCGATCGTCGCATTCAGCAGCGCGGCGCTGCGCGAGACGATTTTCGACAATTCGGTCGGCGTGTAAAACTCGAGGCGCGCGACGATGCCGAAACGGTCGCGCAGCGGATTGGTCAGCATGCCGGCGCGCGTGGTCGCGCCGACCAGCGTGAACGGCTGCAGGTCCAGACGCACCGAACGCGCGGCCGGGCCTTCGCCGATCATGATGTCGATCTGGTAATCCTCCAGCGCCGGATACAGGATTTCCTCGACGACCGGCGACAGCCGGTGGATTTCGTCGATGAACAGCACGTCGTTGGCTTCGAGATTGGTCAGCAGCGCGGCGAGGTCGCCGGCACGTTCCAGCACCGGGCCGGAGGTCTGCCGCAGGTTGACGCCCATCTCGCGCGCGATGATGTGCGCCAGCGTGGTCTTGCCCAGTCCAGGCGGACCGAACAGCAGCGTGTGATCCAGCGCCTCGCGACGCTGGCGTGCAGCGGCGATGAAGATTTCCAGCTGCCCGCGCGCCTTCTCCTGGCCGACGTATTCGTCGAGCTGCTTGGGACGCAGCGCGCGCTCGATCGCCTCCTCGTTCGGAGACGCGGGCGTGGCCGCAATGATGCGCTGTTCGCTGAAGTCGTCGGTCTGGATGCTCATGGCTGCATTGTATCTTGGTAGCGGGTCTGAAATTGAAGTGAGAACAAGGCGCAAAGCCGCAGGCAGTACGAATCTACGAAATCTACGACAAGGCGAAGTAACGCAGTTATCGCTCCAATTTCAGATCCGCTGTCAGGCTTTCGATAAGGCTTTCAGGGCCAGCTTGATACCGTCCGACACACTGCTGCCGGCCGGCACCTGTTTCATCGCCAGCAAGGCTTCCTTGTCGGAATAACCAAGCGCCAGCAACGCGTTCAGCACGTCGGACGAGGCGTCGCCTGCTGCAGCAGAACTGCCGGCCGCACCGATGTCGGCACCGAGCTTGCCCTTCAGTTCCAGCAGCAGGCGTTCGGCCGTCTTCTTGCCGATACCGGGCACCTTGGTCAGCCTTCCCGCCTCCTGCAGCGTGATCGCCTGCGATAGATCGGCCACCGACATGCCAGACAGGATGGACAACGCAGTGCGCGCGCCGATGCCGCTGATCTTGACCAGCTCCTTGAACGTATTACGCTCCTCGCTCGTGCCGAAACCGAACAGGATGTGCGCATCCTCGCGCACCACCAGATGCGTCAGCAGCGCCACCTTTTCGTTCAGACCCGGCAGGTTGTAGAACGTGCTCATCGGCACGTTGACCTCGTAGCCGACGCCGTTGCAATCGACCAGCAGTTGCGGCGGATTTTTTTCCAGCAGGATTCCGGAAAGACGACCAATCATTGCGATGACCTTGAATGAAAAACGAAAATGATACCGGAGCGGTATCGACTTGCTATGTGATGTTCGCCTCTTTGATGTTCGCGTGTTTGCCGGTTATCCAGCCAATCAGCCGACCAGGCGACCGCCACGCACGCGCAAACCTCTTTTCGCCAGTTCCGGCGCCAGCGCGCCGAGGGAAGACAAGGCATCGCCGCTGTGCGCATGACAGATCGCCACGCCGAGCGCGTCAGCCGCGTCGGTCCCCGGCAAACCCGGCAGTTGCAACAGCCGCTGCACCATGTCCTGCACCTGCGCCTTTTGCGCCTTGCCATGGCCGGCGACCGCCTGCTTGACCTGCAGCGCCGTGTATTCCGCCACCAGCAAATCCGCATTGACCAGCGCACAGATCGCCGCGCCGCGCGCCTGCCCCAGTAGCAGCGTCGATTGCGGGTTGACGTTGACGAAGACCTGCTCGATTGCCGCGCAGTCCGGGCGATAGGTCGTGATGATCTCGGCGACACCGCCGAGGATCGTCTTCAGACGTTGCGGCAGATCGGCCTCGGCGGTCTTGATCGTGCCCGACGCGATATAGCTGAGCTTGTTGCCCTGCTTGTGGATCACGCCGAAACCGGTGGTACGCAGGCCGGGATCGATGCCGAGGATTTTCATGGAAGCAAAAATGAGAAGGAGAACGCCCACATCATAGCGGACGTTCTCCTATCCAAGGAATTTCAGATGAATCAGTGACGGAAGTGGCGCGTGCCGGTCAGCACCATCACGATGCCGTGCTCGTCGGCCGCGTCGATGACTTCCTGGTCGCGCATCGAGCCGCCCGGATGGATGACCGAGGTCGCGCCCGCTTCGACGACGACATCGAGGCCGTCGCGGAACGGGAAGAAGGCATCCGACGCCACCGCCGTGCCGACCAGCGACAGGCCGGCGTTCATCGCCTTGATAGACGCGATGCGCGCCGAATCGATGCGGCTCATCTGGCCGGCGCCGACGCCCATCGTCATGCCGTCCTTGCAGAAGACGATCGCATTCGATTTGACGAACTTGGCGACGCGCCACGCAAACATCAGTTCCTGCAACTGCTGCGGCGTCGGTTGCTTCTTCGTCACCACTTTCAGTTCGGCCAGCACAACGTTCTTCGCATCCGGCGACTGTACCAGCAGGCCGCCGCCGACGCGCTTGACGTCGTAACGGTTCACACCATCGCCCAATGGAATTTCCAGCAGGCGTACGTTCTGCTTGGCGGCGAACACCTTCTTCGCCTGCTCGCTGAACGACGGCGCGATCAGCACTTCGACAAACTGCTTGGCGACGGCTTCAGCCGCATTGCCGTCGAGTTCGCGGTTGAAGGCAATGATGCCGCCGAAGGCCGAGGTCGGATCGGTCTGCAATGCCTTGCTGTAGGCTTCCAGCGGCGTCATGCCGACGGCAACGCCGCACGGATTCGCATGCTTGATGATGACGCAGGCCGCTTCGTCGAAGGTCTTCACGCATTCCCACGCGGCGTCGGCGTCGGCGATGTTGTTGTACGACAGTTCCTTGCCCTGCAGCTGCGTGTAGTTGGCCAGCGCGCCCGGCTGCGGATTGGTCTCGCGATAGAAGGCGGCCGACTGGTGCGGATTCTCGCCGTAACGCATTTCCTGCACCTTGTCGAAATGCAGGTTCAGCGTGGCCGGATACGAGCTGCGCGTCGCATGCTGCTTGTCGGTGCCGAGCGACGTGAAATAGTTGGTGATCGCGCCATCGTATTGCGCGGTGTGCGCGAACACTTTCTTCGCCAGTGCGAACTTAGTCTCGAACGTGACTTCGCCGTCGTGCGCCTTCATCTCGGCCAGTACTTGCGCATAATCGCTCGGATCGCAGATAACGGTGACGTCCTTATGGTTCTTCGCCGACGAACGCAACATCGCCGGGCCACCAATGTCGATGTTCTCGATCGCATCTTCCAGCGAGCAGTGCTCGCGCGCAATCGTCTGCTGGAACGGATACAGGTTGACGACCACCATGTCGATCGTCGGGATGCCGTGCTGCTGCAGCGCGGCGACGTGCTCGGGAAAATCGCGGCGCGCCAGAATGCCGCCGTGCACCTTCGGATGCAGTGTCTTCACGCGGCCATCCAGCATTTCCGGAAACCCCGTGTAGTCGGCCACTTCGGTGACCTGAATACCGTTTTCAGCCAGCAGTTTCGCGGTGCCGCCGGTGGACAGGATATGGACGCCCATCCCCGACAGCGCGCGCGCGAGGTCCAGCACGCCCGTCTTGTCGGAAACAGAAATGAGAGCTTGTTTGATCATGATGAATGTCGAATGGATGAATAACGCAAGAACACGGGCCGAAGAACGTAATGACGAATGAACGTGTTGCAGACGCCGGAATTCTTGCGTTATTCGCCTTCCCGGCGCGCGGAAAGCGGATTGTTACAGCAGATCGTGTTCCTGCAGTTTCTTGCGCAGCGTGTTGCGATTGATACCCAGCATTTCTGCCGCATGCGACTGGTTGCCGTCGGCGCGCGCCATCACCGCCTCGAGGATAGGGCGCTCGACGGTGAAGATCACCATGTCATAAACGTTCGACGGCTTCTGCTCGCCCAGATCCCTGAAGTATTTTTCAAGGCTTTTTCTGACGATGTCTTGGATATTGTCTTTGCTCATCTGATCGTTGCTCGCACTTCTTTGCTGCCCGACGGGCCGGAAATAGGAATGTCTTTCAGCTTGCCTGCAGTCAGGCAGCCAGCTTTTCTTCGGCCGGCCGATATTGTAACCGCTCGCCCTGCGCCGCCTGCAATTCGAAGAAGGCGTCGACCGCATCCAGCTGCTCCGCGCAATCCTCAATGCGGTTCATCTGCCGGCGAAACGCTTCGCCGCCTTCCAGGTCGCGCACGTACCAGCCGATATGCTTGCGCGCAGTGCGCACGCCGAGATAATCGCCATAAAACGCGTAATGCGCGCGCAGGTGTTCGTGCATCAGTGCGCGCACTTCCGTGACTTTCGGCGATGGCAGATACGTGCCGGTGCGCAGGTAATGATCGATCTCGCGGAATATCCACGGACGTCCCTGTGCCGCGCGGCCGATCATCACGGCATCGGCGCCGGTGAGGCGCAACACCTCGCGCGCCTTTTCCGGTGTCGTGATGTCACCATTGGCAACGACGGGAATCGACACAGCCGTCTTCACCGCCGCAATCGTCTCGTATTCCGCCTCGCCGCTGTAACCGTCGGCGCGCGTGCGGCCGTGCAGCGTCAGCATTGCAATGCCGCTCAGCTCGGCAATGCGTGCAATCTGCAGCGCATTCTTGTGCGCGCGATCCCAGCCGGTGCGGAATTTCAGCGTGACCGGCACGTCGACCGCGACCACCACCGCTTCCAGAATTTGTGCGACCAGCCTCTCGTGCTGCAGCAGCGCGGAACCGCACCACGCATTGCAGACTTTCTTGACCGGGCAGCCCATGTTGATGTCGATGATCTGCGCACCGCGCGCAACATTGAATTTCGCGCACTCGGCCAGCATCGCCGGATCGGCGCCGGCGATCTGCACCGCCTTGGGCTCCATCTCGCCTTCGTGGTTGATGCGGCGCGCGGACTTTTCCGACGCCCACAGGCGCGGATTCGATGCCGCCATTTCCGACACCGCATAGCCGGCGCCAAGCTGCTTGCACAATTGACGGAAAGGCCGATCCGTCACTCCGGCCATCGGAGCGACGAAGACATTGTTCACCAGGGAATACGGGCCGATCTTCACGTGCGCGACTGCCTGCGGAAGGGTTGGGGAAAAGCGGCTATTTTAGCTGCATCCGCGTGCACCGCCGAGCCGTATTGCGTAAAAAACAGGCAAACGTTGCCTGCACGGCAACGGATTGTCGCCAATCATGGGATGGCCACGGTCCGCTTGCAGCAGAAACACTATTGCAGATGATCGATTTCGTCGAGCGAAGCGTTTGCCAGATGTGAAACGTCCGCCCATTTGATGATGCGGAAATCGCGCCCGTCCCAGCTGACGCGATTGATGCTGGCGTTCAGCACGTCGAAATTGCGCGGCAGTTCGCTTGCCATGCCGGTGGCGCGGCGATAGATGGTGTCCAGCACGCCGCCGTGTGTGACGAGCACGATGCGCTTGCGCCCGGGATGGCTCGCCAGGCGCTCGATGCAGTCGACCGTGCGCTGCATGAATTCGCGCAAGGTTTCTGCATGGAACTCGCCGCTCGGATAGCGCGCATCGACGTCGCGCCGCTGCCAGGCTGCGTAATCGTCCGGATAGCGCGCGTTGATTTCAGGATGCACCAGCCCTTCGAATGCGCCGAAGCAGCGTTCGCGCAAACCCTTTTCCAGCAGCACATCCATGCCGCGCGGCACCGCGATCGCCTGCGCTGTGTGCAGCGCGCGCTGCAAGTCGCTGGAATAGATGGCATCGATCGATTCGTCGAGCAGGCAGCGCCCCAGCGCCAGCGCCTGCCGCAGTCCTTCGCGATTCAACGTAATGTCGCGATGTCCCTGCAGGCGCTTCTCGACATTCCATTCGGTCTCGCCGTGACGGATCAGCAGGAGTTCGATCACGCTTTGCTTCCCGTGGCAGGTACGGAGGGATTCAGCGAATACCAGCCGGTCAGCGATGCCTCGGCCAGTACATGACCGGCGATGGCTTCGCGCGCCTGTGCGCCGGTAAAGCGGCCGTGTACGGGCAGCGAAGCAACATCCAGCGCATACAGCGTGAACGTATAACGATGCGCGATCGCATCGTTCCACGGCGGACACGGACCGTCGTAGCCGAAGTAGTCGCCCGACATATCCTTGTCCTGCGAGAACCAGCCGGTGTAATCGTTGACGCCATGACGCACGCCGGCAATCGGCGAATCTGCAATGGCCGGACCGCCCTTGCCGCGCGGCGTGATGCTGTCGGAAAATGCACCGGCCGCAATCGCATTCACGGACGACGGCAGATCGACCAGCGTCCAGTGGAAGAAATCGACGCGCGGCAGATCGGCCGGCACGGTCTTGCCTTCCTGATTGACGTCGTCGCCACGCGAAGGCACGTCGGGATCATGCACGATCAGTGCAAACGATTTGGCGTCCGCAGGTGCATCGCTCCATGCCAGGTGAGGATTACGGTTGGAAGACATGGCGACATGCGTTGCCGGATCGATGACGCAAAAGGCAAATTCGCCCGGAATCGCTGCGCCGTCGTTGAAGGAATCGCTCCACAGTTTCATCATGTCCTCGTCTCGTTCGTGTTGGCGCATTGTAACGGGATTGCCGCAAACGATCAGCCGGGGCGCCCCTCGCCCGGCCGGATCTGCAGCCAGAACGTCACCGGCCCGTCATTGGTCAGCGATACCTGCATGTCCGCGCCGAAACGGCCAGTCGCGACCGTCGCATGCGTATGTGCGTCATGCGCTAGCTGGACGAAGCGATCGAACAATGCGCGCGCTTCGTCGGGTGGCGCAGCCGGCGTGAACGACGGCCGCGTGCCGGAACGCGTATCGGCCGCCAGCGTAAACTGCGGCACCAGCAGCAGGCCTCCACCGATGTCGGCGACGCTGCGGTTCATCCTGCCGGCGTCATCGGCGAATACACGATATGACAGCAGCTTGGCCAGCAACGCAGCCGCTTCCTTTTCAGTATCGTCGCGCTCGGCGCAGAGCAGCACCATCAAACCTGCGCCGATTTCGCCGACGGTTTCACCGGCGACCGTGACGCGCGCCTGCGTCACCCGCTGCAGCAATGCGATCATGCGGCTCTACCTGCGATCAAGACGACATCAAGCCAACGTCACGCGCGCGAACTTGCGCTTGCCGACCTGCACCACGCAGGTGCCGGCATCCACCTTCAATGCCTTGTCACTGACGACGGTGCCGTCGATACGTACACCGCCCTGCTCGACCATGCGCAGCGCTTCCGATGTCGACGCGCACAGATTGGCCTGCTTCAGCAATTGACCGATGCCGATCGGTGCACCGCTCAGCGAGACTTCCGGAATATCGTCCGGGATGCCGCCCTTGGCACGGTTGTTGAAATCGTCCAGTGCGCCGTCGGCTGCCTGCGCCGAATGGAAACGCGCGACGATTTCCTTCGCCAGCAGCACCTTGATGTCGCGCGGATTGCGGCCGCCTTCGACTTCGCTGCGGAATTGTGTGATCTCGCCCAACGAACGGAACGACAGCAGCTCGTAGTAGCGCCACATCATCACGTCGGAAATGCTCATCACCTTGGCGAACATCGTGTTCGCCGGCTCGGTGATACCGATGTAGTTGCCTTTCGACTTCGACATCTTCTCGACGCCGTCCAGGCCTTCCAGCAGCGGCATTGTCAGGATGCACTGCTGCTCCTGGCCGTAGCTCTTCTGCAATTCGCGGCCGACCAGCAGATTGAACTTCTGATCGGTGCCGCCGAGTTCCAGATCGGATTTCAGCGCGACCGAATCGTAGCCCTGCATCAGCGGATACAGAAATTCGTGCAGCGAGATCGGTGTGTTCGAATGGAAACGCTTGGTGAAATCCTCACGCTCGAGGATGCGCGCCACCGTGTACTTGGCCGCCAGCTCGATCATGCCGCGCGCGCCCAATGGATCGCACCATTCGGAGTTGTAACGGATCTCGGTGCGCTGCGGATCGAGCACCAGGCTTGCCTGCGCGAAATAGGTCTTCGCGTTCTCTTCGATCTGCTCTCTGGTCAGCGGCGGCCGCGTGGCGTTGCGGCCCGACGGATCGCCGATCATCGACGTGAAATCGCCAATCAGGAAGATCACCTGATGGCCCAGATCCTGCAACTGGCGCAGCTTGTTCAGCACCACTGTGTGTCCCAGGTGCAAGTCGGGTGCGGTCGGGTCCAGTCCTAGTTTAATGCGTAGCGGCTTGCCGCTCTGCTCGGAGCGCGCCAGTTTCTGCGCGAATTCAGATTCGATCAGCAGTTCCTCGACGCCGCGTTTCGCGACCGCCAGGGCCTCCTGCACGGAATCGGAAAGCGGAAGCGCCGCGGCGCTGGATGGGGATGAAGCGTCCATGTCGAGAAAATTGTAAGAAAAAGAGAAAAAGCGGGGAAAAGGGGTGTAGGAAAAGCAGAAGCGCCGGTACAATGCCCGTTTATTTAAATCCGCAAAATCCTTTATTTAACCTTGCCGTCCCGAATCTGATAAAAGCAACAAGATAGAAACCGACAAGCGGCTGATTTTAACTTATTGCATGTTGACATTGAACAGATTCCTGAGCGCCGCCTCAGCAGGAAAGAAGCTCCTTCTCGGTTCATCGCGTAAAACCCGCATCGTTTCCGCCTCCGCATTGCTTTTGGCCCTGTGCGCTTTTGGCGCGGCCGGCGTCGCCCCAATGGCGCCTGATGCGGACGACCTCCCGATCAAGTCCATCACGCGCGAATTGCAACTTCCACAACTGTCCGAACAGATCGCGGCACTGGACGAAAGCAATCAGCATTACATCAATGAAGAGCGCGTGCGCTACGGCGATACGCTGGGCACACTGCTTGATCGTCTCGGCGTCGACGACAACGATGCCCTCAGCTTCATCAAGTCCGATCCGACCGCTCGCAACCTGCTGAGCCTGAAGGCCGGCAAGCGTGTGCAGGCGCAGACCGACCAGAACGGCGCACTGACCCGCCTCAGCAGCATGATCATGGACGGCCGCGATGGCAAGGTACGCAACATCGTCATCACGCGCGACGGCGACAAGTTCACCTCGACCGATACGCCGGGCGCACTGGAGCGCCGTGTCGAAATGCGCACCGGCACCATCCGCTCGTCACTATTCGCCGCCACCGATGCCGCACAGATTCCCGACAACGTCGCCATGCAGATCGTCGACATGTTCTCGACCGACATCGACTTCGGTTCCGACCTGCGTCGCGGCGACCGCTTCAATGTTGTCTACGAAACATTCTGGATGAACGGCGAGTTCGTCTATTCCGGCCGCGTGCTGGCCGGCGAATTCATGAACGGCCCGTCGACCTATCAGGCTGTCTGGTTCGAGGAGCCAGGCAAGAGCGGTGGCTACTACAGCTTCGACGGCAAGTCGCTGAAGAAGGCCTTCCTCAAGTCGCCGCTGCAGTTCACGCGTATTTCGTCGGGCTTCTCGATGCGCCGCCATCCGATTTCCGGCAAATGGAAAGCCCACAAGGGTGTTGATTTCGCCGCAGCCACCGGCACGCCGATCCGCGCCTCCGGCGACGGCACGATCACCTTCGTCGGCCAGCAGCGCGGCTACGGCAACGTGATCATGATCAAGCACTGGTCCAACTATTCGACCGTCTATGGCCACATGAGCCGTTTTGCGAAGGGCATCCGCAACGGCATGAAGGTTTCGCAAGGCGATCTGATCGGCTATGTCGGCATGACCGGCTGGGCGACCGGCCCGCATCTGCACTATGAATTCCGCGTTGACAACGTGCCGCGCGATCCGCTGAAGATCAACATTCCGAATGCACAGCCGCTGGTCGCATCGCAAATGCAGCGCTTCCGCGCCGTCGCTTCGGACATGTCGCACCGCTTCGCGCTGCTGACGCCGAACAACGAGAGCGTGCAACTGGCCGCCGCAAAGTAATTCTTTCCGCCGCCGATGGGTGGCCTTCAACCGTTCCTCTGGTGTAGAGTGACTGCACTTTTCTCCAGACGAACGGTTTTTTCATGTCTTTTTTCCCGCAACAAAACGACACGGGCAACGTGTCTCTCTACATCGGTCTGATGTCCGGCACCAGCCTTGACGGCGTCGACGGCGCCCTCGCCGCATTCGGCGAAGACGGCACACTGCGCGAAACGCTCGCCAGCGCACACGTTCCCTTTCCCGACGACCTGCGCGCAGAACTAATGGCCTTGCAGGAAAGCGGCACCGACGAAATTCATCGCGAGGCACTGGCCGCCAACCGCCTCGTCGAACATTACGCCGAATGCGTCGCGGCATTGCTGCAGCAATCGCAGACGTCGATGCAGCAGGTCACGGCCATCGGCGTGCATGGCCAGACGATCCGCCATCGCCCCGATGCCGGCTATACGCGCCAAACCAACAATCCGGCGCTGCTGGCCGAGCTGACCGGCATCGACGTGATCGCCGATTTCCGCAGCCGCGACATCGCCGCGCACGGACAGGGCGCGCCGCTGGCACCGGGCTTTCATTACGCGATGTTTTCCAGCCGCGAAGAAGATCGTGTGGTCGTCAATATCGGCGGCATCGCCAACATCAGCGTATTGCCGAGCCGCTTCAACGTACCGGCCATCGGTTTCGACACCGGCCCCGGCAATGTGCTGCTAGATGCCTGGATCGCGCAGCACAACGGGCAACCGTACGATGCCGGCGGCGAATGGGCGAAGACCGGCAAGGTCAATCCCAAGCTGCTAGCCACGCTGCGCGACGAAGCGTTTCTGTCCGCGACGCCGCCCAAGAGCACGGGCCGCGATCTGTTCCACCCCGCCTGGCTGGCTGCCAAGCTCGAAGCCTTTCCCGGTATCGCCAGCGCCGACGTACAGGCGACGCTGACCGTGTTCACGGCAACCACGATTGCCGATGCGATCAAGCAATACGCACCGACGACGAAGGCCGTCTACGTCTGCGGCGGCGGCGCCTACAACACCTATCTGATGACGCTGATCTATTTCTCGCTGAAGCTGCATCAGCCGGATATCGTCGTCGAATCGACGGCAGCGCTCGGCATTCCGCCGAACCAGATCGAAGCTCTGGCCTTTGCTTGGCTGGCGCAACGTTTCGATGCGCGCGAACCGGGCAACATGCCGGCCGTGACCGGCGCGGAAGGTCTGCGCGTGCTGGGAGCGCTCTATCCCGCCTGAGTGAGTGCGCCCAAACGTCCGCGAAAGTCGACGTACAAACAAAAAGCGCAGCCTAAGCTGCGCTTTTTGTTTAGGACGGAGGAGCGATCAGACCGAGAACGAGGAACCGCAACCGCAAGTCGTCGTCGCGTTCGGATTCTTGATCACGAACTGCGCACCTTCCAGATCGTCCTTGTAGTCGATCTCGGCGCCGACCAGATACTGATAGCTCATCGGGTCGATCAGCAATTGGACGCCATTCTTCGTCATGGTCGTATCGTCTTCGTTGACGATCTCGTCGAACGTAAAGCCATACTGGAAGCCCGAGCATCCGCCGCCTTGCACGAAAACGCGCAGCTTCAGGTCCGGATTACCCTCTTCCTCGATCAGTTCGGCTACCTTGGCCGCAGCGCTGTCGCTGAAGTTGATCGGGGACGGCATTTCTGCGATTGCATTCATTTCATACTCCTGCTGGAATTCGTTACTTCCCATTATAGACGCTGGCCGGATTTCACGTATTGTTGGCCGCCAGCGCAGGAACGGTCGCCAGTTTCAGCAACGGTTCTTCCGAGGCTTCATGCGTCAGTTTGCCGGAAACGACTGCACCGCCGTGCATTTCCAGCGCCTTGTAATACACATCACCGGTTATGCGGGCTTTCGGCTGTAATTCAAGCAGTTCGGACGAAACGACCGGGCCGACGATCTCGCCGTTGACCAGCAGGTGCGCAACGCGTACTTCGCCTTCTACCTTGGCATGTTCGGAAATGACCAGCATGCTGGTTTCGTCCGCATCGGCGATCACATCGCCTTTCACATGACCATCGATCCGCAAACCGCCCTTGAAATGCACGTTTCCGGAAATCTTCGTTTCGGCGCCAATCAGGCTATCGATCGTACTTTTGGTTTTACGGCCAAACATGATGACGCTCCTTTTACAGATTTTCGGATTGCTGCGCGCGTACGGCGCCCTTTTCAAGAACCTTTACCTGGACTGACTTGACGGTCGCACCCTCGGGAATATCGAGTACGCCTTCGACGCGTTGATAATGCTTGAATGACAGCTTGTAGGATGCTGCCGCCTCCGGTTTTGGGAGGGTCATCATAGCATTTTTGCCGTTCTGGAACAGCGTCAAAACAAGCTGATAACTCCCGACGAAATCGTTGACTGTCGTCCTGCCGCCTTGCATTAACAACAAGCGATAACGCAATTGCCGCGGCTCAACCATTTCCACCCTGAAACTGCGGATGGCCACGCCGTGCGCACCGGCCGGCAGCAGCCCTTCGAAGAAGGACAGGTCATCCTTCAACTTGCCGTTCTCATCCTGTAGCGACTTGATCTGCTCGGTCAGTTGCGCCTGAAAGGCATGTTCGATGTTCAGGCGGCTTTCCGCCGCATTCACCGTCGCCTGGAAGCGATCGCGCTCCGCTGTCACCTGCTGCAACTGCTCGCGCAATGATGACAATTGCGCCTTGGTCGCACCCGGATTGAACCCTGTGAAATTGCGCCCCGTGTCGTAAGCCCACATCGCGATCGCACCGCCCAGCCCGACGACGATGGCGATGAACACGGCGCGCAGCGGCCATGGCAGATGATTCCTGATCGTCATCCGCGGCGCGGCGACCGACCAGCGCTGCAGCCACCGCTTGCGCTGCAGCGACTTGAATACCGGCTTCGGCTGCTTGCGTGCCATCTGCGCGGGGATCCTTACGGCAGCACCGGCACGTGCATCAGACCGGTCGTTTCATCCAGCCCGAACATCAGGTTCATGCACTGCACCGCCTGGCCGGATGCGCCCTTGACCAGATTATCCTGCACCACCAGCACGACGACGGTGTCGCCATCGTCAGGGCGATGCAATGCGATACGCAGCATGTTGGATGCGCGCGTCGAACGCGTTTCCGGATGCGAGCCGAACGGCATCACGTCGACGAACGGTTCGTTTGCGTACATCTCTTCGTACAGCTTCTGCAGGCCGGCATTGTCGATGTTCGTCGTCAGGCGTGCATACAGCGTCGAGTGCATGCCGCGGATCATCGGCGTCAGGTGCGGCGTGAAGATCAGGCCGACCTTGCCCTTGGCCATATGCGACAGGCGCTCCAGCGTTTCCGGCGAATGACGATGACCGGAAACCCCATAAGCCTTGAAGTTGTCGCCGGCTTCGGAGAACAGCGTCGCCACTTCCGCCTTGCGTCCGGCACCGGATACGCCGGATTTGCAATCGGCGATCAGATGCGTCGCATCGATTACGCTGGCCTTCAGCAGCGGCGCAAAGCCCAACTGCATCGTGGTCGGATAGCAACCCGGATTGCCGACGATGCGCGCCTTCTTGATTTCTTCGCGATTCAGTTCGACCAGGCCGTATGCCGCTTCCTTCAGCAGATCCGGGCAGCCGTGCGGCATCTTGTACCACTTCTCGAAGGCATCAATGTCCTGCAGGCGAAAGTCCGCTGCCAGATCGATGACCTTGACGCCGGCCGCCAGCAATTCGCGCGCCTGCGCCATCGCCACGCCGTGCGGCGTCGCGAAGAACACGACATCGCATTCGGTCAGCCTGGCATTGTCCGGCGACGAAAAAGCGATATCGACGCGACCGCGCAGCGACGGGAACATGTCCGCCACCGGCATGCCGTCTTCCTTGCGCGACGTAATCGCCGTCAATTGCACTTGTGGATGCGTGGAGAGAATCCGCAGCAGTTCCACGCCCGTGTAACCCGTACCGCCAACAATGCCAACCTTGATCATGTTCTTTCCTACCAATAAGACGCGTATCACCTTGCCATACGTCTTTGCATACGCGATTGCATATTCTAACAGCCGAATTTTTCAGAATGTTTCCATCAATCAAATCCGGCCCGGAAGATAAAAAAGCCGCCAGGCGCGAACCTGACGGCTTTTCGATATTGCTGAAACTGGGTTTCGATAGACGCAGATTAACGCTTGGAGAACTGTTTGGCGCGGCGTGCTTTGCGCAGACCGACCTTTTTACGTTCAACTTCACGTGCATCGCGAGTCACGAAGCCTGCTTTCGACAGTTCCGCTTTCAATGCGGCATCGTAGTCGATCAGTGCACGGGTGATACCGTGACGGACCGCACCTGCCTGGCCCGATTCACCACCGCCGTGGACGTTGACCATGATGTCGAAACGTTCGGTGTTGTTCGTCAGTTCCAGCGGCTGACGGATGACCATCAGGCCGGTTTCGCGCGAGAAGTACTCGGCGGCCGGTTTACCGTTGACGACGATCTGGCCGGAGCCCGATTTGATGAAGACGCGAGCCACTGCACTCTTGCGACGGCCGGTTCCGTAGTTGTAGTTACCGATCATGTCCGTTCCTTAGAGTTCGAGTGCTTTAGGCTGCTGCGCGGCGTGCGGATGCGTGCCGTCTGCGTAGACCTTGAGCTTTTTGATCATCGCGTAGCCGAGCGGGCCTTTAGGCAGCATGCCTTTGACCGCTTTTTCCAGCGCGCGTCCCGGAAAACGCTGTTGCATTTTCAGGAAGTTCGTTTCGTAGATACCGCCCGGATAACCGCTGTGGCGATAGTAGGTCTTGTCGGTGGCCTTGGTGCCGGTCACGCGCAGTTTGCCTGCATTGATCACGACGATGAAATCGCCCGTGTCGACGTGAGGAGTAAATTCCGGTTTGTGCTTGCCGCGCAGTCGGCGTGCCACTTCGCTGGCAACACGTCCGAGGACTTTGTCCGTCGCGTCAATCACGAACCAATCGCGCTGGACTTCATGTCCTTTAGCGGAAAAAGTTTTCATGATGACTTCCTAGTTGATTGACTTGCTCAAAATGGCGGTTACGCAGTTAAACCACTAATCCGCGTACGCATCCTTGTTATCTCTTCCTGAGCAAACGGAAGAACCGCAAATTATAGACTTTTCAAGGACTTGGCGTCAAATATCCATCGCAAACCCAGCCATGGCAATGCCAATCCGTGACATTCCGGCGACATGCGAGGAGCTGTTTTCGCCGGTTATTGCCGATCCGGCAATGCGAATGGGCGTACGAACCGCGACGCCAGCCATTACAATGTCAGCACTTTTGATTGGCAACTTGACGAGAATTCAACAATGGAATGCACAGTACGCTGGACCGGCCTGTCCGGCATGACCTTTCTGGCTGAAACCGGCTCCGGCCACGTCGTCGCGATGGACGGCGCTCCCGAAGGCGGCGGTCGCAACCTTGCGCCGCGCCCGATGGAAGTCGTCCTGCTGGGAACCGGCGGCTGTACCGCCTATGACGTCGTCGTCATCCTGCGCAAGAGCGGCCAGGATGTACGCGGCTGCGAAGTCTCGCTGAAATCAGAACGAGCGGAAACCGACCCGAAGGTCTTTACCAAGGCGCATTTCCATTTCACCGTCACCGGTCGCAACCTGCGTCCGAACGTTGTCGAACGCGCCATCAAACTGTCGCACGATAAATACTGCTCGGCTTCGATCATGCTAGCCAAGACAGCAGAACTCACGCACTCGTTCGAGATCATCGACGATCTGGCTCCCGCTGCTGCCTGACAAAGAAGCCTGAAAAGAAAAGCCCGGCACCAAGGCCGGGCTTTTTGCATGTCTGCGTTGCAGACGGCTAGAGATAATAAGCCGTCGTCGTCATGACCTTTGCCATCGCACGCATCGATTGCCGCGCCAACGGCGGAACCGGCTTTGCTCCCATCTCCTGTGCGGCCGCACCATGCGCGGCTTCATCCACACTCATCTGCGCCACGATCGCCAGCGACTTCATGTCCTTGGGCGGCAGACTGCCCATGTGCTTGTTGAGGTGCGCTTCGACCTGACGTTCGGTTTCGACGACAAAGCCCAGGCTGCGCGCATCCCCAAGCGCAGCAGCAACCGAACCCAACGCATAAGAACCCGCATACCAGAGCGGATTCAGCAAGCTGGGGCGCGAACCGAGTTCGCGCAAACGCTGCGCCGTCCATGCCAGATGATCTTCTTCCTCATGACCGGCGTCGATGAACTTCGCACGCACAACATCGTTGCGCGCGAACCTTGCCTGCGCCTGATACAGCGCCTGCGCGCACACCTCACCGACATGATTGACGCGCATCAGTCCCGCACTATGCCGCCGATCCTTTGCATCCATTTCGCTTTCCGCCACATTTGCAGCCGGCGACGGACGCCGTGCGACAGAGACAGCGGCCATCGTGCGCAACGCCGAATCGAATTCGGTAATCAGTCGATCCAGAAAATACATGGTGCCTTCCCTAACTTATCTAAATTTAACAGTCATGTTGCCGTTAGGCATGGATAATGCGCCGCATAACAATTATTCGACAGCTTCGCCTCGCCGCCGCAGGCCGCAGGCCGCACGCCGCTTCCCCATCGATGAAAATCACGCGCATCGCCCTTGCCTTGTCCGGCATGTTTTGCCTGAACGCCCACGCCCAGTCTTCCGTCGAGTTCTACGGCACGATCGACGTCGGCATCCGCAGTCTGACGCACGCCAATGCCGACGGCGATCGGCTCGTGAAAATGAGCTCGAACGGCGAGTTCTTCAACAATCGCATCGGCATCAAAGGCAACGAAGTGCTGGGCAATGGGCTGAATGCACACTTCCAGTTCGAAAGCGGCTGGAACGGCGGCACCGGCGAACTCGACAACACGCAAGGCCGGCTCTTCAACCGTTACTCGCTGGTCGGCCTGAACGGCGACTTCGGCAAACTGGAATTCGGCCGCATCCCGTCGCTGTCGTGCAAGATCATCAGCTTCTACGATCCCTTCGAATACCACTACGTCCATACGATTCCGCTGGCTGGATTTTCCGCCGGCGACAGCGAACGCAACTTCCCCGGCTATCCGTTCGGAACGATGATCGGCACCCGTTTCAGCAACGACGTTCAGTATATAGGCACTTCCGGCGGCCTGACCTATGGTGCCGAATATGCATTTGGCGAAAAAAGTGGCGCAACGAAGGATGGCTCCGCCTATGCCGTCGCGGCCGGCTATGCAAACGAGCGCTTCACGATAGGCGGCGGCTATACACGGCAACGGCCGAATGTCTCCGCCGCCAGCACCGCGATTTTCCGCAATCAAAGCCAAGTCACTTTCGGCGGATCATGGCGCTTCGGCTCGATCCGCGTAGCAGGTGGTTATATGCGCACCAGCAGCGACGATGCTGCAGCGCTGCCCGGCCATCAGGCGAAAAACACTTGGATAGGCGCCAGCCACGACTTCACGCCACGCATCAGCGTCACGGTCGGCTATTACCGGACAACCTTTGAAACCGGCGGCAACGAACGGGCGCGCCGGAATTTTTCCATTATCGGTGCGACCTACGCGCTCTCGGCGCGCACCAATCTATATGCCGCCATCGACAACGCCGCATTAAGCGGCCTTGCCACGTTGACAACTGGCGGTCAAACCAGCCAGACAGGCATCTCGCTCGGCCTCAATCACGCATTCTGAATGCATGATATGTCACACGGTTGACATCAAACTGTCATCAAATTGACACGAACTTGTCATAAATCGCTGCGTTCTGTTGCAAAAACCCATCAACACCTCGTTCGCCGTCCTCTTGTAGCAATCCTGTCACATTTCTTTGTTCCAATCCTCTCGTCAGCTTGCAGGCATTACAAGCAAGGTCTGAAAGATCGTCACTCAGCAAGTGACCTTTAAACAACTCTCGAGGAATTGGAATGAAAAAATCACTCTTGGCGCTTGCAATCTTCGGCGCGTTCGCCGGCACCGCATCGGCGCAATCGTCGGTCACCATCTACGGTATCATTGACACCGGCATCGCTCACCTCGACAACGGCGGCGACAGCGTCAACGCGATGCGCAGCGGCAACAACAACTCCAGCCGTATCGGCTTCAAGGGTGCAGAAGACCTCGGCAACGGCTTGAAGACGACCTTCGTGCTGGAAAACGGCATCAATACGGATGATGGCACCGGCAACGCAGGCTTCAGCCGCATTTCCTACATCGGCCTCGAAGGCGGCTTCGGTAAAGTCCGCCTGGGCAAACAAAACACGCCGATCAAGGAAGCCCTGTCGAAGATCGATCCGTTCGGCACCGGCGGCATGGTCAACGCCATCACCTTCCTGGGTGGCAGCGCGAACGGCATTGGCGCCATTCCTGAACGCAATCCGAACCAAATTATTTACATCACGCCTAACTTCTCCGGCTTCTCTGGCGAAATCGCTTATCAATTTGGCGAAGCCGAAGGCGACAACAGCGCAAATCGCGTCTGGGGTGCGCAACTGGGCTATTCGAACGGCCCGCTGAATGTCCAATTCGGCTACAGCGATGGCAACACCACCGATACCGACGTTGATCCTTTCGTCGACGAAAGCGACCTCAAAATCGCAATGATCGGCGCCACCTATGATTTCGGCGCAGTCAAATTGCACGGCGCATACAGCCAGAAAAAACTGGAAAGCAATATCGGCGGCGACGATCTGAAGATCAAGAGCGGCCTGATCGGCGTGACGGTTCCGTTTGGCGCCAGCGCAATCCGTGCTGAATACATCAACAACAACGACGATCGCAACGATTACGACAACAATGTGCTGGCTCTGTCCTACACGTACTCGCTGTCGAAACGCACAACGCTGTACGCAACCTACGCCCGCGTAGATAACGACGACCTGTCGGAACAAGGCTTCAGCGGTGGCGGCGACGTCGTTGCAGGCGAAAACACCAGCGGCTTCGCGGTCGGCATTCAGCACAACTTCTGATATCGCTTCACTGCGTATTCAGCCCAAAGCGCCCTGCGGGGCGCTTTTTTTATGCATGCCAACTGTCGCATATCAAACAACAACCGGGGCAGATGCGGAGAAAAGCTTTTTCCATTATCAAAAGTATGCTACTAATATATTAGTGGTATCCATATTGACATCCACTATTCATTACAACGACAAGCTTCATTCTCTATATCTCGGGAGCAACTCATGAAGAAAAGCATTATGGCCCTGACCATTTTGGGGGCCTTCGCATATCAGGCACATGCGCAGTCCTCCGTCACCGTGTATGGCATCGTCGACACCGGTTTTTCCAGCGTCGACAACGGAACCGATCGTACGAATGGCCTGAGCAGCGGCAACAACAGTGCCAGCCGTATCGGTTTCAAAGGCCTAGAAGATCTAGGTGGAGGACTTCAAGCCGAATTCAAACTGGAGAACGGCATCAACACGGATGATGGCAGCGGAGGCTCGGGCTTCAGCCGTTATGCATACATAGGATTGAATGGCGGATTCGGCAAAATTCGCATGGGTCGACAGGATAATCAAATCAGCGAAGCAATCATCAAGCTCGACCCATTCAGCGCAGCTGGCGTCGGCAACGCACGGAATTTCTATGCCGGCGGCGGCGTCCCGCAACGCCAGCCCAATATGCTGACTTGGTTGAGCAATAACTATGGCGGTTTTTCCGGCTCCCTCGGTTATATCTTTGGTGAAGTTGCCGGCGACAATAGCGCCAATCGCGGCGTCGGCGCACAACTCAGTTACGCGAATGGTCCGCTGAACGTGCAATTCGCCTATCAGAAGCAAAATTACAACGGCACGACAAATGTACTCGGCTTCAGCGGCACGGGAGCCGATCTGGACGACAAGAATATCCTGCTCGGCGCCACCTATGATTTCTCCGTCTTGAAACTGCATGGCTTCTATGGCGAACGCAAGCTGGAGGGCCCGGCAACCGTAGCCGCCTTGGGGGCGACCGACTTCGATGACAAGATTCGCACGGCCATGCTCGGCGTCACAGTTCCGTTTGGCGTCAGTGCTATTCGCGCTGATTACATCAAGAACGATAACAAGGATATTGACGATGCCGACAACAGCGTCTGGGTGCTCTCCTACACTTATTCGCTATCGAAACGGACTACGCTCTATGCCACCTATGTCCGCACCGACAACGACGACAATTCCGTCATGAGTGTGGCCGGCCCCAGCGCAACGAACTTCACCGCGGGCGAGAACGGTAGTGGTGCCTATCTAGGCATCAATCATCGTTTCTGAACAAGCCGGACGTACAACAACGATCTGTCGATATATGGGCTCAGCGACGACACGGATGTCGTTGCTGGCCCGAGAGCCAACGATTTCGCGACCGGCATTCTCGACAACCGCTGATATCGCCCTTGCATATTTGTTCCAAAGCGCCCTGTAGGGCGCTTTTTTGTTTTCGCAACGCCATTGCCCCGCACGAACCCAACCCGCCCAAGCTCAAATGATGCTTTGATGTCCATTTTCATCTGACATGTCACTAACATGTTGTAAAAATGCATCAGCGATAACCTATAACTTCTCCTTTCTTCTTTTAGTTATTGTGCATCTCGTCGTGTTTTTGCTTAAATGGATTCCAATGTCCCCAGGACAGAATGGCGTAGTGAGCCGACACAACATTTATTAAAAAACAATATTTGGAGCAATCAATGAAAAAATCCCTTTTGGCTCTCGCAGTTCTGGGCGCGTTCGCAGGTGCCGCTTCGGCACAATCGTCCGTGACCATCTACGGCGTGGTGGATACGTCCTTCACCAGTATCGATCAGGGCGCTGATCGTACGAACGGTCTCGGCAGCGGCAACAACTCCGCCAGCCTGATTGGCTTCAAAGGCGTGGAAGATCTGGGTAACGGACTGAAAGCAGAGTTCCGTCTGGAAAACGGCATCAGCACGGATGATGGCACCGGCGGCGCAGGCTTCAATCGTCTGTCCTACATCGGCCTGAACGGTGGCTTCGGCACGGTTCGCCTGGGCAAACAGGAAACCCAGCTCAAGGAAGCCTTGACGCCTATCGATACGTTCGGCACGGGCGGCATCGCTGCTTCCACCAACTACCTCGTCGGTGGCAACATCGCCGGCGATAACGACGCCAGTGCCGCAAGCACGGTTCTGACGCAGCGCGTTGGCAACATGGTCACGTGGTCGAGCAACAACTACGGCGGCTTCTCCGGCTCGCTGGGCTACTCCTTCGGCGAAACGGAAGATGACAACAGCGCCAACCTTGGCATCGGTGCGCGCGTCGGCTATGCAAACGGCCCGCTGAACGTCCAGTTCGCTTATCAAAGCCTGAACTACACTGATGCAGTGACCGGCAGCGACGCTGACGACCGTGTCATGATGCTGGGCGGAACCTATGATTTCGGTGCATTCAAGCTGCACGGTGTCTATGGCGATCGCAAACTTGACGCCGGCCTGATCGGCGCCGACAGCGACAAGATTCGTTCCGGCCTCGTCGGCGTAACCGTTCCGTTCGGTGCCAGCGCGATCCGTGCTGAATACATCAAGAACGATAACAAGGACATCAACGATGCAGACAGCGATGTCTGGGCACTGTCCTACACCTACGCAATGTCCAAGCGTACGACGTTGTACGCAACCTACGTTCGCGTAAGCAATGACGACAATTCCGCTCTGGGCGTCGGCAATCAAGTCGCCGTTCAAGGCGAAAACGCCAGCGGCGTTGCTGTCGGCATCAACCACAAGTTCTAATCGCAAACGGGTCCCAGCCCGTTTTTGAGAAGAACGCAAAAGAAAAGCGCACCCGAGGGTGCGCTTTTCTTTTGTGCGTTCGCCCGCCGCATAACCTTATGAATTTATATACGTTCACAAGACACGCCCCCCTCTGATCAAATGCAATCCGATGTGTTTGCAACAAATCGATTATTGCAACCACATCGCCACTAATCATTTAACGGCCCATCTCTTTCTGCGACTTGTGTTGCCGTCGGATGTTTTGTTTCAACGCTGGTCATTGTCTTTTGCGAATAGCAAAATTTTTATAACAACATTTTTCAGTACTGGGAGAATTTGATGAAGAAAACCCTTTTGGCCCTCGCATTCACGGGCGCATTTTCCGGCGCAGCCTTCGCGCAATCATCCGTCACGATCTATGGCATCGTCGATACGGGCTTCACCAGCATCGACAATGGTGGCACCAATAATGGCAAGGATCGCGTCAACAGCATCAGCAGCGGACAAAACTCCGCCAGCCGCATCGGTTTCAAAGGCATTGAAGATCTGGGTAACGGATTGAAAGCAGAATTCGTTCTGGAACAAGGCATCAACACCGATGATGGCACCGCAGCGGGCAACAACGCAGGCTTCAACCGCCTGTCATTCATTGGTCTGAACGGCAGCTTCGGCAAAGTCCGCCTGGGTAAACAAGAGAATCAATTAAAAGAAGCCCTGACCCCGATCGACCCATTTGGCGCAGCCGGCATCGGCAGTGCCAACAATTTCCTCCTCGGCGGCGGCGTCAATGGCAAAGGTACCGACCAGCGCCAAGGCAACCAGGTGACCTGGTCAAGCAACAACTACGGCGGTTTCTCCGGCTCGCTGGGTTACATCTTCGGCGAACAGGCCGGTGACAACAGCGCCAACCGCGGCATCGGTGCACGCATCGGCTATGCAAACGGTCCGCTGAACGTACAGTTTGCCTACCAAAACCAGAATTACAGCAACCTCACGACGCTGGATGCGGATGACAAGATCATCGTTCTGGGTGCGACTTACGACTTCGGCGTCGTCAAGCTGCATGGCATCTATGGCGATCGCAAACTCGATGCCGGCCTGCGCGGCCTGACCGATGGCGACAAGATTCGCTCCGGCCTCGTCGGCCTAACCGTTCCGTTCGGTGCCAACGCAATCCGCGCCGAATACATCAAGAATGACAACAAGGATGTCGATAATTCAGACAGCGACGTCTGGGCATTGTCATATACCTATGCCTTATCGAAACGCACGACTTTGTACGCGACCTACGTCCGTACCAGCAACGATGATGGCTCTGCATTGGGCATCGGCGGCGCCGATCAAGCAATGCTTGGCGAAAATGCCAGCGGTGCCGCTATTGGCATCAACCACAAATTCTAATTAAGGACGAACATCTTCTCTGGACAAATAAAAGCGTCCCGGCACGCTTTTATTTGCAAAAAGACATTCATCGATATCGAATTAACAATGAATTATTGAAACAAGCTTAATTTCCTCACCGAAATAGTGCATTTAGCCAATGAGCCGCACTGCGCCGTTGCAAAAAAACGTCACAAATCCGTCATAACACCGGTTTTTCTGCGTTGCGGTTGTACCTCCAGTATGTTTTTTGTTTAAATAAGTTCCATTGTCCAAAGGGCAGTACGGAGTAGTAGGCCGGTAGAAGTACTTACTTAGATAACAATACTTGGAGTAACTAATGAAAAAATCTCTCTTGGCTCTCGCAGTTCTGGGCGCGTTCGCAGGTGCCGCTTCGGCACAATCGTCCGTGACCATCTACGGTGTCGTCGATACCGGCTTCTCTTATATCGACCAAGGCGATGACGCTGCTGGTAACAACGTCAACCGCACTGGCATCGAGTCGGGCATGAACGCTGCCAGCCGCATCGGCTTCAAAGGTATTGAAGATCTGGGCAACGGCCTGAAAGCAGAATTCGTCCTGGAAAACGGCATCAACACTGATGACGGTTCCGGTGGCGCAGGCTTTAGCCGTCTGGCATTCGTCGGTTTGAACGGTGGCTTCGGCAAAGTCCGTCTGGGTCGTCAAGAAAACCAGATCAAGGAAATGCTGGGCAAGATCGACACATTCGGTGCAGCTGGCATGGCCAACGCACATGATTTCATCGGCGGCTACGACGGTGATCTGGGCATCCCACAACGTCAAGGCAACATGGTGACGTGGCAAAGCCAAAACTACAGCGGCTTCAACGGCTCGCTGGGCTATATCTTCGGTGAAGCAAACGACGATAACGGCGCGAACAGCGGCTGGGGTGCACGTATTGGCTACGGCAATGGTCCGCTGAACGTTCAGTTCGCATACCAAAACCAGAACTACACGGACCTGGTCGGCGACACCAACATTGTTGATCCAGCTGGTATCGACGCAGATGCAAAAACCGCTCTGCTGGGTGCAACCTATGACTTCGGCGCATTCAAACTGCACGGTCTGTATGGCGAACGTAAGTTCGACACCGGCCTGGTTAGCGCAACGGACAGCGTCAAAGTCCGTACCGGCCTGATCGGCGTGACGGTTCCGTTTGGCGCCAGTGCAATCCGTGCTGAATACATCAATAACAGCAACAAGGATATCGACGATGCAGACAGCGATGTCTGGGCACTGTCCTACACCTACGCAATGTCGAAGCGCACGACCCTGTACGCAACCTACGTTCAAGTTAGCAACGACGACGGTTCGACGCTGGGTCTGGGCGGCGGCGACTTCCGCGCAGCATCTGGCGGTGAAGACGTCAGCGGCTTCGGCGTTGGTATCAACCACAAGTTCTAATCATTCGCAGGCTTAAGCCTGCCTTGATTGAATTAAAAAAGGCACCTTCGGGTGCCTTTTCTTTTACCTGACAGTCCAATCACGAATCACGCACTAACCACGCGACTCTCTGCAAATCACCGGTTCCTTGGCGGTCGAAATACCTGCGTATCAGCATAGAACGCCCGATCTTGCATCATCCACCATCCCGGCACCCCTAGTACCGGTAGCGGAGAAAAATCGGCAGTCGTCAAGCCACCCTGTCGTTGCAATTGTGCTTCGACCGCCTCATCCACCAGATGGCATTGCTGCAAAACTGACAATCCTTGATCGGCGATATCCAGCCCGACTACCCACGTATGCGCGGTAATGGCTTTATACGGCTGCACCAACTTTTCCATCAAGGCATGCCCGAACAGCAACACATGGCTATGGCGCACGAATGCCTCGCGCCGTTCAATGAATGCCTCTTGCCAGGCATGTGCCCTTAATGCCGCAACAAGACGGCTATCCGTGGTAACGAACAGCGCAGCATTCTCGTCGAAGATAGTTGCCGCATCGCGCAGTTTCCCGCGCATGGCGGAAGTGCCTGACGCAGCGGCCGTCACCGGCATGTCGGCACGCAGATACCCGGCCTTCGCAATTTCCGCCGCCTGCAACGCGTTCAACCGTACTTTGATACGCGGAAAAGTCAGCCAGACCAACGCATTGAAAAAATCGTGCAGATTGTCGCGTGTCGGCACGCCGCCGGTCTCGTGGATGAAGGCTTCATAGGCGACGCCTGGCGGCAGTGCGGATTGCGGCACAAAGCGTATCGGCCGGCCGGCGCAATTACACAGCGCCTGCCTTGTCGCGCGTTCGTCCAGCGCACGCCGCCAATCGGGAGCAGCAGCAATTTCCTCTCCCAACGCACGAACATGCGCCAGCCATGGGCGCGACCAATCAATCGTAGAAAGAAAAGATACCGCCAAAGGCATGGCGAGATGGCTGCAAGAAAGACCGCGAAATCAGACGAACTTCCAGCCCATCGTTTCGCCGCCGTTCAGCGGTACGACTGTCGCATTCGCCAGCGGCAGTTCCACGGGAATTGTCCACTCCTCGCGCCGCAGCGTCACCGTGCCGGTATTGCGCGGTAGCTTGTAGAAATCCGGGCCGTTGAAGCTGGCGAACTGCTCCAGCTTGTCCAGCGCGCCCGCCCGGTCGAAGGCTTCCGTGTACAGCTCCATCGCATGCAAGGCCGTGTAGCAGCCGGCGCAGCCGCAAGCGTGTTCCTTCATCCCTTTCGGATGCGGTGCTGAATCGGTACCAAGAAAGAATTTCGGGCTGCCGGACGTCGCAGCGGCGACCAGCGCTTGGCGATGCAACTCGCGTTTCAGGACCGGCAGGCAGTAATAATGCGGACGGATGCCGCCCTTAAAGATTTCATTACGGTTGTACAGCAAATGATGCGCGGTGATCGTGGCGCCGACATGGCCGTCGGCTTCGGCGACGTATTGCGCGGCATCCTTCGTCGTGATGTGCTCGAAAACGACCTTCAACTCCGGCATGTCGCGGCGCAGCGGCTGCATCACGCGATCGATGAAGACGGCTTCGCGATCAAAGATATCGATGTCGCCATCCGTCACCTCTCCATGCACCAACAGGGGCATGCCAACGTCCTGCATCGCCTCCAGCGTCTTGCGGCATTTGGAGAGGCTGGTTACGCCGGCGTCGGAATTCGTCGTCGCGCCTGCTGGGTATAGCTTGACGCCGTGCACGATGCCGCTTTCCTTTGCCTTGCGGATTTCTTCCGGCGGCGTATTGTCAGTCAGATAAAGTGTCATCAACGGCTCGAACTGCATGCCGGCCGGCAGTGCAGCCAAGATGCGTTCGCGGTAGGCCACAGCCTGCGCGGTCGTCGTCACCGGCGGTTTCAAATTAGGCATCACGATGGCGCGCGCGAACTGGCGCGCCGTGTCAGGCAAAACGGAGGCGATCGTCGCGCCGTCGCGCAAATGCAGATGCCAGTCGTCCGGACGGGTGATCGTAATGCTGGAAGGGGTCTTGGATGCGGATGGCGTTGTCATGGGAGAACTCTTTCTTCAACAACCGTTATTTTACCCGTTCGTCCTACCCTTCTTCTCGCCCCTCCCACTCAGGCACGAAAGCTAGTGAATGATCTTCGCCAGGAAATCCCGGGCACGCTCCGATTGCGGGCGGTCAAAGAATGCATCCTTTGCACAATCTTCGACAATGCCGCCGCCATCCATGAAGATCACGCGGTTGGCTACCTTGCGCGCAAACCCCATTTCATGCGTGACTACCATCATCGTCATGCCGTCGTTCGCCAGTCCGCTCATCACGTCCAGCACTTCGTTGATCATCTCGGGATCCAGCGCCGACGTCGGCTCGTCGAACAGCATCGCGATTGGATCCATCGCCAACGCCCGGGCGATTGCCACGCGTTGTTGCTGCCCACCGGAAAGCTGGCCCGGAAACTTGTCCTTGTGCGCCAGCAAACCGACGCGATCGAGGTATTTCAGCCCATGCTCCATCGCTTCTCCCTTGCCTCGGCCCAGCACCTTGATCTGTCCCAGCATTAGGTTGTCGCGAATGGAAAGGTGGGGAAACAGTTCGAAATTCTGAAACACCATACCGATACGCGCACGCAATTTCGACAGATCAGTTTTCGGATCACCGACCGAGATGCCGTCGACGACGATGCGGCCCTGCTGAAAAGGCTCCAGCCCATTTACCGTTTTAATCAGCGTCGACTTCCCCGAGCCGGAAGGCCCGCAGACAACGACCACGTCGCCCTTGTTCACTTGCGTCGAACAATCAGTCAGCACCTGAAAGCTGCCGTACCATTTGCTGACCTTTTCCATTTCGATCATGGATACTCCTCTCCGAAGAACCGTTAGCGCACGATCGCGTAGCGTTTGTGAATCCGTTTGACCGCTGTCGATAACGCCAGGCTGAGCAGAAAATACACGACGGCGACGAACAGATACATTTCCACCACGCGGCTGTCGCGTTGTGCAATCTTGACCGCCGCGCCGACGAAATCCGTCACGTTCAGCAGCGATACCAGCGAAACGTCCTGGAACAAGATGATGGTCTGCGTCAGCAGCAACGGCAGCATGTTGCGCCATGCCTGCGGCAGCACGATCAGCCGCATCGTCTGCGATGACGTCAAGCCGATCGCATGGCCTGCGTCGAACTGCCCTTTCGGCACGCTCTGAATGCCGGCACGCATGATTTCGCAGAAATAAGCCGCTTCGAACAGGATGAAGGTGATATAGGCGGAACGATCGGCGCCGATCGCCACGGGCCACTCGGAACCGGTAATCGACTGCAGCACCAGCGGCATCATGAAATAGAACCAGAAGATAACCAGCAGCAGCGGCAGCGAGCGCATCGTGTTGACGTAGCCGGCTGCTAGCATGGACAACGTGCGATTAGGCGACAGCCGCGCGATCGCCAGCAGCGTACCGAACGCAATGCCGCCTATCGTGGCAACAACGGTCAGCTGCAGCGTGTAGCGGATACCGAGCAGCAACAACGGCCAACTGTCGAGAATGACGGCATAGTCGAAATCAGACATGGCTACCTCCCGTATTGCGGCCCGAATCGCGTCCCGGAATGGCAAGCCTCTTCTCGATCAATACCATCATTCGGTTGGCTGCTAGCGCAGCCAACAGATACAGCAATGTCGCCGCCGCAAACGCCTCGAAATAGCGAAACGTCATTTCGCCCATCTCGCGCGTACGGAAAAACAGTTCGACCAGTCCGATCGAATAGGCGACCGCCGTGTTCTTGATCAGATTCATCAATTCCGACGTCAGCGGCGGCATGATGATGCGATAGGCCATCGGCAGCAGCACATAGCGATAAGTTTGCCATTGCGTCATGCCCAACGCGTAGCCTGCGTTGCGCTGTCCACGCGGCAGCGATTGAATGCCGGACCGTACCTGTTCTGCAATACGCGCTGAGGTGAAGAAACCCAGGCAAACCACCGCTGTCGCAAACTGATGCGTAATCGGATCCAGCGAAATCACCAATGTCTTGACTGCCGGTATCAAACCCGGCACGACGAAATACCAGACGAAGAACTGCACCAGCAGCGGAATGTTGCGAAACAGTTCGACATAAGCGCCGCCGAGCATGACAAGCCAGCGTTTGTTCGTCGTACGCGCAATACCGACCAGGGAGCCCAGCACGAAGGCCATGATCCATGCCAACGCAGCAACTGCCAGCGTCCAGCCAAAGCCAGACAACAGCATTGCCCCCCAACTCGGATCCCCCTCCGACATCGGTTCGAAAAAGATATGCAGATCCATGCTGTCCTTTCGGTTGACGTATTCCGTGCCGTTCAGATGTCCTAGATTCCCTTGTCGTTCGGATGGCGAAACGCCTCGCGCAACGCATCCGACAATGGGAAATGCAGATTACGATTGCGCGGCGGAATCGCCTGCGTGAACCATTTTTCATAGATGCCGACGATTTCGCCGGAACGCATGACGTCACCGACCGCCTTGTCGACCAGCTCCTTGAACTGTGGATCATCCTTGCGCAGCATCATGCTGTACGGCTCCCGACGCAGCGATTCTGGAAGAATTTTGTATAACTCCGGTTTCTTCGCATTGGCGATCTGCCCCGCCAGCAGGATATCGTCCATCACGAAGGCAACGGCACGATCCTCAGCCATCAACAGGAAGGCTTCCGCATGATCCTTGCCATAGATTTCCTTGACGCGCACCTCGCGGCCGCGTTGGTAGCTGCGCAACAAGGGCACCGACGTCGTGCCGGATGTGGTGGAAACTGTCTTGCCATCCAACTGAGCAATCGTCGTGATGCCGGAGGATTTCTTCACTGCTGCCGTCACATTGATCAGGAAATAGGTTGGGCCGAACGCCACCTGCTGCTGCCGCACCACCGAATTGGTCGTCGAGCCACATTCGAGATCGATGGTGCCGTTCTTCAGCAAGGGAATCCGATTGCTGGACGTGACCGGCTGCGTACGCACTTCCAGATCCGGCATGCCCAGCTTCAGCTTCACCGCATCGACGATCTTCATGCACAGGTCGATTGCATAACCGATCGGCTGCGCACGATTGTCCAGATACGAAAACGGAATCGACGATTCGCGATAGCCGATCGTAATCGCGCCGAGCGCCTTGATCTTCTTCAACGTACCGCTCAGTTCTTCCGCCTGCGCCGGCCAAACGCCCCATGCCATGGCGGCGGCAATCAACAAGGCAACCAGTCTGTTCGTCCGCATGCAGCCTCCAGTAGATGGGAAAGCAATGGATGCCTATTCTAATCCGCGTGCCGCGGTCGCAGCCTCTCTGGGCGGTGTCGATGCTTGCTGCACATCTTCCGGCATGTCTTCAAGCGCCATGTTTTCCGCGGCGGGCGACGCATCCGGGTCCGCCGGGCCGGCCTGTTGGCGCATCCACATTTGCGCATAGAGGCCATCGGCCGCCAGAAGCTGCATGTGCGTGCCGCGCTCGACGATACGACCATGATCCAGCACCAGAATCTGCTCGGCATCGATGACGGTAGACAGCCGGTGCGCAATCACCAACGTCGTGCGGTCGCGCGCGATCTCCTTCAATTGCGCCTGGATCGCCTGCTCGGCGCGCGTATCCAACGCCGACGTCGCCTCGTCGAAAATCAGGATGGCCGGCCGCTTCAGCAGTGTGCGCGCGATGGCCACGCGCTGCTTCTCGCCGCCGGATAGCTTCAGGCCGCGCTCGCCGACCATCGTCGCGTAACCGTCCGGTAAAGAAACAATGAAGTCATGAATGTAAGCGGCCTTGGCGACAGCGACGATTTCATCATGGCTGGCGCCCGGCCGGCCGTAACCGATGTTGTAGGCGATCGTGTCGTTGAACAGCACGGTATCCTGCGGCACGATGCCGATCGCCTGGCGCAGCGACGCCTGCGTCACGTTGCGTACATCCTGGTCATCGATCAGTATCCTGCCGCTGTCGACATCGTAAAAACGAAACAGTAACCGCGACAGCGTGGATTTTCCCGAACCGCTGTGGCCGACGACTGCCGTCGTGGTACCGGCTGCAATCGTGAAATCGACATCGAACAGTATCTGCCGGTTAGGTTCGTAACTGAAGTCGACATGCGAAAAACTGACTTCCACGCCCTGCGTGGCTAGCGGCTGTGCATGTGGTTTGTCGGCGACTTCCCTATTTTCATCCAGCAGTGAAAACAGACGTTCCATGTCGGCCAGGCTCTGCTTGATCTCGCGATAAATCACGCCGAGAAAATTCAACGGAATGTACAACTGGATCATGAAAGCATTGACCAGCACCAGATCGCCGAGCGACATCGTGCCGGCGATCACGCCCTGTGTGGCACGCCACAGAATCAATGTCACCGCGACGGCGATGATGGCCGACTGGCCCGTATTCAATGCTGACAGCGATGTCTGCGATTTGACCGCAGCCGCTTCATAACGCTGCAACCCTTCGTCATAACGTCGGGCTTCATACGCTTCATTGCCGAAATATTTGACGGTTTCGTAATTGAGCAGCGAATCGATCGCTTTCGTGCTGGCTTTCGAATCCAGATCGTTCATGGTGCGACGGAAATGCGTGCGCCATTCCGTCACGGTGATCGTGAAGACGATGTAGCTGGCCAGCGCGCCTGCCGTAATGGCCGCGAACCAGATGTCGTAATGGAGCAGCATGTAGACGATCACCAATGTGATTTCCACCAGTGTCGGCAGGATGCTGAACAAGGTATACGACACCAGCGACGACACGCCGCGCGTGCCGCGTTCTATGTCGCGCGTCATGCCGCCGGTCTGGCGGTTCAGATGGAAACGCAGCGACAGTTCGTGCAGATGCCGGAATACGCGCAAGGCAATCGTGCGTACCGCCCGCTGCGTGACGCGCGCAAACAGGTATTCGCGTAGTTCGGTGAACAGCGTCGTCGACAGCCGCAATGCGCCATAGGCGACCAGTATGCCCAGCGGCAGGACCAGCAATGCATGCGGGTCGCCGGGGTTGATCGTCAGGCTGTCGATCAGCCGCTTCAATACCAGCGGCACACCGACGTTGGCCATCTTGGCCGCGATCAGGAACATCAACGCCAGCGATACGCGCCACTTGTACGTCCACAAATAAGGAATCAGCGTGCGCAGCACAGCCCAGTCGCTGCGCGTACGGGCGAACTGCGGTGAGGCTTCAGGCGAATGAGAGGAGCGGCGCATGGGAATCTAAAGAACGGAAAGAATCAGGAGCGAATCAGTAAAACGGACGGGAAACCAGATTGTCCGGATGGTTTATGCTGTGCAAGCTGCGTTTGTATAGCCACACGGCCAAGTCGAACAAGCCGAATTGTACGTCTGCCACCCACGATCCCGGAGGAGAGGTCATGTCGAACATGCATCACACCGAGTTGCCTGCAAACAAAATGCCCGAAATGCGCGTGGTGCCCATGCCGCGCGATGCCAACATGCATGGCGACGTATTTGGCGGCTGGATCATGTCGCAGGTCGACCTGGCCGGCGCACTGTGTGCCACACGCCGCGCCAACGGCCGCGTCGTCACCGTCGCAGTCAACTCATTCGTTTTCAAGCATCCGGTCTTCGTCGGCGACCTGCTGTCCATCTATACCGATATCGTGAAGGTCGGTAACACGTCGGTCACGGTCAACGTCGAATGCTATGCCGAACGCAACCGGCTGCAGACGGAAATCGTCAAAGTCACCGAGGCGACGCTAACCTATGTCGCGACCGGCGAAAATCGCCTGCCCCGTCCGCTTCCATCGGAAACGCGGAACTGATCAAGCCGGTTTCGACGGCGACGAATGATCATCGCGCGGTTCGCGTAATTCACGACGCAGAATCTTGCCGACATTGGACTTCGGCAGTTCGTCGCGGAATTCGATGTGCTTGGGCTTCTTGTAGCCGGTGAACTGTTCGCGGCAAAAGTTCATCAGCATCTCTTCCGTCAGATTCGGATCGCGCCGTACGACGAACAATTTGACCGCTTCGCCGGTATGCTCGTCCGGCACGCCGATGCAGGCGCATTCGAGCACGCCCGGATGCGCGGCGACGACACCCTCGATCTCGCTCGGATAGACGTTGAAACCCGAGACCAGAATCATGTCCTTCTTGCGATCGACGATGCGCACGAAGCCACGCTCATCCATGATGCCGATGTCGCCGGTCTTGAAATAGCCATCCGCCGTCATCGACGCAGCCGTTTCCCGCGGATTGTTCCAGTAACCCGCCATCACTTGCGGCCCGCGTATTGCAATCTCGCCCGGCATGCCGAGCGGCACGCTGGTTTCGTTGTTGTCGATGATGCGCACCTCAGTCGACGGAATCGGAATGCCGATTGTGCCGGAGAACTCTACCGCGTCTACCGGATTACCGGTCGCCACCGGCGACGTTTCGGAAAGACCGTAACCTTCGTTGATCGGCACGCCGGTCACTTCCCGCCATTTGTCGCTAACCACTTTCTGCACCGCCATGCCGCCGCCGTTACACATGATCAGCTTCGAGAAATCCAGGCTGGCGAAATCCGGATTGTTGAGCAGCCCGTTGTACAGCGTATTCACCGCCGGCAACAAATGGAAAGGATGCTTGCGCAGTTCCTTGATCATGCCCGGAATGTCGCGCGGATTCGGAATCAGCAGGTTCATCACGCCCAGCCGCGTACCCAGCATGCAGCAGGCAGTCAGCGCGAAGATGTGATACAGCGGCAAGGCGCAGACGAAGGTCAGCTGCTCATTCTTGTCCGCCTTCTGCAACGCAGGCGAAATCCATGCCTCGTTCTGCAGCACGTTGGCGATGATGTTCCGGTGCGTCAGCATCGCGCCCTTGGCGGTACCTGTCGTGCCGCCCGTGTATTGCAGAAAGGCGATGTCATCCTGGTGCAAATCGGGGCGCTGCAAGGACAGATCGGCGCCCTGTGCCAGCGCCTGATTGAACGAAATCCGATACGGCAGCGAAAACGGCGGCACCAGCTTCTTCACATGGCGCACGACAAAATTGACGATTGCACCCTTGATGCCGCCCAGCATGTCGCCCATCGACGCGACGATGACATGCCGGATTTGCGTGGCTGCAATCACTTGCTGCAGTGTCGCTGCGAAATTTTCCAGGATGATGATGGCTTGCGCGCCGGAATCGACTAATTGATGCTGCAACTCGCGCGGCTTGTACAGCGGGTTGACGTTGACGACCACATAGCCGGCCCGCAGCACGGCAGCCAGCGCTACCGGATACTGCAGCACATTCGGCATCATCAGCGCCACGCGCGCGCCCTTCTGCAAACCTTGCGCCTGCAGATAGGCGCCGAGCCTGGTCGACAAGGCGTCGACTTCACGGTACGTCATAAAGCGATCCATGCAAACGTATGCAGGCCGATCGGCATAGTTGCGATACGCCTCTTCCAGCAGATGCACCAGCGACGCGTATTGCGTGAAATCGACTTCCGCCGGCACGCCGGGCGGATATGACGACAGCCAGATCTTGTCCATCCTCACCTCTTGTTTCAGTCCGTTGTTTTCAGCCTGTAAATCCGTTTTCGCAACTTGCCGTTGAACGTATTGTTCTCGCGTATTGCTTCCGCGGCAATGCCGCATTGATGCTATCGGGCAGGACGGCGATGCGCAAGCCTTTTCACGGTGAAAAGACTTGCCGAAGAGACCGCCCGCCGTCGACTAATTCCGCGAATCGTACGAATTGACGTAACATGGAAGGCTTCTGCCGTCGACAATACGGCACGCCCGATTTGGAGATGCATCATGAATCTGATCGATCCCATTATCCAGTTCCAGAGCGAATTGCAGGCCATTCGCCGCAGCATCCATGCGCATCCGGAACTGTGCTTCGAGGAACACGATACCGCCGAACTGGTGGCACGCAAGCTGACCGAATGGGGCATTCCGGTATTGCGCGGCATGGGCGTAACAGGCGTTGTCGGCATTCTCAAGAACGGCCCCAGCGATCGCGCCATCGGTTTGCGGGCCGACATGGATGCGCTGCCGATGCAGGAAACCAATACCTTTGCGCACGCATCGAAGAACGACGGCAAGATGCACGCCTGCGGCCACGACGGGCACACGGCAATGCTGTTGGGCGCAGCGCATTATCTGTCGCAGCATCGCAATTTCGACGGCACGATCTACCTGATCTTCCAGCCGGCCGAGGAAGGCGGCGGTGGCGCCAAGCGCATGATGGACGAAGGTCTGTTCGAACAATGCCCGATGCAGGCCGTGTTCGGCATGCATAACTGGCCGGGCATTCCGGTGGGCGCATTCGGCGTGACGGCCGGGCCGATGATGGCATCGAGCAACGAGTTCGAAGTCATCGTGCGCGGCAAGGGCTGCCATGCCGCACAGCCGCACAAGGGCATCGATCCTGTCATGATCGCCGTGCAGATTGCGCAAAGCTGGCAAACTATCATCACGCGCAACCGCAATCCCAACGATGCGGCCGTGCTGTCGATTACGCAGATCCACGCAGGCAGCACAACCAACGTCATTCCGAACGAGGCCACGCTGATCGGCACCGTACGCACCTTTGGGTTCGATGTGCTGGATCTGATCGAGAATCGCATGCGCACGATCGCCGAACATACGGCGCAAGCTTTCGATGCCGAAGTCGAATTCCGCTTCATGCGCAACTATCCGCCGCTGATCAACCATCCGCAGGAAACCGCCTTCGCCGCCGACGTGCTGCGCAGCATCGTCGGCGAGGAAAACGTCGATACGCAAGTCGAGCCGACGATGGGTGCGGAGGATTTCGCCTTCATGCTGCAAGGCAAGCCGGGATGCTACGTCTTCATCGGCAACGGTGAAGGCAGTCATCGCGATGCCGGCCACGGGCTCGGACCGTGCAATCTGCACAATCCGAGTTACGACTTCAACGACGAACTTCTGCCGATCGGCGCCACTTACTGGGTACGTCTGGCCGAGGCATTTCTCAAGTCATAAGACCACGAGCGGCAACCTTGCCTTATGCCAGGATTGCCGCCACCTGACGCCCGACCTTGACGAGATATCCGCCATTCTGCCGCTGCCACGCTATGGCCGTCTGCTCATCGGCAAACCAGTTTTGTTCGTAATCGCCGAACATACCCAGCTCCAACCGATAACGATCCAATACGGCTGACGGGCAACCGTCTATTTCGCGCTTGCAGCGCTCCCATGATGCGAAGTCCAGTTCTCTTGCCAGCGCATGCAGCACGTGCTTCAGCTGCAAGGTAGCGCGTACCGCATGAAGTTCGGTGAGACGAATTTCCGGCGTCACCCTGGCCGCGACAATACGCCGCAATACCGGCAAGGCGCGACTCGGCTCGTCGGAACGCGCATCGCGCAACAGGCGACGGGCGTAACGGCGCAGGAATTCGCTATTGGTGAGATGTGTTCCGAGCGGATGCCGGACGTCGGGATGAATTGGGGAGTCGGTAGACCACATGACGTTTTCCTTTCTTGTCGTCGCTCTCGCTGCGACATCAAAGGGATCAACGTTGCGGTTTATTCATGAAGAAAACTACCGGCAGGTGCATCGGCTTTTGCGAGAGCGGGCTTCCTGCCAAGCCCGTGCGCGCATTGTAGCGCAAATTGCGGTTTCCCTTGCCGCGCACCGAAGCAAAGGCAATCGGCATGTGCTATCGCATCAACACATGGCCCGTTGCACAGCATTCCTGCGTCTGGCCTCGACCCCGCTCAACCAGGCAGTTGATCCGCCGTATCGCCCAGCCGTTTCCCGGGATTATCCTGCTCCAGCGCAAGCAGCACGGCAGATTGGTCGGCCTGCGGCGCATACGCCATGACTGCTTCGTAGTTTTCGGTCACCAGCTCCGTCACCGGCAGACGCAAGCCTGCATTGCCTGCAGCGATCAGCACGTTTTCCAGATCCTTGTACTGGCTCTTGACCTGGCCGCCGGGCATGAAATTCCGCTCCAGCATGCGTTGCCCATGCACTTCCAGAATCCGGCTTTCCGCAAAGCCGCCGCGAATGGCGGCACGCACCGCCGTCGGATCCGCTCCACCGGCTTGCGCCAGCAGCAGGGCCTCGGCAACGATGTTCAGCGTCCCGCCGACGATCAGTTGATTGCACAGCTTGGCGACCTGGCCGCAACCTGCCGGCCCGACCAGTGTAGGACGTCCCATTGCCGCCAGCACAGGTTCCGCCTCGGCGAAATCGGCTGCAGCACCGCCAGCCATGATCGCCAGCGTTCCAGCCTGTGCGCCGACTACGCCACCGGAAACCGGCGCATCGATGAAACGTACACCGTGCGCTGCCAGTTTGGCGTGCAGTTGTTGCGCTTCCGACTGGCGTGTCGAACTCATGTCGACGACCAATGCGCCCTGCCGCAATCCGGGCAAGGCATCGTCGGCCACCTGCAGCACGATCGGACCGGCTTCCAGCATCGTGATCACGATATCCGCATCACGTACGGCGTCGCTCGCCGTGTCGCACACTGTAGCGCCCAGCGATGCAAGCTCTTCGGCCTTGCTGCGCGTGCGATTCCACGCGGTTACCGGATAGCCGGCTTGCAGCAGCCGCGCCGCCATCGGTTTTCCCATCAGGCCGATGCCGAGAAAGGCGATGGCCGGTTTGTCTGCTGACTGCGTCACTTCAAACTCCTTGCTGATGAATTTTGTCCTGCATAATGGCGCAATCCCTTCACAAAAAGCAACTGCTCCGCCGATGGAAAACTGCCAAGCCATTCCCGTCCCGCGCATGCTGTTGGGCGAATGTCCAATATGGCATATCGAGGAATCCGCGCTGTACTGGATCGATATCGACGGCCGTGCCGTTCATCGCTTCCGTCCTGCCGATCAGGAGCACCGACTTTGGAGCATGCCATCCGAACCCGGTTGCATTGCGCTGCACAGCGAAGGCGGTTTGCTGGTGGCATTACGCTCCGGCTTGGCCAGGCTGGATACACTTTCCGGTGAACTGACACACCTCGTCGATCCGCCCTATGACCCCGCCACGACTCGCTTCAACGACGGGCGATGCGATGCACAAGGCCGGCTTTGGGTCGGCACCATCTACGAACCGCGCGACCGTCCTGATGCCGTCTTGTATCGCTTGCAGCAAGGTACGCTGAGCGACAGCGGCAAGCGTGCTACGGTGTCCAACGGCGTCGCGTTCAGTCCGGACGCCAAGACGCTTTACCACAGCGATACGACGACCCACCAAGTACGCGCGTATCCTTTCGACATCGCAACCGGCACGCTGGGCGATACGCACGTCGTCCGGCAGTTTTCGACCGACAAGGCCGATCCACATTACGGTGGTCGTCCCGACGGTGGTGCCGTCGATAGCGAAGGCGCATATTGGTGTGCGATGTATGAAGGCGGCCGGCTGCTGCGACTGTCGCCGGACGGCGATATCCTGCAGGAAATTCGGCTGCCGGCACACTGCCCGACGATGATGGCCTTCGGCGGCGACGATTTGCGCACGCTCTACATCACCACCGTCAGCCACAAGCGTTCCGCTGCGGAACTGGCGCGATATCCTTTATCCGGTCATGTGCTTCGCCTGCGCGTCGACGTTGCCGGCTTGCCCGAACATTTCTATCGCCCCTGAATTCTCATCCAGATGCCTTCTCTGATCCTCGCGCTCGATCAAGGAACCACTAGTTCACGCGCCATTCTGTTCGATCGTACCGGACGCATTCGCGGCTCGGCACAACAGGAATTTCCGCAATTATTTCCGCAACCCGGATGGGTAGAACACGATGCCGAGGCAATCTGGCAAAGCCAGCTTGATGTCGCACAGCAAGTCATGCGCGAACAACATGTCGCGGCAACCGACATTGCAGCCATCGGCATTACCAATCAACGCGAAACCACCGTCATCTGGGAACGCAAAACCGGTCAGCCGATCGCCCCTGCAATTGTCTGGCAGGATCGCAGGACAGCGTCGATATGCGAGCAATTACGCAACGATGGTCACGAACCCGTTTTCCGCGCCAAAACAGGCTTGTTGCTTGATCCTTATTTTTCCGGCACGAAGGTGAAATGGCTGCTGGACAATGTTCCGGATGCACGCGAGAAGGCCATCCGCGGCGAGCTGGCGTTCGGCACCATCGACAGCTGGCTGACATTCAAATTATGCGGGCGTCACCTTACCGATGTCAGCAACGCATCCCGCACACTTCTGTTCGACATTCATACGCTGGACTGGGATGACGAGCTATTGAGTCTGCTGGACATTCCGCGCAGTCTACTTCCCGAGATCGTTCCCAGCAGCGGCATCGTCGCCGACACTTTTCCTGCTCTGTTCGGCGATAGCATTCCCATCGCAGGCATCGCAGGCGATCAACAAGCCGCCACATTCGGCCAAGCGTGCTACACCCCGGGCATGGCAAAGAATACGTACGGAACTGGTTGCTTCATGCTGCTCAACATCGGAACCGAGGCCGTCGCATCGCAAAACAATCTGCTGACAACAGTCGGCTGGCAGTACGGTTGTGCCAACTCGAAGACGCACTACATGCTGGAAGGCGGAGTCTTCATGGCTGGCGCCACCGTGCAATGGTTGCGCGATGGCCTGAACATCATCACGCGCTCATCCGACGTGGAAGCGCTGGCGTGCAGCGTACGTGACAACGGCGGTGTGATTTTCGTACCCGCATTCAGCGGCCTCGGTGCTCCTTATTGGGATCCGCATGCGCGTGGCACGATCATCGGCATGACACGCGGCACGAACAAGGCACATATCGCTCGCGCCGCGCTGGAAAGCATCGCCTACCAGACTGCCGACCTGATGGACGCAATGCGGAAGGATACACAAATTCCATTGCAGGAGCTGCGCGTCGATGGCGGTGCCGCGCGGAACGATCTGCTGATGCAATTTCAGGCAGATATTCTGAATACTGTTGTCACACGACCTTCAATTACGGAAACGACGGCATTGGGCGCCGCTTATCTCGCCGGCCTGGCCGTGTCGTTCTGGTCATCTATCGACGAGCTCTCTTCCCTATGGCAAGTCGACCGTCATTTTGAATCTGCGATGTCGGAGGATGAACGTCAACATCGTCTATTCGTATGGCGCCGTGCCATACAAAGAGCGCAGGCATGGAATCAATGATGTGCTGGATATCACTAATCTCGACACTACCCAGACGTATTCGCCATACGAAATGAAAAAGGGCTGCACCTTTCGTGCAGCCCTTTTATTTTTGGTGCTGATGAGAAGAATCGAACTTCCGACCTACTGATTACGAATCAGTTGCTCTACCAACTGAGCTACATCAGCGAAGCACGAGATTTTACCAAATATTGCGCCGAAGGTGAAGGGTAGATGCGCTGAAGTGAGCCCGATTTCATTTAAGCACCTCATCATACGCTCTACAGATTTCGCCCTTTAGTCGAAAGATCATCCTCATTCAGAAGGCCCAGGGAAGTGAAGCGGCTGTGCGAGTCAGATGCGCTCGCCCCTTGAGAGCGAGGCTGCCGTGCGAGTCGTTTTGAGGGAGGAAATCTTGGAGCGTAGTAGCCGGCCCGGGCTGAGCAGAGC
>NZ_JBMQZD010000003.1:0-278626 GCF_057353965.1 Oxalicibacterium sp.
CGGCGCGACGCGACAGCACGACGTTGTTACGCTTGCGGTCCAGCTTGATGACCTTGAACTCCAGGGTCTTGCCTTCGAACGGCGTGGTGTCCTTGACCGGACGGGTATCGACCAGCGAACCCGGCAGGAAGGCGCGAATGCCGTTGGTCAGAACGGTCAGGCCGCCCTTGACCTTGCCGTTGACGGTGCCGGTGACGATCTCGCCGGACTCCATCGCTTTTTCCAGCGAGAGCCACGATGCCAGACGCTTGGCCTTGTCGCGCGACAGGATGGTGTCGCCGAAACCGTTTTCCAGCGATTCGATCGCAACGGTGATGAAGTCGCCAACGTTGACTTCCAGCTCGCCGCTGTCGTTCTTGAATTCGTCGATAGGGATGAATGCTTCCGATTTCAGGCCGGCGTTGACGATCACGAAGTTGTGGTCGATACGAACGACTTCAGCGGAAATCACTTCGCCCGAACGCATGTCCTGACGCGACAGCGATTCTTCAAACAGGGCGGCAAAGCTTTCCATACCGGAATCTTGGGAGGTAACAGCAGTAGACATAAAATTTTGAACAGGTTTGACCAGAGTCCGCTTCAATCGCCTGTCGGCCCCGCAAATGCAGGATGCAGTACGTACGGAAAACTGGGTTGGGTTCATCACAGTCCGTTCAGGCTTTGCGCCAGCCCGGACACCGGGTACAACAACTACAACTTCTTGCTTACTTCTTTACAGCGGCATACCAGCCGAGCACCTGTTCCACCGCCTGATTCACGGTCAGATTCGAAGTATCCAGCAAATACGCTCCTTCGGCCGGCTTAAGCGGTGCGACGGCGCGATTGGAATCGCGTGCGTCACGCTCGTTCAAATCCTTCAGAAGGTCGTGCATATTAGCAGAAAATCCCTTGTCAATCAATTGCTTATATCGTCTTTCCGCGCGCGCTTCCACGCTTGCCGTCAGGAAGACTTTCAGACAGGCATCGGGGAAAATCACGGTTCCCATGTCGCGCCCGTCGGCCACCAGTCCCGGCGCCTGCGCGAAACGCAGCTGCAGCTCGACCAGCGCCCGGCGCAAGGCCGGCAAGGCGGCGATTTTCGATGCCGTGTTGCCAACTTTTTCGGCACGGATCGCCATCGAGACATCCTCGCCGTTCAGGAAAATCGCGCCATTGCTGAAACTGCAATGCAATCCCGCCGCCAATTCAGCCAGCGCCCGCTCATCTTCCAGCGGCGTTTCGGCCTTGAGAGCCGACAATGCCGTCAGCCGATACAACGCACCCGAATCCAGATAATGAAAACCGAGCCGTTCCGCGACCAGCTGCGCAACCGTTCCTTTTCCCGATGCAGTCGGCCCGTCGATCGTGATGACGGGAATGGCGTGCGATGAAGTCATGTCAGGAATCCGTTTGGAGAAATGGGGCGAATATGTTGCAGTCGGCAAACCGGCCACAAACCGGCAGTGTCAGAACAGGCTTTCTTCCGTCACACCGGCAAAGGCTTCGAAGTATTCAGGGAAAGTTTTGGCCACGCATTGCGGATCGTTGATACGGATGCGGTTTCCCCGCCGTGCCGCGCCATCCAGCGTTGCCAGCGAAAAACACATCGCCATCCGGTGATCGTCGTAGGTATCGATGGCGGCGGACTGAATGACAGCAGGAGGCGTCACGCGCAGGTAGTCGTCGCCCTCTTCCACCGTCGCCCCCAGCTTACGCAACTCCGTCGCCATCGCCGCGATGCGATCGGTTTCCTTGACGCGCCAGCTGCCGATATTGCGCAAGATGCTCGGGCCGTCGGCATACAGCGCTGCGACCGCGATCGTCATCGCTGCATCGGGGATGTGATTGAAATCCGCATCGATCGCATGCAGCGCACCGTTGGACTGCGCCTCGATCCAATTATCGCCCATCGTCACGGTCGCGCCCATTTGCTGCAGCGATTCAACAAAACGCACGTCGCCCTGAATACTGTCGCGGCCCACGCCTTCAACACGCACCGGGCCGCCTGCAATCGCGCCAGCCGCGAGAAAATACGATGCTGACGATGCATCGCCTTCGACATGAATCGTGCCTGGACTGCGATAGCGCTGACCGGCGGTAATCGTGAACGACTGCCAGCCGTCGCGCTGCACTTCCACGCCGAAGCGGCGCATCAGGTTCAGCGTGATTTCGATATAGGGCTTGGAGATCAGTTCGCCGACGACGTCGATCGTCACGTCATGATCCTGCGCCATCAGCGGCGCCGCCATCAACAGCGCCGTCAGAAACTGACTGGAAACATTGCCGCGCACCTTCAACCGTTCCGCACGGATGCGGCCGCGGCGGATATGCAGCGGCGGATAGCCGGGTTGCCCCGTGTATTCGATATCGGCTCCGATATCGTTCAGCGCATCGACCAGATCGCCGATCGGACGCTCGTGCATGCGTGGAATGCCGTGCAGCGTGTAATCGCCGCCCATCACCGCCAGCGCCGCCGTCAGCGGACGGATCGCGGTGCCTGCATTGCCCATGAACAGATCGGCATGATGGGTCGGGAAAGCCGCGCCGGCGCCATGCACGATGTAATCCTGCGATTCGCCGATCTGCTCCCATTTGACGCCAAGGCTTTGCAACGCCATCAGCATCACATGCGTATCGTCCGACGCCAGCAGATCCTTGATGTGTGTCGTACCTTCAGCCAGCGCTGCCAGCAGCAACATGCGGTTGGAGATGCTTTTCGAACCCGGCAGACGCACGACGCCCTTGGCGTGCATTGCCGGTTGCAGATCGAGATGATGCGGATAGTGTTTCATTACTTGCGATCCTGTGATTGCGTATCAGCCTCTTCCAGGCTGCGCAGCCATTCGCAGCGTGCCTGCTGCGCGCGGGCGAACATCGCCTGCATCACATCGCCGTCGCGTTGCGCCAGCAGCGCACGAAAGCGCGTCAATTGCGCGATGTAGGCATCGAGTTCGTTCAATATCGCCGGCTGGTTCGCGAGGCTGATATCGCGCCACATTTCCGGCGACGAACCGGCGATGCGGGTGAAATCGCGAAAACCGCTGGCGGCATACTGGAACAGCAGATCGGCATGCGGTTTGGAAGCGATATCGTCGACCAGCGCATACGCCAGCAGATGCGGCAGATGACTGACTGCGGCGAACACGGCGTCGTGCTGTTGCACCGTCAGGCGATGGATGACGGCACCGCACTGCTGCCATGCGTCTGCGACACGCGCAACGCTGGCCGCATCGTTCTGCGGCAGCGGTGTCAGCACGACTTTCTTGCCGACGTACAGATCGGCGACAGCGGCATCCGGTCCAGTCGTTTCACGGCCGGCGATCGGATGGCCCGGCACGAATTGCGCAAGCTTGTCACCAAGCGCGCGCTCAGCGGCGGCAACGACTTCGCCCTTGATACTGCCGGCATCGGTAACGACCGTCTGCGACTGCAGCCATGGCCTGATTGCGGACAGCACCGATTCAGTCTGCGCGACAGGAACCGACAGCAGCACCAGATCGGCATCGCGCAACGTCTCTTCCAGAGACGTGCCGATCGCATCGATCAAACCCAGCTCCTTGGCGCGCTGCAGCGATCCCGCAGTACGGCCGACGCCGACGATCTGGCGCACCGCGCCAGCCTTGCGCAAGGCTGCAGCGAACGATCCGCCGATCAGGCCGGTTCCGAAGATGACGATTTTGTTCAGCACGATCAATCCAGATGGTTATCGATTCGTCGGTTTGAATATCAGGCCAGTGCCTTCTTCAATGCAGCGATGAAGGCTTCGTTCTCTTCCGGCAAGCCGATCGTGATACGCAGCCATTGCGGCAAACCGTAGTTGCCGACCGGTCGCACAATGATGCCCTGCTTCAGCAACGCAAGATTCACGCGCGCGCCTGCACCGTCGTCATCGCCGACCTTGACCAATACGAAATTGCCGTACGAAGGCACGTATTGCAATCCCAGCTCGTCGAAAACCTGTGTCAGCTGGCGATAGCCGTCTGCATTCATCTTCGCGCTTCTGCTGACGAATTCATCGTCGGCCAGCGCAGCAATCGCCGCCGCCTGCGCGAAGGAATTGACATTGAACGGCTGGCGAATGCGATTGAGCAGATCGGTGATGCCCGGCTGCGCAATGCCGTAGCCGATACGCAGGCCGGCCAGGCCGTACACCTTCGACATCGAGCGCGACACCAGGAGGTTCGGATATTTTGCGACCCATCCGATCGAATCGTATTGCTGCTCCTGCGGCAGGAATTCAGTGTATGCCTCGTCAAGCACGACAACGATATGCGGCGGCACGCGGCGCAGGAAGGCTTCGATCGCATCGCCCGGAATAAAGGTGCCAGTCGGATTATTCGGATTGGCCACGAAGATCAGCTTCGTATCATCCTCGATCGCATCGATCATCGCATCCAGGTCATGACCGAAATCCCTGGCCGGCACGACAATCGAACGGCCACCGACCGCCTGCGTCGCCAGCGGATAGACGGCGAACGAATACTGCGCATAGATGACGGACTGTCCCGGCTGCACGAAGGCGTGTGCGGCAAGTTCGAGGATATCGTTGCTGCCGTTGCCGAGCGTGATGCATTCGGCCGGTACGTCGTACTTCGCCGTCAACGCGGCTTTCAGTTCGAAACCGTTGCCATCCGGATAGCGACCGGCATCGGCCACATTAGCCATTGCCTTGCGTGCCGATTCCGGCATGCCGAGCGGATTTTCGTTGGATGCGAGTTTGACAATCTTGGCCTCGTCGAGACCGAATTCGCGCGCGACTTCGCTGATCGGCTTGCCGCCCTGATAGGGCGCAATGGCGCGAATGTAATCAGGACCGAACTGAGTGGACATGAAAAAAATTCCCGGGATGAATCGTGTTGCGAAAAAGATGTATTTCAGAAACCGCAGAAGCCCGCTACCGACCCATCAGGATGCAATGAAAGCCGCACAAGCCATGCCCATCACAAGCTGCACGGATATGAACCCAGCACCTTGAAGAAGGCTGCGTTTTCTTTCAGCTCGCCCAATGCATCGGCCACTTTGCGATCCTTCAGATGGCCTTCGATGTCGACATAGAAGTAGTATTCCCACGTACCCATGCGCGCAGGACGCGATTCAAAGCGGCTCATCGACACGCCATGCCTGGCCAGCGGCGCCAGCAGGTTATAGACGGCGCCTGCCTTGTTCGGCACCGACAGCACCAGCGACGTCTGGTCGCATCCGCTCGCTTCCGTCTGCAGGCGACCGATCACGGCAAAGCGCGTGCGATTGTGCGGGTCGTCCTGGATGTGGGCATTGACGATCTGCAGGCTGTATTTCTCGCCGGCGATGTCGCTGGCGATCGCGGCGATGGAAGCATCTTCGCCAGCCTGGCGCGCCGCCTCGCCGTTGGATGCCACGGCTACGCGTTCGATGTCCGGGTAATGCTGGTTCAGCCAGGCTTGGCATTGCGCCAGCGCCTGCGAATGCGCGTGGATGGACTTGATGCCATCCATAGCACCGCTGCGCGTCATCAGGCTGTGATGCACCTTGATCGCGACTTCACCGCTAATCGTCAGCGTCGTTTGCAGCAGCAGATCCAGCGTGCGGTTGATGACGCCTTCCGACGAATTCTCGATCGGTACCACACCGAAATCGGCGGTGCCCGCCTCGGTCGCACGGAACACTTCATCGATGGAAGCACACGGCAAGCCTTCGACCGCATGGCCAAACTGTTGGTAGACAGCCTGCTCGCTGAATGTGCCGACCGGGCCGAGGAAAGCTACGGTGACGCGGCGCTCCAATGCCCGGCAGGCGGACATGATTTCACGGTAGATGGTCTGGATGTCGCTGCCATGCAGCGGGCCAGGATTGCGTTCGGCCGCATTGCGCAGCACCTGTGCTTCGCGCTCCGGCCGGAAGACCGGTGCATTGGTTTCGGCCTTCACATGGCCGACCTGCTGCGCCACCTGCGCGCGCTGATTGAGCAAATCGAGGATTTGCGCATCGATGGCATCGATCTGCTGGCGCAGCGGTTTGAGCTTGTCGTCCGTCGTCATGGTCATGCGATACGTGTCATCGCCTTGGGTTGCATTGCATCGTTTAGCCGGAAGAAGGCCGGCTTGCCGTCACATCAACCGTACTTCTTCTCGAAATCCTTCATGAATGCCACCAGCGCCTGCACGCCTTCGAGCGGCATGGCGTTGTAGATCGAGGCGCGCATGCCGCCGACCGAGCTGTGGCCTTTCAGTTGCACCAGATCGTTCGCTTCGGCTTCTGCCAGGAACTTTGCATTCAGCGATTCGTCGCGCAGCACGAACGGCACGTTCATGCGCGAGCGGTCGGCCGCCGGTACGCGGTTGATATAGAAACCGGTCGAATCCAGATAATCGTAGACCAGTTTGGCCTTCGCGATGTTGACCTTTTCGATTTCTGCAATGCCGCCGATGCGCTTCAGCCACTGAAAAGTTAGGCCGGCGATGTAGATCGGATAAGTCGGCGGCGTGTTGTACATCGAATCGTGCTCGGCCACCTGTTTCCAGTCGAAGGCTGACGGGCAGGCCGGCACGGCATGGCCCAGCATGTCGTCGCGCACGATGACGATGGTCACACCGGCCGGACCGATGTTCTTCTGCGCGCCCGCATAGATGACGGCGTATTTCGACACGTCGACTGAACGGGACAAAATGTTCGACGACATGTCCGCTACCAGCGGCACGTCGCCAACTTCCGGCGTGTAATTGAATTCCACACCGCCGATCGTTTCGTTGGTGCAGATGTGCACGTAAGCCGCATCCTGCGACAGCTTCCAGGAATCGCGTGCAGGAACGTAGGTGAAGCCGGCATCTTCCGACGACCCGGCGATATTGACCTTGGCGTACTTGTGCGCTTCCTCGATGCTTTGCACCGACCAGTGGCCGGTATTGATGAAGTCGATGGTGGCCGGCTGCGGCTTGCGACCGATCAGGTTCATCGGCACGATGGCGTTCTCGGCGATTGCGCCGCCCTGCATGAACAGGATCTTGTAGTTGTCCGGGATGGACATCAGTTCGCGCAGATCGGCCTTTGCGGTCGCGAGAATCTCGGTGAATTCCTTGCCGCGATGGCTCATTTCCATCACGGACATCCCGCTTCCCCGCCAGTCCATCATTTCATCTGCTGCTTGCTGAATGACTTCCTTCGACAACGCAGCCGGACCAGCCGAAAAGTTAAACACGCGCCGCTTCATTATTCTGCTTCCTCCGTACCGGATTGCTCTTCATCAACATCTGATTCAAGTATGCGTTGCAGGCCGCTCAACCTGGTGCCGTCCTCGACGGCAATCAGCGTCACGCCCTGGGTCGCACGGCCCATTTCACGAATCTCGGCCACGCGCGTGCGGATCAGCACGCCGCCGGTCGTGATCAACATGATTTCATCGTTCGCATCGACCAGCGTGGCAGCGACGACCTTGCCGTTGCGCTCGCTGGTCTGGATCGCGATCATCCCCTTCGTGCCGCGACCGTGACGCGTGTATTCGGTAATCGGCGTGCGTTTGCCGAAACCGTTTTCGGTCGCCGTCAGCACTGACTGCTGTTCGTTTTCCGCGACCAGCAAGGCGATCACCTGCTGGCCTTCTTCCAGATTCATGCCACGCACACCGCGTGCGGTGCGGCCCATCGGGCGCACGTCGTTCTCGTCGAAACGCACGGCCTTGCCGGCATCGGAAAACAGCATCACGTCATGCTTGCCGTCGGTCAGCGCAGCGCCGATCAGGAAATCGCCGTCGTCCAGATCGACCGCGATAATGCCGGCCTTGCGCGGATTGCTGAAATCGCTGAGCGACGTTTTCTTGACGGTACCGAGGCTGGTCGCCATGAAGATGTAATGGTCTTCAGGGAAGCTGCGGTTTTCGCCCGAAACCGGCAGGATCACAGTGATCTTTTCTCCGTCCTGCAGCGGGAACATATTGACGATCGGCTTGCCGCGCGAAGCACGCGATCCCTGCGGTACTTCCCATACCTTCAGCCAGTACATGCGGCCGCGGTTGGAGAAGCACAGGATGTAATCGTGCGTGTTGGCGATGAAGAGCTGGTCGATCCAGTCGTCTTCCTTGGTCGCCATCGCCTGCTTGCCGCGGCCACCGCGTTTCTGCGCGCGGTATTCCGAAATCGGCTGCGATTTCATGTAACCGGTATGCGACAGCGTGACCACCATGTCCTGCGGCGTGATCAGATCCTCCGTGCCGAGGTCGGTCGCATTCAGTTCGATCGTCGAGCGGCGTGCATCCTTGTTGCCTTCGCCGTATTCGTGTTTTGCCGCCGTCAGTTCGTCAGTGATGATGGTCGTCACGCGCGCCGGCTTGGAAAGGATGTCCAGCAGATCGGCGATCTGCGCCATCACTTCCTTGTATTCGTTGACGATCTTGTCCTGCTCCAGACCGGTCAGGCGCTGCAAGCGCATCTGCAGAATTTCCTGCGCCTGGTCGTCGGACAGTTTGTACAGGCCGTCGGACTGGATACCGTACTGCTTCGGCAGGTTTTCCGGACGGAAGGCTTCGATGCCGCCGACCGCTTCATCGCCGGTGCGTGCCAGCATCTCGCGCACCAGCGACGAATCCCAGGCACGCGCCATCAATTCGGCTTTCGCCACCGGCGGCGTCGGCGCCGCCTTGATGATGGCGATGAAATCGTCGATGTTGGCCAGCGCCACAGCCAGGCCTTCCAGCACGTGGCCACGTTCGCGCGCCTTGCGCAATTCGAACACGGTACGGCGCGTCACCACTTCGCGGCGATGCGACAGGAAGCATTCCAGCATCTGCTTCAAGTTCAGCAGCTTCGGCTGGCCGTCGACCAGCGCGACCATATTCATGCCGAAGGTGTCCTGCAGCTGCGTCTGCTTGTACAGATTGTTCAGCACGACTTCCGGCACTTCGCCACGCTTCAATTCGATGACGACGCGCATGCCAGATTTATCTGATTCGTCGCGAATGTCGGAAATGCCTTCCAATTTCTTGTCGCGCACCAGTTCGGCGATTCGTTCCAGCAGCGACTTCTTGTTTACCTGATACGGCAGTTCGTCGACGATGATGGCCGAACGGTTTTCCTTGCCGAATTCCTCGAAGTGCGTCTTCGCGCGCATGACGACGCGACCGCGGCCGGTGCGATAGCCATCGCGCACGCCAGACACGCCATAGATGATGCCGCCGGTCGGGAAGTCCGGCGCCGGGATGATTTCCAGCAGCTCGTCGACCGAGCATTGCTCATTGCGCAGCACATGCAGCGCGCCGTCGATGATTTCGGTGATGTTATGCGGGGGAATGTTAGTCGCCATGCCCACTGCGATACCGGACGAGCCGTTGATCAGTAGGTTAGGCACGCGCGTCGGCAGCACCGACGGCTCTTTTTCCTTGCCGTCGTAGTTCGGGACGAAATCGACGGTTTCCTTTTCGATATCGGCCAGCAGTTCGCTGGCGATCTTGTCGAGTCGGCATTCGGTATAACGCATCGCCGCAGCGTTGTCGCCGTCGATCGAACCGAAGTTGCCCTGACCGTCGACCAACGTGTAGCGCAGCGAAAAATCCTGCGCCATGCGCACCAGCGTGTCGTAGATCGCCTGATCGCCGTGCGGGTGATATTTACCCATGACTTCGCCGACCACGCGCGCGCACTTCACATAAGGACGATTCCAGACGTTGTTCGTCTCGTGCATCGCGTACAGCACGCGACGGTGCACCGGCTTCAGGCCATCCCGCACATCCGGCAACGCCCGCCCCACAATCACGCTCATCGCGTAATCGAGGTAACTCTTGCGCATTTCTTCTTCCAGCGAAATCGGTATGGTCTCTTTAGCGAATTGATCCATGGGCGGTGCGTAGATCCTTGGCGAAGGTTAATGAAGAAGAATCGTCCGTTTGAATGCGCGATCCGGCAAATCGGAGATTTTACCACGCCGAGCGACTCTCTTCCCTGCTTTCAACACCTCCACGCACCCATGCATCGAAGCCAAAGACGCAACCCTGCGCCAAATATGTTTAAATGCCGTCTGTTGGAAAATCGGTAGCGACCTTGTCCGCAGCCCTTCCTCTCCGCACACCCCACCCAAGAGAAAAGCATGATCGAAAAACTGGCCCTCGGATTACTGATGGGCGTTTCCTCCACTTTCGCCTTTGCGCAAACCGATATTCAAGCTCCGCAAAACGATGGATATAGTCAGGATAGCCGCGGTGCCGTTACCCGCAGCGGATTCGGCTTGTGCTGGCGTTCAGGCAGCTGGACGGCGACCGATGCCGTCGCCGGATGCGACGGTGCACTGAAACCGCCGATTCCGAATCCGATTGCCCCCGATGTGAAAAACATCCTGGCAAGCGAGCAAGTCGCGGACAAGCCTTGCGATTTCACGGTCACGCTGGAAAGCGGTGAAACCTTCGCCTCAGGTCAAGCTGCCCTGAATAAGAAGGCAAAAAAACGCCTGACCGATACCGTGCTGCCCAAACTTGCCAAGTGCCAATCCATTACCGACATGACGATTACCGGCCATACCGACAATATCGGCGCAGCCGAAGCGAATCGCCGGCTTTCCGAGAAACGGGCCGCTTCGGTAGCCAGTTTCCTGCAATCGCATGGCGTGGCCGCACCAATTAACATTCATGGCGCTGGAGAAACCCAGCCAGTGGTCAATTGCCGGACCGGCATGAGCCAAGCCAAACTGATTGCCTGCCTTGCACCAAATCGGCGCGTACAGATTCAGGTGCACGGCACACAAAAATGACAAATAAGAAAATTTCCTGCTGACTACATGAACGATTTGGATGTCCAAAGGTCAATGTTTTGCAGGTGGAAATATTTCTTCGTGCTGCCGTTGTTTAAACACAACGGATTTAAAAAAACGTCAATTCGCCCATTAGGCGATGTTCGCTGAAACGCCGTGTATGGCAAAATGGATACAAGTTTCTGACTATTGCATGTAGACAATTTTGTTTCATGCGGTTGTTGAGGCGCACGTTAATCTTTGTGTCATTTGGTAGTTTTGGCGCAGTTCATCTGCGGATATCTCACTCGAGGAGAAAGAAATATGAATAAATTAGCAAAACTCGTCTTCGCGGCATCCGCGGTCGTTGCAATGTCTGCTCACGCACAAACGGACATCAAGGCCAGCACCCCGAACAGCGCATACCTGCAGGATGGTCGCGGCGTCATCGCTCGCAACTCCACCGGTCTGTGCTGGCACACCGGCTACTGGACCCCGGCTGCATCCGTTCCTGGTTGCGACGGCGCTCTGGTTGCAGCAGCTCCTGCCGCAACGCCGGTCGCTCCTGTCCCGACTTCGGAAAAAGTCACGTTTGCTGCTGACGCCTTCTTCGATTTCGACAAGGCAGTCCTGAAACCGGACGGCAAAGCGAAACTGGATGATCTGGCTTCGAAACTGAACGGCCTGAACCTGGAAGTCATCATCGCTGTCGGCCACACCGACTCGATCGGTCCTGACGCTTACAACCAGAAGCTGTCGGTTCGCCGTGCTGAAGCGGTCAAGAGCTACCTGGTCGGCAAAGGCGTCGATGCAAAACGCGTCTACACCGAAGGTAAAGGCGAGAAACAACCGGTTGCAACCAACAAGACTGCAGCTGGCCGCGCACAAAACCGTCGCGTGGAAATCGAAGTGGTCGGTACCCGCAAGTAAGCCGTTTCTGCGCACACCAAACCCCGCTACGGCGGGGTTTTTTTTCGCTTGCACCAACCGGATGCGATATCCACGTTTCCCTGCTTTCCAGTTATGATTCAGCCTTATGAACGCCGACCCATTGGAACTGAAAAAATTTAGCGATCTGGCCCATCAATGGTGGGACCCGACATCCGAGTTTCGTCCGCTGCACGAAATCAATCCATTGCGCCTGGACTGGATCAATAGTCATGCGCCGCTGGCCGGCAAGAAGGTGGTCGACATCGGATGCGGTGGCGGTATCCTTGCAGAATCGATGGCAAAAAAAGGGGCAGATGTCACCGGCATCGATTTGTCCGAAAAAGCGTTGAAAGTCGCCGACTTGCACAGTCTCGAATCTGGCGTACAGGTCCGCTACGAACTGATTGCGGCGGAAGACCTCGCAGCGAGAGAAAGCGGCAGCTTCGACATCGTCACCTGCATGGAAATGCTGGAACATGTCCCCGATCCCGCCTCCATCGTGGCAGCCTGCGCGCGTCTTGCCAAACCGGGAGGCCGCATCTTCTTCTCAACGATCAATCGCAATCCGAAGTCCTACCTGCATGCAGTCATCGGCGCCGAATACGTTCTGCGCCTGCTGCCGAAAGGAACGCACGATTACGCCAAATTCATCACGCCGGCCGAACTGGCGCAATTCACGCGTCATGCAGGATTGACCGTCGATGCCTTGAAAGGCATGGGTTTCAATCCATTCACAAAAATCTATTCGCTGAACAGCGATACCAGCGTCAATTATCTGGTTGCCTGCACCAAGCCGGCATGATTCCCTCATGATGCATGCGGCGAAAACCGTGGTTTTCGTCCGCAGCGCTCCATTTCCATGAAACTTCCCTCTCCACAAGCCGTACTTTTCGATCTCGACGGCACGCTGGCCGACACGGCTCCCGATTTGGCGGGTGCCGTCAATCAATTGCGTATCGCACGCGGACTGCAATCGGTCGATTATGCACTGCTGCGCCCGGTTGCCTCGGCTGGCGCACGTGGCCTGATCGGTGCCGCGTTCGGCATCACACCGCAGGATGACGATTACCCCGTCCTGCGCGACGAATTTTTGAAGAACTACGAAACATCAATCGCCGTTCACAGCCGCCTGTTCGACGGCGTTCCCGAACTACTCGCGGCTCTGCAGAAAAAAGGGATCGCTTGGGGCATCGTCACGAACAAGGTGACGCAACTGACAAGCCTGCTCGTTCCGCAAATCGGGCTGGACCATGCAGCTTGTGTCGTTTGCGGCGACACGACGGCCTATCCCAAACCGCACCCCGCTCCGTTGCTCGAAGCGGCAAAGCGCATCGGCATCCTGCCCGAACATTGCTGGTACGTAGGAGACGACCTGCGAGACATACAGGCCGGACGTGCTGCCGGCATGAAAACGGTCGCAGCAGGCTGGGGCTATTGCGGCGATGTTCTTCCGACGTCGTGGAATGCTGATGTACTGATCGAATCCCCTCGGCAATTATCCGAACTGATCGGATAATTGCCGAATATCGGACACACCTGTCTTGAATCTGCGGGAAGTTTCCCCATCTATTGCGCTACAATGGCAAAGCTTTGGGGACGACCTGGTTTCGACAGGGGTTGCAAAGCAGCGCAGGGCATACCGAGGACTGGTTACCTCGTAAATACAGCCGGAAATGCTTAAATGCAAACGATGAATCTTACGCTCTCGCAGCGTAAACCTCTAGGAACCTAAGAACTTTCTAGCTCTACACCATCTCTTCCCTGGGGTGGGCCGGCAACGGCAGTAGAGTCATACACAGGGAATCGCGTCGCGCCGGGTCACTTGGCATGGCGTTAAATAATAGGTGGCTCGCCTGTACGCAGCGTGCGCGTCCGCGTCGTGCAGGTCAAATCAAATGACAACGCTAAGTATGTAGAACTGTCTGTAGAGTGCTTCTGGACGCGGGTTCGATTCCCGCCGTCTCCACCAATAACCTGCAAAGCCCGCAATACGTTGCGGGCTTTGCCATTTCCGAACATCGGATTCGATTCGTTCAGTCCTCAGTCGAAATCTTGGCTGCGCATTCCTGCATTGTCAGCCTCAAGGCTGCAATCGCGTTTTCTTCCAGTTTCCTTTTTCATCCAGCGTATAAGCGATGCGATCATGCAGCCGCGAGCGGCGCCCCTGCCAGAATTCGATGTAATCCGGCTTGAGGCGATAGCCGCCCCAGTTTTCAGGGCGCGGCGGATTGTCGCCATACTGCGCTTCCACCTGCGCATAGCGCGTTTCCAGTTCGCTTCTGTCGGCGATCGGCTGGCTCTGCGAAGAAGCGATGGCACCCAGGCGGCTCTTGACCGGACGGCTATGGAAATAGGCGTCGCTTTCTTCTGGCGTCACTTTTTCGACGCGCCCTTCAATACGAACTACACGCTCGATGTCCACCCAGTGGAACAGCAGCGAAGCATAAGGATTCCGGTCCAGCTCGGCGCCTTTGCGGCTGTCGTAATTGGTAAACCAGGTGAATCCGCGTTCATCGAAATTCTTGATCAGCAGGATGCGCGACGAAGGCCGCCCGCCAGCACCCACGGTAGAAACGCCCATGGCGTTCGGCTCCTTGACGCCGGCCTTCACCGCCTCGTCAAACCACTTGGCAAATTGCTTGATCGGATCGGCGTCGATGGCCGTTTCCAGCAATTCCGACTGGCTGTAGTCGGTTCGAATATCCGCAATCGACATGTTGCTCTTTCGTTCAGCTAAAACTTGAGGATACCGCAATATTCCTGCACGGCATTGCAGGGTTATCAACGAATTATCTCGCGAATGCCGCATGACAAGCGCGCCGACGAATCCGGTGCATGAATCCGGCGTTGCTCTCCGTTAAAATGGCGAGATGACCTCGCTCTCCGCCATTTCTGCCAGCACCGCCGCATCCTCCGAAGACATCGATTTCGATCGCCGTTTCGGCGGCATCGCGCGTCTGTACGGCAAGCAAGCGCTCGAACGTTTCCGTACCGCACATGTATGCGTGATCGGCGTCGGCGGCGTCGGCTCCTGGGTGGTGGAAGCGCTGGCACGCAGCGCCATCGGCCGCATCACGATGATCGATCTCGACAATGTCGCCGAGTCGAATATCAATCGCCAGATTCATGCGTTGACCGATACCGTAGGCAAGGCGAAGGTGACGGCATTGGCCGAACGGATCGCGCAAATCAATCCGACCTGCATCGTGACGGAAATCGAGGATTTCCTGACAGCAGACAATCTCGACGAAATGATAGGTGCACATCATTACGACTACATCATCGACGCCATCGACAATGTACGCGCCAAGACCGCACTGATTGCGTATTGCCGTAAGAACGGATTGAAACTGGTGACGATCGGCAGCGCCGGCGGACAGATCGATCCGACGCGCATCGAGATCATGGATTTGTGCCGTACCGAACAGGAACCGCTGCTGGCCAAGGTACGCAAACGCCTGCGTGCAGAACACGGTTTTCCGCGCGGGACGAAAAACAAGTTCGGCATCGACGCCGTATTTTCCAGCGAGCCGTTGCGCTTTCCGGAAACGGCAGAGGCTTGCGCTGTCGATGGCGATGCTGCCGGCATCACGGGGTTGAACTGCGCAGGCTTCGGTTCCGCCATGGTCGTGACCGCTTCGTTTGGGCTGGTGGCCGCAGCGCACGTGCTGCGCAAGCTTGCGGAAGCTGCACCGGCTTCAATGCCAAAAGAAGCGGAACAGGAATCAGCGCAGGAACGCGCCGCCTGAAAAAAATCGGGGCAGCGTCCGCTGCCCCTCATTGTCACCGCATCGTATTTCTCTTCACACTGCCGATCAGGCTGATGGCTTGAGCTTGTCGCTGAACGTCTTTCTGAACTTCGATACCTTGGGCGCCACGACGAAAGCGCAGTAGCCCTGCATCGGGTTCTGGCGGAAATAATTCTGGTGATAATCCTCCGCCTTGTAGAAGGTTTCGGCCGGACTCAATTCGGTGACGATGGGCGCATCCCACACGTTGGCCATCTCGGAGATGACATGCTTCGCCGTATCCTGCTGTTCCAGCGAATGATAATAGATCACCGAACGGTATTGCGTGCCGACATCATTGCCCTGGCGATTCAGCGTAGTCGGATCGTGAATCGTGAAGAACACTTCCAGGATTTCGCGGTAGCTGACGACTGCCGGATCGAAGGTCAGGCGCACGACTTCCGCATGGCCGGTCGTTCCTTCGCAGATCTGCTCATAGGATGGATTCGCGATCTGTCCACCGGTATAGCCGGATTCGACTTCCTGTACGCCCTTCAGTTGCTGAAACACCGCCTCGGTACACCAAAAACATCCGCCGCCCAGGGTTGCGATTTCTGTCGCCATGATTGCTCCGTAAATGAATGCCTGTGACTTTAACGCAAACCCTGCTCCATGCAAATGGGCAAATCCCTGCGTTACCTGAAAAGGATCGTCCCGCCTGACGCCAGCATCGATAGCACGCGAGGCGCAAATACATCGTCATCGAACAGCGCTGCCGTAACCCGGAAGCTGTTCGCAGCCGTATCGTCGACGATACCGTCCGTCAATTGCCGGAGACTGCGCACGGATGTCTGCGGTGCCTGCAGTGTCTGCGCAGCTGCCGGCATGATCAAACTGGGTACCGAAGCATCTTCTTCTACCGGCGGATAATAATGGCAACGCGTCGCCACCACCGATGACAACCGGACGATATGCGGCACCAACGATACGATAGACGGCATTTCGGCAGCGAACGTTTCTGCAGCGATATCGTCATCATGAAGCAGAACGTCGATTCGATACTGCTGTAGTAACCCCGCCGCGTCGTTTCGCAACGAAGCATGTTCCAGCGGCAGCAGGCGGACGCCACAACGTGCCGCTGCAAAATACAGCGACAAGGCATCCTGATGCCCCTGCCCCCAGTAGGCGATCGTATCTCCCGGTACGACACCCCATTCGCTGATCAATCGCGCCGTACCGCGCTCGATGCGCGACCAGAAGCGCCGATAGGTAAGCGCGCGTTCGCTCGACCGCGTTGCAATCGATGCAGGCGTTCTCGCAGCGCGATGCCGCAGGATATCGAACAGGGATTGATCGGATTCTTTCATGATGAAACTCTACAGAAACCGGTTGTCGTCATCACGCGCAGTGCCAAGCCGGCACCGTTTTTGGGCATAATGGATGAAATTTCCCGGATCATCGATGTCTATTTCTTCTTCACGTCCGCCTTCAGCGGCCTCCCCATCTTCCGCATCCGATACGCGCCATTTTCGCGATGCGCTGTCGCAGTTTGCCACCGGCGTCACCATCATTACCACACGGCTGGACAACGGCACCTTCATCGGCCTGACTGCCAGTTCCTTCAATTCCGTTTCGCTCAATCCGCCGCTGGTGCTGTGGAGCCTGAACCAAGCTGCCAACAGTCTTCCTGTCTTTACCGGCAATTCGCATTACGTGATTAATGTACTATCTGCATCGCAGATCGAACTGGCCAACACGTTCGCCCGTCCGGGCAAGAACCGTTTCGACGGCGTCGAATTCACGCTGTCGCCGACCGGCCTGCCGATCCTGAAGGACGTCGCAGCCTGGTTCGAATGCCACAATCGCAGCCGTTATCCGGAAGGCGATCACGTGATCTTCGTCGGCGAAGTGGAAAACTGCGACGTCTGCCCGCAGGAGCCGCTGGTCTTTCACGGCGGCCGCTTCCTGTCCAGCAAGCCGTAATTCGTTCAGGTTCCCAGCAATCTTTCCAGTGCGCCGGCCGAATCGTGCGCCGCACGGCGCAAGCGATCGTTGATGCCGTTCCAGTCTTCGCCCGTCGGTGGTGCCTCGGCCACGATCAGGTCGGCCTTCGCCGCATCCATCGCACGCAAGGCCGCGTACAGATCATGTGCGTAACCTGTCGGTTGCGATGGCAGATGCGTCTTCGCCATCACCGCAACGGACGCCGCCGCTTCCGTGTAATGCATCAATGCGACACAGCGCCCTGCCGCATGCAGATCTTCCAGCGTCTTCGCCAGCTGCGGCGTATCGACCAAAATTACCGGCGTCACTGGTGCGTAGTGCGAAGCTAATGTGCCCGACGCGCGCGGTGCAGCGCCATCAGGGAGCTTCGGCTGTTTGCCCAGCACGCGTGCGATGTCGGCAGCGCTGACATGTCCTGGACGTAGCAATACCGGTTCGTCGCGCGATAGATCGAGAATCGTCGATTCGATGCCGACTTCGCTCTGTCCGCCGTCGAGAATGCAATTCAGCAGGCCGCGCTTGTCGCCGATAAACTCGTCGCGCACATGCTGCGCGGTGGTCGGGCTGACGTGGCCGAACTTGTTGGCAGATGGAGCGGCGATGCCGCCCTTGCCGTTCTTGAATGTGCGCAGTAGTGCCTCTGCCACCGGATGTGATGGACAACGCAGGCCGATAGAATCCTGTCCGCCGGAGACGATCGCATTGATGCCGTGCGCGCGTTTCAGGATCAGCGTCAATGGTCCGGGCCAGAAAGCCGTGATCAGCTTCCTTGCATCATCCGGCACTTCGGCCGCCCAATGCGACAGATCGGCTTCCGGCGACAAATGCACGATCACCGGATGATCTGACGGACGCTCCTTCGCTTCGTAGATGTAAGTGACGGCACAGGGATTTTCCGCATCGGCGCCGAGTCCGTAGACGGTCTCGGTCGGAAAGGCGACCAGCTCGCCGCGCTCCAGCCGTTGCGCGGCATCCCGGATCGCCGGCCAGTCGAGTTGATCTTCGGTCATGCCAGGTAGATGCAAGATCAGGCAGAAATGCCGAGAATTGCACAGGCTTGGCGCAGATTCGCCTGCGCTTCCTCGATCGTCGGCGCGATGAAAGTGACGTGGCCCATCTTGCGCGCGCGCCGTGCGCTGCTCTTGCCATACAGATGCAGATTCGCACCCGGTATGGCCAGCACCTTGTCCCAGGCCGGTTCGCGCGCCTCGTCGGAATCGCCTTCGAACCAGATATCGCCGAGAATGTTCAGCATCGCCGCCGGCGAATGCTGGCGCACGTCGCCCAGCGGCAGGCGCGCCATTGCGCGTGCCTGCTGCGCAAACTGGCTGGTAGCGCAAGCGTCGATCGTGTAGTGGCCGCTGTTGTGCGGACGCGGTGCCATTTCGTTGGCGACCAGCGAGCCGTCGGTCAGCACGAAAAATTCAATGCACAGCACACCGACGTAGCCCATCTGCTCGATGATCGCCAGCGCGGCAGCTTGTGCCTTCGCTGCGGATTCGGGCGTGATGTGCGGTCCCGGCACCGTGGTGGTGAATAGGATGCCGTCGCGATGCACATTCTCCGCAATCGGATAGACGACCGACTGACCGTCAGCACCACGCGCGGACAGCACGGAGATTTCATACGCCAGCGGCAGCATCTTTTCCAGCACGCAATGCGCGCCTTCCATGTCGGCATAAGCCTGACGCAATTCCTCGCGCGTCTTCACACGCACCTGGCCCTTGCCGTCGTAGCCCATGCGTACCGTTTTCAGGATGCCCGGCAACAGGTCCTCAGGCACGGAATCGATATCGGCATCGGACCTGATTTCCTTGTGCGGCGCAGGAAACACGCCCGACTTTGCCGCGCAATCGATGAAGAAACGCTTCTCTGCCATGCGGTCCTGCGCGATCGATACGCAATCGGCTGACGGCGCGACGAAGGTGTTTTCCGCCAGCAGCGCGAGGCTACGTGCCGACACGTTTTCGAATTCGGTAGTGACGGCGGCACACTGCTCGGCCATCTTCTTTAATGCATCGGCATCGGTGTAATCGGCGCAATGCAGGTAGTCGGCGGCATGGCTGGCCGGACAATCGATGGACGGCTCCAGCACCGCGACCTTGAATCCCATCTGCTGCGCCGCGTGCGCGAACATGCGGCCGAGCTGGCCGCCGCCCATGACGCCCAGCCAGGTGCCGGCGGCGGAAGGATTCAATGCATTCATTTCTTTTTTAGTCATACAGGCAATTTCATTTCTACTGCGGTTTGCGTCTGCTTGGCGCGGAATTGTTCGAGCTTCTCGGCCAGTTGTACGTCATTGGCTGCCAACAGCGCGACGGCGGTCAGCGCTGCATTCGCTGCGCCGGCTTCGCCGATAGCGAAAGTGGAAACCGGAATGCCCTTCGGCATCTGCACGATGGACAACAACGAATCCTCGCCACGCAGATATTTGGACGGTACCGGTACGCCGAGTACCGGCACGATGGTCTTGGCGGCGATCATGCCCGGCAGATGCGCGGCACCGCCGGCGCCGGCGATGATCGCGCGCAGGCCGCGCGCACGCGCCGCTTCCGCATAGGCGAACATCTGGTCCGGCATGCGATGCGCGGAAATCACCTGCGCTTCGTGCGGCACGTCGAATTCCTTCAGGATGGCGACCGCATGCTGCATCACGTCCCAGTCGGACGACGATCCCATCACGACGCCGACCAGCGGCTTGTTCGCTTCTGCCATGATCTTCCCCTTCTCTTTACGCAGCAGTCAGACGCTGCAGCGCCTCGCGGTATTTTTCGGCGGTCTTCTGGATTACCTCAGGAGGCAATGCCGGTGCCGGCGCGGTCTTCTTCCACTCGGTCAGCGTTTCCAGATAGTCGCGCACGAACTGCTTGTCGAACGACGGCGGCGAGATGCCGGTCGCGTACGAATCGGCCGGCCAGAAGCGCGACGAATCGGCGGTCAGCACTTCATCCATCAGGTGCAGCGTGCCATCGTTGTCGAGGCCGAATTCGAACTTGGTGTCGGCGATAATGATGCCCTTGGTCGCCGCGTAATCGGCTGCCGTCTTGTACAGCTTGATGCTGACGTCGCGGATCTTTTGCGCCAGTTCCTTGCCGATACGCTGTTCCATGTCGGCGAAGGTAATGTTCTCGTCGTGCTCGCCCAGTTCGGCTTTCGCCGCCGGCGTAAAGATCGGCTCCGGCAGCTTTTCGGCCTGCTTCAAACCTGCCGGCAATTGCACGCCGCAGACGGCGCCGGTCTGCTTGTAGTCTGCCCAGCCCGACCCGATCAGGTAACCACGCACCACCGCTTCCACCAGGATCGGCTGCAGACGCTTGGCGACCACTGCGCGGCCCTTGACTTGTTCCACCTCGTTCGGTGCGACCACGCTTTCCGGCGCGATTCCGGTCAAGTGCGTCGGCACGATGCCCTTCAGCTTCTCGAACCAGAAATCGGACATGCTATTCAGCACTTCGCCCTTGCCCGGAATCGGCTCGTTCATGATGACGTCGAAGGCCGACAGGCGATCGGTCGTCACGATCAGCAGCTTGTCGTCGCCGACCGCATAGTTGTCGCGCACCTTGCCGCGGCCGAGCAACGGAAGGGAAGTAATCGTGGATTGGTACAGACTGGTCATGGCATTTCCATAAATATCAACGGCGATCCGCAGATCGCCGATGGTGCTTCAGATGCTGATGCGCGGCAAGTGCCGCTGTTGTTTTCCTTACTGGACGATCTGTGCCAGCTCGCCCTTCTTGTAGCGTTCCGCCATTTTATCCAAAGGAATCGGCTTGATCTTCGCCGCCTGACCTTCGCAGCCGAATGCCAGGAAACGCGCCTTGCAGACCAGCTTGGCCGCTTCGCGTGCCGGCTTCAGGTAATCGCGCGGATCGAACTTGGACGGATTCTCCATCAGGTAGCGGCGGATCGCACCGGTCATCGCCAGGCGGATGTCGGTATCGATATTGATCTTGCGCACGCCGTTCTTGATGCCTTCCTGGATTTCCTCGACCGGCACACCGTAGGTTTCCTTCATGTCGCCGCCGAATTCGCGGATCTCGGCCAGCAGTTCCTGCGGCACTGACGACGAACCGTGCATCACCAGATGCGTGTTCGGAATGCGCTGGTGGATTTCACGGATGCGGTCGATGGCGAGGATGTCGCCGGTCGGCTTCTTGGTGAATTTGTACGCGCCGTGCGATGTGCCGATCGCGATCGCCAATGCATCGCATTGCGTGCGTTTGACGAAGTCCGCAGCCTGCTCGACGTCGGTCAGCAACTGCTCGCGCGTCATCGTACCTTCGGCGCCGTGGCCGTCTTCCTTGTCGCCCTTCATCGTTTCCAGCGAGCCGAGCACGCCCAGTTCGGCTTCCACCGTCACGCCGATCGCGTGCGAAAACTCGACGACCTTGCGCGAGACTTCGACGTTGTATTCATAGCTGGCGACCGACTTGCCATCTTCGTTGAGAGAACCGTCCATCATCACCGACGAGAAGCCGGAACGGATCGCCGCCATGCAGACTGCCGGCGACTGGCCGTGATCCTGGTGCATGACGACCGGGATGTGCGGATACGCTTCGACTGCAGCCGAAATCAGGTGGCGCAAGAAGGCTTCGCCCGCGTATTTACGCGCACCGGCGGAGGCTTGCATGATGACCGGCGAACCGGCTTCGCTGGCCGCTTCCATGATCGCAGTCACCTGCTCCAGATTGTTGACGTTGAACGCCGGCAGGCCGTAGCCGTTTTCGGCGGCGTGATCGAGCAATTGACGCATGGATACGAGAGCCATTTGAATCTCCAGATAACAAAATTTATTCGTTGTACATGTTGGCGATGTCGTTCTTCAATCCGGCATCGCAGGAAAACTTTTCGTTTTCTCTTAACCCTTTGCGCGCTGTTCCAGAATCGCGACTGCCGGCAGCGTTTTTCCTTCGAGAAATTCGAGGAAGGCGCCGCCGCCGGTCGAGATGTAGCCGATGCGATCGGCCAAGTCGTATTTCGCGATCGCCGCCAGCGTATCGCCGCCGCCCGCCACCGAAAATCCTTTCGAATCGGCGATCGCGAATGCCAGCGTCTTCGTGCCTTCGGCAAACTGGTCGAACTCGAACACGCCGACCGGACCGTTCCAGACGATGGTACCGGCATTTGCCAGCTGTTGCGCCAGCATTGCGGCCGTCTTCGGACCGATATCGAGAATCATGTCGTCGTCGGCGACGTCGGCCACATCCTTCACCGTCGCTTTCGCCGTCGCCGCGAATTCCTTGGCGCAGACGACATCGACCGGAATCGGCACCGATGCGCCACGCGCTGCCATCTTGGCGATGATGGTTTTCGCCTCGTTGACCAGATCGGCTTCGGCCAGCGATTTACCAATTTTCAGGCCGGCCGCCAGCATGAACGTGTTCGCGATACCGCCGCCGACGATCAGGTTGTCGACCTTGTCAGCCAGCGTTTCCAGGATCGTCAATTTGGTCGATACTTTGGAGCCGGCAACGATTGCCACCAGCGGCTTGGCTGGCTGATGCAATGCTTTACCGAGCGCATCCAGTTCGGCGGCCAGCAGCGGACCGGCGCAGGCGATCGGCGCATATTTCGCGATGCCGTGCGTGGTCGCCTCGGCGCGATGCGCGGTGCCGAATGCATCGTTGACGTAGACGTCGCACAGCACGGCCATCTTCTTCGCCAGCGCATCGTCGTCCTTCTTCTCGCCCTTGTTGACGCGGCAGTTTTCCAGCAGCACGACCTGGCCCGGCTTCACGTCCACGCCATCGACCCAGTTCTGCTTCAGTTCGACCGGCTGGCCCAGCAGTTCGGACAATCGCTTGCCGATCGGCGCCAGCGTGTCCGCCGGCTTGAATTCGCCTTCGGTCGGACGTCCTAGATGCGAGGTCACCATTACGGCGGCGCCTGCCTTCAGCGCCTGCTCGATGGCCGGCACCGAAGCGCGGATGCGCGTGTCTTCGGTGATGTTGCCGTTATCGTCTTGCGGAACGTTGAGATCGGCGCGGATAAAGACCCGTTTGCCTTGCAGCTCGTTGCGTGCGATCAGATCGCTCAACCTGTTGAATTGCATCTGCTGAAGTTTTTGAAAGATTTAGAGAAAGACTACTATTTTACCGCACAGCATCGGCCCGAAGTCTGTCTGAAAGCCGGTTTTTCCTGCCCCGAAGTCCTGTTCAGACTGCAAAAATCCGCCTGCCGCCGGCAAATCCCGACGATTAGAAGGTAAACGCGGCAATTGATTCCTGCCTTGGCGCAAAAAAGTTATCTTTTTATTCATCCGCCGGTAAAAAGACGCGATTTTTCCACACTGCCGGGGTTCGCCGCGCTTCGTCCCGCATGGCCGAATCCGTTAAAATCGTGGTCTTGTAAAAATTACTGGAGAGTTTCACATGTCGATGTCCGATCGCGACGGCAAAATCTGGAAGGACGGCAAACTGATCGACTGGCGCGATGCGACCATTCACGTGCTGACCCACTCGCTGCACTACGGCATGGGTGTCTTCGAAGGCGTGCGCGCCTACAAGACCGACAAGGGCACCGCGATCTTCCGTCTGCGCGAACACACGGACCGCCTGTTCAACTCCGCCAAGATCTTCCAGTTGACCGTTCCGTTCGACAAGGAAACGATCATGCAGGCGCAGCTCGACGTCGTGCGCGAGAACAAGCTGGAAACCTGCTACATCCGTCCGCTGATCTGGATCGGTTCCGAAAAGCTCGGCATCTCCGCAAAGGGCAACCAGATCCACGTTGCCATCGCCGCCTGGCCGTGGGGCGCGTATCTGGGCGAGGACGGCATCAACAAGGGTATCCGCGTGAAAACGTCTTCGTTCACACGCCACCATGTCAACGTCTCGCTGGTGCGCGCAAAGGCATCCGGCTACTACATCAACTCCATCCTGGCCAATCAGGAAGCGCTGGCCGACGGCTACGACGAAGCGCTGCTGCTGGATACCGACGGTTATGTTTCCGAAGGTTCGGGCGAGAACGTCTTCATCGTCAAGAACGGCAAGATCTATACGCCCGATCTCGCCTCCTGCCTGGACGGCATCACGCGCGACGCCGTGCTGACGATGGCGCGCGACCTTGGCATCGACGTCATCGAAAAGCGCATCACGCGCGACGAAATGTATTGCTGCGACGAAGCCTTCTTTACCGGCACCGCAGCAGAAATCACGCCGATCCGCGAACTGGACAACCGCGCCATCGGCGACGGCAAACGCGGCCCGATCACCGAACGCCTGCAAAAACTGTTCTTCGACGTGGTCGCCGGCCGCGCCCCGCAATACAGCCACTGGCTGACGATCGTCGAATAAATCCAACGGCCGGCACGATCCGCTAGGCGCGCCGGCCGCTTCGCTTTACCATTCCATCATTATTCAAATACGCAATACGGAGAACGACATGACTGCAGCAACGCAACACTCGACCGCCGCCATCGAACTCGAAGGCAAGGATCTGCCGGCCTACTGCCCGAATCCGGCCATGCCGGTCTGGAGCTCGCATCCGCGCGTCTTCCTCGACATGTCGCACGGCGGCGAAGCCAAGTGCCCGTACTGCGGCACCGAATATCGCCTGAAGCCGGGCACCGTCGTCCACGGCCACTAAGACCATCATGGCCGGCGCGCGCAAACAGTTCGGCACCGCGGACGACATCGAGGCTGCGCTGTACGACGCGATCGGCCGCGCCGACCTCGACGCCCTGATGGAATTGTGGGCGGAAGACGAGGAAATCGTCTGCATCCACCCCGACGGTTCGCGCCTGATCGGCTACGCCGCCATCCGCGCCTCGTGGGAAGAAATCTTCACGCGCGGCGGCGTGCACATCCATCCGGTGCAGGTGCATGCCTCGCAGAACATGATGAGCGCCGTGCACAACCTGATCGAATCGGTCAGCACGCCGGAAGGCCGGCAGCGCGACATCCACATCATCGCCACCAACGTCTACGTGAAAACGCCGCTCGGCTGGCGCATCGTCGTGCATCACGCCTCGGTCGCACCCGGCAAGCCGGAAATCGAACGCGGCCCGGCCACCGTGCTGCACTGACGTCCGTGCTCGCCGATGACATGCATCGATGACTTCAGCCTGTTCCCCCGCCGCATTCGAACCTGATACGTCCGCCGCATCGCGCAGTTACCACTCGCCGTGGTGGCTGCCCGGCGGTCACCTGCAGACCATCTACCCGGCCAAATGCCTTGCCAAACCGCCGGTCCTCTATCGCCGCGAACGCTGGGATACGCCGGACGGCGATTTCATCGATCTCGATTTCGTCGACGGCGCGACCGGCAAGCCGTTCGTCGTGCTGTTCCACGGCCTCGAAGGTTCGTCCGACAGCCACTATGCCCGCTCACTGATGGCACATGTCGCCGCGCTCGGCTGGAACGGCGCCGTCGTCCATTTCCGCGGCTGCTCGGGCGAACTGAACTGTTCGCCTCGCTTCTACCATTCCGGCGATGCGCAGGAAATCGACTGGGTATTGCGGAAACTGGTGCCGATGACGCGCGCGCAGGGCGCCAGCCGCTTCTATGCGACCGGCGTGTCGCTGGGCGGCAATGCACTGCTGCGCTGGCTGGGCGAATCGCAGCATCACGCGGAAATCGTCGATGCCGCCTGCGCGGTGTCCGCGCCGCTCGACCTGGCCGGCGGCGGCGAAGCGCTGGGACGCGGCTTCAACCGCATCTACACGCAATCCTTCCTGCGCACGCTGAAGCCCAAGTGCCTGGAAAAACTCGCGCAATTCCCCGGCCTGTTCGATCGCGACGCCATGCTGAATTCGCGCGACCTGTACGCGTTCGACAACGCCGTCACCGCGCCGCTGCACGGCTTCCGCGACACCGACGATTACTGGCACCGCGCCAGCGCCAAGTACGTGCTCGACGACATCACCGTGCCGACGCTGGTTTTGAACGCGCGCAACGATCCCTTCCTGCCGGCGCGTTACCTGCCGACGTCGGCCTCCGCCGCCGTCACGCTGGAACAGCCCGAACACGGCGGCCATGTCGGCTTCGCCACCGCGCCGTTTCCCGGTCGACTGGACTGGCTGCCGCAACGCCTGATCGGTTTTCTGCAGCAAGCTGCTCGCTGACCGGACCACACGACCAGCCGCGCTCATGGATGACATCGATGGATAGCATCGTCAAACGGGCAATGGCGAAATGGCCGAACGTGCCGCACTGCTACGGCTGGCTCGCCCTCGATGCGCGCGGCAACTGGCGCATGCGCAATGAACAGGCGCAACTGCAGAATTTGCCGGGCGAACGCATCACCCAACCGACGCTGATCGGCTTCATCCAGCGCAATTACACGCATGACGCGGAAGGTCGCTGGTATTTCCAGAACGGTCCGCAGCGTGTCTATGTCGATCTGGAAGCGGCTCCTTTTATCGTCCGCATCACCCCATCAGGATTCGTACTACATACGGATGCGCCGATGCGCCATCCCGATGCAGCCTGGCTGACAGAAAACGGCAGGCTGTTTCTACGGGATGAAGGACGAATCGCATTGCTGGACGATCGCGATCTGGCGGAGTGTCTGGATAGATTATGCCGGAATGGCAGGCCGGCATCGGAGGACGATCTGAATGCGTGGATGGCATCTGCAACAACAAACGATACGACACGTCCATCATTGGCACTACAGTTGGATAGCCAAAATGTACCGCTCGATTTTATTGCAGAACATGACGTCTCTGCCCGCTTCGGTTTCTTGAAAAAACCGCGCCCGGGAAACTGATTTTTATGCGCGCATAACGCAACAACGGGAAACAATGGACAAACAACGCAGGCGATGCGTCAGCCTTTTTCCTGTTGCAATTCCTCCAGCCGCTGCGCCTTCAATTCACGCTCGCGCGCATCGATGATCGACTGATCGTAGAACGTCGCATCCGATGCGCGTCGCGCAATACCCAGCTGATCGATCGCCGCAGACAAACCGCCACGCAACGCATAGGCTTCGGCAAGCGCCATGTGCTGCAAGGCATCCTTGTTCAGCGCTGCATAGACCTTGGCCAGCCGATCGTACAGTTTCGGCTCGCTGCGATACAACGACACCTGATCGCGCAGGAACGATGAGGCATCGTCATACCGCCCTGCCGCAAACAGCGCATCGGCATATTGCCCCGCAATGCCGCGCGAAAGAGGGAAGCGTCTGCGCGCGGCGTCCGCTTCCGTCACCGCTTCGGGAAACTGCTTCGCAGCCAGTCGGATATCGATCACCAGGCTCGCCAGCATCGGATCTTCCGTCTTCGACGGCGCACCGCTCTTCAGCGCGGCACGCGCCTGATCGAGATAGGTTTGCGCCTTCGCCGCATTGCCCTGCCGCAGCGCCACGAAAGCCAGCCCGTAATTGGCGGCAATCACGTCAGGCCGCGTGCGCTGCTGCAACTGGCGCTTGAATGCGCCCTCGGCGTCGATCAATCCTTGCGTGGACGGATTCTGCAGCACACGCACGCGCGCCCGCACGATGGAAAAATCCAGGCTGTCCGCATGCTGGCGATAACGCAGGTCGCGCGTACGCGCCTCGATGTCGGCGATACGCTCGGTAGTCAGCGGGTGAGTACGCAGATAGGCCGGCGCCGAATCGTTATAGCCGCGCGATGCCTTTTGCAAACGACCGAAAAAATTGATCATGCCGGCCGTCTCGAAACCGGCATCGCGCATGATGTCCAGGCCGACACGGTCCGCCTCGCGCTCCGCATCGCGGCTGAAGTTCAGTTGCCGCTGCACCGCCAATCCCTGCCCGCCGGCAATGACGGCCATCCCCGCATCCGGACTTGCCGTCGCCGCCAACGCGCCGAGCAGCAGGCTCGCCAGCGGGATCAGCGCATCCTGTTTCTGCTTGCCCAGCATCCGCGCAATGTGGCGTTGCGCCACGTGGCCGATCTCGTGCGACATTACCGACGCCAGTTCCGATTCGCTCTGCGCCGCCAGAATCAGACCCGAATGCACGCCGATGAAGCCGCCCGGCAAGGCGAACGCATTCAGCACCGGATCGCGTACCGCGAAAAAGAAAAAATCGTACTGCGCCTCGCCGCGCGCATCGGGCCGTACGGCCAGCAGTTTCGCACCCAGATCGTTCAGGTATTCCTGCACCGGCGCATCGTCCATGTAATCGCGATCGCGCCGCAACTGATGCATGATCTGCTCGCCCAGCTTGCGTTCCATGATGGGCGACAGCTCCTCGCGCTCGGTATCGCCCAGGCTGGGCAAGCCCTGTGCAAACGACGGCACCGCCTGCAACGTGAAAACGGCCAGCATTGCCGCCGCAGCCAATCGCCGCGCCAGCCCCGACAGCAGATACAAGCAGGAAGGAATCGATTTCGTTTTCACGGGTGCTATGATACCCGCTCACCGCAATCGTTCCAGTCCGCACTTCTGCATCATGACAATCAAGAAACCCGCCCCGCAATCCGATCCCGCAGCCGCCAACGACGGCCTTACCCATTTCGACGCTTCCGGCCAGGCGCACATGGTGGATGTCGGCGGCAAGAACGAGACCCACCGCATCGCCGTCGCCACCGGCACCATCCGCATGAAACCGGAAACGCTGGCCATCATCGAATCCGGCACGGCAAAGAAAGGTGACGTGCTCGGCATCGCACGCATTGCAGCGATCATGGGCGCCAAGCGCACCAGCGATCTGATCCCGCTGTGCCATCCGCTGGCATTGACACGGGTGACGGTGGATTTTTCGATCGACAAGGCACAATCCAGTATCGACTGCAGGGCGCAGGTGGAAACCTTCGGGAAGACCGGCGTGGAGATGGAAGCGCTGACCGCCGTGCAGATCGGGTTACTGACGATCTATGACATGTGCAAGGCGGTGGATCGCGGAATGGTGATGAGCGAGATTCGGGTGCGGGAAAAGCATGGCGGCAAGTCGGGTGACTGGAGCGCCTGACTTTAAACTTCATCCAATAGAAACGCCTCGATTGAGGCGTTTTTTATTTAATGCGTGAACAAATGCGCCTGCACATCCGGATTACCTTTGCGCCACATAACGGCATCGAGCGTGTAATGATGCACATTGATGAATATCCAGAATATATACATGAACAAGTACGAACCGAATAATTCCTTCGAATAGGAAATATTGGTGTTCAACCATTCTGGAAGAAACCAGAAACCCAAATAACCTAGGCCGAAACCGATAATTGAAAACAGTGCAAACCGCAAAGCCGGTCTTGCCGATGAAGGTTGCGCTTTGTTGCGATTGATTTCGTACCGCCAGACAACGGCCATGTATTGAAGAGAGTGAAACAGCGGAATCCACAACAGCATGAATGGGTCACGCACTAGCAGCCACGCATACAGGCTGACGCTATACGCCAGCAAACCGTTCCATGCAATCGACTGGTTTGTGCCTCGCCGTTTCCATAACAGATATATGACACGCAAACTGGTCCATACACATGCGACTCCGCCTATTGTCAGCACCATCACGGACACTGGAATCACAAAATAAGGAATATCAAAATAACTTCCCTGTTTGCCTCCCGCCAGATAATTCACCAGCAACCAGGAAAACAGCCAAACTGCATAGGCGTTCTGCAACAGGCCTTTCTTCTCCTGCTCCGTATAGAAAGCTCGCTTCAAAACGGCATCGACCATCGCCATGCCATAGCCCTGCTTCACGTAATGCCAGCCCACGAGAAAGAACATCAGATTGGCAGCAATGCCCAACAGGCGCACTGCTTCCGAAACAACTGTCAGCGCAAAAAATATGATGAGAACGAGTGGAACAACAATGCCGGAAACAAAATACCGGATACGCAATGCCTTGGGATATCGCGTCAGCTTGTTGCCGAAATCGCGATAGAACATCTGATAGGAATGCGCAAAATGCGGATGATTGACGAAATTCGCGAGAAACAGCGTCATTGCGAGAGAAAATCCACGGCCCTTTTCTTGAAAAGCCAGATACAACGCAAGCAAAACGATCAACGATCCGCCGCCTAGTAACCAGAAATCCCATGCTCGTCCAAATAGATAACGACGAGGGATTTCAGTTGGCAGCACAACTGATAGCCTAGCCATTGTTTGGCTTGTATCCATATTATCTTTTGCCAAAAAATAAAAGAGACTGCCGAAGCAGTCTCTTTTATTGTGTCAACGATTACGGTGTCGTAGGAGTGGGTGCTGGAGTTGCACCGCCACCGCCATTCGTGCAGCCCGAATTACCCACATACTTCGCGTCAGCATCAGTTGCACAAGTCCATGCCCCGGTTGAAACATCGCGAGAAAGAGTAATCTTTTTCCCAGCCACCGTTGTTGGTCCACCCACGATCGTGGCTTCCATAGAACCGCCTTCCGTAGCAGTAGCGGCAGTAACGGTGATAGTGCTATTGGTATTCGAAGACTGAACACCAACACTAGCTTCAGTAGTTTCATCCGTTACCTGATCAGCGGTTTTAGGAGTTTTGCCGTCATTAACAGCTAGTTCAAATCCGATCTTACCTGGAGCAATCTCTGCAAGAGCAGCAGCAAATTTAGATTTCGCAACGTAATCCTGATAAGCCGGAATCGCCACAGCAGCCAGAATACCGATAATCGCCACAACGATCATCAGTTCGATCAGCGTAAAGCCCTGCTGGGCCTTCTTCATCATTTTCATCGATTTCATCTATCTCTCCTGTTGGAAGTAGGCAGAGGTTTCCACCCTGCGCTCCATTGAGCAATCGCTGTGCCAGCCGAAATTCATACGATTTTTCACGGATTTGTTAAAAAAACCGACAAAAATTTAACAATCCGACATCCCATAGTGCCCAATTTTGTCAGTCGCTGACCATTACCGGCATGCCCGCATGCGCGATTTAGCGCTTCCTTAACAAGGATTGGGGAACGCAATCAGCAGAGAAACACCATCTCCGCGCCCGACATTTCGATCAGGTCGCCGCTGGCGAGCATGCGGGTGCCGCTGCCGATGGACTGGCCGTTGACCAGCGCAGGCACCTTGCCTTCGACGTGCGTGAGGCTCACGCCCTGCGGTGTCTTCGTCAGCACTGCGACCTGGATGCCTGGACGGCCGACAGTGGTCATTGTCTTGACCAGCGGGATATCCTTGCCGGCGCCCACGCCCTTCAGGATGCGGATGAAGGCTGTCGACTTGCCTGCGGCAAGCACGTGCGACGGAATGGTGGTCTGGCGCAGATCGGCAGAATAGGTCTCCATCTTCACCGACACGCTATTGACCGGCATGTCTTCGCCGGCACGGTAGCGGATCGCATGCGTTGCCAGTTCGATGACATCGCCATCGTGCAGAAAGTGCTTTCGAACCGGCTGCCCGTTGAGCTGACTACCGTTGGTACTGTCGAGATCCTCGAAATACACGCCGTCGAGCGACATGACGAGCACGGCGTGCTCGCCGCTGATGCCGGGCGCGTCGATGACGATGTCGTTATAGGTACGACGTCCGATGGTGGTGCGTGCTTTCAGTAGCGGGAATACCTGCAGATCGATACCGTCTTTTGCCAGAATGATGGTGGCCATTTTTCTTTCACGTTATTCATTGCGCGGCGCATCGATGCAGCCGCTGCCCGATTCAAGCAATTTTCATGCGTGGCGCAATCCGATGCTGCTGCGCACCGCTTTCCGCATCATTCATTGCATAACATTCGCCGCATCTAGCTATATCGGTCACGATAATCACTCGCGATCGTCGGTCGCCCGAATGGGACGAATAGCGCGGAATGCCCGCATCTTGTCCAGCCAAGTATTCAACTGCGGCCAGCGGCCGCGCGCCATCGCTGTGCCGGCGGCGTCGATCCTGACGAGAATGGCGGAAATATTATCGCGTCCGCCATTGCCGTTGGCCGCCGCCACCAGGCGATCGCCAAGATGCTCGAGCGTCACATGCGGATCGGCCAGCATCGCAGCCAGTTGCGCGTCCGTCAGCATATCGGACAATCCGTCCGAACACAGTAGGTATACATCGCCGGCTTCGATCTGGTAATCGTTGGTTTCCACATCGGCCTGTGGCGCCACGCCCAGCGCACGGGTGATCAGGTTCTTGTTCGGCGCATAGCGCGCCCACTCGGGACTGACGAGTCCGGCGTCGATCTGTTCCTGCAGCAGGGAGTGGTCGCGCGTCAGCAGGCGCAGCTCGCCCTGCCGGAAGCGATAGCAGCGGGAATCGCCCAAGTGGGCAAGTACGATCCGGTCGTGGCGGAACAGCGCGGCGACCAGCGTCGTTCCCATGCCGCTGTACTGCGGCTCGTCACGCGCCGTCTCCAGTATCTGCCGATTGGCGGCAAGCACGGCATCCGTCATCCATTGCCGCAGGCGCTTGCCGGTTTCCGCGCCACCTGCCGTGCCCCTTGTTTGCGACAGCTGCCGCTCCAGTTCCGCGACGACGACCGCCGTGGCGATGCCGCTGGCGATTTCTCCCGCGTTGTAGCCGCCCATACCGTCGGCGAGCACGGCAATGCCGTGTCCAGCGCTCACGGCGACCGCATCCTCGTTGTGCGCGCGCACCAGTCCCGTATCGGTTCTGGCGGCGAACTGAAGAGCGACGTGATGCGTCATAGATGGAGGATGGGTCTGGCCTATGGTCCCGATAACCGGCGCCTGGATGACGGCGGCGACAGGCGGATTATCGCGCGATTGGCCGCCAACCGGCCATTTTTCCTTGCCTGCGGCGACGCCTTCGGTTGCTCGTCCGCAGCTTCGCCCATCACGGATGGCGGCCCTTATAATGGACAGTCATGCCGGTGCGCCCCGCGCCCGGTTCTGCCTTGATTATTTACGGAGACGATGCCGGCCGCGCCGCGTCGATAACAATTATGACGACACTCATCTATACCCATGAAGCCTGCCTGGACCACAAGCCCGGCTCCGGCCATCCCGAATCGCCGGAACGCCTGAAAGCCGTCGTCAAGGCCTTGCGCACGCCGGAGTTTGCAGCGGCCGAATGGCGCGACGCGCCGATGGGCACACGCGAACAGGTGCTGCTGATCCATACCGAGGATTTCGTCGATGACGTCGAAGACGCATCGCCGGTGCGCGGCACCATGCCGCTGGACGGCGGCGACACGGTGATGTCGCCGGGTTCGCTGGAGGCCGTGATGCGCTGCGTGGGCGCGGCCTGCGCGGGCGTCGACGCGGTGCTGGACAAGCAGGCGCATAACGTCTTCTGCGCAACCCGCCCCTGCGGCCACCATGCCGAACCGAACCGCGCGATGGGCTTCTGCATCTACAACCAGGCCGCAATCGCTGCTGCCTACGCGCACGAAGTGCACAAGCTGGACCGCGTGGCCGTCGTCGATTTCGACGTCCATCACGGCAACGGCACGCAGGCCGCCTTCTACGATCGGCCGGAGCTGTTCTACGCCTCCAGCCACCAGTCGCCCTTCTATCCGGGCACCGGTTCCAAGAACGAGACCGGCACCGCGCACAACATCGTCAACGTGCCGCTGCCGCGTGGCTGCGATTCCGCGATGTTCCGCGAACGCATCGCTGCCGAAATGCTACCGGCGATCCGTGCCTTCAAGCCGGAGCTGATCATCATCTCGGCCGGCTTCGATGCGCACCATCTGGACCCGCTGGCCGGCCTGAATCTGCAGGATGACGATTACCACTGGATCACGCGCGAACTGATGAAGATTGCCGACGAAGTGTGCGATGGCCGTATCGTTTCCATTCTGGAAGGCGGCTACAGCCTCGAAGGCCTGGCTTCCAGCACGGCCGTGCATGTGAAGGCGTTGATGAATCACTGAGACGAAAAACAAACGCCGCTTCGTACAAACAGGCGGCATCCATAAAGAAAAGAAAAAGGGCGAGGAATTCCTCGCCCTTTTCTTTTCAATCTTTTTAAATCCTGTTCAAGCTTTCAGTTTTTCCCTGCATTCATCGTGCCAGCCTACGATCACTCGTCATCGTCGACGTCTCCTCGCAACGCATCCCGGATCGCCCGGCTGGAAAACCCGCGCTGCATCAAAAATCGCATCTGCTTCGCACGCTCATCGGCATTTTGCGGCAAGGTACCGAACTTTCGTTTCCACACTTCGCGCGCGCGCGCGGATTCGTCCTGTTCCAGATCGGCCTTGATGCCGGCTACCGCATCGACGGCAATGCCGTGGCTCTTGAGTTCGGAAAGAATGCGGCTGTTGCCGAAACGCGTTGCGCGACGGCGTACCAGCGATTCGGAAAAACGTTCCTGCGACAACAGCTTAGCCGCTTCCAACGCATCCAGCAGCGCTTCGACGTCATCGCCTTCCTGCGCATAGCGCGCCAGCTTGCGCCCTAATTCCAGCCTGCTGTGTTCGCGTGCCGACAGATAACGAAGCGCCCGGGCTTTCAGGCTGATTTGTAGTTTAGCCATGGAAAACGCGGGCGCTTGAAGAAGCTGGGAGAAAGATCGGCAGCGGAATAAGTCGGCTCGGTACGAACGATTCGGCCGACGGCAATATCGTCAGCCGAACGCCACACCTGTCTTACTCGACTTCCTTCAGTTCCTTTTCCTTCGCAGCGACGGCTTTTTTCACCGGCGCTTCATCGGACTTGTCGGATTTGACGGCAGGCAGTTCAGGCACGCCGAGCGAAGCGCGCACCTTGTTCTCGATTTCGCGCGCCAGTTCCGGATGCTCCTTCAGATAATTGCGCGCATTGTCCTTGCCCTGGCCGATACGGTCGCTGCCATAGCTGTACCAGGCGCCGGATTTCTCGACGACCTTGTTGTCGGCGCCCAGATCGAGAATCTCGCCTTCGCGCGACGTGCCTTCTCCGTACAGGATGTCGAAATGCGCTTCACGGAACGGCGGCGCGATCTTGTTCTTGACGACCTTGACTCGGGTTTCGTTGCCAATCACCTCGTCGCCGGATTTGATGGAACCGGTACGGCGAATATCGAGACGGACGGATGCGTAGAATTTCAATGCGTTACCGCCGGTCGTGGTTTCCGGATTGCCGAACATGACGCCGATCTTCATGCGGATCTGGTTGATAAAGATGACCAGCGTGTTGGTGCGATTGATGCTGGCGGTCAGCTTGCGCAGCGCCTGCGACATCAGTCGTGCCTGCAGACCCGGCAGCGAATCGCCCATGTCGCCTTCGATTTCGGCCTTCGGCGTCAGCGCGGCGACCGAGTCGATGACTACCAGATCGATACCGCCGGAGCGTACCAGCGCGTCGCAGATTTCCAGCGCCTGTTCGCCGGTATCCGGCTGCGAGCCCAGCAGGTCGGACATGTTGATGCCGAGCTTCTTGGCGTAGGTGGCATCCAGCGCATGCTCGGCGTCGATGAAGGCGCAGGTGCCGCCGAGCTTCTGCATCTGGGCGATGGTCTGCAGCGTCAACGTGGTCTTGCCGGACGATTCCGGGCCGTAGATCTCGACGATACGGCCGCGCGGCAGGCCGCCCACGCCCAGTGCGATATCCAGACCCAGCGAACCGGTAGATACGACCTGTACCTCCTCGACCACGGCGCCATCTTCCATGCGCATGACCGAGCCTTTACCGAATTGCTTTTCGATTTGCGCCAGCGCGGCGGCCAGGGCTTTGCTCTTTTCAGCGTTCTGTGCGAGTTTCTTGTCGTCCATGAAAGTCTTTCGGCAGTAAGTTGGAGTGGTCGGCTACACGATGTTCGGGGCCACAGACGGCACTGTATAAAAAAACAGTGCTTTGTGCAAGCGTCTTTTGACGATTCGGCAAATTCGGAAGAATAAATATATTTCTCATAAGAACTATCTGGGGTCGTTATCGATTTCCGTCGACCTATCGTTGAGTCCCTTTACTACCCGCCACTTCTTTCCATCCAATATGCAGTAACCATATGGAAGCAAATTCCCACGTTGCTCACTGCAACCTGACATCTGATGATTGAAAATCGTTAGTTTTCGTATCAAATGATTCAGAGATTCTTCGGTGAATTGGATGTAGTACTGTTATTCCATTTAGGGAAATACGAGGTATAGCCTCGTTTATCCTGATCGATGCATAGTGGACATAGCACTATGCATATCAGACAATTTTGTTCATTTCAGTAATAGCCGGACGACGCGATGAAGAAGGGTTTTGGAGAAATCCGCTGCAAGTTCTGCCAGACCTGGCAACGATCTGAAGTGCAGCACTACGACGAGGAAAGTTTCCTTGCGGTCGCGCCGGGAACCGAAGGGCAGGAATGCATCAATCTCTGGTGCAGACAATGGATACCTGCGGATAACGACAACTTTCGCTGGCGCACGGTAAAAGTGCTGGATCCGAAAAAGCCCTGAGGCTGTTCGTCGCACGGCGGACCACGTCTTCATTACTGTTGGCTCGCTCGTTTAGCTGCCTCGCGTGCTAGATGACGCCGACCTGTCGCGCCAGTAGACGGCTGTCGGCCCTTCATTGCCGAAAAAGGACGACTGCCGTCCCGCGGTTGCCGCCCCTGTCGAAACCCAATAGACTACAACGCAACATTTTCCTCACCCTCTCCATGCGAATCCTGCTTGCCGAAGACGATGCCGTTCTGGCCGATGGACTGACCCGTTCCCTGCGTCAGTCCGGCTATGCCACCGATTGCGTCAAGAACGGACTGGAAGCCGATTCGGTATTGTCCACGCAGGATTTCGACCTGCTGATCCTCGATCTGGGTCTGCCGAAACTGTCGGGGCTGGAAGTGCTGCAACGCCTGCGCGCCCGCAATTCGCACTTGCCGGTGCTGATCCTGACCGCTGCCGATTCGATCGAGCAGCGCGTGCGCGGCCTCGATCTGGGCGCCGACGATTTCATGGCCAAGCCGTTCGACCTTTCCGAACTGGAAGCGCGCGTGCGCGCCCTGACGCGACGCGGCGCCGGCGGCGGACCGACGGTGATCCGTCACGGCCCGCTGTCCTATGATCAGGTCGGCCGCATCGCCTATATCAACGATCAGATGCTGGATCTGTCAGCGCGCGAACTCGGTCTGCTGGAAGTGCTGCTGCAACGCAGCGGCCGTCTGGTATCCAAGGAACAGCTGGTCGACCACCTGTGCGAATGGAGCGAAGAAGTCAGCAACAACGCCATCGAGGTTTACGTGCATCGCCTGCGCAAGAAGATCGAAGTCGGCGGGCTGCGCATCGCCACCGTGCGCGGCCTCGGCTATTGCCTCGAAAAATTCTCCGAACCCGCACCGCCGGCCTGATCCGCCCATGCCAGAAACCCGCACGGAGGCGACGACAGCTGATGCAGACGCATCATCGGCATCGTCCCGCGGCCGCACGCAGCGCTCGCTGTTCGGCGAAATCCTCGACTGGATGCTGGTACCGCTGCTGTTACTGTGGCCGCTCAGCATCGCCATCACCTACGTCGTCGCCCGCTCGATCGCCAACGAGCCGTTCGACCGCGCGCTGGAAGACAAGCTGACCGCCGTCGCCCAGCAGATCAAGGAACAGGACGGCCGCGTCATCACGCGCCTGAGCAGCTCGGCACGCGACATCCTGCACGCCGACGATATCGACAACGTCTATTTCCAGATTCGCGATGCGCACAGCGCCGTGGTCGACGGTGATCCGGAAATGCCGCTGCCGAAAGACGCCGAAACGCCGCCGCCGTGGTCCACTCAATTCCGCAACGACTTCATCCGCAATACTGAAGTGCGCATCGCCTACACCTATGTCGATCTGCACAAGACACGCGTCGAACCGCAGTTGAGCCTGGAGCCGCGACTGGCGCTGGTGCAGGTCGGCGAGACGCTGGACAAGCGTTCGCAACTGGTTAATCAGATCATCAAGGGCGTGATCGTGCCGGAATTCATCATCCTGCCGGTGGCGCTGATCCTCGTCTGGTTCGCGCTGACGCGCGGTCTGCGGCCGCTGGCGGAACTGCAGCAGCGTATTCACGAACGCCGGCCTGACGACCTGAGCCCCATCGATTCCGGCCACGTGCCGGAGGAAATCCTGCCGCTGGTCGGCTCCTTCAACGAACTGCTGGCGCGGCTGTCGCACAGCATCCGCATGCAGAAGCGTTTCATCGCCGATGCCGCGCACCAGATGAAGACGCCGCTGGCCGGCATGCGCATGCAGTCCGAACTGGCGCTGCGCCAGGACGATCAGGTCGAAATCCACAAATCGCTGGAGCAGCTGGCGAAAAGCTCGCGCTCCGCCACCCGCATGATCAACCAGCTGCTGGCGCTGGCGCGCGTGGAAAACCAGGGTCCGCAAGCGCAACAACGACAACCGAAGTTGCCGCTCGACCTGGCGGAGCTGGCGCGCGAAACCGTACAGGACTGGATACAGGCCTCTTTCGCGCGGCGTATCGATCTCGGCTACGAAGGCCCATCCGAAGCGATCGTCGTCAACGGCGACCGCACGATGCTGCGAGAATTGCTGAACAATCTGATCGACAACGCGCTGAACTACACGCCCGCCGGCGGCCACGCCACCGTACGTGTGCGGACGGACGACATGCGGGCCATCTTCGAAGTCGAAGACACCGGCCCCGGCATTGCGCCGCACGAACGCGAACACATCTTCGAGCGCTTCTACCGCATCCTCGGCACCAGCGTCGAAGGCAGCGGACTGGGACTGGCGATCGTGCGCGAGATCGCGCTGCAGCATCAGGCCGACATCGTCATCCTCGACAATCCGCGCTGCGCCGGCGCAAAACTACCAGGCTGCCTGATGCGCGTGATCCTGCCGCTGCACGATGCGGCCGCCGAAACGGACGACATGCCATGACAGACGATACTCGCGGCGTCAGTGACATCCGTGACAATCCCGACGGCCGTGCCGATCGCGATCCTGATTTCTTGCATGCACGCTACTGGCGCCGCACGTCGCACCTGACACTCGTGCTGCTGCTGATCTGGTTCGTCGTCACTTTCATCGCCATCTTCTTCGCGCGCCAGCTGGCCCATTACACGCTGTTCGGCTGGCCGATCTCGTTCTTCATGGCAGCCCAGGGCAGCATCCTGATCTACGTGACGCTCATCGGCATCTACGCGCTCTGCATGCGCCGACTCGACCGCCATCATCGCGACGAACATGAACAACAACGATAAATACTTCCGCCGCCTGCTGCGCTATTACGGCTGGTACACGCTCGGCTTCGTGCTGTTCCTGTTCGCAGTCGCCATCCTCGAACACGAAGGTTTTCCGCGCGTGTGGATCGGCTACGTCTTCATGTTTTCGACGATCGTCATCTATGCCGCCATCGGCGTCATCTGTCGCACGTCAAACATGCACGAATACTATGTGGCCGGCCGCCGCGTGCCGGGCATCTTCAACGGCATGGCGACGGCGGCCGACTGGATTTCCGCCGCCAGCTTCATCAGCCTCGCCGGCGGCCTCTACCTGTGGGGCTTCGACGGGCTGGCCTACATCATGGGCTGGTCCGGCGGCTTCGTGCTGGTGGCGCTGCTGATCGCGCCCTTCCTGCGCAAGTTCGGCAAGTACACGATTCCCGATTATCTGGCCGCGCGCTATGCCGGTTCCGACGGCGGCAATGCCGTGCGCATCATCGCGGTTGCCGCCACCATCGTCGTTTCGTTTACCTATGTCGTGGCACAGATCTACGGCGTGGGGCTGATCACGTCGCGCTTCACCGGCGTCGATTTTTCAGTCGGCATCTTCCTCGGGCTGGCATCGATTCTGGTCTGCTCCTTCCTCGGCGGCATGCGCGCCGTCACGTGGACGCAGGTCGCGCAATACATCATCCTGATCATCGCCTACATGATTCCGGTGGTATGGCTGTCGGTAAAGCACACCAACATCCCGGTGCCGCCGATCGCCTACGGTTCGGCCATCGAAAAACTGGGCGAACGCGAGAAAGTGCTGATCGCCGATCCGAAGGAAGAAGAGGTGCGCGCCATCTACCGGCAACGCGCGCTCGATCTGGAAGAACGACTGGCGACGCTGCCCGAATCGTGGGAAAACGGCCGCGCCGAAATCCAGCACAATCTCGAAGCGCTGAAGGCCGGCAATGCCGAAATGCAGGAAATCCGCCAGACCAGCCGCGATCTGGCCGCTTATCCGAAGGATGTCGACGAGGCGCGGCGACGATGGCAGGTCGATCGCGCCAACTATCTGGATATGGCGAAGCCGCCGACGCACCATACCGAACCTTTTCCCGGCAAGGATGAGGCTGCCTCCGACATCAAGCGCAACAACTTCCTCGCGCTGGTGTTCTGCCTGATGCTGGGCACGGCCGCGCTGCCGCATGTGCTGGTGCGCTACTACACGACGCCATCGGTGCAGCAGACGCGCACGTCGGTGTTCTGGACGCTGTTCTTCATCATGGCGCTGTACATCACGATTCCCGCGCTGGCGGTGTTGGTCAAGTACGACATCTATTCGTCATTGGTCGGCACCGATTTCACGAAGCTGCCGGAATGGGTGTCGTACTGGACCGGCATCGATCGCCTGCATCCGCTGGTCAACATCCAGGACATCAACCGCGACGGCGTCGTGCAACTGGCCGAGATCGTGATGGACGTCGACATCGTCGTGCTGGCGACGCCGGAAATTGCCGGCCTGCCCTATGTGATCTCGGGCCTGATCGCCGCCGGCGGCCTGGCCGCCGCGCTCTCCACCGCCGACGGCCTGCTGCTGACGATTTCGAATGCGCTGTCGCACGACATCTACTACAAGACCATCGACCCTGAAGCCTCGACACAGAAGCGCGTGACCGTTTCCAAATTGCTGCTGCTAATGGTAGCGCTGGTGGCCGCCTATGCGGCATCGCTGAAGCCGGGCGACATCCTGTCGCTGGTCGGCGCAGCATTTTCGCTGGCGGCTTCCGCGCTGTTTCCTGCATTGGCGCTTGGCGTCTTCTGGAAGCGCGCAAACCGCAAGGGCGCGATCGTCGGCATGCTGGTCGGTTTTACCGTCTGTGTGTTCTACATGTTGCGCACGCATCCGGCACTGGGCGGCTCGCCGGACGGCCAATGGTTCCACATCGCGCCGATCTCGGCCGGCATCTTCGGCGTACCAGCGGGCATGCTGGCACTGATCGTCACCAGCATGCTGACGCCGCCTGACGAAAAAACCGATGCGCTGCTGCATGATTTGCGCGCACCCTGAATGCGCATGCGGCAGCAATTTGTGTTCGATACGATCCTGACACAATCCAAATACAACCGCGAATACAGCATGCAATTAAGCCTTCAACAACCCAAAAAAGCCGCGCTTGTGCGCGGCTTTTTCATGCAGGTGACGTTACTCCATCCAGCCAGCTGCCGATGACATCGGCCGCAAGAGCCTGCAACCTGGGCCCGTATTGCGATGCCTGCATACGCAGCAAACCGAGATCGCAACCGGCCTGCGCCAGTTCGCTGGCATGGCCAACCAGCCATTGCTCCAGTCTGCCGACTTCGGCTTCCAGATGGAATTGCAGACCCAGCACGTTCCGCCCGTGCATGAAGGCCTGATGGCGGCCGATATCGGTGGCCGCAAGATGGCGTGCACCTTCGGGAATATCGAACTGGTCGCCATGCCAGTGCAGCACCGGCACGCCATCCAGCGCAGCCAGCGGTGACTGTCTGCCGTCTTCCGTCAATTGCAACGGCGAAAAGCCGATCTCCTTGACGCCCATCGGATAGACATCGGCGCCCAGCATGCGCGCAATCAGCTGCGCGCCAAGACAGATGCCGAGCAGCGGGCCGCCCTGCGCCAGACGCCGCTTCACCAATTCCAGTTCCGGCCCGAGGAAGGGATAGACGGCTTCCTCGTAGGCGCCGATCGGCCCGCCGAGCACGATCATCAGGTCCGCATCCGCCAGGCTTGCTTCGGAAAGATCGTCCAGCGGCGCCTCGACGTAGCGGATCGCATAGCCACGTTCGTGCAGCACGCCTTCCAGCATGCCGAGATCCTCGAAATAAACATGGCGTATCGCCACTGCTGTCTTCATGCTCCGTTCTTCCTCTTTCAATCGATCTGCAAAACAAAAAGGCCGCAACGCGATGACGTTGCGGCCTTCTTCCCGTTTCATGTCCGTCGTCAGATCACGACGGTCTGCGCCTGTCCCTGCTCGCGCTCGCGGATTTCACCGATGCGCATCACGGTTTCGCCGGCGGCCTGCAGTTCGGCCATTGCGGCATCCGCATTTTCCTTGGCGACGATCACCGTCATGCCGATGCCACAGTTGAAGACGCGGTGCATTTCCGAATCGGCCACATTGCCGTGCTTCTGCAGCCACTGGAATAGCGGCGGCAGCGTCCACGCATCCTTGTTCAGCACGGCGGTCAGGTTGTCCTGCAGCACGCGCGGAATGTTTTCGACCAGACCGCCGCCCGTGATGTGTACCATGCCCTTGACTTCCATCTTCGCCATCAGCGCCAGCAGCGGCTTGACGTAGATGCGCGTCGGCTCCATCAGCACATCGGCCAGCTTGCGGCCATGGAAATCGGCGTTCAGATCCGGCTTGGCGACTTCGATGATCTTGCGCACCAGCGAATAGCCGTTCGAGTGGATACCCGATGATGCCAGACCCAGCACGACGTCACCCGGCTTGATCTTGGTGCCGTCGATGATCTTCGATTTCTCGACCGCACCGACTGCAAAACCGGCCAGATCGTATTCGCCGTCCGGATACATGCCCGGCATTTCGGCCGTCTCGCCACCAATCAGCGCGCAACCGGCCTGTTCGCAGCCCTTGGCGACGCCCTTGACGACGTCGGTCGCACTCGGCACATCCAGCTTGCCGCAGGCGAAGTAGTCGAGGAAGAACAGCGGCTCGGCGCCCTGCACCAGAATGTCGTTGACGCTCATCGCGACCAGATCGATGCCGACCGTATCGTGCTTGTTCAGCATGAAAGCCAGCTTCAGCTTGGTGCCGACGCCGTCGGTACCGGACACCAGCACCGGTTCCTTGTATTTCTTGCCGATCTCGAACATCGCGCCGAAGCCGCCGAGACCGCCCAGCACGCCTTCGCGCATCGTGCGTTTGGCGAACGGCTTGATCGCCTCGACCAGCGCATCGCCGGCATCGATGTCCACGCCGGCATCGCGATAGGAAAGGGAAGTTTGGGAAGGAGTGCTCATGATTTAGATTGAACGACAGGTAAAATGTGACGGTTGATGCCGGATTGCTGCACATAACTGCATATAACGCTTATGTCGCTCTATAATCCGGCCTGTGGCCTAAGCCATAGGAAAACCGATATTCTAGCAAATCGAGCCCCTCTTCTCCGTATTTCCGACCTTATTGTGGTCCTTATTCGCGTCATGATCGAACCGGCACTCGCCGCCCGCCCGCAGAACCTGTCCGCACCTTTTCAGAATTTCCCCGCATGAGGCAACTGCTCCTGGATTTACCCGCCGAGAAACCGCAGACGATGGATTCGTTCGTGGTCGGCGCCAACGCCGAACTGGCGCAGTTGATGCAACGTTTGCTGCAGCGCACACCGAATGGCCTCGACGAACGTTTCGTCTACTTATGGGGCGAAGCCGGCGCCGGCAAGACGCACCTGCTGCGCGCGCTGATGCAGGCCGGCACAGTCCGCTATGTGGATGGCGACGCGCCGCTCGCCGCCTTCGACTATGCCGGCGACCTGCTCTACCTGCTGGACGACTGTCACAAACTCGCACCCGATGCGCAGATTGCAGCCTTCAACCTGTTCAACCAGGTACGCGAACAGGGCGGCTGTCTGGTCACGACCGGCCCGGTCGCGCCGGCCGCGCTGGCGATACGCGAGGATTTACGCACGCGACTGGGCTGGGGGCTCATTTATCAGGTGCACGGCCTGAGCGACGACGACAAGATCGCCGCCCTGACACAAGCCGCCAACGCACGCGGGCTGGCGCTTTCGCCCGGCGTGTTACCCTACCTGCTTACGCATTTCGCGCGCGACATGCGCTCGCTGGCCGCCCTGCTCGACGCGCTCGACGCCTACTCGCTGGAAACCAAACGACCGATCACGCTGCCGCTGCTGCGCGAACTGCTGCAGCGCAATGACTGAATTTCAGACAATAATTTCAGACAAAAAATACGCAATACACCCTATTTCATACGCAACACTTTGATGAATCTCGCCCTCTTCGATCTCGACCATACGCTGCTGCCTCTCGACTCCGATTACGAATGGGGGCAATTCCTCACGCGCTGCGGTGCCGTCGAACCCGAGGAATTCGCGCGCCGCAATGCCGCCTTCTATGCGCAGTACGAAGCCGGTACGCTGGACCCGGTCGAATACCTGGAATTCGCGCTCGGCACGCTGGCGCAGTTCTCGCGCAAGCAGCTCGACGAATGGCAGCTCAGCTACATGCGCGAAGTCATCGAACCGAAAATCCTGCCGGCGGCGCGTGCGCTGGTGAAGAAGCACCAGGATGCCGGCGACCTGGTCGTCATCGTCACCGCCACCAACCGCTTCGTCACCGCGCCGATCGCGCGCGCACTCGGTGTTGAACATCTGATCGCCGCCGAGCCGGAACTCGATGCCGACGGCTGCCCCACCGGCAAGCTGGTCGGCGAACCGACCTCAGGCAAAGGTAAAATCACGCACACCGACGCATGGCTGGCCGCGCGCGGCCTGTCGCTCAAGGATTTCGAACGCAGCTATTTCTACAGCGATTCGCAGAACGACATCCCGCTGCTGTCCATCGTCACCGATCCGGTCGCCACCAATCCCAATGCGCTGCTGACCGCGCACGCACAGGCGCATGGCTGGCCGATCATCCGCCTGTTCAACGACTGATCCATGATTACCAAGCTCATCCGCCGCATTCTCGGCACCAAGGACAAACCGGCCGACGCCACGCAACCCGTCGTGCTGACGGCAAAGGAACACGGCATCGATCCGAAGCTGGTCTCGAACAACGCGATCCGCGTCACCAGCACACTGCAGCAGGCCGGCTTCAAGGCCTTCCTGGTCGGCGGCGCGGTGCGCGACCTGCTGCTCGGCGTCAAGCCCAAGGATTTCGACATCGCCACCAACGCGACGCCGGAACAGGTGAAGAAACTGTTCCGCCGCGCCTTCATCATCGGCCGTCGCTTTCAGATCGTGCACGTGATGTTCGGCCAGGATCTGCTGGAAGTGACAACCTTCCGCGGCGCCTCGGCGGAAGACGCGCCGAAGGACGAACACGGCCGCGTACTGCGCGACAACACCTTCGGCGAACAGCACGAAGATGCGACGCGCCGCGATTTCACGATCAACGCGATGTATTACGATCCGGCCACGCAGACCGTGCTCGACTATCACGGCGGCATGGCCGACATCCGCAACCGCACGCTGCGCATCATCGGCGTGCCGGAAGCGCGTTTCCGCGAAGATCCGGTGCGCCTGCTGCGCGTGGTGCGCTTCGCCGCCAAACTGGATTTCACGATTGCGCCGGAAACCCGCAAGCCGATTACCGTGATGGCGCCGCTGATCAACAACGTGCCGGCCGCGCGCGTGTTCGACGAAATGCTGAAGCTGCTGCTGAGCGGCCACGCGCTCGCCTGCCTGCAGCAACTGCGCAAGGAAGGCCTGCACCACGGCCTGCTGCCGCTGCTGGACGTCGTGCTCGAACAGCCGCTGGGCGAGAAGTTCGTGCGCCTCGCGCTGGATGCCACCGACGAACGCGTCAGGCAAGGCAAGCCGGTATCGCCCGGCTTCCTGTTCGCCGCGCTGCTGTGGCATCAGGTATTGGAAAAATGGAAGGCCTACCAGGCCGCCGGCGAATATCCGATTCCGGCGCTGCATCTGGCTGCCGACGACGTGCTGAACGCACAGACTGACAAGCTGGCACTGCAACGCAAGATCGCCTCTGACATGCGCGACATCTGGGCCATGCAGCCGCGCTTCGAGCGCCGCACCGGCAAGTCGCCGTACAAGCTGCTCGAACACCTGCGCATGCGTGCCGGCTACGATTTCCTGCTGCTGCGTTGCGCTTCCGGCGAAATCGACCGCGAAGTCGGCGACTGGTGGACGGCCTTCATCGATGCCGATGGCCCCGGCCGCGAAGAACTGCTGGCGAAGAAACCGCAGGTATCGAAGGCATCCGGCACAACCGGCGCATCCGATGAAGCCGCTCCTGCCAAGAAGCGCCGCCGCCGCGGCGGACGCAAACGTAGCGGTAGCGGCGGTGGCAGCAGCGGTAGCAATAACAGCGGAAACGGCGGCAATGGCAACGCGCCAACAGCGGAATGATCGCCGGTAAATGACCGCACCTTCTTCCGTCGCCTACATCGGCATCGGCGCCAACCTTGGCGATGCCGAAGCGACCGTACGTACCGCGCTGCGTGAATTGGAAGACATCGACGGCGCGCGCGTGACCGCGCAATCGTCGCTGTTTCGTACCGCGCCGGTCGATGCCGGCGGCGACGATTACGTCAATGCCGTCGCGCAACTGACGACCTCGCTCCTACCCGAAGCGCTGCTGCAGGCATTGCAGGCAATTGAACAGCGCCACGGCCGCGAACGTCCCTACGCCAACGCGCCGCGCACGCTGGATCTGGACCTGCTGCTGTACGGCGATCGCCGCATCGATACGCCGACCTTGACGGTGCCGCATCCGCGCATGGCAATGCGCGCCTTCGTGCTGATTCCATTGCTGCAGATCGATCCGTTCATCACGATTCCCGGTCTCGGTCCCGCGCACGAATACGTTCCAAACGTCGCCGATCAGGCGATCAGCAAGATTTCTTAATTCCAGGCACTTCGTCGAGGCTTCTCCATGCTGAAGATTCCCGTCATCGTCCAGACCGTCGGCTTGCTGACGCTGTCGAATATCTTCATGACCTTTGCCTGGTACGGACACCTGAAGGGGCTGGCATCGAAGCCATGGTGGATCGCCGCCCTGCTCAGTTGGGGGATTGCACTGTTCGAATACCTGCTGCAGGTGCCGGCCAACCGCATCGGCTACACCGAGATGAGTCTGGCGCAACTGAAAATCCTGCAGGAAGCGATTACACTCACGGTGTTCGTGCCGTTCGCGCTGTTCTTCATGGGGCAGCCGTTCAAGCTGGATTACCTGTGGGCCGCACTGTGCCTGGTGGGCGCCGTCTATTTCATCTTCCGCTCGTAAAATTGAACAACTGCGACGAACAACCGCAACGGCAGGCAGCAACGATACATTCATGGATCTGGACAAATACAAGTACATCGTCGTCGAAGGCGTGATCGGCGCAGGCAAGACATCGCTGACGCGCCGGCTGGCCGAACGGCTGAACGCGCGCATGCTGCTGGAACTGCCGCAGGAAAATCCCTTTCTGGAACGCTTCTATCGCGACGCCACGCGCTACGCACTGCCGACGCAGATGTTCTTCCTGTTCCAGCGCCTGAACCAGCTGCGCGATCTGGCACAGCCGGATTTGTTCGATGCGCGCATCGTCTCCGATTTCCTGCTCGACAAGGACCCGATCTTCGCGCGGCTGACGCTGGCCGACGACGAGCTCGCCCTGTACCAGCAGCTGTACGATCACCTGCGGCCGCAAGCGCCGGTGCCGGACCTCGTCATCTATCTGCAGGCGCGGCCGGAGACGCTGATGGAACGCATCCGCAAACGCGGCATCGCGATGGAAGCAGCGATTTCCGAACCCTATCTCGAACGGCTGTGCGAAAGCTACAGCCGCGTCTTCTACGACTACGATGCGGCGCCGCTGCTGATCGTGGACACCGAGCACCTGAACCCCATCGACAACGACGAGGATTTTGCGCTGCTGCTGAGGCGTATCGCCGACATGCGCGGCAAGCGTGAATTTTTCAATCGCGGAGAATAAGCATGGCAAGTTATCTGCAATCCAACGATCCGTCTGCACCGAATCCGGAAAAACCTTCGGCACGCACGAAGGCCGTCACCATTCCCGCACTGTTCGAGATGCGTGCGAAAGGCGAAAAGATCACGATGCTGACCGCCTACGATGCCAGCTTCGCGTCGCTGATGGACAGCTGCGGCGTAGAGACGCTGCTGATCGGCGATTCGCTGGGCATGGTCTGTCAGGGCCACAATTCGACGCTGCCGGTAACGATCGACGAAGTCGCCTATCACACCGCCAGCGTCGCGCGCGGCAACAAGACGGCGCTGGTGCTGGCCGACATGCCGTTCGGCTCCTACCCGACCAAGGAAGAAGCGTTCCGTAACGCGGTGAAATTGACGCAGGCCGGCGCGCAGATGGTCAAGATAGAAGGCGGTGCGTGGGTTGTCGAAACCGTACGTTTCCTCGTCGAGCGCGAGATTCCGGTTTGCGCACACCTGGGCCTGACGCCGCAATCGGTCAACCGCTTCGGCGGCTACAAGGTGCAGGGCAAGACCAGCGATGCCGCGCAACAGATGAAGGCCGATGCACTGGCGCTGCAGGAAGCCGGTGCATCGCTGCTGGTGCTGGAGGCAATTCCCGCCGGCCTCGGCAAGGAAATCACCGATGCGCTGACGATGCCGACCATCGGTATCGGCGCCGGCCCGGATTGCGCCGGCCAGGTGCTGGTCATGCATGACTTCATCGGTGTTTTTCCTGGCCGCAAGGCACGCTTCGTCAAGAATTTCATGGAAGACCAGACCAGCATCGAAGGTGCGGTGCGCGCCTACATTCGCGAAGTCAAGGACGGTACTTTCCCGGCGGCTGAGCACTGCTTCTAACTGCCTGATGCGAAATGCGTACCGATGCACCAATAAAAAAGCGCCCCAGAGGCGCTTTTCTATTTTCAGCCGGTCATCCCGGCAAGTTCGCGGCGACTTCATCATTATCGATATCACAGCTGCTTTGCCGCAAAAGTGTTGCAAGTATTCAGGTCGCCGCTGCCGATGCCGCGCTTGAACCAGCGCACCCGCTGTTCCGACGTACCGTGCGTAAACGAATCCGGCACGACCACACCCCGCGCCTGACGTTGCAGCGTATCGTCGCCGATCGCGCTGGCCGCCTTCAATGCCCCTTCCACATCGCCCGATTCGAGAATGCTGCGCGCCTCGTTCGCGTGATAGGCCCAGACGCCGGCGAAGCAGTCGGCCTGCAATTCGACACGCACCGATAGCGCATTCGCCTTACTCTCGGACGCGCTACGCTGCATCTGCGCGATCTTCTCGCTGATGCCCGTCAGGTTCTGCACATGATGGCCGACTTCATGCGCAATCACATAGGCTTCGGCGAAATCGCTGGCGACGTGAAAACGGTCACGCATGGTCTGGAAGAATTCCAAATCGAGATATACCTTCTGATCGCCGGGGCAATAGAACGGGCCGGTCGCCGTTTCGCCCACACCGCAGGCAGTCGCGGTACGACCGGAGAACAGCACCAGTTTCGGACGCTGATACTGTCCGCCGTTTTCACGGAAGATCTGCCCCCAGACATCCTCGGTATCGGCCAGCACAACAGAGACAAAGCGCGCAACAGGATCGTCGGCCGGCGGCTTCTGCGATGATTCCTGCGACACCTGCACCGGCCCGCCGCTTAGCAGACTGAGGATGGTGGCCGGATTGACGCCGAAGAAATAAGAGCCCAGCAAGGCGATGACGATCGTGCCGATGCCGATCGAGCGTCCGCCGAAGGGCAGCCCGCCCCCACCGCCGCGCCGGTCTTCCACATTGTCGCTTTCGCGATTGCCTTCCCATTTCATGGTCGTCTCCTGGTCGCTGTCGGCTACTGCCCTTACACGTGCAAAAGTATAAATCCGATTACAGCCGCGTCAGGTGCGACCGTGTTTTCGCCTTGCACTGTGTGCCGGTTACTCAATCTTTCGGTTCGTAGCGATCGAACGCGGTCTTCAACGTGTCTTCCACTGCCTGTTCATTGTCGATAGTGACGTTCAGATCGCTCAGCAAACCGTCCTTCAGGCCGTACACCCAGCCATGCACAGTAACGTCCTGCCCGCGTTCCCATGCATCCTGCACGATGGTCGTGCGGCAGACGTTGGCGACCTGCTCGATCACGTTCAGCTCGCACAAGCGATCGTGCTGTTCCTTCGGCTGCAATGTCTCGCCCAGATAGCGGCCATGCTTCTGGTGCACGTCCTGCACGTGGCGCAGCCAGTTGTCGGCCAGACCGACGCGATGGCCGGTCATCGCCGCATGCACACCCGAACAGCCATAGTGTCCGCAGACGATCACATGCTTGACCTTCAGCACGTCGATCGCGAACTGCAATACCGACAGGCAATTGAGATCGGAATGCGCGACGACGTTGGCGATATTGCGATGGACGAACAGTTCGCCCGGCAGCAGATTCACGATTTCGTTGGCAGGGACGCGGCTGTCGGAGCAGCCTATCCACAGATAATCCGGCGCTTGCTGCGCGGCAAGCTTGGCGAAGAATTCGCCATCCTGCACCAGCATGGATTCGGCCCAGCGGCGATTGTTGCGGAACAGTTGTTCCAGTTCACGTGCTTCCTTGTTCTTGTTCGTCATATTTCATCCATCAGGCAGAGAAAGGCGCCGCCATTCTAGCGGAACGCTCTTCAAGATTCCGTTACTTCGATCATCTCGTCGCGCGCATAAAAAAGCCGCTGAGGTCATCAGCGGCTTGCGGAGAAAGGATGCTTATTCGAAGAAATCCTTGACCTTGTCCTTCCAGGTCTTGGTCTGCGGGCTGTGCTTGGCGCCGCCTTCGGTCGTCAACTGATCGAATTCGCGCAGCAATTCCTTCTGGCGTTCGGTCAGCGTGACCGGCGTTTCGACGACGACGTGGCAGAACAGGTCGCCGGCGTAACCGGAACGCACGCCCTTGATGCCCTTGTTACGCAGGCGGAAGACCTTACCGGTCTGCGTGCCTTCGGGAATCGTGAAAGCGGCCTTGCCGTTCAGCGTCGGCACTTCGATCTCGCCGCCCAATGCAGCGCGCGCGAACGAGATCGGAATCTCGCAGTGCAGATCGTCGCCTTCGCGCTGGAACATCGGATGCGGCTTGATGCGGATCTCGACGTACAGGTCGCCCGGCGGACCGCCGTTCATGCCTGGTTCGCCATTTCCGGACGAGCGGATGCGCATGCCGTCGTCGATACCGGCCGGGATCTTCACTTCCAGCGTCTTGTTGCGCTTGATCTTGCCAGCACCGCTGCAGGTGCCGCACGGCGACGGATTGATCTTGCCGGTACCGTGGCATTTCGGGCAGGTCTGCAGCACGCTGAAGAAACCCTGCTGCATGCGCACCTGGCCGTGGCCGCCGCAAGTCGAACAGGTAACCGGCGAGGTACCCGGCTTGGCGCCGCTGCCGTGGCAAGTGTCGCAGTTGTCCCACGACGGCACGCGGATCGTCGTGTCATAGCCGTGCGCCGCCTGCTCCAGCGAAATCTCGAGGTTATAGCGCAGGTCGGCTCCGCGATAGACCTGCGGACCGCCGCGGCCGCGGCCGGCTGCCTGGCCGAAGATATCGCCGAAGATATCGCCGAAGGCATCGGCAAAACCGCCGCCTCCACCGCCGCCCATGCCCATGTTGGGATCGACACCGGCATGACCGTAGCGGTCGTAGGCATCGCGCTTCTGCGGATCGGACAACATCTCGTAGGCTTCTTTTGCCTCCTTGAACTTGTCCTCGGCTCCCTTGCTGTCCGGATTGCGGTCCGGATGATATTTCATCGCCAGCTTGCGATAGGCCTTCTTGATTTCGTCATCGGTGGCGTTCTTGCCGATGCCGAGCACTTCGTAAAAATCGCGTTTCGCCATATACAGGCACCCTTTGCTTCTCTACTGCCATCTACACTAAAACGCCGAGTCGAAGCATTTCGGCTTTCGACCCGGCGAGTCTTGCGACATCCTACGGAGGAAATCGGGCGTCCCGCACATGCGAGGGGCGCCCGGCGCCGACATTACTTGTTGTCCTTGACTTCCTTGAAGTCGGCATCGACCACATCGTCTTCCTGCGGCTTGGCTTCGGCCTGTGCGCCTTCGCCTGCATCGCCGCCGGCTGCTGCCTGCTGCGCCTGCATGTCGGCGTACATCTTCTCGCCCAGCTTCTGCGCAGCGGCGGTCAGTGCAGCCGTCTTCTCGTCGATGGCTGCCTTGTCGCCCTCTTTCAGGACGTCTTCCAGCTCCTTGATCGCTGTTTCGATCTTTTCCTTCTCGCCAGCTTCCAGCTTGTCGCCGTATTCTGCCAGCGACTTGCGGGTCGAATGGACCAGCGCATCGCCCTGGTTGCGCGATTCGGCGACTTCCTTGGCGCGCTTGTCTTCTTCCGCGTTGGCTTCGGCGTCCTGCACCATCTTCTGGATTTCCTCCTCGGTCAGACCCGAGTTGGCCTTGATGGTGATCTTGTTTTCCTTGCCGGTCGCCTTGTCCTTCGCGCTGACGTGCAGAATACCGTTGGCGTCGATATCGAAGGTGACTTCGATCTGCGGCGTGCCGCGCGCTGCCGGCGGAATGCCTTCCAGATTGAATTCACCCAGCGCCTTGTTGCCGACGGCCATTTCGCGTTCGCCCTGATAGACCTTGATCGTCACAGCCGGCTGGTTATCGTCGGCGGTCGAGAACACTTGCGAGAACTTGGTCGGGATCGTCGTGTTCTTCTGGATCATCTTGGTCATCACACCGCCCAGCGTTTCGATACCGAGCGACAGCGGGGTCACGTCCAGCAGCAGCAGATCCTTGCGGTCACCCGACAGCACGGAACCCTGGATCGCAGCGCCGACGGCGACGGCTTCGTCAGGGTTGACGTCCTTGCGCGGTTCCTTGCCGAAGAAATCCTTCACCGCTTCCTGCACTTTCGGCATGCGGGTCTGGCCGCCGACCAGGATGATGTCGTCGATGTCGGAAACCTTGATGCCGGCATCCTTGATCGCGGTGCGGCAAGGCTCGATCGACTTGGCGATCAGATCCTCGACCAGCGATTCCAGCTTGGCGCGCGTGATCTTCAGGTTCAGGTGAACCGGCGCGCCGTTCGCCATCGCGATGTACGGTTCGTTGATCTCGGTCTGCTGCGACGACGACAGTTCGATCTTCGCGCGCTCGGCCGATGCCTTGATGCGCTGCAGTGCGATCGCGTCCTTCGACAGGTCGAGACCGTTGATCTTCTTGAATTCGTCGATGATGTAGTCGATCAGGCGTTGATCGAAGTCTTCGCCGCCGAGGAAGGTGTCGCCGTTGGTCGACAGCACTTCGAACTGCATCTCGCCGTCGACGTCCGCGATCTCGATGATGGAAACGTCGAAGGTACCGCCGCCGAGGTCATACACGGCGATCTTGCGGTCACCCTTTTCGGATTTGTCGAGGCCGAATGCCAGCGCAGCCGCGGTCGGCTCGTTGATGATGCGCTTGACGTCCAGACCGGCGATGCGGCCGGCATCCTTGGTTGCCTGGCGCTGCGAGTCGTTGAAATAGGCCGGCACCGTGATGACGGCTTCGGTCACTTCTTCGCCGAGGTAGTCTTCGGCGGTCTTCTTCATCTTGCGCAGCACTTCCGCGGAAATCTGCGGCGGCGCGAGTTTCTTGTCGCGCACGGTGACCCATGCGTCGCCGTTGTCCGCCTTGGTGATCTGGTACGGCATCAGGCTGATGTCCTTCTGCACTTCCTTCTCGTCGAACTTGCGGCCGATCAAACGCTTGACGGCGTACAGCGTGTTCTTCGGATTGGTGACGGCCTGGCGCTTGGCCGGTGCGCCGACGAGGATCTCGCCGTCTTCCTGGTAAGCGATGACGGAAGGCGTGGTACGCGCGCCTTCGGAGTTTTCGATGACCTTGGATTTGCCGCCTTCCATGACGGCGACGCAGGAGTTGGTCGTACCCAGGTCAATGCCGATGATTTTGCCCATGATGAATTTTCCTTATCTGACTATCTGTAATCTCTGTGAGTGGATTCGCGGAGCAAACCCTTCAATTGCTGCCGTTACCGTCAATATGCGGCGCACGGCGGTGCTTTCAAGCTATTTTTCCTGCGCAACCGTTACCAGCGCTGGGCGCAGCAGACGGTCGGCGATCAGGTATCCCTTCTGCAACACACTGACGACGGTATTCGGCTCCTGATCGGCCGGCACCATCGAGATCGCCTGATGCTTCATCGGGTCGAGTTTCTCGCCCTGTTGCGGCTTGATCTCGAACAAGCGGTTCTTTTCGAAGGCGGCGGTCAGCTGCTTCAGCGTCATCTCCACGCCTTCCTTCAGCGAATCCACGGTCGGCGTTTCGACCTGCAGCGCCATTTCGAGGCTGTCCCTTACCGGCACCAGCGCCTCGGCAAACCCTTCGATGGCAAATTTGTGCGCGCGCGTAATGTCTTCCTGGGCGCGGCGACGGGCGTTTTCCGCCTCCGCCTTGGCACGCAGGAAGGCGTCCTGCAGTTCCTGCACCAGTTGCTGCGAAGCAGCGAGCTGCTCTTCCAGCGTTTGCGCCGGGGCGGGAGTTTCGGGGGCAGCGCCTGCCTCCTCCATCGACGCGGCCTGCTGCTCGGCGTATTTATCCTGGTCTTGCATCAAAAAATCTCCAACAATCAATGAGTTATGACAAAGAATGTCAATGCGACAAACCACATGGGGTTATCCCACACTATTTCAAGGGATATTGAGCGGAATTTGTACGCGAAGCCGCGATGATAATCGCTGCGGCATGCCGTTGTTACAATTTTTTCGTGTCGGCGGCTGGCATTTCCGACCACAGGCGCTAGCCTGTAAGCAGGCAGGACAAGCGCATTCTCTTCGTTGCTGCCCGATTTTCCGGGGTTTCGGCCTTTGCCCCCGAAGGAGAAAATCATGAAGCTGCCGCTCATTTCCGCGACCGTCGTGGCGGCCTATACGGTGGCGGCTACGGCCGTGATCTGCACGATCACGCTGTAAAGCGCCCTTTTCGAGGCACTTTGGGCCCAACGGACAGCGTGATGCCATCGCCAACAGCGACGGTTCGCTACCGGTCGCAGGATGGCTTCAAACCTAGTTTTCCGCTCCAAGGCGCAACGCCGCTTCCCGTGACGCCTTCGCCTGCTCATCCAGCTCTTCGCGCAACGCCGGCGACACCACGGTTAGCCAGCCGATCATGTGCAGTTCGGCGATCTCCGCCAGCGCGCGTATCCACGCATCGTCCTCGTTCAGGCACGGAATATAGTTGAATTCGGCCCCACCGGCGTGCAGGAAACCGTGCCGTACTTCCAGCGCGATTTCCTCCAGCGTTTCCAGGCAATCGCTGGTAAAGCCCGGGCAGATCACATCGACGCGACGCACGCCCTCGCGCGCCAGTTGCTCCAGCGTCGGTGCCGTGTACGGCTGCAGCCATTCGGCGCGGCCGAAGCGGGACTGGAAGGTCACCAGATACTGTTCCGGTGTCAGGCCCAGTTCCTGCGCCAGCAGCCGCGCCGTTTTCAGGCATTCGCAGTGGTAGGGATCGCCGCGCAGCAGCGTACGCTTCGGTACACCGTGAAAACTCATGACCAGCTTCTCCGGCCGCCCTGACATTTCCCAGTGAGCAAGCACCGACTTTTTCAGTGCGGCGATGTAGCCGTCATGGTCGTGATAATGCTTGACGAAGCGCAGTTCCGGCACATTGCGCACCTGCCTGTAATGCGCGAACACGGCGTCGAAGATGGAAGCCGTCGTCGTTCCCGAATATTGCGGATAGGCGGGCAGGATCAGAATGCGCTCGCAACCGTCGGCCTTCAATTTCTCCAGCACATCCGGCAGCGACGGACTGCCGTAGCGCATCGCATAGCTGACGCGCACCTTGTGGCCGCGTTCGCCCAGATAGCCGGCCAGCAGCCGCGCCTGCTTCTCGGTATGCACCTTCAGCGGCGAACCTTCGTCGCTCCAGATCGTTTCGTACTTTTTCGCCGATGCGCCGGAGCGGAACGGCAGGATGACCAGATGCAGAATCCACCACCAGATCGCGCGTGGAATCTCGACCACGCGCGGATCAGACAGGAACTGCTTCAGGTAGCGCCGAACGGCAGAGGCAGTCGGTGCATCGGGTGTGCCGAGATTGACGAGCACCACGGCAGTTTTCGGCAACGTGCCATGCTGGTGAGGCGGCTCGGAACGAAAGGACATGAAGGCGTTTTCTTTCTGCGTCGGTATTCTGTTTAATCTTCTGCGGCACCAGAGCGTGCCGTCAGGACGGAACGATCAGCTTGCCAGCAGCTCGCGCGCATGCGAACGCGTGGTCGCCGTGATTTCCAGGCCGCCCAGCATGCGCGCGATTTCCTCGACGCGCGCATCGCTGTCCAGCGGCGCGATGGCGGACAGCGTCTTGCCGCTGCTGTTGTGCTTGCTGACCTGGAAGTGCCGGTTGGCCTGGCTGGCGACCTGCGGCAGATGCGTCACGCACAGCACCTGTCTATCCTGCCCCAGCTTGCGCAGCAGGCGCCCGACGACTTCGGCCACGCCGCCGCCGATGCCGCTGTCGACTTCGTCGAAGATCAATGTCGGCGTCGCCGTCGCGCTCGACGTGATGACGGAAATCGCCAGCGAGATGCGCGCCAGTTCGCCGCCGGATGCCACCTTCGCCAACGGGCGCGGCGTAGTGCCGGCATGACCGGCAACCAGGAATTCGACCTGTTCCAGGCCAAAGGATGCCGGTTCACACGGCTGCAAGGCGATCTCGAAGCGGCCGCCGGCCATGCTCAATTCCTGCATCGCCGCCGTCACCGCCGTGCCCAGCGCCTTGGCCGCTTTCGCGCGCGCCTTCGACAATTTCTGCGCCACCGTCATGTAGGCGGCCTTCAGCTTTTCTTCCTGCGCGCGCAGCGCATCCAGATCGCTGGCATCGGCCAGCTGCTGCAATTGTTCGGACAGGCGATCGAATTCCTGCGGCAGATCATCCGCCTCGACGTGGAACTTGCGCGCTGCACCGTGCAGGTCTTCCATCCGGCGCTCGACCTCGCGCAACCGCGCCGGATCGAGATCAATGCGGCCCAGATAATCGTTCAGCGCGTAGACCGCTTCCTGCAACTGGATGCGCGCTGGTTCCAGCACCTCCAGCACCGGCTGCAGGCCGGCATCCAGATCGACCAGTTTGCCCAGCCGCGTCGTGATGCCCGACAACTGCGACAGCATCGGCGCCGGATCGGATTCGGAAATCTGGTTCAACGCATCCTGCGCCCCCTCGATCAGGCTGGCAGCGTGCGACAGCCGACTGTGTTCGTTACTGATTTCGATCCACTCGCCCGGCTTGGCTGCCAGCTTTTCCAGTTCGCCGACCTGCCATTCGAGACGTTCGCGTTCCAGCAGCACGCTCTTCGCATTCGTCTCGAATTCCTCGCGCTGCTTCGCCAGCGCGCGCCATGCCTTGTAGGCGGGGGCGACCGCTTTCGCGTCGCCCTGCAGGCCGGCCTGGTTGTCCAGCAGCGTGCGCTGCGCGTCGCTCTTCAGCAGCGACTGGTGCGCATGCTGGCCGTGGATGTCGACCAGGCGCTCGCCGAGTTCACGCAATTGCGCCGCGGTGGCGGCAATACCGTTGATGAAAGCTTTCGAACGGCCGGCGCTGTCGATCACGCGGCGCAGCAGGATGCTGCCCTCGTCGTTGTCGAATTCGTTGGCGGCCAGCCAGTCCTGCAAGTCGGCCTGTTGAGAATCCAGCGCGAATTCCGCCGTGATGTCCGCCTTCGCCGCGCCTTCGCGCACCACGCTGGCGTCGCCGCGCCCGCCCAATGCGAGCGCCAGGGCATCGATCAGAATGGATTTGCCGGCGCCTGTTTCGCCGGTGAAGACCGAGAAGCCGGCCGAGAACTCGAGCTCGATGGCATCGACGATGACGAAATCGCGAATGGAAAGCGTACGCAGCATGGAAGATGGATTCCGGCTCGTGCGTTCCACCGCGTACGATGGAACGATTCGGTTAAGGATTGAACGGGATCGCGCTTATTTTAACTGTCCTTGCACGGACGGATATTCGTTCCAGTGCAGCTTTTCGCGCAGCGTGTCGTAATAGTTCCAGCCTTCCGGATGCAGGAAGGTGATCGTGAATTCGGAGCGTTTGACGACGATGCGGTCGCCGTGCTGCAGGCTGGCGACCGATTGCATGTCGAAGTTGACGTTGCTCTCGCGGCCGCCGACCACTTCGATCTCGATCTCGCTGCTATCCGGCACGGCGATCGGCCGGTTCGACAGCGCATGCGGCGCGATCGGCACCAGGATGATGCCTGCCAGGCGCGGATGCAGCAGCGCACCGCCGGCCGACAGTGCATAGGCAGTGGAACCGGTCGGCGTGGCGACGATCAGGCCGTCGGAACGCTGGTTGTACATGAACAGGCCATCCACGTGCACGCGCAATTCGATCATGCCGGAACCCGAGCCGCGCGACAGCACCACGTCGTTGAACGCCAGCGTGTGATGCATCAGTTCGCCGTTGCGATAGATCGAACCCTGCAGCAGCGTACGCGTTTCCGAGACGACCTTGCCTTCCAGCATGGCGCGCAGCAGCGGCATCATGTCGTCGAAGGCGATGTCGGTCATGAAGCCGAGTCGGCCCTGGTTGATGCCGATCAGCGGCACGTCGTACGGCGCCAGCTGGCGCGCGATGCCGAGCATCGTGCCGTCACCGCCAACGACGATGGCGACGTCGGCCAGTTCGCTGATATCAGGCAAGGTCATGATCTCGCCGCTCAGCTGGAAACGCTCTGCGGTCTGCGCGCCGAATATGACGCGATGGCCGGTAGCGGTCAGGAAATCGGCGATCTGCGTCAATGCTTGCGCAATATCGCCGGCGGAATGCGAGGTTTCGCCAGCCTTCTGCTTGGCGAAGATGGCGACGGTCTTGAAGGAGGCTGCGGTGTAGGAATGTGGTGTGGACGGCATGATGCCGCAGATTAGACCATAATTCGCCCATCGATTGCACTATGCGTTCCGCGAAAAGAATTGATCATGCAGCAACCTTCCGCCTCGCTCGCCACCTCATCTTCCGATACACCGATCCGCGCCGTCCTGTTCGATCTGGACGATACATTGTGGCCGCTGGAAGCCGTCATCCTGCGCGCCGAAGCCGCGCTGCACGACTGGCTGACGCTGCACGCGCCCGGCATTCCGCGCCAGTTCAGCATCGCCCAGCTGCGCGCGCTGCGCGAAGAACTCGTCAGCACCGATCCGCGTTACCGCTTCGACCTGTGGGCGCTGCGCCATGCGACGCTGACGCATGCCTGCACGCTATGCGGCGAGGATACAGCGCGCATGGAACAGGCGATGGCGGTGTTTTCCGAAGCGCGCAACGCCGTCACGCCGTTCGACGACGTCGCGCCGGCGCTGGCGCTGCTGGGCGAACGCTATCTGCTCGGTTCCGTTTCTAACGGGTTCGCCGATCTGCAGACGATCGGGCTGGCGCATCACTTCCGCGTCTCGCTCGCCGCGCATCAGTTCGGCAGCGCCAAACCCGATCCGGAGATTTTCCTCGCCGCCTGCGATGCGCTGTCGGTCGCACCGCACGAAACGCTGTACGTCGGCGACGATCCGCTGCTCGACGTGCAAGGCGCGCAGAATGCCGGCCTGCACGCCATCTGGATCAATCGTTTCGCGCGCACCTTGCCCGGCCATATCGTCCCTGCTGCGAGCTGTGCCACGCTGCATGAAGTGCACGACTGGCTGAGCGCGCGTCATCGTGCTTTCTGAATACAGAACGCACGTTTTGTCATTTCGGCAAGCGCACGCTCTGCGGAAAAGACTGCCGCCATTCCGCTTTCTGCGTCAGCTCATTACAATAGCCTCATCATGCAACTGGACAAGCGCGCACAAACACTGCTGAAAGCTCTGGTCGAACGCTACATCGCGGACGGCCAGCCGGTTGGTTCGCGCGAGCTTTCGCGCATCTCCGGGCTCGACCTGTCGCCGGCGACCATCCGCAACGTGATGGCCGATCTGGAAGAAATGGGATTCGTCGCCAGCCCGCACACCTCGGCCGGCCGCGTGCCGACGCCGCGCGGCTACCGCTTCTTCGTCGATACGCTGCTGACCGTGCAAAGCATCGACGAAAGCGCGGTGGAATCCAAGCTGCAGAAGACGATGCAGACTGGCTCATCGCAGAAGATCATTTCCAACGCCGCGCAGGTCCTGTCGTCGCTGTCCGAATTCGCCGGCATCGTGATGACGCCGCGCCGCGAATCGGTGTTCCAGCAGATCGATTTCCTGCGGCTGTCCGAAAAACGCATCCTGCTCGTGATCGTCACGCCGTCCGGCGACGTGCAGAACCGGCTGCTGCTGACCGACGTCGACTATTCGCCGTCGCAGCTGATCCAGGCGGCCAACTACATCAACCAGAACTATGGCGGACTGAGCTTCGACGAAGTGCGCCTGCGGCTGCAGGGCGAGCTGCAGCAGCTGCGCGACGACATGACGCGCCTGATGCAGGCAGCAGTCGAAGCCGGCAGCGACGCGATGAACGAGAATGCCGACGATGTCGTCATCTCCGGCGAGCGCAATCTGCTGAGCGTGTCCGACCTGTCTTCCAACATGGTGTCGTTGCGCAAGCTGTTCGACCTGTTCGAACAGAAGACCAGTCTGATGCAGTTGCTGGACATCTCCAACCGCGCCAACGGCGTGCAGATCTTCATCGGCGGCGAATCGAATCTGGTGCCGGTAGACCAGATGAGCATCGTAACGTCGTCGTACACGGTCGACGGCAAGGTGGTCGGCACGCTGGGCGTGATCGGCCCGACGCGCATGGCCTACGAACGCGTGATCCCGATCGTGGACATTACGGCCAAGCTGCTGTCGAACGCGCTCAGCCATTCGCCGGGCTGACAATCGGGAATCGAAAAACCGACAATCGGAGCCTACAGCCATCACCGAAAGGCTGTCGGAAAACACCATGAAAAAAAGCCGCCAGTTCCTGCGAACCGGCGGCTTTTTCATTCAGGCGATGCCTGATGCGTCTGTCTTATTTCTCTTATTTCTTTTTCTTGCGGCAATCCTTGCAGTGGCCGTATATCGCCAGCGCATGATCGGCGATCTCAAAGCCGTATTCCTGCGCGATGCGGATCTGGCGGCGTTCGATTTCCTCGTCGACAAATTCCTCGACCTTGCCGCAATCCAGGCAAACCAGATGGTCGTGGTGCGAACCTTCGTTCAGCTCGAACACCGCCTTGCCGGTTTCGAAATGGTTGCGCTGCAGCAGGCCGGCCTGCTCGAACTGCGTCAACACGCGATAGACAGTCGCCAGACCGACGTCCAGATTGTCGGCCAGCAGCATCTTGTAGACGTCTTCGGCGCTCAGATGGCGTACCTCGGCATTGTGAAAAATGTCGAGGATCTTCAGACGCGGCAAGGTGGCCTTGAGTCCGCTGGCTTTCAGTTCGGATGGATTGTTGGGCATGTTCTTGTTCAGATTGGGGATATCTGCCTTATCATATAGTGTTTTCGCCCAATTGCTCAACCGCTCGAGATTCCCTATGCAAACCCGCTTCCATTTCGGCCGTTCCCTGCTTGCCGCCGGCGCATTTTGCCTGACGCTGGCAGCGGTGCTTACAGGCTGTGCGTCGAAAAATCCGCTGATGGAAGAACCGGCACCGATGGCGCGGAAGAAAGCCGAGTCAGCCAAGCAGGAAGAAACCGCCGCCGCGCCAGTCGCCGAAGAAAAAGCAGTCGCGCAAACCTCGGCACCGCCGGAAGCCAGCGCATCCGAAACTGCACGTACGGTTATCGAAGCCACGCCTGAAAACGCACCTGCGATCGACAAGACGGCCGAATCGGCTTCTACTACGGTGCCCGCCAATGCACCGGCGCCGACTGCTGCAGCACCGACACCTGCACCTGCCGCTGCAGAAACCTCCGCAAACGCCGCACCGGCAGCCGCTGCCGCCGGCGCAACCGCAGCCGGCGTACAGACAGTCAAACAGAAACGTTTCCTCGGCTTCCTGCGCCCTTACCGCCCGGACGTCCAGCAAGGCAATTTCGTCTCGCGCGAAATGGTTGCCCAACTGAAACCGGGCATGACGCAAGATCAGGTCACCTTCCTGCTCGGCACACCGCTGCTGAATGACATTTTCCATGCCGATCGCTGGGATTACGCCTTCCGCCTGCAAAAGGGCAACGGTGAAATCACGACCAGCCGCGTGACCGTCTATTTCCAGGATGGCCTCGTCACCCGTTATGAAGGCGGCGGCGATCTGCCGACCGAAGCCGACTATCTGGCGCGCATCGCCAACAAGGCCAAGGAAGCCAAGAAATAAGCTGAAACAGGCACGGCGCAGATGATCCTTGCTGTGCCTGTTGCGCATCTCGCAGCGCATTTCTTGCCCAATTTCGTATCCACTTTCGCATCCATTCTCGAACCAATCCGAGTCTCACGATGAATCCAATGAAAATCGCAGTGGCCGGCGCATCCGGCCGTATGGGCCGCATGCTGGTCGAAGCCATTCTGAACGCCGATGATGCGCAGCTTTCCGGCGCACTGGACATACCTGCCTCGCCCGCAATCGGTACCGATGCCGCCGCCTTCCTCGGCAAGCCGGCGGGCGTTGCCATCGAATCCGATCTGGCCAAAGGCCTGGCCGATTCGCAGTTCCTGATCGATTTCACGCGCCCCGAAGGCACGCTGGAGCATCTGAAATACTGCGCCGCCAACAACGTCAAGATGATCATCGGGACCACCGGCTTCGATGCAGCCGGCAAGGCCGCTATCGTCGAGGCCGCGAAATACACGTCCATCGTGTTCGCGCCCAACATGAGCGTCGGTGTCAACGTCACGATGAAGCTGCTGGAAATGGCGGCGAAGAATTTCTCCGAAGGCTACGATATCGAAATCATCGAGGCGCACCACCGCCACAAGGTCGATGCGCCATCCGGCACCGCGATCAAGATGGGCGAAGTGATTGCCGGTGCATTGGGCAAGGACTTGAACGACGTCGCCGTCTGGGCTCGCGAAGGCGTGACCGGCGAGCGCGATCCGTCTTCCATCGGTTTCGCGACCGTGCGCGGCGGCGACATCATCGGCGACCACACGGTATTGTTTGCCGGCATCGGCGAGCGCATCGAGATTTCGCACAAATCGTCGAGCCGCGTCTCGTACGCACTGGGCAGCCTGCGCGCCGCACGCTTCCTGGCCGACAAGAAGACCGGCCTGTACGATATGCAGGACGTGGTGGGACTGCGCTGATCCGCTTTTCCAGTCCCCCCTTTTTTCCTGATCGACCGCATTGCTGCACTGATACTGAGACAAGGACAGCCGCATGAACGCAAGCGCCACACAAGGATTGGGACTCGCGCACTACTGGGCGCAAGGGGATGCGATCTCGCATGCGGTCGCCTACCTGCTGTTGGCGATGTCCGTCGTTAGCTGGTTTTACATCCTGTCAAAAGCCTGGAGTTCATGGCGCATCCGCCGCAGCGCCGGTGCGCTGGAAAAATTCTGGCAAGCGTCCACGCTGACCGATGCGGTGTCCGCAATCCGGCTGGCCGACAGCGAAAACGTCTACACGCCGCTCGCCGCGCAAAGCGTGGAAGCCGCCAACATCAAGCCGCAATCCAATTCGCTCAACGCCAATACCGATCCGGGCGAACTGATCACGCGCACGCTGCGACAGGAAATCAACCGCGTGTCGTCGCGGCTGGAAAGCGGATTGACGCTGCTGGCCTCGGTCGGTTCCACCGCGCCCTTCGTCGGTCTGTTCGGCACCGTCTGGGGCATCTATCACGCGCTGATCGCGGTTTCTGCTGCCGGCACCGTGCAGATCGACAAGGTTGCCGGCCCGGTCGGCGAAGCGCTGATCATGACGGCCCTCGGCCTGGCTGTCGCGATTCCGGCCGTGCTGGCCTACAACGCCTTCGTGCGCGTCAACCGCATCACGCTGGCGGAACTCGACGCCTTCGCGCACGACCTGCACGCCTACCTGACCACCGGCGCGCGCGTCGGTAAATAACAATTCATAAGCAATTCATTCGAGGAAGCGACCATGAGCTTCGGCGGATTCAACGACAACAACCGGCCCGCGCCGATGGCGGAAATCAACGTCACACCGATGGTGGACGTAATGCTGGTGCTGCTGGTCATCTTCATCCTCGCCGCGCCGCTGTTTACGCAATCGATCAAGCTGGACCTGCCGACCGCGCAGGCAACGCCAACGCCGGCTGAACCGGCCACCGTCACCTTGTCGATCGACGCGGCCAACAACATTTTCTGGGACGGCAAGCCGATCACGCAGGACGAACTGAAGCAACGCTTCGCGATCGCCGCCAAACAGCAGCCGCAACCACAATTGCAGCTGCGCGCCGACAAGAACACGCGCTACGAAGTCATCGCCCGGATCATGGGCAGCGCCCAGGCGAACGGTTTGACGAAACTCGGCTTCGTCACGCAAGTACCGGAACAGGACAACAAGTAATGGCCAGCGTGCAACTCGACGGCAGCAGGATCACCGACTGGCATAGCTTCCATACGCTGTGCGCCGAGGCTTTCGGCTTCCCGGATTTCTACGGCCACACCATCGACGCCTGGATCGATTGCCTCAGCTATCTGCGCGACGATGAAAACATGACGAAATTCCGCCTGCGGGAAGACGAAACACTGCAGATCGTCATTACCCACGCCGACGTGCTGCGCAAACAGGCGCCCGATCTGCTGGAAGAAGTCGCTTTCTGCGTCGAAGGCATCAACGACCGCTACGCCGATTACGGCGAAAAACCCGCTCTTTCCCTGAAGCTCGCCTGACAAGCCGCCGCTTCGCTGCCATTTCGCGGCAAAAGCCGCGATTTCCGGACGCGCGCCAGCCTTATCCAGACGCCATCCAGGTGGCCTAGCCGGTATAATCACCGGCTTCACCTCCAATTTCTCGCTTCATCCGACATGCAAGATAAATACAGCCCCGCCGACGTCGAACAAGCGGCGCGCGCCCACTGGCAAAAAAACGATTCCTACAAGGCCGTCGAGAACGCGGTCGATGCGAACGGCAAGCCGAAGAAGAAGTTCTACGCCTGCTCCATGCTGCCCTATCCGTCCGGCAAGCTGCACATGGGCCACGTGCGCAACTACACGATCAACGACGTCATGTACCGCTATCTGCGCATGAACGGCTACAACGTGCTGATGCCGATGGGCTGGGACGCATTCGGCATGCCGGCGGAAAATGCCGCGATGCAGAACAACGTGCCGCCAGCGCAATGGACGTACTCGAACATCGAGTACATGAAGTCGCAGATGCAATCGATGGGCCTGGCGATCGACTGGTCGCGCGAGATGACGGCCTGCAAGCCTGAATACTACAAGTGGAACCAGTGGATGTTCCTGAAGATGCTGGAGAAAGGCATCATCTACAAGAAGACCGGCACCGTGAACTGGGATCCGATCGACCAGACCGTTCTCGCCAACGAACAGGTCATCGATGGCCGCGGCTGGCGTTCCGGCGCGCTGATCGAAAAGCGTGAAATCCCGATGTACTACGCGCGCATCACCGACTACGCGGAAGAACTGCTCGACTTCGTCGACAACAAGCTGCCCGGCTGGCCGGAACGCGTGCGCATCATGCAATCGAACTGGATCGGCAAGTCGACCGGCGTGCGTTTCGCGTTCACGCACGAGATCGAGGAAGACGGCAAACCGATCAACGATGGCAAGCTGTGGGTCTTCACCACGCGTGCCGACACGATCAAGGGCGTCAGCTTCTGCGCGGTCGCGCCAGAACACGCGCTGGCGACCTTCGCCGCCAAATCGAACCCGGAACTGGCCGAATTCATCGCCGAATGCAAGCGCGGCAGCGTCATCGAAGCCGACATGGCGACGATGGAAAAGAAAGGTATGCCGACGGGACTCTTCGTAAAGCATCCGCTGACCGGCGCACTGGTCGAAGTATGGGTCGGCAACTACGTGCTGATCACCTACGGCGACGGTGCCGTGATGGGCGTGCCTGCGCACGACGAACGCGATTTCGCGTTCGCACTCAAATACGAACTGCCGATTCGCCAGGTCATCGACGTCGAGGGCAAAACCTTCTCCGAAGAAAAATGGCAGGACTGGTACGGCGACAAGGAAGCCGGGCGCTGCATCAATTCCGGCAAGTACGACGGCATGAACTATCAGCAGGCAGTCGATGCGGTTGCCGCCGATCTGGAAGAAATGGGCCTGGGCGAAAAGAAGATCACCTACCGCCTGCGCGACTGGGGCATCTCGCGCCAACGCTACTGGGGCACGCCGATCCCGATGATCAACTGCCCGGACTGCGGCTCGGTGCCGGTGCCGGAAAAAGATTTGCCGGTCGTGCTGCCGGAAGACTGCGTGCCGGACGGCAGCGGCAATCCGCTCAACAAGCACGAGAAGTTCCTGAAAGTCGATTGCCCATGCTGCGGCAAGCCGGCGCGCCGCGAAACCGACACGATGGATACCTTCGTCGATTCGTCGTGGTACTTCATGCGCTACTGCTCGCCGGGTTCGAACGACGCGATGGTCGATGCACGCAACGATTACTGGATGCCGATGGACCAGTACATCGGCGGTATCGAGCACGCCGTGCTGCATCTGCTGTATGCGCGTTTCTGGACCAAGGTGATGCGCGACTTCGGTCTCGTCAAGTTCGACGAGCCGTTCACCAACCTGCTGACACAAGGTATGGTGCTGAACGAAACGTATTACCGTGAAGACGCGTCCGGCAAAAAGACCTGGTTCAACCCGGCCGACGTCGATCTGACCTTCGACGACAAGGGCCGTCCGATGTCTGCCGTACTGAAGAACGACGGCAAGGCCGTCGAACTCGGCGGCACCGAAAAGATGTCGAAATCGAAGAACAACGGCATCGATCCGCAGGCGCAGATCGACCAGTACGGCGCCGATACCGCCCGCCTGTTCACGATGTTCGCCGCACCGCCGGAGCAGACGCTCGAATGGTCGGGTTCCGGCGTCGAAGGCGCGAACCGTTTCCTGCGCCGCGTGTGGAACTATGCGTATGCGCAAGCTGCGCGCATGGCGAAGAACGATGCACTCGATGCGTCGGCCTTGCCGGAATCGCACAAGGCACTGCGCCGCGAGATCCACAAGGTGCTGCAGCAGGCCGACAGCGATTACAAGCGCATCCAGTACAACACCGTCGTGTCGGCCGCGATGAAGATGCTGAACACGCTGGAAGCCGCGAAGTTCGACGATTCCGCCGCATCGAACGCGGTGCTGTCGGAAGGCTTGTCCATCTTCCTGCGCGTACTGTACCCGGTCGCGCCGCATATCGTGCACGTACTGTGGCAGGAACTCGGCTACGCAAAAACCTTCGGCGACATCCTCGATGCGCCGTGGCCGCAGGTTGATCCCGCTGCGCTGGAACAGGCAGAGATCGAACTGATGGTGCAGGTCAACGGCAAGCTGCGCGGCAGCGTGATCGTCGCCAAGGATGCCGACAAGGCCACCATCGAAGCCGCGGCGCTGGCCAACGAAACGGTACAGAAGTTCATCGAAGGCACGCCGAAGAAAATCATCGTCGTGCCCGGCAAACTGGTCAACATCGTTGCATGACGTCTTTCGACTGACAGGATTTCCCCATGCTGAAAAACCGCCGTCTCCTCTGTCTCGCGCTGGCTTCGACCGTCATGCTGTCCGCCTGCGGGTTCAAGCTGCGCGGCTCGGTACTGGGTGAAAACCTGCCGTTCAAGACGCTGTACATCTCGGTGCCGGAATCGTCGTCGCTGGGCGCCGAACTGCGCCGCAACATCCGCGGCAGCGGTGAACTGCAGATCGTGTCCAAGCCGGAAGAAGCGGAAGCACAACTGCTGATCACCAACGAGTCTCAATCGCGCCAGATCCTGTCGCTGAACAGCCAAGGCCGCGTGCGCGAATACCTGCTCAACTATCGGGTGACGATGCGCGTGGTCGACAATCAGAAACGCGAACTGCTGGCGCCGACCGAAATCGCGTTGAAACGCGATCTCAGCTATAACGAATCGTTCGTGCTGTCGAAAGAAGCGGAAGCACAGATGCTGTACCGCGACATGCAAACCGATCTGGTGCAGCAGATCCTGCGCCGCGTCGCGGCAATCAAACCGCTTCCACCGGCTGAAGAAAACAGTACCGGCAATACGGCTGTCCCCGATGCCGGCGGCGCCGTCCCCAACGCAGTTGCTCCCCAATAAGCGATGCAACTGCGATTCGACGCTCTCGACGCACATCTGAACAAGCCGCTGGCCGGCCTGTACGCGATCACCAGCGACGAACACCTGCTGGCGCTGGAAGCGGCCGACAAGATTCGCGCTGCCGCACGCGCGCAAGGCTATTCGGAACGCGACGTACTGGTGGTCGAACGCAGTTTCAAATGGAGCGCATTGCTGGCCGCCAACCAGTCGCAATCGCTGTTCGGCGACAAGAAACTCATCGAGTTACGCATTCCGACTGGCAAACCCGGCCGCGACGGCGGGCAGGCATTGCAAGACTACGCCGCCACGCTGAATCCGGACAACATCACGCTGGTCACGCTGCCCAAGCTGGACTGGCAGACTGCGAAATCCGCCTGGGTCACGGCGCTGCAGCAAGCCGCAGTCTGGATCGACATTCCGCTGGTCGAGCGCGCGCAGTTGCCGAACTGGCTGGGCGTACGGCTGACAGCGCAAAAGCAGAGCGCCAATCGCGAATGCCTGGACTTCATCGCCGACCGTGTCGAAGGCAACTTGCTGGCCGCACACCAGGAAATCCGCAAGCTCGGCCTGCTGTATCCGGAAGGCCAATTGTCGTTCGAACAAGTGCACGATGCCGTGCTGAACGTCGCGCGTTACGACGTCTTCAAGCTGAACGAAGCAATGCTGACCGGCGATGCCGCACGGCTGGCGCGCATGCTGGAAGGCCTGAAGGGCGAAGGCGAAGCACTGCCGCTGGTGCTGTGGGCCGTCGCCGAGGAAATCCGCACCTTGCTGAAATTGAAAGCCGGCGTCGCGCAAGGTCGGCCGCTGGCGCAATTGACGAAGGAATACCGCATCTGGGGCCCGCGCGAGCGGCTGGTCGAACCGGCACTGCGCCGCCTGCGACTCTCCACTTTGGAAGAAGCGCTGCAGGAAGCCGCGCAAATCGATAAGATGATCAAAGGTTTGCGCGCCAAGGCGTTTGCCGGCGATGCCTGGGATGCGATGCTGCAACTGGGGCTGAAGATCGCTCGCGGCTGATTTTCCGCGATTGTTTTTCCTCGCCGTCTCAACATCGTGCTCCAACCACACCGTTTCACTTTCTCGTTACCGATCCGTCACTGACATGGACATCAAGCAATACATGAACGAAGTCGGCCAGCGCGCCCGCAAGGCGTCGCAGGCAATGGCCAAGGCCGACACTGCCGCCAAGAACCGCGCGCTGACACTGATCGCCGCTGCGATCCGCCGCGATGCCGACGCGCTGCGCGCCGCCAACAAGAAGGATCTGGACGCCGCGCGCGCCAATGGCCTGGAACCTGCCATGCTGGATCGCCTGACGCTGTCCGACAAGGCGATCGCAACGATGGCCGAAGGCCTGGAACAAATCGTTTCCCTGCCCGATCCGATCGGTGAAATCTCGAACATGAAATACCGCCCGACCGGCATCCAGGTCGGCCAGATGCGCGTGCCGCTCGGCGTGATCGGCATCATCTACGAAGCACGCCCGAACGTGACGGTCGACGCTGCCGGGTTGTGCATCAAGAGCGGCAATGCAACAATCCTGCGCGGCGGCTCCGAAGCGCTGCATTGCAATCAGGCGCTGGCGAAACTGGTCAGCGAAGGTCTGGCCGGCGCCGGCCTGCCGGCCGATGCGGTGCAGATCGTCGAAACCACCGATCGTGCTGCGGTCGGCGAACTGATCACGATGCCGCAATATGTCGACGTCATCGTGCCGCGCGGCGGCAAAGGCCTGATCGAACGCCTGATGAAGGAATCCAAGGTGCCGATGATCAAGCACCTGGACGGCATCTGCCACGTCTACGTCGACGAAACCGCCGACCTGAAGAAGGCGCTGGACATCGGCTTCAACGCCAAATGCCATCGCTACGGCACCTGCAACACGATGGAAACCCTGCTCGTTGCACGCAGCGTCGCCAAGACCGTGCTGCCGGAACTCGCCAAACTGTACGCGACGAAAGAAGTCGAACTGCGCGGCGACGACGAAGCACGTGCCATCCTGCAAGGCTATTCGCATCTGGCAACCGCAACCGAAGAAGACTGGTCGACCGAATACCTGGCGCCTATCCTCGCCGTGAAGATCGTCGCCGACATCGACGAAGCGATCGCGCACATCAACCGTTATTCGTCGCAGCATACGGACAGCATCGTCACCGAAGATTACACGCGTGCGATGCGCTTCATCCGCGAAGTCGATTCGGCGTCGGTCATGGTGAATGCCTCGACGCGGTTCGCCGACGGCTTCGAATACGGCCTGGGCGCCGAAATCGGCATCTCGAACGACAAGCTGCATGCGCGTGGTCCGGTCGGGCTGGAAGGACTGACGTCGCTGAAGTACGTCGTCTTCGGTCACGGCGAAGTCCGCAACTGAGCGTTGGTTCATCGTTAGCCGATCGCCTACCCTTTATCACGGGACCGCCCATGCTCTGGATCAAGTCGCTGCACATCCTCTTCGTCATCTCGTGGTTCGCCGGCCTGTTCTACCTGCCGCGCATCTTCGTCAATCTGGCGATGGAAACCGATACGACGGCGACCACGCGCCTGCTGCTGATGGCACGCAAGCTATTCCGTTTTACGACCATCCTCGCCGTTCCTGCGCTGGTTTTCGGCGCATGGCTGATGAGCTACGGTTTTGGCGGCGGTTGGCTGCATGCGAAGTTGGCGCTGGTCGTACTCGTCATCGGCTATCACCACGCATGTGGCGTACTGCTGAAAAAATTCGAAAACGGCACGAACAGGCACTCGCATACCTGGTATCGCTGGTTCAATGAAGTGCCTGTCGTGCTGCTGCTGGCAATCGTGATCCTGGTCGTCGTCAAGCCGTTCTGAACAACAACAAAGGGAGGCCGTCATGGCAAAGGTCTGCGAATACTATTTCGCGATGCAATCGCCGTGGTCCTATCTCGGCCACCAGCGATTGATTGCACTGGCACGGAAGCATGGCGCGCAGATCGACATGAAGCCGGTCGATCTCGGCAAGGTATTCAACGTATCCGGCGGCCTGCCGCTGGCGAAGCGGCCGCCGCAACGGCAAGCTTATCGGCTGGTGGAAATGAAACGCTGGAGCGAACGGCTCGGCCTGCCGATGAATCTGCAGCCGAAGTTCTTTCCGGTTTCCGGCGATCCTTCGGCAAAACTGGTGATCGCCGCCAAGCTGGCGCACGGCACCGATGCTGCACTGGCCCTGGCCGGCAGCATCATGCATGCGCTGTGGGCCGAGGAAAAGAATATTGCCGATGGCCCTACCCTGATCGCACTGGCCAATGCCGCAGGGCACGATGGCGAAGCACTGCTGAAATCGTCTGAAACCGCCAGCGTACAGGGCGAGTACGATCAGTTCACCAACGATGCCATCGCCATCAGCATGTTCGGCGCGCCATGGTACGTCGTCGACGGCGAAGCGTTCTGGGGACAGGACAGGCTGGATTTCGTCGAACAAGCATTGCAGAAACAAGCAGCAACGTAAGCAAACACAGACAACAAGGCGTTCCGCGAACGGCGCGGAGCAACATCAATCACACGGATAAAGGGTACCCCGATGTCGGCATCACATTCCTACTTTTGCCCCTGCCCGCGCGGCATGGAAGCGGCGCTCGCCGAAGAGCTCGGCGAAATCGCACAACTCAACGGCAACACGCTGAAAATCCACAACCAGGTGCCGGGCGGCGTGCACTGTTCAGGCACCTTGCGCGACAGCTGGTACATGAACCTGCATTCGCGCATCGCATCGCGCGTGCTGCTGCGCATGGCGCATGCCGGCTATGCGAACGAAAACGACATCTACGACCTGACGCTGGCACAGCCATGGGAAGACTGGTTCGGCCTGCATCACACGATCCGCATCGACATCACCGCAATCAAGTCGCCGCTGAAGAGTCTGGAATTCATCACGCTGAAGATCAAGGATGCCGTCTGCGACCGTTTCCGCGACATTTATGACGGCAAGCGCCCGTCCGTCGATACGCGCACGCCGGACATGCGCATCACCGGCTTTCTGGATGCGCACAATTACACGATCTATCTCGACACGTCCGGCGAAGCGCTGTTCAAGCGCGGCTGGCGGCTGGAAACCGGCGATGCGCCGCTGCGCGAGAATCTCGCCGCAGGCCTGCTGCGCGTGGCCGGCTGGAAGCCCGGCATTCCACTGTTCGATCCGATGTGCGGCTCCGGCACCATCTTGGCCGAAGCGGCGCAGATGGTCGCCGGCATCCCGCCAGGCTTGCGGCGCGAATTCGCGTTCGAGAAATTCGCCGGCTTCGATGCAGACGCATGGGAAGCGATCAAGAACAACATTCGCCTGAATCCGCTGCCAACCGAACCGACGATCTTCGGCAGCGACATTTCCGGCGACATGGTGGTCATGGCCCGCAACAACCTGAACAAGGCCGGCATCCGCTTCGAGGTGCCGCTGAAGCAGATCGAGGCGCAGGAAGTGAAGGCGCCGACCGAAACACCGGGCATCCTGCTGACCAATCCACCGTACGGCGAACGCATCGGCGTGCGCGGCGACAAGACGCTGGCCGAAGACGAACTGGCGAAGGAATTTTTCAGCGCCTTCGGCACCACGCTGAAACAGCGCTTCGCCGGCTGGAAGGTTTTCCTGTTCACCGCCGATCTCGGCGTGCCGAAAATGCTGCGCCTGAAGGAAGCGCGCAAGACGCCGTTCTTCAACGGTTCGCTCGAATGCCGGCTATTCCGCTTCGACATGGTGGCCGGCTTCAACCGCCGCGAACAGGCGATGCCGAAACCCGCCGACAAGATGGAATGAATGCCTTGCTACTGACACAATGCTGTCAGTAGCAAAGCGGCATGATGTCGTCTTCCGACCTCCTGCGGGGACATCATGCCTGCCCACATCAGCACGCTCGCCATTCCGACGACAGATCCGCTGTTCGCCGTGCGTATCTATGAACGGCTGTTCGATACGCAGCTGACCGAACAGCAGCTTCCCGATCCGCATCAGATGGCATTGCTGGCCAGTGCTGTACCGACCGACAGCATGCGCACCACCATCATCCATTTCACCGATAGCGATGGCAATCTGGTCGCGCTGCATGCCCGCGCATGATTCCGCAGATGCCATCCAGTATCAGTTGAAAATCGACGGAAATGCCAACTGAACTGTCGGCTAAACTGCACCTGCCGCATTTGTCGGAATGAAGTTCGTCGACATGCCATTTTTTACCATGTCGGTTCGACATGTTGTTTTCGTCTACGGAGTAAGCCATGCGCCGCGCCGAACGCCTGTTCCAGATTGCCCAGTACCTGCGCGGCCGCCGGCTGACCACCGCACGCCAACTGGCCGACTGGCTGTCCGTTTCGGAGCGCACGATCTATCGCGACATTCGCGATCTGTCGGTATCCGGCATTCCGATCGAGGGCGAAGCCGGCGTCGGCTATCGCGTGCGCAATGGCTTCGATTTGCAGCCATTGATGTTTTCGTCGGACGAGATCGAGGCGATGGTCGCCGGCATGCGCATGGTGCAAGCCTGGGGCGGCCCGCAACTGGCGGCATCGGGTGCGGCAGCGCTGGCGAAGATCACGCTGGCGCTGCCGCGCGAGAAGCGCGATTTCGTCGAAGCCACACCGCTGTTCGCGCCGACCGTCCATGTCGATCCCGCATACGGCGAACGGCTCGAATCGATACGTCAGGCGATCGGCCATCGCCACAAGCTGCAGCTCAACTACGTCGATGCCCGGCAACAGTCGACGCAACGCACGATTTGGCCGCTCGCGTTATACTTCTGGGGCGGTACCTGGTCGATCGCCGCCTGGTGTGAAGTACGCGACGCTTTCCGTTCCTTCCGCGTCGACCGCATCCGCGCCCTCAGCACGTCCGATCACTACGCCAGTATCAGCGGCCGCCGCCTCGCCGATTTCGTTCGTGCGACGAAAAACGACTGCGCATAGACAATTCCGCGTCCTTTTTTGCACTCTTTCCCGCGTTTTTAGATCAATCCGGCCTGAACTTTCGCGCTGCGTCGACGGCATCGTGCCGTTCGGCTATGCTTTTTTATCCACCTGTGCAATCCGTTGCACGGGTCTGCCACTGACACTCATGCCTACAGAACAAACACCGCTCGACAAGAACACTCCTCCGCCTCTGGCCGTGGCCATCGGTGGCAGCGCGCTGGCCATCATGCTAGCCGCGCTGTCCATGCTCGGCCCGTTCTCCGTCGATACTTATCTACCGGCCTTCCCGAACATCCAGGCATCGCTGGGCGCCACGCCGCTCGAAGTGCAGCAGACGCTGACGGCCTACATGTTCTCGTTCTCGGTGATGATCCTGCTGCACGGCGCACTGTCCGATGCGTTCGGGCGGCGTAACATCATCCTCGTCTCGCTCGCCGTGTTCGCAGTAGCAACGCTCGGCTGCGCTGGCGCGCACAGCATCGAATACCTGTGGGCCTTCCGCATGCTGCAGGGGCTGGCTGCCGGCGCCGGCGTCGTGATCGGCCGCGCCATCATCCGCGATCTCTACGAAGGTGCGGCGGCGGAAAAGTTGCTGTCGATGGTGACGATGATCTTCTCGATCGCACCGGCCATTGCGCCCATCATCGGCGGCTGGGTCGTCAAGCATATGGACTGGCGCGCGATCTTTCTCGGCCTGTTCATCTATGCGGCGCTGCTGCTGTTCTATTGCTATCGCCGACTGCCGGAATCGCTGTCGCCCGCACATCGGCATCCGTTCAATCCATCCTTCCTGTTCCACAGCTACAGGCGCGTATTCCGCTCGCCGCTGTTCCACCTGAAGGCAGGCACCATTGCGTTCAACTTCGCGGGCATGTTTCTGTATGTGGCAGCCGCGCCGGTCTTTCTCGTCGAACACCTGAAACTGGGGCCGGACCAGTTCGGCTGGCAGTTCATCCCTACTGTGGGCGGCATCTTCTGCGGTGCGCTCACTGCCAATCGCATGGCGGGCCGGCTGCCGGTCGCGCGGCAGGTAGCCATCGGCTTCGGCCTGCTGCTCGGCGCGGCGATCTTCAATGTCGTCTATCACGCGCTCTTTGCGCCGGCGCTGCCGTGGTCGGTCGGCACGCTGTTCTTCTACACCTTCGGCATGTCGATGGTGGCACCCGGCGTCACGCTGCTGGTGCTGGACCTGTTTCCCAATATCCGCGGCACCGTCGCGGCCTGCCAATCCTTCCTGCAGACGATGCTCGCTGCGCTGGTGGCGGGCGTGATTGCACCGACGCTGTCGCATTCGCCGATCATGCTGGCATGCGGCCAGCTCGGCTGCACGCTAATCGCGCTATGCCTGTGGCAAGGCGGCGCCGCCTATCGCCAGTATTTGCATGCGCGCGACAATCCGAACGCGTGGGAAACTATCGAATAAGCATCGAACAGGTATCGAATAAATATCGGATGGGCATCAGGCAAGCATCGAATGAATCATCCTCGCTTGGGCAGTAATGACGCCACCATCATTTTTTGTTAACGTGCAGCCGTTCTCACCGCATCGGAGAAACGCATGATTCACGATTTCGCTTCCGCGTCCCAAGCCACACTACGCTTCCTTCGTGGCCGCTTCGGCCTCGACTTGTGGATGGTCACGCGCACCGAGGGAGAAGACTGGATCGTGCTGGCCGTCGAAGAATCCTGCTACGGTACGCAGCCCGGTTCCGTATTCCGCTGGTCCGATTCCTTCTGCTCGCGCATGGTGCAGGGCTGCGGCCCGCGCGTCGCACCGCGTGCGCAGGAAGTGGAAGCGTATGCGACAGCACCGATTGCGTCGCAACTGAAGATCGGCGCCTATGTCGGCGTTCCCATCATGCGGCAGGATGGTTCGTTGTTCGGCACGTTGTGCGCGGTCGATCCGCAACCCCAATCCGACAGCATCCGCGAAGGCCAGGAAACGATCGAACTGCTGGCCGATCTGCTCAGCAGTCTGCTGCATGCGGAACTGTCGGCTGCCGACAGCCTGCGGCGCGCCGAACGTGCGGAAGCCGAAGCGGCATCCGACGGATTGACGACGCTGTACAACCGGCGCGGCTGGGAACAATTGATTGCGCATGAAGAAGAACGCTGCCGCCGCTACGGCAATCCGGCCTGTGTCATCTCGATCGATCTCGACGACCTCAAATTCATCAACGACACGCAGGGCCATGCAGCCGGCGACCGTCTGCTGCAGGGTGCAGCGCAGGCGATGCGCATGGCGGCACGCAGCCACGACGTAGTGGCGCGTCTCGGCGGCGACGAATTCGCCATCCTGGCCGTCGAATGCGATCTGCTCGCCGCCGAAGCCCTGATCGACCGGCTGCGCCAGCAGTTGCAGCAAAACGGCATCGCCGCCTCCATCGGCCATGCCGCACGCCATCCGCAACATGGTCTGCATGCCGCCTGCGAACAAGCCGATGCCAATATGTATGCCGAGAAGAAACGCCGCAAGAGCGGTAACCCCGCTGCCATATTGCAGCAAGGTATTGCCGGTTAAACTTTTCGCCATCCCCTGTTGTCTGCCTTCTGTCGGCACTGCGCCGCCATCAGGAGGAAACCCATGCCAAAACCCCGCACCGGCCAGGCTCCACCCAAACTGGATCGCGAGCAGTTTCACGAACGCTTCGCCGCTTCGTTCATCGATCCGACCTTCGATACAGTACGCAACGACATCGCACGCGTAGAGCAGATCGCGTGGGACAACTACCGGCAATCGCATAAAGCGCCATTGACCGAGAAAGCCGGCCCCGGTTTCGCCGATCCCGATTACGATCTCTCCATCGAATGGCGCGCCACGCGCGACAGGCTGATAGCCGCAGAAGCAAAACAGAAAGATCCGGCCACGCCGTCGCGCGTGCTGGTGATCTGTGGTGCCGCGCGCAACGACGGCAGTTGCCCCGGCGAGATGTCGAAGACGTTCCGTCTGACGCAGCTGGCGCAGCACGAATTGCAGGGCATCGGCATCGAGGTCGATCTGCTCGACCTGAGTCTGCTGATCTCCGACTACGACCGCCACATCCATCCGTGCAAGGGATGCGTATCCACCGCGATGCCGTTGTGCCATTGGCCGTGCAGCTGCTATCCGAATCACGGCCTGCACCAGACAAATGACTGGATGGCGGAAATCTACGAGAAGTGGGTCGCCGCGCATGCGGTGCTAATCGTCACGCCGGTGCACTGGTATCAAGCGCCAAGCGTGCTGAAGCTGATGATGGACAGGCTGGTCTGCGCCGACGGCGGCAATCCTGATCCCACGCTGACCTCCGGCAAGGATGCCGAGATGGCGAAGGCCGTCGAGCTGGCCGGCTGGCCGTATCCCAAGCATCTAGCCGGCCGCGCCTACGGCGTCGTCGTGCATGGCGACGTCGCCGGCATCGAGGGCGTGCGGCGCGCGCTGTGCGACTGGCTGGACTGGATGGGCCTGATCGACGCCGGCTTCACCGCACGGCTCGATCGCTTCATCGGTTATTACGAATCGTATGCGGAAAGCCATGCAGCACTGGATCGCGATACGGCGGTGCAGGAAGAAGTGAAAAACGTCGCCCGTGCCGTCGCTGCCGCCGTCGGCGAACTGCGCGCGGGATGCTTGTCGAAACCCGATGCGCACTTGCACGATCCGAGGCCGAAGTAATCGGAAGCGCACTATCCGCTGTCACCGCCGCATCAATACGGGAAAATCGCATTCTGCTGACGACATGCCAAGGCTCCGGGCCACTTGTTTCCCGGATGACAATTCGAGCAAATCGCATATCTCTCCATGCCAAATAACTGTATATTCATACAGTATATTGATACGACCGAAAAAATCCTTCGTTCGGCCATATGGAGAGTTATGCCCCCGTTGTCCTCATTGCCTGCTTCCCGAATCCCGTTGCCGGACGCCGTATGGCGCGGCGACCAGATGGGATCATGCCGCCTGCAGACGATTCCATCCGGCTATGCCGCGCTGGATAAGGAACTGCCGGGCGGCGGCTGGCCGCCTTCCGCGCTGACGGAATTGCTGCTTGCCGGAGCCGGCGCGGGGGAATGGCGTTTGCTCGCGCCGGCACTCTCCACGCTGACCCGGTCCGGCAAGACGCTCATCCTGCTGGCGCCGCCCTGCATTCCCCATGCCGGCGCGCTGCATGACCTCGGCATCCGGACGGACAACATTCTGCTGGTCGATGCGGACAAGGCGACCGACCGCGTCTGGGCTGCCGAGCAGGCATTGAAAAACGCCAGCTTCGGCGCACTGCTCTGCTGGTTTCCGCAAGTACGCACCGAACACCTGCGACGGTTGCAACTGGCCGCAGCCGCCTGCGAGGGGCTGACCTTTATTTTCCGTTCTCCGATCGCGCAGGAACAATCGTCCCCCGCTCCCTTGCGGCTGGCCTGTCAGCCTGCGCCGGCAGGCCGCATGTCCGTCGACATCATCAAACGGCGCGGCCCGGTGCATGCCGCTCCACTGATCCTGCCCCTGTCCGTGCCGCGCACGCTGCAAAAGCCGCTGGCACGTGTTTCATCTTCATACGGTAACGTTTTCCATGCTGTGGATCGCGCTTCACCTGCCGCAATTGCCGCTCGACGCCCTGCTGCGCTGTCGGTTTAGCCCGGAATCGGGCGAACCCGATCCGCTCATCGGCATGCCGGTCGCGATCTGCGAGCACCGGCACGTCGGCTGGTGCAATCGTCATGCCGAAGAAGCGGGTATTCAGGCGGGCATGTCCGAATCGAATGCGCATGCACTGGCCAGCCGGCTGCAATCCTTGCCACGCAATGAAAATGCAGAAGCCCAAACCCTGCAGGAAGCCGCACTGTGGGCGCTACATTTCACACCGCATGTCGTGCTGTGCGCCGACGGCCTGCTGATCGAAGTATCCGCCAGCCTGCGGCTTTTCCGCGGCGCCTCCGCCATCGCATCGCAATTGCTGACGGGATGTTCCGAACTCGGGCTGCATGCGCGCCTGGCCACGGCTTCCACGGCGACCGGCGCATGGCTGCGCGCGCAATGCACAGTGCTGGACGACATCTTCGCCGCCGATATCGCGCAGGCGCTCGATCCGCTTCCGGTTTGCGTGCTGGCCTCCGCGCAACCGTATCTGGAAACCCTCGAAGGCATCGGTTGCCATACCGTCGGACAGCTGCGCCGTCTGCCGCGCACCGGCCTGACGCGGCGCTTCGGCCGCGAAATCCTGCGCGAACTGGATCGCGCCTACGGCGACGAAGCGGAAGCGCATCGATGGTTCGTTCCGCCCGAAAAATTCGATGCCCGGCTCGAATTGCCGGCACGCGTGGAAAACACGGAAGCCCTGCTGTTTGCCGCACGACGCATGCTGCTGCAACTCACCGGCTGGCTGACGGCACGCCATGCCGCCGCCCTCGGCATCACGCTGGAACTGCACCATGAGGCGCAGCGACACCGCGATCATCACTGCACATCGCTTGCGCTCGTGCTCGGCATGCCCAGCCGCGACATCGATCACTTGACGCTGCTGCTGCGCGAACGACTGGCGCAATTGGTCTTGCCGGCACCGGTCATCGAACTGACATTGAAAGCCGACCGCATCGCGCCGCAGGCTGCGCCCAATACCGAACTGTTTCCGACACCCGCATCGGATAGCGAAAACATCGGCCGTCTGATCGAACGCCTGCAAAGCCGGCTGGGGCCGGCGGCCGTCCGGCAATTGATGGCGGTGGCAGACCACAGACCGGAACGCAGCGTGGCCATGCCCGCCGTGACCGGACGCAACGTCGTGCGGCGCGTCGATGAAGAAGCGCTGTCGATCGCACCAACGCGTCCGACGTGGCTGCTGCCGCAGCCGCTGGCACTGACAACACAACAGCACAAACCCGTCTATCACGGACCGTTGACGCTGCTGACCGGTCCCGAACGCATCGAAGCCGGCTGGTGGGACGATGCACTGGCCACGCGCGATTACTTCGTCGCGCAGAACGCGCAGCATCAATTGCTGTGGATCTATCGCTTGCGCACCATGCAGGAAGACACCGGTTCGGGCTGGTTTTTGCACGGCTTCTTCGGTTGATTCGACTCGCACATCATGTCTGCCCTTTCGTCCGAATTTCTGCCCGCCTACGCCGAACTGCATTGCCGTTCCAATTTCAGTTTTCTGCAAGGCGCCTCGCATCCGGAAGAGCTGGTCGCGCGCGCAGCGGAACTGGATTACGCCGCTCTCGCAATTACCGACGAATGCTCGCTAGCCGGAGTAGTACGTGCACACGTCGAAGCAAAGGCGCGCGGCCTGCGTCTGATCATCGGTAGCGAGATCACATTGCAGTGCGGCATGAGACTGGTGTTCCTGGCGCAAAACCGTGACGGCTACGGCAATCTGTCCGAACTGATCACGCTCGGCAGGCGGCGTGCCGCCAAAGGAACTTACACGCTGCGGCGCGACGATCTCGATCCGCAGACATGCGAACCGACAACCATGCATCTCGCCGGCCTGCCGGATTGCTTCGTGCTGCTGATCCCCCAGCACAGCCACACGCGCGAAGAACTTGCCGAGCAAGCCAGATGGCTGGCGCGTCTTTTCCCGGGCCGGGCCTGGATTTCGGTTTCGCTGCTGCACTGGCACGACGACGAATATCGGCTGGCGCAATTCACCGGCATCGCGTCCGAGAGCGGCCTGCCGCTGGCTGCCTCCGGCGATGTGCTGATGCACGTGCGTTCGCGCAAGCCGCTGCAGGATACGTTGACGGCCGTGCGCATCGGCAAGCCGGTAGCCGAATGCGGCATGGCGCTGCAGCCGAATGCAGAACAGCATCTGCGCTCGCGCCTGCGGCTGGCGCAACTCTACGCACCTGCGCTGCTGCAGGAAACGATACGCATCGCAGACGCCTGCACGTTTTCACTCGACGAATTGCGTTACGAATATCCGGAGGAAATCGTGCCGCCGGGCGAAACACTGTCCGGCTATCTACGCCGCCTGACATATGAAGGCGCGCAACGCCGCTTCCCAAAAGGAATTTCGGAAAAAATCCTGAAACAGATCGAACACGAACTGCTGCTGATCGCCGAACTGAAGTACGAACCGTTCTTCCTGACCGTCTACGACATCGTGCAGTTCGCACGCAGCAAGAAGATTCTTTGCCAAGGCCGCGGCTCCGCTGCCAATTCCGCCGTCTGCTATTGCCTGCATATCACCGAGGTCGATCCGGATCGCGGCAATACCTTGTTCGAACGTTTCATCTCGCGCGAACGCAACGAGCCGCCGGATATCGATGTCGATTTCGAACATCAGCGGCGCGAAGAAGTCGTGCAGTACATCTATGAAAAATACGGCCGGCATCGTGCCGCGATTGCCGCATCGTTGATCACCTATCGCCCACGCTCTGCCATGAAGGATGTCGGCAAGGCGCTGGGGCTCGATTTCGATCAGGTAAATCGGCTGTCGCAATCGCATAAATGGTGGGACGGCAAAGGCATCAGCGAGGAACGATTGCGGGAAACCGGCTTCGATCCGCAGGCACCCATCGTGCGCAAACTAGTGGAATTGTCCGCCACGCTGATCGGCTTTCCGCGCCATCTGTCGCAGCATGTCGGCGGCTTCGTCATTGCACGCGACACGCTGTCGCGTCTGGTGCCGATCGAGAATGCATCGATGAAAGACCGCAGCGTTATCGAATGGGACAAGGACGATCTGGATTCGCTCGGCCTGCTGAAGGTCGACGTGTTGGCATTGGGCATGCTGTCGGCGATTCGCCGTGCATTGGAAATGATCGGCCAGCAGGAAGGCCAGCCGTTCAGAATGCAGGACATTCCTGAAGGCGACACGGCGACCTACGACATGATCTGCAAGGCCGACACCATCGGCGTATTCCAGATCGAATCACGGGCACAGATGTCGATGCTGCCGCGGTTGCGGCCGCGTGAATATTACGATCTCGTCGTACAAGTTGCGATCGTTCGTCCCGGCCCGATTCAGGGCGGCATGGTGCATCCGTATCTGAAACATCGCCAGATGAAAGAAGAAGACATTCCCTACCCCAAAGGGAAGGTCAAGGAGGCCTTGGTGCGCACACGAGGCGTGCCGATCTTCCAGGAACAGGTAATGCAGATCGCCATCCTGGGCGCTGGTTTCTCGGCAGACGATGCCGATGGCTTGCGACGATCCATGGCTGCATGGCGGCGAAAAGGCACACTGGAAATTTACGAACAGAAATTACGGGAAGGGCTGACCAGGAGTGGCCATGATCCGGATTTCATTCAACGAATCATCCAGCAAATACAAGGCTTCGGCGAATACGGTTTCCCTGAATCGCATGCCGCGGGCTTTGCGCTGCTCGCCTATGTTTCCGCCTGGATCAAATGCCACTATCCCGCCGCCTTTCTCGCCGCGTTGCTCAATTCGCAACCGATGGGATTTTATTCATCGTCGCAACTGGTACAGGACGCCAAACGGCATGGCGTTCCGGTGCGCCCCGTCGACGTGACGGTCAGCGACGTCGAATCGACGATGGAAGACATGCATGCAGACCGTCCCGCCGTACGGCTCGGCTTCCACATGGTCAAGGGCCTGTCGATGGATGATGCTGAACGCATCGTCGCCGCACGCATGCAACGCCCTTTTGCCGATGTCGACGATCTGGCGCGGCGCGCCGGACTGGATCAGCATGCGCTTGGCGCGTTGGCGCACGCCAATGCATTGGCGCCGCTTGCCGGCCATCGCCGGCAAGCCAAGTGGGAAGTCGCCGCCATGAAACCGGCACCGGCATTGCTCAGGCATGCGCCCATTGCCGAAGCACCGCTATGCCTGCCGGCAGCCAGCGAAGGCCAGGAAATCATTGCCGACTACGACAGCACCGGACTGACCCTGAACCGCCATCCGCTGGCATTGCTGCGGCCGCGGCTGCAAACCATGAAGTTGTCCACCGCAAGCGAGATAAAAGACTTTGCCGATCGGCAGATCGCCCGCACCACCGGCATCGTGACGATGCGGCAACGGCCGCCGACGGCCAAGGGAACGATGTTCGTAACAATAGAAGACGAGACCGGCAATACCAATGTAGTCGTCTGGCCGGCGCTGCTGGAAAAACAGCGTAAGGAAGTATTGAATGCGCAATTGCTGACGGTCTATGGCATCTGGCAATGCAAGGACGGCGTCAGCCATCTGGTTGCAAAACGACTCGTCGATCACTCCGGCCTGCTCGGCGAGCTGGCAATCAAAAGCCGGGATTTCAAATAGGCACGCCTGCATCGTACATAAGCAACATTCTTCTCCCTGTCATCGTCCCGTCATAAAAGACGCCTATTATTCACTGCGGTCTGCCACACTCCACCGATAGGTTTGGGCGGACCGCTGAAGCCTGTCTCCTTGCGGATGCGGGCTTTTTTCATTGGCGCGGATAATTCTTTCACGCCTGCGTCAGGCCAAATCCGGGCAAAAAAATGGCCCGGGATCAGCCGGGCCAAAAACAAACAATTCAGCTTGAGGACTGAATCATTGGTACATCGTCGCAGCGGCAAATATTCGCCGCCGCCTTCAATCTTTCTCAATACACTTCGCTGACCTCGCAGCGTCCGCCGGTGCCGATCAACTGGCGCAACTGATTACCGATCGATCCCAGCCCCAGGCTCTCCAGCATGCCCTTGTGGTGCGGCACCATGATCAGGTCGCAGTAATGTTCGCGTGCGAACTGCGCAATGGTTTCCGCCTTGTAGCCGACCAGGACGCGTTCCTGATGCGAAATACCCGCCGCATCCAGCTTTTCGATCAGCGGCTGCAGGACCTGCATGCCGCTTTCGCGATGAAATTCATCCAGCTGGGCGCGGCTGACGTAACGCGTGACAAAGCGGGAAATCGGCAGCTGCACGTTGACCAGGAAGAGTACGACCTTCCGGTCGCGATATCGTTCGATTACATGCTTGGCGGCGCATTCGACGTCGCTGATGTCATGGACGGGAACCAGTACGTGCATCATGAAAATCTCCTTGTCGGGAAACGCAGTTGCAAATCGCACGATCAGCCTTCGGTCGGCACCGTGGCCGAAGCAGCATGCTTGGCTGCCAGCATCTTACCGACGATGACGACGATGGCTGCGCCCAGGATCGGCAGCGCGATTTCCAGATAGTGCGCGTTGGCGAGGTGGCCTTTCAGTGCCGGATCCTCGACTGCCATTTCGCCGGCGACGTAGCCCAGCAGGCCGGCACCGATGGTGACGATGATCGGGAAGCGTTCCATCAGCTTCATCAGCATCGCGCTACCGAACAGGATCAGCGGGATCGTGATGACCATGCCGACGAACAGCAGGCCCATGTGGCCTTTCGCGGCGCCGGCCATGCCGAGCACGTTGTCCAGGCTCATGACGATGTCGGCGATGATGATGGTCTTGACCGCACCCCAGAAGTTGTCGCTGGCACTGACGTCGTCGCCTTCCGGTTCCGGCAGCAGCAGCTTGATGCCGATCCACAGCAGCAGCACGGCACCGACCATTTCGACGTAAGGAATCGTCAGCAGGATGGAGGCGACGGACGTCAGCGCCGTCATCAGGATGACGATGGCGACGGTGCCGATCAGGAAGGCATTACGCTGCTCCTTCGGCGGCAGCGAACGGCAGGCCAGTGCGATGATGACGGCATTGTCGCCCGACAGCAGCACGTTGATGATGATGATCTGGAACAGTGCAACCCACAGGGTCGGGTCGCTGAGCGATGCAAACATGAAAGTCTCCTTGAGATGAATTTGTTGGCAGGTTCATCTTAAGGAGCAGCGCTTACGCAACTCTTTCGCGAACATTACAGTTCGCTTTCACGAACATTACAAAATCCTTACAGCGCAAATGATTACAGCCGCACGAGGCGGCTGTATGAACGATGCTGCAACTGGAATCGCAGATCTGTTTCGATCAGACGCCCAGTGCGCGACCGTCGCTGCGCGGATCGTGCGCACCGCGATAAATGCCGTCGTCGATGCGGATCGCGCCCGGCTGCCCCGACAGCGGGCTTTGCGCCGGAATCGTGCTCATCTCGTGGCCGCGCCGTGTCAACTCGGCGAATACCTGTTCGCCTGCATCCTGTTCCAGCTTCAACGAATCGCGCGTGTCGGAGAACGTCTTGCCGAGCAGGAAACGCGGACGCGACAAGGCCGTCAGCGGATCCATGTTGTAGTCGATCATGCGCGTGAGGATCGCCGTCAGCGTCTGCGGCTGACCGTCAGCACCCTGCGTGCCGTACAACAGCGCCGGCTTGCCGTTCTTCAGGTACATGCCCGGATTGAGCGTATGGAACGGCCGCTTACCCGGTTGCAGCGCATTCGGATGCGCCGGATTCAGGCTGAACGATGCGCCGCGGTTGTGCCACAAGATGCCGGTGTCGCCCGCCATCATGCCGCTGCCCCAGTCGAAATAGACCGTCTGCAGCATCGAGACGGCATTGCCCTCGGCATCGACCGCGCCGATGTACACCGTATCGCCGCGCTTGAACACATGCGGCCATGGCAGTGCGCGCTGCATGTCGATCTCGCCGGCCATCTTGTCCAGATGCGCGGCCGACAGCAGTTCCGCCGACGGCACCTTGACGAATTCCGGATCGGCCACAAAGCGGCGATCGATGAAGGCACGCTTCACCGCTTCCACCAGCAGGTGGTAGTAATCGGCGCTGCCTTCCGGAATCTTCTTCAGGTCGAAGCGTTCCAGGATGCCCATGATTTCCAGCGTCGTCATGCCTTGCGTCGGCGGCTGGTTCGCCAGCAGTTCACCGCCGCGGTAGGAAACGCGCAACGGCGGTTCCACGCGCGCCTGCGTCTTCGCCAGATCGCTTGCAGTCAACGGCGAACCGGCTTCCTTCAACGCTTTCGCGATGCGCTCTCCCAGCTGGCCTTCGTAGAAATCGCGGTAACCGCGCACGGCCAGCGTCTCCAGCGTATCGGCCAGTTGCGGCTGACGGAATATCTCGCCGACATTCGGCACGCGGTTGTCCATCATGAAGTTCTGCGCGACGCCCGGCATGGACGGCATGTCCTTCAAGCGATACTCCATCCAGAAACGCTCGGATTCCGTCACCGGGAAACCGTCGCGTGCGTAGGCAATGGCTTGCTTCAACAATTCCGCCCAGCTTTTCTTGCCGCCCAGCTCGTTGCGGCTGATGTCGAAGGCCTTGCCCAGCGTATCGACGTTGGCCGCCGTGGTCAGCATCGATTGCGCGCCGCGCGTCGGAATCGTGCTGCCGCTGTAGTTCGGCAGCACCTGCGGCGCCTGGCCGATGCCGGACAGTGTGCGTACCTTGCCGTTGCGGTCGCTGATGATCATGAAGCCGTCGCCGCCGAATCCGGAGAAATGCGGATAGGTCACGTTCAGGGAACTCGCAATCGCGATGGCCGCTTCGATCGCGTTACCGCCGGACTTCAACACATCGAGGCCGGCCTTGGTCGCCAGTTCGTGCGGACTGGTCACCATGCCCTTGCTCGATGTCGCCAGCTTGTTGTCCGGCTTCGCTTCCAGCGACATCGGAACCATCGTGCCGAGTGCGATAGCGCTGGAGGTGGATAGGAAATGTCTTCTAGTCATATCAGTGGGCGTGTTTTTCATGATTTTTTCCCTGAACAGTTGAGGGAAACCGCTGTGCGATTTCCCGTTATGTTGCGAATGACAAATGCCTATCAGAAGAAGCTTCCGCCGGGCATCTGTAACGTATCACGACTCGCCGTGCACGCGTTCGGGGAAGGTTTTTTCCAGAGGAATGTGACGATGCGAGAAGTTAGCGGTAATCCACGCATAGACCGGGCCGATCGCATTCATGACGATGACGATACCCAGCGCGGCCAGCGGATCTTTCGGCGTAGGACCGAAGCCGCCGAACAGCGTGGCGAAGAAGGAGGCGAAGCCGAAGAACATGCCGGGGATGAAGTTGAATCCCGGCAGGCGCGCCACCAGCATCATTCCCGAGTTCAGGCAGAACAGGATCACCATTTCGGCGATGACAAGACTGTTACCGGAAAAATTCTTGCCGGCGATGCCGAATCCGGTCACGACCAGGAAACCGGCGATCGATCCGACTGGCAGTGTCGGCCAGATGCGCTTCAGGTTTTCCGGCGTCGGTCCGCCCATGGCGAATGTGCCGGCCCAACTGATAAAGATCGCCCAGACTGGCAGATGCCATGGCAATTGCACCATCAAAACGGTGGTAACGGCCAACAGCGATGCGACTACTTCATGTGGGGGCTTTCTCATTTCTATCTCCTGAAATTCTTGTTTGGTTTGGTTACTGGTATTGCTTGTTGCGGCTTGGGTTAATGGTTACTCATGCCTTCTTGGCTTCATGCTCGTGCTTGTGGTCTGGACAGCCACAGTTGCCATGGCGATGGATCGTGCACTTGTGCTCCGTCACCACGGTAATCCTGCCGCGCTTGATGACCCACGAGCGCGCCGGCATGTCGAGCAAGGCATCGGCCACCTGATAGGTATCGAGGATGACCAGATCAGCCTGCTTGCCGACCGCCACGCCGTAGTCATCGGCGATGCCGATCGAGCGCGCCGCGTTGATCGTGCCCATGTCCAGAATGGCAGCCTGGTTCAGCGGCGTACCAAACGAGATCGCATGCGCCAGCATGTTGCCGATGACCAGCATGTCGGCCTTGCCGAACGGCGTGAACGCGTTGCGGATGTTGTTCGACGAATAGGCGACGTTGACGCCCGCTTCATGCAGCGAACGCACCGGCGTCAGGCCGCGGCGACGGTTCTTCGTATCGTTGCGGCCGCCGAGATACAGATCGGTCGCCGGCAGCGTGATGATGCTGATGTTCGCTTCACGCAGCAGATCGATGATCGGCTTCAGCTCTTCCGGCTCCAGCGCACCGAGGCTGGTGACGTGGCCGAGTGAGACACGGCCGTGATAACCGGTTGCGATCGTCTTCTGCGCGATATAGCCGGTTGCCGCAAAACGCTTGTCCTTGGCTTCGTCGGAAAAGTCCGCGTGCATGTCGATCGGCACATCGTGCTTCTGCGCCATCTCGAACACCTGGTCGACGTGGCGCATGGTGTCTTCCCACGTCAACTCGTTGTACGGGCAGGCGCCGACGACGTCTGCACCCATCTTCATCGACTGCTCCATCAATTCCACCGTGCCCGGCGATTTCAGGATGCCTTCCTGCGGGAAGGCGACGATCTGGATATCGATCAGGTCCTTGTATTCGTCGCGCAGTTCCAGCAGCGTCTCGACGCCGATCAGGCCCTGGATCAGATCCACGTCCGGATGCGCGCGAATCGCGGTCGTACCGTTGGCGACTGCCATGTCCAGCACCTGGCGCGAACGCTGCAGCACGTCGTTTCGTTCCTGCTTGCCTTTCAGCACGCCGGTCACGCGGATCGCTTCGTCCAGCGTGCCCAGCACCGGCGGCATGCGGCGGTGCAGGAAGGCTTTTTCCAGATGCATGTGCGGCTCGACCATGCCGGGAATGACGGCGCGGCCTTCCGCATCGATCACTTCCGCAGCGGAAGCATCGTCGATACCTTCTTCTATCGCAGCGATCTTGCCGTCCTTGATGGCGATATCCATCAGGGGCTTGTCGTCCCATACACGGACGTTACGTATCACCAAATCCATTTTCATGATGTCTCCTCCAGATAATCGTGATGCTAAAAACCGAGTGCGATTCCCTCGCCGCGCGGATCGGCGCCGCCCTCGAAGAACGGCGACCACGGGCCGGGCAGCCGGACTGCCTGCGCCGTGCCCATACGCGGGAACGGCCATTGCGCTGCTTCTGCCGGATGCCCCTGCTTGCGCAATGCATCGAACGTCGCTTCGGGCGCGGCAGATTCCAGCAGCAGCTTGTTTGCATCGTCGCCCCACGAACGGCCGTACAGCACGCGTGGCGCATCGATCGCCTGCTGCACGTCCAGTCCGAAATCGACGACGCGGGTAACCACGGACGTTTGTGCCTGCGGCTGCACTTCGCCGCCCTGCGTGCCGTAGACCATGAACGGCTTGCCGTCCTTGAACAACATGCCAGACATCAGCGTCGATGCGCTCTGCTTGCCCGGCTTGAGTACGTTGGGATGCGCCGCATCCAGCGAAAAAAAGCTGCCGCGGTTCTGCAGCAGCACGCCGGAGACAGGATCGGCAACACAGGAACCGAAATCGAAATACAGGCTTTGCACGAGACCGACCGCATTGCCGTATTTGTCGGCGATGCTGATGAAGGTCGTGTCGCTGCCGCCGGGGCGGTTTTCGTGCGTCAGGCTGGCGTCTGCCATCCAGGCATCGCGCTCTGCATTGGCCAGCGCGGGATCGAGCAGACGGTCGAGAGGAATGTCGTGGAAATCCGGATCGGTCAGATAACGGTCGCGCTTGCTGAACGCCCATTTGATCGCCTGGATCATTGCGTGGTAATACGCCGGCGAATCGGGTTCCAGGCCGGACAGATCGATGCCGTTCAGGAAATTGAGAATCAGCAGGCCGGCGATGCCCTGCGACGGCGGCGGTACCTGATAGGCATCGAAGCCGCGATAGCGGGTGGAAATCGGCTTGACCCACTTTGCCTGATAGCCGTTGAAATCCTGCAGCGTCAGCAGGCCGCCACGACTCTTCAGGTAGGAAACGATGGTGCGCGCCGTCTGTTCGTAGAAATGGCGCGGGCCATGTTCGGCGATCTGTTCCAGCGTATCGGCCAGCGCAATCTGCTGCAGCCGCTCGCCGGCTTGATACGCGACGCCATCCTTCAGAAAAATGCCGGCGGCGCCAGGGTCCTGCCGGAAAACGTCCGCGTCATCGTGAATCCAGCGGCTGATGTCCTGCGTGACGGCCACGCCTTCGCGCGCATAGCGGATCGCCGGCGCCAGTAGACGCGTCAGCGGCAAGGTGCCGAAGCGTTCGTGCGCCAGACGCCAGCTGTCCACCGCGCCCGGCACCGTGATGGCCGAAAGTGGGCCGCGGCTCGGAATGGCATCCATGCCGCGATAGGTATCGAGGGAAATAGCGTTGCCGCAGGTTCCGCTACCGTTCAGCGCCGACAGCGTGTTCGACTTGGCGTCGTGGATCATCCAGAACGCATCGCCGCCGATGCCGATCATGTGCGGGAGCACGACACTCATCGTCGCCGCTGCACAAATGGCCGCGTCGACGGCGGTGCCGCCTTCCTTCAGCACATCCAGCGCCGCGCCGGTCGCCAGATAGTGCGCAGTGGCAACCATGCCGCGTTCTGCGTAGCAAACCGGGCGAGTGGTTCTCATCGTTGCTCCAGGAAACCTGTTCATGGAGACCAGCATACGAAGCAATCGCTGTACAGGAAATCGGGATTGTCTGATTCGCTTCTAGGGATTTTCCTAGATGCGCTGCAGCATTGCCCTGGCACCGCTCTTTACATCGATTCCTGCACCGATTTCTGCATTGCTTGCGATATTACTTACGATATTGCCTACGACATTTTCAGCATTGCCTGCTGCACTGCATCCTGCGCCATTCCGGCTAGGCGTACTACCCAGCCGCCTGGTTATCCGTACCGGCCGTCAATCGTAACCTTCGTTGATCAGCCCGTGCTTCATTGCATAGTAGACCAGATTGGCCGTGGTGGCAGCCTCCATTTTCTGCAGGATGGCGGCCTTGTGCGTGCTGATGGTCTTGTTGCTGAGCGACAGGATGCGGGCGATGTCGTTGACCGAATGCCCTTCCACCAGCATGTTGAAGATCTGGAATTCGCGCGGCGTCAACTGCGTGTGCGGCAAGTCGGCGTCCGGCTTGTGCATTTGCCGGATCAGCTTCTCGGAAATGCCAGGCGAGACGAAACTGCCGCCTTCGGCCACCTTGCGTATGCCTTCGATCAGCTGGCTGGATGCCGTGTTCTTCGTGATGTAGCCGGCCGCACCGGCACGCATCGCCTGTACTGCGTACTGGCTTTCCTGATGCATGCTGAGCACGAGAATCGGCAACTCCGGCTTGATCGCCTTGATCTGCTGGATCAGCGCGATGCCGCTTTTTCCCGGCATTGACATGTCCAGCACCAGCACGTCGAACGGCAGCGTGCGAACTTTCTGCAGCACTTCGTCGCCGTCGCCGGCCTCGCCCGCCACCTCCATGTTGGAGACGAAGGAAATGATCTGCTTCAGACCGTCGCGGATGATCGCGTGGTCGTCGGCAATGAATACACGGATCATGCCGCGCGTCATGGTCGTTCTCCGTTGTTCTGCGCCAGCGGAATCCGCACGTCGATGCGCGTGCCCGATCCCGGCCGGCTCTGTATCTTCAATCTGCCGCCCAGCATGAAGGCGCGCTCGCGCATACCGAGCAGGCCGATGCTGTTTTCGTGCGATTCGACCGAATCGATGCCGCAGCCATTGTCGGCAATGCGCAGCGTGATCGCATTGCCGTCTTCCTGCAACTCGACCACCACCGCCGTTGCGTGGCTGTGACGAATCACGTTGGTTAACGCTTCCTGCAGGATGCGGAAGATGGCAGTGCTGACGTCGCGATCGAAAGCCGGCAGTTTCGGCTGGACCACCAGGTTGAATGCAATCCCGCTGCGCTCCGAAAACGATTCGAGCAACCAGTCCAGCGCGGAAGCCAGACCGAGTTCGTCCAGGATCAGCGGCCGCAGATCGGCAGCGATGCGCTGCACCGATTCGACGGTGGAATCGGCGATGTGCTTCAGCTGCTGCAGATTCTTCGCCCATTCCGCAGCCTGTGCCGCCGACGCATTCTGCAAGCCGTATTGCGTCTCCAGCACACCGAGGCCGATGCGGATCGCCGTCAGCGACTGGCCGAGTTCGTCATGCAGTTCGCGTGATATGCGCGTGCGTTCTTCCTCGCGCACCGATTGCAGATAGGCCGACAGTTCGCGCAACTGGCTGCGCGACTCCAGCAATTCCTGCTCGGCCAGCTTGCGGTCGGTGATGTCGCGCGAAATCCCGGTGGTGCCGATCACGTCGCCCCGCGCATTGCGGATCGGGGTCTTGATCGTGTCGTACCAGCGCAGCGTACCGTCCTGCCCGTGCCGTTGTTCTTCGTAGCGCAGTCGCACGCCCTGCTCCATCACACGGCGGTCGGTCTCGATGTATTCCTGTCCCCACTCCTGGGGCCAGACATCGACCGGCCTGCGGTTCAATATCTGCGCTTCCGGCAGTCCGCAAGCGGTAGCGAAGGCTTCGTTGACGAGGATGTAGCGCGAATCGGCATCCTTCAGCCATGCCTGATCCGGGATGTTGCTGAGGATTGCCTTCTGCAGTTCTTCGTCCGTCTTGCTCACAGTTCACCTTCGCATTCGCTTGCGTACCATACCTGCACAAATACGTACGTGAAGAGCATAGCGCGATGCGCGCGTGCCTGCCTGTTTTTCAGGATGATCTTCATGCCTGATGCTGCTCGGCATGCGGAATCGGAAAGGAAACCGTGAAGGTATTGCCGACGCCGTCCGCATCGTCTTCCAGCGCGATGGCCGCATTGTGCAACGTGGCAATCTCGTGCACGATCGCCAGACCGAGACCGCTTCCCTCCTCGTGCGTGCCCAGCAGACGATGGAAGCGCTCGAAGATACGCTGGCGCTCTTCGACCGGAATGCGCGGACCGTCGTCGCTGACAATCAGGTGGGCCGATTCTTCATCCTGCCGAATGCGCACCGTGACGTGGCCGCCGGACGGCGTATAGCGGATCGCGTTGTCGACGAGATTGTTGATCATCTCGGTCACGCGCACCGCTTCGCCGTTCAGTTGCACCGGTTTTTCGGACGCCTCGAAACCGAGATCGATATTCTTCTTGTAAGCATGCGGCACCCAGTCCTGCGCCGCACGCAGCGCAACCTGGTTCAGATCGAACGGCTGAAAATTGGCGACCACGTTATGCGGCTCGTTGCGCGCCAATGACAGCAGTTGCGACACCAGCCGCGACAACCGTTCCGCGCTCGTATACAGATGGCCGAGCGCGCGCTGCACCTGCGTGAAATCGGTTTCGCGCAACGCCAGTTCGAGATGCGCCTTCAGGCCGGCAACCGGCGTGCGCAACTGATGTGCGGTATCGGCGATGAATCGTTCCTGAAAGCCGAGCACGGCATCGACGCGCGTCATCAGATCGTTGACGGCACCGACCAGCGGCTCCACTTCTCCCGGCACATCGGTTGCATGGATGGGACTCAAATCCAGATGCGAGCGCATACCGACTTCATGCTGCAGCCTGCGCAGCGGCGCAAGTCCCTGTGCCACGCCACGCCAGATCAACAGGCCGGCGATCAGGATCAGCAGCACCTGCGGCAAGATCACCTGCAGCAGCAGCGTACGCATGTAGCGATCGCGCTTGCCCTGCGTTTCCGCCACCTGGATGGTGACGGGTTCGCTGGCCGGATGCACCAGCGGCTGGCTGTGCAGCAAGGCAATGCGTACCGGCTTGCCGTCGAAGATATCGTCGTAATAGGCAACCTCTCGACCGTTACGGAATTTCTTCTGTGCCGGCAACGTCGGATCGCCGGCAATGATATCGCCGTCATCGGTTCTGATCAGGTAGTAGACGTCGTCTTCTTCGTCAAGAAACAGTGTGCGTTCTGCCTCGGCCGACAGGTTGAAACCGAATTCGCGGCCGTCGTGCGTGACGTGCAGCAGCAGTTCGCGCGCGATCTCGTTCAGTTCGACGTCGTAGACGCTGTTGGCGACATGACGCACGACGAAATAGCTGCCGGCGATATCGATCAGCAGGATCACCGACAGCGGAATCAGCACCAGCCGCATCAGGCGGCTGCGTAATGTCGGGTTTCCCTTCGACTTGCTGTTCGGGTTCGCCGTCGGCTTGACAGGAGAATGCGCGGTTGACGTGGCGGCAGGATCGTCCATCCGACCATCCGTTTCCTGTGCGGTATCAGGCTTCACCGGCCTTCTCCAGCAGATAGCCCATGCCGCGCACGGTGCGGATGTTGATGTTGAACGGCTCCAGTTTCTTGCGCACGCGATGCACGTAAACTTCGATTGCATTGCTGCCGCCGTCATCGCCCCAGCCGAACAGGCGATCGACCATCTGTTCCTTCGTCACCACCTGCCCCTGGCGCGACAGCAGCAGTTCCAGCACCGCCAGCTCCCGCACGGAAAGTTCAACCGGCTGCTCGTTGTAGAACAGCCGATGCGCTTCCAGATCGAAACGCAGGCCGCCGTGCGTCAAGCTCTTGCCGGCATCGAACTGGCCGCGGCGAATCAGCGCCCGCACGCGTGCCTCGAATTCGGGCAGATCGAACGGCTTGGTCATGTAATCGTCGGCGCCAAGATCGAGGCCCAGCACACGGTCGTCCAGCGTATCGCGCGCGGTCAGGATCAGGACCGGGATGCGCGAGCGGCGTTCGCGCAGGCGGCGCAGGACGGTCAGGCCGTCGAGCTTCGGCAGGCTGATGTCCAGCAGCACCAGCGCATAGGTATCGGTGTTGAGCGCACGCAATGCGTCTTCGCCATTGTCCACGCAATCGACGGTGTACGACGCCTGGCTCAGCGCGCGCGTCAGCGCGGCGGACAAGACCTCATCGTCTTCGACTATCAGTATGCGCATACCCGCATGCCTCTCCTGTGAAACTGTCTCCATGTCGGCATCGTCGTGCGACGCCTGTTTATTGGTGCGGCACCCGGCCGGCGCACACAGGATAAGGACAGACTTGCGCCGTGTCTACAACCGCTGTTGCGCCGCTTCCATCCCGCCAAATTCGGAAAATCGGCAGGCACCTATCCAAAAAGTTTTTTGAAAAATGCGTCAACCGCCGTTTCCGGCAGGCGTTAAAGCCAGTACGGATCGGCATCGATTCGTATTTTTCCTCATACTTTAGAGAGAGAGCATTCACATGAAAAAATTGATCGCTGTCCTGGTTGCCGGCCTGTTTGCCTCCGTCGCATTTGCACAAGAACCTGCTGCTGCCGACGCTACTGCTCCGGTTGCAAAAGAAGCCAAAGCAACGAAAGCACACACCAAGAAGCACAAAACATCGAAGAAAAAAGCCAAGGCAAAAGCTGCTGCACCGGCAGCCGCTCCTGAAGCCAAGTAATCGATTGTCGTAAAAAAGGCAGGCGTCGCCTGTCTTTTTTATTGGTACGCGAGAGCGGAAACCGGTTTCCGTTCTCGGTATCTGCTCGTGCGCGCGCAAGCAATGCACGCATCCGGCACGCAACTGCGCTATTCGATCGCAGCCTTCTTTCGTTTCAACATTGCGCATCGCCTGTGCGTAATGCATCGCACGGGTTTTCTCTTCACCTTCCTCACCCGCGCATTTCCAATTGATTTGCAACGGCTGCAGATCAGCGCAGCTTGATGCACAATCCGTCTGGCGGCATATCCGTTCTGCCTGTTGCCGCGACGGAACTCCAGCCGCTCTCCGCTTGTCGGACGCGAAGACGCCCTCCCAATAAATACTCAGCGAGCCTTCATGATTATTTATCAGGTCTATCCGCGCAGCTTCAACGATTCCAACAACGACGGCGTTGGCGACCTCGCCGGCATCGAGCAGAAACTCGCCTACATCAAGAGCCTGGGCGTCGATGCGATCTGGATCAGCCCGTTCTTCAAATCGCCGATGGTCGATTTCGGCTACGACGTGGCCGACTACCGCGCAGTCGACCCGATGTTCGGCACGATGGAAGATTTCCAGAGCCTGCTGGCAAAAGCCAAGACAGCCGGCGTCGGCATCATCGTCGACATGGTGATCTCGCACACGTCGGAGCAGCATCAATGGTTCAAGGACAGCCGGCTCGGCCTGAACGGCAGGGGCAACTGGTATCTGTGGGCATCGCCGCAACCGGACGGCAGCCCGCCGAACAACTGGGTCTCCGTATTCGGCGGTCCAGCATGGCGCTGGGATGCGGAGCGGCGGCAATATTATTTCCACTCGTTCTTTTCCAGCCAGCCCGATCTGAACATGCACAATCCCGACGTGCAGGATCAGATTCTGTCGGAAATGCGTTTCTGGCTGGACATGGGCGTGGCCGGTTTCCGCTTCGATGCCTGCAATCATATCTTCCAGGACAAACAGCTACGCAACAATCCGGCGCGTGACGACGCCAGCACCGCCCTGCATCCGTACGGCTTCCAGAATCACATCTACGATCAGGGCCAGCCGGAAATGCTGCCCTTCCTCGAAAAGATTCGCACGCTGCTCGACGAATACGGTGCCTACAGTCTGGCCGAAGTCGGCGGCTACGATCCGATCAAGCTGATGGGGCAATACACGCAGGCAGGCCGCCTGCATTCCGCCTATAGCTTCGCGATGATGCAGCCCGACAGCAGCGCGCAGCGCGCGCGCGACGTCATCACCGAACTGGAAAACAATATCGTCGCGCCCGGCCGCGCCTGCTATGCGCTCAGCAATCATGACAAGCCGCGCGTCGCCACACGCTGGCTCAACGGCCGCGACCGTGCACAGACAGCCAAGGAAATGCTGGCGCTGCTGTTTTCGATGCGCGGCGACATCTGTCTGTATCAGGGCGAAGAACTCGGCCTGCCGCAGGCCGAGGTGCCGTACGAACGGCTGCAGGACCCGTTCGGCAAATCCTTCTGGCCCAAATTCAAGGGCCGCGACGGCTGCCGCACACCGATGCCATGGAACAACAAGCTGCACGGCGGCTTCAGCCGCGTCGAACCGTGGCTGCCGGTCAGCGACGAACATCGCGCGATCAACGTCGAAAAGCAGGAAACCGATCCCAACTCGGTGCTGCAGTTCTACCGCAAGACGATCGCCTTTCGCCGCGCGCATCCGGCGCTGCTGCACGGCGACATCTCGCTGCTGCCGTCGCCGCACGGCGTGCTCGCCTTCCGCCGCCAATACAAAGGAAAGGAAGGCGACGAAACGCTGCTTTGCCTGTTCAACATGGATGTGATCGAACACACGGTCACCTGCTCGCCGGGCGACATGCTGCTGGGCCAGAACGCCACGATCGACCTGTTCGGCGTGCTGCTTGGCGTCAGCGGCTTCTGCATCCTGTCCGAAGCCTGAGCCGGCAACTCGCACTCAAGACCAATCCGCAAACAGATTTCAAACAAACGAACGTGGCATCGCGGCCACATCTTGCGCGCCGGCGCGCACGTCCGTGCTACATTCTTCTCGACATAGTTTCCGCCCAGCATTATTCGCACTTGCCGCAGCACGACGGCCAACGCATTCAACAACGATTCACACTATGGCCGATATCGCATCGCAGATGGCAAACGACAGCGCCGTCTACAAAACCCTGCTCGAATCCACCAAAGCCATTCCGTGGAAGATCGACTGGAAGAGTATGACCTTCGCCTACATCGGCCCGCAGATCGAAGAATTGCTCGGCTGGCCGCAAGGCAGCTGGATCAGCGCCAACGACTGGGCCGAGCGCATGCATCCGGAAGACCGCGAATGGGTCGTCAACTTCTGCGTCTCGCAATCCAAATCCGGCACCGACCATGAAGCCGACTACCGCGCATTGAAGAAGGACGGCAACTACGTCTGGATACGCGACGTCGTCCACGTCGTGCGCAATGAAGCCGGCGAAGTCGATGCGCTGATCGGCTTCATGTTCGACATCAGTGAACGCAAGAAGACCGAAGCCAAGCTGATCGACATGCAGAAGGAGCTGGAAGCGCTGTCGTTCAAGGACGGCCTGACCGGCGTGGCGAACCGCCGCCATTTCGATAGCACCTTCGAAATCGAATGGATCAACGCACGCCGCAATCACCAGCCGCTGTCGCTGATCATGTTCGACATCGACTACTTCAAGCAGTACAACGATCACTACGGCCACATCCAGGGTGACGATTGCCTGAAACGCGTCGCCGCGATCCTCGCTTCCGCCACGCGCCGCTCGCGCGATTTTTTTGCGCGCTTCGGCGGTGAGGAGTTCATTTTGGTGCTGCCGGAAACTGACGCCACGTCCGCCGCGATGATCGCCGAACGCTGCCGGAGCCTGATCTGCGGTGCGCACATCCCGCACGAAAAATCCGAAGCGACGAACAAGGTCACCGTCAGCCTCGGCGTCGGTACCATCATCCCGAGCGATAATGACGACCGTATCGCGTTCATCACACGCGTCGACAAGCTGCTCTATCAGGCCAAGCAGCAAGGCCGCAACTGCATCGTCTGCACCGTGCAGTAAAGTTCCTCGCGTCCGCCGGCGTCGTCGCGTTCGACGATAATGGCGGGCATGAACAAGCCAAAGAATTTACACAAAAGCGCCCACGCCTTCCCTGCGTCCGACATTGACGCCGTCTATCGCGCCATCCGCGAACGGCGTGACATGCGCCACTTCCGTCCCGATCCGCTGGAAGAAGGCCAGCTCGAACGCTTCATCCACGCCGCCCACATGGCACCCAGCGTCGGCTACATGCAACCGTGGCGCTTCCTGCGCATCACCGATCCTGCATTGCGCCGCGCGATTCACGCCCACGTCGATGAAGAACGCATCGCCACCGCCGACGCACTCGGCGAACGCTCGGACGCATTCATGAAACTGAAGGTGGAAGGCATTTTGTCCTGCGCCGAAGTGCTGGTCGTCGGCCTCACAGACAAAAGGGAAAAATACATCTTCGGCCGCCGCACGATGCCGGAGATGGATCTGGCGTCCGCATCGTGCGCGATCCAGAACATGTGGCTGGCCGCACGCGCCGAAGGCATCGGCATGGGCTGGGTATCGCTGTTCGATCCTGCGCGGATCAGGGAATTATGTGGCATGCCGGAGGGAAGTCAGCCGATTGCGGTGTTGTGCATCGGGCATGTGGAAGAGTTTTATCCGGCGCCGATGTTGGAGATTGAAGAATGGGATTCAAGAAAACCAATTAGTACAATCATCTGTAACAACATTTGGCGACCTTAAGACTTCAAGATGGGTAAACCACCGTACGCATAAGAAGAGGAGATTTACGTGTTTGACGATTATGAATACAAACAAACAAATAAAAGAATTAGCGCTCGTTTTGTACAAGAAGTTGATGAACCGATGTATCCGTGGGAAATCGCAGGTTTCCTAAATAAATTCAACACGGTTTATTACAAATATGAGCTATTAAACTCAATTTGCTCTGCAATTAATCACGGCATAGATCCGAAAGAAATATTTATATTTGATAAATCTCTTCCTTTGTATGAACAATACTCTGAGATGAATCTCATTTCAGAGGAAAATTCAGCAGCCCTCTTTTATCACATCGGTCTTCCCTATCCACTCGTTCCAAATGAAGAAGTTTATAAATTCAATTTTCTTCTTCAATTTTTTAGGACAATAAACTCGTTCTTATTAGAAAAACATGTTAAGCCGTTAGGAATAAAAAATATTAATGAGGCTTATAAGATTCTTCAGGAGTCCGATCTCGCTCACGCAGAATCTTATGTGATTGATTTAGCGGAAAGACGCGCTCTCAAAAGCACTGAACGGGCACGCCATAATTTAGATCCAATTAGTAGGGAAGAGATCGCAAACTGTTTAACAAAACAGCAGACAAATAAACTTAAACTGTTTGACGATATACACCGCCTAGAGGCGACTAAAGAGCTGGAGTTATTAAAGCTTGTCGAATCTAAGAAAAAGGAAGATAAACGCTTAGCTACCGTTTTACTTTCCTTTTTTAATTATTTTGATAAAACCGCGAGACCTTTGGTGTGCGTGCGGGTTTCCCCAGGAAAGTTCCGAGTTTTGGGTCGCTCGCTAGTAAATAAGCGAGAACAAACTGGCTTAGAAGTTAAGGAAGTTACTCGAAATAGTCCATTAGGCGCAATCATTCAGGGCGGAGTGGCAATACTTCAAGCAACCCTGCAAGAACAAAGAGCAAATGAAATACACCAACTGGATATAGAAAAAAGAAATTTAGAAATTCAAGAAGAAAAGATAAGAATCAAAATTGCTGAAGAAAATCTTAAAACCGCACAATTGACTGCTCTACAAAAAGAAATTGAAGTCGCCCAAGAAATTAAGCAATTAGTTTCCCAATCTGATATTCAAGCTTTCGATAGTCTGCCAGACTCATTTACCAAACATCGGTTATTACGCGCATATGCAATAGAAGAAAAGAACGCGAAATCACTGATGCATAACCGTGGGCTAGCCTTAGAACAATCATCTATTAAAGTAATCGACATTCAAGCGTAAATACAGAAAGAGAAGGCGAAATCAATTCACCTTCTCTTTCTTCCCGACTATTTCAAATGCACCTTCAACTCATCCGCAGCCTGCCGCATCGCGGCCTGCACTTCCGGCACATTCGCCACCACGTTCAATAAACCGTAGTCGTGAATCATGCCGTTGTAGCGCACGCTGGTGACGGCCACGCCTGCTGCATCGAGCTTGCGACCGTAGGCTTCGCCTTCGTCACGCAGCACGTCCTTCTCTGCCGTCTGAATCAGTGCAGGCGGCAAACCCTTCAACTGTTCGGTCGTTGCCTGCAATGGCGAGGCGTAGATTTCCTTGCGCTTGGCGGCGTCGGTCGTGTAGCTGTCCCAGAACCACTTCATCATGTTGCGCGTCAGGAAGTGACCTTCGGCGAACTCATTGTATGAACCGGTTTCGAAGTTCGCATCGGTGACCGGCCACAGCAATGCCTGGAAGCGCAGTTTCGGTTCGCCCTTGTCCTTTGCCATCAATGCGACGACGGCTGCCATGTTGCCGCCGACGCTGTTGCCGGCAACAGCGAGGCGTTTGCCGTCGACGTTGATTTCCTTGCCGTGTGCGGCGACCCATTTGGTTGCGGCATAGGCCTGGTTGATGGCGACGCCGTATTTGGCTTCCGGCGAGCGTGTGTAATCGACATAGACGGCGACTGCGCCGGAGCCGGAGACGAGGTCGCGGATCAGGCGTTCATGCGTCTGATAGTCGCCGAGTACCCAGCCGCCACCGTGGAAAAACATGAAGGCTGGCAGCGTGCCCTTGACGCCGGCCGGACGCACGATGGTGAGGTTGATCTTTTGGCCATCGACGTCGATCGTTTTTTGCGACACATCCGCTTTCGGCAGGGTCAGCTTGACGCCCGCTTGCGCACCGACGAGGACGTTGCGCGCATCGGCCGGCGACAGTTGCTCGATCGGCTTGCCGCCGCCGGCTTCGAGCGCTTCGAGGAATTTCTGCGTGTTGTGTTCGACACCGAGGCTGCCGGCTGCAAAGGCGTTGCCGATGGCGAGACTCAATACGGAGAGGCCGATGATTTTCTTCAGCGAGGTCATGATGATGGTCCTTTCGAAAGCGATGGTCACAGTGTGGATTACGGTTTATACGATGGTGAGCGTGACGTCGATGTTGCCGCGCGTGGCGTTCGAGTACGGGCAGACGATATGGGCCTTGTCGACCAGCGATTGCGCGACGGCGCGATCCACATCCGGCAGCGAAATCTTCAGTTCGACTTCGATGGCGAAACCGGTTGGAACCTGGCCGATGCCGACGTTGCCTTGCACATTGGCTTCTTTCGGGATGGCGATCTTTTCCTGCGAAGCGACATATTTCAACGCGCCGAGGAAACAGGCCGAATAACCGGCGGCAAACAATTGTTCCGGGTTGGTGACGGCGCCGCCTGCGCCGCCGAGTTCCTTCGGCGTGCCGAGCGCGATGTCGAGCACGCCGTCGGATGAGACGGCACGGCCGTCGCGGCCGCCGGTCGCAGTTGCTTGTGCGCGATAGAGAACTTTGTTGATGATTGCCATGATGATTTCTCCTGAAAGGTCATTAAAAAGATTGAGAAACTTAGCGATTTGCATTGCTCCGGCTCGCCGTCCTGCCGAATCCAAACAATAGAACACTTAACAAATACATCATATTTAAATAGATAGCTATTAAATAGTGCACTATTTAAATATTCTTTAAAAAGCGGCAATGCCGCTTCCCTGTTTCTTCCTCAGGCGTTTTTCGCCAATTTGGTACGCAACGCTTCCAATTGCGCCTTCATTGCCAGCACTTCTTCCAGATTGCATTCGGTCGCACAAAACACACTGTGCTGCACGGCCGCCGCCTTGTTGCGCAAGCCGTCGCCTTCGCGCGTCAGCGCAATGATGACCTGGCGTTCGTCGCTGGCAGCCCGGGTACGGCTGATCAGGCCTGCCGCTTCCATCCGTTTCAGCAGCGGCGTCAGTGTCGCCGAATCGAGGAACAGCCGTTCACCGATATCCGAGACCGTCAGCTCATCCCGCTCCCACAGCACCATCATCACCAGGTATTGCGGATACGTCAGACCCAGCTCCGGCAGCAGCTTGCGATAGACCTTGCTCATTGCCAGCGAAGTCGAATACAGCGCGAAGCACAACTGATTGTCCAGCTTGGGGACATCGGCTGCCTTATCGGTGGGCTTGTCGGCGGATTTGACTGATTTCGCTTTCATGAGTTGAATAATAAATAGCACACTACTTAATTGCAAGCGATTTTTATCGTTTGTGGCAAAAAAGTTTCAACAGCCATTTCCGGCATGAAAAAGTACAATCTGCGCCAGTTCGTCACATTACACATTATTGATACTCGGCGAACCGTGGAGTGATACATTCCGCGAAACCGGCCTTCCGTGCCGGCTTGCCAAAGAAACAAAAGGAGGAGTTTTCGATGAATACGTTGCTGCGGCTATCCCACGGGATAGACTGGATCGGCGAACGCATAGGCCGCGTGGCCAATGTGATGATCCTGCTGTCCTGCCTGATCAGCGCAACCAATGCGCTGGTCCGCTACGGTTTCGACTGGAGCAACAACTGGGCGCTCGAACTGCAGTGGTACCTGTTCGGTGCCGCCGTGATGCTGGGTGCGTCTTACACCTTCCAGCGCAACGAGCATGTGCGTGTGGATCTCGTGTACGGCAATGTGTCCGAACGCGGCCGCCTGTGGATCGACATCTTCGGGATCATTTTCTTCCTGCTGCCTGCCTGCGTGCTGTTTTCCTACCTGTCTTGGGTCTCCCTGTTCATGCCGTCGTGGGACATCATGGAGCAATCCAGTAATGCCGGCGGACTGGCCCGTTATCCGATCAAGTTCATCGTACCGGTCGGCTTTGCGATGCTGATATTCCAGGGCATCTCCGAACTGATCAAGCGCATCGCGGCCCTGCGCGGCCTCATCACCATCGAATCGAAGTACGAAAGGCCGGTCCAATGATCCCACTCGAATACATGCCGCCGCTGATGTTCGGCGGCCTTGTCCTGTTCATGCTGATCGGTTTTCCGGTCGCCTTTTCGCTGCTGGCGCTGGGCCTGTTCTTCGGTTTCATCTCGATCGAGGAAGGTTTCTTCGGCGTCAACTATCTGCAGGCGGTGCCGCAGCGCATCTTCGGCAACGTGCTGGCTAACGATCTGCTGCTGGCGATTCCGTTCTTCACCTTCATGGGGGCGATCCTCGAGAAGTGCGGACTGGCTGAGGAAATGCTGGATTCGATGGGCCAGCTGTTCGGCCCGATCCGCGGCGGCCTCGGCTACGCGGTGATTCTGGTTGGCTTCGTGCTGGGTGCGATCACCGGCACCGTGGCGGCACAGGTCATCACGATGGCGCTGATTTCGCTGCCGGTGATGATGCGCTACCGCTACAACGTGCGCTACACGACCGGCGTGCTGGCCGCTTCGGGCACGATCACGCAGCTCGTGCCGCCTTCGCTGGTGCTGGTGGTGCTGTCCGACCAGCTGCGCACGCAAACTTCCAGCGCCGACGTCGGCAGCATGTACCTCGGCGCATGGGGTCCGTCGCTGATGCAGATCGCGTTGTTCGTCGCCTACACCTTCCTGCTGTCGCGCATCAAGCCGGACTGGCTGCCTGCCGTGCCGAAGGAAGACATCACGCTGCACGGCTGGCAACTCTGGAAGAAATGCCTGCGCGGCATCATCCCGTCCGCCGTGCTGATCTTCATGGTGCTGGGTACGATGATGCTGGGCATCGCCACGCCGACCGAAAGTGGCGCGATGGGCGCGCTCGGTGCCGTCGTGCTGGCCGTGATCCGCGACAAGGAATTCACGCAGCGTGATCGCTGGCTGCTGCGCGTCGGCATGATCGGCCTGGTGCTGGCTGCGGCAATCAGCGTGGTGTTCTACGAGGATTACGGCGTTTCCGACAGCGCCAAGCCCTTCCTGCAGGCTGCGCTGGCAGCAACCTATCTCGGCATCGCGTGGCTGGTCTACCGCGCCACCCGCATCCGCGATCTGCGCAACCTGATCGTGCAGGGTTATCAATCGACGATGCGGCTGACCTGCATGGTCGTCTTCATCCTGATCGGTTCGACCTGCTTCTCCGTGGTCTTCCTCGGCGTGGATGGCGGCACCTGGGTCGAACATCTGTTCACCGGCCTGCCGGGCGGATGGATCGGCTTCGTGATCGTCGTCAACCTGTTCATTTTCTTCCTCGCCTTCTTCCTCGATTTCTTCGAGATCGCCTTCATCGTCGTGCCGATGCTGGCGCCGGTTGCGGAGAAAATCCTGGCACCGGTACTGCTGGCCAGCATGGGCAGCCCGGAAGCCGCATCGCAGGCGGCACTGGTGTGGTTCGGCGTGATGTTGTGCGTGAACATGCAGACTTCGTTCATGCACCCGCCGTTCGGCTTCGCGCTGTTCTACCTGCGCGGCGTGGCGCCGAAGGAAGTGAAGAGCTCGGACATCTACTGGGGCGCGCTGCCGTGGGTCGGCCTGCAGATCCTGATGGTGATCCTGGTGATCGCCGTGCCGCAACTGGCGACCGGCCTGCTCGACAAGGGTACGGTGACCGACACGTCGCAAGGATTGATCATCGAGCAACCGATCAATCAAGGCACTGGAGAGTGGGCACCACCCTCCTTCGGACAGTAGTCGAGTAGCAGCATCCGAGGCGGAAATTAGCTGCCAATGCAAAGAGGACACGGCGCGAGCCCTGTCCTCTTTTTACATCCAAGCAATAAGCTTGCAGTGCGTAGCGCCACGCATTCCGCCATTTCGTCATGTCCTCGACCTGTGTGATGACGAAGAAAAATCCCCGCATGAAATCCTGGCATGATCCGCAACCGCTACAGGACGGAAAAAGGATGGCAACGGCAAACGCCGCGCAGGCACGAACAGGTACCGCGGACGGGTACAATACGCGCTGCATGTCCGCCCCGCGGACGAGGGAACGCGCTCCGCTTCCCATGTTTTTCAGGATTTTCGACAGCATGACCGACCATAACGCCGACGACAGCAACGGCAACCGCAAACCGCTTTTCTACGACCCAGCCGACCGCCGCATCCGCTCTTTTGTCACGCGCGCCGGCCGCGTTTCCACCGCGCAGGGACGCGCACTGGAAGAACTGGGCCCGCGCTTCATGATTCCTTACGAAAAAGCGCCGCTGGACACGACGCAGGCATTCGGCCGCAGCGCGCCGACGATCTTCGAGATTGGCTTTGGTATGGGCGAGACGACGGCGACGATTGCCGCCGGCATGCCGGAAAAGAATTTCATCGGCGTTGAAGTGCACACGCCCGGCATCGGCAGCCTGCTGAAGCTGATCGGCGAAAAGCAACTGAACAACGTGCGCATCATCCAGCACGACGCCTACGAAGTGCTGATCAACATGATCGCGCCGGCGTCGCTGGCCGGCATCCATGTCTTCTTCCCCGATCCGTGGCACAAGGCGCGCCACAACAAGCGTCGGCTGATCCAGGGACCGATGGTGGAATTGCTGTCGTCGCGCCTGATGCCGGGTGGTTATCTGCATTGCGCAACCGACTGGCAGGAATATGCGGAACAGATGCTGGAAGTATTGCGTGCGGAACCGGCGTTGAAAAATACCGCCGACGGCTACGCGCCGCGTCCCGATTACCGCCCCGTCACCAAGTTCGAGAACCGCGGCCTGAAGCTCGGACACGGCGTATGGGATGTCGTGTTCGAAAAACGCTGACCGCCTTGCCCGCAACCGGCCACCCATCAAGAATGGCAAAAACATCCGCCGATCTCCCGATCCAGCATCATGCCGATCGGCGTGACTGGGAAAATTGGCTGCAGTTGCATCATGCAGATTCGCCAGGCGTATGGCTGCAGATTGCCAAAAAAGGCGCGGAACGAGCATCCGTCAGCTATGCCGAAGCATTGGAGACAGCCTTGTGTTTCGGCTGGATCGACGGCCAGAAGAAGTCGCTGGATGAGCATTCCTGGCTGCAACGCTTTACTCCGCGGCGGCCGCGCAGCATCTGGTCAAAAACGAATTGCGCGAAGGCACAGGCCCTGGTGGAACAGGGTCGAATGCAGGCGGCCGGCTTGAAGGAAATGGAACTAGCCAAGGCGGACGGGCGCTGGGTCAATGCCTACGATTCGGCAAGCACGATAAGCATGCCGGAAGACCTGCAGCTTGCGCTGGATGCCGAGCCGGCAGCGGCGGCTTTCTTCGCCACGCTCAATAGCGCAAATCGTTATGCCGTGCTGTGGCGGGTGCAGACGGCCAAGAAGGCGGAAACGCGCGCCAGACGCATCAAGCAGTATGTCGACATGCTGGCCCGGAAAGAAAAAATCCATCCCTGACTGCATTCATCCTTGCCGGACCGTGCAACACGTGAATAAAACAGAGAATTGTCCGATCTCTCAATTTTCAGACGTCTCCGCGATCAACGTCACAATTTCTTCACCGTAGGTTTCCAATTTCTTCTCGCCGACGCCGCTGACGCCGCGCAGATCATCCAGCGAATGCGGCTGTACTTTCGCGATCTCGCGCATCGTCGCATCGTGGAAGATCACGTAGGCCGGCACGTTGTGCTTGCGCGCCGTTTCCATGCGCCACCAGCGCAGCTTCTCGAAGACAACCTGCTCTTCTGCAGACAGATCGGTTTCGACAAATCCTTTCGGCTTGCCCGATGTGCGTCGCGCCTTCACCGGCTTTTGGTAGACGCGCAACTGCACACGCTCGGCGCCTTTCAATACCGGTCGCGCGGCATCTGCGAGCTTCAGCACGCCAAACGATTCATGATCGACGCTGACCAGCCCGAGCGCAATCGTCTGTCGCAGGATGGCGCGCCATTCCGCCTCGCTGCGATCGGAACCGATGCCGAAAGTGGACAATTGTTCGTGCCCGCGCTGTCGCACCTTTTCCGAATCGACCCCGCGCAATACATCCAGCACGTGCATCGCGCCGAAATGCTGGTCGACGCGATAGATCGTCGACAGCAATTTCTGCACATCGACCGTCGCATCATAGGCGCCCGGCGGCGTCAGGCAGGTATCGCAGTTACCGCACGGCGCAGATGGCTGGCCGAAATAATCGAGCAGCCGCGTGCGGCGGCAATGCAGCGTCTCGCACAAACCCAGCATCGCATCGAGCTTGACGCTCTGCACGCGCTTGAAGGTCTCGCCCGCTTCCGATTCATCGATCATGCGGCGCTGCTGCACCACGTCCTGCAGGCCGTAGGCCATCCATGCGCTGGCCGGCAGACCGTCGCGGCCGGCGCGACCGGTTTCCTGGTAATAGCCTTCGATACTCTTCGGCAGATCGAGATGGGCGACGAAACGCACGTCCGGCTTGTCGATCCCCATGCCGAAGGCAATCGTCGCCACCATCACGATGCCCTCTTCGCGCAGGAAGCGCGCCTGGTTGCGGCTGCGCACGCTGGCATCCATGCCGGCGTGATAGGCCAGCGCGTTCAAGCCGTGCTCGTTCAGGAATTCGGCGGTTTCCTCGACCTTCTTGCGCGACAGGCAGTAGACGACGCCGGCGTCGCCCGCGTGTTCGCTCTGGATGAAGTCCAGCAACTGCTTGCGACCGTTGGCCTTTTCGACGATCTGGTAGCGGATGTTGGGCCGGTCGAACGACGACACGAACATGCGCGCGTCTTCCAGTTGCAGGCGATGGATGATTTCCTCGCGCGTCTGCTGGTCGGCGGTCGCCGTCAGCGCGATGCGCGGCACTTGCGGGAAGCGCTCGTGCAGCACGGAAAGCTGGATGTATTCGGGACGGAAATCGTGGCCCCACTGCGACACGCAATGCGCCTCGTCGATCGCGAACAACGCAATCTTCGCGCTTTCCAGCAAGGCCAGACAGCGCGACGTCATCAGCCTTTCCGGCGCAACGTACAGCAGATCCAGATCGCCGGTGCGCAGGCGACGCTCGATCTGCAGCGCTTCGTCGAAACTCTGGGTGGAATTGAGAAAGGCGGCGCGCACGCCGACTTCGGCCAGCGCATCGACCTGATCCTGCATCAAGGCAATCAGGGGCGAAACGACGACGCCGACGCCATCACGCAGCAGAGAAGGAATCTGATAGCAAAGCGATTTGCCGCCGCCGGTCGGCATCAGCACCAGCGCATCGCCGCCGCGGGCGACGACGTCGACGATTTCGGCCTGTTCGCCGCGGAACGACGAATAGCCGAAAACGGTTTCCAGCACATGCAGCGCACGCGCGCCGAGATCACCCTGCGTATTCATGGCGCGCATCTTACCAACAATTACTCGGACCAGACGACCCAATCGTAATGCGCGCTCAGCAACACGAACAGGCCGAACACGATGCGGTAATACGCGAAGAAAGTGAAGTCGTGCGTGCTGATGTAGCGCAGCAGCCAGCGCACACAAAGGAAGCCTGAAACAAAGGCCGCGAACCCGCCCAGCGCGAACATCGGAATATCGGACATCGACAGCAGATCGCGCGCCTTGTAGACCGAATAGATGGTGGCACCGAACAGCGTCGGGATCGCGAGGAAGAACGAAAACTCGGTCGACGCCTTGCGCGACAGGCCGAAATACATGCCGCCGATAATGCTGGCGCCGGAACGGCTAGTGCCCGGAATCAGCGCAAAGGCCTGCGCGCAGCCGACCTTCAGCGCATCGACGAGCGTCATGTCATCTACCGATTCAACGCGCACCTTGTGCAGGCCGAGGCGATTGGCGCGCTCTATCCACAGAATCAGGAAGCCGCCGACGATAAAGGCGACCGCTACCGGCACTGGTGTGAACAGCTTTTCATTGATGGTGCTGGCAAACATGACCCCAAGCACTGCGGCAGGAATGAAGGCGACGATGATGTTCAGCACGAATCGTTGCGAACGCCGCTCGCGGAACAATCCGCTGCTGACTTCCGCGATACGTACCCGGTATTCCCAGATCACCGCCAGCAAGGCGCCGGTCTGGATCGCGATCTCGAACACCTTGACCTTGGGGCCGACGAAATCGAGCAGGCTGCCCGCCAGAATCAGATGACCGGTCGATGAAATCGGCAGGAATTCGGTCAGGCCTTCGACGATGCCCATGATGATGGCCTTGAGCGCGAGAATCGGGTCCATGCAGTGATATGTCAATAAAAAGTGGATATAAAAAAACCCGCCGGTGAAGACGCCGTACGGGTTCCGATGTTGGATGCTTCCCTGCCGTGCGCCCATCGGCGCGCGGCCCAAAGGTTACCATGAGCATGCGCACAACCGGACGGAATCTGTCGTCTTGCGCCGAACCGGCTGCCGTACCGGGCGTTTCGACTCACGCCGTTGTCATTCGTTCCAGTGTCGTTAGATAAATCATCGCTTCGTCACGCGATGCACCGCACATTTCCGGCTCCGGCAGCAGGCTGCCGCACACCGCAGGACGCTCGGGCCGGCCGAAGATACGGCAGCGATTGCGCTCGTCCAGCTGCACACAGCGCACGCCCGCCGGCTTGCCCTGCGGCATGCCGGGAATCGCCGAAGAAATCGACGGTGCAGTGCAACAAGCGCCGCAATCGGGACGGCACATCGCTTCGGTCATCGTTCCTGTATTCATTTGTTCACTATGCGAAGGCCGCATTGTACCGTTCGCGCGCAGGCAAACGCCGGCAGATATTTCCGCTGCTGCAACAATTCGCGGCATCTGATCCCTTCTGTTGCGGCATGGCATGCATCCTTTGCTAAAATAGCGGTTTTCTCCATTCAGCCACCCGAGTCACGCCATGAACATCGAACAAGCCCGTTTCAACATGATCGAACAGCAAATTCGTCCCTGGGACGTGCTGGATCAGGACGTTCTCGAACTGCTCGTCGTCGTCAAGCGCGAAGCCTTCGTGCCGCTGGCCTATCGCGCACTGGCCTTCGCCGACAGCGAGATTCCGCTGCCGCACGGCGAGAACATGCTGGCGCCGCGCGTCGAAGCGCGCATCCTGCAGGAACTGGCTGTCAAGAAGCATGAAAACGTGCTGGAAATCGGCGCCGGTTCGGGCTACATGGCAGCGCTGCTGGCGCATCAGGCACGCCACGTGACGACGGTCGACATCGAACCGGAACTGAAGACACTGGCCGAAAAGAACCTGGCCGACTACGGCGTGACCAATGTTGACGTCGTGCAGGCCGATGCTTCGCAAGGTCTGGACAACGGCCAGCAATACGACGTGATCGTCGTCTCCGGTTCGCTGCCGGTGGTGCCGGAAAAACTGCTGTCGCAGATCAAGGTCGGCGGCCGCATGTTCGCCGTCGTCGGCAATGCGCCGGCGATGACCGCACAGATCATCACGCGTACCTCCGACGTCGCCTACGAAACCGTCGGCGTGTTCGAAACGCTGATCAAGCCGTTGCGCAACGCCGTTGCACCGTCGCACTTCAAGTTCTAAGAGAGCCTAAAAAGCGATGCAGCACCTGACCGCACCGGAAGTGGCCGCCCTGATCGCCGATGCAGGCGATGCGCATGTCCTGCTGGACGTGCGCGAACCATGGGAGTTCCAGACGTGCCACATCACCGGTTCGGTCTCGGTGCCGATGAACACCATCCCCGGCCAGATCGACGAGTTGGATCGCGACGCATCCATCATCTGCATCTGCCATCACGGCGCCCGCAGCCTGCGGGTTGCGCAATTCCTCGAAGCCAACGGCTTTGCACAGGTCACCAATCTGACGGGCGGCATCCACGCCTGGGCACAGCAGGTCGATCCTGCAATGCCGACTTACTGAGCGATACCGCTCGCCTTCCCGGAAGCTTCATGCATCTGGCCCGATCCGTCACGCTGATTGCCGGCCTGCTGTTTTCCCTTGTTTTCCACGCGAACGCCCGCGCCGCCAATCTGCTGCAGGTGTATCAGGACGCGCTCGCCAACGATGCCGTCTATGCCAGCGCACGCGCGCAACTGAGCGCCGACCAGGAACTGTCGGTACAGGGCCGCGCCAACCTGCTGCCGCTGGTCGGACTGTCCGGCACGCGCGAACGGATACGGCGCGACGATGTACCGAACGTAACGTCGAACAGCTACGCGCTGTCGCTGTCGCAACCGCTGTTCGATCCAGCCGCCTGGCAAAACTACGAGCAGAGCAAGCTGGCCGTGACGGCCAGCGAAGCGGCCTTCTCCGTCGTCCAGCAGGATTTGATCCTGCGCACCGCGCAGGCCTACTTCGATGTGCTCACCGCACAGGATGCGCTGGCCTCGCTGGAAGCGGAAAAAGCCGCGATCAGCGAACAGCTGGAATCGGCCAAGAAGCATTTCGAAGTCGGCTCGGCGACGATCACCGATACCCATGAAGCGCAGGCGCGCTTCGACCTGGCGACGGCACAGGAATTCGCCGCGCGCAATGCACTCGACGTCACGCGCGCCGCGCTGCAGCAGATCATCGGCAAGGCACCCGACGAACTGGCCACGCTGCGCAATGGCGTCGACTTGCAGAACCCGAATCCCACCCAGATGGAACAATGGGCGCACCGCGCCGAACAACAGAATTTCGACGTCGTCAGCCGGCAGCTGGCGCTGGAAATCGCGATGCGCGAGATCACGCGCAATCGCGCCGGTCATTATCCGACCGTCGATCTGGTCGCCAGCCGCAGCAACACGCGACGGCGCGACGACATATCGGGCCGCGACGACAACGGTCCGGAAACATCGGTCGGCGTGCAATGGTCGATTCCGCTGTTCAGCGGCTTTTCGGTGACCAGCCGCGTGCGGCAGGCGATTGCGCTGGAAGACAAGGCGCGCGCCGATCTCGAAACGTCGCGCCGCGCCGCCGCGCAAAGCGCACGGCAAGCCTATTTTGGTGTGACCAACGGATTGGCGCAGGTGAGAGCGCTGGAAGCGGCGGAACGGTCGAGCAAATCGGCGCTGGATTCCAACCTGCTCGGCTATCAGGTCGGCGTACGCATCAACATCGACGTGCTGAATGCGCAGCAGCAGTTGTACGCAACGCAGCGCGATCTGGCGAAGGCGCGCTACGACACGTTGATGAACAGTCTGCGGCTGAAGGCGGCGGCAGGCACGCTGCGGGAAGACGATCTGGTCCGGATCAACACGCTGCTGACGTCGCGCTGAAGCAGTTCAGACTTTTCCCTTCTTTTTTCTTCCGCCGCTTCTACTAGTGTTTCACCCGCAATGATGGCGCATAACGCAAACTGTCGAGGCAGGCATCGATCAAGCGCTCGGCCACTTGCTCCAGCTCAAAGATGCTTGGCGCAAACAACCAGTTGTTCAACAGCCCATTGATGTGGCTATGCAACGTCAGCACCGCCAGATGCACATCCAGATCCTCGGGGAGCTGGCCTAGCGAGATGGCCTCCTCCAGAATGCCTTCCGTGGTTTTCAGCCAGTTCAGATGGCATTCGTTCTGGCGAATCCAGATCGGATCGTCGCGATCGACCAGCTCGCACTTCAGAAACAGGATATCCAGGATGCGGCGTGTGCGAGGGATCAATGCCACTTCCTGCAGCAATTGCACCCATGAACTACGCAGATGCCCCAGAGGATCGTTGAGAAACTGGGAATTGGGGGTCTGCATCAATGCTTCCGCAGGCAATCGCACCCGCTCCACCATGGCTTCGAACAGTTCACTCTTGTTCTTGAAATGCCAGTAAATGGCACCGCGGGTAACGCCCGCCGCATCCGCCACATCTGCCAGTGAAGTTTGCGCGACCCCGCGCGCGAACATGACTTCCTCTGCCGCATCGATGATGCGGTTGCGCGTCTCCAGCGCTTCTTCCTTTGTTGAACGAGCCATTTTCGATTCAGCTTCCTGTTGTCACAAATTTCGGCTAATTTCGTTATGCTTGAGGCAATGATTGCCGTTAATACATACATTCACGGATGTATGTATAATACCCGAGTTTGCAAGACCGCCTCCAGAAAAGAAAGCATCGGAACGGACAGGCCCATTGGTTTTCTCCGCTTCCTCCCTCCGTTCTTTCTTTTCGTTCAGCCTCACCCGTTTTCGTTTTCTTTTACCGGAACTGCCGCTTCACGGCGACAGTGCGATTCACTCACTGTGCGAGATGTCTATGAGTTCACTTCCCCGTCTTTCCCAAATTGGCGCATCCCTGTTCATGCTGTACGCAATCGCCGGCTGCGGCGGTAAATCGGAAGGGCCGGCAGCGCCACCCCCGACGGAAGTGTCCATCGTCACGGTCAAGCCTGCACCACTCGGCATCACCAACGAAATGCCTGCGCGCATCGAAGCCAGCCGCGTCGCCGAAGTGCGCGCGCGCGTTCCCGGCATCGTGCTCAAGCGCACCTTCAAGGAAGGCAGCGACGTGAAAGCAGGTGCCACGCTGTTCCTGATCGATCCGGCGCAGTTCAAGGCCGAATTCAACAGCGCCGAAGCCGCCGTGCAGCGCGCGGAAGCGACGCTGCTGCAGACGCAACTGAAAGCCAAGCGCTACAAGCCGCTGGTCGAGACCAACGCGGTCAGCAAGCAGGAATACGATGACGTGGTCGCCGCAGAGAAACAGGCTGCCGCCGACCTCGCCTCTGCCAAGGCTGCACGAGAAACCGCCAAACTGTCGCTCGGCTATGCGACCGTGACGTCGCCGATCTCCGGCCGCGTCGGCCGCGAGCTGGTGACCGAAGGCGCGCTGGTCGGCCAGGGCGATGCGACACCGATGGCTGTCGTGCAGCAGATCGATCCGATCTACGTGAACATGACGCAATCCAGCACGGAAGCGCTGCAACTGCAGCGCGCGATGTCCAGCGGCCAGCTGAAAAGCGCGGGCAAGGATCAGTTGAAGGTCACGCTGGTAACGGAAGACGGCCGCGAATACGCCCATCCGGGCAAACTGCTGTTTACCGACCTGAGCGTCGATCCGAGCTCGGGCGCCGTCACGCTGCGCGCGACTTTCCCGAACCCTGAACGCCTGCTGCTGCCGGGCATGTATGTACGTGCGCGCGTCGAGCAGGCCATCGACGAAAACGCGATCACGGTGCCGCAACAAGCCGTCATCCGCACGCCGGGCGGCTCCGCCGTCATGGTGGTGGACGCCAGCAACAAGGTGGCTTCGCGTCCGGTCACCACCGGCAATGCCAGCAACAATGCATGGGTGATTACCGACGGCCTGAAGGAAGGCGATCGCGTCATCGTGGAAGGCCTGCAGAAGGTCCAGCCTGGCGCTACCGTCAAACCGGTCCAGTGGCAGAAAGCCGAGCCGGCCGCAAATGCCGGTGCGAATGGTGCCGCAAATGGCGCTACGAATGGTGCAGAGAAAGGCGCCGCAGCGCCGGCTGCTCCCGCAGCCCCTGCCAAGAACGCAGAACAACCCAAGTCGAAGTAAGGGAGCACCGTAATGGGTAAATTTTTCATCGACCGCCCGGTCTTCGCCTGGGTGCTGGCCATCTTCATCATGCTGGCCGGCGCCCTTGCGATCACCGGTTTGCCGGTCGCGCAGTATCCCAACATTGCACCGACGACAATCGTCATCACCGCCAACTATCCGGGTGCGACTGCGCAGACGCTGGACGACAGCGTCACCAGTATCATCGAGCAGGAGATGAACGGTGCCGACGGCCTACAATATGTGGAATCGCAAAGCCAGGCCAACGGCCAGGTGCAGATCACCGTCACCTTTTCGGCAGACACCAACGAAGACCTCGCAGCAGTCGACGTGCAGAACCGCCTGAAGCGCGTCGAGGCGCGTCTGCCGTCGGTCGTCACGCAGCAGGGCCTGATCGTCACGAAGTCGCGCAGCAACTTCCTGATGTTCATCGGCCTGTCGTCCACCGACGGCTCGCTCGATCCGGTAGCGCTGGGCGACTACCTGTCGCGTAACGTGCTCAATGAAATCCGCCGTATTCCGGGTGTCGGCCAGGCACAGCTGTTCGGTACCGAACGCGCGATGCGCATCTGGATCGATCCGAACAAACTGGTCGGCCTGAACCTGACGCCGGGCGATGTCAGCACCGCGATCCGCAACCAGAACGCGCTGGTGGCGGGCGGCACGATCGGCGATCTGCCCAGCCCGAAAGATCAGCAGATCACCGCGACGGTGGTGGTCGAAGGACAGCTGACCACGCCTGAGCAGTTCGGCAACATCGTCCTGCGCGCCAACAAGGACGGTTCCACCGTGCGCCTGCGTGACGTCGCCCGCATCGAAGTCGGCGGCCAGACCTATCTGACCTCGGGCCGACTCGACGGCGCACCGACGTCGTTCATCGGCGTGCAGCCGTCGCCGACCGCCAACGCACTGGGCACCGCAACCGCCGTCCACAAGAAGATGGAAGAACTGTCCAAGTACTTCCCGGCCGGCGTGAAATACACGATTCCTTACGACACGTCGAAGTTCGTCAAGATCTCGATCGAGGAAGTGGTCAAGACGCTGCTGGAAGCGATCGTGCTGGTGTTCCTGGTGATGTATCTGTTCCTGCAGAACATCCGCTATACGATCATTCCGACCATCGTCGTGCCGGTGGCGCTGATGGGTACGTTCGCGACCTTGCTGTTGTTCGGTTTCTCGATCAACGTGCTGACGATGTTCGGCATGGTGCTGGCGATCGGTATCCTGGTCGACGATGCGATCGTCGTGGTGGAGAACGTCGAGCGCATCATGAGCGAGGAAGGCCTGTCACCACGCGATGCGACACGCAAGGCGATGGGACAGATCAGCGGCGCGCTGATCGGCATCACGCTGGTGCTGATCGCGGTGTTCATCCCGATGGCCTTCTTCGGCGGTGCGGTGGGTGCGATCTATCGCCAGTTCTCGCTGTCGATGGTGGCATCGATGGTGTTCTCGGTACTGATGGCGTTCACGCTGACGCCGGCACTGTGCGCAACCATCCTGCTGCCGGTCGAGGCCGGCCACCATCATGAGAAGCGCGGCTTCTTCGGCTGGTTCAACCGCCACTTCAGCAAGACGGCCAACGCCTATCAGGGATTCATCGGCAAGATGCTGACGAAGACCGGCCGCTACATGATCGTGTATGCGCTGATCGTGGCCTGCGTCGGCCTGTTGTACGTGCGCCTGCCGGCTTCGTTCCTGCCGAACGAGGATCAGGGCTACATCATCACCAACATCCAGCTGCCGCCGGGCGCGAGCACCGCGCGTACGCTGGAAGTAGTGAAACAGGTGGAAGACTATTACATGAAGCAGCCGTCGGTCGAACATGCGATCGGCATTCTGGGCTTCAGCTTCTCCGGCAACGGCCAGAATGCGGCGCTGGTCTTCACGCCGTTCAAGGACTGGAGCGAACGCGGTGCAGGAGAGACGGCCGATGCGATCGCCGGCAAGGCATTCGGCGTGTTCTCGCAGATCAAGGACGCCATCGTGTTCCCGCTGAACCCGCCGCCGATCCGCGAGCTGGGCAATGCGACCGGCTTCACGTTCCGCCTGCAGGATCGTTCAGGCCAGGGGCACGATGCCCTGGTCGCCGCACGCAATCAGTTGCTGGGCATGGCGGCACAAAGCAAGGTGCTGGCCGGCGTGCGTCCGGAAGGTCTGGAAGATGCACCGCAGCTGCAACTGGATATCGATCGCGACAAGGCCAATTCACTTGGCGTGCCGTTCGAGACGATCAACACCGTGCTGTCGACGGCGCTGGGCTCGTCCTACATCAACGACTTCCCGAACCAGGGACGCCAGCAGCGCGTCATCGTGCAGGCCGACGCACCGCGCCGCCTGCAGCCGGAAGACCTGATGAAGCTGTACGCGCGCAGTTCCGACGGAACGATGGTGCCGTTCTCGTCGTTCATGACGTCGAAGTGGATCACCGGCCCCGTGCAGCTGATCCGCTACAACGGCTATCCGGCGATGAAGATTTCCGGCGGCCCTGCCCCCGGCTACAGTACCGGCGATGCGATGAACGAGATGGAATCGTTCATGGCCAAGCTGCCGCCGGGCTTCGGCTTCGAATGGACCGGCCAGTCGCTGGAAGAAAAGACTTCCGGTTCGCAGGCGCCGGCGCTGTATGCGCTGTCGCTGATCGCGGTGTTCCTGGTGCTGGCGGCGTTGTATGAAAGCACGTCGATTCCGCTGTCCGTGATGCTGGTGGTGCCGCTGGGTATTCTCGGCGCACTGCTCGGCGTGACGCTGCGCGGCATGCCGAACGACGTGTACTTCAAGGTCGGCATGATTGCGGTGGTCGGCCTATCGGCGAAGAACGCGATTCTGATCATCGAATTCGCCAAGGATCTGCAGGCGCAGGGCAAGAGCCTGCTGGAGGCAACACTGGAAGCCGTTCACCTGCGTTTCCGCCCGATCATCATGACGTCGATGGCGTTCATCCTCGGCGTGCTGCCGCTGGTGATCGCTTCCGGCGCCGGCTCCGCAAGCCAGCGTGCAATCGGCACCGGCGTAATGGGCGGCATGATTACGGCAACGGTGCTGGCCGTGTTCCTGGTACCGGTGTTCTTCGTGGTGGTTCGCAGCATCTTCAAGGGCAGCGAACGCCAGCGCCGCATGTATGCCGCGCACAAGCCACGCAATGAGGATGAAGAAATATGATCAAGCAAATGACGTTGAGCCTGCTGGCAGCAGGCGTGCTGAGCGGATGCTCGATGGCGCCGACTTATCAGCGCCCCGAGGCGCCGATCGCGACCGCCTATCCGAATCAGGACACGGCGGCGCAGGATGCGCAAACCGCCAACCAGCAGAAAGTATCGGAAATCGGCTGGCGCAATTTCTTCCCGGATCAGCGCCTGCAATCGCTGATCGCCACCGCACTGGAAAACAACCGTGACCTGCGCGTGGCTGCACTGCGCATCGAGGAAGCGCGCGCGCTGTACAACATCCAGTCGGCTGACCGCTACCCGAACTTCGACATCTCCGCCACCGGCCAGCGCGCCCGCGTGCCGGCTTCGCTGTCGACAACCGGTTCGTCGGTCGTCACCAGCAACTACCAGGTCGGACTCGGCCTGGCCGCGTTCGAGCTGGACTTCTTCGGCCGCGTGAAGAGCCTCAGCGATGCGGCCTTGGCGCAGTACCTGTCCACCGAGGAAGCGCAACGTGCCGCGCACATCAGCCTGGTCGCCGAAGTCGCCACCGCCTACCTGACGGAACGCGGCTATGCCGAGCAGCTGGAGCTGGCGCGCCAGACCTACGAAACGCGCGCCGACGCCTACAAGTTGTCCAAGCAGCGCTTCGACGTCGGTGCTGCGTCCGCACTGGATCTGAAACAGGACGAAGCCTCGATGCAGACCGCGCGCGTCACGCAACTGGCACTGGCACGCCAGCGTGCGCAGGCATGGAATGCATTGACGCTGCTGGTCGGCCAACCACTGACCGATCTGCCGCCGACCGAACCGCTGTCGAAACTGGATCTCGTCACCAATCTGCCGGCCGGCCTGCCTTCCGACCTGCTGACGGAACGGCCCGACATCCGCAGCGCCGAGCAGGCATTGATCTCGGCCAACGCCAACATTGGTGCGGCACGCGCGGCCTTCTTCCCGCAGATTTCGCTGACGGCGGGCGTCGGCACGGCCAGCAACGAATTGTCCGGCCTGTTCGATGCCGGTTCGCGCGCCTGGTCGTTTGCACCGCAACTGGTGCTGCCGATCTTCCAGGGCGGCCGCAACATCGCCAACCTGAAGTTGTCCGAAGTGCGCAAGAACATCGAAGTCGCCAACTACGAGAAGACGATTCAGACCGCCTTCCGTGAGGTGTCCGATGCGCTGGTGGCACGTGGCCTCCTGGACGAACAGATCGAGGCGCAGATCCGCATGCGTGATGCGGAGGCGGAACGCCTGAAGCTGGCGACCCAGCGCTTCGACAACGGCATCGCCAGCTCTCTGGATGTGCTGGATGCGAAGCGCGGTCTGTTTGCCGCCGATCTGGAACTGGTGCAGGTGCGGCAGCTGCGCCTGACCAATGCGGTCGATCTGTATCGTTCGCTGGGCGGCGGACTGGTGGAAACGACGGCGACGGCCGAAGCGCCTGCCGCTGCTCCGGCAGCGCAATAACGACGCTGCGACAACACTGCTTCATCAACGAAAAAGAGGCCCTTGCGGGCCTCTTTCTTTTTCCGGCGAGATTCGAAATCAGGCCCTCACGGATCGGCCGCTGCCGGCCGGCATCGATGAGGACGGCATGGCCAGGGTAGCCCTGATCTGCTCGGCCAGCGTTCTCGCCAGCGGCTCGAAGATGGCGCGGCGGCGCTCGGTCAGGATATTGCCCGGCTGTCCGTTGACCAGCGATGTGATCCGGCAATGCCCCGACATGCAGACGCTCAACATGATCTGTCCAAGCTGGCCCAGTTCACTGTGGCGCAGGATGTATTCATAGGATGTGGCGGAAATCGGCCTGCGTTGCGCGGTGACATTGGACGGCAATTGGAATGACATGGTTATTGGAATGTAGTTGGTCCGAAGTGCCGCTCATTCTGTAGTGCTTCCTGTCGCTTTCGTATCCCATTCATATGGGATTTTCACGATCACGTATTTTCGTGCGACATCGCCGATGTCATTCCGGCAACCTGAACACCGTATATGCCGAAACGAATGATGATCCAGCTGCCAACGTGGATACATGTTGTAACAGACCTTACCGATTCGGACTGGCAATCGCCGCAACGCTCGTATTAAATGGAGTCGTCCCGATAGAGGATTTCGCTGCAATGCAATCCTCCGCAAAACATTCCATCAAAACATCGCAAGCCCCATCAAGGAGATCGACATGAAAAAGATCCTCGGCATTTCGGCCGGCATACTGGCAGGCGCATTGCTGCTTGCCGCAGCGCCGGCAATGGCCCGCGTCGATGTCGACGTTCATCTGGGCGTGCCTGCACCGATCTATGTCGGCCCGGCACCGGTGTATGTCGCGCCGCGCCCGGTCTATGTTGCACCGCGGCCGGTATACGTCCATCCGCACAGGTATTACCATCATCACAAACGCCATATGCGTTCGCGCGGCGACTACGATCGTGACGGCGTTCCGAATCGCTTCGACCGCAGGCCCAGCAACCCGTATCGCTATTGATCACCGGCATCATGTCTGGCGATCGCAAGGTATCGCACCATGATGAAAAATCCTTTTCCCTTTTCTTCCCGGCTCCGGCACAACCATCGAACAACATGGCTCGCGCTGGCAGCCGCCGTGCTGACAACCGTCCCCCTTTTTGCAGGCGCCGAGAATGTCCGCAGCTACAGCATCGAACAGCAGCGGCAGGATATCCATGCGCGCATCGAGCAAGGCATCGCGTACGGCCTGATCACGCAAGATGAAGCGGAAGAACTGTCACACCGCGAACGCAGCATCCAGTCGCGTGCCGCGGGCTACGAGCGTGACGGCACGCTGACGCCGCAGGAACGCGATCAGCTGCGCCGCGATCTCGATGCGCTGCACGCCGGCGTCGAACGCAGCCTGCGCAATACACGGATGAATGCGAGCCCCGACGGCTATCTTCCCGATATCGCCGGACGCGAGACGCAGATCGGCAAGCGCATCGACTATGGCATTGCGAACGGCCTCATCACGCGCACCGAGTCGCAACGCCTGCTGCAGCGTGAAAGCGATCTTTATCGCCGCGAAGCGGAATTCAGGATGGACGGCCAGATCACGCCGTCGGAAAAGAATGTGCTGCAACACGATCTGGAAGCGTTGGAGCGCGATGTAGGACGCCTGCTGAACAACGTGCGCACGCGGCGCTGACGTTCAGACAACAAGCTGCGCCATCATGCGTACGGCCTGATTGCCGCACGAGAATCAGCCGGCTACTGCCGAGAGAATCCGATTCCGCATCAACGGGCTTTCATTCCCATTCCACTGCCGCCTCGCCAATCCGCCAGCATGGCCGGCAGCCTGCGTCTATGCATGAACAGCACGATGGCCGCATAGCTGATCGCTCCCACCGCCATCGATGCCAGCAGTTCCGCCATCAACGACCATCCATGGCCGGCCATCGCCGACTGCAGCCCCAGCACGCATGCCGACATCGTCGCCACGCAGAATGCCGGCATCGCCAGCGGACGCAACTGGCGGCCGACGCCGATGCCCGCGTATTTGCGCAACAGCAGCAGGCCGAGCGGATAAGTAACAAGCACACGGCACGACCACGCCAGCATGATGTAAATCGGCGCATGCCCTGCCGTCAGGAAGACGACGGCGATCGTACAGGCACTGGCGCACAGGCCGGGCAGCAGCAGCGCGCGCGGATGGCCGAGCGCACGCAGATAGGGGCTGACGAAGATGCGCGTGAAGCTGGTCACCCACATCAGGCACAGCACGATGATCAGCGGGATCGCCTCGTTCCATTTTTCGCCAAGCAGCAGCGGCACCCATTGCTGCGCTGTCAGCGCCAGACCGACGAAGATCGGGCCGGAAATGAAGGTGGTCGCCTGCGTGATGCGCAGGAAGGCGCGCTGCATGTGCGCGCGATCCTGCTGCAGCGACGAGAAGAACGGCAGGCCGATGCGGCCGGCGACGTTGCCGACGATATTCGACAGCGCATCGGTCGCCTTGAACGCGACGCTGACCAGGCCGAGCACCGCCATGCCGTGGATCGCACCGATCAGCAGGTTGAAGCCGCGCGTGAGGAAAGCCCACAGCGCGCCCTCCAGCATCACCGGCACACCGAACGTGATCAGCTGTTTCGCATGCGGCCACGAGAAGCGACGCTTCGGCCAGCGCTGCAGGCCGCGCCAGAAGATCGTCGTCAGCACCAGGTTCTGCACGACGCCGGCGATGACGATGCTCCACACGCCAAACTGCGCCAGCGCCAGTCCGATCGCAACCACGCAATAGCTGAGGCGTCCCAGCACTGTGCGGCGCGCGACTGCCTTAGTGCGCATCTTGCGATCCAGCATCGCCGACGGCAGCAGGTTCAGGCCGGTGAAGAAGCACGCCGTTCCTTCGATAATCAGAATGGTGCCGACCAGCGATTGTCCCGCCAGATAGATGAAATACAGGCCGATACAAGCGCAAATCAGGAAGCCGGAAAAGCCGAGCGCCAGCGCCATCCAGAATGCGCTGTCGATATGGAGCATGTCGATCGGTCGGCGCTGGATCAGCGCCTCGTTGATACCCAGCGCGATAACCAGCTGCATCATCAGCACGATGGCTTGCGCAAAGGCGACGCTGCCGAAATCGGCCGCCGTCAGCACGCGCGACATGATGCCCAGCGTCAGGAAGCCCAGCAGGCCGACGCCGACACTGTCGACGATCGCCCACGGCACGGCACGGCGCAGATTCTTCATTGCGACACCGGACGCTGTTTCAGCGGGCGCAACAGCCTGCGCAACGGCTGCGTCATGCGACGGAATGCCGCGCCGACCGGCACCGCAATCCGCATGCGATTCTTGACGATGGCGATCTTCAATGCGCGCACCCAGGATTGCCGTATCTTGCGGCGTTCCGCCATTTCCACGATCTCCTGCAACAGGACCAGTTGCGCACGGTTGCCGACCCGCAGATTCTGGATGTCGGCATCGCTCGGCGGTCCTGCCAGCGATTCCGGCAACGGCGCGCCGAGCGCCATGAAATTGAGTTTGGTACGCAGGCATTTCTCGCAATGCCCGCAATTGCGGCCGGTCAACGGCCCTTCCCAGCACACGCGCAAATTGCGCAGTCCGGCCGGCCAGTCGAGAATGCCCGCCGCCTTTTCGGTGCGTGTGAATTCGCCGCCGTCGTAGACGACCTGGAAATCGCGGCTCGACAGCATCGTGTAGGTGATCGGATTGCCGCCCCAGGGCAGCACCAGGCGCGCATAGTCTTCGTCGGAACCGACCAGTGCAGCCGATACGCTGCCCTGCCAGTTGCGCAGGCAGGTCGCCACGCCGTTGCCGAATTCCATTTCCCAGTTGACGCAGGCGACGTCGCGCCAGTTGGTGCGCATCGTCACCATCGGCACATTGATCGAACGCAGCGCATCGGCGGCCGTGGAAACCGTCGTCGTGAAAGCGGCATTCGCATCGAGGCCGATGTCGAATCCCTGGATCAGCACGCCGGCATGCAGCAGATGGCTGCGGCGTCCGGCGTTGCGCGTCACATGCCGCCACGCGGTGAAGCTGGCATCGAGGCCGCCGGAGAAAGCGAGCACCGCACGCGGCGGCGATGCAGGCGACGGCAATGCCGAATCGGTGACTTCGTGCTCGGCGCTGACGCGCACGATCCGGTACAGATCAGGACGCCATAAGTGCCAGCACGCAATCAGGTCTTCCATGTTGCGCAGCAGCGATTGCGTGACCGGGCCGTCGACGTGAAGATCGCGCCCCTGATGCATCGCCTGAAACACCAGAGCGGTAACGGCCAGATCGTGCACGCGCAGCGGCGGCGGCAGGCATTCCTCGGGGCCGGTCATTTCCCATCCGATCTGCTGATCGTCGAAGGCGACGATGCGTGTGACCTGATTGTCACTGCGCATCTCGGTCAGCTGCGCGACGATACGATCCGAACGTGGCGAACCGGGACGGACATCCGGGGGAGAATCAAGGTGATAGTCGTCAGGCACGCTGATACACATCCTCGAAGCGAACGATATCGTCCTCGCCCAGATAGGCGCCGGACTGCACCTCGATCAGATGCAGCGGCATCTTGCCGGGATTTTCCAGCCGGTGCTGCGTGCCGATCGGGATATAGACCGATTCATTTTCCGTCAGCAGGCGCTGCTCTTCGCCACAGGTGACGAGCGCGGTGCCGGTCACGACGATCCAGTGTTCGGCGCGATGGTGATGCATCTGCAGCGACAGCTTCTCGCCCGGATCGACGGTGATGCGCTTGACCTGGTAACGATGGCCGTCGTCTATCGATTCGTACGAACCCCACGGGCGATAGACCTTTGTGTGATTCAGATGCTCGCAGCGCTTTTCCTGCTTCAGGTAATCGACCACCTGCTTGACGCGCTGCACGTCATTCTTGTCAGCGATCAGCACTGCATCCTTGGTTTCCACGACAATCACGTTGTCCAGCCCGAGCACGGCGACGAAACGGCTTTCCGCGCGAACGAAGGAATCGTGCACGCCATCGGTATAGACATCGCCCTGCAGCACGTTGCGGTCGAGATCATCGTGCTCCTGCACATCAGCCAGCGCGGACCACGAGCCGACGTCGCTCCAGCCGATGTCGGCCGGAATCACGACTGCCTGTTGCGTATGTTCCATCACCGCGAAATCGATCGATTCGGACGGACACTTCGCATACGCCTCCTTGCCGAGCCGGCAGAACGACAGATCGCCATATGCATCGCGCACCGCATCGCGGCAGCAGGCCGCCATCTGCGGCTGCAGGCGTTCCAGCTCGTCCAAGTAAGCACCGGCGCGGAACAGAAACATGCCGCTGTTCCACGAATAATGTCCATCGTCGAGGAATTGCTGCGCCTTCTCGCGGTCCGGCTTCTCGACGAACTGCTCGACCATGTAGCAGCCCCGTGCACCGTCCACCGCATCGCCGCGCCGGATATAGCCATAGCCAGATTCCGGCGACGACGGCACGATGCCGAAGGTCGCCAGTTTCGACGATCCCTGCGCAACCGACGCCGCTAACGTGATTGCCTCGTTGAACGCATCGACGTCGCGGATCACGTGATCGGCCGGCAATACCAGCATCAGCGCATCGTCGTCACCGTCACGGCGCAGGTGATACGCCGCCACGCCGATCGCCGGCGCCGTATTGCGGCCCTGCGGTTCCAGCATGATTGCGTGCGGCTCCACGCCGATCTGGCGCATCTGTTCGGCAACTAGAAAACGATGATCGTCGCCACAAACGATCAGCGGTGCTGCAATTCCGGGGCGGCCGGACACGCGCAGCACGGTTTCCTGCAGCATTGTCAGGCCGGACACCAGCGGCAGCAGTTGCTTCGGCAGCGCCGCGCGCGACAGCGGCCAAAGACGCGTACCGGAACCGCCGGAAAGAATGACAGGATGGATCTTCACGCCGCACCGACTGCGCGCCTGCGCTCATTGCCAGGAATGCGCGTCACCGCCCGACGATCCCGCGCATCGCGCCAGTGATCGTCCTTGCATTCGGAGACGTGCCGCATCTCGCCTTCGCGGCTGACGCAATAATTGCGGCAGACCACCAGTTCCTCCATCGTCGATTCCGGCGACACGCGCGTGTATTCGAACAGCACACTGCGCACGACTTCCGATCCGCAGCATATCTGGCTGCCGTGCCCGATCCAGGTCGGGCCGATGATGGTGCTGCCGGCTTCCACCGTGCAGCCGGAGCCGATGTAGACCGGCCCCTTGATGGTCGTGCCTTCCCAGTCGATATGCGTATTGAGGCCAACCCAGATGCCGTCGTCGATCTGCGTGCCGGGCATCATCATGTGCGCCATCTCGCCCTTAAGCACGCTCTGCGAGACTGCCCAGTAATCCTTGACGTTGCCGATGTCGATCCAGTTGAAGAAACGCTTCTGCGCATAGAACGGTACCTTCTTCTCGACCAGCAGCGGGAACAGCTGCGAACCGATATCGAACTCCACGCCGGACGGGATCATGTCCAGCACTTCCGGTTCGAAGATGTAGATGCCGGTGCTGGCCGCGGTCGACAGCGCATCCTTCGGCTTCGGTTTTTCCTGGAAGGACAGCACGCGGCCGTCGTCGTCCGTCACCACCATGCCGTAATCGGACGATTTCTCGCGCGGCACTTCCTTCGTGATGATACTGACCTTCGCGCCTTTCCTGCGGTGCTCGAACAGCGCGGACTTGATGTCGAGATCGATCAGTGCATCGCCGCAGATCACCAGCGTGGTCTCGTCGAAGAAACCGCCGGATTCCTGGATCTTCTTCATGCCGCCGGCGGATCCGGCTGCCTGCGGCACCACTTCGCCCTCCTCGTTCATGTAGCCCTCGAAGGAATAACCGATCTGCGCGCCGAAGCGCTGGCCTTCGCCGAAGTAATCCTCGATCTTCTGGTGCAGATAGCTGACGTTGACCATGATGTCGCGGATGCCGTACTTGACCAGATGCTCAACCAGATATTCCATCACCGGCTTGCCGAGAATCGGGATCATCGGCTTCGGCAGTTCGTATGTCAGCGGTTGTACGCGCGTTCCTTTTCCTGCTGCAAGAATCATTGCTTTCATGGGTTGGCCTTCTGTCTCTCTTCTGTTCGTGTCGAATGAAATAAATTGAATACGTAAGGTGTGGAATACGTATAGCGGGTTGGAATAAGAATGAATGCGTGTCGAAAAATCCGGTTGCGCGAATACGCTCAGAAATAAATGAAATGCGCTCAGGCGTAGTCGAAGGTTTCCACTGACATCGCCTGCCAGCGCCAGGCGTCTTCGCACATCTGCGCGATGTTGCGTTCTGCGCGCCAGCCGAGCTCGCGTTCGGCGCGCGATGGATCGGCATAGCAAACCGCGATATCGCCCGGACGGCGCGCCACGACCTTGTACGGAATACGACGGCCGCTGGCACGTTCGAACGCTTCGATCATCTGCAGCACACTGCTGCCGCAACCGGTTCCAAGGTTGTAGGTCTGCACGCCGGATTCGCCGCGCTCCAATCGCTCGAGCATGCGCACATGGCCGACCGCCAGATCGACGACGTGGATGTAATCGCGCACGCCGGTGCCGTCCTCTGTCGGGTAATCGCCGCCGAACACCGACAGCATCGGCCGCTTGCCGACCGCCACCTGTGCCACGTAAGGCAGCAGATTGTTCGGAATGCCGTTCGGGTCTTCGCCGATTAATCCACTTTCGTGCGCGCCGACCGGATTGAAGTAACGCAGCAATCCGATGCGCCATTCCGGATCGGCCTTGGCGATATCGCGCAGCATTTCCTCGATCATCAGCTTGCTGCGGCCGTAGGGATTGGTGGCGGACAACGGAAAATCCTCGACGATGGGAACCGTCGCCGGATCGCCGTAGACAGTAGCCGACGAACTGAACACCAGCTTCTTCACATCGTGCTTCGCCATCGTCTGGAACAGCGCCAGGCTACCCTCGACATTGTTCTCGTAGTAACGCATCGGCTCGTCCACCGATTCGCCTACCGCCTTCAATCCGGCAAAGTGCATGACGGCATCGAAATGCCCGGAAGAAAAAATTCTTTCCAGTGCCGCGCGATCACGCAGGTCTGCCTTGACAAAGGGAATGACGGAGCCGGTAATCGTCGCCACGCGTTCGAGCACCGATTCCTTGCTGTTGCATAGATTGTCGACAACGACGATCTGGTAACCGGCCTGTATCAGTTCAACGCATGCATGCGAACCGATGTAGCCCGCGCCTCCGGTTACCAATATTTTCATGATCCACACATCCAGAACGCCGCATTGCGGCAACTTCTAAAAGAGCGGCGGATCGCATCAAAAGTTCATTTTTGTCATTGCCGATTCAATGACATTTTCGTGACGATGCCAATTCGTTTTTCGAGAGAAATCTTTTGAGTGGCATTCGTTCACACAGAGAAATATTTGCACGTAAAAATTACCTGCATGCTGCAACAAACATGTACGCAACATGCATGCACGCAATCACGGTAATACCGTCTGCTGCGGAAACCGCTGTGCACGATCGTCGTAGGCAACCATCCAGTCTGCACAATGCAGGCGCATCGTGCGCATGACGGCAGGACGGATGTTGTGCAGCACGAAGCTGCGCGCGATCTTGGTCTGATGGCCGTATAGCAGCAGCAGCAGCGCAATGCAGGCGCTGTCGATCTGCACCACGCGCGCGAAATCCACATTCACGTCACAGGGAGAAGAAGTCGCTTGCTCGCATGCATCGCGCAATGCGGAAAGATTTCCCTCCATCCACACGCCGCTGGCGACGATACGGCAGCTGCGGCTGTGCATGCGCACCGCCACGCGTGCGCGCGCCATCGCTTCGGCATCGCGGCGGCGCAACCTGGTTGCCACCGCGCACGGCACGATGCGCGTGACGGCCAGCCGAAGCAACATCCATCCGTCCTTCCAGTAACGTTTCCACAATGCCGGTTCTTCCTTGATGCGCCACAGCCATTCCATGCCGATGCGCCCCACCCATGGCGGCGCACGACTGACCGTGCCGGCAACGAAGTTGACCACTGCACCGAGATGGCTGACCACCGGCACGCGCAGCCGCGACAGGTTGCGTTCTATCCAGGCCTGCCCCTTTTTTGCGCCAAGCGCGACGACAAGAAAATCCGCATCGCTGGCATTGATCGCGTTGATCGTTTCCGCATCGCTCATTTCCTCGATGCTGGCGAAACCAGGCGAGCGGTAGCCGACGCAACGCAGCCATGACGATGACGCATTGAGTTTCTCCGCCGCGCATTCAGCCACGCCATCCGGCCCGCCGAAGAAATAGACGGACAACAAGCCGGCGTTCGTGCGGCGCGCTTCGCCGTGGCGCAAGGCCTCGAACAATGTCGAACCGGCCACGCGTTCGCGTATCGGCAGGCCAAGCAGGCGCGCGATCCACACCAAGGGCATGCCGTCCACCACCGACAGATCGCTGCGCAAAACCGAATCGCGGAATACATCGGCAGCAGCGCCGCCTTCCATGCCGGCGACGGTAAAGTTCAGGTTCGGCGTGGAGAGAAAGCAGCGCTCGTCATGCGCGGCCGCATCGCCGACCTTCTGCACCGCTTCCTGCAGTGAAACGACATCGAACGGCATGCCGAGTATGCAGACGACGCGGCGGCGGAAATCGGTACGCACCGGATACGCGGCAGATACAGAATCGGATGCAGGGCGGGATGCAGGACGATTGCCGCGTTGACTGGTTTCAGCTTCATTCCGCATCGCGCTTGGCCCTCACCCATTCGACCTGCCGGCTGAAAACGAACTTCAGGTACAGCGGCACCTTCCAGAATGCATAGCCAACTGCCGACAGCAAATCGCCGAAGCTGACGATGCGGCGGCCGAAGCGCCACCACGACAGCCAGACGGAAAACGCCAGCGATGCAAAGATGATGGCCGCTGCCATCAGCGGCAACTTCATGCCGGTGAACAGTGCGACGAACAGCATCGCCACGAAGACACCGCCGACAATCAAGGCCAACAGCGCCACCGGCGGCACGCACATGTCCAGTGCCAGCGCGATCAGCATACGGTCGCGTCGCATGATGCCGTCGCGCAGCAACGGCAATCCTTCATGCAAGATCATGCCGAGATGGCCATGTTCCCAGCGCGTGCGCTGCGCACGCGCCGCCTCGTCGCCAACGGGGAAATAACTGACGACGCAGGCTTCCGGACAAAACAGCGTCGGCCGGCCGGCTTTCGCCATCTCGATGCCCAGCTTCATGTCCTCCGCAATATGGCCGTTCGCCAATTGCGCCTGTGAAATCAGCGGCCACGGAAACGCCATACCGGTGCCCATCAGCTGGCATGGCAAGCCTAGGCGATGGAAGCCCAGCGGGCGCACGCGGTTCTTTACCACCCACGCGAATTCGGCGATGCGTATCTTCAGGCTGGCGCCGCGTGGCGCGCGCATCAGGTCCAGCGCCTGTACCGGCCGCTGCGATGCCAGCGCCGTGCGCGCCAGCAGTTCGATCGAGCCCGGGAGCACGATACAGTCGGCATCGATGAAGACGACGGCATCCGGTGGATCCTGCATCAGAGCACGCACGCCGTGATCCAGCGCATAGCCCTTGCCGCGCCGTGTGTCGTCGTGCCGTTCCAGCACGTGGGCACCGGCGGATGCGGCGATCGATGCCGTCATGTCGCTGCAGTTGTCGACGACGACGATCACGCGATCGCCGGCTTCCTCATCGAGCTGGCTGCGGATCAGCGTGACGGTAGCGGCGATGCCGTTCGCCTCGTTGTGCGCCGGCACCAGCACGGCGATGCGCGGACGCCGTTCGTCCGGCAGCAAGGCCGCACGCGGGGACTTCGCCAGGCAGGCCTGCACCAGCAAAACCAGCACCGGCACGGCGACCACGGCCAACAACGACAGCAACAGAATTTCCATCAACGCCATCATCGATACGCCTCCGCCATGCCGCCTGCGGCGCTTTCGACCATGCTGTTCTGCTCAGCCTGCCGGAACAGCGTCACCATCTTGCCTGCCTCGCGATCGCTGTCGTGCCGTTCCAGCACACGCACGCGTGCGCGTTCGCCCATGCGCAGCAATTCGTCGTCCGGCGTCGCCAGGCAACGTTCCATCGCCGCTGCCAGTTCTTCCACCGAGCCGGGCGGATATAGCCAGCCGCTCTCGCCTTCACGCACCAGCTCCGGAATACCGGTGATCCACGTCGTCAGCACCGGACGGCGCAGTGACATCGCTTCCATGATCACGACCGGCAGCCCCTCGGCAAAGCTGGCCATCACCAGCGCGCGCGCTTCCAGCAATTCCTGCCGCACCTGCTCGCCGCTGATCCAGCCGGTGATGCGCACACGGTCGTGCAGATTGTGGCGCGCGATCATCGTCATCACTTCGCCGCGCATTTCGCCGTCGCCGGCCAGCACGAGTTCGACATCCGTTCCCTTGCGCGCCAGCATCGCGACTGCTTCCACCAGCAACTGTTGCGCCTTCTGTTCGCACAGCCGGCCGACACAGACAAAGCGCGGACGTGTCGACAAGACGTGTTCCACATTGCCGTGGAAAGCATGCTCGACGCCGCAATGCACGACGTGCACCTTGCCCCAGTGGCTGTGCTCGACTGCGCGATACAACTGGCTACGGCAGTAGGAAGTGACGGCAGCGACGAAGGACGCGCGTCGGATCTTTTCACCGAGACCGATGAATTCCGGTTTGTCGAATTCTTCCGATCCGTGAATCGTCAGGCTGTAGCGGAAACCGCCGACTTCCGCCGCCAGCATCGCCACTTCCGCCGAATTGGTGCCGAAGTGCGCATGCAGATGCGCGATGCCTTCGTCACGCAACCATTCGGCAATGCGGCAGCCTTCGGCGAAATAAATCAGGTGGTAGGGCAACGATTTATCGGAGCGGCGACTCATCCGGAACGCCAGTTTCACTCCGGCGAAAAAACGTGCCGGCGATGCCAGCGCCATCTTCGTCATCGAACGCAGCAGGCCGCCCAACCCGTCGCGCAGCACATAGCGCGTATGTTCGCGTTCGCTGAAATCCTCGGCATCGACCAGATCGCCTTCCCAGCCGCGCAGCGCAATGCGTTGCACGCGTACGCCCTGGCGTTCGAGCGCCAGGATTTCGCGCCGGATGAAGCTGTGGCTGACTTTCGGATATTGGTTGATCAGATAGGCGATATGCATGTTCAGGCGATTCCTTTCAGCGGCACGACGTTGATGTCGGTAATGCCGCACTGTTGCTCTTCATGTTGCTCTTGCGATTGCTTGTCGAACGATTCATCCGGTCGCGCAACGACGCGCGCCGGCACACCGACCGCCGTCGCGCCATCCGGCACATCACGCAGCACCACCGACAGCGCGCCGATGCGGCAATCGTTGCCGATGCGCACGCCGCCCAGCACCTGCGCATAGGCGCCGAATTCGACACCGTCGCCGATCACCGGCACCGGTCCGCCTTCTTCGCGGTTGCCTATCGTCACGCCCTGGCGCAAGGTACAGTTCGCGCCCAGCACCGCTTGCGGATGCAGGAAAATTCCGCCGAAGTGCCAGATGCGCAAGCCCGGTCCGATCGTTGCCGATTTCGGCAGGCTGATGCCGGTCGCGGTTTCCGCCGCGCGAAACAGCAGCCAGTACCACGCCGTCAGCACGCGCCGCACGATGCCGGGCGGACGGCTATCGACGCGGCGACCGAAGCGATATACCCACAGCGCCCACAGCGACTGTTCCTTCAGCAGCGGACGGCGCATGCCGCAGCGCTGCAGGTCAGCCTGCCAGTCGGGATCGATGTGGTGCGCCATGTTCCGTCACTCCTGCAGCAGCAGTTCGCCGCGCACGGTGGATGGCTGGTTGACGCCGCTGATCGCCCACACGGTGACGATCGCGTTGTTCGCCGGCCATGCGAAGGTTTTCGATTCCCCGTTCGCCAGCTCGCCGCTGTCGAAATACAGCGGCAGGCCGGACGGGTCGCGCACCTGCAGCTTCAGCTTCGCGCCGCCGGTCGTGATCGCGGAGACGCGATATGTCTTGCCGGTCTGCGGCAGCGACCACGTGATCCGGTTCAGGCCGCGTGACGAATAGTTGACCTGCGTGACACGTGTGGCCGATGCGGGGAACACCACCGCCTGCTGCCAAGTATCGAAAGTGCCGAGCGGCCCGCCCGCGTATTGCTGCCATGGTCCGCGCATCGACAGCAGATTGAATTTCTTCGGCGGCGTGAACGCCTGGCCGTTGCCGTCGACCCAGCCTTGCGCCGATGTCACCTGGCGCAGTGCAGCGCGGATTCGATCGAGCTCGTTGGCCACCGCCGTGTTCCAGGTGCCGCCGTGCAAGTCATATTTCGCACCGTTTTCCACATAGATGAAGAACGGCGTGCCGCCATTGCGATCGACGACGTAGGCACCGTAGGTCTTCAGCGTCTCGGCCACCTTGCGCAACGCGGGGCTGGCAATCTTCGACGTGTCGTAGTTCGGCGGCAGCATCATCAGCGCACCTTCCGAAATGCGGCCGGTGTTGGTCGTCGCGGCGTTGGTATCGGCCGACGTAGCCGGATAGATGTAGGTCGGATTCGGCGACAGACCGTTATAGGTCAGCGACATCGCCAGCGCATGGCGATACATCGTGTCGCCATCGTCGATCTCGTGCTTGCGGATCAGACCGCCGGAAGTCGGCACGCCGGCCGCACGCGAACCCTGGAAGTAATGCGCCGGATCGCCCCAGCCTCGGCCGTTCAGCGGCGTCCATGCGTATTGCGCGGCGACCCACTTGCCGCTGACGTTCTTCAGCTGCCAGAACGAATGCACGACACCGGCAATCGGATCGACGATATCGGCATGCCCGTCGCTGGCGGTCGCCGCCTGAACGTCGGCCGGCCAGCGCGGAATCGTCACGTTGTGATTGGCGCCTGCATCCGGATCCCACAGTCCTTGCGTGTTCGGCAGGCCGCTGACCGTCACCGACGGATCGCCCTGCTTGGCCAGAAACACGCCGGTCGACCATTCGCCGCCGGCCACGCCGGGCGAATAGGTCGATTTCGGAATCACGAAATCGCCGAAGCTCGGATTGACCGGACGGCTGTTCCAGGGCGATGTCGGCGCAAACGGCTTCTGGTAGCTGCCCCATTGCGCAGTCTGTGCCTGCGCGGCGGAGGGCGCAGCCGCAATCAGGGCTGCGCAACCGAAGGAGCAGAGAGCAGAAAGGGAAAACGGCACGAGGGCAAGGCGTTTTTGCATTACATCTCCTTAGGCAGCGTTGGTATCGGTTTTTGCGTTCATGCTGAATCTCTTCGCCAGCATCCTGCCGCCGGCATTCCACCAGCGTTCGTAATAGAACGTGGAAATGTGCGCAAGGATGAACAGCACGACGAAGAGCAGCGGGCGCTTCAGGTACTTCACGATGGTGTCGCCGCTGCCCAGCCAGGTGCCGTAGGCCAGCATCGGATGGATCACGTATAGCGCATAGGACACGGTCGCCAGATAGACGAGGATGCGGTTATCGAGCAGACGTGCCAGACGATGATCCGGATTGACGACAGTGGCGCCGATCAGCATCGCCGCCAGATACGGGCGGAAGTAATTCATCGGGCCGCCGAACTCATGGCAGGAAATCAGCAGCAGCAACAGCAACAGCCACTGCGGCGCCCTTCTCAGCCATTCGAGAATGCTGGCATGGAAGCGCTGGTGATAGATCAGCGCCAGCGTGCAGCCGGCGAGAATTTCGTCGATGCGGTAATAGCTGACACTGGATGCAAGGACGCCGTCCGCCACGCGCAGCATCGTGAAGGCGAAGCCGATCAGCGGCAGGAACAGCAGGCTGCGCACACCGAAGATCGCAAACATCAATGCAACGCCGACGTAGAACTGCATCTCCAGGCACAGGCTCCAGATATGCTCGGTCAGCAGCACCAGCTTCTGCGGCGGCAGGTTCGCATAGAACAGAAAATGCGCAAGCCAGCCGTCCGGCGCGACACCGGCCATCGTCAGCGCAATCGCCAGATAAAGCCATGCCAGCGGAATGATGCGGAAGAAGCGCCGCAGCAGAAAATCGATGACCGACGGATTCTTCAGCAGGAAGGACGTGATCAGAAAACCGGAAAGCGTGAAGAACAGCGACATGCCGAGCAGACCGAACATCGCATTGCCATGCAGCGATTTCGGCCCCATCGGCAGCAGGTGCGCCGCCAGCACACACAGTATGCTGATGCCGCGCCAGCCGTCGAGCATTTCCAGCCGTGGCAGTGCGCTGCTCATGGCCGCCCCGCCGTACGCAGATGATGACGACGCAATCTGCCTTGCTCCGGGCGTCGCGGATCGTCATGCGTCGCGCCATGTCGTGTTTCGCCGTACGGGCCATTGGGCATGCCATCCGGTTGCGGTGCGCGCGGAGACGGCCCGCCTGTCGGTTCAACCTTTCCCTTCTTCGGCTCACCCGCCTTCGTGCTGGCCGCCAACGCACAGGCCGCGCCGACGGTAAACCAGAAATACCAGTTGAACACCAGATAGCCGAACATGTTGTCCGAGAACGAAACGACCAGGTAGACGATCACGATGGCGATGGCGATGAAGGCCGCCAGCTTGTCGCGCCGCGCCATCTGGCGAATGAAGAAGGCCGTGCGTCCGTACAGCCACAGATAGGCCAGCAGTCCGATCGCGCCGGCGTCGAAGAACCACTGCACGTAGACGTTGTGCGCGCCCCAGTTGATCTTGTTGGCAGCCTCGAAGAAGATCGGCGAATAGCTGCGGAATCCGTCGATGCCGTAGCCGAACAGATAGCGTATCGGCTGCATCCATTGCAGGCCGCTTTCCCAGATCTGCAGACGCCATGCGAAAGAATTCAGCTTCGCGTAGCCGACCGCTTCGTTGCCGCTGCCCAGATCGACCAGGCGATCGCGTATTTCCGGTACCAGCAGCGCCACCACCGGCAGTGCGAGCAGATAGATCAGGTAGCGCCGCTCGAACAGCAGCGCATAGAAGACGAACAGCAGCAGGCAGGCGATCCAGGCGCTACGCGTCTGCGTCAGCACCAGCAACGCAAACAGATAGAGCAGATACAGCGTCAGGCCGACGCGCCCTGCACCGCTCGGACGCAATACCTTGTCCTTCAGCGTGAACAGCGTCAGCGAAATGATCAGCGTCAGGTAAAACGCCATGATGTTCGGATGCGTGAACGTCGACTGCAGGCGGAAACCCTCAGGCCCGCCCGCGCCGGCATGCAGCAGCACGTCGACCGGCGCATACAGCGCCGGGATCGCCGACGACCACAGCACCAGCTTCACGCATTTGCGGAAATCCATCGGCGACTGCACGAAATAGAAGGCGGCGACGAACATCGCGAAATACGACAACAACGTCAGGTAAGTACGGATGGCATCGCCCTTCGACGGTGCAAGCGCGACGCCGAAGGCTGCCACCAGCAGGAACGGCAGCCACGCCATCACCATCTTCTTCGGCAGCCGCGTCGGCTTCTCGATCACCAGCATGCAGGCCAGCAGGATCACGCACAGGTTGATCAGGCCGCCGACGCCTGTTTCATAGCCGCCCAGAGAAAAGCGCGTGGTATCCAGCACGATGTCGCCGGCGGAGCGGAACACGATGATCAGGCCGAGCAGGAACAGCCGGTTGAACAACAGCAGGAAACCGAACACCAGAAACGCCGGCAGCGCCAGCAACCGCGCGAAGCGGTATTCCATCGCATCGGCATAGAAAGGCACGACGATACCGGCCAGCACCGCCAGCACGATGACGCCGATCAGCGTGTGCGCATTCGATTCCTGCGGCAGCCAGCGCGAACGCAACGTGCCGCTGTCATATGCGCCGCCTTCGAGCGTGCGGTCAGCGAACACGGCGGTTCTCCTCCGCCTGCATTAAGGCGCGCATCGGACCAGGCATCAAGCGATGCGCCGCACTGGTTGTGCAACGTTTCATCATGCCGTCAGCTCTCCACTGACGCTCATGCGCGGCTTGCCCGGAATATGGCGGATCAGCCACGAGCGGACTGCATTCCATTCGCCCGTCTCCGGTGCATGGCGCGCCTGGAAACGGAAATAGCGCCACAACAGGTTTGCGTGACGGCGCGTGGACGCGGCCTTGCGGAACGTCAGTTCGCGCTCCAATTCGTCGGACGGGCCGAAGCCACGCCGCAGTGTCTGCGCCATGCGTTCGAACGCATCGTCGAAATCGGTCTGGCCGTTGACATCGAACAGGATACCTCCGTGATTGCAGAACGGCGCCGAATCGAAATACGGCAGATCGTGCATCGTGCAGAACGAGCGCGTCAAATGGCGAGAAATCGCCAGCGACACCTCGACCTGCTCCTGGAAACGCGTGGCGCTGACGTTGCTGCCGTGCCAGCGGTACTGAATCAGCTGCGACGGCACATTCGTGCATTTGCCCAGTATCGCCAGTTGGCCGAACATGAAGTAATCCTCGGCCAGCGCATCGACGCGCATGCTGCGCTCCGGCGGCAGTACGTTCAGAAAATCGGCGCCGTAGCGCACGCCCATCTTCTGCACCGCCTCGAAATCCAGCATCGACGCCGGATGCGTGATCGGATTGCGGAAGAAGGCGGCGGCACCCACGCGATGGCGGCCGATCGGCATCTTGATCGCGCCGCCGATGCGCCCCTGGCCGTCGATTACTTCCGACTGCCCGCTGATCGCCACGCATTCCGGCTGACGGCGAAAGGCCGCCAGCTGCAGTTCCATGCGATCGACGAAGCAGACGTCGTCGGCATCGTGGCGCATCACGTACTTGCAGTCGGCGATGTCCAGTCCGCAGTTCAGCAAACCGGCCAGTCCTTTCGCTTCCGGAAAACTGTGCAATTCGATGCGCGGATCGCGACGGCAGTAATCCTCCGCCATCTCCAGCGTACCGTCGGTGGAGCCGTGATCGAGGATCAGCAGCCGCCAGTCCTTGAAGGTCTGCGCGCAGATGCTGTCGAGCGACTGCGCCAGGAAATCGATGCCGTTCTTGACCGGCAGCAGTACGTCTATGGTCGCCAAGTTGCGCTCCTTTTTCTTTTCAAATGGCTGCCGAAATAGCAGCCGTTGCAATGCCTGCGGCGTGATTGCGATTCATGCCCGGTACGCCTGACGTTTCACTGTTCTTCTCACCATGTCGTTCCTCGTTCAGCACAACCAGTTCGCTCGGCCGCGTCCATGCCTGCACGTAACGGGAATTCTTGCCGTAGCTGTTGTCGAGCACGATGCTGTTGCGGTCGAGCAGGCAGGCCAGGATGTGGCCGTGCAGGCGATCGGTCACGATCAATTGATGGCGTGCGAACAGCCTTGCCGCATCGGCAATCAGCCGGCCCGAGTAATCGATCCACAACGGCGACAGCATGCGGTTCGCCATGCGGCCCATGCCGCGACGGAAGAACGCGCCGTAAGCACGGCGGAACAGTTCGATGCGCCGCTCGCGGCGGCCGACGAACTGCGGCCAGTCGGTCAGCATGTCGATATGCGGTGCGCCGGCGATATCGCCGACTTCACCGGCTTCGTCATCGACGCGGCTGATGCGCAAGGCGCCCGGCCGCACGTATGCCTGCGGCGCCTGCAGCGGATAAAGCTGGTGCGCCATGTCGGGCAGCAGCAGAACATGATCGGTGAACAGTTGCGCCGTCTGCAGCGATGCGCGGTCGCGCACGCACAGGTGAACGTCGCCGTGCTGGCGGAAGATATGCGCCGAACGCAGCATCGTTTCGTCCGACGAGAAATGCAGCGACTGCGGCAGGATGACGATGCGGTTGCCCTTGCAGGCCTGCACCACGCGCTCGCGCAATTGCTGGAAGCACGGATACAGGTCGCCGAAATTACCGCCGCCGTGGAACACGACGACATCGCCCGGCGCGACCCAGTGCGTATCGAAGGCATCGTGCGGCGCAACGGTCTTCGGCTGCAAACCCTGCTTGCGGAAAAAAGCCAGCGTGCCATGCATGATCAGCAGATCGCCGACGTTGCCGTGGGTCGGAATGTCGACGTAATGGAAAGGCGCATCGCCGATCAGCTCGGCCAGCACGGCATGCCGCTCCATCAGCGCGTTGCACAGCGCTACATGATCTTGCGCATGATTTTCCGCGTCGCTTCCCACATGATTTGCACTATTTACGGTTGCTTCCATGCCTGTCGCCTCGTCAGTAATCGTTGAGGACAGCGCCGACCACCATCACACCTGCATGCTTCATCGAATCGACCAAGCTGCCGACTGCACCGGTATGGCTTGCATGACGACGTGCCACCACCATTGCCGCGCCGGCGCGCATGGCGGCGATCTGGCCGTCCGCATAATCGCTGTCGGGCGGCGTATCGATCAGGATGACGTCGTATTCGCCACTGTATTCAGCCAGCATTTCCGGAAAAGCGCGGCGGCCCAGCAGTTCCTGAGGATTCGGCGGCGTAGCGCCGGCCGGCAACACGGAAAGGTCGATCATCGACGTCACGCGCTGCACGTCGCGCGCACTGCCGCGTCCCGCCAGAATCGACGACAGGCCGCTGCGGTTGTCGATACCGAACAGCTGATGCTGGCGCGGATTGCGCATGTCGGCATCGATCAGCAGCGTGCGCTGGCCGAGCTGCGAAAACAGCACGGCGAGATTGGCGGCGATGTAGCTACGGCCGTCACCCGGCTCGGCACTGGTGATCGCCAGTGCCGAACGGCGGTCGCCGGTGCTGAACCAGCGCATCACCAGCTGGCTGCGCAATGCGCGCAGCGATTCGACTTCCTTGTTGAACGGATCGTAGGCGGCCACCAGTTCTTCGCTGACGGTACTCTGTCCGCGCAGCAGATATGGATAGGAAAACTGATTCGACAGCGCGAACTCGATGTCGGTCGGCGTCAGCAATCCCAGCGCGATGCCGGCATCGCCGAAACGCTGGCGGCTGATGCGCTGCTCTTCCAGGATGCGTTCGGTTTCCTCGTGCGTCAGACGCCCGTTGTCCATCAGGATGCGGCCGATCTGACCGGTCGTCAGTCTTGGCGCTTCCTGGTAACGCAGTTTTGCCGCGTCCTGAATCTGGTTCGATAATCTCATGTGCTGTTTTCCCAAAACGGTGTTCCTCGGTGGCGAAATCTGGCAGTCTCGGCAATCGTCAGGCCGGTGCCGGCGGCCGGCCGAAACCGGGCCCGCCCAATCTCGGCGGATCGCGACGATGGCGCACACTGCCGATGGCTTTCGGCTTTTCGATGACGCCGATCAGCGGCAGGCCGAACAGGCGCGTCAGATCGTCGCTGGAACGCACGCGGTGATCCAGCAACTCCATTGCGATCGCGCCGACGATGCCGAGAATCGTGCCGACCACCAACGCCACCAGCAGGTTCAGCAGCAGGCGCGGCGAGGACGGATGCAGCGGCGCAGTGGCCGCGGTCAGCACGGCGATGTCGGATTGCGTGGACTGGCCTTCGAGGCTGGTTTGCGTCAGGCGTTGCGATGCGGTTTCATATGCCTTCTTCGCGCTTTCCATTTCGTTGGCCAGCACGTTCATCTCGTCACGTGCGCCGTTCAACTGCATGACCTTGGCTTTCTGCGCATCCAGCGCGGCACGCAATTCGGCCACGCGCTGCTGCTGGATGCGCGCGTTGCTGACGATGCCTTGCGATGCCAGACCGATCTGACGGTTCAGGCTGGTGCGCACGCCGTCCAGTTCGGACTTGGCGGCGATGTACTGCGGATGGTTGCTGCCCAGGCGCGCCGAGACGTCGGCGAATTTCGCTTCTGCTTCGGCCAAGCGCGATTTCAGAGACTGGATCAACGGGTTGTTCAGCACGTCGGGCGAATTGGCGGCGTTGCTCCTGACCTGCTTCTGGCGCGACGATGCTTCGACTTCCAGTGCCTGCGCCGTCACCAGCTGGCTCGACAGTTCGTTCATGCGTGCGGTTTCGACATCGAGCTGGTCGTTGCTGCTGAAAATGTTGTGCTGCTTCTGGTAGGACGACAGCTTGTTCTGCGCGGCTTCGAAGTTGTCGCGCAATTGCTGGATTTGCGCGTGGAAGTATTCGGTCGCCTTCTGTGCCGGCGCCACTTTCAGCTGTACGCTGATCTGTTGATAGGCGGAAGCGAAGGCATTGGCCACGGCCGCCACGTATTGCGCGTCTTCACCGGTGAAGGTGATGTTGAGCACGCTGCTCTCGCGCGCCGGTTCCACCTTCAGCTTGGAGCGCAGGCCGTCGGCCAGCCAGTCCTGGATCGTCATGTTGCCGTGATCGGTATCGGCAAAACGCTCGCGCACGGCGGGATTCTCGGCCAGCTTCAGATCGTGCACGACCTGCAGCGCCACTGCCTTGCTGTTGACGATGTCCACCTGCGTCGGCAGGTAGCCCGGCATCAGTTGCGTAGGCACGTTGGTGCCGGTGACGGGATCGATACCCTTGCTGTTGACGACCAGCGACGTCGTCGCCTTGTAGGTTTTCGACATCACCATGCTGACGACGAAGGCGGCCGAAACCGTCAGTGCCAGCAGCAGCAGGATGATGCGATATCGCGCGCGCAAGGCGAGCAGGATCTGGGTGAGCGTCATGGCTTGCTTCCTTTGAATCTGTGCTTCTCTGTGTGCTTCTCTATGTATTGCTCGGTGCTTCTCTATGTTTCGCCTAGAACAGACTTTCCTTGACGTAGATGATGTCGTCCGCCTTGACGAGATCGTCATGATTGACATCGATCTCGTGCAGTTCGCCTTTCGCATCGCGCCGCTTGATGCGAATGCCGCGTTCGGTGCCGCGCGGACTCAGGCCGCCGCCCGCCGATAGCGCCTGCAGCACGATCATGTTGCGTTCCAGCTTGTAGGAACCGGGCTTCTGCACTTCACCGTAGATGTAGAAATGCGGTGCGCGTTCCACATACAGCGAATCGCCGGCCATCATCTGCGGATTGCTGTTGGGATCGGAGGAGCCCATCATCTTGTCCAGATCGATGGTTTCCTTCGTGGTCTTGCCGCCGCGTGTGCGGATGAGCACGATGTTGTCGCCGGCATCCGGCGTCATGCCGCCGGCCAGCGCCAGCACGTCGGTCAGGCTGCGCTTGCCGTCCACCGGATAGCGGCCCGGCTTGTTGACCTGGCCGAGCACGGAAACCTGCTGGCTCTGCATCTCGCTGACCATCATGCTGACCTGCGGATTGCGGATGAAGCCGCCACTTTGGAGCATGTCGGCAATCTTGCGTTCCGCCTGGCCGGTGGACATGCCGCCGACCTTGACTTCGCCGATCAACGGAAACGTGATGGTGCCGGCTTCGCTGATGCGCGTTTCCAGCGACAGATCGTTGTTGCCGAACACGCTGATCTTGACGACATCACCCGGCCCTAACGGCACGTCGGTCGTCGCAGTCGCCGCGGTCTGTGCATTCGCCTGCAGCAATCCGCAGCAGAACAGCAGGAAGGCCAGCATCAGGATTCTGTTTGTTTTCAGTACATATTCCATTGCAGACATTTCTCCTCTCGAATCTTGAATCTCAATAGGCATGGATCGGTAAGCCGGGGCCCGCGAACTCCGGAATCTCAGTACGCGTTGCCGTCGCGCGCCAGCACGACCTTGACGGTGCGCACGATGATCAGCATGTCGAGCGCCAGCGACCAGCGGCGCAGGTAATCGAGGTCGTAGGCGATGCGCGCTTCCATCTTGTCCAGCGTGTCGGTCTCGCCACGGTAGCCGTTGACCTGCGCCCAGCCGGTGATGCCGGGGCGCACCTTGTGGCGCAGCATGTAACCCTTGATCTGCTTGCGGTACAGTTCGTTGTGCGCCACCGCATGCGGACGCGGGCCAACAATGCTCATGCGGCCCTGCAGCACGTTGAAGAACTGCGGCAGTTCGTCGAGCGAGGTGCGGCGCAGCACGCCGCCGATGCGCGTGATGCGCTGATCGTTCTTCTTCGCCTGCACCACGCTGGCGCCGTCTTCGCAGACCGTCATTGAACGGAACTTGTAGACGATGATTTCCTCGCCATCGAGACCGTAGCGGCGCTGGCGGAAAATCACGGGACCGGGTGACGTCGCCTTGATCGCAATCGCGATCGTCAGCAGGATCGGCAGCAGCATAAGCAGAATGACCGATGCCAGCACGATGTCGCTGGCGCGCTTGACCATGCCGTTGATACCGGTGAACGGCGATTCGCAGATCGCCACCGCCGGAAGGCCGGCCACGCTGTCGAAACGCGCCTGGATCAAATCGAAGGCGTAAATGTCCGGCAGAAAGTAGATCGAGGCCGTCGTGTCCTGCAGCTCGTTCAGCAGCGTACGGATGCGCGGCTGCGCCGAAATCGGCTGGCTGATGAAGACAGTGTTGATATTGTTGGCGCGTACGTAGGTCGGTATGTCGGACATGCGGCCCAGCAGCGGCACGCGCTTGTCTTCCGGCTGGCGCGATGGTTCGCGGTCGTCGAAGAAGCCGCTGATCTCCATGCGCAGATCGGGGTTGTCGTCGACCCGTTCGGCCAGCTTGACGCTCAGATCGTTGACGCCGACCAATACCACCGACCGCACCGATGCGCGGCTCAGCCCCGCACCTGCCTTCTGCAAGACGATCTGCGCGAACAGCAGGAAGGCCGGCGTTGCGACCAGCCAGAACTGCGTTTCATGCCGCACAAACAGCGACGACAGGCCCGCCGCGTAGCCGAAGAACAGCAAGGCCAGCACCACCGCCACCCATGCCAGCACGATGGAGCGCGCCAGCGTCAGGAAGTTGGCCTGCGGCGCCTCGCGCCATGGATCGATCCAGCCGAATACCGTCGAGCTGATAAAGAATACGAGGATGGACAACACCACATGATTGCCGGTGAACGTATTGCCGGACAGGAAAACGGTCACGTACAGCAAACCGATCGCCAGCAGCGGATCGAACAGCCGGCGATGAAAGCTGCGGGCTGGAATATCCGGCGGATACTTGATTTGTCCGATGTCAGAATTCATAGCGTGTATTCAGCAAGATGCCGTTTGTCGTATAGGCTTCCGACGCGATGTTGGAATCCAGCTTGGCGCGATAGACGGAAGCGCGTATGCGCCAGTGACGCGTCGGCTTGTAGGTCACACCGAGCACGGCGTTGTGATAACGGTCGTTGCGATCCAGCGGCGCAATGCCCTCGACTACCGAAACGCCGTTGTAGTCGCGCTTCTCGGTCATCAGCAAGCCGTCCACGCTGATCTTCTGCGTCGCATCCCAGGTCGCGCCCAGGCTGATGCCCTGGTTCAGCGCATAGTTGGCGGCCAGATCGTCGGTCGCACCGATTTCACGCCACGCGCCCAGCGAGAAGGCGGTCTTGCCAGTCGCCTTCCAGTAGGCCGTCAGGCGTGCACTCGGTTCGCTGGAATCGCGCTGCGGACTGTTGTTGTACTCGCGCTTGGCCCAGCCGCCGAGGAACTGCAGCCACGTCTTGCCGGAGATCTGCCAGTCCACCTTGGCCTTGACCTCGTTCTGCTCGTAGCTGTTGATCGTTGCGTACGGATACTCGCCGTCGATATGGCGAAACACGATACCGACCTTGTTGCCGCTGCGCGCCAGATAGTCGAAACCCAGATCGGTGATGTCCAGATTACGTTCGGACGGTTGTTGCGATTCGAGGTCGTAGCGCAGGTCGTAACGGCTGTATCCGGCGTTCAATTGCCAGCTTGGATGGATGAGCCACGAAGCGTCGGCATAGTTCTTCGTCTGCGTGCGGATGTTCGGCTCCAGACTGCGGAAATCCTCGATCGGCGTCAGCGCTTCGGAATAGCTCGTGCCGAGATTACCGCTGAAGTAATTGCCGTATGCCCACTTCCAGTTGGCCTGCAGTTCCTTGCCGGTGTTGTCGAATTGCGTGAAGCGGTCGTAATCCGAATGATTGGCCGACAGATCGGCCGTCAGCTCCTGGCGTCCGATGTCCTTGTCGACCTTGATGCCGACCGATGCGCGCTGCCAGCGATCCGAATCTCGTCCGAGGTAATCCGGGTTGCGCAACAGGTTGGCATCGTAATAGATGCCGTAGGAAGCATAGGGCGTGAAGACGTCGCCTTCGGCAGCGAATGCTGGCGTACAGGCCAGCGCGCCGACTGCCAGCAGCAGGATTTGCGGACTGCTCGTCGTTTTCCGACGACGGAAACTCATGAACGGGCTGCTCATGCGAGTCAACGCAACAAGGAGAAAGGAAGACGCGCTGCACCGATCCTGTACGACGGTTGCTGCGTATCTCTTTGTGCGTCTCTATGTATCTCTCGCTGGACGCGGCGTATTGAAATCGTTTGCATTGTTCTCTCCGATCCCCTGTCATTGCGTACCGGCACTGTTGTGTCGGCATGAAAACATGTGCGATGCATCGTGGAAAATTTCCCGTGCATCACACGCGGTAGTGCGCATTCGTTGCGAAGCGCACGTTAAGAGAAGAACAACATTCGATTAGTTCCACGCTCGAAAAAGCGCGATCTCAGGAAAACGTCAGCTCTATTTCTGCGTGGAATGGAAACGACAGAATCAAGCTTGATCAGATGGAAGAAGCGATGCGCACTTTTACACGCGTTGCACGTAAAAGATGCAAAACGCCTGCCTAAAATTAAGGCAGCACGTTCGGCGAACGGCCGCGTTCTCTCTGCAAAGAACGGACATTCGTCATCAAAATGAAATGGAAAGGAAAGAAACGCGCACTACGATAACGCGGTGATGATGCATCGACGATCATCGATGGAGCATGCGAGAAAAAAGAAATTTTTCCTCTCGCCCACTGCGAAAAAGATTGTTAGCAGATGTAACGCATGTCATGCAGGAGAAATATTCCGCATGCATTTCGAGTTGCATTGCGCAATGTATTGCACCTGTCGTCCGGCATCTTGTGTCCGTCATGCATATCGATATGCGGACGATGTCAGATCAACTGCGTGCAAATGAATTTCCACTCGGCAGGAGAAACAGGCGTGATCGACAGGCGATTGCCGCGCTGCAGCACTTGCATCGTCGCCAGTTCCGGCGCAGCGCGCAATTCCGCCAACGGCACCAGCCGCGTCTTCTTCGTCGCACGCACGTCGACCAGCATCCAGCGCGGCGTCTCGCGCGTGGCCTTCGGATCGTAGTAGGGACTCTTGGGATCGAACTGCGTTTCGTCCGGATAGGGCGTGCTGACCACTTCCGCCAGACCGGCAATGCCCGGCTCGGAGCAACTAGAGTGATAGAACAGCACGCCGTCGCCGATCTGCATCGTATCGCGCATGAAGTTGCGTGCCTGATAGTTGCGCACACCGGTCCATGCGACCATCTGGTTTGGCGCCGCGAGCGCATCGTCGATGCTGACTTCGTCAGGCTCGGATTTCATCAGCCAGTAGCGCATGGGGACCTCCGTCGGATAAAGGAAACCGAAAGAAATAAATGAAGAAGGAAAAGAAACCAAGAAAACGAAATCACGCCATCTTATATCGTATGCACCGCGGAGCATCCATCTGCATGGGAAGACGCAGACGTGCTGAACACGATAAAAGAAATACGGAAACAAAAATAAAAACGGCCGCATGCAGAGCATGCGACCGTTCATCGTGTAAGTCCCCGCCTGTGCCGCTTTGCCGGCATCCCGAACCATAAGGTTCAGGTGGCCACAGTTAGTTCAACTTCGGGTTCATCGGACTAGCGACGCTCTCGCCCGTCGAACAAATTTCCGTAGCCGGTGCACAGAAATGGTTCAAGGATTTTATGGCAATGGCGAACACTGCAGGGAGTTCGAAGTTTACTCCAATCGTCCGCGCAGGAAAAGCTGTTTCGATCAGAACAGGTTTTCCTGTGGCGCGAGTGCGCCGTCCAGCACGGTATGCATCGCGGCGATTTTCTGCCGAACCTCGACAATCGACATGCCGGACAACGGACCGTCCGGCGATTTGGTCGAAAGCAATTCCGCCGTCACACCCAGCGCCGCCATCACGGCGATGCGATCGGTGCCCTTGATCTTGCCGGCATCGCGAATCACCGTCATCTTTTCGTCCAGATACGCGACGGCTTCGCGCAGCACGTCTTCCTCGCCTTCCTTGCAGGCGAGCTTGTAACCTTGGCCCATGATGGTCACGTCAAGCTGGATCATGCGGGCTCCTCATCCTGTGCAGGTGCCGGAATCTTTTCCAGCAATGCGGCGACACGGTCATGCGCCTGCTGCATGCGATGCGCCAGTTCGGCATTTTCCGCCTCCAGCGATACCGCGCGCATCCGCAATTCCGCGTTTTCGCTACGCAGCGCCTGGGTCAATTCAGCCAGCTGGCTGATTTTTTCGGAAAGATCTTGAAAGTCGGAAATCATCCCGTCACTATAGATTCGCCGGTGTCGGACAGTCAACCAATCGTTACGCGATAGGCGCGTAATGCTACGGATGGATGACGTATGAATGAAGCACGAATGACAACGGCATAAATCGCGACACAACATCGCGCAGGCAGCGCCGTCCGGCTTTACCCTGCTGCTTGCGTGAAGCGTCGCCATTCGATGAACGTTTTGCATCGTTTGCCTGCACGGCAATCGCGCAGGCCACGCATGCCGTCATATTCCCGAATGGATACCCGTTCCTCGAACGGAAGGCACACACTTCCTTTTTCGATCACGCCATTTCGATCAGGCTGCCGTCGGCGGTGACCAGTGCAGTACGAATCGCCAGCATCGGGAATAGATGCCTTGCCACCGCACGATAACGTTCCAGCTGCGCTGCGTAATCGGCGCGCTCGCTGTCCAGCAGGCGGCGCTTGTAATCCAGTATCCAGACTTCGTCGTCGAACATGACCAGCCGGTCGAAGCGCACGGTGCCGGTCGCACCGACGATTTCCATCTCGTTGCGTGCGAAACGATGCTGCGACGGATCGAAGAAGCGCATCAGCTCCGGGTTATCGAAGATCGCCTGCGCCTGTATACATATGACATCCGCCGTCTGCCGCGGGCAGCGCAGCCATTTCGCCACGATTTCCGGCGCATGCAACGCAATCGGCCACGACGGCACGTGCGTCACCCTTTCCAGCAGCGCGTGCAGCGCGATGCCTTCGTCGATTTCCTCGCTGGAAAAAACCGGCGGCACGTCTTGCAAGGACGGCAGCGCCGGCGGATCGAACAGCGGCAGCGTAAATTCCGCACCCGTCGCTGCCGATACTGGTGCAGCATGACGACTATACGCATCCACCGGCATCCGTTCCATCGGGATATCCCATAGCGGCACCTGCGTGAAGCGCGCATACCAGCTGTCCGCCGTCATGCCGTCGGCCGCGGCGCTGCGCCGGTCGGCCACGCCGCTGACAATCAACAGATCGCGCGCACGCGTCGCCGCCACATACAGCAGATTCCAGTCTTCCTGCGCCTTCAGTTTTTCCTCTTCCGAGAACAAGGCATCGCGCGCGACACCGCGTTCCGCCTTGCGTGCAAACGCGGAAAAATGCGTGGGCGCGTCCGTGTCCTGCCATTCGCACAGCACGCCGAAATCGTCGCGCGCGCCTTCGCTGTGATTGGCGTCGAGCAGCACGACGATGCGCGCTTCCAGCCCCTTGGCGCCGTGTATCGTCAGAATGCGCACTGCATCCAGCGCGGCATCGATGTCAGCCTCGTCAGGCGCGTCGTTGTCGGCCGACTTGCGCAAGCGTTTCAACGCATCGATGAATTTCGGCAAACTCGGATAGCGGCCGGCATCCAGATTCAGCGCCAGTTCGGTGAAGGCTTCGATGTTACCCAGCACCTGCCCGCGCTGCAGCGGCGACGACGCCTGCGCATAACGCGCAACGATGTCGCCCTGATGCAGGATGCGATCGACCAGATCGTGCACCGGCAGATGCGCCGCGACGTCAAGCCAGCCACGCAGCAACGAGGCGGCACGCCGCAACAGCGGCGATGCATCCGCTTCCGCCGCGCGATGCTGCAGCCGCGTCCACCACGTGCGTTCGCTACGCTGAGCGAGCGCGATCAACTCGTCGTCGTTCGCGCCCATCATCGGCGACTTCAGCACATGCGCCAGCGCCAGATCGTCGTGCGGCGTGATCAGGAAAGTCAGCAGCGCGATCAGATCGGCCACTTCCAGCGAATCGAGCAGGCCGCCGCGCTTGTCGGAAGCGAACGGAATGCCGGCTTCGCGCAGCGCGCGCTCGTATGCTTGCAGATGCGTGCGCTTTCTGACCAGCAGCATCACGTCGGACCAGTCGGCGCCCAGTTCTTCCTTCGCCGTCAATACGGCCTGCGCGACGGCGCGGCCTTCCTGCAGGCGGCGCGCGTCTTCCTCTTCGTCGCGTGCGGTCGTCAGCGGATCGCGTAACTGTTCCGGCGTCCATGCCGTCTTGTCGTTTCTTTCCTGCTGCGCCAATGGCAGGCGCCATACTTCGCCGCCGTTACCGGCCAGCGTGGTCTGCGCACGGTACAGCGAATTGGCGGCAAGACTTTCGTTGAGTGCCGCGATGATCGCGGCGGCATTGCGGCGCGTCTGGTTGGTGCGCAGGAAGGCGGCACCATCCTGCATCAGCGCATCGCGCGCGGCGGCGAACACGCGCGGTTCGGCGCGGCGGAAGCGGTAGATCGACTGCTTGGGATCGCCGACGACGAACATCGACGGCCGCGCCGCATCGTCGCCATAGGCGCGCAGCCAAGCCTGCACGATCTGCCATTGCAGCGGATTGGTATCCTGGAATTCGTCAAGCAACACATGGCGGTAGCGTGCATCGAGCCGGCTTTGCAGATAAGCCGCATGCTCGCTATCGGCCAGCAATCGCCACGCCTGCCATTCGAGATCGGCGAAGTCGAAGACACGCTGCTCGGCCTTCACCGCCTGATAGATATCCAGATAGGCGGCGCCGACGGTGAACAGCGCTTCGTTGAGCGCAATCACCATGCATTCACTCGCACGCAGCGCCAACTGTTTCAGTGCGTTACCGACCGCTTCGAATTCCGTCTCGAACGCCTGCACGCCGTCGTCGCCGAGATTGCGCAGCACCACGTCGCACAGTTTTCCCTTTGCCGCGCCGTTGCCGCGCGGCTTGCCGTTGTCGTCGACGAACTGCGTCAGCAATGCATCGAACTGTTCGATACCGGCACCGGCGCTGATCGCGGTCTCGATCGAAACCGCGCGTTTCTGATTGGTCGCCGTACCCTGTCCCAGCAGCGACGCGATGCGCATGATGCGCGCGCGCAATGCATCATCGCTCCAGATCGACAACCGCGCATCGCATTCGGCATCGTCGCCACACAGCGCACGCAGCCAGTCGAGCGGATTGTCGCCGCGCTGCGTCGCCGCCCACCATTCGGCACGCTTATCGACGAAGGCATCGAGCAGGCTGCGCGCACGTGCATCGCCGACCTGTTCGTACAACGCGAGCAAGGCCGCACGCCACGTCGCATTCTCCGGCTGATTGATCGCCTGCATGAAGCGGCCATAGGCTTCTGTCATCAGTTCGCCGGTCGCTTCCGTCAGCGCATAGCCGTGCGGCACGCCGGAGGCCAGCGGCGCGATCTGGATCAAGCGCATGAACCAGCTATGGAAAGTATCGATCGACAGCGGCTGCGCGCTGCGCAATACGCGTTCGTACAATGCGCGTGCCTGCGGCAGCGCTGCCGCCAGTTCGCGTTCCGGCACGCCGCGTTCGCGCAGCAGCGTTGCTGCTTCGTCGTCTGATGCCAGCGCCAGCTGATGCAGCAACAGCAGCAGGCGTTCGTGCATTTCCTGCGCAGCCTTGCGCGTGAACGTGATCGCCAGCACCGATGACGGTTCTGCGCCGGCCAGCAGCAGGCGCAGGATGCGCGCCACCAGCAGCCAGGTCTTGCCGCTGCCGGCACAGGCTTCGACGACGACCGAGCGCGCCGGATCGCAGGCGACGCTGACGAAGCGCGCGGCTTCGGCCGCTTCGCCGTCGATCTCGTAGGCGCGTGGCACAGTCTGCCGCTCGTCCATCACCACGCTCCCTTGCGGCACAGGCCGCGCACATCGCAATAACGGCAGACCGATTCCGGTCCGCTCGCCGGCAGCGGCGCGCCTTCGTCGATGCCGCGCATGCTGTCCACGATGCGCTGCTCCAGCATCTGCTGCCAGCGTGCGTAATCGTCGGCTTCCGTTTCGCGTATGCGTTCCTTGGTCGCTTCCAGCGGCACGTAGGCAGCAGCCTCTAGCGGTGCGTCGGACAGCAGACCATAGAACGGCAACTGCTGATCTTCGCCCTGCTTCAAACGTTCCGACAAAACGGTACGGTTCGTGCTCTTGTAGTCCAGCACGCTGCGCGCACCATCGTCGTTTTCATCGACGCGATCGATACGACCGTGCAGCAGGATTTCGCCATCGTCCCATTGCAGCAGTTTCTCGAAGCGCTGTTCGCCGAACACGAAATGCCAACCGGCGGCTTCGCGCTCTTCCACCCACGCCAGATAGGCCGGCATCGTTTTCTTCCAGCGCGCGTAATAGCCGAGCGCGGCTGCGCTCTTCTTCAATTCGTCACGGAAGATGCGTTCGGAAATTTCCTCCAGCAACGCCGCACGCTCATCGGGCGGAACCGTCTGCTGCTGCAGCGCCTGATGGAATTGCGCAAGGATGCGATGCAGCCAATCGCCGTAGTCGCGCTTCTCCGGCATCTCCGACAATTCGTCGAGGCCGGACAATCCCAGCATGCGCGTGGCGAAGAATTGATAGGGACAGGCGACCAGGCTGTTGTAGGCGCTGGCCGACAGTTTTGCCGGCCGCAGCGCGGCGGCTTGCGGCGCAGGCATGAACGGCGGCGTCGCCGTCATCGTGCGCGGTGCAATTTTTATGTCGTGCCGCTGCAGCGGCGCAGCGCCGGCCTGTGCCAGCGTCAGTTCCAGCCGTTCCAGCCACGGACTCATCGGATTCGGTTCGCCGTTGCGATGCGTTTGCCACGACATGACGACGCAATCGTTCGCCGTCAGCAGTTCGACCACGTCGCGCAACTGCTGACGCTGCCGGCTCTCGCGTGTGGCGAGGCCGAGTTCGCGCCGCACCGTATTGGCAAAGAACAAGGTTTCGACCGGACGCGACGGCAAGTGATCGGCATCGGCGCCGACCAGCAGCACCGCATCGAAGCTGCGCAGGCGCGCACCGTTCAGCGGCAACATGACGACGCGACGGTCATGGTTGGCCTGCACGAAAGCCGTCGCTTCCAGTTGCAGATCGATGAAGGCGCGCCATTCGGCGAACGAAAAATCGTGATCGATGTTTTCGCATTCTTCCGCGATGGCCTGCAGCAGCTGCATTACTTGCGCACCAGCCGCATCGGCCTGCATTGCATCGCGCATGCCGAGCGCGCGCAATGCCGCATCGGTGACGCCCAGCCATGCGCATAGCGACTTGCGACCGGCAAACTGCGCCGCCTGCTGCGCCAGCGCAGCAACCATGCGCTGCGCATCGGGCATGGCGGCGAGCGCGGCATCGGCCGCATCCCATCCGCCAAGCACGTTATCGCGATGCAGCGCGATCTCGGCCGTCATCACGAGATCGGCTTTTTCCGCAACGTCGGCGAACACGAAAGGCGATTTGAGAAAGTCGAGCAGATTGACCGTCTCCGCGCGCGACGCAACCAGTTCCAGCCACGCAGCAATCGCGGCGGCGGCACGCGTGGTCGACAGCTTCCAGCCGGTTTCATCGGCGACATGAATCTGCGCACGTTCCAGCAATGCGCGTATGCGGCGTGCGACGACGCGATCCTGCGCGACGATGGCAATGCGCTCCTTTCCCTGCAACAGCCAGTCGATGATGGTCTGTGCACCGGCGCGCGCCTCGTCTTCCAGATGCTGCGCCGGATACAGCGCGAGCCCCGGCATGGCGAGCGCGGCTTTATCTTCACCATCGACGCTAATTCCGTCATCGCCCTGCGCGACGTCGACCAGCATTTCCGGCCATGCCTTCGCATGCACGGGCGCAACCGATGCAGCATTCCAGTCCAGCGTCATCGCGACGACATCCTGCCGCTGCGCATAGGCGTCGAGAAATGCCTGCTCCATCGCATCCGGTTCAACCGGACTGATCCAGAACAGCGGCTGGCGCGCGTGTTCCGCCAGCTTCATCATCTGCACGAAGCGCACGACATTCGCATCGCCGGCATCGAGCTGGCTTTTCCAGATGGTCCAGACCAGTTGTGTTTCGTCCGACAACAGATGACGCGCCACCGGCGACAATTGCTCGAGCGCCTGCTGCCAGCGCGCATCCGCATCCTCCGGTGTTGCCTGCAATGACGGCAGCATCGCCTGCGTCAGTTCGTCGGACAGGGTCAGCAGCGTTTCCGCCAATGGCAGCAGATCGGTATTGCGGCGCGCGGCAAACAATTTCTTCAGCCAGCCATGCTGGCGCAGTTGCGCATAGAGCGACATCAGCCGTTCACTGGATGCGACGGCCGTTGCGCCGGCAGGCGGCAGCAAGCCGAGCGCAGCCGACAGCGTCGTGATCGTCGGCGGAATGAAAGCATTGCCGATACGGCGTGTCAGCGCCTGTTTCAGCAGTTGCAGATGTTCGAACGTCGGCACCAGCACGCGCAAGCCGGACAGGTCCGATGCATCGCGCGCATCGTCGCTATCCAGCATGCGGCGCGCAGCCTCATCCCAGAAAGCAGCAGATGGCGGAATCGTGACGACTGTGAATGGCATCGGCGGTCGGTGATCGGGCAGTTGAATCGCGTTCAGGTCCGGAATGGCGAAAAGACCGGCAAAAGGACAGCCGCGGCAGTCACCGCGACAGGCAAGTTTTGCATTCTATGCGAGGCGACTGCAAATTTTCGGAGGCGTGCCACACTTTTTATAAAATGGGTTATGATTTGCCCAGACCCCGCCTGATTATCTGCTGTCGTCCCCCCGGAACTTGAATTGAATTGCATCGTCTCCATCTGAGTGTCCGGGGCGTTGCAAACGACAGGCACATTGTCGCCAAGGCGCCGTTTCATTTCCTTTCTCCTCAAATCGAGGCAAACATGAGCGAAAACATCAAACATATCAGCGATGCGTCCTTTGATACCGACGTATTGAAATCCGACAAACCCGTTCTGGTCGATTTCTGGGCCGAATGGTGCGGCCCTTGCAAAATGATTGCCCCGATCCTGGAAGATGTCGCCAAGGAATACGCCGGCAAAATCCAGATCGCCAAGATGGACGTCGATGCCAACCAGGCCATTCCGGCCAAGTTCGGCATCCGTGGCATTCCGACGCTGATCCTGTTCAAGAATGGCGCTCCGGCAGCACAGAAAGTCGGCGCACTGGCAAAAGGCCAGTTGACCGCTTTCATCGACGGCAACATCTGATATAGTTTGACCCAAGCACACCGCGATGCGCCCGCATCGTGGTGATTCGTAGACGCAGCAACAACGCACACCGCGCAGTTCCCTCCCCCACCTTATTTATCTCCCGCTCCGGGAAGTCCGATCACCATGCATTTATCCGAACTCAAGGCGTTACACGTCTCCGCACTGCTCGACATGGCTATCAGCCTCGACATCGACAACGCCGCGCGCATGCGCAAACAGGAACTGATGTTCGCCATCCTGAAGAAACGCGCCAAGGGCGGCGAACAGATTTTCGGAGACGGCGCCCTTGAAGTGCTGCCGGACGGCTTCGGCTTCCTGCGCTCGCCGGACGCCAGCTACATGGCTTCCACCGACGATATCTACATCTCGCCGTCGCAGATCCGCCGCTTCAACCTGCACACCGGCGATTCGATCGAAGGCGAGGTGCGCACGCCGAAGGACGGCGAACGCTATTTCGCACTGGTCAAAGTGGACAAGGTCAACGGCGAGCCGCCGGAAGCGTCGAAAAACCGCATCCTGTTCGAAAACCTGACACCGCTGCACCCGAACAAACTGCTGCATCTCGAACGCGAAATGCGCGGCGAGGAAAACATCACCGGCCGCATCATCGATCTGATCGCGCCGATCGGCAAAGGTCAGCGCGGCCTGCTGGTGGCGCCGCCGAAATCCGGCAAGACGGTCATGCTGCAGCACATCGCGCATGCGATCACGACCAACCATCCGGAAGCGGCGCTGATCGTGCTGCTGATCGACGAACGTCCGGAAGAAGTGACGGAAATGCAGCGCTCGGTGCGCGGCGAAGTCGTCGCATCGACCTTCGACGAACCGGCGACGCGCCACGTGCAGGTTGCGGAAATGGTGCTGGAAAAAGCCAAGCGCCTGGTCGAGATGAAAAAGGACGTCGTGATCCTGCTGGATTCGATCACGCGTCTGGCACGTGCGTACAACACCGTGATCCCGGCTTCGGGCAAGGTGCTGACCGGCGGCGTCGACGCCAACGCGTTGCAGCGTCCGAAGCGTTTCTTCGGTGCCGCGCGTAATGTCGAGGAAGGCGGCTCGCTGACCATCATCGCGACCGCTCTGATCGAAACCGGCAGCCGCATGGACGACGTGATCTATGAAGAATTCAAAGGCACCGGCAACATGGAAGTGCACCTGGAACGCCGCTTGGCCGAGAAGCGCGTCTACCCGGCGATCAACCTGAGCAAATCGGGCACGCGCCGCGAGGAATTGCTGATCAAGCCGGACCAGTTACAGAAAATCTGGGTGCTGCGCAAGCTGATGTACGACATGGACGAGATCGAGGCAATGGAATTCATCCTCGACAAGATGAAGGCGACCAAGAACAACGCCGAATTCTTCGACATGATGCGCCGCGGCAGCTCCTGATTCCTGCCCCGCACACTGAAAACGCCGTTACCGCCTCGCGGAGCGGCGTTTTTCATGCCGAAACGATATCGATTCCCGCAAAACCGGCCGTTTGCGCCACATTACAACGCGAATGCTGTTTCCGGCAGCACGACAGCTTGCCGCAAGCTGCTGATTTCATTGTATAATTTCGGGCCATTTCCAACCAGGCAAGTGATCGACAATCGGGCCAAGAAGCAGTACAGGCCGACGAAGTGACGATTGGCTACCAAACCATTGAGGCAGAAAATGAAAGAAGGCATCCACCCGGATTACCGTGAAGTCGTGTTCCAAGACATGTCCAACGACTTCAAATTCATCACCCGTTCGACGATCCAGACCAAGGAAACGATCGAATTCGAAGGCAAGGAATACCCGCTGATCAAGATCGAGGTGTCGTCGGAATCGCACCCCTTCTACACCGGCAAGCACAAGATCGTCGATACCGCCGGCCGCGTCGACAAGTTCCGCAAGAAGTTCGGCTCCGTCGGTTCGAAAACCACCACGTCGTAATTTCTGTGTGGTCCGAAGAAGGCAGCTCCGGCTGCCTTTTTTATTGCCTCGGTTTTTTGCATCGAGTGATTGTCCCGACGTTCTGCCGTGACTTCCTCTTCTGCTTCTCTGCGTTGACTCTCCGCTTTGATTTTTTGCCTGGATTCCCTGCCGGTCTGCTGCACTAATTCCAGTGCTGTTCCGGCCGCACTCCTGCATGCCGGCCGCCAATCGTGCACTGAGCACGGACGTTTTGCGGCACAATAGCGCCGAACCACATAAAACAGCACTCCTTCATGAAGCCAGTCCGACTCCCCGCCTCCGCCACGCTTGCACTGCCGCGCTGGGCGCTGTTTGCACTGTGCCTGCTGTACATCCTGCCCGGCCTGATCGGCCGCGATCCCTGGAAACCAGATGATGCCACCGGCTTCGGCATCATGTGGACGATGGCGCACGGCTCGCTGGCCGACTGGTTGTCGCCCAACGTCGCCGGCCTGCCGATGACGGAAGAAGGCCCGCTTGCCTTCTGGCTCGGCGCACTGTGCATCAAATTGTTCGGCTGGCTGCTCGGCGAACCGATGGCGGCGCGCATGGCGCCGATCTGCTTCTTTCTGCTCGGCTCGGCCTCGGTGTGGTACGGCACCTATCTGCTCGGCCGCCGCTCCGAAGCGCAACCGCACAAGCTCGCCTTCGGCGGCCAGCCTGAGCCGCGCGACTTCGGCCGCACGCTGGCCGACGGCGCGCTGCTGATCTATCTCGGCTGCCTCGGCTTGCTGGTGCACAGTCACAGCACGACATCCGATGCACTGCAGGTTTCATTGATCGCCTTCTCGTTGTATACGACAGCGCGCCTGTTCGAGTCGCGCTCGATCGCCAGCGCCGCTGCATTCGGCATCGTGCTCGGCCTACTGGCGCTGACACGTGGGTGGATACCGTCGCTCGCATTGTGGCTGGGCGTGGCCGCACTGGCCTCGGTACGCGAACGCGGCGTGCTGCTGCGATTGATCCTGGTCGCGCTGCCATTGACTGCACTGGTCTCCGCCGGCTGGTATATCGCCGCCTGGCTCACGTCGACCGGCATGCCTGCATTCGAAGCGTGGATGGCATGGAACACCACGCAGATCGGCGCACCGACGCTGCCGACCTTCCAGTATTTCTACAAGAACGTGATCTGGTTCGCCTGGCCGGCCTGGCCGTTCGCGATCTGGGCCGTCTACGCCTGGCGGCGCCAGCGCGAATCGCTGCACATCACATTGCCGCTGACCTACTTTGCCGTACTGCTGCTGCTGGCGCTGCTGAACCCGAAAGGCGAGGAAACCATCCTGCTGCCGCTACTGCCGATGCTGGCGATGCTCGCCGCCTTCGGTCTGCCGACGATGAAACGCGGCGCGATCAATGCTGTCGACTGGTTCTCGGTGATGACGTTGACGACTTGTGCCGTCTTCATCTGGATCGGCTGGATCGCCAAGCAGACCGGCTGGCCGGCCAAGCTGGCACAGAACGCCTTCAAGATCGCGCCCGGCTTCAAACCCGAATTCAGCTTGCTGACCTTCCTGTTCGCTACTGCCGCGACGGCTGCATGGATCTGGATCGTCTACTGGCGCGTATCGCGCAGGCCGTCGGTGCTGTGGCGCGCCGTCGTGCTGTCTTCCGGCGGCATCATCCTGTGCTGGCTGCTGCTGATGACGCTGTGGCTGCCATGGGGTAACTACATCAAGAGCTATGCCACCGTCGCGCACGATATCTCTGCGCAGCTGCCGTCGGTCAAGCGCTGCGTCGCCACCGACGTCGGCTCGTCGCAACGCGCGTCGTTCGCCTACTTCGGCAAGATCCGCTTTGCCGGCCCCGACGAACGCAATTGCGATTACCTGCTGCTGCAGGATCATCATCGCGGCAACCAGTCGCCGAAAGTGAAAACCTACGACGGCAAGCAATGGCAACTGATCTGGCTCGGCCGCCGCGCGTCCGACAGGGACGAGCGCTTCCGCCTGTATCGCCGCATCTACGGCGACAAGGCAGCGCCATAATCTCATCGGCTTTGCCTGAATACGACAGGCGGTTTGCCCGATATCGCGCAATCGCCTACACTTGTGTTCCATGCACACGCATTTTTCTCTCTCCATTGCAGCAAACGTCGACCGCATCCTGACGGCCGCCGGCTGCACGCGTGCGCAGGTATCGACGGGCTATGCCCTTTGTCCGGCAGCAGATTCCTGAGCCCGGCGATACTTCTTCTTACTTTCCAAGCGCACCACTCCCATCGCCGGGCCTGAAACAGGCGCGATGGCGGCCGCCTTTTTTGCAAGGCGGCCGCGCTTCGGGAGCATTCCATGTTCATGCTTTTACACGGCAGGTCGCAGCCTGCTACCTACGGCTTCGTCCACAGTTTTTTGCCGACCATTCCACCGACCGGTTTCGCCCGACATTTCGCCGCATGCGCTGCGCTCGTCTCGCGTGTCTGCCGGAACGTCCTGGCCCTGCGCATCGATGTCCACCTGCCGCCGCGCGAAGTCGAAAGAGAACTCGCAACCCTCGATCGCCGGCTGCGCGATCCAAACGACATTCTCCACGGCCTGGACCGCATCCCGGTCGATTATCCTGGCATGGTGTTCCATTACCGTGAAGCCGACGGCGAACATTATGTGTACGCGATCAATGCGCGCACCGGCCGCCTCGCCGGCTATACGGTCTTCAACCGGCTGGTCGAACTGAACCGCAAACAGGATCGCTATCTGCGCGCCGCGCATTCGAAATACGCACGCGCCTACCAGCGCCTCGGCATCGCCACCGCCGTCTATCGCTGGTGGCTGGACGGCGGCCGCTGCCTCATCAGCGGCGCACGGCAATCGACCGCGGCCAACGCGCTCTGGCAAACGCTGGGGAAACGATACGCGCTGTTCCATGCCGATCTGCGCGACAAGGAACTGACCTTCCTCGGCCGGCGCATAGACGAGCGCACGCGCCAGCAACTGCAGACGCGCATGATCTTGGCCGGCAGCGGCTGGAACACGCAGCGCCTGACAAGGGCCATCGGCATGCGCACACCTGCCGGCGACACGCAGCCGAAAACAAGGGAAAAGAAAAAGGAAATGGGAAGAAGCGTACAAACGTCGCGCCTTACCCGTGCACGCACATCATCGCCGCCAATTCCGCCGATAAATACGGATAAATGTCGCGCGCATGATCGTCGCTGAAACCGAACAGGCTGCTTATTTCAACTTCGGACGGTAGTTCTGGCGGCTTATCGTTTCCATTCAGGATGCATTCGCGCAAAGATTTGAATGCCCTGTGTAACTTCGGTGCGATGTTCCAGGACTAAACACTGACGAAAGGTCTTGTGCTGGAAAACTTGCCCAGAAATGGCAATTCCTCCATAATAGCGGGCTTGCGTTGCCGGGATGGCGGAACTGGTAGACGCACGGGACTCAAAATCCCGCGCCGCAAGGCGTGCCGGTTCGATTCCGGCTCCCGGCACCACCAGATTACTGGTTGCACGAAGGCGGCTCCTGTTCATCGGGAGCCGCCTTTTTCATTTGCTGCGGGCGGGTTGCGATATACGAAGAAGTAAATGAGTAACCGCTCGGAGTAACCGGCTTCACACAATCCTCCCACAATGCAGGGAATCTTCTTCATTGCGACTTCCTCCATCGATACGGGATATCGGGAAGCGATTTCTCCTTCTTGCAGCAAAAAAAACGGCTCCCTAAAGAGAGCCGCTTTCTGCGTCGAGAACTATCCTGCTTCAGGAATCATTTTTGACCGGCCGCTTCCTGTCTGTCTGATTTCCCGGATCTGCCGCCTGTTGCTTGCTGATGCCGGGCGGCAAGCCGTTTTCCGCCAGCGGTTTGAGAATGCCGCGATCTTCCCGTAATTTTTCCTTCTTGCCGCTTGCTGCCTTCGGTGATTTGTTCGCCATGGCGACCTCCTCGCAAACAAGGTTCGACGAGACATTGCCGGCAATGTTCCTGGCGCTTCGCCCCCCTGCTGGAAGCTCTTCTATTGGCTCACCGCGATTTCGTTCGAACTGTTCAACCAACAGCAGAGCTACAGCCGGACAGCTTTCTAATGCAGTGTCAGTTCGCGCACCGTTTCCAAGACTTTCTGGCGCTCAAGCGCATTCATTCGGTGGAACATGACGAGCAACCATGCTTCCTCGTCGCTGGCGGCATAAAAATAAGATACAGGAAGGTCCAGCACCATCGCGATGCGTTGCACCAGATCGCAGTTGGGGGCGCGTTTACCGAGTTCGTAGCGATTCATCCGGGTGCTGGCCGAGGCTTCTTCCAATCCGATTTCTATCCCCAGCCGCTCCTGCGACCATCCCATATCCTGGCGCGCTTCTTTCAATCGTTTGGCGAAAATCGACATGCGTGTCTTATCAAGAATGAGACACAATCGTCTAGGTTTTCCTTGTGCCAAATACTACCAATTTGGTAGTATTTCTCCCTGTAAATAATTACTCAGAAGCAATACTTTGCGGCGACATCGAATTGCCGGGCAGAGGCGCTCTCCTTCTGCCGACACTTCCATTTTGCGCGCTCTCTTCTCCTGTTGCCAGCGGTTTCCTTTTTGTCGTTGATGAGACTTTTTGCAAGGAATCGCACGGCGCTTGCGTGCATCGACTCAATTGGGCGCAAATCCGGCAGGCGAATCATGCTTCCCTGTATCCGGAAAATTTCCCGAGGAGATTTTTCATCTCGCCATCTGCCCTTGAAAGGATAGACATGCCATCGCCACGGCAAGCAAATGCGCCCTCGTCTCCGACAGCCGAACAGGAATTCCTGGCTTTTACTCTTGGACAGGAGGAATACGGAATCGATCTGCGCAACGTGCAGGAATTGCGCGGCTACGAAACCGTCACGCAGCTGGCCAACACACCGGCCTATCTGAAAGGCGTACTGAATCTGCGCGGCACCATCGTGCCAATCGTCGACATGCGGATCAAGTTCAACCTGGGCGAGCCGGTCTACGACCAGTTCACCGTCGTCATTGTCCTGAACATCCTGGGGCGCATCGCCGGCATCGTGGTCGACGGCGTATCCGACGTCGTCGCGCTGACGCCCGACCAATTACGGCCGGCGCCGCAAATGGGTGCGGCCGTGGCCACCGATCACCTGCTCGGCCTCGGTGTACTCGACGAGCGCATGCTGATCCTGCTCGACATCGACAGGCTGGTAGACGCCGATGCGCTCGGTCTGGTCGAAAAATTCGCCGCATGAATTCGCCACATGAATTCGCCGCATAAACGTCATACGCAAGAAATCGTCTTGTAACCAAGGAGGGAAGGACCATGCTGAAAAACGTGTCGATCAAGTTGCGACTGCTACTGACCATGGGCTTCATGGGCATCATGCTGATCGTCGGCGGCGCAATGGGCGTCATCGGCCTGCAAACGAGCAATACCACCATGCAGCACATGTACATGAACGAGCTACCGTCTTCCGACGCCATCAACGTGATGCTGACCCGCCTGCTGCAGGCACGCGCCGCGATCAACCGCGTCGCCATGGAACCGCACGCATCCAATGCCGAAGCCCAGTTGAAGCGAGCCGAGAATTTCTATGCGGAGTCCGACGCCGCCTGGAACAAATATCTGGCGTTGCCGATGGAGGGCGAAGAGGAAACCCGTCTGGCGAAGGAAGTCAGCGAAAAACGCGGACTCTATCTGAAAGACGGCAATCAGGCACTGATCGGCGCGCTGCGTGCCGGTCGGGTCGAGGAAGCCACCGGCATCCTGATGACGAAAATGTCGCCGCTTTATCAGGATCTGTCCAAAAGCGCGAACGCGCTGATCGAACTGCAGACGAAAAATGCCGCCGTCGGTTATGAAAACAGCCAGCACATGTTCTCGCTGTTCCGCATGGCGGCCATCGGCGGCGTTCTGTTCGGCCTGCTGGCCGTCGCCATCTCCGCCTTCTTCCTGATCCGCGCGATCAATCGTCCGCTCGAGGAAATGCTGCAGCATTTCGATGCGATCGCGTCGGGCGATTTGACGACGAAGATCGAAATCAGATCGAACAACGAAATGGGCCGGCTGATGCGCGGCCTGCAACAGATGCAGCAGCGCCTGACGGAAACCGTGGCCCGCGTGCGCGAGGGCAGCGTCTCGATCGGCACCGCAACCACGCAGATCGCCGCCGGCAACATGGACCTGTCGAGCCGCACCGAACAGCAGGCTGCGTCGCTGGAGGAAACCGCATCGTCGATGGAAGAGCTGACATCCACCGTCAAGCAGAACGAAGACAATGCACGCCAGGCCAACCAGATGGCAATCTCCGCTTCCGAGGTAGCCGCACGCGGCGGCAGCGTGGTATCCGAAGTCGTCGATACGATGGGATCGATCGATGCATCTGCCAAGAAAATCGTCGACATCATCGGCGTCATCGACGGCATTGCATTCCAGACCAATATCCTCGCATTGAACGCAGCAGTCGAAGCGGCGCGTGCCGGCGAACAGGGACGCGGCTTTGCCGTCGTCGCCAGCGAAGTGCGCAGTCTGGCGCAACGCTCCGCCTCCGCCGCCAAGGAAATCAAGACGCTGATCGACGATTCGGTGCACAAGGTCGATGCCGGCAGCAAGCTGGTTGCACAGGCCGGCGTGACGATGAAAGAAGTGGTCGACAGCGTCAAGCATGTCACCGACATCATGAGCGAAATCCTCGCCGCCAGCCAGGAACAGAGCGCCGGCATCGAGCAGGTCAACACCGCGATCAGCCAGATGGATCAGGTCACGCAGCAGAATGCCGCGCTGGTGGAAGAAGCGGCGGCGGCAGCCTCGTCGCTGGAGGAACAGGCGGCAAAACTGTCTGCCACTGTCAGCGTGTTCAAGGTCGGCGATCACCAGACGACAACGCCGACGGCGCAGGTCGTCAGCCTGCAGCCGCGCCACAAGACGCTGCCACCGGCTGTGCCAAAAACCGCTGCGGCGCCTGCCAGGACACAACGCGTTGCCAATGGCGCACCGGCTGCAGCAGCCGGTAGTGAAGACGACTGGGAACAGTTCTGAGCGCGACGCTTCGTCACGAAACTTCAGCGCATAAAAAAATCCGCCTCAAAGGCGGATTTTTTATGCCACCGGCACGGACATGTACCGGTGAAATGCATCGTCAGATCAGATGATCCAGCATGTCCGGGCCGAACACTTCGCGATGCAGGCGATCCTGTGGCACGCCATGCGCCAGCAGATCGGCCCATTGCTGCTGCATGAACGGCAGCGGGCCGCACATGTAGATGTTCGCCTTGTCGACATCCCATTTCGGCAGCTGCTTGAACTGCATGCGGCCCGGCAGCACTTCCGGATGCGCATCGGCATCTTCCTCGTAGAAAGTCACGCTCTCCAGATTGGGCATCTGCTGCTTCGCCTTTTCGAGATCTGCACGATGCGGATGATGCTCCTGGCGGCGCGCTGCATGCGCGAAGATCACGCGGCGCTTCGGCGATTTCTCGGCGATACGGTTCAAGGTCGAGATCATCGGCGTGATGCCGATACCGGCCGACAGCAGCACGATGGGCTCGTCGCCCTCCGTCTCCGGCAGAAAATCGCCGAACGGCTTGCTGACCTGCAGCAGGCTGCCGACTTCCACATTGTCATGCAGCCAGTTCGATACTTCGCCGGCCGGCGTTTCGTCGCCTGCCACTTCACGCTTGACCGAGATGCGCAGATGCTGGCGATCCGGCGCATCGGAGAGGCTGTACTGGCGCAGCTGGCGCATACCGCTCGGCAGTTGCACCGCCACACTCACGTACTGGCCCGGCTTGAATGAAGGCAGCGCCACGCCATCCAGCGGCACCATCGTGAACGACTTGACCAGTTCGCTTTCCTTGCTGATTTCGGTGACGCGCATGTTGAATAGCGCGCCCGGAATGATGCCGGCTTCCGCGTACAGCTTGCTTTCTTCTTCGATCAGCGCCTTTGCCAGCAAGCCGTAAGCTTCTGCCCAGGCTTCGATCAGTTCTGGCGTCGCTGCATCACCCAGCACCTTCTTGATTGCGCCCAGCAGATGATGGCCAACGATCGGATAGTAGGCTGCGGTGATACCCAGCGACACGTGCTTGTGCACGATGCGCGAAATCACCGGCGCCAGCGCGGCGGCGTTGTCGATGTTCGCCGCGTAGGCAAACACGGCCGATGCGAGCGACTGCTGTTGTGCGCCGCTGGCCTGGTTGCCGGCATTGAAGGTATTGCGCAGATGCGGGTAGTTTTCGAACAGGTCTTGATAGAACACCTTGGTAATGGTCAGACCATGTTCGCGAAGGACTGGAACGCTTGCGTCGATGTACGGACGGGATGCTGCGGATAACATGAACACTCCTTTTTGTGGCATTTAAAATGCAACTTTAAAACTCCGAAAAAGACCCCGAAGGGTCTCGACACTTCTACTGCTTGATCTAGGCCGCGCGACCCATCGTGAAACTGCGGTGCATCTTCACGATGTATTCGCCGGTATTGCCGTCGACAATGTCGGCCAGCGTGTATTCATCCATGGCGCTGTAAAACGCCTCGATGCCGTCGCGTAGTATTGCGCGCAGCCGGCAATCGCCTGACAAGCGGCAACCGATGCCTTCGCAATCGACCGCCTCGTTGTCGCCTTCCAGCACCCGCAGCACGCCGCCGATGCGCAGGCTGCTGGCGTCGGTCGCGAGCCGGATGCCGCCGTTACGGCCGCGCACTGCATCGATCCAGCCCATCTTCGCCATCGTGCCGACGACCTTGACCAGATGGTTGTGCGGTACGTCGAACTGCTGCGAAACCTCGGACACCGTTACCGGCGGCGTGCGCGTTTCCTTTGCCAAGTACATCAGCACGCGCAATCCGATATCTGAGAACCGGGTCAACTTCATCGGTCAGTGCCCTCCACGACGATCACCATTCTATTAAATATGCATTTTAAAAGCAACAAATTTATTCCCGTTGCTATTGCCTGTTTTCTTGCTTGTTTCCCTGCCTGCTTTATTCCCGTTTTTGCGCCGATTGATACCTGGCATTCTCTCGATCGGCAGCACTTGTCATGCTGCCAATCCCTGCATAAATCGTCCTTGCAAACATCGGACCGGCAAACTGCCGATGCTAGAATGTAGCAATATCCGCACCAAGCAAAACCATACAGGGGACACAACATGCTGATCGGCTTCATCGGACTCTTCATCGTCTACGCGATCTCGCACTATCTGATCACGATAAACCGGCGCGATCTGTTCGCGACGATACTGGTGATCGTGCTGCCGTTCCTCGGCCTTTACTATCTCGGCTGGATGTCATTGCTGTACTGTCTGGCGGCTGCGTATCTCGGCACCAAGGCAGGCCTGAAGAAGCTGCAGCGCGCTACGCGTACGCCACGTACGTCCTTCTACAAGGACGATGAAGAACCCCAGAAGTGATTGCTCGCCGCACCATCGCGGCGCATTTTCCCCATCTTCGTGCATGCCGGCGGTGTTTCGCCGGCATTTCGCTTCTGCCGCCGGCTCTCCATACCGGCCGACTATTCTACCCGCACCGCTCCCTTGGTTTTTCGCGCCGCGCTACTTTGCCAGCCAGCGCCAGCATAACCAGGCCAGCACAATCCACACGACAACGACGAGCGCAGCTCCGATCAGGCTTTTCGGTTTTTCACCTTGTACAGCCATCCATTCGCTGGCGCGCTCGCGGCAGACCTGCACGACGTGCGGCGGCAACAAACGTATCGCCAGCCAGATCAGCGCCGGCACCAGCAATACGTCGTCCAGATAGCCAAGCACCGGGATAAAGTCCGGCACCAGATCGATCGGACTCAACGTGTACAGCACAGCTGCGATGCACAGCAGGCGCGCGTGCAGCGGCGTATCCGGATGCTTCCGCGCAAACCACAGCATGACGATGTCGCGCTTCAGGCGGCGTGCCCAATCGCGCAATCTCTGTCTCATTTCATTCCTTCCCTGACGATAGACCAGCAATTGTACGGGCTCCGGATGCTTATAATGAATCGTCTTGTCCCTGCATCAGGAATTTCGCCATGCCCGTTTCCCTCGACCGACTGCTGGTAGTCGGCATTTCATCCCGCGCCCTGTTCGATCTCGAAGCGGAAGAAGCCATCTTCCGCACCCGCGGCCTGGAAAGCTATCGCCAGCACCAGATCGACAACGAGAACGAAATCCTGAAAGCCGGCGCCGGCTTTGCGCTGGTGCGCGCGCTGCTGAAACTGAACGAACTGGCGCCGGGCCAGCGCTTGGTCGAAGTCGTCATCATGTCGCGCAATTCGACCGAAACCTCGTTGCGCATCTTTCATTCGATCGAGCATTACGGCCTCGACATCACGCGCGCCGTGCTGTCCGGCGGCGCATCGCTGGCGCCGTATCTGCGCGCCTTCAACGTCAGCCTGTTCCTGTCGCTGCACGAGGATGACGTGCAGGCGGCAATCGATTCCGGCACCGCCGCCGCGCTGCTGTATCAAAAACCCGCCAACGCCTTCGAGGAGCTGGATCAGATCCGCATCGCCTTCGACGGCGACGCCGTCATCTTCTCCGACGAATCGGAACGCATCTACCAAACGCAGGGCATCGAAGCCTTCGAAAACCACGAGCGCGAAAATGCATTGAAACCGCTGCCGGAAGGACCGTTCGCGCGGCTGCTGAAGGCGTTGTCCTATATCCAGAACAACTTCAAGCACGTATCGTCCGCACCGATCCGCACTGCACTGGTCACCGCGCGTTCGTCGCCGGCGCACGAACGTGTGATCCGCACGCTGCGTGCGTGGGACGTGACGATCGACGAGACCTTCTTCATGGGCGGCGTATCGAAATCCGACGTGCTGGCCGCCTTCAAGCCGCACATGTTCTTCGACGATCAGCCCGGCCATTGCGAACGCGCGTCGACCTATGTGCAGACCGGCCGCGTACCGTCGCGCATCGAACTGAAGGAAGTGAAGAAAGCCTGACACCAGCCTGATGCCGACGTCCAATGAAAAAGCCGCCTCCGTTTGCACGGAAGCGGCTTTTTAGTTTCTGGCGTTTCGTTCTGATGCCGTTCGATCAGCGTTCGGCCACCGCGTCCGCCACGCACAGCGCCGTCATGTTGACGATGCGACGCACTGTCGCCGATGGCGTCAGGATATGCACCGGCTTGTTGCAACCGAGCAGGATCGGACCAATCGCCACGTTCGCGCTGACGGTGGTCTTCAACAGGTTGTACGCGATGTTGGCGGCGTCGATGTTGGGCAAAACCAGCAGGTTCGCATCGTTCTTCAACGTCGTATCCGGCATTGCCTTTTTCAGCAGCGCGGCATTGAGCGCCATGTCGCCATGCATCTCGCCGTCGATTTCCAGTTCGGGCGCACGATGCCGCACCAGCTCGCGCACGCGGCGCATTTTCTGCGCCGATTCGCTGTCGGCACTGCCGAAATTCGAATGCGACAGCAGCGCCACGTAAGGCACCAGACCGAAACGGCGCATCTCTTCCGCCGCCAGCAACGTGATCTCCGCCAGTTGTTCCGCAGTCGGATTCTCGTTGACATGCGTATCGACCAGGAACAACTGGCGGTCCGACAGGATCAGGCAATTCATTGCGCCATACACGTTCACGCCTGCACGCTTGCCCAGCACCTGTTCGATGTAATGCAGATGCAGGTTGTTGCTGCCATACGTGCCGCAGATCATGCCGTCCGCATCGTTCTTGTGAATCGCCATCGCACCGATCAAGGTGTGGCGGCGGCGCATTTCCAGCCGCGCGTACTGCTCGGTCACACCCTTGCGGCGCGTCATCGACAGATAGGTTTCCCAGAAATCGCGATAGCGGTCGTCATGTTCCGGATTGATGATGGTGAAATCGACATCCGGCTTGATGCGCAGGCCGAAGCGTTCGATGCGTTGCGCCAGCACGGCCGGCCGGCCGATCAGGATAGGCGTCGCCAGTTTTTCGTCGACTACCACCTGTACCGCACGCAGCACGCTTTCTTCCTCGCCTTCCGCAAAGACGATACGCTTCGACGCGGAAGGAGTGGTCTTCGCAATATTGAAGATCGGCTTCATGAAGGTGCCGCTGCGGTAGACGAATTGCTGCAGGCGATCCGCATAGGCTTCCATGTCGGCGATCGGCCGCGCCGCCACACCGTCTTCCTGCGCCGCCTTGGCAACAGCCATCGCAATCCTGGTCATCAGGCGCGGATCGAACGACATCGGGATGAAATAGTCGGGGCCGAAGCTGAGGTTGGTGATGCCGTAGGCAGTGGCCACGATATCCGACTGCTCGGCCTGCGCCAGATCGGCGATCGCGTGCACCGCCGCGATTTCCATTGCACGTGTAATCGTGGTGGCCCCGCAATCGAGCGCACCGCGGAAGATGTACGGAAAGCAGAGCGAATTGTTGACCTGGTTCGGATAGTCGGAACGACCGGTCGCGATCACCGCATCGCTGCGCACGGCGCGCACTTCCTCGGGCAGGATTTCCGGTGTCGGATTGGCCAGCGCCATGATCAGCGGTCGTTCCGCCATGGACGCCACCATTTCCGGCTTCAGCACGCCACCGGCGGACAGGCCGAGGAAAATGTCTGCGCCGGCAATCACATCCGCCAGCGTGCGCGCATCGGTCTTCTGCGCAAATTTTTCCTTCGCGGGATCCATCAGTTCGACGCGTCCCTGATACACCACACCGGCCAGATCGGTAACATAGATGTTCTCGCGCACGAAGCCCAGATCCAGCATCATGTCCAGGCAGGCGAGCGCAGCCGCACCAGCGCCGGACACGACCAGTTTGCTTTTGCGAATGTCCTTACCCACCACTTTCAGGCCGTTCAGCATGGCAGCGGCGACGATGATTGCCGTGCCGTGCTGATCGTCGTGGAAGACCGGAATCTTCATGCGTTCGCGCAGCCTGCGCTCGATCTCGAAACATTCCGGCGCCTTGATGTCTTCCAGATTGATGCCACCGAATGTCGGTTCGAGCGATGCGATGATGTCGATCAGCTTGTCGGGATCGGTTTCGTTGATCTCGATATCGAAGACGTCGATACCGGCGAATTTCTTGAACAGTACGCCCTTGCCTTCCATCACCGGTTTGGCCGCCGCCGGGCCGATATTGCCAAGGCCAAGTACCGCCGTGCCATTGGTAATGACTGCAACGAGGTTACCGCGCGCCGTGTAGCGATAGGAATTGGCCGGATCGGCTGCGATTTCCTCGCAGGCTACGGCAACGCCTGGCGTATAGGCCAGCGACAGATCGCGCTGATTGGTGACTTGCTTGGTGGGAGTAACGCTGATTTTGCCGGGCGTGGGAAATTCGTGGTATTCGAGTGCCGCCTGTCTCAGTTTGAGGCGCATTTCTTCTTTCTTGTCGAGGTTCGAATCCATACCGTGCCACGTCCTTGTAAAAAGAGGGAATTTCATTCTATCAGCGGACTATCAGTGTTGCACTGAAGGCGTTGCATGAGGTCTGTGTACAAACCATCAAGCTATCGCCCGCATAAAAACTATCAATTTAGGATTCCCATAGCTCGCCCCTATTTCTTCTGTAGGGCGCCAACATTTGAAATCGGCGCCGGTTTTTCATGATCATGCAATTCATGCAAGGAGAAAAAGATGTCCGGCCAAGCTCGCCTCTTCACTGCCAAACGCCAAGCCGATACCAAAACGGCCCCGCCTGAAAACCAGACCCGCCATCGCGAACAGCAACGCGGCGCCAATGCGCAAAAAGCGCCTGAACCCGCACGCGATACCGTCGAGGATGCCTACGGCGACCTCTCCTGATTGGCGTACCGGCAACGGAACACGGTAAGATGACGGCAATGATCGACACGCGGCAGGCAACCCGACAAGAAAAACCCGCCGCATGCCGAACGTTGCCGCGCCTTTCCGCAACGTGCATCACTTTCTGATGCTTCGTCTGGCGCGGACGAAGACCGAGGCAGGCGCCGTGCGCATGCCCGCAATATGAACGGCCGTGTCCGGCTTGCATCCGACACGGCATCGACATCAGGAAGACAATGAAACCGATCATCATCGTCGGCGCAGGATTGGCCGGCTATACCGTCGCACGCGAATTCCGCAAACTGAATAAAGAAACCCCGCTGATCATGATCACCGCCGATGGCGGCGGCTTCTATTCGAAGCCGATGCTGTCGAATGCGTTCGCGCAGAACAAGGAAGCACAGCAGCTGGTCACGCAGGGCGCCACGCAGATGGCCGAACAGCTGAACGCGACGCTGATGACCAATGTCACCGTCAACGGCATCGATACGCAGGCGAAGAAAATCGATACCAGTTCCGGCGTCGTCGAATACGACAAGCTGGTGCTGGCAGTCGGCGCGCAACCGATCCGTCTCGACATCAAGGGCGACGCCGCGCATCGCGTGCTGTCCGTCAATCACATCGACGACTACGCGACCTTCCGCGAACAGCTGCGCTCGACGAAAAACGCGTCGCCAGTGCGCGTCGCCATCCTCGGTGCCGGTCTGATCGGTTGCGAATTCGCCGACGATCTGGCCGGCGCCGGCCATGCCGTCACGCTGATCGATCCGAGCGCACGCGCGCTGGCGGCGCTGGCTGCACCGGCGCTGTCGGCCGGACTGCAGACGGCACTGTCCGCTCGCGGCGTGCAATTCCGCCTGAACACCGTCGCCGAAAGCGTGGTGCAGGCAGATACCGACCTGCGCGTCGAACTGGCCGACGGCAGCACGGTAGAAGCCGATGTCGTGTTGTCCGCTGTCGGCCTGCGCCCCGATCTGCGTCTGGCGCACGCCGCGCAACTGAAGACCAATCGTGGCATCGTCATCGACGCTGCCGGCCAGACCAGCGCACCGGATGTCTATGCGATTGGCGACTGCGCCGAATACACCTTCCCCGACGGCGCAACCCGCACGCTGCCCTATATCGCTCCCATCATGACCGCCGGCCGCGCGATCGCCCGCACACTGAGCGGCGAACGCACGGAGATCGACCTGAAACCGTCGCCGGTACTGATCAAGACGCCAAGCTATCCGCTCGCGCTGATCGCGCCGGCACCGCATCTGGTCGCCGAGGGAAAATGGCAGGACGAAATCGTCAACGGCAAGACCGTCTGCCGCTTCTACGAAGCCGGCGGCGCGATGGCCGGCTTCGGCGTGTCGCCGCATGACAATGCGATCCGCCAGGAACTGCTGGGCGCGCTGGGCAAGAAAAGCGGCGAATAAAAAAGCATAGACGCGGTATCCAATCCGCCGCTTTTCGCACTGCGCCGCCGGCTTCGTTCGCTCGAGATTGGCGGCGTTTCTTCATCCGCCTTCTGTACAATTGGTCGCATGCTGTCCGAATTCGATCTGATCGCACGCTATTTCGTGCGCCCCTCCCATCCCAAGAACCGTGCCATGCTCGGCATCGGCGACGATTGCGCGTTGCTGGCGCAGGAAGCCGGCATGCAGCTGGCGATCTCGTCCGACATGCTGGTGGAAGGTCGCCATTTCTTCGCCGGTGCCGATCCGTTCAAGCTCGGACACAAGTCGCTGGCAGTCAACCTTTCCGATCTTGCCGCGATGGGCGCGGAACCGGTCGCCTTCACGCTGGCACTGTCGCTGCCCAGCATCGACGAAGCATGGCTGGCCGAATTCTCACGCGGCCTGTTCGCGCTGGCCGATGCGCACGACTGTGAACTGATCGGCGGCGATACGACCAAGGGGCCACTGAACATCTGCATCACCGTCTTCGGCCGCATCCCGGTCGGCGAAGCACTGCGGCGCGATGCCGCACTGCCCGGCGACGACATCTGGATATCGGGTTCGCTCGGCGATGCGCGTCTGGCGCTGGCTAGGCTGTATGGCGAACAGCAGCTGGATGCCGATGCGCTGGCAGAAGCTGCAATCCGCCTGCATACGCCGCAGCCGCGCGTCGCGCTCGGACTGGCATTGCGCGGCATCGCACACGCCGCGCTGGATGTATCCGACGGCCTGGTCGGTGATCTCGGCCACATCCTGAAACGCTCGCGCGTCGGTGCCACGCTGAATGTCGATGCATTACCGGCCGGACCGATGCTGCAACGCCAGTCGCCCGAACTGCGCCGCCGCTTCACGCTGGCCGGCGGCGACGATTACGAACTCTGCTTTACCGCGCCGGCTTCCCGCCGCGACGACGTGCTCGGCGCAGCGCTTGCCGCCGGCACGACCGTGACGCGCATCGGCACCATCGATGCGGAACACGGCACACGCCTGTGCGACGCCAGCGGCGAGGCACTCGACCTGCATCTTTCCTCTTTCGATCATTTCGCTTCACCATGACCGCACAGGCATCCACGCGCGCGACCGCCGTCCGCGCCAACTCCAGTTTCATGCTCGCACATCCAGCGCACCTGCTGGCGCAGGGATTCGGCAGCGGCCTCGCACGCACGATGCCCGGTACCTTCGGCACGCTGTTCGGCTGGCTGTCGTTCAACGTGCTATCGTCACGCTGGCCCGGCATCTTCACGCCGGAAAACTGGCTGTTGATCGTCATCGTCGGCTTCCTGATCGGCATCCCGGCGTGCGCGAAAACGGGCCGCGACCTGGGCGTACCCGATCACGGCAGCATGGTATGGGACGAGATCGTCGCGATCTGGCTGGTGATGCTGTTCGTCACGCCGACCAGTGCGTGGACACAGTTCTGGGCTTTCCTGTTGTTCCGCTTCTTCGACATGGTCAAGCCGCAGCCGATCAAGCACTTCGACCGCACGGTCAAGGGCGGCTTCGGCGTCATGCTCGACGATCTGGTCGCCGCCTTCATGACGCTGCTGGTCTTTGCCATCTGGCGTGCGCTGTAAGGAAACCGCGATGGATGAACTGCTGACACTGGCGGCATTGGCAGGACAAAAACTGAAGGAGCGCGGCCTCGTGCTCGCCACGGCCGAATCCTGCACCGGTGGCGGCGTCGCCCAGGCCATCACGGAAATCGCCGGTTCCTCCGAATGGTTCGACTGCGGTTTCGTCACCTATTCGAATGCCGCAAAAATGGCGCTGCTCGGCGTACCGGCGAATGTGCTGGAACGGCATGGCGCGGTCAGCGCGGAAACCGCTGCGGCCATGTGCGAAGGCACGCTGCGCAACAGTCGCGCGACGGTATCGCTCTCCACCACCGGCATCGCTGGTCCAGGCGGCGCGGTGCCCGGCAAGCCGGTCGGCACCGTCTGGTTCGGCTGGGCACACGGTAAATCGGTACGTACAGAGAAGATGCTATTCGACGGCGATCGCCATGCAGTACGCACGCAATCAATCATTCATGCATTGCGCGGCCTGATGGCGCTGCTGGATGGAACGAACTGAAAAAGCTGAATCGAAGACGAACCGGAAATGAACTGAAGCGGGATGCATCGCATCCGGCGTCTGCGTCATCGACAATGAATCGGCTAAAAACCAGAGCCGAAAATCAGAATTAGAAATCGAAGCTGAAGATCAGAACAGAAAAACCAGCGTGGATACGCCGAGAAGCAGGACGGCGGCCATCGTCTTGGCCGGATGTTTTTCGATCAGGTAATCCATGGGGAGAAGGAAAATTATTGCGTGGCGGCAGTATGCCGAGCACCGCTTCCTTTTCCCATCCCATGAACATGGCAGATCAACTGCCGCGATGATGATTCAATCGCTCTTCATTCAATAACGATTGATTGCGTCGCGCGTTTCCAGTGCGACGCGACGCGAAGCTTGCGCGAACGGTTCGCCGCCTTCACTCTTCGCATACAGGATGGCACGCGACGAATTGATCATCATGCCGGTGCCGGCCTTCGTGCGGCCGGCTTCCACCGTGGCCTTGATGTCGCCACCCTGCGCACCGATGCCCGGAATCAGCAAGGGCATGTCGCCGACGATTTCGCGCACCTGCGCCAGTTCGTTCGGAAAGGTCGCGCCGACCACCAGACCGCACTGGCCGTTGGTGTTCCACTTGTTCGCGACCATCGCCGCCACGTGCTGGTACAAGGGTTTGCCGTCCGCGTTCAGGAACTGCAGGTCGGAGCCGCCGGCATTGGACGTGCGGCACAGCACGATAACGCCGCGATCCTTCCATTCCAGATACGGCTGCACCGAATCGAAACCCATGTACGGATTGACGGTGACCGCATCGGCGCCGTAACGCTCGAACGCTTCGCGTGCATACTGCTCGGCGGTTGCACCGATGTCGCCGCGCTTGGCGTCCAGCACGATAGGCAACTGCGGATGGCGCTTCTTCAGATAGGTGCAGATTTCCTCCAGCTGGTCTTCGGCACGCAGCGCAGCGAAGTAGGCGATCTGCGGCTTGAATGCGCAGACCAGATCGGCCGTCGCATCGATGATCTCCTTGCAGAAGGCGAAGATCGCATCGCTTTTTCCCTGCATCTGGCCGGGGAACTTCGCCGGATCGGGATCGAGCCCGATGCACAGTTGCGAACGACGGTCTTGCCATGCGGCGGATAATTTCTCGATGAAGGTCACGGCTGGATCTCTTGCTGAATGCCGGAATGCGGCTGGAATATGGTCGATACGTGGTCGATACGGTCGAAATGTGCGGCAGATTGCCGCGATGCGTATTGTACCGCGCGTACCACGCAGCACGGCATGGATTACGCCTGCCCGATTGCACCTGACGGATGGCACCGTAGCGCTGTCATGTTATCTTTTCGTCACCGGCGCCATTGAAATCCCTGACGGCGGCAGCACATGGCATGCAGTTCAAACCCCTCATTCCACGGAGAAACGCAATGGCAAAACTATTCAAGTGGCTGACGATGGCAGTACTGGCGTCCATGCTCACCGCCTGCGGCTATAACGACTTTCAGGCCAAGGACGAAGCGACCAAGGCTGCATGGAGCGAAGTCGTCAACCAGTACCAGCGCCGCGCCGATCTGATCCCCAACCTGGTCAACACCGTCAAGGGCTACGCCTCGCACGAGCGCGAAACGCTGGAATCCGTGACGAAGGCGCGCGCTGCCGCCACCAGCTTCCAGGTCACGCCGGAAGTGCTGAACGATCCGCAGGCTTTCGCCCGCTTCCAGCAGGTACAGGGCGAGCTGTCGTCCGCGCTGTCGCGCCTGATGGCGATCTCGGAAAACTATCCGCAACTGAAGGCCGACACCAGCTTCCGCGATCTGCAGTCGCAACTGGAAGGCACGGAGAACCGCATCACCGTCGCCCGCCAGCGCTACATCGCAGCGGTACAGGAATACAACGTGCTGGCGCGCAGCTTCCCGACCAATCTGACGGCGAAGGTGTTCGGCTACGCGGTCAAGCCATCGTTCACGGTCGAGAACGAAAAAGCGATCTCGGCGCCGCCGGCCGTCAATTTCGACAAGTGATCGTCATCCGATGAGAGGTGATGCGACGATGCGCAATGCGATGCCGGGCTGGCTGCTGCGGCTGCACTTATCGCCCGGTTTCCTGACCGGCCTGCTGCTGGCTGTTTTCTTCGCATTGCAGGGCACGCTGGCTGCAGCGCAAGTGCTGCAGTCGGTGCCGCCGCTGAACGCGCGCGTCACCGACCAAGTCGGCATGCTCAACATCGGCCAGCGCACCACGCTGGAAAACGTGCTGGCCGAATACGAACAGCGTACCGGCAGCCAGATCGCGATCCTGCTGGTCGATCGCACCGAACCGGAAACCATCGAGCAATACAGTATTCGCGTCGCCGATGCATGGAAGCTCGGCCGCAAGGGCATAGACGACGGCGTGATCCTGCTGGTAGCCAAGAACAATTCGGCCGCATCGGGCCGCCTGCGCATCGAAACCGGCCGCGGCGTGCAGGGCGTGCTGACCGATGCGCAATCCAAACGCATCCTGCAGGACGTGATCGCACCGCACTTTCGCCAGGGCGATTATTACGGCGGGCTGGCATCGGGCGTTTCCGTCATCACCAGTCTGCTCGACAAGGAAGCCTTTCCCGCACCGGACAAGCAGCAGCGCCATGCAGAAGATGAAGGTTTCGGCATCGCGCCCTTCGTCTTCTTTGCCGTGCTGATCTTCATCACGTTGTGGCGCAGCCGCGGTGGACGCGGTGTCGGGCGGCGCGGACATCGCAGCGACGACTGGGGCAATGCCGCCGGCGTCATCCTCGGCAGCGCAATCGGCAATCATTACGGACGCCGTCCACCGGGAGGATTCGACGGCGGCTTTGGTGGTGGGGGCGGCTTTGGCGGCGGATTCGGCGGCGGCGGTGGTTTTTCCGGCGGCGGAGGCGGCTTCGACGGTGGCGGCGCTTCGGGGAACTGGTGATGAACAGACTGACGCGCACACTACGACACCTGGCAACGAATCGACGCACCGGCAACAAGGCGTTTCCCGTCGAGACGCTGAAAGCCATCCAGGCTGCCATTGCCGAAGGCGAAACCCAGCATCGCGCCGAAGTGCGCCTGATCGTCGAACCGGCGCTCGACCTGGCCGCATCCTGGAACGGCATGACGTCACGCCAGCGCGCACGTGAACTGTTCACGCTGTACGGCATCTGGGACACGGAAGAAAACTGCGGCGTGCTGATCTACATCAATCTCGCCGACCATCAGGTCGAGATCATCGCCGACCGCGGCATCGCGCGTTGCGTGCCGCCTGACGGATGGCAAGCCGTCTGCCGCACGATGACCGACGGTTTCGCGCAGCGCATGTATCACGACAGTGCAATCGCCGGATTGAAGCAGCTGAACGCACTATTGCGCACGCATTTCCCGGAAACCGCTTCGCAAGCAACCGAGGCGCCGTCCAACCAGTTGTCGGACAAACCCATCCTGCTTTAGCGGCACGACGTTTTTAAAGCGCACAACTTCATGCGCATGCAGCGTATGCGGTAAAGAAGCGCGCAATGCAAAGTAATGCATGATGCACATGAAAAAAGCCGGCAGCTTCAACAAGCTGCCGGCTTTTTCTTTGTCAGTATGAATCAGTAGCCCGCTGCCTGACCGTCGCCGCGCGGATCGGTGGCGCCGTAACGCACCTTCGAAGCCGGATCGATCCAGATCGCGCCTGCATGCCCCATCGTATCCGTGTAGTCGTCGACCACGTTGATCGGATGACCGCGCTTCTTCAGTTCATCCGTGACGGCCGAAGGCACGCGTCCCTCGACTTTCAGATCGTTCGATGCCGCGCCCCAGGTACGGCCATGCAGCCAGCGCGGACCGTTGATCGCATCCTGCGGCGACATACCGAAGTCGACGATGCGCGTGACGATCGCTGCCTGCGTCTGCGGCTGGCCTTCGCCGCCCATCGTGCCGTAGACCAGCAGCGGCTTGCCGTTCTTCGTCAGCATCGCCGGGTTCAGCGTATGGAAAGTGCGCTTGCGCGGTTCCAGGTGATTGACGTGGTTCTTGTCCAGCGAGAAGAAGCTGCCGCGGTTCTGCAACAGCACGCCGGTGCCTTTCGGCACGATGCCGGAACCGAAATCGTGATAGACGCTCTGGATCAGCGAGACGGCATTGCCGTCCTTGTCCACCACGCCCAGCCAGATCGTGTCGCCTTTCGGATCGAGCGGCTGGACAGAGGTCGCGGCATGCGCCATCTGGATGCGCTTGGCCTGATCCGTGCCGTGCTGCTGCGACAGCAGGAAATCGAGCGGAATCTTGTTGAAGGCAGGATCGGTCAGATACTTGTCGCGATCGGCGAAGGCTTCCTTGGTCGCCTCGATGATCAGGTGGTAGTAGTCGGCCGTGCCTTCACCCAGTTTCTTCACGTCGAAATTGTTCAGCACGTTCAGGATTTCCAGCGAAGCCATGCCCTGCGTATTCGGCGGCAGATTGTAGGCCACGGTATCGCGATAGTTCACTTTCAGCGGCGTGACCCAATCGGCCTTGTGCGAAGAAAAATCCTTCATCGTCAGCAAGCCGCCGTTTTGCTGCAATTCGTCCACGATCTTCCTGGCGATCGCGCCCTGGTAGAACGCTTTCGCGCCGTCGCTGGCGATGGTGCGCAACGTGCCTGCCAGTTCCGGCTGCTTGAGCACTTCGCCGACGTGATAGATGCTGCCGTCCGGCTTCAGATACGTGTGCTTGAAACCGTCGAAACGCTGCAGGTTGCGGAATTCCTGATCGGCCGGATTGACGTTGATCTTGCTCCATTTTTCCAGCGACGGCGTGACGGCAAAGCCGTTCTCCGCATAGCCGATCGCGCTGTTCAGCAGTTGCGGCCATTTGACCTTGCCGCCCATCGATTTCTGGCCGTAGCGATATGCCTCGTCCCAGCCGGAAATCACGCCGGGCACCGTGTTGGCGGCCAGATAGCCGCGCGCCGGGATCTTTTCCAGTCCTTTCTGCTTATAGAAATCGATGGTGGCCTTTTCGCCCGAACGACCGCTGGCGTTCAGCGCGCGCATTTCGCCGGTCTTGGCGTTGTAGATCAGCCAGAAGTTGTCGCCGCCGATGGTCGTCATCTGCGGATAGACCACGGCCAGCGTGGCCGCCGCCGCAATCGCCGCGTCGATGGCGTTGCCGCCGTCGCGCAGGATCTGCAGTCCGGCCTGGGTCGCCAGATAGTTGGAGGTGGTCACCATGCCCTGCGTGGTCGCCGGGTTGATGCAGCGGGAAGGGGTGTCGCAATACTTCCCGGTAATTTCGAATGCCCCGGCTGCGGAATATGCGCCACTCAACAAGATGGCGCCAGCCAGGCGCGTGCAAAACGATGCCTTGATCACTGTCTTCTCCTGATATCGATTTAATTATTGATTTATTATTTTTTCGATCTAACACATTTGTAACATGTCAGATCGAGCAAAAAGATATCACCAAAAAGAACAACGTTGGGAGATTTTTTGTCGACGTTACGTGCAGGTAATATCGCAGGCAATATCGCAGGCGATATCGTAGGCAATACGGCGGCCGCAGCAGGCAGATGACACGAAGAGCACAAAACCGGCACGAAGGCGGCACAAAGACGTCCCGCCCCATTGCCGGCCTCAGCAGGCCTAGCCTTTTTCGTACACCCACTGCAGCAGCGCGTCCTGGGCCGCCTGCCCGCCTGCGGCATGAATGTCGTTGATGATGCAGACCACCACATAGCGTCGCCCGGATGCTGCCAGCACGTAGCCGGCCACTGCGCGCACGCCATCCAGCGAACCGGTCTTGATATGCGCGTGGCCGGCCACCGTATCGTCCACCAGGCGCTTGCGCATCGTGCCGTCCAGTCCGACCACCGGCATCGACGCCATCAATTCCGGCATTACCGGCGAGCGGAAGGCCGCCGTCAGCATGCGTCCCATCATCGCCGGCGTGACTTGCTCGATGCGCGACAGGCCCGATCCGTTTTCGATCACCAGCTTGGCGGTATCGATGCCCTTGTGATCCAGCCAGCCCTTGACGACCACGGCGGCCGCCTCCGGCGTCGCCGGCAGGTTGCCGGTTTCCGCTGCGATCGTCAGCAGCAGCTGACGCGCCATCACGTTGTTGCTGTACTTGTTGATGTCGCGCACGACTTCCGGCAGCGACGGCGATTGCCATTCAGCGACCAGACGCGCCTCTGCCGGCGTCACGCCTTCCGTTACCGCACCCGAGAACACGCCGCCGGACTCGCGCCACAGTTCGCGGAACACGCGGCCGAAGTACTCGGTACTGCTCAGTCCGTACGGATGCAGATACCAGGTCTTTTCGCCGCAGGAAGACGGATAGCTGCCATCGAAGCGCAAGCTGCCGTTATCGAGTTGTGCATTCAACCCCGATTGCCAGTCACCGCACGGTCCGTTCGACAATACCGGCGCGGCAATCGGCATGCCAGCCACCGGCGGATCGGTCTGCACGGCAACAGCCAGATGCATGGGCTGCGGCAGGAAATGCAGCGCCAGCACCTTGTAGTTCAGCAGCAGCGCATCGGGGCCTGCGTTATACGGTTTCGCCGGCTCATCGTCGAAGCGCGCCGGATCGTAGGGCATGGAAGCAAACACGCTGCGATCCAGCACCAGATTGCCGCGTATCTCGCGAATGCCGGATGCGCGCACCTGCCGCAGCAGTTGCCAGAATTTTTCCGTCACCAGTTTGGGATCGCCGCTGCCCTTGATGATCAGGTCGCCGTTCAGCACGTCGCCGTCCTGCGTACCGGTCGCATACACACCCGTCTTCCAGGTGAATGCAGGGCCGAGCAGATCGAGTGCCGCATTGCTCGTCACCAGCTTCATCGTCGAAGCGGGATTGAAGCCGGCTTCGGCATTCAATGTCAGCATCGGCGCCGCACCCGTCACCTGCTGCACATACACGCCCACAGCCTGCAGCGGAATCGCGCTGCGATTGAGCGCATCGGTCACGGCGGCCGGCAGGCGTTGAGCCGACACCGACGACATAAGCGAAAGAAACAGAATGCAGAGGCAGGAAAAATATTTGGCGATTCGCATGGCGGCAGGCTGAATGGACAGTGCCGGAATTATTGCATGGGGATCGCATCGCCTGCCCGATCACCTGTCCACAGGCATCCGGCACATGGCGGAACGCGCAGCAAACCGCATTACAATGGAATGCCCGAACGCAACAGACCAGACATCAAGGAACCGCATGCCGACATCCGTTCTTTCGCACTGCCGTCTTTGCATCCATCTGCACACTTTGCCGGCGGGATGCTGACGTGATTCCAGCTTACGAACCGCTGGTGCGCGCCATCGGCTGGATCGACGGCATCGCATTCGGTCTGGCACTGCTGCTGATACTGGCGGCCGGTACGCTGCGCATCGCGCAGCAAAAAAAGCGGCGCAGGGAACAGGACTTTCTCGCCGTCTGGCGTCCGCTGCTGCTGAACGCACTCACCTCTTCCGTTCCTCCGCAATTGCCCGCACTGGCCGCCGACGAACGCGTGCCCTTCCTGAACCTATGGAACAGCCTGATGCGCGACGCCGCAGGAGAGACGGCGCACAACCTGATCGACGTCGCCCGCGCCATCGGTTGCGACCGTTTCGCACGACACATGCTGCGTCACGGCAGCCGCGCCGAATGCCTGCTGGCGACCATCGCGCTCGGCCATCTGTGCGACCAGATTGCGCGCGAAGCGCTGACCACGCAGACGCTGGCCGCCGACAGCATCACCTCGCTGCACGCCTTCCACGCACTGATCCGCATCGATGCCGATACGACAGCCGCCGAATTGACACCGCTGCTGCTGGCACGCACCGACTGGTCGATCGTACAGATCGCCGCCATTCTGCAATCAGCACAGAATGCGTTCGCGCCGGCCTTGCTCACCGCCGCGGCCGAGCGTACTGCAGAACATCTGCCGCGCACGCTGAGATTGCTGGAAGCGTTGCATCTGTCACCGCCACCTGCCGCCCTCGCTTCCTTGCTGGCACGGGACGACATGGAAACCGTTACCGCGGCGCTGCGCACCATCCACGATGCGGAAATGCTGCCGCAAGTACGTCCTCTACTGCAGCACGGCGACTGGCGCGTCCGCCTGCAGGCTGCCAAGGTTGTCGGACGTCTCGGCGAAGAAACGGATGTCAACCGGCTGGTACCGCTGCTGGCCGATGCCGAATGGTGGGTTCGCTATCGCACCGCGCAGGCGCTGGTCGGCATGCCTTCCTTCGGACGCGTCGAAGCCGAAATGCTGCGCGACAACCTGGCTGACCGCTTTGCCCGCGACATGCTGGCGCAGGCGCTCGCGGAAAAGGATGCAGCATGAGCGCGCATCTCTGGGCAAGCTGGCTGGCATCCGCCATCCTCGCCTATTTCCTGCTGTCACGCACCGGCAATATCCTGCTGAACCTGCTGTCCATACGCAAGCTGCGCGACATCGAACGGGAACGGCTGCTGGCCGACCTGCCACAACTGCACTCGGGACTGGAACAGCCGATCAGCATTCTGCTGCCGCTGCAAGGGACAGAAAAGGATGCGACCGTCGCCGCCGTGCGTGCATTGCTGCAGATGGAACATGCGGCGTACGAGCTCATCGTCATCCACGATACCGATACCGATGGCGACGGCGGCGCCACGATGGCTGCGCTGACGCACGCCTTCGATCTGCATCCGTTTCCCGAAACCTACCGCATGCGCATTCCGACGCAGGCGATTCGCGGCATCCATCGTTCGACGCGCCACCGCAATCTGCGCATCGTCGACAAGCAGACCGGCGGCCTGGCCGATGCGCTGAACGCCGGCATCAACGCCGCGCGCCATCCGCTGTACTGCAGCGTCGATACCGGCATGCTGCTACGCCGCGACTGTCTGCAGCGGCTGGCAGCGCCCTTCATCAACGAAAGCGGCATCGTCGCCACCGTAGCAGCGCTGCATGCCGCCAACGATGCCGCGATTACGGAAGGCCTGCTCTTCGACAGGCTGCCCCTGCCACGCCGCTGGTTGCCGCGCCTGCAGGTCGTCGAACTGCTGCGCAGCGCGCTGTGCGCGCCGCTCGGCTGGTCGGTCTGCAATGCGATGCCGCACGCGCCTTCTGCACTGGCTCTGTTGCGCATCGATGCAGCGATGCAGGCAGGCGGCTACGATGCGACTGCGGTCGATCCGCAGGCGGAGCTGATTCTTCGCCTGCAACGCACGCTGCGAACGCAAGGCAGGCAACATGGCCTGCGCTTCGTTGCCGAACCGGTCTGCGCACGCGCGGTCGCTGCATCATGGCCGGACTGGTCGCAGCAGCGATCGGCGTGGCAGCAAGGCCTGTCCGATACCTTGCACCGCAATCGTCGCTGGCCACCGATGTGTGCCGGTCTGGCCGGCTGGCTGGCCTATCCGTTCACGCTGCTGTGCGAAGCATGGGGGCCGCTGATCGAAACGTTCGGTTATCTGTTCATGCTGGTCGCGTTGGTCTTCGGCCTGCTGCCGATGTCGGTGTTCTGCGCTTTCCTGACTGTGGCGATCGGATTCGGAATTCTGCTGTCGCTATCCAGCGTCCTGCTGGAAGACATGGCGTTGCACAGCTATCCGGCCGGTAGCGATGCGGCGGTGCTGGCGCTGTCTGCCGTGCTGTTCAATTTTGGTTATGCACAACTGGATGTCGGCTGCCGCGCGCTGGCGATGCTGCGTCCGCAAGATACGAAGGCCGGCTGACGCCGCGATCCTTCCTGTCGTTCAGATCAGAGTTCCTGCGTTTTCCGCCTGCAGACGCCGGCCGTCCTGCAGCATGCGGCCCATCGCCTCGGCCGGAATCGGGCGGCTGAAGAAATAGCCCTGGATCTGATCGCATTCGTGCTTGCGCAGATAACCAAGCTGCTCGATGGTTTCCACACCTTCCGCGATGACCTGCAGGCGCAAGCTGTGCGCCAGTGAAATAATCGATGCGACGATGGCGGCATCGTCCGGATCGATCGTGATGTCGTTGACGAAGGAACGATCGATCTTCAACACGTCGATCGGGAAACGTTTCAGGTACGACAAGCTGGAATAGCCGGTGCCGAAATCGTCGATCGACAGCTGAACGCCCAGTGCTTTCAGTTCACGCAGAATACCGATCGCATGGTCGACATCGGCCATGACCAGGCTTTCGGTCAGTTCAATCTCCAGATATTCCGCCGCCAGCCCGCTTTCCTTCAGCGCCGCCGCCACGCATTCCACCAGATCCTGCTGGGTGAACTGCCGCGCCGACAGGTTGACCGCCACGCGCGGATGCCCGAGCCCTTCCTTCTGCCATTGCCTGCCTTGGCGGCAGGCTTCGCGGATGGCCCATGCGCCGATCGGCACGATCAGTCCCGTCTCCTCGGCCAAGCCGATGAAGCGCATCGGCGGCACCATGCCGAGCTCCGGATGCTGCCAGCGGATCAGCGCCTCGACGCCGACAATCTCGCGCGTGCGCAGATCGACCTGCGGCTGGTAGTACAGCACGAACTCGTTGCGCTCCAGTGCATTGCGCAGATCGCCCTCGATGCGCAATCGCTCCAGCGCGCGTTCGTTCATCTCGGACGTGTAGAACTGGAAGTTGTTGCGGCCGGTTTCCTTGGCACGATACATCGCCACGTCCGCATGCTTGATCAGTTCCTCGGGCGTGGCGCCGTCGGACGGATAGACGGAAACGCCGACGCTGCAGCTGATGAAGAATTCATGCCCCTCGATCGTCAGCGGCTGCGCAATCGCGTCCATGATGCGCTTGACGATGCCGGTCGACAGTCCCGCATCGGTACGCTCGGGCAGCACCAGCACGAATTCGTCGCCGCCCATGCGCGCCACCGTGTCGGTATCGCGCACCGACGATTGCACGCGTTCGGCAACGGCTTTCAGCAACACATCGCCGGCCTGATGCCCTAGCGTATCGTTGATGAACTTGAAGCGGTCGAGATCGACGAACAGCACCCAGATCGGATGCCCGTAGCGATAGGCGTATGAAATCGCCTGCCCCAGACGGTCGCGCAGCAAGTTGCGATTGGCCAGTCCAGTCAGCGCATCGCGGTTGGTCTGGAATTCGAGTTCGGATTCATAACGCTTGGTGGAGGTGATGTCGTATTGCGCAACCACGTAGTGGCCGACATTGCCGGCATCGTCGCGCACCGGCGCAATGTACAGATCGCTCCAGAACATCGCGCCATCCTTGCGATAGTTGCGCAACACCGCATGGCCTTCGCGCTGCTCAAGCGTGCAGCCGCGGATTTCCTTGATGCCCGACTGTTCCCTGTCCTTCTCCCACAGCAGGCCGAGATTGCGGCCGATGACTTCACTGGCCGCGTAGCCGGTGATGCGTTCGAATGCCGGATTCACGTATTCGATCGCATAGTCGGGCGCCGTCGCGCTGGTGATGATGATGGCATTGGCGCTGGCCTCGATTGCACGCTGGCGCAACTGCAGCGCCTGTTCGGTGCGCTTGCGCGCGGCGATATCGGCAATCAGGTCTTCATTGACCGAACGCAGCTGCAACGTGCGTTCATCGACCAGCTTCTGGATGCGCCGCGAGCGATTGGCCATGACTTGCATGCAGAACGCCGTGCCGCCGCTGAACAATAGTGCGGCCAGCAGCGCCCACAACGCGTTGCTGCTGCGCTTGGTAAACAATGCCGGCGGCGTGGCGACTTCGACGCGCCAGGTTTTGCCGGCGATCTGGAAGACCTGCCGATACGGTTGCGGCTGGTCGTACAGCAGCCAGCCGAATGCGGATTTCTCGATCGGCGGCAATTTGCCGGTGCCGTAGATCAGGCTCTGTTCGTCCCAAACCGGATTGAGCAATGCACCGACATTGACGTTGATATCGATGTTGCGCTCCGCCAGCGATAGGGTGCGGGGATTCTCGGTCGTCAGCGCCTTGGCGATCAGGTCGCCGCTGCGAAACACAGCCGCGGCAAAGCCGATCACGGCCGCACGGCGCGATGGCGCATCGGTCAGCATGGCGCCATGCCGGTAAACCGGCATCAGTACGATGAATCCTCTCTGGGTGCCGCGCTCCTGCAACAACTGAAATAGCCCGGTAGCCGATGGCTCACCGGTATCGATGGCGCGCTGCATCGCTTCCTGCTGCATATCGTAGGAATCGGCATCGAATCCAAAGGCCGCTTCATTGCCCTGCATCGGTTCGATGTAGTCGACCACGCGGTAACGATCCCGCGGTCGCGCCGGCGTCAGCACGCCGTTGATCTTTTCCGTAATCGCAAACCCGGGGAACTGTTCCCGCATCGCTGCTTCATACGCCGCGCGATCGGTTTCATAGACGAGACGCTGGTAATTCAGCGCCTGGATGGTGGGGTTGCGCGCCAGCAGCGGTTCGGCGAACAGCCTGAACTGTTCGCGGCTGACATCGCCGAAGGCGACGAACAACTGGTTGATGTCGACCAGCACGCGCATCGAATTGTCCAGGCTCTTCTGGATGGCGGCGACGTGCAGCTTGGCGTGCTGGCGGAATTCGATGTCGGCGTTGTCGTGCTCCAGCCGCCGCAGCGAGGCAAACAGGACCGCGCTGATGAACACGCCCAGAATGAGCGTCAGCACGGCTGCCATCGACAGGGAAAAGAGTGGACGACTGCGCATCGATGAATTCCCTATGCGGTACCGTTTCTGGCGTCGGGACGGCCGACGATGGTAAACGGTCGACAGGATTTTCGACCGCAAAATATTTCCACAGGGTAACTTAATTCCCCTTCGCTGATAAGCAAAGATCGGCGCTGTCCGCTCGCGAATGGCGTCGATACAACAGTTCCGCCTTTGCGCACGCTTTCAGTGCACAACAACCATCATCAAGTCGTCAAATAAAAAAGCGCGCCATCGGCGCGCCTTCTCCTGTTCTACGCTATCCCAGCCATGTAGCGATCGACAGCAGCAGGACCAACAGCATCCACAACAACAGCGCCCGCCAGACCAGGCCCACCGTGCTTTGCAATGCCCGCCCGGATGCTTCCTCGCCGAAAGGCGTTTCTGTCTCGATGTTGACCGAATCGACGGTCGTCGCATCGGCCGGAATCACGTCAGCCGCATTTTCGACCGGCGCGCCCAGACGAATGCCCATCGCACCGCCGCCCGCCGACAGAATGATGCCGACCGCCTCGTCCTGCCAGCGTCCGGCGAAATTGCGCCAGGCATAGATCGCATCCTCGAAATTGCCGACCACCGCGAACGCCGCCGCGGTCAACCGCACCGGAATCCAGTCAATCAGGTAAAAAGCCTTGGCAGCGAAACGGCCGAACTCTTCGCGCTCTGCCGTGCGCGGCTCGTTCCAGATGCGCGCCAGATATTCGGCCACGCGATACATGACGGCGCCGATCGGTCCCAGCGGCGTCAGCACCCAGAAAAACACGCCGAACACGTTACGATGCGTCGTCACCAATGCCTGCTCCACCGCGATACGCGCCACCTCGCTGGCTTCCATGCCGGCGGTGTCGCGCTTGGTCCATTCGCCCAGCAGCGAACGCGCCGTGGCTTCGTCGCCGCTGTTCAGCGCCAGCTGGATCGACGTGAAGAAATGGCTGTAATGGCGAAAACCCAGCGTCAGGTAGACGACCGCGATGTTGAGCAGCAGCACGAACAGCGGCCCCATCTTGAGCGTAATCCAGTACAGCACGGCGACCGGCACCGTGAAGGCAGCGATCATCAATCCCCACGCCAGGCGTCCATGCTGCGCCTGCCCCGCGTTGAACGACGCTTCCAGCCGTGCAGCCAGCGCACGCGCACCGGCGTAGACAGGATTGTCCGCACGCAGCGGCTTCAACTGCTCGATCAACAAGGCGAAGAATATGGAGAAAAATGTCATCGGCGTCCCTGACTGTCAGTGAGCCCATACGATAACGCAGCGCTTCCACGGAAGCAATGAAACCGCACACAGCGTACGCATGGCTGCGACCGCCTCTCCGCCGGGCCATCAGGCGCCAGGCAAACTACAAGGCAACTTTATGCGCGCAGATAGTGGAAGAGATTACGCAACATGCCGGCAGTCGCTCCCCAGATGAAATAGCGCTGGTAAGGCATTGCGTAGAAAGTGCGGCGGCCGGTCTGGAATTCGGCGGTACGACGCTGGTGATGCATGCCGTCCATCAGGAAAGACAACGGCACCTCGAAGATTTCGGCGACTTCGAAGGAATCGGGATGCAGATCGAACGGCGGCTGGACAAGGCCGACGATCGGCATCACGCGAAACCCGGTGCCGGTGCAGTAATCGGGCAGGCTGCCGATCACTTCGATGTGGCGACGATCCAGTCCGGTCTCTTCTTCGGTCTCACGTAAGGCGGTATCGACCGGAGAAGCATCGGTCGTTTCCACACGGCCGCCGGGAAAGCTGATCTGTCCCGCATGATCATGCAGATGCGCAGTACGCTGCGTCAGCAACAGCGTCGGGCCGCTCTCGCGCTGCACGATGGGCACCAGCACGGCCGCATCGGTCAGCGGCCTTTCCATTGGGCGCACCAGACGCTCCACGGTAATCTCGGGCGTCCATTCGCGCTGGTCGGCAAAACGGCTGCGCAATGCGTCAGCCGTCAATCGTTCCGGAGAAACCGCCGTTTCTCCTCCCAGCGAATCCACCGGCAAGGCTTCCGGATCGAAATGCAGTCTGGCCAAGTTCTATTCCTGCTTGCTAAAAATCTAGAAAAATTCTGGAGCAAATCTGACTCAAGCGGCGGCATGGCCAAGCCCGCCAACCGGACAAATCGGAACATTTTGTTCCCCTCGTTACGTTACGCGTAACGTTTCGCGATGTTACCCGAGCGTTCGCAAATTTGCCGTGCGCGCCAAAAATATCGCACAAGTCATTGATTTCAAATGAAATAAAAAAACCTCCTCCGTCTCACTCGTTCCGTTTTTCCAGCTGGCACGTCGTTTGCCCTATGGAAAGTGCGGGGTTCCGAATTTTTTGATTTTCGAATTGAACGAGGAGACGAAAATGAACACCTTCCACAACGGCGTTTCAAGCATCCTGGCCTTGACGGCCGTCCTGACGCTCGCCGGTTGCGCAAGCGGCAGCGGCTCAACGAGTGCCGGTCTCGGTGGCAGCGACGGCGGCGGCAGCGGTGGCGGTGGTGGAGTCACCACGCTATCGGCGACGCCGACCGGCAAAACGCTCGACAGCACCTCCAATATCGTTACTGCTACCGGCGACACGGTTTCCGAGCTTGGCGACACGATCACCGCCATGAACCTGCCGATCGTGCCGGATCAGACCCAGAACGATCTGGGCCAAGTCGTTACTGAGACCGGCGGCATCGTCTCGACGCTGGGCGCCGGCATCGGCGACGGTCTCGGCCAGATGGGCATCGTCAAGGATCCGGTCGGCATCACGGTTGCCAACACCGGCAACGTCGTCGACCAGACCGGCGTAACCGTCCAGAGTGCAGGCCAGCTGGTGACTAATCTCGGCACCGGCCAGCTGTCGGCGCTGGCTCCCGTCACTGAACCGGTCGGCGGACTCGTGACCAAGGTCGGCACGACGGTTTCGGATCTGTCGGTACCGTTGACGAAAGCCTTGTCGACCGGCCCCGTCGAACAAATCACACAAACCACCAGCAACCTGATCGTTCCACTGACCAGCCGGGTCACCACGCTGACGCGCGACATCGGCGTCAAGACCGGACTCGGCCAGCCGGTCAATAATCTGCTGGTCACGCTGGGCGGCCAGGTCGTCCGCACTGGCGAACAGGTCGGTGCAAGCGGCATCCCCGTCGTCGAGCGGACGGACAACATCATCGAAGCAGCCGGCAGCACCATCGCCCTGGCCGGCATTCTGCTGCAGCCTGAAGGTGCAAGCGGCAATCCGAACGGCTTGGGCGGCTTGCTTGCACCGATCACTGGCGCACTGGGTAAACTGGATGGTATCGGCGGTCTGCCTGACGGCGGCACCGGCAACATCCTCGCACCCGTCACCAATACGGTCGGCGCAATCGTCGGCGGCGTAGGTGGAGGCAACGGCGGCAACCTGCTGTCGCCCGTCACCAATGCCGTGCACACGATCGTCGGCAATGTCGGCGGTGGACTGCCGGGCGGCGAGAATGGCGGCCTCACGTTGCTGGCGCCGGTTACCGGCACGCTCCATACCGTCGTCGGCGGCACGCTGGGCGGCATCGGTGGCCTGCCCAACGGCGGCGCGACCGGCAACATCCTTGCGCCGGTCACCAATACGGTTGGCGCAATTGTCGGTGGTACAGGCAGTGGCACTGGCGGCAACCTGCTGGCACCCGTGACCAACGTCGTCGGTAGCGTTGTCGGCGGCGTGACAGGAAGCACGACTGGCGGTACCACCAAACCTGTACTGCTCGCTCCGGTTACCTCGCTGGTAGGCGGCTTGCTCGGACAAAAATGAGCGCCGCGTCGTATCCCTCCCTCGTTCTCCGGAGGGTCGGATACGACTTTTCGAATAGCGTGATCGCAGCATACAAAAAAACAACAACGCATTACGGAAAAATCCTGACAAGGAAAATGCCGTTTCCCCGGCGCCGATAGAAGAAGAAAAAAACGAAGAAATAGAAACGAAATCGGCAACTTTTTCCAGAAATCCCATATTCATGGGATTTTCAGAACGGCAAGGGAACTTCATTCTCCAAAGCAACGGTTACAACCATATTCATGGGAAAAGTAGCCGGCAGTTGGCAGGTTTTATGCGCACTTGAGTTACTGGCAAGAAGTTGGCTGTTTCGCCATCAATGTCGGACAAAGGGGACGTATGCAACACTGCATCAAAGGGTGGATCGCAATCTGCGCCGGTGCCGCCTTCTGCCAGTCGGCCTTCATCGCCGATGCGCTGGCAGCCGATGCCCGCAGTCCGGGCCAGGGCAACCCGCTCGATACCCTTCCCAAACTTGAGGCTGCACCTGCGCAGCCCGTCGTCACCGATATCCAGACGCCCGGGCAAGACCCGGCGATGCAGCGCCTGCTCAACAGCCGCATCACGCCGTCGCGGTTCCGCATCGCAGGCGTCAACGCCCTTCCCTTCGACGTCGTCGCCGCCGAATTTGCCGGACTCACCAATCGCGAAGTCACGGTTGCCGAATTGCTGCGTGCCGCCGAAAAGGTCAGTCATCTCTACCGCGAAAAAGGCTATCCGCTGTCGTTCGCCTTCGTGCCGGACCAAAGCTTCAAGGACAACGTCGTTCTCATCAATGTCGTCGAAGGTTATGTCGAGACGGTGAAGATCCACGGCAATGTCGGCGCCTCGGAAGCGCGTCTGCGCAAGATCGCCGAACAACTTAAGACCGATCGGCCGCTCACGCAGAAAAGCTTCGACCGCATCACCGGCATCCTCGGCCTGCAGCCCGGCATGCGCATCAAGGCCACCGTGAAGCCGCCGCTGACCACCGACGGCGCATCGGAAATGGTGCTGGATGTGCACCGCACACCGATCGCTGCCGCAGTCGGCATCGACAGCTCCACCGGCAATCTGCGCGGCGTGCTCAACGTCAGCGCCAACGCGCTGTCGCCGCTGGGCGAACAGATCAGTGCCAGCACACTGGCGCCGCGCGGCCCGTCGAAAGAGGAGTACTACAGCGTCAATTACGCGCAACCGATACGCTATCAGGGCATGCTGCTGCAAGTGAACCTGTCGCGCTACGAGGCGCAACCGAAAAACCGCGATCTCGTGCCGCTGCAGTTTAACGAACGCTATCGGACTGAAACGCAGCGCGTCAGCGCAAATCTCAGCTATCCGCTGATCCTGGCGCAAAGCCGCACGCTGACGATCAACGGTGGCGTCTATGCCGTCAAGAACACTACCCGCTATTCGCGATCGGTGCCGTCTACGCAACCCACCATCGAACAGCGTGCCGATATCCGCGCCATCAGTATCGAACTGAATGGTGCGGAAGCGATGAAAAGAACCACCGCGCAATGGTCGCTCGGCCTGTTTCAGGGCATCGACGGCATGGGTGCCGATCGTCTCAACAGTGACGTTGACCTGGACTTCACCCGCCTGCGCGGCAGCTTTTCGCTGAGCCGCCAGCTGACCGAACATGTCGGCACTGTCTTCAGCGGCATGGCGCAATACAGCGGCGACGTGCTGGCGCTGTCGGAACAGATCGGCTTCGGCGGCCGCCTGTTCGGCCTGGCCTATCCGGCCGGCGAGATTGCCGGTGACAAAGGCTGGGGCTTCTCGCTCGAATTCAATCGCGTCTTTGCCTACGACGGCACCTATCTGAAGCAGATCCAGCCCTATGTAATGGCCGATGCCGCCCGCGTCTATGTCAACAACTACACGCTATCGCACGACGAGATCGCTTCGGTCGGCTTCGGCGTGCGCTTTACCGACCAGATGCACTACTCACTGGACCTGTCCATCGCCCAACCGATAGGAGAGATTCCGGTCAATGCGAGCCGGCGCGAGCCGCGATTGAATCTTTCGTATGCATATCAGTTTGAATGACTGCAGGCGATGGACTATGTTGGATAAGTAGTTTTACTGATCGCAGAGACTGTCAATGGCAGGCTGCTTCGCTCGGGAAACCGGAAGAACTGCGAGAAGAACCATGCGTTTTCATCCGGATATGAGGTAGTGAAAACCGTCGGTCCTTACCTTAAGGAGAAATGCCATGAAAAATCAGATCATCCAGTTCTTAAAAGACGAAGAAGGTGCGACAGCTATTGAATATGGCTTGATCGCAGGACTGATTGCCATCGCAATCATCGCTGGCGCCACTGACATTGGCGAAGCATTGGGAACAATTTTCGACAATATTGCGACCGCGCTACAAGAAGCCATATCGCCACCAGCAGAATAAAACTTCAACACGAAGACAAAGTGCTCCATAGAAGATACGCACTTTCTTCTATGGCGCCCTCTCACCAGGAGATCGAAATCATGCTGTTCGTCTCTTTATGCATTGCCATTGCCGCTTACGACATCATGTATCGTCGTGTTCCCAACAGCATTCTGCTGCTGGCTTTGGGATTACATGCCCTATCCCTGATGACGATGGGAAAAGGTTTTGCCGGCATCGACGTCTGGCAATCGGTAATCGGCGGCTCGATCGCATTCGCCGTCTTCCTGCCCCTATACCTGCTGCGAGCGATGGGTGCCGGTGACGTGAAATTCTTCACGCTGCTCGGCTTCCTGCTCGGAATCAAATATCTCGCAATCACCTGGCTGGTCGCCAGCCTGATGGCCGGTCTGCATGCCGCGGCGTGGCTTGCATGGCGGCATGGCATCACCGCGGATCTGCCCGCGCTGGGGCAACTGGCTCACAAGATCGCCGACAGCCGCTTCTATCAACGCATGGTGCAACATCGATCCGGCAGAAAAGGCATTCCCTACGCTGCCTATCTCGCCTGCGCAGCCCTCGTCGCCACCGCCTGAAGGAAAAACCGACCGGAGAGACGCAATGAAGAACGCGGCATGCCATGGCAAAGCAATACCGACATCATCCAATCTGCCGGTTCCGCCCCGTATCTCCTGCCGTGCCATTCCCTTGTGCCATTCGTTCCGCCGTCTTCCGTTCAACCAGGCCGGCGGCGCAGCCATTGAATTCGCCGTTGTCTTTCCGCTCTTCTTCATGATTTTCTACGCGATCGTGACCTACGGCCTGATCATGGTCGCCCAGCAATCGATCACGCTGGCGGCAGAAGAGGGAGCGAGAGCCGCACTACGGTTCGCGGCAACCGACGCAGCGCGCAACGACAACGCGCAAAACGCCGCCATCGGTACCGGCAGCGCCGCTGCCTGGCTGGCCGATCGGCTGTATTTCGATGGCGCGCTGCTGGAAAGCTGCCCGTACTCCGCCGGCACGAGCCGCTGCTATCGCGTCACCGTCACCTACCCCGACTATCGCACCAACCCATTGGTCCCGCTGCTCATCGGCCCGCTGATGGGTGTCGTCGTTCCCGAACAGTTGTCCAGCACGGCCGTCGTGCAGATCGACTGATGATTGCTGTCTATTCTTCCGATAAAGAAAGCGCGCAACCATGAACAGACTGACGAAAATCGTCGCAGCGATCCTGATGGTGCTGGCCGTGCTGCTTGCCGCAGCGGCATGGTGGATGGGACGCAAACCCGTCGTCACCAATCCAGCCATTGCGCAAGTCGAAGTGCCTACCTATCTGACCGTCGTCGCCGCACGCAAGCTCGAAAAAGGGCAGCCGATCGCGATGGAAGACGTCAAGCTGGCCGCCACGCCGATGCAGATGAGCGGCACCTACCAAAATGTCGCAGATGTCGTCGGCCGCCTGCCGATGGACGACATCGAAGCCGACGCCTTCATCACCGACGCCGGCCTGGTGCATGGCCTTGCGCTCAAACTGACCGAAGGTGAACGTGCGATCGCCATCCCGGTAGACGAAACGATCGGCGTTGGCAACAAGGTCCAGCCCGGCGATTACGTCGACGTCTTCTTCACGCTGAAACAAGGTGCCAACGTCGAACACGGCCAGGCCCGTCTGCTGGCATCTCGCATGCGCGTGCTTGCCTATGGCGCGGCAGTAGTCGGCGAACCGCCTTCCAAAAGCACACTATCCACACCATCTTCCACGCCATCTACCCAAGCCCGCACCGCCGTGCTGGCCGCCGGCATGGAACAGATCAACCCTCTGCTGCTCGCCATGCAAAACGGCAAGCTGACGCTGGCGCTGCGCCACCCTGGCGACGCAGGCACCGCCGATACCGCACTGTTCCCGCAGCCACGCAGCGTACTGTCGCCCACGGAAAATCGCGCCGAACTGAGCGCCGACAACCGTGCTTTCGCCGGTGTCGATCTCTCCAGCTGGGCCGACGGCAAGGGCGCGCGCGACAACCATTCCGCACCGCGCAAGACCGCAAATGCCGCACCGGCATCCGGCAAGCTCGAAGTCATTCGCGGCGCGCAGAGGGAGAGCGTCAACTTCTGAAACGCTTCGCAGGTTCATCGCAATACCGGTCATTCCCGTCAACGTCATGAAAGAAACGAGACGCAGCAATGAAGATATTTCGCGCGATGGCAGCAACGGCAGGACTTCTGTTCTTTACTCCTGTTTTCTCATCAGCGGCTGAAGGCTCTGCGGCCGATCTGACGATCAGCGTGCGTGAACAGCGCCCGCTGCAGATACCGGCCGATCTGGAGCGTATCGCGGTTGCCGATCCGGAAGTCGCCGATGTCGTCGTTCTGCGCGGTAGCGCGCGCAAGCCGGGCAGCGTGCTCATCGTCGGCAAGAAACCCGGCCGCACCGTCGTGACGGCCTGGCCGCGCAACGGTGTCGAAAAATCCTGGCACGTCACAGTGCAAAGCCAGCTGCAAAGCCAGTTGCCGAAATCGGGCGCCGAACTGCAGATCGGCGACGGCAACGCGCTGATCCGCGGCGAAGCGCCATCGCTGCTGTCGCATGCCGGTACGACGGCGGTTGCCGCCAACGCGGTCGGCGCGGACAAGTTGCTCGATACTTCCACCGTCGGTGTCGGCGGTGTTGTGCAGATAGACGTCAAGATCGTCGAATTCAGCAAGAAGGTGCTGAAGGAAACCGGCTTCGATTTCCTTTATCGGCAGGATCGCGGTGCCGTCTTCAGCTTCGGGCTGAACACGTTTACTTCACTGCTGCTGCCCGGCACCCAGACGCCGGAAGCACAGGCCTTCAATCTGCTCGGCAGTTCCAGCGTCGACGCCAAACTGAAACTGATCGAGGAAAACGGCCTGGCCCGCGTGCTGGCGCAACCGTCGCTGACCGCGCTATCCGGGCAAAGCGCCAGTTTCCTCGCCGGCGGCGAACTGCCGATTCCGCAATCGGGCGGACTGGGCACCACCACCATCGTCTTCAAGCCGTTCGGTATCGGATTGACCGTCACGCCGACCGTGCTGGCCGCCAATCGCATCGCGCTGAAGGTCGCACCCGAAGCCAGCGACATCGATTATCTGAACGCGCTGAACGTCAACGACATGCTGATTCCCGCCATCACCACGCGCCGCGCGGAAACCACGCTCGAACTCGGCGACGGCGAAAGCTTCATCATCGGCGGGCTCGTCTCGCGCACAACGAAATCCAACGCCAGCAAGATTCCGCTGCTGGGCGACCTGCCCATCATCGGCGCCTTCTTCCGCAGCATGAACTATACGCAGGATGAAAAGGAACTCGTCATCATCGTCACGCCGCGTCTCGTCAAGCCCATCGCCAAAGGCGTACAGCTCGCGCTACCGGGCAGCACGGAAAAACGCGACACACCCGCCAATGCTTGGAGCTATTACCTGATGGGCAAGGCCGGCAACGAAGACCTTCCCGGTTTTTCGAAATAAGGCAGAGGGAGATTGCAACCGATGCATACGGAAAAATCGATGCTGTCGGCAACAGATACAGATGCCAAGTTCGCGGGCGGAAAATTCGCCGACAGCAAGTTCATCTTCTGCTCGTCCAACCGCGCACATTTCGACTGGCTCGATCGTGTGCTGAACGAGTGGCATCTGAAGCAGCAGGAAATGGTGCCGCTGGACATGCTGGTCGCGCGCATGACGGCGTGCAAGCCGCAGCTGCTGCTGCTCGATTTTTCCGGCAACTGCGGCGAAGAAGGCATCGACTGCAATGCGTCGATGATCGGTCTTGCACAACGGCTCAAGGCCGTACTACCCGATCTGCAGATGGTCGCCGTCGGCACGATGGACTATCCGGACGGCGCCATCGCCGCGTTGCGCGCCGGCGTGCATCATTTCGTCGACATGCACGCCGATGCCGAGGAAGCACGTACCGTCATCCGCAGGCTGATTGCTCCGGACGCAACGGCGGCCTCCGAATCCTGCACCCTGATTGCGCTGGCCGGTGCCCGTATCGGCATCGGCACGACCACGCTTGCCGTACATCTGGCCGATCTGTTGCAGCAACGCCAGACCCTGCAACAGACGGAACCACGCATCGGCCTGCTCGATCTCGGCCTGCCGGTCGGCGACGGCCAGCTCTACATGAACGCCGCCGGCGCATTTCACCTGGACGACGCGATCCGCAATCGTCATCGCCTGGACCAGACGCTGATCCACACCGCATTGCCGCGCACTGCCAGCGGCGTACGCATCGTCTCGCTGCCGCGCACGGCAAACGATATCACCGGCATCGCTGCATCCGATACGGTGGCGCTGCTGATGCAGCTATGCCCGTACTTTGACGTATTGATCGTCGACCTCGGCGGTTTTCCGCATGCCGGCTTCATCTCCCGGATTACGCAGGCCGTCGACGAGACCTGGCTGGTCACCGATCAGAGCGTCGGTTCGCTGGTATCGCTGGCCACATTGCTGAAGGAACTCGACAGTCAGGCTGCCGAAACTGAACGTCAGACCGGAAAGCGCCAATTGATCGTCAGCCGCTACGACACGCGCTACGGCATGGACGCCGAACAGATTGCCGACCGTTTCGGTCTGCCGCTGAAGGCCGTGCTGCCGGAATGCGCGGCACGCATGATAAGCGCGGCCAATCTCGGCAAGCTGCTGCACGAAGTTGCCCGCAACGATCCGTATGTACGCGCGATACAGAAGCTCGGCGCCGACCTGCTGAAAACAAACGTGGACAGGCGCAGCAGCGCCGACAGCCGCCTGCCGCGCTGGATGCAACGCTGGATGCCGTCGAATAACAATAAAAGGGGAATGAAATGAGCGATCACATCGACATGACCGGCGAAGAAGCCGCATTCGTCAACACGCAGCGTTTCCAGGACATCAAGACCGCCGCCTACGACAACCTGCTGACGCGCATCGAAGAGCTGGGTGCGGAGTTCGGCCGCTGGTCGCGCTCGGCAATCCAGCAGTTCGTCAATCTGGATGTCGACGGCTTCGTGCGCCTCCGCCGCATTCCGCTGAACGAGAATGAAGTACGCCTGATCGCTGATGCACTGACAAAAGAACTGGCCGGCCTCGGCCCGCTGGAAGACCTGCTGGCCGACGCGGATGTCGAGGACATCCTGATCAATGGCTACAACGATGTCTTCGTCTCGCGGCACGGCGTACTGGAACGCGAAACATTGCGCTTCACGGACAACAGCCACTTGTTGCGCATCGTGCGCCGCATCCTCGCGCCGCTCGGCCGCCGCCTCGACGAATCGAATCCGATGGTCGACGCACGTCTGCCGGACGGTGGCCGCCTGAACGTCGTTATCGAACCGCTGGCGGTGGACGGCCCGATGGTTTCCATCCGTAAGTTTCGCAAGGATCCACTGAAGCCATCCGATCTGCAGCAACTCGGCACGCTGAACGAAGACCTGTTCGCGCTGCTGGAAAACGCCGTCAAGGCACGCTGCAACATCCTCGTCTCCGGCGGCACCAGTTCTGGCAAGACTTCGCTGCTGAACGCACTGGCCTTCTTCCTGCCGGAAAACGAACGTGTCGTCACCGTCGAAGACACGGCCGAACTGTCGCTGAACCATCCGCATGTGGTGCGCCTCGAATCGCGCATCGGCAGCTTCGAAGGCACCGGCGCCGTCACCATTCGTGATCTGATCCGCAACAGTCTGCGCATGCGTCCGGACCGCATCATCGTCGGCGAGGTGCGTGGCGCCGAAGTGATGGAAATGCTGCAGGCGATGAATACCGGTCATGACGGTTCTATGGCAACGATTCATGCCAACACGCCGCGCGAATGCCTGCATCGTATCGAAATGCTGGCCGGTTTCGCCGGCTTTCAGGGCAGCGAAAACAGCCTGCGCCGCCAGATCGCCGGCGCGATCGATTTCATCGTGCAGATCGCGCGGTTGTCGAACGGCCGACGGCGCATCGTCTCGATCACTGAAGTCACCGGCGTCGGCGACAACATCATCACGACGCAGGAACTGTTCCGCCACGAAAGCTTTGTCGCACCCGACGGCGAAGAAAAGGATCGTTGGGTATCGCTCGGCATTCAGCCGCATTCGCCCAAGCTACAGCGCCGCAAACAACTCGCGGCAGCCGCAGCCATGCCGACGAGGAAGCCATGAGCACCTTGATGCTGCTGCTGATTGCCGGTGCGATCCTGCTGATCGCGGCCAGCCTGCTGCTATGGCAGGGTGCACAGACGCGCGCGCATCAGCAGGCGGCTTCGGCTTTCGTCGATCGGCAATTGCGCAACATGGCCGAAACGGAAAACCTCGAGATGACCGGTGCCAATTCCGCACAGCACAACACCACCGCACGGCAAGGACGGCGCAGGTGGCAGAATTTCCTGCGGTATTTCTTACTGCGCGCCGGCATCGTGCCGAATCGTCTGTTTCTCTTTCTATTGATTGCGCCTGGCGTTCTGCTCATTGCCATTGCCGCACTGTTCGGCGGCATCCTGTCTGCGATTGGCACGGCCATTCTGTATGTCGGACTCTGCCATTTCCGCCTGTGGTTGAAGGCCACGCGGCGCCATCAGCGGATGGTGCGCCAGTTGCCATCCTTCCTCGACACGATGGTGCGGCTCGCGACTATCGGCAACAGTCTCGAATCGTCCTTTCAATCCGCGCTGCTGACGACCGATGCACCTCTGCGCGACCTGCTCGACCGCTCCAACGGCCTGGTGCAGGCCGGCCTCGATCTCGAACAAGCACTGCTGCAGGAGGCGCGCCTGTTCCGCCTGCATGAACTAGAGCTGATCGCCGCCGTCATCGGTGTCGCGCTGCGCTTCGGCGGACGCGCCGACAACGTGCTCGATCGCATGGCTGCCTTCATGCGCGATCGCGAACAGGCGCAGAACGAACTGGTGGCACTATCGGCGGAAACACGCCTGTCGGCATGGATACTCGGCCTGCTGCCGATCGGGCTCGGCCTGTTCATGGTCATTTTCAACAGCGCCATGTTCTCCATCATGCTGAACGATGAAGCCGGCAGGGAAATGTTGTTCGGTGCGCTGGCGCTCGAAGTATGTGGCGCATTCTGTCTGTACCGGCTCGCAAAGTCGGTATGAAATTGAAGAAAGACGGGAACACACAATGGAACGCAATACGCTGATCGCCCTGTCGCTGCTGTTCTTCGCCGCCGCCGCGCTGCTGGTCGGCGGCGTGCTGCTGCGCCGCGCATGGGACATGATGCGTACCGAGCGTATGCTGAACCGCCGCATCGACAGGCAGGAACATCCGCAGCATCCGGAAGAGCATGAAGCCGACGACGAACCGGAGCCGACGCACTGGCTCGACCGCATCGTCGCGCATGCTGCACATTGGGTCGATACGCCGATCGGAAGGCAACTGGTCGCCGAGGAAGACCGCCAGCTGCTCGACCAATGCGGTGTCAACGACAATCGCGGCAAGACGCTGTTCTTCATCACGCGTACTGTCCTCGGCCTGCTGCTGCCCACCCTCGCCTGGTTTTTCATCGCCAACGGCACGACATCGTCCTTCCTGATCTGCGGCTTCTTCGGCTTCGGTTTCGGCTACATGGGACCGAAATGGGCGATGCAATGGAAGGCGCGCGACCGCCGTCGCCGTGCCGCAGAAGAACTGCCACTGCTGATCGACCTGTTGCGTCTGTTGCAAGGTGTCGGCCTGTCGATCGATCAAAGTCTGCATGTGATCGAAACCGAATTCGCGAAGACGCTCCCGGTTCTCAGCCGCGAACTGCAGATCGCCGCGCGCCAATACTTGAACGGCCGCAGCCGCGAACAATCGCTGCGCCGCTTCTCCACCGTGTTCAACAACGACGACATCAATGCCATCGCACGCCTGATCGTGCAGGTCGATCACTACGGCGGTGCAGTACAGCAGCCGCTACAGCAGTTCAGCGACCGCGTACGCGAACAGCGCAAGCTCGACATGAAGGAGAAAGTCGGCAAGCTGACCGTCAAGATGACCGGCGTCATGGTCCTCACGCTGTTGCCCGCGCTGCTCATCATCACCGGCGGCGCAGGTTTTCTCGCCATCATTCGCACACTCTCGAGGATAGGACACTGACATGAGCGCATGCCATCGTTTTTCCCGCCTTGCCATCGGTACCACTGTGCTATCCCTGCTCGCTGCCTGTTCCACTTTCGACAAGGCATCGAACGACCAAGCCGAACGCATGGAAGCTGCCATTCAGCGCCAGCAGCTGGAGCCGGAAAAGCCGGCGATCGACAACAAGCTGGTCTATCTGGACATGATCAAGACGATGCAGTCGCGCTCGCTGTACTTCGCCTCGCTCGCCCATATCGACGCCTATCGCAAGCAGCATGGCGATTCGCCCGAAATCATGCGTCTGGAAGCCGATGCATTGCGCGCCACCGGCCAGACGGAAGCAGCCGACAAGGCCTACCGTCGCTTGCTGGATACCGTGGAAACCGCCTCGGCTTGGCGCGGCCTCGGCCTGCTGGCAGCGCAACGCGGCGATTACGCCACCGCCGTCACCGCACTGCAGGAATCGACGCGGCACGATCCGATCAATGCGACGGCACTCAGCGACCTCGGCTACGCACTGCTGCAAAACAACGAATTTGCAGCCGCCCGCCTGCCGCTGATCCAGGCCGCCGAACTCGCGCCGGACAATCGCAAGATCGTCAGCAATCTGGCTCTCTACCTGATCCTTGCTGGCGAAAACGACAAGGCACGCCATCTGATGGACAAGGCCGGCTTGCCGCAGGAAACGCAGGAAGAAGTCGCACGTCAGGCACGTGCAAACGGCAATCCGTCATCGAAAACGGCCACGACTAACGCATTGGCATCCGCCCGACACGACAACAGCAACGGTATGCAATTGCAACTGCAATGGCAATTGCTCGAACCGGCGCAGCAGTTGCGCCAATAACTTTCATCGAGACAACGCGTACCTGAAAAGGAGATCAACATGCCGAGACGCCTTCTTCATCGCGACGTTCCCGCACGTACAGTGCCAGTCCTCTCGCGCCGCCTGCGCACACCTTTACTTGCCGTGCTGCTAATCGCTTGTACGCCATATGCCTTTGCCCAATCGGAATCGAACGAAGAACCGACTGCCGAGCAGATGCAACAATCGTCAAATACCATCGGCGAGACCACCACCAGACTGCTGAATGCACAAGCCGACGGCAGCATTGCCGGCCCCGGTCTGCCGATGCTCGGTGCCACCGGCAATCTGAGCTGGCACCGCTATCTGGACAGCTTCAAATACAAGATTCCAGAAAGCTTCAACAGCAAGATCGATGAAGCATCGACCAGCCGCTGAAACCGGTCACGCATATGCCAGCGTTCACGACAATCGGAAATCCGGTGCAGAATCTGCCACCACGTCAGCGCGGCTCGATTGCCGTGATGGCGGCGCTGGTGATCTCCGCTGTCGTGATTTTGCTGGCTTCGATCGATATCGGCTTCCTGTTTTATCAAAAGCGGGAATTGCAGAAGATTGCAGATATGGCGGCGATTGCGGGAGCACAAAAAATCGCACGCTCGGCAGATTCGCCCGATGACCAATGCGCATCCGGTTTCAGCGCTGCCGCCAACAATGCACAAATCGCACATGGTTTCAGCGGCACGATCAACTCTACGTGCGGCAAATGGGATCCGACCTCGATACCGGCAGCGCCGCATTACCTCGCTTACGCTGGCGGCATTACTCCAGCGGGCCACCCCGTACCGACGGCAGTTCGTGTCGAGGTCAGCCGCTCGTTCGGCAGCTTCTTTGGCGCATGGGCCAGCCAACAGGTAAGTGCTTTTGCCATCGCCACGACATCGGCACCTGTTGCCGTATTCTCCGTCGAATCGCGGCTGTTGCGCATCAAGGATGGCAGCGTACCGATGCTGCTGGCGCAGCTGGGCGTCGATATCAACGGCACGACGCTGGCATCGTATGATGGATTGGCGAATGCACGCATCACCACCGGCGGATTGCTTTCTGAACTGGGATTCAACATTCCCCTGAATGCCGATATCGCCACAATCAAGAACATCGTCTCGTTGGGTTCACCGGCATGCAGCAACGGCATTTGCCCGCTGAACACACTACTTGGCGCAGTCAGCACCATCGGCGGACAGCAAGATCTGATCAATGCACTCGGTGTTCAGAGTGGGAATGTCAAGCTGCTGACGGATGCCGGCGAACGGGGCTTGCTCACCATTCTTGATACAGCCAACGGCAAGGCAGCGCTGGATGCCAATATCAAGGCATCAGAATTGCTCTCAACTGCCATTGTCATGGCCGGCAGCGAACATCCGGCTATTGCAGCCAATGTCAATCTCGGTGCTCCAAGCCTGCTATCAGTTGATAACCAGATTGGCATCGTTGCTCCACCGTCGATCGGGATAGGTGGCGTTGGCACCAAGGCTTTCACGTCACAAGTACGAATGTTCACGCATGTCACAAGCAATCTGCTGAACGCAAATCTGGTCTCTTCCGATATTCCTCTGGCGATCGATGTCGTTAATGGCACCGGAACGATCATGGACATGTGTACGAAAAAGAAAGATGGCAAGGATGTCGCCACCATTGCAATCGATGCACCGATCCTTAAATTATGTGTCGGAAATTTCAATGCGAGCAGCGCATTTTCGACGTCTTCGACATGCAGCGACAATCTGCAGAATCAAACCCTTCTCAAAATATTGCCCAATCTTCCGCCCAGTGGCGGATTGAACGTCAATACCAGCTTTTCCATCGATTCCTTACCGAATACCGATACGCATGATTTCGTAAAAGGGGAAACGTTCACGCTGGGAAAAAATGATCTTCAGCTCGGCGCAACCCTGCTGGATCTGATGGACGGCATGCTTGCCAAGCTGCTGGGAGCAACCTTGCTACAAGTGCAGACGCAAGGCGCCGGCGGCGTCAACAACAATACGCTTGCCACAGGTCTGTTAAACGCTAGCGGCAATGTACTTAATACAGCGCTCTCCACCGTCCAAGGCGCTCTCGGCGATCTCAAGAATTTCGTCAATGGCATCAATGCAAACAGCGGTCTGGCTGCCGCGCTCGGCAGTGTTTTGACGGGCCTGCTGAATACCGTAGGCAACCTGGCAAACGGGCTGCTCAACATCGTCGGCGACATTCTCAATCCAGTTCTTTGCCTGGGCAACGCACAGTGCATCCTTTCGGGGCAACTAGCAGGCGATCAAGGTTCTATTAGCAAGGCCGTATTAACTGCGCTAGGCCTAACGACCGACTTGCTGCAGCCGATTCTCGACGAACTGGGCAGCGCCCTTTCCAATCAATTGCAAACCCTGCTCGGCCTGCAGATCGGCCAGGTCGACGTCACCTTGATCGACCTGAATTGCGGCGGTGGCGAAAACGTCAAACTGGTTTATTAGACATTTTTCATATGAACGGAGCATCGACCATGCAATCCTCTGATTCCGCCAGCAGATTTTTCCGCTATCTGAACATGGATGACCTGATCGCCCCCTTTCTGATCAGGTTGATCTATTGGGTCGGCTTCATCGCCATCATCGGCGCCGCATGCGGCATCCTGTTCAATTCGCCCGATACATCCGTCTCAGACAGCGCGCGCATATCGCTGACGATAGGCGCAACCTTACTCTCCCTGCTGCTATGGCGGCTGCTCAGCGAAATGCTGGTGCTCGCCTTCAATCTCCATTCACGGCTGATCGAAATTCGCGACCTGCTGTCGCATCGGCAGGGCATGGCGGAAGAGGAACAACATGCACCGCCGCCATTGTTCCTCCTGAAGAAACCCGCACCTCCCTTCGACGATCAAGGAACGGCATGATCAAGAACAAGCCTCCACAGGAAAATATCGACATCTACGTTTGGGAAGGCAAGTCCGATATTTTCGATCGCATTGCACGCTGCCTGGTCAGCGCCGATGTCGACGTCATTCGCGCCGACGGCATGGAGCCGTTGCCGGAGCAGGTGGCGCAATCGACATCGATCGCGATCATCTCGGTCACCGTCATCGACAGTTCCGGCTTCGATGCGCAGGATTGGCAGCGCACGCACGGCATGCCGGTCATCTGGGTCGCCGAAGCGCCGCGCGCCTACGATTCGCGCGTCTATCCGCCCGAGTATTCGCACATCCTGATGCTGGATTTCACCTGTGCGGAACTGCGGCGCCAGGTCTTCGCACTGGCAGGAGAGCTTCACCTGCACGGCAAATCGGCACAGGAGCGCGATCCGCTGATCGCCGAGTCCGACGTAATGAAAGCCTTGCTGAAAGAAGCGGAAACGTTTGCCGACTGTGATTCCAACGTACTGATCTCGGGCGAAACCGGCGTCGGCAAGGAACGCATTGCGCGACTGCTGCACGATCACCATAGTCATTACAGCAAGGGGCCATTCGTCGCCGTCAACTGCGGTGCCATTCCGGACGGTCTGTTCGAATCACATTTCTTCGGCCACGCTAAAGGCGCATTCACCGGCGCGATGCTGGCGCACAAGGGCTATTTCGAGCAGGCCGACGGCGGCACACTGTTCCTCGACGAGATCGGTGACCTGCCGCTGTACCAGCAGGTAAAACTGCTGCGCGTGCTGGAACAGAGCAAGGTCACGCGGCTGGGATCGGCAACAGAGATCAGCGTCGATTTCCGGCTAGTCGCTGCCACAAATCGCAACTTGCGCGAACTGGTGCGGCAGGAGATGTTCCGCTCCGACCTCTACTACCGAATGGCCGTCATCGAATTGCGCGTACCGAACCTGCAAGAGCGCGGTGAAACGGACAAGATTGCGATCTTCTCGCACATCGTGCAGCGCATGCTGGGCAGTCAGTCCGGCAGCGACAAGAATGGCGAGGCATCGTCGATCACCATCCCGGACTGGCTGATCCGCATGGTTGCGAACACGCGCTTCGTCGGTAATGTACGTGAGTTGCGCAACATCGCCGAACGCATCACGATCATCCATCGCCAGTTCGGCGACTGGAATCGCGATGCGATCGATCGCGTGTTCGTCGCCCTGCGCGAATTCCGCGACGAGTTGCAGGAAATCGAAAACGACGGTGCGCGCCGCAAATGGGACATGGCCGACCGTCAGCGCATCATCGAAGCGCTTGATGCACACAACTGGCGACGGCAGGATACGGCCAACCATTTGAAGATGAGCCGCAAGGTCTTGTGGGAAAAAATGCGCAAATTCCAGATCATCGACGGCGAGACGGCAGCAAAGGGCGATATCGATCCCTGATAGCACTTGTTGGGATCACAAGGCATGCCCTGCCCGCCACTTCTTCACTTGATCGATTGGCTGCACTCGCAGCCGAAAAAGAAAAACCCCGCCGAAGCGGGGTTTTCATGGAAACCGAAGAGCGTTTCCTGACGCAGACATCGGCCAGAAAACTGGCCCGATAAATTATTCTGCGTCTTTTGCAGCGGCGCGGCGGCTCGGCAGTTTTTCCTTGATACGTGCCGATTTGCCCGAACGATCGCGCAGGTAGTACAGCTTCGCGCGACGTACGTCACCGCGGCGCTTGACTTCGATCGACGCGATCAGCGGCGAGTACAGCTGGAACGTACGTTCCACGCCTTCACCCGACGAGATTTTGCGAACAATGAAGTTCGAGTTCAGACCACGGTTGCGACGCGAGATCACGACACCTTCGTATGCCTGTGCACGCTTGCGGGTGCCTTCGACCACATTGACGCTGACGATGACCGTATCACCCGGCGCAAAGTCGGGGATGTTCTTGCCGAGACGGGCGATTTCTTCCTGCTCGAGTTGCTGGATCAGATCCATTTTTCACTCCTGTAACCATCATGCCGGCGCTGCTTGCTGCTGATGCCCGGTAGAGGATGGGGTTTGCAAATTGCAGAGAACGGTTGCTCCCTGCACGATTGCCGCCACGGTTTGCCGTGACGGCGAATTCCTTGTTACTTCAGACTGCTCAAAAATTTTTCGTCGGCCCGCGTCAGCAATCCTGCCTCGCGTGCCTTGCCGATCAGATCGGGACGCTTCCTTGCGGTCGCTTCCAGCGACCGCTCTCGCCGCCACTTCTCGATCTCGGCATGGTTGCCGCCCATCAGGACCGTCGGCACCGCTTCGCCTTCGTGGACTTCCGGCCGCGTGTAGTGCGGGCAATCCAATAAGCCGTTGACGAAACTGTCTTCGACTGCAGAAGCATCGTCATTCAATACACCGGGCAACTGGCGGATCACTGCATCCATCAACGCCATCGCCGGCAACTCACCGCCGGAGAGAACGAAATCGCCAAGGCTGATTTCCTCATCCACGCAACGATCCAGGAACCGCTGATCCACCGCTTCGTAGCGGCCACACAGCAACACCAGCCCCGGTTCCGCTGCCAACTGCATCACGCGTTCATGCGTCAATGCCTTGCCTTGCGGCGACAGATAAATCACTTTCGGTATCGGCAACTCGGCGGCAATCTGCCTCGCCTTGGCTGCCTTTACCGCCGCTTCCAGCGGCTTGACCATCATCACCATGCCGGGACCGCCGCCATACGGCCGGTCATCGACGGTGCGATGCTTATCGGTCGTGAAATCGCGCGGATTCCACAGCGACAAGGAGCAACTCTTCTGCTCGAACGCGCGTCGCGTGATACCCGACTGCGTGATCGCCGTGAACATTTCCGGGAACAGCGTGACGACATCGAATTGCATCCCGCCCTACTCCTTGCTCCGGAATCCAGTCATGGGACTCAGTAATCGAGTTCCCAGTCCACCGTAATCTTCTTTGCCGTCTTGTCGACCGTGATGACGAACTGGTCGACGAACGGAATCAGCATTTCCTGCTGCTTGTCTTCCGTCGCGACCGCCGGCATCACCCGCAGAATCGGATGCGCGCCGTTGTCCATCATGTCATGCACGGAGCCCAGATGCCGGCCTTGCAGATTCTCGACTTCCAGGCCGATCAGATCGACCCAATAGAATTCGTTGTCCGACAATGCCGGGAAATGGCTGCGTGCGATTTGCACGGTAGCACCTTTCAGCGCCTCGGCGGCATCGCGATCGGCGACGCCCATCAGCTTTGCCACCACGTCGTCGGTATGCACGCGGGATTGCATGACTTCCACATCCCGCATGGCCGGCTTGTCCAGCCACCACGTGCGTGCGTGCAGCAATGCGTCCGCGTCTTCCGAATACGGCCTGATACGTACCCAGCCTTGCAGCCCGTACGCACCGGTAATGTGCCCGACCAGCACCAGATCGTCAGGAATTTTCATCCCCGAAGCTGCTCCCGATCAGACAAGCCTGAACAGCTATTGCTGCAATTAAGCAGCAGCTTTGCCGGCTTCGACCAGACGTGCGACGGTCGGCGACAGTTGGGCGCCAACACCTTGCCAGTACGACAGACGATCCTGAGCGATGCGAACGGTTTCTTCCTTGCCCGATGCAACCGGGTTGTAGAAGCCGATGCGCTCGATGAAACGACCATCGCGACGGTTGCGCGAATCGGTTGCAACGATGTTGTAGAACGGGCGCTTTTTGGCGCCGCCACGAGCTAAACGAATGACGACCATAATATTTCCGATATCGGGATTTTTAATCAATAAAACCGCCGAATCCTCGGATAACCACAGGGTTCGACGACGCCCATCGAATTGAACGACCAACCGGTGAAACATCGGCCAACCGTCGAAACGTGGGAAAAGCCGCAAATTATAGCCCGTACAGCCCTCCCCCTGCAACTTTCAGTAGTAGCACGCAGTGGCTTTTACTACTTTCAGTAGTATTTCGACCACCAATAGTTGCCAAAAATTTAACTCGCCAGCAACCCATATAGCTCCACCGCACGCCCACGCCCGCTGTACCACCTTTGTGCATGCGTCCCTAATCTGCGCAGGTCCAGTGCAATCGAACCGTTCCGGACACGGCCTGCCGCGCTTTCTTCCGGCTCCGCGCATGGCACGCATAGTGCTTTTGTGAAACACAAGACATCGCATCAAGGAAGCCTCCATGATCAACCGCTTTGCCGCGCCGCTGGCAATGGCCGCCCTGGCCGCCGCCTTGTTCCTCCCCTCCGCATTCGCCCAAAATGCATCGGATACATCGGATGCATCGGCTTCCGCCGACACTCCGGTTACAGCTCCACCCATCCTTGCCGCGCCGCCGATCGCCGATCCGGAAGCGCAGCCGGCCACCGTCGAACCGACCGCACCGCCAACGGAAGAAGAAGTGCTGACCCGGCCGATGCTGGTCGATGCCGCCAGGCTTAATCCCGGCGATACCGCCTGGATGCTGACTTCCACCGCACTGGTGCTGCTGATGACAATTCCCGGCTTGGCGCTGTTCTACGCCGGCATGGTGCGCAAGAAGAACGTGCTGGCGACGATGGCACAAAGCTTCGCCGTCACCTGCCTGGTCACCGTGCTGTGGGTCGCGATCGGCTACAGCCTCGCCTTCACGCCTGGCTCGGCCTACATTGGAGGACTGGACCGCGTACTGCTGGATGGCATGTCCTTCATGAAAGAAGCAGGCAAGGTGACCGTCAGCGAGATCGCGCCGACGATTCCGGAAAGCGTGTTTGTCATGTTCCAGATGACTTTCGCCATCATCACGCCGGCGCTGATCACTGGCGCCTTCGCCGAACGCATGAAGTTCTCGGCGCTGCTGATTTTCATGGCGCTGTGGTCCGTCTTCGTCTACGCACCGGTCGCGCATTGGGTGTGGGAGCCGGGCGGCTGGCTGGCCGGACGTGGCGTACTCGATTTCGCCGGCGGCACCGTGGTGCACATCAATGCCGGCGTTTCCGGCCTGATCGCCGCCGTCATCATCGGCCCGCGCACCGGCTTCGGCAAGGAGCCGATGCCACCGCACAACCTGGTGCTGACCGTGATCGGTGCCTGCCTGCTGTGGGTCGGCTGGTTCGGCTTCAATGCCGGTTCCGCCGTGGCGGCCGACGGCCGTGCCGGCATGGCGATGCTGGTCACGCAACTGGCCACCGCGGTCGCCGCGCTGGCATGGATGTTCGCCGAATGGCTGCGGCGCGGCAAACCCTCGGTGCTCGGCATGGTGTCCGGCGCGGTATCGGGCCTGGTCGCGATCACGCCAGCCTCCGGCTTTGTCGGCATCAACGGCGCGCTGGCGATCGGCGCAGCGGCCGGCATCGCCTGCTACTGGGGCGCGACGTCACTCAAATCCATGCTCGGCTACGACGATTCGCTGGACGTGTTTGGTGTGCATGCGATCGGCGGCATAGTCGGCGCGCTGCTGACCGGGGTGTTCGCGGCAAAGGAAATCGGCGGCGTAGAAAGTTCGTTCGGCAATCAGGCATTCGGTGTCGTCATGACGATTGCCTTCTCCACCGTGATGACCGCCATCATCCTCGGTATCGTCAAGGCCCTAGTCGGCCTGCGCGTGACGGAAGAAGCCGAGCGCGACGGCCTCGATCTGGAACAGCATGGTGAGCACGTACTATGAGCGACGAACACCACACACGTGCCGAACAGGAGAATCACGCCTTCGCATTGATGGGGCGGCTGCACGTCACGCTGCGCCGCCACACCGGTCGCGTGACCGACATCGAGTACATGCGCATCGATCCCGACTACTGCCGCCACGTGCTGGAAATGACCGCCGGTTCGGACAATGCGGGCTTGCGTGAACTGAGCGCCAAGCTGCAGGACATCTTCTTCGGCGGTGAAGGTTTATTCACGCAGCAGGCACCGCGGCAACCGCTATTGTCGCGACTAGCGGAGACGCCGCCCGCGCCCCAACCGCAACAGTCGGCCAAGCCTTCTTCCGACACCGATGACGATGTCGATCGCGGCTATATCGGCCGGCTGCGTTGAAAGTCGTCAGAACTGATCTTCTTCCAACGCCAGCATCCCCGCATTGCCGCTGACAATCGCGCTGCTATAACCGGCCGCCTGCGACAAGAAATGATCGGCAAAGAAACGCGCGGTCGCCAGCTTGGTGCGGTAAAAGGTTGCGTCGCCGTCGCCCTGTTTCAATTTCTGCCGCGCGATCAACGCAGCACGCGCCATCTGCCAGCCGCCGAGCACAATGCCCGCCAGTTTCAGATACGGCACGCTGCCGGCGAATACGCCCTTGATGTCGGATTGCACATTGGCAACGGCATAGTCCACGACGTCTTCCAGCGCCTGCGCCGCCGCAGTCAACTGCGCATGGATCGCAGCGAAATCTTCCGCGCCGTCCTCCGATGATGCTTCCAGCAATTCGTTTGCCGTACGCATCACGTCGGCAACGATTGCCTTCGCTACCGCACCGCCGTCGCGCACCGTCTTGCGGCCGACCAGATCGTTGGCCTGGATCGCGGTCGTGCCTTCATAGATCGTCAGAATGCGGGCATCGCGGTAGAACTGCGCAGCGCCCGTCTCTTCGATGAAGCCCATGCCGCCGTGAATCTGCACGCCGGTCGAAGCGACGTCGATCGCCATCTCGGTCGACCAGCCCTTGATGACCGGCACCATGAATTCGTAAACCGCTTCGTTCGCCGCGCGCACGTCAGCATCCGGATGATGATGCGCGATGTCGGCTTTCGCCGCCGCCACGTAGGCCAGCGCGCGCGCCGCCTCGATCTGCGCCTTCATCGACATCAGCATGCGCCGCACGTCCGGCTGGTGGATGATGGACACCGCCGTTGCCGAGCCTTCGAGATCCTTCGACTGCACACGCTCTTTCGCGTACTGCACCGCTTTCTGATACGCACGCTCGGCCAACCCGATGCCCTGCACGCCGACCGCGAAGCGCGCCGCATTCATCATCACGAACATCGTTTCCAGGCCGCGATTTTCCTCACCGACCAATGTACCGATCGCACCGCCATGGTCACCGAACTGCAGCATCGCCGTCGGACTGGCCTTGATGCCGAGCTTGTGTTCGATCGAGATGCATTGCACGTCGTTGCGCTCGCCGAGCGAACCGTCGGTGTTCACCAGATATTTCGGCACGAGAAACAACGAGATGCCCTTCACGCCTTCCGGCGCATTGGGCAAACGTGCGAGCACCAGATGCACGATGTTCTCGGCCATGTCGTGCTCGCCGTAGGTGATGAAGATCTTGGTGCCGAAGATACGATAGGTGCCGTCGCCCTGCGGTTCCGCGCGTGAACGCACCATCGCCAGGTCGGAACCGGCCTGCGGTTCGGTCAGGTTCATCGTACCTGTCCATTTGCCGGCGACGAAGTTGGGCAGGAAGCGCTGCTTCTGTTCGTCGGAACCCGCCGTCATCAAGGCCTCGATCGCACCATCGGTCAGCAGCGGACACAAGGCAAACGACAGGTTGGCCGCATTCAGCATTTCCATGCACGGCGTCGCCACCAGCTTGGGCAAACCCTGCCCGCCGAATTCCGCCGGATGCTGCACGCCCTGCCAGCCGGCTTGCGCAAACGCATGGAAGGCATCCGCGAAACCAGGCGTCGTCTTCACTTTGCCGTCCTTCCATATGCTCGGTTTCTCATCGCCGATGCGGTTCAGTGGCGCGATGACTTCTTCGCAGAAGCGCGCGTTTTCTTCCAGCACCGCCTCTACCGTTTCCGGCGTCGCATCCTCGCAGCCGGGCAAGGCATTGACGGCCGGCAGATCGGCCAACTCGTTCAACACGAACAGCATGTCCTTCAACGGCGCGGCGTAACTCATGCAGACTCCTGAAATGGAAAACGGACGGGACGGTGACGATTGCAGTGTGCCAGAAAGCCTCCAGCCGCTACAACCGTCGCCGCCCCGCCCGTTCGTTTGAATCAAGCGGAACGCAGCTCAACGTCTAAAACGTCAGCCCAGTTCCTTCACCAGTGCAGGCACGACTTCGAACAAATCGCCGACGATGCCGTAATCAGCCACCGAGAAGATCGGCGCTTCCGCATCCTTGTTGATGGCGACGATGGTCTTCGAATCCTTCATGCCGGCCAGATGCTGGATCGCACCGGAAATGCCGACGGCGATGTACAGATCGGGCGCGACGATCTTGCCGGTCTGGCCGACCTGCCAGTCGTTCGGCACGAAGCCGGCATCGACGGCCGCGCGCGAGGCACCCATCGCCGCGCCCAGCCTGTCGGCCAGCGGTTCGAGGATCTTGAAGTTTTCTTCCGAGCCGAGACCGCGGCCGCCGGAGACGACGACCTTGGCCGCCGTCAGTTCCGGACGCGCCGACGTCGCGATCTCACGCGAGACGAACGACGACTTGCCGGAATCGGCAACTGCCGTCACGTTCTCGACCGCAGCGGAACCGCCTTCGGCAGGCGAATCGAATGCCGTGGTACGCACGGTGATCACCTTCACCGCATCCGACGACTGCACGGTCGCGATCGCGTTGCCGGCATAGAACGGACGCTCGAAGGTATCAGGCGATACCACCTTGGTGATTTCGGAAACCTGCGCGACGTCCAGCTTGGCAGCCACGCGCGGCAGGATGTTCTTGCCGTAGGCGGTGGCAGGCGCCAGGATGTGCGAGTAGTTCGATGCCAGCGCCAGCGCCTGCGCAGCGACGTTCTCGGCCAGGCCGTCGGCAAACTGCGGGCCTTCTGCGACGAGGACCTTGGCAACGCCGGCGATTTTCGCAGCGGCTTGCGCAGCGGCACCGGCGTTGTTGCCGGCGACGAGGACATGGACGTCGCCGCCGCATTGCGCGGCAGCGGTGATCGTGTGCAGCGTGCTGCCCTTCAGGGAAGCGTTGTCGTGTTCTGCAATGACGAGTGCGGTCATGATGTGATCCCTTAGATGACTTTGGCTTCGTTTTTCAGCTTGTCGACCAGCGTGGCGACATCCGGCACGATGATGCCGGCGGAACGTTTCGGCGGTTCGCTGACCTTCAGCGTCTTCAGGCGCGGCGTGACGTCGACGCCCAGATCGGCCGGCTTGAAATTGTCCAGCTGCTTTTTCTTCGCCTTCATGATGTTCGGCAGCGTCACGTAACGCGGCTCGTTCAGGCGCAGGTCGGTGGTGACAATGGCCGGCAGCGACAGTTGCACGGTTTCCAGGCCGCCGTCGACTTCACGCGTGACCTTCACCTTGTCGCCGTCGACTTCCACTTTCGACGCATAGGTCGCTTGCGGCCAGTCCAGCAGCGCAGCCAGCATCTGGCCGGTCTGGTTGGCGTCGTCGTCGATCGCCTGCTTGCCGAGGATGATCAGTTGCGGCTGTTCCTTGTCGGCAACGGCCTTCAACAGCTTGGCCACGGCCAGCGGCTGCAATTCGACGTCGGTCTCGACCAGCACGGCGCGGTCGGCGCCGATCGCCATCGCAGTACGCAGCGTTTCCTGCGATTGCAGCACGCCGCACGAGACGGCGATGATTTCCGTTGCCTTGCCGGCTTCCTTCAGACGCACCGCCTCTTCCACGGCGATCTCGTCGAACGGGTTCATCGACATCTTCACGTTGGCGATATCCACGCCGGACTGGTCCGATTTGACGCGTACCTTGACGTTGTAATCGACGACGCGTTTGACTGGCACCAATACTTTCATCACTTTTCCCTTGAAAAAGTCACCAAATTGCAAAAATCAACGCAGGATTATAGCGGAAGCACGCTTTTCGCCGGCCTCGCCCCACGGCAAGGCCTTGCGAACATCGGGAGCGGGTACGGGGAAACAAGCGCGCACTGCGCGGGGGAAGCGCCGGCGATGTGCCTGGCGCGGTACTGCGATGAACGACCGGGATTACTTGCGCTTCATGAAGAAGACGAAGACGTCGCCGTCCTTGTCCTGCTGCACCAGCTCGTTGCCGGTCTGCCTGGCAAACGCCTGGAAATCGCGCACCGAACCCGGATCGGTTGCCTGTACGCGCAATACTTCGCCACTCGACATTTCCGCCAGCGCCTTCTTCGTCTTCAGAATCGGCAGCGGACAGTTCAAACCTCGTGCATCGAGGTCCTTGATAAAGTCCATGGTTGTGTATCCACCTCAGTACTATCAAAGGGGCGATTCTACCCTCAATCGTTGCACGGTGACGGTATCGCGCCGATGTGTTGTCTCCGATTTAACAATTGATTGCAGTCGCGGCAACACTGCATGGCATGCACCAATGAAAACGGCGGACACCCGGCCCGCCGTTTTACAAGTACGGATCAAACTCAAACGCGCTCGGCCACCCAGCCCTGCACGGAAGCCAGCGCCGCCGGCAATGCCGCCGCGTCGGTACCGCCCGCCATCGCCATGTCCGGCTTGCCGCCGCCCTTGCCGCCGACCTGCTGCGCGACGAAGTTGACGAGTTCGCCGGCCTTGACCTTGCCCATCGCATCGGCCGTCACACCGGCCGCGATCTGCACCTTGGCACCGTCGACCGCCGCCAGCACGATGGCTGCGCTCTTGAGCTTGTCCTTCAGCTTGTCCATCGTATCGCGCAAGGTTTTCGCATCGGCACCGTCCAGCTTGGCAGCCAGCACCTTCAAACCCTTGACGTCGATCGCCTGCGTGACCAGTTCATCGCCCTGCGACGAAGCCAGCTTGCCTTTCAGCGTGCCGACTTCGCGTTCCAGCGCCTTCATCTGATCCAGCACCTGCGCCAGACGCGCCTGCAGTTCCGTCGCCGGCGACTTCAGCGTTGCCGCCGCGCTATGCACCGTCGACTCCAGATCCTGCAGATAGCCCAGCGCATTGGCACCGGTGATCGCTTCGATACGGCGCACACCAGCGGCAACGCCGCTTTCGCCGACGACCTTGAACAGGCCGATATCGCCGGTGCGCGACACGTGCGTGCCGCCGCAGAATTCGCGGCTGGTGCCGATGTCCAGCACACGCACGGTCTCGCCGTATTTCTCGCCGAACAGCATCACTGCGCCAGTCTGCTGCGCCGATTCGATATCCATCACGCGTGCCTGCGTGTCGGTATTCGCCAGGATTTCCGCATTCACGCGTTTTTCGATTTCGAGAATCTGCTCATGCGTGACCGGCGCGTTGTGCGCGAAGTCGAAGCGGGTCTTGTCGGCATCGACCAGCGAGCCCTTCTGCTGCACGTGGCTGCCCAGCACTTCGCGCAGCGCCTTGTGCATGATGTGCGTGACCGAGTGGTTGCGCATGGTCGCCGCGCGGCGCGCGCCGTCGACCGCCGCCTTCACCTTGTCGCCGACCTTCAGCGTGCCTTGCGTCTGCACACCGTGATGGCCGTAGACGTCCGACTTGATCTTCTGCGTGTCTTCCACGCCGAACTGCACACCCTCGGCAGCGATCACGCCCTGATCGCCGACCTGGCCGCCGCTTTCCGCGTAGAACGGCGTCGTATCCAGCACGACGATGCCGCTCTGGCCCTGCTTCAATTCGTTGACGGCCGTGCCTTCGAAGTACAGGCCGACCACCGTCGCCTGCTCTTCCAGATGTTCGTAGCCGGTGAAGACGTTACCTGCGCCGGTGTATTCAACAGCGCGCTCCATCTTGAACTTGCCGGCGGCGCGGCCTGCGGCTTTCTGCTTTTCCATCGCCGCATTGAAGCCGGCTTCATCGACGGTCACATTACGTTCGCGGCAGATGTCAGCCGACAGGTCCAGCGGGAAGCCGAAAGTATCGTGCAGCTTGAACGCCACGTCGCCCGGCAGCACTTTCACGCCGTTCGCCAATGCCGTATCCAGGATTTCCATGCCGTTGGCCAGCGTTTCGAAGAAGCGTTCCTCCTCCGCCTTCAGCACTTCGGTGATGCGGTCCGCATCGGCCTTCAGCTTCGGATAGGCGTCGCCCATCTGTTCGACCAGATCCTTCACCAGCTTGTGGAAGAACGGTTTCTTCTGGCCCAGCTTGTAGCCGTGGCGGATCGCGCGGCGCACGATGCGGCGCTGCACGTAGCCGCGGCCTTCGTTCGACGGAATCACGCCGTCGGCGACGAGGAAGGACGTCGCGCGGATGTGATCGGCGATCACCTTCAGCGAGTTGTTGTCGAGATCGGCCGTATTGGTTTCACGGCCAGCCGCCTTGATCAGCGCCTCGAAGGTATCGATCTCGTAGTTGCTGTGCACGCCCTGCAGGATTGCGGCCAGACGCTCCAGCCCCATGCCGGTATCGACGCACGGCGCCGGCAGCGGCTTGACCGAGCCGTCCTCGGCCATGTCGAACTGCATGAAGACGTGGTTCCAGATTTCGATGAAACGGTCGCCGTCTTCGTCCGGGCTGCCCGGAGGACCGCCGGCGATATGCGGGCCGTGGTCGTAGAAGATTTCGGAGCACGGGCCGCAAGGGCCGGTATCGGCCATCATCCAGAAGTTGTCGCTCTTGTACTTGCCGCCCTTGTTGTCGCCGATGCGGATCACGCGCTCCGGCGGCAGGCCGATGATCTTGGTCCAGATGTCGAAGGCTTCGTCATCTTCGTGATAGACAGTCGCCAGCAGTTTTTCCGGCGGCAGGCCGTAGACTTTCGTCAGCAGCTCCCAGCCCCACTGAATCGATTCCTGCTTGAAGTAGTCGCCAAAGGACCAGTTGCCCAGCATCTCGAAGAACGTATGGTGGCGCGCCGTGTAGCCGACGTTTTCCAGATCGTTGTGCTTGCCGCCGGCACGCAGGCAGGCCTGCACCGAAGCCGCGCGCACGTAGGGGCGTTTGTCTGTGCCGAGGAAGACGTCCTTGAACTGCACCATCCCCGAGTTGGTGAACATCAGCGTCGGATCGTTGCCCGGCACCAAGGGGCTGGATGCGACGACCGTATGGCCTTTCGACTCGAAGAACTTCAGGAATTTTTCGCGGATTTCGGACGATTTCATGTTGGTGAAAATGGAGTGGCCGGTTGGCTGGGAAACCGCAAATTATACGTGATAAGCGCCCAATGCCCCTGCCCCCGTCAGGGTCGGAAATGCGGAAAAAACCACGAAAACCGGGACGTTTCTCGCTTCCGGCAGTCGGAGCGCGGCATTCTGCCGCATCCCGCCACATTCGGCTTATTTGACCGTCGCCGCCACGCCGGCGAATTGCGGCCCGATCAGGTCGATGCGATCGGTGCAGAAACCGTCCACGCCCCACGCCATGATTTCCGTCGCCCGCACCGGATCGTTGACCGTGTAGCAGAACAGGCCGAAGCCGGCTTCCTTGACGGCGCGTGCCAACGGCGGCGTCAGGAACTGGTGATTGGTCATCAGCGCAATTGCGTTCAACGCATGCAGGCGCTCCGACCAGTCCGGCGCAATCTCGCGCATCAGCAGGCCGCGCGGAATCTCCGGCGCTGCCAGCTTCGCCGCCTGCAATGCCTCGAACGAAAATGAAGACAACAACGGCAACGCCGCCGGCTGGTAATTCATCGCCGGATCCAGCAGATGCGCGAACAGTTTGCGCGTGGTTTCCGCCACCACCCAGCCGGTGCGCTCCTCGAACCCCGGCACCGGCTTGATCTCGATATCCATCCAGATGCCGTGCTGCATGCAGAACGTCGCCACCTGCTCGAAGGTCGGCACCGGCTCGCCTTCGAATTCCTCGCCGAACCAGGCACCGGCATCGCGCGCCGCCAGTTCGCGCGCGGTGAAATCGGCAATGCTGCCTTCGCCCGCTACCGTGCGGCCAAGCTGCGGATCGTGCATGACGACCGGCACGCCATCCTTCGCCAGCATCACGTCGAACTCCACCGCGCGGAAGCCATGGTTCAGCCCGCAGCGCATCGCCGCAATCGTGTTCTCCGGCGCCAGCGTGCCGCCACCGCGATGCGCGACGATTTTCGGATAAGGCCACATGCTCGTTCTCCCGTTGGAAATTCCCGACCGTATTGGCGCAGTGTAGCCGACGCACCGTCGCTTGCGGCACGGCCAATTGCCAGTGAATGCAATGAGAGACAGCTGCGGATCGGCGACAGATCGACAACGCGCCACAGAACGCTAGAATGTCCCTCAACCAATCCATTCACCGGAATACCTCATGCACGCATTCGACTGGAGCAACCGTTACCCATCCATCCGCCAGCCGCTGTTCGCGCGCAACGCCGTCGCCACCTCGCAGCCGCTGGCCGCACAGGCCGGCCTGCGCATGCTGCTCAAAGGCGGCAATGCCATCGATGCCGCCATTGCCGCCGCCGCTGCACTGGTCGTCGTCGAACCGGTTTCCTGCGGGCTCGGCAGCGATGCCTTCGCGCTGGTATGGGACGGCAAAGAACTGCACGGGCTGAACAGCTCCGGCTGCGCGCCCGCCGCGTGGACGCCGGATTACTTCAAGCAGAAGCACAACAACCTGATTCCCGAACGCGGCTGGGATGCCGTCACCGTGCCGGGCGCGATCGCCGCCTGGGCCGCGCTGTCCGACAAGTTCGGCAAGCTGCCCTTCGCCGATCTGCTGGAACCTGCAATCGATCTCGCCGAGCGCGGCTACATGGTTTCGCCGGTCGTGCAGAAGAAATGGACCAACGCGATCCCCATCCTGCAGAACCAGCCCGGCTTCGCGCAGACCTTCATGCCGCACGGCCGCGCGCCGCATATCGGCGAGAACTTCGTCTTCGCCGATGCCGCCAAATCGCTGAAGAAGATTGCGGAAACGAAAGGCGAAGCCTTCTACCGCGGCGAACTGGCCACCGCCGTCGCCAGACATGCAAAAGAGAACGGCGGCGCGATGACCGAAGCCGATCTCGCAGCCTTCGCGCCGGAATGGGTGCAGCCGATCAGCAAGGATTACGCCGGCCACACCGTGCATGAAATTCCGCCGAACGGCCAGGGCATTGCCGCGCTGATGGCGCTCGGCATCATCGACAAGCTCGACATCACGCGCTTCCCCGCCGATTCGGTCGAAAGCCGCCACCTGCAGATCGAAGCGATGAAACTTGCCTTCGCCGACGTCTACAAATACGTCGCCGACGAACGCTACATGACGAACGTCACCGCCGCCGACCTGCTGGACGATGCCTATCTGGCCGAACGCGCCAAGCTCATCGATCTGCAGAAAGCCACGCGCTTCATGTACGGCGCACCGAAAGGCGGCACCATCTACCTGACCGCCGCCGACGAATCCGGCATGATGGTCAGCTTCATCCAGTCCAACTACATGGGCTTCGGCTCCGGCGTCGTCGTGCCCGGCACCGGCATCAGCCTGCAGAACCGCGGCCACGGTTTCAACACCAGTCTCACGCATCCGAACTGCGTCGCGCCCGGCAAGCGCCCCTTCCACACCATCATCCCCGGCTTCCTCACGAAGAACGGCCAGCCGCAAATGAGCTTCGGCGTCATGGGCGGCAACATGCAGCCGCAAGGCCACGTGCAGGCGCTGGTGCGCATGCTCGCCTACAACCAGCAGCCGCAAGCTGCCTGCGACGCGCCGCGTTGGAAAGTCAACGCCGGCATGTCGGTCGACGTTGAGGATACGTTCGCGCCGGAGGTGACGGCGGCACTGGTCGCACGCGGCCACAAGATCGAAAACATCGCCGACAGCTACTTCATGGATTTCGGCTCCGGCCAGTTCATCTGGAAGACGGCGGACGGCTACATCGCCGCCAGCGATCCGCGTCGCGACGGACAGGCGGTGGGCTACTGAGAAGCCCGTTCGCGCTTGCCTCCGAAAGCGGCACGTATCTTGCACGGAACAGATGGGCGGATCAGATCAGATGGGTTGATATTTCGCACGCCCGTAACTTTCGTGTCGTAGCATGCAGATGTCGGCAACAATTTGGAGAATGAATGAAGCGCAGCGAAGTACGTCACAAGGTCCAGAACATCAGCCTGGGTTTTCTCGCGGGCTATGTAGATACGCTGGGATTCGTCGCGCTGTTCGGGCTGTTCGTCGGCCACATTACCGGCAACTTCGTGCTGATCGGCGCGGAAATGGCCCAGCCGCAAGGCGGCCCGCTGCTGATGAAATTCCTCGCCTTCCCTGCCTACATCCTCGGCGTGGCCGTTGCGCGGCTGCAGATCGCCTCGCTCGTCAAGCATGGCCACCATGCGCTGGTTTCCGCCTACGTGCTGCAGATCCTGCTGCTGTGCCTGTTCATGATCCTCGGCACCATGGCCGAACCGATCGGCCCCGTGCCCACGCTGCATTCCGAACTGGCCGGCATGGCCGGCGCACTGGCAATGGGCACGCACAGCGCCTGCAGCCGCCTGCTGCTGTCGCATCAGGCTCCCACCGCGATGATGACGGGTAACGTCACCCAGCTCGTCATCGACGCCACCGACTGGCTGCGCGGCGCCGCCGATGAACGCATCAAGGAACGCTGCATCAAGATTCTGTGGCCGGTGGTCGCCTTCGGCTTCGGCGCCGTCGTGGCTGCGTTTTCCTATCAGTTCATCCGCTTCTACGCACTGATCGTGCCGATCGGCATCCTGCTCTACCTGTGCTATCTCGAGCGCGGCGCGATCAAGAAGCTGCAAAAGAATGCGTCGGTATCGCACGTCGACCCGTCATCACGCTGATCTCCTGCGTTGAGATCCTGCGCCGATTTCCCGGATTGATATCCCGCACCGATATTCATCAGTGACCGGGCTCGATGCTGGGCCCGGCGCCATCCAGCCAGCTTTCCAATGGCAAAACCACCGCCGGCTGGCCATTGTTCACAAACCAGCTATCGATCACGTATTGGTGCGTTTTTGCCTTTTCCTCGGTGCCATCAACCGTCGATGCCGGAATGGGGCGAGGAAATTCCTGAACCACGGCAGAGAAATGATCGAACAGGAAAAACCGGCGACGGCGCGCGATATCCGCGACGACGTGATACTTCAACAATCCTCTACGCTCCAGCATCCTGAGGAAGCGCGTGGTCGTCGTGGAATGATCGATGCAATCCATTGCACCGTTCACGTGGTCATCAAACGCATTGCCGCCCTTGTCCGCGTATATGGGCGATTGCTGCCCGGCCCAGTGATACATCTGCCCGATGACATCCGCCAGGGCATTGCGCTCTTCCGCAGCTGAGGGAAGCGATCGCAGTCTTTTTGCAAGCGTGCGCAACTGCCGATCCGAAAACCGCACTGTGGCTTCCTGCTTACAGCCATAGTTGTAGCAAACGTCGATACTTTCCCCTGCAGACGCCGCACCGCTTGCCAGCAGCAAAAGAAGTGTCAGGATTTTCCTCATTGAGCACGCACTCACTGTTATGAAACGAGCGGAACAAAGCCGCAAGTACGTTCATAAAGACACTCGATAAGCAAAGACGTTCGCTACCGCAACTAGCCGGGCTGTTGTCCACCAGCCGTCAACTGCAGGCATCCAATGCCATGCCCCCGGCATTGCCACGGAAACCAGACTTGTTCCACCGCACAATCACCGTACCTGCTACGGTAAAATGCCCTCTTCCCAAGTCGCCCCATGTTGCGTCGCGTACGCACAAAACAACACAGCATCCAATGAGCAACGATCCAAAAAACGGCAGCACGACAGACAACCCGGCCTCGTCCAATTTCCTGCGCGGCATCATCGAGGACGATCTCGCGTCCGGCCGCCACGCCAACCGCACGGACAAGAACGGCCAGCCGCTGCCGCAGGTCGTCACCCGCTTCCCGCCGGAGCCGAACGGCTACCTGCACATCGGCCACGCCAAATCGATTTGCCTGAACTTCGGCCTCGCACGTGATTTCGACGGCCGCTGCACGATGCGCTTCGACGACACCAATCCGACCAAGGAAGAACAGGAATACGTCGACACCATCCTCGACAGCGTGAAATGGCTCGGCTTCGACTGGAAAGACGCCACCGGCGACCACCTCTACTTCGCCAGCGACTACTTCGACCAGATGTACGCCATGGCCGAATACCTGATCACCGCCGGCCACGCCTATATCGACAGCCAGTCCGCCGACGACATGGCAAAGAACCGCGGCAACTTCGGCGAACCGGGCAAGAACTCGCCCTTCCGCGACCGCCCGGCAGAAGAATCGCTGGACCTGTTCCGCCGCATGAAGGCCGGCGAATTCAAGGATGGCGAACACATCCTGCGCGCCAAGATCGACATGGCCTCGCCCAACATGAACATGCGCGACCCGGCCATCTACCGCATCCGCCACGCGCACCATCACCGCACCGGCGACAAATGGTGCGTCTACCCGATGTACGATTTCGCGCACCCGATCGAAGACGCCATCGAAAACATCACGCATTCGCTCTGCACGCTCGAATTCCAGGATCACCGTCCGTTCTACGATTGGGTGCTGGAGCACCTTGCCGAAGGCGGCTTCTTCAAGAAACCGCTGCCGCACCAATACGAATTCGCGCGCCTGAACCTCACCTACGCCATCACCAGCAAGCGCAAACTGCTGCAACTCGTCGAAGAAAAAATCGTCGACGGCTGGGACGATCCGCGCATGCCCACCATCGTCGGCATCCGCCGCCGCGGCTACACGCCGGAAGCGATCCAATTGTTTGCAGAACGCATCGGTGTAGCGAAGGCCGATAGCTGGATCGACATGAGCACGCTCGAAGGCGCACTGCGCGACGACCTCGACGCAAAAGCCCCGCGCGCCACCGCCGTGCTGCGCCCGCTCAAACTCATCATCGACAATTTCCCCGAAGGCGAAACCGTCGAATGCAGCGCGCCCGTCCACCCGCATCACCCGGAACGCGGCAACCGCAACTTCCCGATCAGTAAAGAACTGTGGATCGAACAGGAAGACTTCATGGAAGTGCCGAGCAAAGGCTACTTCCGCCTCTTCCCCGGCAACAAGGTGCGCCTGCGCTACGGCTACGTCGTCGAATGCGTCGGCGCGGACAAGGATGCAGACGGCAACGTTATCGCCGTGCACTGCACCTATTTCCCGGACAGCAAATCCGGCACCGAAGGCTCGGCCAACTACAAGGTCAAGGGCAACATCCACTGGGTCAGCGCCGCGCATGCGCTGGAAGCGGAAGTACGTTTGTACGACCGCCTGTTCACCGACGCGCATCCCGATGCGGGCGGCAAGGATTTCAAACTGGCGTTGAATCCGAATTCGAAGGAAGTAATTACGGCTTATCTGGAACCGGGATTATCAGTGGCACAGCCGGATGAGAAGTTCCAGTTCGAACGGCATGGCTACTTTGTGGCGGATCGCGTGGACAGCAAGGCGGGGAAGCCTGTGTTCAATCGAGCGGTGACGTTGAAGGATGGTTGGGGAAAATAGAATTTTTACGTAATGCTTCTTGAATTTAGAAAAAGGCCATCACATGGCCTTTTTCTTTTTATCGTTTCAAGCATTTGCTGAAAGCGTATTATTTAACCAAACGAGCATTGGCATCACGTGACGGAATTGATCAGTTGTGATGGTTTTAGCGTGCGCATCTGATCGATATTTATTTGCCACATCAATGCATTCAGAAAATTTTCTTTTATCTTGGTTAAACGCAAACTGAAATTTATCCCAATGAGTAAGAATTGCCGTTTTTAAATCAAGAAAATACAATTCGCCTTTAAAAAGGTCATCGTATTTTATTTCTTTGCTTTTTTGTATTTGGCTATTCTTCTTCATACATCCAACCATCACATCTTTAGCCGCCTCAGCACCCAAACTAATTTTGAGTGTTTGCCTTACCAACTCTCTAAGCTTGTATTCAAATTGATTTCTCTCTTTACTTAGAAGAGCCCAGCGCTCCTCTAATGATGAAGGACACGCCAAATCTCGCGCATCATATTGAACAGCAGATTCAACTAACTTAATTCTGAATGCATAGCCTGTACGACTTTTTTCAATTAATCCATATCCCACCAAATGTTCAACGAGTTGTGGGTCTTCTTCAGCAGATCGATTAAAAATTTCGATCGCCCCAACTGCCAGATGCTTCAACAGTACAAATTCTTTAGGATATCGATCAGTGAGAACTTCCAAGATAAGGTTAATGTAGTTTCTCGTATGGGCGGCCATTTCATCACGAGATGCGTGATATTCGTCTTTCCGGATACGCATTCGAATTGGCAAACCTGTAGCCAAACGTGAAGAACGCAAAAAACTGCAAATTTGTTTAATTAGAAAGGGATGTCCGCCGAAGTCATCTGTCAAGTAAGTGAAAATTTCCCTATCAAAATCAACCCCCATATATCTTCCCATTTGAGAAATCATTTTCTCCACTTCTTCCACATCAAAAAACCCTAAGTAATACGTATCTATGTATTTATAAATGGGATTGTCTGCGCCATTTGGAAGGCGGGTTACTTCAATGGCATGAGGATTCGTCCCACAAATTAAAAACGAAAAAATATTGGGATTTTGCTGATATGTAGATCGCAGGGCTTGCCAAAATAAAAGGAAATTTGACCCATCTTTCCATCTCTCAAATTGAGACACCTCAAAACAAAGATTCTCTATTTCATCAAATATTAAATAACAGGGCTTATTATGTTTTTGCTTAATTTCAATTAAATCTTTTGCAAAACACGCTGTTGCATTCTCTTCAGAATAATCGCTCTCTTCAAATCCGTGACCATCTAAACCATTAGTTCGATATAAAACTTCTTTGATTCGGTACAAAGTCTTATTCCAATTTGTTTGATGAAATTTCGGGTCCGTACAATCAATAAACGCAACCGGAACATTCATTTCTCGAAGATGACGCACAACGGCCCAAAGCAAAGATGATTTACCAATACGGCGCAAGCCAAAAACAGAACCATTCTCCCCATTTTGATATTGAGCGACGATTCTCTGAAGCTCAGTTTTCCTACCGAAAAAGAATCGGTCTGTTTTTAAAACGGAAGAAAATGCGAACAAATCCTTGGTATATAAATCCTTTTCGAAACGTTCCAGCATGAGGCGCTCTTTCCCGCCTACCCCGCCAACTAATTCGTTGTATTTAAATGGAACAATAATTCGCGGATCATTTTCATTATCAGCTCTGGTAACTGCTTCCGATACAGAATCAGCGTTAGTTACAAGCACAATGCAAAGTCGATCTACTCGGAAGTTATTTGACTTAACAATCCTGTCAATTGCATCAAATGCTCGACCATCAATTTCTGAATATGGGTGGAAAATGCAAACTATTTCATTCGCAAAACTAAATCTTTCTTTAAAAACTTCGGTAGGTTTAAGAAACACATAGGGATACCTATTTTTCTTCCCAACTTGTTGGATTCCTGCGTACGAAACAAACCACACACCAGCAATATTGTTGATGATCTCTTTTTCTTTTACACCAAAATCTTGTAATTGAAGACCTGGCATCATTCCTGATTTTTGTTCCATGTCACTCCCCTCCCCAGATAGCACTTCGAATTTTTATTAGTCCTCAAGCAATTGCATCACATACTGCATAATTTTTTTCCTATTTGCTTGCTTTAATTGATATACCGCAATCAACAAATCAGCAACGTCATCCTCTTCTATATAAAAATAAGCGACTGGAATATTGAGTACAGTAGCTAACCGCTTCACCATCGAAACATCCGGCATGTGCTTGCCACGCTCATACTGATTCATCCGAGCGCTAGCCGACATTTCATCAATCCCCGCCAAAACACCAAGCTTTTCCTGCGACAGCCCGGCCTGCTGTCGCGCCTCTTTCAACCGCTTCGCGAATGACGACATTCTTAGCTCCTAAAAGCTAAGATATTCTTAGGATTTTGTTGACCAAACACTAAGGAATCCTTAGTATTAATCGATGCCTCATTCATCGACAAGGTCAACAATGAACAATCCAAAAAGCGGAATCTGGCAGCTCCTCCCTACCATCCTCGTCGCCGCACTCGCGGCTTTCGTCACCAGCTACTTCGCCAACCGGCTGATCAATGCCCCGCCGGGAGCCGACAGTTCCGTACTGCTCTGGCTGGTCGTCTGCGGGATTCTGGCGGCCATGGTGGCGGCCTTTACCGTCGGGCAGCGGCAGGTTGCGGCGCTATGGCGCAAGGCGGCGGCGCGGGAACAGCGGGCGCAGGAACGGCGGCTGGCTTCATGGCGGCAGCTTGCCGAAAAGGTGCACACCACGCTGATGGATCTGGCGGATCAGTATGAGGACACGCCGGAAGACCGGCTTCGCATCCGCATCGTCTATCACAAGGACACCTTTGCAGCGCTGATCGCCGCGCTGGAAGCGGTGCCAGTGCATGAACTGGGCAGTGCGGATGCGGCCGTGGCGCTGTGCGGACTGAAGAGAAATCTGCGCGATGCGCATTATCTGGTGGACTTGTACGCCTCGCCTACGCTGCCGGGCAATATCTCCACGCCGCTTGCTTTCGGGCGCATCGATCTTCGGCCATGCAAGGCGTTTGCGGAAATCCATTACATGAGCTTCAGGCGGTCGATGCCGTCCTGAAATCGCGGAACAAGTTGCGTCTGCTGAAGGTCAGTATAGAAAGCGGTCTACCAATCAGAATTCACGGAGCGTATCGGATGAAGAACCGGTTGAAAGTCGGTGATCGGGTTGCATGGAATTCGGAGGCCGGCAAGGTTAGCGGCACAATCCGGAAAATTCATACGCGCGATTTCGATTACAAGGGCTATACGCATCACGCTTCCGAAACGGACCCGCAATATGAAATCGCAAGTGACAAGAGCGATCATATTGCCGTTCACAAAGGTGGAGCGCTAAAGAAGATCCCGCACCAATAAGGCAATGCTTCCGTTCTTTACCATCGGGCATTCGACCCGAACCATCGAGGAGTTTGTCGCGCTTTTGCGAATAGCGCAGGTGACGCTCGTGGTCGACATTCGCGCGGTGCCGCGATCGAGGACCAATCCTCAATACAACAAGGACAGCCTGCCGCATAGCCTGGCCGAATACGGCATTGCCTATCAGCATATTGCCGAACTTGGCGGCCTGCGAGGAAAAGCCAAAGATGTTCCGTCAGAAATAAATGGGTTCTGGAACAATCAAAGTTTTCATAATTACGCCGATCAGGCCCTTACAGAGTCATTTCATCGCGCGCTGGATAAGCTGATCGAACTCGGGCATGCGCAGAGGAGCGCGATCATGTGTTCAGAGGCGGTCTGGTGGCGCTGCCATCGGCGACTGGTTGCCGACAATCTCATCGCCAGAGGTGAAAACGTGTTTCATCTGATGGGGAACGACAAAATCGAACCGGCTAAATTAACTTCCGGCGCACGTATTTCGCCTGACGGGATCGTCACTTATCCAGCGGATGATGGTGGAAGCTAGTACGGCCATCGTTTATTGCAGAGAAAAGCGTCTTTCAATCAACTGAATCGCGCGCGCCTGATCCGGCTTTTTATCTGATTTGCTTTCCACAGTTGCCCCCATGTCTGGAAAAATCCCGTTTTCAACTCAACCGTACGTCGAAAAAACTACGCAAGTCGGTGTGGTAACAAACGAAGCAGTACCGTTACCCGGCCATGTACTCCATTGAATCCTGCGAGCCGCATGCGCTGCTTCGCCCAAAACTCTTACATCAACTTGGGCGGTCTTCTTATATCCGGCGTGGGCCGCGATGCATAAAGTTGAGCTTGCCGAAATACAGGCAGGCATTGCACCCATATTCAATTATTCGGAGACCATCATGACGACCAAAACCGCTGCGGCATCGACGAACGCCGTCGACCTCCTGATCGAGGATCACGAGAACGTGAAGAAACTGTTCAAGGAATACGAAAAACTGGCGAAGAAAGGCGATACCGAGGGCAAACAGGAAGTTGCCACGCATATCTGTGAAGAACTGACGGTGCATACACAGATCGAAGAAGAAATTTTCTATCCTGCTGCCAAAGCAGCAATGGAAGAAAAAGACCTGGTGAACGAAGCTGCCGTCGAGCATGCTTCGGCCAAGATCCTCATCGACCAGATCAAGAAAACTTCGCCTGAGGACGAGATGTACGATGCGCTCGTGAAAGTGCTGAACGAGTATGTCGAACATCACGTGAAGGAAGAGGAAACCGAGATGTTCCCGAAGGCAAAGAAAGCCAAGCTGGACATGAACGAACTCGGTACACGCATGATGGAGCGCAAGGAAGCACTGATGGGCGTCACGGCATAAGCGACAGCAATTCCGTTTGGCACGATCGCGCATCGTGCCAAACGATAAAAAAGGAGCCCGCAGGCTCCTTTTTTCTTTTTTATTTGCCGATCAACGATTAGCTGTTCTTGTGGCTTTGCGAGCCGGCCTTGGCGTGCTGCTCGCTCGAACCGCCACGCGTTCCTTCAGTATTGGAAGCAGTGTTGGTTTGATTCTTGTGGCTTTGCGCACCGGCTTGTGCGTGCTGCTCGCTGGAGCCGCCGCGCGTGTTGCCGGAATTGCCGGAGTTGCCCCCGGATGCCTGTGCGTTCCCGCCGCCGTGGCTGGCTTGACCGCCTTTACGCCCTGCTTCAGCTGCTTCCTCGGACGAGAATTCATGCGCGTTGCCGCTGGCATGCGATGCACGTCCGCCTTCTGCCGCAATGGAACGTTGCTTGTCTTCATCCATTGATGCAAAGCCGCGGTTGCTCGGTCCTGACTGATTGCCTTGATTGTTAGCCATGGGTATCTCCTTTCGAATGATCGGTAACCGGACGGTTATCGCTACCTCAAAAAGTAGAAGTCCATGCTACCTGCCGCATCGCCGCGGCTCTATCGGACAGGGCAACCGATTCCTGTCAGAAGATCGGTTTCATGTTTCGCTGAATCCATAGTGAAGTTCACGCTGGTTTCGCAAACGATACATTCCGAAAAGAGGAGCCTGCGAATCAGCGACCGAAACGCTGCTCGATCAACCCGATCGCGCGTGCCACACCATCTTCTTGCTGCATGCGGCGACCGACTTCAGTTGCACACTGTTGCATCGCCTGCGACTGCAGCGTTGCGCGAATAGCCTGCGCAAGCTGTTCCGGCGTGACTGTATTGCGATGCAGAACGGCGCCCGCCACACCGGCTCGGCGCAGTTCGTCGCCCCAAAATTGCTGATCGAACGCATGCTCGACCACGATGGAAGGCCGGCCGGATCGCGCCGACGAATGCGACGTACCGGCACCGCCATGGTGAACAATGGCGGCACACTGCGGAAATACCTGCGCGTGCGGCGCACGGCCGCAGCGGAAGATTTCTGGCGAAGCCTTGCCCGGCCATTCGGACTGGATGATCGCGCGGCAACCGGCCAGCGCTGCCGCTTCCGTCATCAGCGTATCGAACGACTCTGCCTGAAACTGCGCCAACGAACCGAAGGTCATGTAGACCGGCGGCGGACCGGACTGTAGAAAATCCTGCAAACCCGGCGGCAAGGGAATCGGTTGATCGTTCTGCGGGTAATGCAGGTCGCCGCAAATCTGGATGTGCTCGCCCCAGTCGCCGCGCCGCTGGCTCAGCGTGGGGCTGGATGCGATCAGCGTCAGGTCCTTCGATACATACAACTGTTCCTGCATGCTTTTGAGCGGCGGCAGGCCTTCCCGCTCGCGCAATGTCTCTGCGCGCGAGAACATCTTTTTACGCCCGACGTAATCGCCCAGTTTCCACGTCAAGCCATTGATGAAAGAGCCGAGATTGGGGCCGAAGAGCGGAATCTCCTTGGTGCGCACGGCCAACGGCGCCAGCGCGACGGAAACGCGCGGCCTGCCGGTGAGCTCTGCGGCGGTGAGCAGCGTGTGGCAGATCATGTGGCCGATGACGATATCGTTGTCGGCACACAGCGCCTGCGATGCGGCATACATCGCTTCCAGTGCCGGATCGAAGTACTGCTGCATCACCAGCACGAACTGCTTCATCGGATCATTGGTGCGGACGATCTCTTCCAGCACGGGATTGAGCCCGCCTTCGAATCCGTCGTAGGCGCGCACGGCAGCAAAGCCGCCTGCAGCGGCGTATTCGCCATAGTCCTTGTTGTCGACGCTGGTGTACGCAACGGTGACCTGATGGCCGGCGCGCTGCAAGCCATGTGCCAGCGCCATGAACGGCAGGATGTCGCCGTCGCTGCCCCACGTCTGGATACCGATCTTCATTGGCTACTCCTCACAATTTCGGAAAGCGTTCGTTCGTCATCGACATGACGAGTGCGATCGTGCGATCGACGTCGAACACGTCATCGCGCAAACCCACGATCAATCCCAGCAGATAGAAAGACCAGAAGCTCAGCGTTGCCTGCAGCGGATCGTCTATCGGTGCAATTTCCTTGCGTTGCGCGGCAACGGCAAACAGTTCGGCGATTTGCTGCAGGAACGCCATGGTCTTGCCGTGCACGATCTCGCCCGCCGGGCCGCCGAGAAACAGCGATTCCTTTACCAGCACGCGCGAAAAAGCCTGATGGCTGGCGTAGTAGCTATAGATGGAGACGAGGATGTGCTGCAACTGCTGGTGCAGCTTTTTCCTGGGCAGGGTCTGGAAAGCGCGCTGGATCACACCATCGATATCGCGCTCGAATGTCGCCACCAGGATCGACGACTTGTCAGGGAAGTGCTTGAACAGCGTGCCGAGTCCGACGCCGCAATGGCTGGCAAGCTGCCGCATGGTGGTGCCGTCGTAGCCGTTCTGCTGGAACAGCGTATAGGCGGATGCGAGGATCAGCTTGCGCGTGGATTCCTTTTGTCGTTCCCGATGAGTGCCGCCGGGTACGTCCTGCTCTTCTGGTGATTTGGCCGTAGACATATGAACATGATTCTTTAGTGAACATGTTCACTTTATTGACGCAAGCAGTCGTTGTCAATCGCCTTTTTGCAATAGGCGATGCCGGCGGAACGCTGGAGATGCGTTTCGCCTATGTTTTCAGGGAAAGACGAAAAGCAGGCGTTACCGGTAAAACGGTTCGACCTTGCCTTTCAGTTTGGTCAGCATCGGATTGCCCTTGCGGTCCAGGACGCGCCCGGCTGGGACCTTGATCCATCCTTCGCTGACGCAGTATTCCTCTACGTCGGAGCGTTCGCGATCGTTGAAGCGGATACCGATCGCGTGTTCAAGAATGGCGGCATCGTAATGGGGGCTGCGCGGATCGATCGAGAGATGGTCCGGAAGCGCTGGGCGTTGTGTCGTGTCGTTCATGCGCGCCATTATCAACCATAAGGTTGATCAAAACAATTTCCCTAAAGGTTCGCGCCCTGCTGCCGGGCGGGCGCCGAATCGCCGATGCAACGCGTACTACGCCATGCCGTGCAAAACCTCGGTTGCGACAAGTCAAACGCGTCGGACAGATGGCCGAACCGATTTTTGTGTCTGCATGTATCCGGGCCGGGATGCGATACACGGGATTGCAAAAATCGCCATCAGCGACACGCGCCGGATACATCGCACGTGCCTAATGGCGTCATGCAACGCCGCACACGGCGTAATGCATAAGAAGCGCATAAGCACCGCATCCCAACGCACATACCTTTCAGGAGAACACATGACTGCTTCCGGACAAACCCACAAAACCGCGCTCGTATTTGGCGGCTCGCGCGGCATCGGCGCCGCGATTGCGCTGCGCCTGGCGCAGGATGGTGCACATGTCGCGCTGACCTACGCATCGGCAGCGGCAAAAGCGGCCGAGGTGGCCGCCGCCATCGAACGACACGGTGTCGATGTACTGACGTTGCAGGCAGACAGCGCCAATGCGGCAGATATCCAGGCAGCCGTCCGGCAAACCGTCGCCCGCTTCGGCCGTATCGATACTGTCGTCGTCAATGCCGGCATCCTGCAGATCGCGGATGTCGCACATTTCAGCATCGATCAGCTGGACCGCATGCTCGACGTCAACGTACGCGGCGTTTTCCTCGCGATCCAGGCGGCGTTGCCACACATGCAGACCGGCGGCCGCATCATCACGATCGGCAGCAATACGGCCGTACGCAGCAATCACCCGGGATCGAGCGTCTATTCGATGACCAAGGGCGCAGTGGCTGTGATGGTTCGTGGATTGGCTGTGGACCTCGCGCCACGCGGCATCACGATCAACAACATCCAGCCGGGCCCAATCGAGACCGACATGACGTCGGACATGATCGATCAGATCAAGGATCACATTCCGCTGAAGCGTGTCGGACAGCCCCGCGAAGTGGCCGCACTTGCCGCGTATCTGGCCAGCGAAGAATCCGGCTATATGACCGGCGCCAGCGTCACCATCGACGGCGGCATGTCGCTGTAATCCACAACCACGCCGCCAGCTGGGTATACGGTGGCGTGGCTTTCGAATGATCGACGAAGAACATCGCGTATGAATGGGCGCTGCCTGCGGCCTCAAGGCTGTTGCAGATCCGCAGCCAGTCCGTGAGCATGGGATACCGCCGTCCCGACTTCTGTGCCATATTTCCCCGATAAAACATCCATCAAAAATCAGGGAGCAACAGAGTTGGACGATCGCACCTATACGCATCTGGTCCGCCGGCTGGAAGTCGAATCGACGATCAATCCGGCTGCCTTCCGCGCGAAGGTTCTACTTGTCAGCATCAGCGCCTATATCGCGCTGTTCGGCACGCTGCTCTGCATTGCCGCGTTGCTGTATTTTTCCTTCGAATTCGTGCAAAGCCATCGTAGCCACAGCCCGTCGCGAGTGGTCGGCATGGTCTTTCTCGCGATGGCGGCGCTGCCGATCTTCTACATCGTGCTGCGCGCATGTTTCCTGCGGCTGTCACCACCGGAAGGCGTGTCCATCACGCGCAAGGATGCGCCCAAGCTGTTCGAGATTCTGGACAAGGTGCGCGCCAAGCTGCAGGGGCCGCCCATTCATCATGTGTTGATCGACGAGACGTACAACGCGGCGATTTCACAGGTTCCGCGCTTCGGCCTGTTCGGCGGCCATACCAATTACCTGATTCTGGGATTTCCCTTTCTGCTGGGCGGCACGCCGAAGGAACTGGTCGCGACGATCGCGCATGAATACGGGCATCTGCGCGGCAACCACGGCAAGTTCGGCTCGTGGGTTTATCGGCAACGCCTGATCTTCCGCGCGCTGGACGACCACGTTCGCTACAAGTCGGAAGACAGCCTGCTGGATTCAATGTTCAACAAGGCCTTGCGTTATTTCATGCCGCGCTACTACGCCTATACCTTCGTGTTGTCGCGCCAGGACGAATACGAGGCGGATAAAGCCGCCGCGCAACTCGTCGGCGCCCGCGCGATGGTGGACGGGCTGGTGCGCAGCACGCTGCTGGGCCGCTGGATACATCGCGAGTTCTGGCCGCGCCTGTATCGGCAGGCCGACACGGCAACGCGCCCCGCTTTCCTGCCTTATCAGGCGATGCGCACGGCATTCAAGGCCAGTCACGAGCAATGGGCCACCAAGGAAAACCTGCAGGCGGCATGGATGGAAAAATCCGGCCTGCTGGATACACATCCCGCGCTGCGCGATCGCGTCGAAGCCACGGGAGAAAGCGCGGCATTGCCACCGCCCGTTACGATGACGGCGGCAGAAGCCCTGCTTGGTGCGACGCTGGCCATGAATCTGATCGAGCGCTTCGACCAGCAATGGTGGAAGGCGGAAAAGATAGATTGGGAAGCCCGCTGCAAGTACGCAACGCGTTCGCGCGCCCGGCTGAAGGAGTTGTCGGCAAGGCCGCTGGCCGATGTGCCGCTGCAGGATTTGCAGGAATACGCGCTGCTGACAGCAGAATTCGATTCGCCGCAGGCAGCCAAGCCGATTCTCGAACATCTGCTGAAAAAGGACGGAGGCCCTTTCCCACGGCCGGCCTTCATCTACGGACGCATCCTGATCGATGAAGACGACCGGCGCGGGCTGGACTACCTCGAATCGGCGGCGATCAACGACCGCAATGCAATCGAGGATGTCGCCTATATCGGCTTCTATTACCTGCTGCGCAAGGAAAGCGAATATTCGGCGCAGAAATGGTGGGACAAGATCACGGTGCTTTGGGAAGACTGACGCCCCTGCCGGGCGACAATTCCAGCAACAGATTTCATCATCGGTCTTGCCGCCGCCATATATTTCAATAATAATTGAAATATTGAATTTTTATCGACTGCCATGAATAACCACGAAACAGTCGTCGCGCTGGCCGCACTTGCGCAGGAATCGCGCCTCGCCATCTTCCGCCTGCTGGTACAGGCTGGCCCGGAAGGCATGGCTGCCACGCGAATCGGCGATGAGCTGGGCATTGCGCCGTCATCGATGTCCTTCCATTTAAAGGAATTGGCGCATGCGCAACTCGTTACAGTGAGACGCGACGGCCGGTCGATGATCTATTCGGCCAGCTTCGATACGATGAATGCGCTCGTCGGCTTCCTCACCGAGAACTGCTGCGGCGGCAACGTCTGCACTCCCAGCCGCCCTTGCCGCCCTGCCGCCAAAACAAAAGCCAAAGCCTGATTGGCTTTTTATTCCGTTAACTCTTCCTCCCTATCGTGCTGATCGCCTTTCTTGTTTTCCTGCTGACATTGACACTGGTCATCTGGCAGCCGCGCGGCCTCGGCATCGGCTGGAGCGCCAGCTTCGGCGCCATACTGGCCCTGCTATCCGGTGTAATCCATCTGTCCGACATTCCTGTGGTGTGGCATATCGTCTGGAATGCGACCGGCACCTTCATCGCGATCATCGTCATCAGCCTGATCCTGGATCGCGCCGGCTTCTTCGAATGGGCAGCGCTGCATGTAGCCCGCTGGGGCGGCGGCCATGGACGCAAGCTGTTCGTGTTGCTGGTGCTGTTGGGCGCGGCGGTATCGGCGCTGTTCGCCAACGACGGCGCGGCACTGATCCTGACGCCGATCGTGATCGCGATGCTGGCGGCTTTGCGCTTTCCGCCGCAGGCGACGCTGGCCTTCGTGATGGCAGCCGGTTTCATCGCCGATACGGCCAGCTTGCCGCTGGTCGTGTCGAATCTGGTGAATATCGTCTCGGCGGATTTCTTCGACCTCGGCTTTGCGCGCTATGCGTCGGTGATGGTGCCGGTCGATCTGGTCTCGATCGGCATGACCTTGTTGGTGCTGTTGTGGTTCTTCAGGCGCGACATTCCGGCCAGCTACGACATGCAGCAACTGAAACCGCCCATGGAAGCGATCCGTGACCGCGCCACCTTCATCGCCGGTTGGTGGGTGCTCGGATTGCTACTGATCGGATTCTTCTGGCTGGAAAACTGGGGCGTGCCGATCAGCGCCGTCGCCGCAATCGGTGCGATCGTGCTGTTGACAATTGCCGCCAAGGGCCATGTGATCGCCACGCGCGAAGTGATCCGGAATGCGCCGTGGCAAGTGGTGTTCTTTTCGCTCGGCATGTATCTCGTCGTCTATGGATTGCGCAATGCCGGGCTGACCGATTACCTGACCGGCCTGCTGACTGCCTTTGCCGACGGCGGCATCTGGTCGGCCACCATCGGCGCCGGACTGACAACGGCATTCCTGTCTTCGATCATGAACAACATGCCGACCGTGCTGATCGGCGCCTTGTCCATCGATGCGACGGCATCGCAAGGTGTCGTGCGTGAGGCGATGATCTACGCCAATGTGATTGGCAGCGACCTCGGCCCGAAGATCACGCCGATCGGCAGCCTGGCGACCTTGCTGTGGCTGCACGTACTTGCCGGAAAAGGCATCCGCATCTCCTGGGGCTACTACTTCCGCATAGGCGCATTGCTCACGTTGCCGGTGCTGCTGGTGACGCTGTCCGCGCTGGCAGTCAGACTGCACTGGTAATCCTCGAATCTTCGACAGGCGCTCTCTACAAGGACCGACATGAACGTCATCATCTATCACAACCCGGATTGCGGAACCTCCCGCAATACACTGGCGCTGATCCGCCATGCCGGCATCGAGCCGGAGGTCATCGAATATCTGCACAACCCGCCTTCGGTCGAAACGCTGGCAGCGCTGATTGCACAGGCCGGCTTGCCGGTACGCGAAGTGATCCGGCAGAAAGGCACGCCCTACGAGGAACTAGGCTTGCACGATCCTGCGCTGACCGACGATCAATTGCTCGCGGCGATGGTGGAAACCCCGATCCTGATCAATCGCCCCTTCGTCGTCACGCCGGCCGGCACCCGATTGTGCCGTCCGTCGGAAGTGGTGCTGGATTTGCTTCCACCGCCGCCGAAGGGAATTTTCCGGAAAGAAGATGGAGAAATTGTTCTGGACAGCGAGGGACGCCGTGTCAGCTGATCTGCCGAATATCCAGCCAGAGCACTTTCGTGTTCCGGCCATTGCCGACTTTGACGGTGCGGCGACCTCGAAGCGCGCGCCGCGCTTTCTGCTGCTGTACGGTTCGGTGCGGGATCGCTCGTACAGCCGCCTGCTGACGATGGAAGCGGCGCGCCTGCTTGAAGCAATGGGCGGAGAAGTCAGGGTGTTCGATCCTCGCGGACTGCCGTTGCCAGACAGCGAGCCCGACACGCATCCCAAGGTGCAAGAATTGCGCGCGCTGGCCGAATGGGCCGAAGGCATGATCTGGTGTTCTCCGGAACGCCATGGCGCGATGACAGGCATCATGAAAGCGCAAATCGACTGGATTCCCCTATCGCTCGGCGCAGTTCGCCCGACACAGGGCAAGACGCTGGCCGTGATGGAAGTGTCGGGCGGTTCGCAGTCTTTCAATGCCGTGAACCAGATGCGCATACTCGGCCGCTGGATGCGCATGATCACCATTCCCAATCAATCGTCGGTCGCCAAGGCATTTCTGGAATTCGACGAAGACGGACGCATGAAACCGTCCGCCTATTACGAGCGCGTGGTGGATGTGATGGAGGAACTGTTCAAATTCACGCTGCTCACCCGCGACGTATCGGCTTATCTTGTCGACCGATATAGCGAACGACGCGAGAGCGCTGAAGAACTCAGCAAGCGCGTTAATCAAAAAAAGCTGTAACCGCCGCATGCTCCTGCGCATAACCTCGCGCATGGCCTTGCACACAGCTTTACGCACGACTGTGGAACATTGAAGCGCGCGCGAACATCTTCCATACCTACGGCCGCCGTCAGCGCGGCTGTTTCGCGATCTGCATCCTCTTGCCCGACGACATGCCGCCCGCTCGGCGAACGAAACATTGTATGCCGCATCGAACCGTCAATCGCGCCATGCGCGCTTCCGACGAAAGGCGACCATGAATCCCTACCTGCGCTTTGGCCTGATGATCGCGACTTCCACGGTCGTGATGTTTGGCCTGATGTACCTGAACACCTTCCAGCTCGATCATGTTTTCTTCAGCGAAACGCGTACCTATATGACGCTGCTGATGGGCGCGACGATGGCAATCGTGATGCTGCTGTTCATGCCGGGCATGTACAAGAATCGCCGCTTGAACATGGGCATCCTGGCCGGTGCGGCGATCGTGTTCGTCGGCGCGCTGTGGCTGGTGCGCAGCCAGGCGACCGTGGAGGACGTCTCCTGGATGAAGGCGATGATCCCGCATCATTCGATCGCCGTGCTGACGAGCAGCCGCGCGCATCTGTCCGATCCGCGCGTCAAGGCGCTGGCGAACAGCATCGTGGAATCGCAGACGCGCGAGATCGGCGAGATGAAAAGCCTGATCGCGGAACTGGATCGCAAGCAGAAGTAACGCTTCTGCCGCCGTAGCCTCTCGACGGGCACATGCATGGGATACCGCTGTCCGGACTTCTGTGCCATTACGCATCCCGCGTTGCACGATCGCGTGGAAGCTGCCGGAGCAGCCGCCGAGCTGCCGCCGCCCGTCACCGTCACTGCGGCGGAAGCCCTGCTCGGCCCCGCGCTGGTAAAGGATCTGATCGAGCGCTTCGACCGACAATGGTGGAAGGCGGAAAAGGCGGACTGGGAAGCGCGCTGCAAATACGCGACGCGATCGAGGACGTCGCCTATATCGGCTTCTATTACCTGCTGCGCAAGGAAAGCGAATATTTGGCGCAGCAGTGGTGGGACGAGATCACGGCGCTGTACGAGGAATAGGCAGAATCGTCCCGCCGCGTCCGTATATCGCTCTTCTCATCGAGGCGGCGAATCGCGGCGCCGGCCACGACGCAACGCAGCGAGACCGGCAGCCGCCATCAGCCGTTAAACCATCATCTATTACGCCAGCAGCGGCTGCCCGCGCATCGGCAGACTGGAGCGATCGTCCAGCTTGAACGTACCGACCGTTTCCTTCAACTGATCGGCCTGGTTCTGCAACGATGCGGCGGCAGCGGCCGCTTCCTCGACCAGCGCCGCATTCTGCTGCGTTACCTGATCCATCTGGCCGACGGCCTGATTCACCTGCTCGATGCCGGCGCTCTGCTCCTGGCTTGCGGCGGTGATCTCGGCCATGATGTCCGTCACGCGGCGCACGCTGTCCATGATTTCATCCATCGTCGTACCGGCCTGCATCACATATCTGCCGCCGGCATCGACACGTTCGACGGAATCGCCAATCAGCGCCTTGATTTCCTTCGCCGCCGTTGCCGAACGCTGCGCCAGATTGCGCACTTCAGAGGCGACGACGGAAAAGCCGCGCCCCTGTTCGCCGGCGCGCGCCGCCTCGACCGAGGCGTTCAGCGCAAGAATGTTGGTCTGGAACGCGATGCCGTCGATGACGGCGATGATCTCGACGATCTTCTTCGATGCATCGTTGATCGATTCCATCGTCTGCACGACTTGCGTCACGACTTCACGCCCGCGATGCGCGACATCCGACGCGCTGGCCGCGAACCGGTTGGCCTGGCGTGCATTCTCGACGTTCTGCCTGACGGTGGCGGTGATTTCTTCCATCGACGATGCCGTTTCCTCCAGCGCGCTGGCCTGCTGTTCGGTGCGCGACGACAGGTCGAGATTGCCTGCCGCGATCTCGGCGGAACCGGTTGCAATGGCATCCGTTCCCTGACGCACGCGGCTGACGATGCGCACGAGATTTTCGTTCATTTCCTTCAGCGCGTTGAGCAGCGTGCCGGTTTCGTCGCGGGAAGAGACTTCGATCTTCGCCGTCAGGTCGCCGGAGGCCACGGTACGCGCGACGTCGATCGCATTGTTCAACGGACGAATCACGCTGGTGATGATCCAGTAGGTCAACGCGGCGCCCAGCAGCGTGAGGATGACGACCGCCGCCAGCATCGTCATGGTGGCTGTGCTGGCGCTGGCAGCGAGCGCATCGCGGTTCTGGGCGCGGATGCGGACGGCGCTTTCATTGACGTAATCGACGATGCGGTCGATCTTCTCGGTCGGTTCGCGATCCATTCCCTTGACCAGGGTATCGACCGCCTTGGCACCGTCGGGATTGCCCTCATACTGCCGCAACGCGACCAGATATTTTTCCGTCAGCTGGGCCAATGCCTGTCTGGCGACATCAACCTGCGCGGCATCCAGATCCAGCCTGCCAAACACGGTTTTCAACTCTGCCAGTCCGTTCTGCGTTTCCTCTCCGTACTTGACGAAGGAAGCGCGGTATTTGCCGAATGCTTCGGGATCACCGCCGCGCAGCAGCGTGTTCTTCCATTCCTGAATCTGTATCTTGAAATCGACCTGCGCCTTTCTTGCGACATCGACTGCGCGTTCGGCGTCGGCCGATTGTTGCAGTGCGGTTGCCATCAGGGCATTCACTTTGTTCAGTGTGGTCCAGCCGGTGAGGCCAAGAAGCACGGAGCCGAAAATGAGAAAGGCGCTGAGCAGGATCAGACGTGTGGATATCTTGACGTTTTTCATGAGAGTCCAGAGAGGATGGAAGATGGAAGGCGGATGCCATTGATATCGGCCACACCAAACGAAACTAAAGCGCGCTTTCTGCCAATCCGCCGCGAAATCGAAACGGCAACGGGCTGGCGAGCGTTGTCTCGCGATATCGCCATGCCGTACTGCTCGATGTTTCCCTTGTGCATGTTCCTGTACTCCTACAACGCTTGTCGCCTTTCTCCTATTCGACACGGATGCCATTCGTGCAACACTGCCGGAATAGCCGAGAAGCAAGCCCTTCCGCGATTCACGCGCCGAAAACACGGCAAACCGACATAGATAAACAGCATGCCGCGATTTCTGACGGCGATTCAAGCTGACCTGCCACGCGAGCCGGGGAGCACACGATGACTGCACAGAACAGTTCCACCACGACGTTTCTATCGACCGGCATCGCAGGTCTGGATGACGTTCTGCGCGGCGGATTTACCGGCGACCGCCTGTACCTGCTTGAAGGCTCCCCGGGATCGGGCAAGACGACGCTGGCCTTGCAATTCCTGCTGGAAGGCGCGAAGAAGGGCGAACCGGCGCTGTACATCACGCTGTCCGAGACGGCTGTCGAATTGCGCGCCGTGGCGGCAGCGCACGGCTGGTCGCTGGACAGAATTCACATCCATGAAGTGCTGCCGTCCGAAAGTATCCTTGATCCGGCCGAACAGTACAGCATCTTCCATCCGAGCGATGTGGAGATGGGCACGATGACCAAGGGCGTGCTGGCGATCTTCGAGAAAATCAGGCCGGTGCGCGTCGTGCTCGATTCGCTGTCCGAACTGCAGTTGCTCGCATCCAACGCGCTCGTCTACCGCCGGCAGGTGCTGGCCTTCAAGCAGTTCTTCGCATCGCACGCGTGCACGGCACTGTTTCTGGACGACCGCACGGCCAGCGAAGGCGATCTGCAGGTACGCAGCATTGCGCACGGCGTCATTGCGCTGGAGCGGATGGCGACCGACTACGGCGGCATCCGCCGGCGCATGGAGATCATCAAGTATCGCGGCATCGCCTTTCGCGAAGGGCTGCACGATTACAAGATTCAGCACGGCGGGCTTATCGTCTATCCGCGCCTGGTGGCGGCGGAAACCCGCGAGTTCAGTTCACGCAATCAGTTTTCCAGCGGGCTGGCCGAGCTGGACAGTCTGCTCGGCGGCGGCCTGGAGGAAGGCAGCAGTACGCTGATCGCCGGACCGCCAGGGACCGGCAAATCGACGCTGGCCTCGCAGTTCGTCAACTCCTGCCTGCAACGCGGGCAGTATGCGGCGATGTTCGTGTTCGAGGAATCGGCCGCCAATCTGCTGCATCGCGCGGATGCGTTGCACATCGGCCTGCGCGAGCATATGGAAACCGGTCGCCTGTCGCTGCGGCAAATCGATCCCGCGCAGCTGACGCCGGGCGAGTTCGTCCATCTGGTGTGCCGCGCAGCGGATACGGGCGCGAAGGTTATCGTGGTGGATAGCCTGAACGGTTTCATGCAGGCGATGCCGAACGAGAAAATGCTGACCAGTCACATGCACGAACTGCTGACCTATCTGGGACAGCGCGGCATCATCACAATGCTGATCGGCGTGCAGCAGGGCGTGCTGGGCGGACAAATGAGCACCAACGTCGATGCCAGCTACCTGTCCGACAACATCATCCTGCTGCGCTATTTCGAAGCCAGCGGCGAAGTGCAGCAGGCGATTTCCGTTTTCAAGAAACGGGGAAGCGGACACGAACGAACGATACGCCGATTGTCCATCACGCAGGAAGGCATCAAGATCGGACCGGTACTGAAACAGTTCCGCGGCATTCTTACCGGCGTCCCGCGCCTGGCAGAAAAAGCAAAGGAATAGCGGCCCCATGGTTGAACCGGCCGAACTGCGCATTCTGGTCTATACACCTCATGGTAAAGATGCGGCACTAGCCTGCTCGGCGCTGGAGCGTGCCGGGTTGTCCTGCTTCATCTGCAACACGTTGGCGGAACTGGTACAGCAGGCATCTCTCGGCGCCGGTGCAATTCTCATCGTCGAGGAAGCCTTGCCGAAGTCGGCTTCCGCGCCGCTGATTGCATACCTGGCCGATCAGCCTCAATGGTCGGACCTGCCGATACTGGTGCTGACCAAACCCGGTGGAGAATCGCCATGGACGCGCAATGCATACGAATGGCTGGGGAATCTGACATTACTGGAACGTCCGATCCGTATGCCGAGCCTGATCAGTGCCGCGCGTTCCGCCTTGCGTGCGCGCCAGCGACAGTACGAAATCCGCCTGGCCGATCAACGCAAGGATGAATTCCTAGCCATGCTGGCGCATGAATTGCGCAATCCCTTGTCGCCGATCAAGGCGGCGGCGACAATACTCGAAAGGGCCCCGGCCGATATCGATCGCGTCAAACGGTCGAGCACGATCATCGCGCGACAAGTCGACCACATGACGAATCTCATCGATGACCTGCTCGACGTCGCACGCGTGACACGCGGCCTGATCACGCTAGACAAGCAGGCGCTGGACCTGCGCGACATCCTGTCCGAGGCGATTGAGCAGGTGCGGCCGCTGATCAACGCACGACATCACCAACTGACGCTGCATCTGCCGCCGGAACCGGTGTCGGTATTGGGCGACCGCAAGCGGCTTGTGCAGGTAGTCGTCAACATCCTGAACAATGCATCGAAATACACTCCGGAAAACGGCTGTATCAGTGCACGGCTGCAGGTACGGGAAAAAAATGCCAGCCTGGACATCAGCGACAATGGCATCGGCATGCCGCCGGAATTGATTCCGCATGTATTCGACCTGTTTTCGCAGGCAGAGCGCGCAGCCGACCGTTCACAAGGTGGCCTCGGACTTGGCCTTGCGCTGGTAAAAAGCCTGATCGAATCGCACGGCGGCAAGGTATCGGCAAGCAGCGGCGGACTTGGACAGGGCAGCACGTTCACCGTGCAGCTGTCGCGCCTCGCACCCGAGGCGCTCGTTTCTCCTTCCGACGACGACAAGGAAGAATCATTCGAGAAAACTGCTTCTGCTTTGCGCATCATGATCGTCGACGACAACCAGGATGCGGCCAATACGCTGGAGATGTTTCTGAGCATGGTAGGCCATGACGTGGAAGTCGCATACGACGCACATCAGGCGCTTGCGCGGGCCGACGCCGTCTCTCCACAAGTCTGGCTAGTCGATATCGGCCTGCCGGACATGGACGGACTGGAACTGGCACGGCAGCTGCGTGCCTCGCCTGCTGCTGCCTCGGCTTCGCTGATTGCCGTCACCGGCTACAGCCAGGGGCAGGACCGGAAGAAATCACAGGAAGCGGGATTCGACTATCACTTGGTAAAACCGATCGATACCGTTCGTCTCCTTGCACTGCTGACGGAAATCGGTGCATCATCGTAAGCCTCGCATCCTGCCGGGCCGATCATGAACGCCTTCGTCGCTTTCCTGCACCACCTCTGCTTCGTCGCCATCATGCTGTTGCTGTCGTTCGAAATGCTGCTGCTGAAGCAGCCGCTGACGCTGGCATCCGCAAGAAAAATCATGCGCTACGACGCGATCTACGGCGCATTTGCCGGCGCAGTCCTCATCGTGGGCGCATTGCGCGTGATGTATTTCGAAAAAGGCCCGCTTTATTACATGCACAGCACGCCCTTCATGGCAAAGATGGCGCTGTTCGTCGCGGTCGGCCTGATTTCGATCTATCCGACGCTCACTTTCCTGAAGTGGGGTAAATCGCTGAAGCAAGGCATCGTGCCGGAACTGGACGAAGCGAAAAACCGCAGATTGCGCATCCTGATCCATGTGGAACTGACGCTGCTGCTGTTGATGATGCTGTGCGCGGCGATGATGGCGAAGGGAATCGGCTATGCGGGATGACGATCGACTTTCCGTACGCCGCCGCGCCCTGCTGATGATTGCGATGACTGCGCCGTTCGCCAGCCTCTCCCGGTCCGCGTCTGCGGCATCGGCGGCATCTGCCTCCGTACAGGATGCGCTGGCAAAGCTGGAGCAATCTACCAACGGCCGCCTCGGCCTCGTCGCCTTCGATACCGGCTCCGGCAAGGCGGTGGAATACCGTGCCGGCGAGCGCTTTCCGTTCTGCAGCACTTTCAAGACCATAGCCGCTGCAGCCATCCTGAAACGCAGCGAAACGCAAGGCGAACTGCTGGGCAAGCGCATCAGTTACACGCGGCAGGATACCGACAGCTCCGGCTATGCGCCGATCACAGGAAAACTGGTTGGCAAGGGCATGACAGTTTCCGAACTGTGCGCGGCCACGCTGCAGTACAGCGACAACGCCGCCGTCAATCTGATGATGAAGGAACTGGGCGGTCCTGCGGACGTGACCGCTTTCGCCCGCACAATCGGCGACGAGACTTTCCGGCTCGATCGGTGGGAGCCGGATCTGAACAGCGCCGTTCCCGGCGACTTGCGCGATACGACGACGCCTGCCGCGATGGTGCAGACCTTGCAAAAGCTCATGCTGGGCAATGCGTTGGGATCGTTGCAGCGCGAACAGCTGGTGTTCTGGATGAAGAAGAACCGCACCGGCGATGCACGCATTCGCGCCGGCGTGCCGACGGACTGGATCGTGGCCGACAAGACCGGCACCGGCTCCTACGGCACCACCAACGATATCGGCGTGCTGTGGCCGCCGGGCCGCGCACCCATCGTGATCGTGGCGTATTTCACGCAGCACAATCAGGCCGCCAAGCCACGCGACGATGTGATCGCCGATGCGACGCGCACGATTGTTCAATCCCTGGGCTAAGCTTTGCCCGTGTTGCATGGACATGCCATCGGCCGAATTGCGCTAATCGGCCTACAATGACAAACATGAAACTCGACCACGCCACCATCGTTGCGCCGCAGCTTGAAGCCCTGCGCAATTTCTTCTGTACCGTCGTCGGCCTTGTCGAAGGCGAGCGCCCGCCGTTCTCTTTCGACGGCTACTGGCTGTACCAGAAGGACAAACCGGTGATTCATCTGGTCAAGGGCAATACCGATCAGCCGCCCGTCAAATCTTCCACGCGCATCGATCACTTCGCGTTCCGTATCGAAGACAACGCCGAATGGACGAAACTGATCGAACGCCTGCAGGAAGAAAATGTCGTCTACCGTGCGACGGAAGTACCCGTCAGCGGCGAACTACAGTTGTTCGTGATGCCGATACCGGGCGTGACAATCGAGTTCGTCGCAGTAGCCACCGTCGCATCATCAGCGAAAGGGATACTCAATGCCTTACGAAACCATTGGCGATCATGAAATCGAATATGAAGCGGAGCAGATCGGCGGCACAGAGCAATGGGCGGCCTATCTGACGATCTACGGCCCCTCCACCAACCCAATGCACCGCAACAGCGTGTTTCCGCGCCAGCATGTGTGCGTGGAAGAAGTCTTCATGACGAAGGAAGAAGCGGAAGCCGGCGCACTGCGTGCAGCGGAGACGCTGCTGAAGGCGCATGTGGAACACAAACCCGCAGACTGATTGCCGATCTGCGGCCCTTATTTCGGTGCTGCCTTTTTCCGGGTGGGGAACGCAGATAACGTAGCGTCCGTCCTTGTCTCCAGCTCCAGCACGATCCTGCGCACGGCCTCAATGAACAATCGCGTGCGCGCCGGATAGAAACGCGCGTACGGATAAACCAGCGAAACCGGCAGCGGCTCGGCCCGCCATTCGGGCACGAGATGCACCAGCCGGCCTGCCGCGATATCGTCGGCCACCAGCCAGGCCGACACGATGCCCACGCCCAGGCCTTTCAACGCGGCATTGCGCATCGCATACAGGCTGTCGGTACTCATGCGCGGCCGTATCGGGAAACGGTGCGTATAGGTATTGCTGCGGTCATTGGCATCACGCCTCTTCCCTCCACGCTTATCTTCCTGCTGCCGCGTCAGCACGACCTCGTCGCGATAATAGGTGCGCAAGGCCAACCATGGCAGATCATGCAAATCTTCAGGATGTGCAGGCAGTGCGCCGCGCACCAGATCCGGTGAACCGATAACGATGCGCGGCACTTCAAACAGGCGCAAGGCAACGAGCGAAGGATTGTCGATTTCGCCGGCCTGGATTGCGCAGTCGATGCCTTCGGCGATGAAATCCGGCCTGCGGTCGTGCAGCATCCAGTCGACGGAAACCCGCGGATAGCGCGCCAGGTAATCGGTCAGCAGATCGATCAGCTGATCCTGGCCGAATGCATGCGGCACCAGCACGCGCAACATGCCTTCCGGATCGTCCTGCGTCCCGCGCAGGTCGGCTTCCATCGCCTTCCAGTTCTCCAGCAATTCCTTCGCATGCGCATAGCAGCGCTCGCCGTCTTCGGTGAGCTTCATCACATGCGTCGTGCGTTGCAGCAGGCGCAAACCCAGCGAACGTTCCAGCGTCTGCAGGCGACGGCTGACTGTGGGCTGGCTGGTCTTCAGTTGTTCGGCGGCGGCCGACAGGCTGCCCGTCTCCACGATACGGACAAAGGTTTGCATCAGCTCGATGCGGTCTACGCCGGGGTTGCCTGCTTCTTTCATGCATCAAGCGTATAACAAATGTACGTTTAAGGCCACTACCATCATCTTTTATTCAAAAGGAGAATACGCGGCATCATCACACGAAGGGAAACCACTATGTTGGCCGCTCAAACAACACCTGCACTACCTGCAAACAAGAAGGAAAAACCTACCGATACTGCCATCCCCGCGCCGCTCATCCTGCTGATGGCGACGGGCGCCGGCCTCGCGGTTGCATCGCTTTACTACAGCCAGCCGATGCTGGGCCTGCTAGGCACGGACATGCACACCAGCGACAGCATGATCGGTTGGGTGCCGACGCTGACGCAGCTCGGCTACGCACTTGGCATCCTGCTGCTGGCACCGCTGGGCGACCGCTACGACCGCCGCACCATCATCCTGGCAAAGGCAGCGCTGCTGACGCTGGCGCTGCTGGGCAGCGGCCTTGCGCCCGGCATCGGCACTCTGCTCGCCGCCAGTCTCGCGATCGGCCTGACCGCGACGATGGTGCAGGACATCATCCCCGCCGCGGCGACACTGGCGCCCGAGGCGCAGCGCGGCAAGACCGTCGGCACCGTGATGACGGGCGTGCTGCTCGGCATCCTGCTGTCGCGCGTGATCAGCGGCGTCGGCGCGGCGCAATTCGGCTGGCGCGCCGTTTATGTGGCGGCGGCTGTCGGCATCGCGCTGATCGCCGTGGCGATATGGCGTGGCCTGCCGCGCTTCAAGCCGACGACGCAACTGGGCTACGGCGCGCTGCTGGGTTCGATGGTCGATCTGTGGCGTGCACACGGCAAGCTGCGCCAGGCTGCACTGGCGCAAGGCCTGCTGGCGATCGGCTTCAGCGCATTCTGGTCGACGCTGGCCGTGATGCTGCATGGCGAGCCTTTCCATCTGGGCAGCGCAGTCGCCGGCGCCTTCGGCCTGGCGGGTGCCGCAGGTGCGCTCGCCGCGCCGCTGGCCGGCCGCATCTCCGATCGACGCGGCCCGGAACTGGTAACGCGCATCGGCTGCACGCTGGCTGCCATCTCGTTTGCGTTGATGTGGCTGGCGCCGCTGATGTCGCCGCATACGCAACTGATACTGCTCGTCGTTGCCACCGTCGGCTTTGATTTCGGCGTGCAGGCCACGCTGGTGGCGCACCAGACGGTGGTGTTCGGCATCGATCCGGGTTCGCGCAGCCGCCTGAATGCGCTGCTGTTCACCGGCATGTTCGTCGGCATGGCGTCCGGCGCGGCGCTCGGCAGCATGGCGCTGGCGCATTGGGGCTGGCCGGGCCTGGTGACGCTGGCAACGCTTTCTTCGCTGGCGGCACTGGCGGTGAGGTTGCGCACGGTGCGCGATTAAGCGCACCACCGTTGCAGCAAGAAATACGTTACTGGATGCGCTACAGGATACGTTAGGATATGCGGCGGACGCACAGTCCGCCGCTTGCCGTTAATCTGCACGCAAAACATGCGTCGTGCAGTTTGCAGTTTCAACGAACGTTTTCCCCGATCGCCATGACCACATTCCGCAACATCGTTCTCTTTACCGATACCGACGGCTTCGCGCGTTTTCGCGAAGAAGACATTCCGCTGCCCGGCGGCACGCCGAAGGCGCTGCTGTCCGAACTGATTCCCTCTTCCGGCTTCCAGGTGCGCCATAGCCCGCCCGGTATCAGCAGTGATTTCCATTGCACGACGACAGCGCAGTGGCTGGTGGTGTTGAGCGGTGCGATGGAAATCGGTCTGCGCGACGGCACCTCGCGCATCTTCCGCGCTGGCGAGCATTTTTTCTCGAACGATCTGTTGCCGGAAGGCGCGGCATTCGATGCCGCCGTACACGGCCATTGCAGCCGCGTCGTCGGTGACGAGCCGCTGACGACGCTATTCGTTAGGACTGCCACCTGATTCCTTCCGATCCTTTGCATGCAGGCGGCCGTCACGGCCGCTTTTTTCATTCCGCGACGTTTGCCAATACCAGTTGCGCTTCCAGGCCGCCTTCCGCGCGATTGCGCAGCGTCAGCGTGCCGTTCATCGCCTGCATCAGCTGGCGTGCAATCGCCAGGCCGAGGCCGGTGCCGCCAGTGCTGCGGTTGCGTGACGATTCGAGCCGATAGAACGGCTGGAACACCGCTTCCAGTTCCTCTTCGGGAATGCCGGGGCCGTTGTCCAGAATGCGGATGATGGCGTGGCCCTGTGCATCGGTCGACGCGGTCAGCTCGACCGAGCCGCCGTATTTGAAACCGTTGTCGATCAGGTTGACCAGCACGCGGCGCAGCGCATTCGGACGCGTGACCAGCGGCTGGCCAATCCGGCCGTTCAGGTACAGGCGCTCGCTTGCATCCAGGTAATCGCCGACCAAGCTGTCGAGGAACGCATCGGGATCGATACGGCATGCAGCTTCCGATGCGCCATGCAAGGTGCGCGCATAGGTCACGCCTTCACGCACCAGCGATTCCATTTCCTTCAGATCCTGATTCAGTTTCCGCTGCTGCTCCGAATCGTCCATCATGTCCGCACGCATGCGCATGCGCGTGATCGGCGTCTGCAGGTCGTGCGAGATCGCGGCGAGGATTTGCATGCGCTCAGTCATGTAGCCGGCGATACGTTCCTGCATGGCATTGAAGGCACGTGCGGCGCGCGCTACCTCCTGCGGGCCGTCTTCCGGCAGATGCATGGCGCGCAAATCGGGGCCGAGCGTATCGGCGGCCTTTGCCAGTTGCGCCAGCGGCCGCGTCGCCAGGCGCACGCCTATCCACGTGAAGACTCCCAGCAAGAGCAGCTGCACCAGCAGCACCGTCGGCAACCAGTTGGAAATCGGCAAGCCGGCAGGCCGCATGTCGATCGTCAGCGGCGTACCGTCGCTCAACTTCAACTGCGCCTGCACGCGTTCGCGCGCGCCGGGCACTGCGTAGGCTTCGACCGAGTAATGACTGCCGATCGCTTCGAGAAAGGAATCGGCAATGCGGCGCGACAGCTTCGTATCCGGCTTGCGGCCTTGCATGCCCGGTTCCAGCATGAAGCTGTAGGTGCGGCGCTCCAGGCGCGGCAGCCAGGCGGCGCGCTCATTGGCCGGCAAGCGGTCGAGCAAGGCGACCGAGCTGGCGACGTCCTGCTCCAGATAGCCGAGCATCAGCTTGGTCGTGGCTTCCGTGCGTTCGTGCATGATCAGCCAGTACGTCAGCCCCTGCGCCAACGCCAGTCCGACGAAGAAGATCAGCGTGACACGCGTGAACAGCGTGCGCGGCCACCACTTCAGTTGCATGACGTGCATTTCATTCCTCGCGTAGTTCCACCGCAGCGGAGAACACATAGCCCTCGCTGCGCAGCGTCTTGATGTAGCGCGGCTCGCGCGCATCGTCGCGCAGGCGCTGGCGCAGGCGGCTGACCAGCAGATCGATGGAACGATCGAACTGGTCGGCATCGCGCCCTTGCGTCAGGTTCAGCAACTGATCTCGGTTCAGCACGCGCTGCGGATGATCGAGGAACACGCGCAACAGGCGGTATTCCGCGCCGGACAGCGCCACCATCGTGCCTTCCGCATCCAGCAGATGACGTGCCGTGGTATCGAGCCGCCAGTCGCCGAAATGCAGGAACTGCGCCGCTTCGGTCACCTGCAGGTTCGGCGGCAGCATGCGCGCACGGCGCAGCACCGAGCGGATGCGCGCCAGCAGTTCGCGCACGGCGAACGGCTTGGCGAGATAGTCGTCGGCGCCCATTTCGAGGCCGATGATGCGGTCGGTTTCCTCGCTGCGGGCAGTCAGCATCAGCACCGGAATGTTGCGCCACTTGCCGGCGCGCAGTTCGCGGCACAGCGTCAGGCCGTCTTCGCCGGGCAGCATCAGATCGAGCACGATCAGATCGACCGGCGCATCTTCCAGCTGCGTGCGCATCTGGCGGCCGTTGGCCGCAGTCGACGCGCGCAAGCCGTTCTTGGTGAGATAGGTCGCGAGCAGTTCGCGGATTTCGCGATCGTCGTCGACGATCAGGATGTGGTCAGTATTTTCCATCGGCGCATCTTACCTTACGGGATTGCTTGCGGGATTGCAGACGAAGCTTGACCGGCATCATCAAGGTGCACTGCAGCGGCTTGACGATTTCGGTGCCGATTCCTCCGGCGAGGAAAGCCAGGATGGCGAGCAGACGTTTCATGTTCTCTCCTCACGCGTCTTCGACGACGGAGAGACTCGCGCCGTCGGCAACGGATGTCTGCAGCGCATACGGATCGACGCCATCCAGGCAGCCGATATTGACGCGCCACAGCGCCGCACCCTTGCGCGTCTGGTGGAACGGATAGACGCCACAAGTCCTGCAGAAGAAATGGCGCGCCGCCCGCGTATTGAACTGATACAGCGCCAGCTCCTTTTCCCCTTCGACGATGCGCAGTTCGGCCGCATCGAATACCGGCGACATCAGCGCACCGCGGCGCTTGCACAGGCTGCAGTTGCAGCGCACGGCCGGCGTCAGCGCGGTACGTACTTCGAATCTGACGGCGCCGCAATGGCAGGAACCGGTATGCAGTCGGACATCCATGTTTTTCTCCTTTCGGGTTGATCGATGTCCGCTTTATAGCCTCCTTTTTCCGGCGTTTTGTATCGCAATGTATCGGCCCCGTACATCGATACAAAACATTGCACTGCAAGCCTTTTCAGACACATCCGTGATACGTGCGGACGTTTCAATACGTCTCATCGTCAATCAACGATCAACCACAAAAGGAGCTTGCCATGCACAACCTGATCGAAGCGCCCTTGGCCCTGCTGGCCGGCGTACTCACCATCGCCTCGCCCTGCGTCCTGCCGATCCTGCCGATCGTGCTGGGCACCACGCTGAATGCATCCGACGACGCCTCTGTCAGCCGTGTGCGTCCGCTGTTCATCGTCGGCGGTTTCGTGCTGACTTTCGCTGCTTTCGGCATGTTGCTGGCGGGCTTCTCGCAATCGGTCGAGATTGCGCACGACACATTGCGCAACGTCGGCATCGCCGTGCTGGCACTGTCCGGCCTGACGATGCTGTGGCGCACGCCATATGAATGGCTGATGGCGCGCCTGAGCGGCCCGTTCGACCGCATCGGCGCCGCCACTGGAAACGGTTCCGGCAACCTCGGCGGCTTCGTGCTCGGCATGTCGCTGGGCGCAGTGTGGACGCCATGCGCCGGCCCGGTGCTGGCTTCCATCCTCGTGCTGGTCGCCAAGGCGCAGGACATCGGCTGGTCCGCCTCGCTGCTGTTGCTGTATGCGCTCGGCGCCGGCATTCCAATGCTGATCATCGCCTACGGCGGCCGCTTCATCACCTCCCGCGTGCGCTCCGTGGCGCGCCATGCTCGCCACCTGCAACAGGTGTTCGGCGCGCTGATTGTAGTGACCGCCATCGCCATTTACTTCCAGTACGACGTGCTGTTCTACGCATGGATTTCCAACTTCATCCCTACCCTGAAAGGACTGTAATCATGAAAACCCTCATCAAAACCATGTTCGCTACCGCCTTGTTGTCTTCTGCCGTTGCCCAGGCTTCGCCGTTCTCGTTCCTGTCGGCGCCGAGCACGCCGCAGGTCGCACCGGAATTCACCGGCATCGAGAAATGGCTGAACAGCGAACCGCTGTCCATGCAGAAGCTGCGTGGCAAGGTCGTCCTCGTCGATTTCTGGACCTACACCTGTATCAATTGCGTACGCACGCTGCCCTACGTGAAGAGCTGGTACGACAAGTACAAGGATCAGGGGCTGGTCGTGGTTGGCGTGCATACGCCGGAATATCCGTTCGAACGCTCGACCGAAAAGGTGACGACCGCGCTGAAGCGCTTCGACATCCGCTATCCGGTCGCGCAGGACAACAACTATGCAACATGGAATGCGTACAACAACCGCTACTGGCCGGCCGCGTATCTGGTCGACAAGCAGGGCCGCATCGTCTACACGCATTTCGGCGAAGGCAACTACGCGGAAACCGAAGCGAAGATCCGCTCGCTGCTGGCGCAACCGGAATCGCCGTCGGAGTCACAGCCGAAATCACAGCCGAAATCACAACTGAAATAAGCGGTGAAACGACCGTCCGCCGGTGAGCAGCGTTTCGAGCAGAGCGTTTTGTTTCTCAATGTATCGGCGGGAGTGATGGATACACAGGATTACTCCCGCAGCCTTGCACCGACACAAAGGCGATACATGCGGACGGTTTAATAAACACATCGACGCAGTGATGCAGCGATAACGAAAAAACCCTGAAGACAAATCAGCAACATCCATTTTTGAACACGCACAAGGAGCACACATCATGACCCAGGCAAAAGTTCTGTACACCGGCAAAACCCACACCACCGGCGGCCGCGACGGCAGCGCACGCAGCTCGGACGGCAAACTGGATATCAAGCTGTCGTCGCCCGGCAGCAGCGGCGCCGGCACCAATCCGGAGCAGCTGTTCGCTGCCGGCTGGTCGGCCTGCTTCATCGGCGCGATGGGTCTGGCCGCAGCCAAGCTGAAGGTTGCATTGCCGGCCGATCTCGCCGTCGATACCGAAGTCGATCTGTGCAATGCCGACGGCGCCTACTTCCTGCAGGCGCGGCTGAACGTCAGCCTGCCGGGCATCGCACGCGAGATCGCACAAACCCTGGTCGATACCGCACACCAGACCTGCCCGTATTCGAAGATGACACGCAATAACATCGACGTGACGATCACGCTGGTCTGACGAGCCGCCGGTCTTTCCTGTTCACACAGGAATAAACCGGTGCCGAAATGCATGCAGCTTGAAAAAAGAAACGGCATCGCCTCGGCGGTGCCGTCTTCATTTGAACGATTCGCTGGCCTTGTATATGTCCCGCCGTGTGTTCGTTATGTGTCCGGTTATGTGTTCCGTTATGCGCCTGTTTTTCGCACTTGTTCGTGCTTGTCCGCATCTGTCCGTTTTTCCGTCCATTTTGGCCGGATTCAGCGGTACGCCGCCGTTGTCCCGCAATAGCCCCGCTCCTACACTGGATTCACCCACCAGACAGGAGAAAACCATGCGTACTTCCATCGACGGCATCGTCATCCCCGACAGCAAGCTCGCACGCGAGATCACCGAATTCGTCCGCGATACCGAAACGCCGCTGCTGTTCAACCACTCCAGCCGCGTCTACTATTTCGGCGCGCTGGCCGGCAAGCAGCGCGGCCTCAAGTACGATCCCGAGCTGCTCTACGCAGGCGCGATGTTCCACGATCTTGGCCTGATGCACGATCACAGCAGCGACCACGACCGCTTTGAAGTCGACGGTGCGAACGCTGCAGCGGACTTCCTGCGCCAGCGCGGCATTTCCGAACACGACGTGGAAACCGTCTGGACCGCAATCGCACTGCACACCACGCCCGGCATCCCGCAATATATGCGCCCTGAAATCGCACTGGTGACGGCCGGCGTCGAAATGGACGTACTGGGACTGACCTACGCGCAATATCCGGATGCGATCCGCGAAGCCGTGGTGCACGCGCATCCGCGCACGCCGCACTTCAAGGAAGACATCATCCAGGCGTTCTACGACGGCATCAGGCACAAACCGGACACCACCTTCGGCAACGTAAAGGCCGACGTCATCGCCGACAAGGAGCCGCATTTCCACGCGGGGAATTTCTGCAGCATCATCCGCAGTTCGGCCTGGAAAGGTTGAAGTTGAGGTTGAGGTTGAGTGAGCGTTGACTATCCAGGCCGGATTGCCACAGACCAGACCTGGGTGGCAAGTGAAAAGCCGCATGTGCGCGAATGCACGCATGCGGCTTCGTCGTTTCGTACAAAAATGGAAATATCGTGCAATCCATTCAAGTTTGTCCGGACTTGGGCGTTATAGAAGATATCCCACTTTTACGCCGAACCCGGCGCGGAAAAAGCCCGGACATCCTTCATGGCCATCCTGCCGTTATCAACTGCCGCAAGCCGCACATCCGGCGCATCATCGCCGCCGGCTCGCTTGTCCACGGCCTCGTCTGGCAACGTAGCAGGAAGCGCATCCAATTCGCTGCCGCAGTCCGCCATTGTTTCGCTCCGCGCTGAAAACGTTCCATCGCAAACGTATTCCATTCCGCGCGCACCTGCCACGCCTTCTTCAACGTTGATCTGGAAAGTGCCGTCGAACGACGCCGTGTCTTCGTTGATGGCCGGGAATTTCATGTCCCACTCGCTGACCAATCGGCTGAAGGATCTGGGCAGCACCTTGCTGAACATGGTCAAGGATGGCGTCGGCAATTTCTCGCAATCGGTCACGCAATCGTCCGATGCAAGCACGGTCGCAAATGCAAATGGAGAGAGCAACTCTTTCCCGTGGGCCGACGAGCGACTCGTCGTCAAGACAAAAAGCGGCGTGGAAGTGAAGATTTCTCTGAAGAACCAAGACGACAATCTCGCCGTCAACATCAAGAGCAGCGGCGGCAATGGTCAGCTCAGCGAAGCGGAACGCACCGCGCTCGGCAATCTGTCGGACGCCTTCCAGCAAGCCATCGACGGCCTGCATGCGGTTCCGCCACGTATCGATTTTGGCACACTGACGCAATTCGATTCGACGGTGTTGTCTTCAGTGGATTTTCATTCCGACATCACGCTTGACGGGAAAGCGCCGCAGGTCCTGGATTTTCATGCCGGCGACACGCAACGCACGCTGAGTCTGGATGGGCCGGCCGGCAAAATCAGCGTCGACGTCAACATGCGCGATCCCGAAATGTGGGGCAGTGCAAAACAGCGCAGCGCCTCCATAGCCAACTATCTGCAGCAATTTGATGCGGCAGCCGCGCGCGGCCATGGCGACAAGGCACTGATGTCCATGTTCAAGGATGCCTTTACGCAAATGAACAGCGACTATCCCGTGCCGGCATTGCAGCAGCGGATCATCGGACTGACCGACAGCGATCACGCCATGCTGAGCGGACTGGCCAACTTCAATGCATCGATCACGCAAGCGCTGGACACGCCCAATCCCAAGCATCTGGATGAAGTCGATACGTTTTCCTATGAGGCTTCCCAAAGCACGCACGTCACTGATACCAACCGGCTCGACCGCGCCATCTCGCAGCGGCAGCAGTCCCATCTGACTTCCAGCTACCACACGTCGCTGATCCCGGATGTTCCGCTGAAACTGACGACGGACAACAAATCGCAGAATTACTATTACACGCAGATCGACGACAAGGCCGACAGCGCGACCGACATCGAATACAAGAAGGGACGGCTCAGCAAGGCAACGTCAAGCCAATCGGCCAGCCAATCCACGCATGTGCAGAAATTCGAGATGGGCGAATTGACCGAAGACACCACCAGGCCGTCCGATGCATCGCAGACGCAGAACATCCTGGCCATACTCAAGCCATTTCTGGAAAACCGCCGAGAAAGATTGCCGCTGGATGAATATCGCTGGGAGCAAATCCTATCCGACGTGCATGGCCGGACATTCCTGAAAGCCGATCCTGCCGATTTGCAGGGCAGGACCGTATCCGACTCGTAACGGCGCATGCATTGCAAACCGTAGCGAATCGTCGCCGCTGGAGACTTCTTGTAAACCGCTTTTTCCAGGCAAGCAGTTGCCGACGTCCTGGATATTTCGATCAAGCCCGTTGAAAACTGGATCGACGACGGCACCAGATTGGTCGGTCCAGCCAAACTCGGAGGGAATCCTCCGAGTCAGACTCACCAGACGTGGTTGTACAGCACGCGCAACACTGCACCGGATGCAGGTAAGCGACTAGTATTGTTGCTGTTGCGAAGTAACTGGCTATAGGCCGGCAAGTAATAACGATCGAAGAGATTCTCGATCCCTACCGTGACGGTGTCTTTCTTGGTCACGGCATAGCGACTGATCAGATCCACCGTCGTGTAACTATGGACCTCTCGACGGCCAAACGACTCGACTCCCTTGAGACGATAATCGCGTTCGCCGAAATAGGTCACCTGCAAACGATTGCTCCACTTTTCGTTTGGCTTGTATTGCACATAGCCTGTCACCTTCATTGGAGGAATGCGATACCCGCTCATATCCTGCTCAGGTTTTCCCGTCGGCCGTTCACGACCTTCCATATAGGTAAAGGTTGCGCCGCCACTCCAGTTTCCTACCGGAAGGTAGTCGACACTACCTTCGACACCCTGAATCTTTTCACTGGTTCTCAGCAAGATCAGACCATTATTCAGGCTTTGCACATCGCCTAATTTTGACGTGGTCTGGAAAATCGCCAGCGAACCCAATACATCCCCGAACGTGCCACGCCAACCAATTTCATAGTTGTCGGTCTTCACAGGCTTTACCGAAGAAGAGTCGACATTGAATGCAGCCGATGCATTGCGAACGATGACACCGATATCCGGCAGCTGGAATCCTTGGCTGAACGCAGCATAGAACTCGTGATTTTTTACAGGCTTGAAGATCGCACCGACGTTGTACAGCCATTCGTCGTACTTGATAGTGCCGCCTTGTACTGTGCCGGGAGTCGCCTTGCTGCTTTCCAACAGTGAAACGAAATCGTCGAACTGTGCTTGCGAACGTTCATAACGCACACCGCCTTCGAAAGCCCACTGCTCATTCACCTTGTGCTGCAACTGTCCAAATGCACCGATAGTACGCGTAGTCAGTTTCGGCATATACGTCACACGGCCAGTCTTGTCGAATACGGTGCCGCCGCTTGCGTCATAAGCCGCCGGATCGAATACATCGTCCGGCATATCGCTGCGCTCTTCGTTGAAGTCCAGACCCCAGACCAGCTTCGTGCTTTCGACGATCGGCGTCGTCAACGTCAGACGCCCGCCTAGTACGTCGGAATTCTGCATGACCTGGTCGATATTGTTGCCACGGTTCGCAAGTGCGCGCGCATCGAATGGCGTAAAGCGCGTGAAATAGTTGCGGTAGTACAGTTGCGCCGATAATTCGCTACCGAAGAAATCGGCATTCTGATAATTGGCAGATACCAGCGTATTGCGTATCTGGTTCTGGTCATCCAGCTCCAAGCCCTTGATCGGTTTGGCTACCGCCGATCTAGGCTTCAGCTTGGCAACGGAAGGGTCGGAAGCATAGTCGCTATCCTGGTCGGCGACATAACGGCTGATCGAGAACTGCAATCGCTGGTCACGATCGATGCGGAATCCGAGCTTCCCGCCTATTGCGTAATTATTACTGTCGAACAGATCACCCTGGCTTGGTTCCGGCGCGATCCGGTCGCCATGGCCATCGTAGGAACCACCGATATGCTGCAATCCGAGATTGAATGCGTAATCAACAACCCCACTCGAACCGGAAAGGAAGTGATTGATTTCGGCACCGATGCTGTCGGCACGCAATTTCGACAATGAGGAATTGAGAGAAACGCTTGTCTCGGCATACGGCTCACCACCGGCCGGACGAGTCGTGATTGAAACGACTCCACCCGTGGCGCCGCTTCCGTAAATCGCACTGCTGCCACGCAGAACCTCGATGCGCTGGATGCTACCGAGGTTGATCGTCGCCAGATTGCGGGAAGAATCGCGGTTGGTATTGATTGGAATACCATCGACCAGAACCAGCATGCTGCGGCCTCGCAGCGTTTGGCCGTAATCGGTGATGGTTCGGCTCGAATCCGCCATGCCAGGCACCACTTTGCTCAACAACGTGGCAACGCTATTGGAGCCTTCGCGCAGCTCCTCCAGTTCTTCTCGCTCGATGATATTGACCTGACGCGTCGGCCGAATCAGGTTGCTATCGGAACGCTGTGCCACAACGTCGATAACAGGAAGGTCGTGTTCCTCGGGCATCTTCGCGGCAGATACAGGTGCGACCACGGGCTGGCTTGTCACAGGAATCGCCTGCAATGTATAGCCGCCACCGGGCAAATGTTGCGCCCGCAAGCCACTGCCTTGCAGCAGCCTGTCGAAACCGGTCGATACCGTGTAATTGCCCTGCAGTCCTTTGCTCGACTTCCCTTCGGTTAGGCCTGCATCAAACGAAAACTGCACCCCGGCCTTGGCTGCAAAGACAGAGAGCACCTGACCTAGTGGACCTGCAGGTATGGAATAGCTCTGCGCATTGTCTGCCACCTGCGCATGAGCGGTAACGCCAATTGATGCGACAGGAAGGATGCAGATTGCCGAGCGCATCGCCAAGGTGAGTGCCGACTGACGGAAAAATGCAAATGACGGGGATGTTCCTGATTTTTTATGCCTTGGTGATGCCATTTCCTGCCTTTCGTTGATCAGATATTGTTGCCTCCTATCTGGTTTGCCCAACGAAATTCAAAAATGGCTCACCTTTTTTTGTATTTTTTATTTCGGCACCACCGTGACCCAGTAGCGCGTCATGTAATCGATACGCACCGGCATGGTCTGGGCCAGGACTTCCAAGGTCTGGTCGGTATCGCGAATCGAGAAAGCGCCGGATATGGGCAGTTTGGCAACCTCCGCGTCATATCGCAAAACCCCTGACCGGTAGCGATTCAACTCGGCGATAAACCGCCCTAATGGCATCTTGTGGACAATCAACATGCCGTCTACCCAACTGTTCGCACCGGCTTCCAGTTTTTCAGGGGTATCGATTTCCTCGTTCGTGAAAGACGATTGCCAACTGCTCGGTATGACTTGGCGGCTGCCTTGGTTATCTGCCGGATTGATTTCCACCGCGCCTTCCATCACGGCGACATGGCTTTTGCCTTTTTCCTGCCGTGCCGTAAAGACGGTGCCTAGCGGCCGAAGCGTTCCCTGTGAAAGCCGCACTGAAAACGGACGTGAGACGGGAAGACTGTCCTTTGCTGTTGTAACCAGAATTTCCCCGTGGCGTAATTCGATCAAGCGCTGACTCTCGTTGAACACCACACCGATTTCCGTATTCGTGTTCAATACGATTTGGCTACCGTCAGCCAAGGTTATCTTGCGTTGCTCGCCTACCGCCGTTCGATATCGATCGTCTGCGCCCTCGACCATCTGGCGATATGTCAGCCAGCCGGCAGGTGCTGCGACCAGCAATGCTGCGATTGTTTTCACTGCCTTGCGGCGGCCCGCACCGGAAAGTTGCTTCAATGCCTTTGCCCCCGCCACCGGAAGTCCATGCATTTTTTCCGAAAACAAGGTGGCGCGTTGCCAGGCACGTTCGTGATCCGCGCTGCGTGCGCACCAGTCCTTCAATTCCTGATGTCGATTTCCCTTGAGTTCGCCGCTATGCAGTTCCATCAACCAATAAGCTGCTTCATCCAGGATTTCTTCCGGAATCGCATCGTTCTGCGACACGGCGCGGGCGTTCATGACTGTATTCATGTCATGCCGCGGCAAGGCAGTGACGGAACGCCAGCACCATATGCCGCTTGATGGTACTGAGAGACAGGTTCAGCCGACTGCCGATTTCCGCATACGTCAATCCATCAAGTTGCGACATCAAGAATGTCTGGCGCACCTTCGACGGCAATCCATCCAGCACACGGTCGATCTCGACCAGGATTTCGAGTACGGCCATACGCTCTTCCGGCGAAGGATGACTGTCTTCAGGGATCGCCATCAACGCATCGAGATAAGCCTGTTCAAGCTTTTTCCTTTGCAGATGATTGCTGACCAGTCCTTTGGCAATGGTCGTCAGATATGCACGAGGCTCGCGCAAGTCCAGGGGCTTTTCCGTCCCAAGAATACGCACGAAAGTGTCCTGAGCCAGATCCGCGCCAAGATTGCGGCAATTCAGCCGCTTTCCCAGCCATCCGACAAGCCAGCCATGATGATCGGAATACAGCACGCCAATCTGCTGATTGATACCTAGATCAGTGGTAGTAGACATGGTGGCCCCCTCGGAGAATCAGCGCCAGGCAATAATGAGAATAATTCTCATTATATTGTCATGATTAAACACGGCGCAATCCTATTTTCGCAACGGATTCTTTGTCGCGCCCCGCAGGAACTGGAAGTAGTGGACTGCCTTGGAGGAATTCCATGCTATTCAAGCAAGGAACCGGGTAGTTATTAGAAGCCCGATCTTCGCTCGATGCTGCGATATGTCTTTGAACGAAGACAGTTGCGGAATCATGCAGGCATGGCCTGGGCAATCTGTTGGAATTTCAATCAAGCCGAAGCCGGCAACGAGCGCCGACATGCGAACAACCTGCGGAAGAAATATGCTCTGTTCGCTTGTCATGACAAACCATTGCCATTAGCGATTTCAGGAAACCAAGACTCGAACGAGCCTTTGCTTTTTGAGATTTGGTCGGGGTGAGAGGATTCGAACCTCCGGCCTCTACGTCCCGAACGGGCTTTCTACACCTAAAACAGTCTTTTGGTTTAAAGACTCTCATTAAAAATCAATGACTTACGTTTATTTCGCAACTGTGTGAAGAGTGATACTCGTTGATTTATGGGAATATAACTTTTATTAAACTTGAGACAAAATTTAGGTGAACTGGAGAAAAATATGAAACTTAGAGAGCAGTTGCAGGTGCTTGCCGATGTAGGTTTGACTTTGAGTGATGGACTGACTATAGACGATTTACTTATTTCATTCAGCGAAAAAGATTTTGAGGAGCGGCCGTTTGACCTTTTGCTCTACATACTTGGCAATGAGGTTGAAGCGGAGCCATATGGCCGCCCATTCAGTTCCTTCGCATGCACGATCGATATGGCTGGAATACATGGAGATGGCGATTACACTGCAATAGCAAACCAATTCAAAAGAGTCGCTGGGGATGATCGCTTATTCGAAATAACGAAAGATCACGTCAATTTTGAAAATTTGACCGCTCAACTTCGGTATGAAGCTAATGGAAGTCACCGGGATTTCACGCCACATGTAGTCGACACATGGGCGGATCCATATGTCATCACCAATACGATTCACACGATTATGTGGTTACAAGGTGAGGCGAAAGAGTGGTATTTGAAGGCCAACGGTAACGAAAACGTTTTCTACTATGTGACGAAAGAGCAGGGAAAAAAATTGGTAGAACTCGGACGAGGTACAGTAGAGATTATTGAATTTAATACAGCTTAACCGTCCATCGTCCAAGGAATGATCACCTCTTTATCCTGCCATAGGTCTATCTTTTTCAGGCGGGTAGCCTGTTCCAGAACTGGCAGACTCCCACTTGTTATAACGCTGATATACCCAAGCCATTCCTGCGATGACCTCTGCTAGAGATTTTCTTCAACGTCCATTGCACCAGACTACAGCAACAGTGCGGCCATAACGATCTTTTTTGCTTTTCGTACTTGGCATCTTTACCCCAGCAAATTGAAGACAGTGATTCCGTGGAGCGGCGACCATAGGCTTGCCGGAGTTCGGGGGCATCAATATTGGCGATTCGGTTCTTCATTGGCTTGCGATCAACCAGCACGGTCATGGTATCGCCGTCATGAATACCAATAACCCTGATTCGCATTGACGGCCTGCATGGCCAATGCCATAGAGAGTACTGCAGATGAAGTTAGGTACAGCAAAGGCTGTTAAAAATCGAAGACATAAGACAATCAGAACAGGCATTTACGTCATGAAGTGTTCACCGTCAAAGTTAGATGAAAATTCAGTCACAGTTACAGCGCAACTTTGACGATTCATTGCTTTCTTCGATAGGAATAAGTCTATTTCTGCACATCCACCACCAGAATAGATGGATCCCTTATCGCAGCATTAATAACTAGCAACATCAATTCTTGAGCAGCACGAACGTCTAAAAAGACGTATTTTTTCGAGCAAGAGATGATCTCCAACTCTATAAATATCTGCAGAGCTTTTCCTCCTTAATTTCATCCCTCGATAATCCTTAACTACCATACTTCACACATGCAAAAATTTGAACAAGGCGTAAAGACCGTATTGGATATCGTCTCCAAAGCGACTAGAGAAAAACGTCCCAAAACAGAAGAGACGGCATTCCAGAAGAAATTAGATTTAATAGCGGGGAAAATTCTGGAACATAGTATTTATGGCTTTGTAACTACGGTGATTTTGGCGATACTAACTTTTGCATATCGATCAACGCCGCTTTTTACTACAACCATCATGGTTGGAAATATCGTTTTTTTACTTTGTATAGCACTTGAATTAACGGTGATTGTCAGCATGGTTCCGGGCATCAGGAACATAAGGAAAGAACCATACGGAAATAACCTTAAGTCACTGGCTTATTTTTCCGATCTTCATCTTTCCTACTTTCTGCAGTTGCGCCAGCATGAAAAGAAAGTGTTGAACTACGTGCTCATACACTACAAGAATGAGAAGCAAGCAATGGAGCTACGGACTAATCTTATAGCCGGCGCAATTCAAAAAATAGGATTTGTTCCAGCACTGGCAGGTTTAGTAACTATATATATAAGCGTACATGACCATCACGATCTTCAATGGGCCGTTGGTTGGTTCATCTTTGTTATTCTATTTTTTAATTGCCTAAGCTTTGCATCCGCGCTTATGCAACATAGAATGAATGAAATCATCGCCCTACTTGAATTTGCAATCTCCGAAGATCGTTCACCAGTTTAATTCCAACGTTAATGATTTCTTAAGACGTCACCATATACACGAGATATCCTAATAGTCTGAGATATCTCGTGTCATAGCATTACATCAATCTTGGCGAAGAATCCTACCGGCAGGAGCGCGTTGACCTTGTAGTCTTCGACTTCGAAGCTTTTGTGCCGCGGCGCTTTCTCGCGTAGATAACGAATCAGAAGGTCTGCAAGACTTACTTTCTGTCCGCCGGAGTAGTCAATAAACAACCTTTGTCGCTACTCACTTTCAACACGACGCTTGATTTCGAGCGCTTCGGTTTTGCTATGAGCGACCAGAAATTGGTTCTTGCTACTGATATCGCGTGTGCGGACGACATAGCGATCATCCAAGCTGTCCAAACGCGGCTTGAATCCCTAGAGTCACGCAGCTTCTGGAGATAGGTCTAAATCGCCTTCTCTACGTTGTAAGCGAATTGTTTGCTGAGGTCGTCACGATTCTTAACCGTGACTTGGATGCGAGAGCGGTTCTCAATGAATGCCATGTCGTGTTCCAATATGTTGGAACACTGTATAGGGTAGAAATCTATCCACGGCTGACGTAAAGCATCAGTAATTTCCACTGATTTTCCACCAGATCATCTTCCGAGACAAACCGGACGCTTGTAAGCCACTGTTTTATTGAATATTTGGTCGGGGTGAGAGGATTCGAACCTCCGGCCTCTACGTCCCGAACGTAGCGCTCTACCGGGCTAAGCTACACCCCGACTGGTGCGACAGACATTTCATTGCGCCGGGAAGCGCCGTCAATCGCGGAAGGACGCTATTTTAAATCAGGATCGACCTGGCAAGCAATCCCCTGAATCGCCCGATCTTTACAGTCGAAAGCGGCCGGAAGGGCGAAAAACGCCCGGTGCCACAGTACATCCTGTAAGCTAACGGCCACCATGACTCCCGCCCTCGCAGCCTGATCGCATCCATGCCGAGCTTCCTGCTGACTGCCGCCCGTTACCTGCAACGCCTGTTCCGCTTTTCCGAGGTACACCTGATGCTGGTGTACGCCGTTGTCGTCGGCGTACTGGGTGCCTTGTCGACCATTGCCTTTCGCGACGGCCTCGCAGCCATGCAGCATCTGCTGGTCGGCCGCAGCGGTTCCTTCGTCGAAATGGCGCGTACGCTGCCGTGGGAAATCCGCGTGCTGCTGCCGACCGTCGGCGGCGTGATCGCCGGCACTTTCCTCGTGCTGGCGAACCGCTACACGGCGGGACTGAAATCCGATTACATGGAAGCGGTGGCCGTCGGCGACGGCCATGTGTCGGTGCGACAGACGCTGCTGCGCAGCCTGTCCTCGTTTTCATCCATCGTCACCGGCGGCTCGATCGGCCGCGAAGGCGCGATGGTGCAACTGGCCGCCATGTGCGCGTCGGTCGTCGGACGCGGCGTGCGTTTCGAACAGTCGCGCCTGCGCCTGCTGGTGGCGTGCGGTGCTGCGGCAGGTCTGGCTTCCGCCTACAACGCGCCGATCGCCGGCGCCTTCTTCGTCACGGAAATCGTGCTCGGCTCGATCGCGATGTCCAGCTTCGGCCCGGTACTGGTGGCAGCCGTGGTGGCGAACATCACGATGCGCGAATTCCCCGGTTATCAGTCAGCCTTCCAGATGCCGGCCTTCCATGACATCGCTGGCGTCGAAGTGCTGCTGTTCATCGGACTGGGCCTGGTGGCCGGCATCGCCGCGCCACAATTCCTGCGCATCCTCGACGGCACACGGAAGCTGTTCCAGAAAAGCCGCCTGCCGCTGCCGCTGCGTCTCGGTCTCGGCGGCCTGATCGTCGGCATCCTGTCGGTCTGGGTGCCGCAAGTCTGGGGCAACGGCTACAGCGTCGTCAACTCGCTGCTGCACGATCAGTGGCTGTGGACGGCAGTGCTGTCGGTGCTGGTCTTCAAGCTGGCAGCCACCGCAGTGACGACCGGTTCCGGCGCCGTGGGCGGTGTCTTCACACCGACCCTGTTCATGGGTGCAGCGCTCGGCTTGCTGTTCGGCCAGGCGATGCAGGCACTGTGGCCGGAAGCGGTATCGGCACCATTCATCTACGCGATCGTCGGCATGGGCGCTTTCCTCGCCGGTGCGACCGGCGCACCGCTGATGGCGATCCTGATGATCTTCGAGATGACGCTCAGCTATCAGGTGATGCTGCCGCTGATGCTGTCCTGCGTGATGGCCTACTTCATTTCGCGCAGCCTCGATGGTTCGTCGATGTACGAGATCACGATCCGCCGCAACCGCGAGGAACAGGAAAGACTGCGCCTGCGCCGTACGCAAATGCGCGAACTGATCCGCCCGGCGGAAACCGTGCTGCCGCTGACCGCGACGCTGGCAGAACTGACGCAGACCTTCATCCGGCATTCGGTCAAATACGTTTATATCGTCGACGAACATAATCGTTTGCAGGGCCAGGTGGCGCTGCAGGACCTGACATCGGTGCTGACGGGCGATCCGGCGGAACAGAAGAAGACGGCCGCCGACTATCTGCGCCGCGATTTCCTGCCGGTCATCACGCCGGAAATGTCGCTCAGCGAAGCCTTGCAGCGCTTCCTGACGCACCAGGGAGAACGCTTGCCGATCGTGCAAAACATCAACGATCCCGTATTGCTGGGCGCGATCTACAAAACCTCGTTGCTGGACGCCTACTATCGGCTGAGCTGAAGCGGACGATCCGCGCCCAGCGGTCGTTTCCCGGCTGTTTTGGGTCTTGTTCCAAAGTCTGTTCCGGACCTTTCTTGTCCTTTGCCGGCACCGCTCGCGCGGCTCAGACGGGCGCCAAAAATTCCTAATTAAAAGACGATGCCCTAAAATCACGGCTTTAAGCCAGCATTTAACGCAGAAATTACGGAGTTTTATCGATGCAAATTATCGACCTTGCGCACCCCAACACGTCCGCTCCATCCATGGATCGCACCGCTTTCCCGGCACACGCCCTGCTCAGGTCCTGCATCAATCGCCTTCTTTCCCCGTACTTTCTGCTGCGCTGCGCCACCTTGCTCCTGCTGTTCGCGCTGGCTTCCGGTGCCTTTGCCGCATCGGCACAGACTGCACCTGCCGCAGAAAAAGACTCGACCGCTTCTGCTACTACCGCACCAGTCGCAGCGTCGGGCTCTTCGCCCGCCTCTTACGCCGCACTGGCAGACCTGCTGGAAAACGAGGCGACCCGCAAGCGGTTGATTGAAGAACTACGCACGCTGGCTGCGCCTGCGCAAGCACCGCAGGCAAAAACCGACGACAAACCCGCGCAGGAAAAAACTTCCGCCATCGATGACGAACCTTTCCTGTTCTCGCGCGGCATCGCCAACGGCATCGAACACTTCATCACCGGCCTTGGCGCCGATCTGTCGGAAGCGGCGACCGTCTTCCGTTCGCTCGGCGAGGATGACGATACGGCCGTGCTGAACCGCAGCAAATGGCGCACTGCGCTGCTGAACTTCGTCATCGTGGTCGTTGCGACGATGATTGCCTTCTTTGTATTCCGGCGGTTGGCCAGCCGCTTCTTTGCGCGCAGCAACGACTGGATCACCGCGACGAGCAACGAGCCAAGCGGCGAACCGGGCAACGGATCAGGTAACGGACCGGGCACAGGCCGCCTCGCGCAATCCGGCCTGTACCGCAAGACGATCGCCATCGTTGCCGCGATGGTGGCGGATGTCGGCGCAATCCTGCTGGCAGGCGCAGCCGGCTATGCAACGGCCCTGTTCGCCGTCGGCGACAAGGAGCACATCGATACGCTGGCCTCGCTGTTCGTCAACACCTTCGTCGCCGTCGAAATCGCCAAGGCGCTGGTGCGCGGCGTGTTCGCGCCGCGTTACCAGCGGCTGCGCCTGTTCGAGATGGACGACGACATCGCCGTCTTCTGGGGTCACTGGCTGGAGCGACTGGTCGGCCTGACCGGCTACGGCATTCTGGTCGGTGTGCCGCTGGCAAAATCGGTGCTGTCGCCGACCATCGGCCACATACTCGGCGTGCTGATCATCCTCGGCGTCTATCTGTACGCGGTGCGCGTGATCTGGCGCAACCGCCATACCGTGCGCGAACGAATGGAACGCTATGCCGACGGTCTGTCGGCCGCCTTTTTCTCGACGCTGACGCGCATGCTGGCGCGCATCTGGCATGTGCCGGCCATCGCCTATTTCACAGCGCTGCTGGTAGTCAGCCAGATCGCACCAAACGATGCGCTGCCGTTCATGGCGGAAGCGACGCTGCAGACGCTGGCCGCCATCGGCATCGGCCTGCTGGCTTCGGCCATCGTCACCGCCGCGCTGTCGCGCCGCATCATGCTGTCGCAACGGCTGCGCGAACGACTGCCACTGCTGGAGGCGCGCATCAACGCCTACGTGCCGCCGGCGCTGAAAGGCTTTCATGTGCTGACGATGCTGGTCGTGGCACTGGTTGTGCTCGACGCCTGGCATGCGTTCAACCTGGCGAACTGGATCGCTTCCGGCAATGGCCGCGCCGTGATCCTGGCAGTGGTTCATGTCGCCATCATCCTGCTGATCGCCACCGTGGTGTGGACGACGGTGGCCAGCATCATCGAGCATCGCCTCAGCCCCGCGCCCGGCCAGGGCCAGCCCAGCGAGCGGGAAAAGACGCTGCTGGCGCTGTTCCGCAACGCGGCGCTGATTGCCATCGTCACGCTGACGATCCTGGTCGTCCTGTCGCAGATCGGTATCGACATCGCGCCGCTGATTGCCGGTGCCGGCGTGGCAGGTCTGGCGATCGGTTTCGGTGCGCAGAAACTGGTGCAGGACGTCATCACCGGCGTCTTCATCCAGCTGGAAAACGGCATGAACCAGAACGATGTGGTCGAGGTTGCCGGCATCTTCGGCACGGTCGAGAAGATCACGATCCGTTCGGTCGGCATCCGCACACTGGACGGCGGCTTCCACATGATCCCGTTCTCGTCGGTGGACAAGGTCTCCAACCATACGCGCGACTTCTCCTACCACTACGGCGAATATGCGGTGCCGTATCGCGAGAACGTGGACGAGGCGATGACGCAGTTGCGCAACGCCTTTGCCGAGTTGATGCAGGACGCCGAGATGGAGAAAGCCGTGATGGCCGACATCGAAATCCCGGGCGTGACCTCGCTGCACGAACGCGGCTATAACATCCGCGTGCTGATCAAGACGCTGCCCGGCATGCAATGGCCGGTACAGCGCGCGTTCAACCGCCTCGTCAAGAAGCATTTCGACGCAGCCGGCATCGCGCTGCCATATCCGCATACGGTGCTGCGCTTCGGCGACGACGGCAACGATGCGCTGCCGGTGATGCCGATGCGCGGGGCGACCGGCAGCTAATCGCACAATTGGTCGCGCGCCCATCACGCAACCGAGCGACCAACCGAATAGGCAACTGACACGGCATCCGCCGGCCGGACGTTGCCCGTCCGGCCGCGCGCCGCTACACTCGGGGCATTCCACTTCCGTTGCCAAGCCATGTCCGCTTCCCGTCTGACATTCGCTGCTGCCACACTTTTCCTTACTTTGCCCGCCTGCGCCGATGACGGCCCGCCCGTCACGCCATATCGCCCATCCGTTGCGTCGCCGGCGCAGCTGCCTGCGCCGGGCCAGCTGGAATTCGAAATCGGCGGCTTGTCGGAGAAGGACGATGGCGATCGCCGCGGCAGTCTGCCCTATCTGTTCAAACTGGCTTTCTCGGAAGAATGGGGCGTACTGCTGGGCGGCGATGCCTATGTCTCCGCACGTGACGACGATGGCCGGCACGACGGTTTCGGCGATACGACGGTGACGCTGAAGCGTGCCTTCTTCGTCGACGATACGACCGGTTACGGCGTCGAGCTGACGGCCAAGGCGCCGACGGCAAAGGACACGATAGGCAGCGGCAAATCGGATTGGACGCTGAACGGCATCTACAGCAAGGATGTCGGCGAACTGCACATGGATCTGAACCTGAATGCGACGCGGCTGGGCGCGATCGATCCAGGCACCGGCCGCACGCAATGGGGCTGGGCCTCGTCGTTCTCGACGCAATTCGCGAAAAAATGGACGGCAACCGGCGAAGTCTCCGGCACGCACCAGAGCGGCACCCGCAACACCGCGCTGGCACTGGCCGCGCTGACCTACAGTCCGACGCCACGTCTTGCAATCGACTTCGGCGTGGCGAAAGGATTGAACAGCGCATCGCAGGACTGGAGCTTCTTCACCGGCGTTGTCGTGCCGCTTACGAATTTCTGGTGAAGGACAACAGCATGCTGGCCGGCGCTCCGAGCACACAGCTTGCACGCCACCGGATGGAAAGATCGCCTGCGTAGCAGACCCGGTAAAACAGATTCACTTGTCCTTGCGAACGGCATAGACATAGCCGGCGGCCGCACCGACGGCAATGCCGATGCTGATACCGAATGGCGCGTTGTCCAGCGCGCCGCCGATGATCGAACCGATGCCGATACCGATTGCCATGCCGGCTGCCATCGCCGAATAGGGATTCTTCATCACGCTCTCCAGGTTTCCTCGTCGGGCAGCCGCCGCAGTGGCGCAATTCTTGCATCGTGCCTGCCATGCCTTCCATGGCGAAATCTTCCACGCTTGCAATCATGAACCTGACAACGCCTGCCCTGCTTTTCCCTGCCATTTCGTTGCTGCTGGCCGCCTATACAAACCGTTTCCTGTCGACCGCGCAGGTGATCCGCCAGTTGCACGCGAAGTATCAGTCCGGCGACAAGGAGTTGGTCACGCGCCAGATCGACAACCTGCGCGTGCGCATTCATCTGATCCGCCGCATGCAGATGATGGCGGTCGGCGGCTTCATCCTGTGCGCGCTGTCGATGTTCCTGATCTATCTGCAGCAGATCGGGATCGCCGAGATCGTGTTCGGTTGCAGCCTGCTGATGCTCGTCCTCTCGCTGCTGCTGTCGCTGTACGAAATCGTCATCAGCACCAGGGCCATCGACATCGAACTGGAAGACATGGCGCTCGGCCTGGAGCAACGGCACTGAACGTCGCATGGTAAAGTCGACGGTTCGAGAAACCCGTAATCAATGAAGCAACGGATGCAACGAATGCCAAGTTTACCCGCCGCAAGAAACGTATTCGGCGAACCGCTGGTGCCCTGCTCGTTCGAGCCGATGGCCGGCTTCTTCCGCGACGGCTGCTGCCGCACCTGCGATGAAGACAAGGGAGAACATACGGTCTGCGTGGTGGTGACAGCCACCTTTCTCGCCTTCAGCATTTCCTGCGGCAACGATCTGTCGACACCGCGTCTCGAATGGGGCTTTCCGGGTTTGCAACCCGGCGATCAATGGTGCCTGTGCGCCAGCCGCTGGGTCGAAGCCTGGCGCGCCGGCGTGGCGCCGGCTGTCGTGCTTGAAAGCACCAATCAGAAAATGCTGGATGTCGTGCCGCTGGAAGAACTGCGCAAGTATGCGTATGCGCGGCCGGAAGAATAAGGCTGAAGGCGAAGCACAAACGCTCAATCGCCGTCGCACATGCGGCCGTAGGTCAATCCGAGATTCTTCGCCATGACATCCTTCAACGCCAGCAGACGATCGTCGTACGCGCGTTCAAGGCAATCGACACGATCGCCGCAGGCATCGCGCACCGTCTTCAGCCAGACTGCCTGCTGCCGTCGCTGGTAACCGCGAAATTCGCGAAACGCCATGCCGCTGACGGCAGGCCGGATATCCTGCAGCATCTCGTAATAGCTCGCCATGCGCACGTCCTTCGCTCCCAGCGACGGTGTTGCGCAGATCGCCTTTTCGGTCGGCGTCGCCGCCTTCGCACAATCGAAGCTGGCGACCTGGGCATGCGCCGCCTGCCAGCCACCTATCAGCATCAGCACACCGCATAAGCTGCGCATCACGCTTATCGCGCTTCTTCCCGTATCGCACCGCATGCCTTTTCCTTTCTTCGCGATGAGGTTCACTTGCCGGGCATCGTTCCCTGGAACGGTTTGACGCTGCCGCAATCGTCGGCCACCCATTTGCCGCTGGTATCGACACGATCGTTGACAGGAATGCCTTGCACAGTGCCGTTGAAATCGGCAGTCGAACTAAAGCTCTCGCTATTGGCGAATACCGTTTTCGATTTTCCCGTGCCCTGCATTTGCGCGTTGTCGCATTGCATATCCACCAGATAGGTTCCTTCGTGATGCGATTGCCGCGTGATCCTGCAACCGGCTTCCTTCTCGTTGAACGGCGGCAGTTCCTCACGCTCGGCCATCTCCTTGGTGATACAGACCCGGCTGACCACTGCGCCATTCTGCAATTGCGACACGTCGAGTCCCATCTGTTTCAGCTGTTCGATCTGTTCGGGCGAGATTTTCGGCAGGCTCTTGGTCAGCGGCGACTGGCTGGTGACTTCCCACAAACCCGGGCGCATGTTCCCGGCAGCGAAGACCGGTGCTGCCAGTGCCAGCGCACAGACGAATACGGCAAGCTTCTTCATGGCGAACCTCTCTTGCAAGAATGGTAATGGCCGCATGCTAACGCGGGAATCCTGTGTGGACAATCGGAGACCGCACATACAACAGCAGGTATTTTCCGTGTCATTTAGTTGCAATCAGTCAACCATTTGAGACTAGAATGAAAGCAGGAATGCACTGCAGCAGATGCTGCATTTGCTGTCTTTTCCTCGGATGGATAGCATGGATTCTCTTACCGCCGGTACCGCGCTGATTCTCGTGCAATGCTGCGTTGCATTGGTCATGATCGGCTTTCATTTTGCCGCGCCGGACGAACAATGCACGCGGGACTGGGCGCTCTCTGCCAGTTGCATCGCCCTCGGTGTACTGGTCGCCATCGTGAGCGGCCGTCTGTCTCACCCGTTCCTGTTGCTGCTCGGCGGTTCCCTCATCATGCTCGGCATGGCATATCAATGGGAGGGAATTCTCGCCTTCTACGGCCGTCCACCACGCCAGGCCGGCTGGATCATCTGTCTGCTGTTCATCGCTCTACTGGCAGCCATGCTGCTGCTTCGCATGCCGGTACAGCACCGCACGCTGCTGTTTTCCAGCACGCTCATCATGCTGCTCGCGCTCTCGCTGCATGCGATATGGCAAGGGCAAGGCATGCCGCGCACCTTCGTGCAGGCACTGGTACCGGCTGCGATCGTGCTGCTGCTGTCGAGCCATTTGCTGAAACTGGCAATCGCCATCGTGCAACTGCACGACGTCGTACCGATACGACGTACGCCGCTGGAAATCACCGTCATCTATCTGATACCCATGATCGGTACGGTGCTGTTCTCGATCGGCCTGCCGCTGCTGTATTTCGAGCGCCTGATCGAAACCAATCGCCACCTCGCCACGCACGATGAATTGAGCAAACTGCTGAACCGTCGTGCGATCTTCACTGCCGGCGAACGCGAGCTGGAACTGTCACAGCGGCTGGAGCGTCCGCTGTCGCTCGCCTTCATCGACATCGATCTATTCAAGCATTTCAACGACGAATTTGGACATGCGGCAGGCGATGCCGTAATCGCCGAAGTGGCTGCCATCCTGCAGCGTACCTGCCGTGCCGTCGACCTGGTAGGCCGCTACGGCGGCGAGGAATTTCTGATCGTGCTGCCAGGTGCCAATGCCGACGATGCGGTCGATATCGGCACCCGGCTGGTCGAAGCCGTACGCAGCTATCGCTATCTCGGCCAGCACCCTGTGACGATCAGCGTGGGATTAGCCACGTTGCGGGAAGACAGCGCCTCCTGGCCGCAATTGCTGGCACGCGCCGACGCCATGCTGTATGAGGCGAAAAGACAGGGGCGCGACCGGTGCTGCGCCTGAAACCCGGCAACAGTTCCATTCCCGGCCGCTATCGGGGAAAATGGCGGATTCCGATGGTAAGCTAACCGCAAAATCATCTCGACGAGGCAGACGTGAGCATCATTCACAGGCAACTGGCACTGGCGGACGTGGAAGCGGGCATGATGTTGTCCGACGATCTGCTGGACGGGCAAGGCCATGTGCTGCTGCCGCAGGGCAGCATCCTGACCGAGCAAATGATCGCATCGCTGGAACGGCACGGCATCGCATCGCTGCGCGTGGTCGCCGGCGAACTGACGCCGGAGCAGGAAGCCGAACGCCACGCCCATTACCGCATGCGCATCGAACGGCTGTTCCGCCATCTCGACGACACGCCTGCCAACAGCACGCTGCGCCGCTACATCAGCACCTATCGATTGAGCAGATCATGAATACGCCCGTCGACCCGAGTGCACCGCACCGCATCCAGCTCGAACAACTGACGCGCCAGGTCGCCGACCTGCCGGCGTTGCCGGCCATCGTCCACGATCTGCTGAATAACGTGAAATCGGAAGAAGCCGACATCAACGTCGTCGCACGCAAGGTTTCACTCGATCAGGCGCTATCGGCCAAGACGCTGCGCTTCGCCAATTCCCCGATGTACGGACTGCAGGCGCGTGTCACGACGATCCAGCAGGCGATCACGATGATCGGTGTCGATTCGGTGCGGCAGGTCGCGCTGGCATCGGCATTGAAGAGCCATTTCCCGCCAGGCGAATGCACCGGCTTCGATTTCGTCGCGCTGTGGCGCCATGCGATCGCGGCAGCCGTCTGCGCACGCGCCCTTGCCTGGCATCTGCATGTGAACCAGGATTACGCCTTCACCGCCGGTCTGCTGCACGATATCGGCCGATTGATGCTGGCCACGCATTTCCGCCAGCAATACGAAGCGGCGGCCGCCTATCGCCAGGCACACGACTGCACGTGGCTGGATGCGGAACGCGCCGTAATCGGCATCGATCACGCGATCGCCGGCGAAATACTGGCCGAACATTGGAAATTCTCCGATTCGATCCGCCATGCGATTGCAGGCCACCACCACCCGGAAAGCCAGAAGGTACATTCGCTGGCATCCATCGTGCACATCGCCAATGCCATCGTGCATGCACTGGATCTGTCAGGCATCGAAGACGATCAGGTGCCGCCCGTTTCGCAGACGGCATGGGACGATCTTGGATTAAGCGAAGACGTCTATCAGCATGTCTTCCATGAAACCGAACTGATGTTCGAGGAAGTCAACCGCGTCCTGCTGACGAACGATTAGAAAGCCCCTGGAAAGCCCTTCTTGGAACCGACCACCTTCGCCGCATCCGGCTACGGTCTCGATGGCCTGCACCTGTTCGAGCACGTTACCGATCCCGCCGTTCGCACCTTGCTTGCGTCCTGCACGGTGCTGCATCTGCATGCCGGCCAGACGGTACCAATCCCGAATGGCGAATCCTGCATGCATATCGTGCTGCGCGGCGCACTCGGCATGCTGGTCGAAGCGACCGATCGACTGCAACCGCCGCGTACCGAAAAAATCCTGCGCGGCGAAAGCATCGGCGAATTGGCCGTACTCGACGATACCGCGCGCACGCCGATCCTGACCGCGCTGGAAGAAACTGCACTGCTCGTCATCGATTCGCACACGCTATGGCGCCTGATTGACGAAACTGACGGCGTGGCGCGCAATCTACTTCGCCAACTGTCCTTCCGCCTGCGCGCCGCCAATGTCCAGCTGCGCCGCCGTGAGAAGGTTGGCGAGTTCTATCGACGACTATCGATGGCAGATGCACTGACCGGATTGCATAATCGCACCTGGTTCAATGCCCGCCTGCCTGCGTTGATCAGTGAGGCGCATGCGGCGCAACAGCCGCTGTCGCTGATCATGATCGATCTCGATCATTTCAAGCGACTCAACGACGACCACGGACATCAAGCTGGCGATCAGGCATTGCGCGTGGCGGCCAATGTACTGCACGGCGCCTTGCGCCCCAGCGATTTTGCGGTACGCTACGGCGGCGAAGAATTAAGCGTAATCCTGCCCGGCAGCAACGAAGCCGGGGCCTGCATGGTAGCGCAGCGCCTGTGCGAACGCCTGCGCGAAGCGATCGTCTTCGACGACATGCGCTGTCCGCTACCGCATGTCACCGCCTCCTTCGGCGTGGCTGCACTGGCTCCAAACCAGGATGCCGACATGCTGACCGCCGCAGCCGACGCCGCGCTGTATCGTGCAAAACAAGGCGGCCGCAACCGTATCGCCTGCTGACTCTACTTTTCATTCAATCCAACCGATGGCGCATACCTTTCTCTGGCACGACTACGAAACCTTCGGCGTACAGCCACGACGCGACCGCCCGGCACAGTTCGCCGCGATTCGTACCGATGAAAACCTGAACGAAATCGGCGAACCGGTGATGCTGTACTGCCGCCTCGCCGACGACTACCTGCCCGATCCGCAATCCTGCCTGATCACCGGCATCACGCCGCAACTCTGTCTTGAGCGCGGTATTCCCGAATACCAGTTCGCCGCCGAGATCGAACGCCTGCTGGCGGAACCCGGCACCATCGGCGTCGGCTACAACACGATCCGCTTCGACGACGAAGTCACGCGCTTCCTGTTCTGGCGCAACCTGATCGATCCGTATGCGCGCGAATGGCAGAACGGCTGCGGCCGCTGGGATATCCTCGACGTCGTGCGCACCGCCTACGCATTGCGGCCGGAAGGCATCGAGTGGCCGAGACATCCGGATGGACGACCGAGCTTCCGCCTCGAAGACTTGACGGCCGCAAACGGCATCGGCCACGAAGCGGCGCACGATGCGCTGTCCGACGTACGCGCGACGATCGCGCTGGCGAAGCTGATTCGCGATCGCCAGCCCAAGCTGTTCGATTTCTGCCTCGGTCTGCATCGCAAGGATCGTGTGGCTGCCGAGATCGGCCTGCCGTTGCGCCGTCCCTTGCTGCACGTGACCGGCATGTATCCTGCCGAGCGTGGCTGCATCGGCGTCGTATGGCCGCTGGCCGAGCATCCGACCAACCGCAACGAAGTCATCGTCTGGGATCTCGCGTCCAATCCGTCGGCATTGGCATCGCTGGACGCGGAAGCAATCCGCCTGCGCATGTTCAGCAAGGCCGACGCGCTGCCGGAAGACGTGGAGCGCCTGCCGATCAAGACCATCCATCTGAACCGCTCGCCTGTCATCATCAACAATCTGAAGACGCTGTCGTCCGACATGTGCGCACGCTGGGGCATCGACATGGAAACCGTGCTGCGGCACGCCGACATTGCCGCCGCCACACCGGACATGAGCGCAATCTGGAAGCAGGTGTTCAATCGTGCGCAGGAAGCGACGCCCGACATCGACGAAGACCTGTACGGCGGCTTCGTTGGCAACGGCGATCGACGGCTGCTGCAGGAACTGCGTGGCCTGCCGCCCGAAACATTGGCGCAAGCCCGTCCATCGTTTGCCGATGCACGTCTGGAAGAATTGCTGTGGCGCTATCGCGCGCGCAATTTTCCGCAAACGCTGTCGCCGGAAGAACTGCAGCAATGGGAAGCGCATCGCGCCGCAAGATTGTTCGATGGCATGGGCGGTGCACGCACGGTAGACATGCTGTTCGAACAGGTCGACCAGTTATCGGAAACGGCCGACGAGCGCGGCGAGGAAATTCTCGGCGCGTTGTACGATTACGCAGAATCGATCGCACCCGCCCGCCTCTGACGTACTTTGGCGTCTGAACGCATACACGATTTTCTTTTCATTCCGTCACAGGATCATTGATGCAACACGAATCCACATTGCGGCAACTGCGCGACGCGCAGCATGCCATCCGGCAAGGCAAGATGTCCGTCGCCGACTTTTGCCAGACCTGGCGTGCTCAGACAGCGCTATTGTCTGCACTGCCCGAACGCTTTTCCACGGTCATGGAAGATCTGCTGGGCCGACTCGAAGCCGGCAGCCTGTTCAGTGAGGAAAGCTGCTCGTTCAGTCAGATCGATCTGCTGGCGACGCTGGACGTCTGGCTGGATACGGCCGAGCAGGCCTTGGCCGAAACCTGACCGAGGGACATGCGATGCAACACATCGATTTCGAACTGAGCGGCGACTACGTCGAACTGAACCAGTTGCTGAAGCTGGCCGGACTATGCGATAGCGGCGGTGCCGGAAAAATGATTGTCGCCGCCGGCGGCGTGAAGGTGGATGGCAAGACTGAATTGCGCAAGACCTGCAAGATCCGCGCCGGCCAGGTCGTCACGCTAGGCGATGTACGCATCGCCGTTGGCAATGGATAACCCGCCTACCCGCACCGGCGACATACATCTTCTCACCGCCATGCACAGATGGCAAATGTACGACCGAATCGCCGTCGGCGAATCAGGAAACGGCAGTCGCCAAGACTGGAAAAGATGACTGTATGACGACAACGGAAAAACTGCTGTTCGTCGATCTGGAAACGACCGGCGCACGCCAGGAGGAAGATCGCATCACGGAGATCGGTATCGTATCCGTCGAGAGTGATGGCCGTGTCGAGCACTGGTCCAGCTTCGTCAATCCAGGCATGCCCATTCCTGCATTCATCCAGCAGTTGACCGGCATCCAGGACGAGATGGTCGCGGATGCACCATCGTTCGAGACATTGATGCCGGAATTGCAGCAACGCCTGGAAGGCGGTTTGTTCATCGCGCACAACGCCCGTTTCGATTACGGGTTCCTGCGCCATGCGTTTGCGCGCACAGGCCATGCATTCCACCCCGATATCCTTTGCACGGTTCGTCTGTCGCGCCAGCTGTTCCCGCAGGAGCAGAAACACAGTCTCGATAGGCTAATCACACGCCACACGCTTGTTCCACAGGCCCGCCATCGTGCGCTGGCCGATGCCGATCTGCTGCATCAGCTATGGGGCAAGTTGAAAGCCGGATTTAGTGAAGATACTTTCGCGCAGGCCGTGCGCAAGCTGCGTCAGCAAACGATGGCCACGGTTGCGGCCGGGAAGCACGCCCAACAAGGTCAAAAAGTGCGCAACAAGCTTGTCAGCGCACCGAATACGCGTATGCTCGCTGCATTGATTTCCACGACAGAGGATTTACCATGTCCAGACTGATCTATATCGCCGACCCCATGTGTTCCTGGTGCTACGGCTTCGGCTCGGAGCTGAATACCTTGCTGGCCGGCCTGCCGGACATGGAGCTCGAACTGATCGTCGGCGGCTTGCGCGCCTACAACACTGAAGTAATGGACGAGCAGCTGAAAACGACGCTGCTGTCGCACTGGAAAAAAGTGGAAGAAACCAGCGGCCTGCCGTTCTCCGATGGCGCACTGTCACGTCCCGGATTCATTTACGACACGGAGCCGGCATGCCGGGCTATCGTCGCCACCGGCCTGCTGGCGCCGCAACTTGCGCTCGATGTTTTTCATGCCATTCAGCGATGCTTTTACGCAGAAGGACGCGACGTCACACAAGCAAATGTGCTTGCCGAAATCGCTACGGACGTGCTGCGCAAAGGCGGCGTCGCATGCGACGAGAATCTGTTCCTGACCACCTGGGATTCGGAAGCCGCCAAGACCGGTACGCAAGCAGATTTCACGCAGACACAACGTTGGGGCATTCACGGCTTCCCGACGCTGGTATTCGAGCATGCTGGCGGATTGCACCTGATCACGTCTGGCTTCGTACGCACGGAAACGCTGGTCGAACGTCTGCAATCTGTTGTCGATCAGGCTGCCTGATGGCGGTCAGGCATTTCAGTATAGATAACGCCCCATATTGATGGCGATGTTGGCACCGTGAATGCCAGCAGCCTCGTCGGAAGCCAGATAGGCTGTCAGTCCCGCAATCTCTTTCAGTTTTCCTGAATCGGCCCGGCAGACGTTTAGACTATCGTTTCGGCTATCGATTGCATTCATTTGCGGCGATGTTATCGCCGTTTCTATGCATCCTAGTGTGATCGTATTGACCGTCACTGAACGATGCGCCATTTCCCCTGCCAGCGCCCCGATGAAGGCGTCCGCATCGATGGCAACCGCCCGGTCGGATGAAACAGCCGCGCCATTCCTGCCTGCAGAGATATGAATGATGCGTCCGCAATGATCTGCCGCCATGCCATGCGCAACCGCCTCGATTAAAACCGCACTGGTCCTGGAAACAACATCAGCTGCGACATGCACGAATACGTTGACAGTCTGGGCGTCCATTATGTCTTTCGCATATCCTGCTACATCCGCAACTTGATCTAGCGACGGCAATATCTGCACGTCTTCATGTTTTTTCAGGATAACGGGTACCCAGCCGGCATTTTCGATTTGCGTTCCTGCCAAAATGACGCGATGACGCAAAGCCAGAAACGTGCTGCAGATTGTCCGGCCGATATCTGCATCGCCGTCGCACAGCAACATCAGGCAAGGCGATTGCAGACGATTCGACACATCGCTCATTCATTCACCGCTCATTCACCGTTCAATTGCCATCGCGATGCCCATACCTCCGCCTATGCAAAGGCTTGCCAACCCGCGCTTCGCATCGCAGCGCATCATTTCATGAATCAATGTCACCAGAATGCGGCAACCGGAAGCACCGATCGGGTGACCGAGCGCAATTGCACCGCCGTTCACGTTGATGCGATCGACGTCCCAACCCATTTCTCGATTGATGGCGATCGCCTGCGCGGCGAATGCTTCGTTAATTTCCATGAGGTCGAGATCCTGATGCGTCCAGCCGGCTTTCTTCAGGCACTGTCGCGCAGCAGGTACAGGCCCCATTCCCATGATCGCCGGGTCCACGCCAGCCGATGAACATGCCTTGATGCGCACCAATGGCTCGAGACCGAGCGCTCGCGCCTTTTCCTCAGCCATTAGCAATACAGCTGCGGCGCCGTCGTTGATGCCCGATGCGTTTCCGGCAGTTACGGTGCCACCCTCGATGAATGCCGCACGCAGCGATGCCAGTAATTCCGGCGTCATACCATGACGCGGATGCTCATCGGTATCGACAATCGTATTGGGGGCCGTTTCCAGCGGGATGATTTCGCCCTGAAAACGCCCGGTTTGCTGCGCAGCTTCCGCTTTCTGCTGCGACGCCAACGCAAAGGCGTCCTGCTCGACACGCGCAATCCCGAACTTGTGCGCAATATTCTCAGCCGTCACGCCCATGTGGCAATGATCGTACGCATCCTGCAAACCATCGACGAGCATCGTTTCGACTGGTTTTGCTTTATCGGAAGATAGTCCTGCATGAGAACGATGTTGCACTAGTGGTGCCAGGCTCATGTTTTCCTGTCCGCCGGCGATGACGATCTGCGCATCGCCGCATCGTATCGCCTGCGCAGCCAACTGCACGGCTTTCAATCCACTGCCACATACCTTGTTGACCGTGAATGCCGGCACTGTGTCCGGCAGGCCCGCCTGCATGGATGCCTGGCGTGCGGGATTTTGTCCGCAACCCGCCGTCAGCACCTGCCCCATGATCACTTCATCAACGATCCCGCCGTTAATACCTGCTTGAATCAACAAATGTCGAATGACATGAGCGCCTAATTCCGTCGCAGGAATTTTTGACAAGCTGCCACCGAATTTTCCCACCGCAGTCCGTCCGGCTGCGACGATGACGACTTCGTTCATTCACACTCCCGTATCCAGGCTAGGCTTACAAGCCGTGTTGCTTTCATGATTGATTTTGCATGTTACCAAGAGCGAGAACATTCGGCTTATGTTCCGTGACAATGCAACGATTCACATATTTTCAAATGGACGCTTACACAGATCAGAAGGCTAGGCCAATTCACAAAATGAAGCATGTCTCGACGTTACTGCATCGGATGCATCATCTGATTCAAGAATTTGAGGTCATTAACACACAAATGCTTTGTTCGACTTGTCTTGAATCGAGTCATCCTCATTCAGAAGGCCCAGGGAAGTGAAGCGGCTGTGCGAGTCAGATGCGCTCGCCCCTTGAGAGCGAGGCTGCCGTGCGAGTCGTTTTGAGGGAGGAAATCTTGGAGCGTAGTAGCCGGCCCGGGCTGAGCAGAGC